>JAXHOK010000050.1:0-178292 GCA_034519515.1 Arcicella sp.
CAAATTGCTCCAATTTCCCGAAATATTTTGTGTATTTGAGATTTATCTTTTCCAGTCGAGGGGGTGGGGATGATCAAGACTCAGCCCGTTGAAGAGGAGAAAATTCTGAACAAGATGGGTTAGCTCCGCAGTCGGGAGTCCCCCTGGGTGGAAAGTTATTAAATGGGGAAGTTGACCACTTAATTGTGTAATTTGCCTCTATTGACTCAATCATTGAATTGGTGATTCCTATAATGCCCCAGTGAATGGGTAGTGACTTTGAGAATGGGAAGGTTGGAATCAACGAGGGGATCAACTCTAAAAAGAAATATCCAATGGGAGGAGAGCACCCACTGTGGGATGAGATGGAACAAGAAGGGGAAGGAGTATTTATATATTGAGAGTTAATGTGATTTAATTTACACTTTCTAATATCAAGATTGAATTATTGGTTTGGGGTTTTGGGGTTTTGGGTTTTGGGGTTTTGGGGGTCCTTTTTACAAGTCGCAGCTTGACTAGTAAAAGGCACCTCAATAATGGAAATGGTCATTTTGCAGAAATAGCCCAGTTTTCGGGGGTTTCCAGTACGGATTGGTCATGGTCGGCATTGTTTCAAGATTATGATAATGACGGTTTCAAAGACCTTTTTATCACCAACGGTTTCGTGAAAGATTATACCGATATGGATTTCTTGAAATTCACTACCGATGAACAAATTAAGGCAAACGAAGGGCAAACTCAGCAATTATCAGTAAGTCAATTTATCGAGAAAATGCCCAAATCAACTACTGAAAGTTATGTCTTCCAAAACAAAGGAAATCTAACTTTCGATAAGAAAAATAAGGATTGGGGAATTGGGGGCAATGTGGTTTCAAGCGGTGCGGCTTATGCAGATTTTGATAACGATGGTGATATAGATTTGGTGGTTAATAATATCAACGAATACGCCACGGTTTATCAAAATAATAGTAATACTTTACTTCAACATAATTATCTGAAAGTCAAGTTATTAGGTGATGCTAAAAACGCTTCGGGCGTGGGTTCAAAGGTGCTTGTGTATGCAGGTGGACAAACCTATATGCAAGAGCAAATCCCCGTGCGAGGTTTTCAGTCGTCAGTAGAACAAATCTTGAATTTTGGGGTTGGGAAATCCGCTCAAATTGATTCAGTGGTAGTTATTTGGCAAGATGATAAAAAGCAAGTTTTGAGGAATGTAAAACCGAATCAAATGTTGAGCGTGAAAAAATCAGAAGCGAACCAAGTATTTGTTTATCAGGATATTATCAATAAAAAAATCTTCACCGAACAAGAAAGTAATCTCAATTTCACCCACACCGAAAACGCTTTTAACGACTTTAAATCTCAGATTTTATTGCCCAATATGCTCTCACGGTCGGGACCTTGTTTGGCAAAAGGGGATATTAATAATGACGGATTAGAAGACCTTTTTGTGGGCGGAGCTTCGGGGCAATCAGGAGAGGTTTTCTTACAACAAAAAGGTGGACAATTTACGCAAAAATCACAAGTCATTTTTAAGCAAGATATTGCCTCTGAGGACTGTGGAGCTACGTTTTTTGATGCTGACAATGATAAAGATTTAGATTTATATGTGGTGAGTGGAGGCTATGAATTGAACCCAAATGATGCCAATCTTCAAGACCGACTCTATTTGAATGATGGCAAAGGAAATTTCATTAAAAGTACATTACCCAAAGAGCTAATCAGTGGCTCATGCGTTCGGGCTGCCGATGTTGATAACGATGGAGATTTAGACCTTTTTGTAGGTGGAAGATTAGTCTCTCAAAACTATCCTGTAACGCCCGAAAGTTTTATGCTAATCAATCAAGGAAAAGGCATTTTTACGAAAGCTAATCAACCGATAATCAGCAATTTAGGTATGGTTATGGATGCCGTTTGGGTGGATATGAACAAGGATAATCAGAAAGATTTAATTGTGGTGGGTGAATGGATGCCGATAAAAGTTTTCATTAATCAAAAAGGAAAATTAGTGGATGAATCTGCTTCTTGGATTACACAACCCATGAATGGTTTTTGGAATAAAATCACGGCAGACGATATGGATAATGACGGTGATGTGGATATCATTGTGGGTAATCATGGGCAGAACTCACAGATAAAAGTGAGCGAATCTCAACCCGCAGAAATCACTTTCAAGGACTTCGACGATAACGGAACGATTGACCCAATTATAAGTTATTATTTGGAAGGAAAATCTTACCCAATGGCTTCAAGAGACGATCTTTTAGAACATTTACCGATGTTGAAAAAGAGATTTACTGATTACAAAACCTACGCCGATGCTCAAATTACGGATATGTTTAGTAGTTCAGAATTAGCTACTTCAACCACTCTGAAAGCTACTAATTTACAAACGGTTTATTTAGAAAATATAGGTAAATCCCTGAAAATTAAATCATTACCCCAGCAAGTGCAATTTGCTCCCGTGTATGCAATGGCGGTGGCGGATGTAAATAATGATGGTAAAAAAGATTTGATTCTGGCAGGAAATTTATCAACCGCCCGCATCAAATTTGGGAAATACGATGCCTCAAACGGAACGGTTTTATTGGGGGATGGCAAAGGAAATTTTAGCTATGTTTCCAGCAATAAAACGGGTTTGAACTTGAAAGGAGACGTGCGGAGTATGGAAATGGTGGGGGAGAAATTGGTAGTTGGTGTGAATAATGAGAGAGTGCGAGTTTATGGGTTATGAATTGGGATAAATGCCAGGGTTCAACTCGCTAACGCCTACTTTTTGGGCGAATGAGAATTGAGTAAAATACATCATAACCACTAAAAAAATAGCTTTGTTAATGCACAAAAACAGAGAATAAAATTTCATGATACATCTTGATTTTAACTTTTATAACTTTTTAAAACTGATTTTAGAACCGACATTTCCCAGCCTTAATTTAAGAAATAGTATTTAAAATATTTAGTCCCCAAGAGTTCAATAATTTTACGATGAAGGTCATTCAAATTTAAAATTCTTGGTTTTTGGTTGATATAAAGCACATTGACGGGGTTAAAGCAGGTAAAAATCCATCTTGCGGTCGGATTTTTGACTTCTTTCTTGAGTTGATTAGGCAAAGTAAGGTCTTTTTCTATCAATGCCTTCCTTATTCTGTACTCTATTGCGGCATAAACGCTCAAGCAAAGCGTCATTATAAATAAAAGTGCCTCGACTCGCTCTGGTTTTTTGACGAACAAAGTAGCCGCCATAAACTGGGGGTCTTTTAAAAACCTAAACCCTCGTTCTACCTTAGCTTGTTGCTTATAGTTGGTAAAAAATTGCTCAATAGGCAATCTAACTTCATCTAACTCATTGGTTGCGATGATGAATTTACCTTTGGTATGTGCCATTTTTTCAAAAGTATCTATTGAGCAATAGCCATTTGCTTGAATAAAATAACGATACCCAGCAGGTGTATCATCTTTTTTTGGTCTTCCCTTTTTATCAAAAAAAGCAACCTTATTAATTTTTAAATCACTGACGGACATATACTTACACTTTGAGTCAAATTTGTCTATCGCTTTTTGAGCATCTTTTTCGCAGTCAAAAGCCTCTTTACACAACTTGGCAAAATCCTTGTACTCTTTTTGACTACCTTTGAGATAATTTTTCTTTAAAGTCAAAAGTTCTCGCTGATAGGCTTCTTGTGAAAATACCAATAACCAACGCTGAGCAATACCTGCGTAAGTAGAATTTAATGCAACATATGCGTAACCGTCCGCTAAATAAGTCCAATCAGCGTAAGTTTTTTCGATGGCTAATTTACTTTCTGTCAAAGTTTCAGGGACTCGACTTATCCATTTAATCGTTGTATTGCAAGCCTCAATACTATCTTTGGTATAACCTGCACTATCCATCAAGATATAATTTAAACTATGGACTTCTTGTAATTGATTGATATGAGTGTTAATTGTATTATTAAAAGCTGTTTTTCCTCACATTCCCTAAGGCTTGATGTGCAACACAATCTGTTTTTACGTTAAATTACACTGCTTGGTTAAATCTGGGCGGTGGCGGTATACCAGGGGAGGTGTAATTTTTGCCACTCTTCTGGGAATTTAACCCGTCAGATGGAAATCTGTGTCGTGTCAGGGGCGCCTAAAAATGGGGTAAATGGTGCAGCATGTAGTAAGCGCCAAACGGTTATGTTGGCTGCTAATGTGGAGTATGGCTTCCCGGCGGCACATTGGAAAACTAAATTATGCGGTCCATCTACGCACCCCTCGGTTTCCTTCCGCTGCGCCATGTACCTCGTCCAATGCGAAAGGGTGGGAAATGTCGGTTGAACTCATTATGTCTTTTGTGTAAGCCTTCGCTCAAAACGAAGGCTTACACAAAAGACACATTTAAACTTTAAATTTGGTATTCGTCGAGATGTTGGTAGATAATATATTAGGAACGGGAAAATAATAAGTGGATGAATTTTTAAATGTTATTTTTTGTGCCAATCAAGGCGATAAAACCGTGCGACGGTCGCCGCAGTTTAGCATCGCTAAATGAGGATTTAATCTGGGCGGCATTCCGCAACGCAGAGTGGTGCAAAAAAGGGCATTTAAAAAACGTCTACTTATTGTTTTTCAGTTCCTTACAGTTTCATTCGTGTTGGTAAAAGACTGCTTCACCAATATCAATAAAAGTTGGCATTGAAGTATTGATGAATCATTGCCCCAAATACCCAACCTTCCCCCGCCTCGGAATACTTAAAATCTGCTTTTGCCTTCCATCAATATAATGTACTTTATTATTGATAAAAAGCCCCTGTTCTTCCAACATGATGCGGATTTCTTTATTGTTCCAAGCGGGGATTTTTACTTTCGCATTTAGTTCTATGGCGTAGGCGGTATTTTCATTGATAGGATATTCGCCATTGCCTGGCACGCCCCCTTGCATATCCCACATCCCGATGGCTGGACCCGCCGCATGACCGTGATAACCCACAGGATGCGAGTAAATTTGTGCCACTACACCATCCTGTTCGGCTTTTCGTAATGAAAGTGCCAAGATTTGATTGCCCGTGATTCCAACCTTAAAAAAGCCCGTCATAATATCCTGCAAGTGATTTCCTGAGGCAAAGGCTTTGGTTAAATATTCGGGAATATCGGTATCTTCGGGACGTAAAACGTAAGCCAATTCCTGCACATCCGTATTGAGGCGGAGGTAGGTAATCCCAAAATCACAGTGCAATAAATCGCCTGGCAAAATAACCTCTTGCTCGGGTTTACTGTCAAAACCGTAGAGTTTGGTGTCAGCTCTTTGAACGTCCACAGTGGGGTGAAACCACGTGTCTAATTTCAATTCTGCTACTCTTTCACGCAAATACCATACTACGTCCTCGGTGGTGGTTACACCTGGGGTGATGACTTTTTCTGAAAAGGCTTCGTTAATGATTTGGTGCGTAATTCTATTAAGGTTTTCGTAGAGGGCAATCTCATGGGGCGTGCGAATTTCGAGCCAACCGACTGATAATCTTTCACTTGAAACAACTTTCTCTTTCGTTTTGGGCGAAATGTTTTGCATTAAACCTTCATATTCTGAATGAGAAAGTCCATCGGAATGAGCGTATTGTTCTGAAATATTAAGGGCAATTTTCTTTGGATTTCGTTCTTCAATCAGAGCCGAAAGTCGTTTCCATTGGTTGGGTTCTTCTTCGGGTTTCCAAGCAGATTTAAAAACACTTCCTATATTATAACGAGCCACCGCCAAACACTCCAAACCATCCTTTTCGCCTTTGTCGTGAATCAATAAAATGGTTCTACGGCGGGCATTTAACCACGTGGAAGGTAACATGGTTTTGATAATTGGGTCTTCGTTATACTCACGGGCGATGATGAGCCACATATCAATCCCTTGCTTCCGCATCAATGAAGGCAAAAGGGTTTTGAAACGCTCTTCCAATAATTGGTCTTGAACCACAGCACGATCTTTCAAAGGCAATATTCGAGGCATTTCTTGGGCAAAAATTGTTTGTGCCGTTAGGAGGAGGATTAGGAGTTTTTTCATGCGGAGTTGATTTATTGATGAAGATAAATGTAGGTATTTTTTAATTCTAAACCACAAAAAAGCCTTCCAATTTTAGAGTTGGAAGGCTTTTTATGAAAATTACTCCATTTAATTACTCACATTAATCAACCCCATCGTATTGTCTAAGGTTGTTCCCGTGATGGTGTAGTTGGCAGTCGAGCCATCTCCTGATTCATAGATAAACCCTTGCGAAGCCACATTATCCGTACCCCAAACCACATCGGCATGAAGCCATAACGTTGAACCATCTGGAACGCCCAAAGTACCTGGATCAACGGTTTGCGTTTGCCCCAATGGGAAATTTGAACCGCTTTTCGAACGTTGCTTTTGGAGATTTTCATCCAAATAATCGAAAGAAATTGATACTACGAAACCGCCTCCATTGTGAAGACTGAATTTACCAACTGATGTTGCCATGATGTAATTGTTTTGATGTGTTAGTATCCGCCAAATAACGTGTAGCAGATTTGCACGACTCAATTCGTTTGAGTGATACAAAGTTGGCAGATTTTTAGAAAGTATAGAAGGGTAAAAATACCCACTTTCAAAAACAGGTATTTTTACGCCTTGTTTTAGGTATTTTTGCTGAAAATATTGTTTTGAATTCAATATATAGAGTGCGACATAACTTATCAGAATATATTGTGAAGGAATATTGCCAAGATTAGCCAACTTTTAAAAAATTGACTAATCTAAATACACTGTTTAATAAGTTTTCTGGATGATTTTTACCCTAAAATCTTCGATTGGAGAACTTCCCGAAAGTAGAAACAACTTTCGGGAAGTAGCTTAGGAATTCACTTCCCGAAAGTTACTTCTACTTTCGGGAAGTGAAAATAACTTATTAAACAGTGTACTAAACTTCAATAAGGAATGGGTAAATAATAACTTGTAATGGTTTAGGTGAATTATTTTTTTGATAGTTAAGGGGTATTTTAAGGCGAATCGCATCGCTCTTTAACGAAAAATAGCTCTTAAATATCAGTAAAAGAATCATATAAACCGTCATAAGTTGTTGTTTACCCATTCCTAAGTTATGTTGTTGTTTACCCATTCCTAAATAAATAGTAAACTACAAAACCTCTACCCGTTCCGAAGAAAAAGCCACAGGTTTATCCGCAAAGAGGGCTTTTGTTGCTGCCCAAGTAGTTTTAAATAAGTCAGATTCACGATAGACATTTAGATGCTCTTCCGATTCCCAGTGGCTATACGTCATCATGATATTTGGGGCATTTTTATCCCGTAAAAATTCCAAATGTAAACAGCCCTCAAAAGCCCGAATTTGGTGTTTTGAATGATTAAAAATCTCTAAAAATTCTTCGACTTTATCTTCTCGA
This sequence comes from Arcicella sp., assembly GCA_034519515.1. Lineage (GTDB taxonomy): Bacteria > Bacteroidota > Bacteroidia > Cytophagales > Spirosomataceae > Arcicella. The sequence continues at coordinate 7,372 of JAXHOK010000050.1, forward strand.
AAAGTCATTCTAACGATTCTGATAAGCATAATTTGAGTTTATGAGTTTAGAGTCTATGAGTTTAAAGTTGATGCGTTATTTTAAACGCATCAACTTTAAACTCATAGACTCAATAATGCACCTTATCCATCTTTTCCTCCCAGAGTTGAAAAGCCTTTTGAGCTTCTTCATTCCCTAACTTCTCCATTTTTATTTTGCGTTCAGATAGCGGTAGTGGAATTTCATCGTAAATAAAAGCATCATTAAAACCCGCTTTTGCGGCATCTTCACGAGAGTTTCCATAGTAAATTTTATCACATTTTGCCCAATAAATCGCTCCCAAGCACATCGGGCAAGGTTCGCAGGAAGTGTAAAGCTCACAACCCGACAAGTCAAAAGTTTCTAAATTTTTGCAAGCATTACGAATTGCCATCACCTCGGCGTGTGCCGTAGGGTCGTTGGTGGAAGTTACTTGATTGAAAGATTCTCCCACAATTTTACCATCTTTCACCACCACTGCCCCAAATGGTCCTCCTTTATCTTTTGAACTGCCTTCGATAGATAAATCAATGGCTCGCTGCATAAATTCTTTATTTTTCATATTGTGATTTGTTTTAGGTTTAAAATAAATTCAATTGATTTTGGCTTGCACTTTTATACATATCTTGTTGAATAGTACCGTTAGCCAATTTTTGTCCACCAAATAAATAAATCCGCTTTTTTACGGTTTGAATACAATGGTCCATTTCTTCAACTAATCTAACCTTTGGAAATCTCAGAACTGACCAGCCCGTAACGCTCTCAATCTCGTTATTTCTAAATTTATCGTAGATTACATGATCGTAATTGGTATGAAATTCATTTCCATCACATTCAACATTAATTTGACCATTTTTACAAAAAATGGCAAAATCAAGAATCCAATTTTTATCATCAGTTTGAAGTAAAAATTGGCGTTCCGCTTGTATTCCCTTGTTAATAAATTGTTCCCAAAGGATTTCTTCCAAAGGACTTTCATTAAACAAATCGTTCAATTCAGTTGCCCTCATTACTTTCTGAAAAGTAGTTGGAATAAACAAAATTCTCCTTCCTCGATGGCTATGAATGGGATTTGTTAATTCTTGCAACGTTCCAAAATTAATTTTATAGTACTCTTTATGGGCTTTTTTAGAATTGTATAGTTCATTAGGAAAAAGCTCTTTGCGACTTACGATTTCAACATTTTTTACCTTTGCATAATACCGCACTGTGTATTTATCTTCTCCAAAGATTTTTGTGTGATAAAAGGCAATATAATTGACAATTCCTTCTCTAAGATTTTTTGGGGCTTGCTTCGTTGGAATACGATACCAACCTTCATTCTGAGCAATCAGAAAATCGGCTTTATTATTCATCAAAGCCACTAAAAAAGTATTTGGAGATAATGATTTCATAGTATAGAATTTTAATCTATCAGTTTTTGCAAATATAAGTCTCCAGCCCCTAAATTTGTTCAAACCTTCAAAAAATCATTCCATGAAATTCCTCAAAATTATCGGTAAAATCCTCTTAGGTTTGATTATTTTAATCCTCATTTTCTTAGTTTTTACCATTGCCCCCGTCGATAGAACGGATTACCGTCAAATGAGCTACTACCGTGAAATGAATACTATTCTGGATAATTGGAAACCATCCATTGATATTTCTCAAAACCTGAAAGCGGGCTGGGCAAAAGTCAATCTAACTCCCTCAAAACCAATACCTACCGCTGGTTATGGCGACCGTGAGGGCAAACCATACCAATCAATTCACGACTCTGTTTATGTCCGAGCAATCGTACTTTCGACCTCTCAAAAACCCATCGCCATCGTTAGTTGCGACCTCCTGATTTTCCCACCCGAAGTAACTATTTCGTTAAAAGAAAAACTCAAAATCATCGGTTTCGATTGGTCGCAGGTGTATGTCGGCACAACTCACACTCACAACAGTTTAGGAGCATGGGGAAAAAACTCAGTCGGTGAATTATTTGCGGGGAAATATGACCAAAATACGGTTGATTTTATTGCGGATAAAGTCTTAGAAGCCATCCAAAAAGCCAATCAAAATTTAGTTTCTGCCAAAATTGGTTACGCAGAAATCAACGCCAAAGAACTGGTTTTTAATCGTTTGGTGGGCGATAAATCAGGTACGACTGACCCTTTTATCAGAGTCTTAAAAATTGAAAAACAAACGGGGGAAACCGCCATTCTTACCACATTTTCAGCTCATGCTACCACTTTAAATGCCGATAAAAATTTCCTCTCCGCCGACTATCCTGGCGAATTAGTACGACAGATTTGCAAATCTGTTAATCTCGCAACTTTCATGGCTGGTTCAGTAGGCAGTTCTGGACCCGTTGGTGAAGAATTAAAAGATGATTTCGTTCAGATGAAAAGCCTTTCAGAAGGACTTTCTGCCAAAATTTTGAAGGAAATAAAAAACATTAAAGTTCAGAATATCAATCAATTATCGCTATCAACTTTCCCAATTTCATTACGTGAACCACAAGTAAGATTTGCCCAGAATTGGCGTTTCAGACCATGGGTTTTCAAGACCCTTTTTGGTGACTATCCAGCCGAAATAAAGGCTTTAAGAATTGGTAAAACCATTATGATTGGCACACCCTGCGACTATTCGGGCGAACTGATGCCCGAAGTCATTAAAACTGCCCAAAACAGAAATCTCAATCTTATCGTTACCAGTTTTGATGGAAGCTACATCGGCTACATCACCCACGACCGCCACTATGACCTAAATTCTTATGAAACCAGAGTAATGAATTGGTATGGACCACAGAATGGGGTATATTTTCAAGAAATGATTAAGAAGATTTTGGAGAAGCTGTAAGCAGTAAGGATTGAGCTATGAGCATTGAGCCATGAGTTATAATTTTTCAGTTTTCCCAAAGCTCAAAACTTATGGCTCAAAGCTAATTTTAACCCCAAAAAATATCGCAAACAAAAATTTATGAGTAAATTGCGGCTTGATTCAAATCAGCAGTTAAAAACTAAAAATATCGTGAGTAAACAAGCTAAGGATGATAAAATATACTTATGACTTGCTACTTAATGACTTACGACTTTATAAATCATGAATAATCAACCTTCCGACTATCTACCAATCATTGTTCAATTAGGAGCAGCAATGGCTTTTATTGTTGCAACGATGTTAGCGACCCACTGGCTCGGACCCAAACGTCATTCAAAATTAAAAGACGAAGTCTTTGAATGTGGAATTGAATCAGTTGGAGATGCCCGTACACCCATTTCAGTAAAATACTTCTTAGTAGCAATTCTTTTCGTTTTGTTTGATGTCGAAATTATTTTCATGTACCCTTGGGCAGTAAACTTCATGGGCTGGATAAAATCATCATCAAGTCTTGCGATTGATATGTTTTTGGAGATGTTGGTATTTATGGGTCTTCTTTTGATAGGCTTTATTTATGTTATTAAAAAAGGTGTTTTAACTTGGGAAAAGTAACTAATTTGAAAATCTCTACTGCATCAACTTAAACCTGCAATTTCAAAACCTTTCATTTTAAATCATCGTTTTAAGGAAAACAAAGACATTAATTAAATTGTATAAATGAAGAGATTTAAGATTTGAAATTGAACGTTGAAGAGCCAATTTCCAAATTTCAAAATTTACTCATTTTCAAATTGGTACAATGAGCGATAGAAAAATAAAAACAGTAGATGCCCCCGACGGGCTGGAAGGACAAGGATTCTTCGCTGGAAAATTAGATGATTTAGTTGGCTTGGCACGTGCCAATTCACTTTGGCCCCTGCCTTTTGCTACTTCATGTTGTGGTATCGAATTTATGGCAACCGCAGGAGCTCACTACGATATTTCACGTTTTGGTTCTGAAAGAATGTCATTCTCGGCACGTCAGGCGGATGTTTTGATGGTAATGGGGACGATTTCCAAAAAAATGGGGCCTGTTCTCAAACAAGTATATCTCCAAATGGCAGAACCTCGTTGGGTAATCTCCGTGGGTGCGTGTGCGTGTTCTGGCGGAATTTTTGATACTTATTCAGTATTGCAAGGCATCGACAGAGTAATTCCTGTGGATGTATATGTGCCAGGTTGCCCACCCCGTCCCGAGCAAATTATTGATGGCTTCATGCAAATTCAAGAAATTGCCAAATCAGAACAAAGAAGAAGAAGAGAATCACCCGAATATACAGCCCTTTTGGCTTCTTACGGAATCGAATAAAACAATGATAGAATAATAGAATGAGCGAATGGTAGATATGAAAGTAATCTCTAATCACTCACTCAATCTATCATTCTATCATTCACTCATTGAAAAGAATGACCAACGAACAAATAGCACAAGATTTAGTCGCACAATTTGGCGAAGAACGGATTTACGGTATCATGGAAAATTACGACCTTTTGAACGTAACCACTACCACCGAGACCATCATTCCCTTGATGCACTATCTATACCAACACCCCACGTTCAAGTTCCAGTTTTTGACCGACATGGCAGGAATTCACTTCCCCGATGTAGCAGGACATGAATTTGGTGTGATTTATCATTTACATAGCCTCGAAAATAACGTCCGATTGATTATCAAACTGTATGTTCCTTTGGAAAACCCAGTCGTGCCAACCCTCACGGGCTTGTACGCCTGTGCCAATTGGATGGAACGTGAAGCCTTTGATTTCTACGGAATTATCTTCTCGGGACATCCCAAATTAGAGAGAATCTTGAACATGGATGATATGGATTATCACCCCATGAGAAGGGAATATCCGTTGGAAGATGCCACTCGGGAGGATAAAATTGACGCTTTGTTTGGACGATAAAAATCCTTAAATTTTCAATAATATGAGCATAAATCCAAAATTTATAATAGATGTTGAAGGCAAACAGACGGTTGTTTTGACAGTAAAAGAATTTAATGAACTCATGGAAGCATACGAAGATTTAGAAGATATTAAATCTTGTGAAGAGGTGAAAAGAAAAATTGCCAGCGGAGAGAGTGAAACTATTTCTATGGAACAAATGAAAGAAGAATTAAGGCTTCTTGGAAAATTAGATTAAATGTATTCAATAGAATTTGATAAATCCGTTAAGAAAACATTATCAAAATTATCTAATGATATTGTTAGGAAAATATTAGATGCTATTACAGAATTGGCAGATGATGCTCGACCCTATGGTTGTGAGAAGTTACAAAGTAAAGGTGATTATTATCGGATAAGAATTGGTAATTACAGGGTTATCTATGAAATAAATGACGGAGAACTGGTGATTCTGGTTGTAGAAATAGGACATCGAAAAGAGATATACAAAAAGAAGTAAGCATCATTATGGCTGAAATTGCATTAGTGTCAAATCCTTGTGTGGGTTTAGAAAAGGCACAAGAAAATAAAAAATACGTTAACGACCTTTCGACCCTAAACTTAGGTCCGACGCACCCTGCTACGCACGGAATTTTTCAGAACATCCTAACTATGGACGGCGAAACTATTATTGATGCCGAACAAACCGTAGGATATATTCACCGTGCTTTCGAGAAAATTGCCGAACGTCGTCCGTTTTATCAAATTACTACCCTCACCGACCGAATGAACTACTGTTCATCACCCATTAATAATATGGGCTGGCACTTGACGGTCGAGAAATTACTGGGCATCGAAGTTCCAAAAAGAGCCCAATATATCCGTGTGATTATGATGGAATTGGCTCGTATTGCCGACCACATTATTTGCAATTCAATTTTAGCGGTTGATACGGGTGCATTAACGGGGTATTTCTACGTTTTCGAGTGGAGAGAACATATCTACGAAATTTATGAAGAAATGTGCGGAGCCAGACTGACAACCAATATGGGGCGTTTTGGCGGAATGGAGCGTGATTTATCCAAAGAAGCTATCCGTAAAATTAACGTTTTGTTAGACGGTTTTCCAAAGGCTTTATTAGAATTTGAAGGACTCGTAAAACGTAATCGCATTTTCATGGATAGAACTACAGATGTTGGAGCAATTTCAGCGGAAAGAGCCTTAAATTACGGTTTTACAGGGCCAAATTTAAGAGCAACTGGCGTAGATTACGACGTTCGAGCTATGAATCCTTATTCATCTTACGAGGATTTTGAGTTTGAAATTCCCGTAGGCACAAAAGGTGATACCTACGACCGTTTCCTGGTACGTGGTGAAGAAATGTGGCAAAGTTTGAGCATCATCAAACAGGCTCTCCAAAACCTTCCCGAAGGTCCTTATCACGCTGATGCCCCACAGTATTATCTACCCGAAAAGCAAAAGGTTTATAATAATATGGAAGCCCTGATTTATCACTTCAAAATCGTAATGGGCGAAATTGATGCACCAGTTGGTGAAGTGTATAGCTCAGTGGAAGGAGGTAATGGAGAGTTAGGTTTTTATTTAGTATCAGACGGAGGAAGAACGCCTTATCGTTTAAAATTCCGTCGTCCAGGGTATATTTACTATCAAGCATTTCCCGAAATGGTGAAAGGTTCAACCCTTTCAGATGCCATCATTACGATGTCTTCGATGAATGTAATCGCAGGGGAATTGGATGCGTAATTTTTTAAAGGGAGGTCTATCATGGTCAAAGCTCACGATTGGGGATATTTAGCGGCTTCATCGCACTATGTATTGGCAAAAGAAATTAAATTTTCTTTGCAAGAAGGAGATGTTGAAGATGCCATTGAGGGATTATTTGGTTATCATTATGATTCATATTCTGAAATGGAATCATCAGCCTCAAAAGAGAAGTACGAGCTGGGCTAAAAGTATTCGAAATGCTCGGCATGAAATAGGAGAAGTTCAAGAAGAAACTCCCTCGGTTACGAAAAAAGCAATCGAATCTGTCTGGGAAAAAACATTTCAGAATGCTGTTTTAGATGCTTCTGATGAAATGAATTTGAATAAGCAAGAAAAACGAAATTTCAATCCTGAAATGCTTACTTGGCAAGAAGTTTTTGAAAATGAATATTACTTATACGAAGAATAGAGAAAGAGATTTTGAGCGAAAACTCCGCACTCAAAATTCAAAACTCCACACTCAATAAAATGACTAATACGCAAACGATACAATTTCCAGCTTCCACGTTGGAACAAGTACATAAAATTATTAAACGTTATCCAGAAGGAAAACAGAAATCCGCTTTGTTGCCTATCCTTCATTTAGCCCAAGCCGAATGGAAATGGTGTTCACCCGAAGTGATGGACTATGTGGCTGGTTTACTGAAACTTAGCCCCATCGAAGTTTACGAAGTGGCTTCTTTCTACACGATGTTTCACCTCGAACCCGTTGGCGACCACGTGATTGAATACTGCCGCACGGGACCTTGTTGTTTGATGGGGGGTGTAGAAGTTTACGACCATCTAAAGGAAAGATTAGGAATCCAAACAGGCGAAACTACGGCTGATGGCAAATTTACTATCAAAGAAGTAGAATGTTTAGCCGCTTGTGGGTGGGGACCTGTTTTTCAGATTCGTGAAAAATATTACATGAATTTGACCAATCAAAAAGTTGATGAAATTATTGAGGAATTGTCAAAATAGTATATGGTTTTGTGAAATAGTTTAACCCTAACTAACATGGTAAACTTTATAAAAGATAAGCTCAGAAGACCATATTATCTTCTTAAACATAATCTTTCAGACAAGCCAACGCTTGAATTTGATTATGACTCTTTACCATTAGTGGATAAAGATGTATCCTTGGACGAAGTGTTGAAAAATATTGAAATTCCAGCCGATACACCCTATAATTTGAAAGAAAAACTTGAATTTTGGCGTGAAAATGGATATGTGGTTTTAGAGAATGTTTTACCAACTCAATGGTTGGATAAATTTTGGGATGAGGTTGAGGATACCATCGAAAATCACGACAAACATACGGTGATGGCGTTGGTTCACGGGTTCAATAATTCAAAACCTTTGCCGATGAAAGACGTTCCAAAAGAATTATTGCACACGGTAAAATCAAGAATTAACGATTATCACAATACCTCTGTTGGAGCAAAAAAAATTATGACTCATCGTCATATCATTACGTTTTTGAAGGCAGCGTTAGCTCCTGAATTAACGGCATTTCAGAGCTTAGTATTTAAGTATAGTAGTCAACAACCTACGCATCAAGATTTTCCTTGGGTAACGTCAAATATCCCAAGTCACTTGGCAGCCGCTTGGATTCCTTGCGAGGATGTTCATCCCGATTCAGGACCTTTGTTTTACTATCCAGGTTCGCACAAAATGCCAAAGTTTAATTTCGGAAGAACAGGCATTCTATCAAAAGGTAATTTATCATTGTTTAATCCAATTCAATTTTCGGAGTATTTAGACAACAAGTGTAAAGAATTAGGGATTGAAAAGAAGGTATTATTAATCAAAAAAGGAGATATTTTGATTTGGCATGGTGGATTGGCTCATGGTGGAAGCCTGATTAATAATCCAGAAATGACTCGTAAATCGTTTGTTTGTCATTATTCAACCGTTGAGGCACAACCCAAACATCGTTTTGAAACAGAGAGAGAATATTCAGAGACCTCATATCATAACGGAGTAGCCATTTATCAAGACCCCAATAATCGCTCAGGCGAGAATGTTGTGACGGGGGGGAAAGATTGGGTAGAATAGTAAAATTACATTTTAAACCAAGTTGAGCCATGCTTGACATACCCGTACACATGGGCGTAAATGCACCCAAACAACATCAAAGAATAATTGCTAAATTGACAGCAAGGATTTATTGGCTTTATCAAGAGAAGATAATCGAAGTAGAACCGTTACCCGAAGTCATGATTAACGAAGCTCAGACAAGTCCAACTCCTGACATAATATTGTTCAGTGAGGAGGAATATATGAACAAGGTAATCATTGAAATCACTACTCCAACTACCTTTAAAAAAGATTTTGAGAAAGTAGAATCGCTGGTAAAAGAATATGATGTGGAAGAGGGATTTGTGTATGATTACATAAAATTTCGTTGGCGAAAATATAAGAACGGAGTGGGTGAAGTTTTTGATATTCCTTCTTTTTGTGATACCATTGGATATGATTTGAATGATTTTGTAAAATAGATACACAGCATATAATGAAAATATTAACCGAACATATTGACGTTCAAGGCATTGAGACCATTGACGTTTTTAGAAAAAATGGTGGATATTCTGCCGTTGAAAAAGCTTTGAAAAAAATGACTCCCGATGAAGTTACAGAGGAAGTCAAAAAATCTGGACTACGTGGACGTGGTGGTGCAGGTTTCCCGATGGGAATGAAATGGTCATTCTTGGCAAAACCCGAGGGCGTGCCTCGCTACTTGGTTTGTAACGCCGACGAATCAGAGCCTGGCACTTTCAAAGACCATTATTTGATGATGAAATCGCCTCATACTTTGATTGAGGGCATGATTGTTTCATCTTATGCTTTGGGGGCAAATACGTCATACATCTACGTTCGTGGAGAGTTGATGTATGTGATTAATATCCTTGAAAAAGCCATTCAAGAATGTTATGACAAAGGGCTTTTGGGTAAAAATATTTTAGGTTCTGGATATGACCTCGACCTCTTCGTGCAAGCGGGCGGTGGTGCATATATCTGCGGAGAAGAAACCGCTTTATTAGAATCTTTGGAAGGAAATCGTGGTAATCCACGTAATAAACCCCCATTCCCAGCCGTGAAAGGTTTGTGGCAATGTCCAACCGTTGTAAATAACGTGGAGTCAATCGCTGCAACCTCTTGGATTGTGAATAATGGTGGAGACGAATACGCCAAAGTCGGAATTGGTCGCTCAACGGGTACAAAATTAATTTCCGCTTCGGGACACATCCGTAAACCAGGCGTTTATGAGATTCCTTTGGGCGTAACGGTTGAAGATTTTATTTATGCCGATGAGTGGTGTGGAGGAATCCGTGATGGACATAAATTGAAAGCCGTTGTGGCAGGAGGTTCGTCAGTACCCATTTTACCAGCCGAGTTAATCTTGAAAACTGTCAATGGTGAAAACCGCTTAATGACTTACGAATCACTTTCGGATGGTGGTTTTGCCACAGGAACGATGTTAGGTTCGGGAGGATTTGTGGTAATGGACGAAACTACTTGTATCGTTCATAACACCTTGACATTCGGGCGTTTCTATCACCATGAATCATGTGGACAGTGTTCGCCATGTCGTGAAGGAACTGGTTGGATGGATAAGGTTTTATACAGAATTGAACACGGAAACGGTCGCCGAGAGGATATAGATTTATTGGTGGATGTTGCCAAGAAAATAGAAGGAAATACTATTTGTCCATTGGGCGATGCTGCTGCTTGGCCTGTTGCCGCCGCTATTCGTCATTTCCGTGATGAATTTGAATGGCACATCAATCATCCAGCAAAAGCCACGCAAAAAGGAGCAGTTTTCATGCGTGAAGGAGCGAGTTGGAGTTTATAATATTGAGTTAGATATTTCGTCAGACGATAGTCAGACGGAAAGTCCATGTTGGTCTGACTATCGTCTGACCAAGTATTCAAACTTACTAAATTAGTGAAATGGAAGAATTAGAGGCACTTCGTAAAATGGTCGAACAACACGACTATACTGCCGCACTCGCCCTAATTGATGAAATGGACGAAATGGCGAAAGATGACAAAATTGTTAAGATAGAAAGTTTCCTTCATGTTTTGTTGGTTCATTTAATCAAACAACACGCAGAGAAAAAAACGACTAACTCATGGAATCGGTCGATAAACTTTTCATTGAGAGGAATCAGTAAATCTAATAAAAGACGTAGTTCTGGTGGATTTTATTTGAAACCACAAGAACTTGAAGATGCTATTGAGGAAATTTTCAATGATTCACTTCAAGATGCCTCAGAAGAAGCATTTGGCGGTGCTTATGACAAGAAAGTATTAGTTGGAATGATTGATATAGATATTATCAAGAAAGAGGCATTGATGCTAATTTTAAATTACCAAGATTAAAGAAATGAAAGTTACCATTGATAATATTACGATTGACGTAGAGCCTGGCACGACTATTATGAACGCCGCTCGTCAGATTGGACCACACATTGCACCACCAGCCATGTGTTATTATGAACCCCTGAAAGGTTCGGGTGGTAAGTGCCGTGGTTGCTTGGTGAAAGTAACGGCTGGCTCAGAAAAAGACCCACGTCCGATGCCTAAACTTGTGCCTTCGTGCATGACACAGGTGCAGGAAGGTATGATTGTAGAAAATACCATCAGCGAACAAGTGATAGAAACTCGCAAAGGTATTGTGGAGTTCTTATTGCTGAATCATCCCTTGGATTGCCCAGTTTGTGACCAAGCGGGCGAATGTCATTTGCAAGATTTTTCATTTGAACACGGCGTTTCAACCACTCGCACGGTTGAAGAACGCAATACTTTTGAGCCTGTTGATTTGGGTGAAAATATCAAACTCAACATGAATCGCTGCATTTTGTGTTACCGTTGTGTTTACACTGCCGACCAAATTACGGACGGACGTGTGCATGGCGTAATGCACCGTGGCGACCATGCCGAAATTAGTACCTACATTGAGAAAGCCATTGATAATGATTTTTCTGGAAATATCATTGATGTATGCCCAGTGGGAGCATTGACCGATAAAACGTATCGTTTCAAAAGCCGTGTATGGTTCTCGAAACCCGTTGAAGCGAGTTGTAATTGTGGTAAGTGTTCGGGTAAAGTAACGCTTTGGTATAGAGGAGATGAAGTTATCAGAGTAACGGCTCGTAAAAATGAGTGGGGCGAAGTAAAAGAATTTATTTGTAACACTTGTCGTTTTGAACGTAAGAAAACCTCTGACTGGACAATTGAAGGACCAACTTTAATTGCTCGTAATTCAGTAATTTCAGCCAATAAATACGGAGCAAATAAAATTACGCCAGCATTCCCTTTGAAACAAGCCGCAAAAGAATACAAACAAATTGACGATGGTCGTGATACTTCGTTTTTAGTACCACAGAAGCAGTTGAATTGATATGACTTTTGATAGTTTGCACGCTGATACGGATTGTGATTGTTTGGGAGAGGCTTTTGAAGATACTGAACAAATATTTGCCCGAAAGATTAGTAAACCAAATTTGAGGATTGCTGATTTTTATTCACATTGGGAAAGAAATAAAAAACCCTCAGAAAATATATGCACTGAAATCTGCAAGTATAAGGGTATTTCCGTTAATTACTGGGATGATTTAACACAACAGCAAGTGATTGATAAATATGTCAATGGTCTAAGATTAATAGATTTGAGCACCCAAATAGTAAAAGATTGTATTTTAATATTTAGATTTAAGTCAAAGATGGGGTCTTTAAAATATTCTCCAACTAAATTAGATTCATCACATTATACTTTTTTTAAGAGCGATACATTTGACATCCAAGACATTGAAATTATTGATACAATAGAGTTAAAGGATTATGTTAAACCCAAGATATGACATAGTAAATAATTATACCGTTCTTCATTTTGATGAATGGGATATTTTATTTGCAGGTAGGAATGCTAACAATGAGTGGATTGTTGGCTCACTTGCTTATGATGATGATGAAAATAATGTTTTACATCACTACTATCTTGTGGTTTCAGAAAAATCTATAACCCATTTTCTCAAAAGAGAAATTAGTTATAGAGCATTGTTTCAACAAGCAATGACTATCTTTAAAACTTTGAGAGATATTAATGAAAATTTATTGGAGGAGCAAGAATTATCATTTCAAGAAATAAGTAAAAAATCTTTACCATCCGAAAAAGGTTTTTGTCCCAAATCCGATGAGCAAGAAGAATTATTGCAAAGAATTCCAAAACGTAAAATGACTTTTTCAAATAATTGGCAAGTTTTCAAGCACTCTGATATTATTCAAGTTGAAATACAAAAAAAGAGAGAAGTATCTTTTAAAAAAATAAAATTACTGGAAAAAGTATTGATAGTAGAAATATCAATAAGTATAAATGATGTTTGAAAGATTTAAGGAATATTTAAAGTCAGTAGAACTGAATCATTCTATAATGGAAAATGAAACCATTATAACGTTTAGTTATGCAAGTAAAGCAAATTATCAATGTGTAATAGATATAGATGAGCATGACCAAGTAGTAATTATGTATACTATTCTTGGTACACTTGTTACATCAAACAGACTTAATAAAATTGCTCAACTTTTGACAAAAATTAATTTTGGTTTAAGAATTGGCAACTTCGAAATGGATTATGATGATGGTCAAATTAGATGCAAAACAAGTATTGATTACGAAGGAATAAAAGATTTTGATGATAGTTTTATTGAAAATTTAATACTAATCAACTTAACAACAACAGATAAATTTTATCAGGCTATCGAGGAAGGTTTACATACTCGCAAGACCATTGAAAAAATATTAGAGAAATTCTAAAATATGGAAATTACATCAACATTATTTACTGCAAAAGCCATTTACATTGGCGTTATTTTTCTAATAACGCTTGGCATTGCGGCTTATTCAACTTATTTTGAGCGTGTCATTGCAGCTTTTATGCAAGACCGTGTGGGTCCAGACCGTGCAGGTCCTTTCGGGATTTTGCAACCCCTTGCCGATGCTGTGAAGATGTTTATGAAGGAAGATTTTATTCCTGCACAATCAAACAAATGGCTTTTCATTGCGGGACCTTGTTTGTCGATGCTGACGGCTTTGATGACTTCGGTGGTTGTGCCTTTTGGTGATAAATTAGATTTGGGCGGAGGCTTAGTCATTGATCTACAAGGTGTTGATGTAAATATCGGAATCCTTTGGGTATTTGGAATTGTGTCTTTGGGCGTTTATGGCGTATTGATTGGCGGATGGGCTTCTAATAACAAATATTCGCTTTTGGGAGCAATTAGAGCGGCTTCGCAAAATATCTCTTACGAATTAGCAATGGGACTTTCAATCATTGCAATTTTGATGCTTTCTGGTTCGCTTTCAACAAAATCTATCGTAGAAACTCAACAAAATGGACATTGGAATATCCTTTATCAACCTTTGGGATTTGTGATTTTTATCGTTTGTGCTTTTGCAGAATGTAACCGCACGCCTTTTGATTTACCAGAATGTGAAACCGAATTGATTGGAGGTTATCATACCGAATATTCTTCGATGAAATTGGGCTTTTATTTGTTCTCTGAATACATCAATATGTTCATTTCAGGGGCAGTAATGGCAACTTTGTATTTTGGAGGATATGATTATCCAGGACATGATTTTATCGTGGGAAAATTTGGTGAAAACGTAGCTACTTTGTTGGGCGTTGGGGCATTAATGAGCAAAGCAATATTTTTCATTTTCGTATTTATGTGGGTACGTTGGACACTCCCACGCTTCCGCTATGACCAATTAATGGGCTTAGGTTGGACGGGGTTAATTCCACTTGCCATGTTCAATGTAGTGCTTACGGGTGCAACGATGTTATTTACTGTAAATGAAGGTGGCTCAAACTGGTACACTGTGGCGGCTTCGTGGGCGGGTGTGGCAGCTATGTTAGTAGTAACATTTTTATATAATGAGTCTCAGTACAAAAAGAAAAAATTAGCGGTTAGCTAATTTGAAAATGTGTCAATTTGAAAATTTGATAATGACAATCAGCTATTGAAAAAATTAATAAATGAGTTTTCAATCAGCGAATATTCATTTCCGAATTATCAAATTTCCAAATTTCCAAATTGAAGAAATATGAAATTAAGTAATAAAACCAAAGTCTTAGAACAAGGAGAATTGACCTTCGCCGAGCGTATTTATCTACCAGCTATTTTGGGCGGTATGGGTACGACTTTGAAGCATTTTTTCTCTAAAAAAGTAACCATTCGTTATCCCGAAGAAAAGCGTTATTTAGGTCCCGTTTTCCGTGGAGAGCATATATTGAAGCGGGATGAACAAGGAGCAGAACGTTGCACCGCTTGCGGATTATGTGCCGTAGCGTGTCCAGCAGAAGCGATTTCGATGGTGGCGGATGAACGTAAAAAAGGCGAAGAACATCTTTACCGAGAAGAGAAATACGCCAAAGTATATGAAATAAATATGCTTCGGTGTATTTTTTGTGGGCTTTGTGAAGAGGCCTGCCCAAAGCAAGCCATTTACCTCCAACACGATAAAATGGCTCCCGTTTTCGGAGACCGTTCAGAAGTGATTTTTGGCAAAGATAAATTAGTCGAAAAGATGGATAATCGTTACTTGAGAGAGGGGTGGAAATAGTCCAGTGAACAATTATCAGTAAACAGTTAGCAATAAAAGTTTAGAAGTAAATATTTTATTGAATAAAAACCTGATAATTCAAAGATGATAAATTTACAATTCGACAGTTAGATGATTTCATTTTAGGGCAATAGGTACTATGTTTCCCAACAACTGATAACTGATAACTGATAACTGATAACTGATAATGAACTTTTGGTATTTTCTTACAGCTTTGACGCTGCTTAGTGCTTTGATGGTGGTTTTGTCTAAAAACCCTGTGCATAGCGTATTGTATTTAGTATTCACATTCTTCTGTATATCAGGACATTACGTGTTGTTGAACGCTCAGTTTTTGATGGTTGTGAACATTGTGGTCTATGCAGGGGCAATTATGGTACTTTTCCTCTTCGTGATAATGATGATGGATTTGCGGAAAAATGCCCCCGATTCCAAGACCACTATCACCAAAATTGCAGGAGCTGTTTTGGGTGGTACTTTATTGGTAATCGTGGTGGCGGCAACTCGCAAGATGAACTTGAAAGATGCTGTAAATCCTGCTAATTATATAGCTGAAACGGGTATGGTAGAAGGCTTAGGAAAAGTGCTTTATCGTGATTATGTATTACCTTTTGAGTTGGTTTCAGTCTTGTTTTTTGTGGCAATGGTTGGGGCTGTGATGTTGGGAAAACGTGAGGCTGGGGAGCGGAATATGTAGGTTTGTAACACGGACAGCCCTGTCCGTAGCGTAGTATATTAATTATTTTGTAATCCCTCGTAAGTAAGACTTATGAGGGATTTTATTATTTTAACCTTTTAAAACAGCTCATTAAATGAAAAACTACGCTTTTATATTTCTATTTCTAACTATTTCATTTTTTATCAATGCAGAATCTCCCGAGAAGGTGATTTCTCAATATTTTAAAGCAATCGGAGGACTTGAAAATTGGAAAAAGATTGAGAAAATTGAGATTAAAGCACATATCAAAACAAAAAGCAGACTTGATATTTTGAAACATATTTATGTTCAGAATGGAAAGGGTTTTAGAAGAGAAGTAATTGTAAATCAAGGTGCACCATCAGTAATTGTATTTTATGATAAAAAAGACTGGCGAGCTTCCAATTCAATAGACGCTGATTTGTCAAAAATGGATGTTTCTCAAAAATGGATTGGTACTGAGTCTGATTCTGTTTTTATTCAACAAAAAGAAACAAAACGAACGCTTGGAGGTGGCGGATTAGGTGATTTAACGGATTCAACTTTCCTAAAAAACAATAGATGGAGGAAGTTTATTACCCATAATTTGACAGAATATAAGTCAGAAGGGGCTGTTTTAAGTTCTTTGGGAGAGTTTAAGAATATTAACGGAGAACAGGCTTTCGGTATAAAAATGGTGAAAAATAGCGTCGAAAATGAGTTCTATTTTTCGACAAAAACGCATTATTTACTTCGTTTTAAAACGGAACAAATGGAAGTAAACTATACTGATTATAGGAATATTCAGAACGTAAAATTTCCTTTTGAAATGGAGGAAAGAATCCTTGACCATAGATTTGAGAAAGGAGGCAAAATTGTTTCTTTATCTTCTATTCATAAGATTGACGAAGTAATCCTAAACCCAAAATTCGATGAAAGTATTTTCTTCAAACCAAAGAATTAAAACAGAGTAGATAAATCAGATATTGCTTCTGAAGAAGAACTTAATTGTGTTTTATTATTTATTGAGTTTATCATCTTGAAAACCACATATTTAACTAATTATCCACGTCTTATCAACATCAAAAATTTATTTTTTATTGCCAATCGTTTCATTTATGACGAACTTAGCAGTAAGCAATGAGCATTGAGGTTTCAGTACTTTATATCTCAAATCTCATAGCTCATCACTCATAGCTAAAAAAATGTTAGACATTATTCAACTTCTTCCTGATTCTATTGCCAACCAAATTGCGGCTGGTGAGGTGGTTCAGCGTCCTGCTTCGGTGGTGAAGGAGTTGTTGGAAAACGCCATTGATGCTGGGGCAACCAATATTCAATTAATCGTCAGAGAGGCTGGAAAGACCCTTATTCAAGTAATTGATGATGGTACGGGAATGTCTGAAACCGATGCCCGAATGTGTTTTGAACGCCACGCCACTTCCAAAATCAGAACTTCGGAAGACCTTTTCAAAATTCGAACGATGGGTTTTCGTGGTGAAGCAATGGCTTCAATTGCTGCCGTAGCACAAGTAGAAATGCGTTCACGAAGGGCAGTGGATGAATTGGGAATTTTAATCAGAATTGAAGCCTCTGAAATCAAACAGCAGGAAGCTGTTTCGATGGAAAAAGGGACAAATATTCAAGTGAAAAATCTGTTTTATAACGTTCCTGCCAGACGTAACTTCCTGAAATCCAACCCCGTAGAGATGCGGCACATTTTGGATGAATTTCAACGGGTTTCTTTATCGAATGCTGAAATTTCATTCAGTTTATACCATAACGATTCGGAAGTTTATAATTTGCCAGCGGGTAAATTGAGCCGCAGAATTGTGGATTTATTTGGAAAAAATTATCGTGAACAATTAGCCCCCTGCGAAGAAGAAACGTCTTTCGTCAGTGTACGAGGTTATGTAGGTAAACCCGAATTTTCTAAAAAAACTCGTGGGGAGCAATTTTTCTTTGCTAATAATCGCTTTATCAAAAACGGCTATCTCAACCACGCAGTAATGTCTGCTTTTGACGGATTAATTCCCGACAGTACACATCCATTTTATGTGCTTTTTATTGAAATCGACCCCATTCATATTGATATAAACGTTCATCCAACCAAAACAGAGATTAAATTTGATGATGAACGAACGGTTTATGCCATCGTGCAAGCGGCCGTCAGAAAGGCAATGTCGCAACATAATCTTACGCCCTCTTTGGATTTTGAGACGGATGTAAATTATACCCAAAATATCTTTAATTTCAGTAATTCACCTTTTGGAAACCAAGACAACAAGGCTGAAATTGCCCAGCAGGGTGGTGGAGGAGGAGCGAGTACATACACCCGCCCAGAAGTTTCACCCCGTGAAAAAAGCAATTTGACCAATTGGAACAAATTATACGAAGGCTTAGATAAAGGTACACAAGGATTTGAAAAACAAGGAGTTAGCCAAGGATTGTTTGAGTTTGGGAAAGAATTTGAACATTCCTCTGCACCTTTACAAAGCAAGGCAAATTTGATTCCTGATACTCGTTTGCCAAGAGGTAATCGGGATTCGGAGGCAACCACTTTCCAAATTCATAATCGCTATATTGTTTCGCAGGTGAAATCAGGAATGTTGCTGATTGACCAACGGGCGGCGTATGACCGTATTTTGTACGAAAAATTCTCGCAATACCTTCAAAAAAACAACGGAGCATCGCAACAATTACTTTTCCCAACCACGGTCAGACTCACGCCTGTGGACTTTCATTTGTTGCTTGAAATTCAAGATGAAATTCGGAATTTGGGCTTTGTGTTGAGCGTTACCGACCATGAATCTTTCACAGTAAATGGTATTCCTGCTGATTCGCCCGATGAAAATGAGCAAGCCATGATTGAAGGGCTTTTGGAGCAATTTAAGCATAACGAAGCCCATTTGCATTTGGATAAATCTGAAAATGTAGCCCGTTCTATGGCAAAACGCACCGCAGGAAGGTTCGGGAATCATGCCCTCACGGTTTTGGAAATGAATGCTTTGGTAGAACAACTTTTTGCTTCTTCAAATCCCAGTTATACGCCAAGTGGCGAACAAACGATGAGAATTTTGTCTTTGGACGAAATAGCGGGATTGTTTTTGCGGTAGGAATTGGTTATTTTTATTAAAAAATTAGAACGATGGTCTTTGAATTAAAAGAAATATCAACTCCGAAAACCCTTGCTGAATTTGAGCAGTGGCAGCCTATTGATGGCTATAAATATGAGTGGAATGATGGAGAACTCATAAGATTTGAAGGAATGAAAAGAAAACACTTAAAATTAGTTAGGGCTTTGACAGAACTATTTGATACTACCAAAGCCAAAAAACAAAGAGGTCAATTGATATGTGAACAAGATGTTCAATTAACGGGAATACAGCTACGCCGTCCAGATTTAGCGTATTTTAGTGGAGAACAAATTGATGAGAGTGATACCGAAGAAGAACCAATCCCCGAATTTGCGATTGAAGTAATTTCTTCCTACGACCAAATTAATGAAGTAAAGAAAAAGATTATTGAATATTTCAAAAATGGTGTAAAGGTAACTTGGTTGATTTATCCAGAATATCAAATGGTAGAAGTTTACACCTCCGCCAAAAACGTAGTAATCTGCACAGACTCAGATGTGTGTTCTGCAAGCCCCGTTTTAGATGATTTTGAAATAAAGGTAGATGATTTGTTTTTACGATGAGTGGCATAGTTTTTTATTCCCATAAATCTATGAAATTTTTTTCCTATCTACTGATTTTAGGCATATTGAATAATTCCGACTTGTTGGCTCAATCGGACAGTGTTGCGTTGCCCGTCAGAAGGGTTTATGATATTACTCCGAATAGTTTTATTTTTCCCCACATCTGGAAGCCAGGTGCTTTAAAAGCTGCCGTCGGTCTATCTTCCACAAAATTTCCCTTAGATTATGTAGAATCCGCTCTACGAATTCCACTGATTGATTTGTCGGCTACCATTGGTTTACCCAAAGGTTTTGATTTTTCAGTCAATGCCAATTCCATTTATATTGCTAATCAGCTGCGAGCAGGAGTTCACTGGAATCGTGGTGGGAAGGTATTTTCGACAAAATTGGGTTATGATATGGGCTTTATTTTTGGACAATTAACACAGTTTGGTTTTGATAACCGTACTTCCGCATGGTCGCATTATCCTAATTTTTCAGTGGGTTTCAAGGCAAAAGATGTTGCCATTACGTTAAAAACCGAAGCCAACTTTATCACCTACATAAACACCACCGCAGGAGGCATTAAAGTAACGGAATTTAAAGATTTTTTTAATGGAGGTTCATTGGGTGTGTATGTGGAACAACGCCTGTGGGCTAATCATGTTTTGATTGTGGGCGGACGTGATAACTACGTAAAATATTATTATCCTATTTGGCCCGCTTTTAGTGCTTTCAATCGAAATTATCATAACATAGAATTGTTTTTAGGTCTGATTATCAAGTAGATAGGGGCTTAGGGATTAGGTTTTAGGTGTTAGTGAAATTACCAGTAAGTTTGTATATATTTATGCAAATGTGAAACGTTACTCAAAAATATAATACGATTTGGTTACCCATGAAATTTTCAAAATTTAACACATACAAAACCATAGTTTTATTACTGATAAGTTCTTTTATAATCAGTAGTTGCAATAATTATGATTTACCAGAATTAATCAATGTCAAACCTTCAATTACCAACGGAAAACCCTTATCAAATGACTCAAAAATGAAATTTGAAGGTATTTATAAAGTAGTAAAAGGGAGAGAAATTTTTGGTGATACGCTTGTTTTGAAATGGAATAGTCAAGGTGTTCTGTCAATGTTTGGGGGAATAAATGGTATTTATGCTGTAACGAAAGGCGTTAAAAAAGATTCGTCCATTTACATTTACGGATATTGGAGATTTGGGTTAAATTCTGAAACTGGGACGGTAAATCTACAAATAAATCCGAATGATGGAAGCAATGCCATTTTATCTCAAAATCAAAAAATTCCTTCAAATTTAACGATTACGGGTGTTTATGGCTCGGGAAATCAAACGTCCGAACGCCCTTTGGAATTGGTTTATACAAGACCATTCTCTGAAAAAGTGTTGAAAAATGGCTTTGAAATACTGGCTCATCGTTCGGGTGGAAGGACTTCTGATTTATTGGGAATTTCTGAAAATTCCTTAGAAATGATTGATTTCTGTGAAAATTTGGGTTCAACGGGTGTAGAAATTGACGTGAGATTAACCAGAGATGACATCCCAATTCTTTATCACGACGAAGATATTAACATCAGATTAACTCGAAAAAGTCCGCTCAATGGACCAATTGCCAACTTTACTTACCCCGAAATATCAAGGTTTATTCGTTTGGTAAACGGTGAGCGAATTCCAACACTGGAAGAATCTCTCAACAAAATAGTAGATAGCACAAGCATACGTACTGTTTGGCTGGACATGAAATCTGTCAATAACGCCATGGCAAAAGTTTTCCCGATTCAACAACGTGCCGTGGAGCGTGCCAAGCGAAAAAACAGAGATATAAAAATCTACATAGGTATTCCCGATGCTCAAGTCTTGGATTTTTTTAAGTCGTTTCCCAATCATAAAAGCATTAATTCTTTGTGTGAGCTTTCAGTGGATGAAACGGTCGGTATTGAGGCAGAAGTATGGGCTCCTCGGTGGACATTAGGAACACTTTTGCCCGAAGTGAAACAGATGCAAGCACAAAATAGAAAAGTTTATTGCTGGACATTAGACAATGAGGCTTTTATCAAAAAATATATCAATGAAGGTAATTTTGACGGAATATTAACGAATTATCCCACCATCGTAGCCTACTATCATTATCTGAGAAAATAATATGAAAAAGCCATTCATCATACTTTTAGGTTGCATTTTAGGGCATTTTTCAATGGCTCAAAAAACTTGGAATACTCGTGATAGTGTGGCAAGGGGCGTAAGTATTGTGGTGGCAACGGGGATTAGTCATTATATCAATACCTTGCAAATTGACCCTTCAAGGACATCCATAAAGCAAAATTTTAGTTGTAGTTCTATGCGAATAATGTGGGAACCCGAACATCGTTTAAGTTTGGGAATTGAGGCGGGGCATTATAAAGTTTATGAGGTACAGTTATCAGAAAACAATAACATCAATACCGCCAGTTTGAGCATTACACCCATTTTATTTTGTGTACAAATGCGGATATTTAGAAGGTTTTACGCATCTGCCGCTACGGGCGTTTCTGTTCATCAAGCCGATGTGAATATACTTGGGAATCAGTCGAGTAGTCAGGCATGGGCATTTTCAAATCTGAAGTTTTCGGCAGGATATGTTTATCCAATTACTAAAAAATTTGGATTGGGATTACAAGCACAGTTTTTGAGTGAAAACAAAACTGAAGATATGATTGCCTCTGTGCAAGCTGTGGTTCGTTATCAGTTCAAAAGAAGATTTAAGAGAGTGCGGGAATAGGTTTTTGTAGAAAGGGGTTGGTATTTAGGTGATGGGGTTAATGAGTAATCTTTAAAGAAATCACAACAAAAAGCCTTGCTGATTAGCAGGGCTTTTTACTGTAATTATTTTCAGCATAATAGTAAAACGATGAACGGATAGTAAAAGTTTTACGTTTGAAAAATAGTAAGATAATTTTTCAATAAATAATTAGCTATGAGTAGTGAAGTTTGAGCCATGAGTAATGAGCGATAAAACCTTAAAATTCATTACTCAAACCTCATGGCTCATTCCTCAAAGCTAAACATGAAACAACAAACTATTTACGAAGTAGCCATTATCTCAATTGGTACTTTGAACACTATCAGAAGTAAAGAAACTGAATACAGTTATTTTTCAAATCTTAGCAAATGCCTCGACCAACTCACCACAGCATTGGCAATAAATGGTTGGGAGACAAAGATAAACTATACCGCTGTGTACCGTAGTTTGAAGGAAAAAGGAAAATTTGTTGCGGAATTCAGTTTGGCAGGAAATAAAATTTTTAAAATCGTTCTCACACCACGCACCATCAATCCTGCACTTACGATGTTAGGAATTGAAGAGAAACCTAAATAGTTTATTTCTAGAAAAAATGTCGTTCAATTGGCTGTATTCTGCATAGAATTCTCCGTTTAATAAAAATTTGTATTTTTTTGGCTATTTTTTTTTAATTTCGTATAGTTTTAATCTCAAATTAAAGCATATAGAGAAAAATTCGCCATCTTTACTCATTATTGCTTTGTCAATTCACTATTAATTTACCTTGAAATCCTTACTGAAGTTTAAAAAATGGATATGGTTCGCAGTGATAGCGTTTGTGTCACTGTCTATTGTTGTTTTTGCCAAAAACGTCCACCGTCTTCAGAAGTGCAAAAAAATCAACATTGTTATCGAAGGAAACAATGAAAATCGCTTGATAACGCCGCAAGAGATTTATGCACTAATCGCCCCAAACGTAGTTGAAAGTCCAGAGGGAAAACCCTTTGACAGAATTAACTTTAAGAAAATCGAAGACAGAGTGAAAGCCAATCGCTTGGTGAAAACTTGTCAAGCCCATCGTGATTTGAGTGGAGAATTGACCTTAGATATTGATGAACACGTACCCATTGCCAGAATCGTAAGCAACAATAAAGAAGATGATTACGTTACTGAGCAGGGCGGATTTATCGGAGTTTCATCGCATTACACCATAAGAACCTTATTACTGTCAGGTAGTTATTTTGAAACAGTGCAGGGCTTACAAGGCACAAAAAATAAGCCTATTTTGGATTTAATAAAAGCTATCAATGCAGATGCCTTCTGGAAAGCTCAAATTTCGCAATTAGTCGTAGAAAAAGATGGAGGTATCACCTTAATTCCCGAAATTGGAAATCATCAAATTGAGTTTGGTATGGGCATTGAAATCGAGGCTAAATTCAAGAAATTGAAGATATTATACAAAGAAATCCTGCCCGTAACGGGTTGGGGTAAATACAAAAAAATTAGCGTAAAATATAAAAATCAGATTGTGTGTGAGTAAGTCAAGGAGTTATGAGTTGTAAGTTGTGAGTAGCTAATAAGCAGCAAATAACTCACAACTTATAACTCACAACTAAAAAAATCCTTCCCATGAGTGAGATAATTGTTGGACTTGATATCGGCAGTAAACAAGTAAATGTTGTTGCTGGCAGACTTGACCATTTGGGCAAGCTGGAAATTCTTGGTTTGGGCAAAGCCGACACCACAGGGCAGGTATCGAAAGGCGTTGTTTTGAATGTAAATAAGACTATTGAGGCTGTTCAATCCGCTATTGAACAAGTTGAAAATCAGGCAAATATACATATTAGAGGCGTTTTTGCGAGTGTAGCTGGACCTAATATTCATTGCACAAAGCAAAAATCAACCATCACTCGCCAGACTTCGGGCGAGGAGGTAACCGTTACGGATGTTGATCAAGTAGCGAATGATGCCAAGCGGACTTTTATTTCAAAAGGTAACGCCATTGTTCATACTTTCCCCCAAGAATATTTTGTGGATTCAATCGGAAATATCTACGACCCCGTTGGGATTAGTGGACTGAAATTGCAAGGTGATTTTTTGATGGTAACCTCACCCCAAGGTGAGTTCGACAAGACAAAACGCTGTATCGAAAGTGCCAAAGAAAAAATGGAAATTGAGGGCGGATTAGTTTTTTCACCTTTGGCGGCTTCACTGGCGGTTCTTACTCCCCAAGAAAAAAAGAGTGGTGTTTGCTTAGTCGATATTGGCAGTGGCATGACTGAAATTGCAATTTTTCATAAAGGAATTGTGCGTCATATTGCTGTTTTGCCTTTCGCTGGTGATGCTATTACGGCAGATATTGAACAAGGTTGTGGTATTTCAACGGAATACGCAGAGCAGTTAAAAATTAAATTTGGCTGTGCTATTGCAGATGAAATTGCGGTAGAAGAAGTTGTTTTAATTCCTGGAATTAACGGACGTAAAACGAAGAATATCTCGGTAAAAAACTTAGGAATTATTATTGAGGAACGTTTAAAAGAAATTGTGGCTTTGGTTGAAGCAGAAATTAGTCGTTGTGGATATGGCAATCGTCTGAATTGCGGAATTGTCCTCACGGGTGGAACAGTACAAATGTCATACATCGGCGAATTGTTCGAGCGAGTAACGAATCGGGATGTGCGTATTGGGCATCCGAACGAGAATTTAGGTAAAACTATTTCCGAAGAAATCAAAAATCCTACTTACGCTACGGCAGTTGGCTTAGTTTGGAAAGGCGTAAAATCTATTGACGAACGAGAGGATATTTATAAAGAATTGCGTAAAGATGCTCCACCGATTGTGGTCGTACCCGTTACGCCAATCAACGTGGGAAGTAATAATGGCAAAAAAGTGCCCGAAAAAGAGAAGGAGAAAACAGGCTGGAACATTTTTGGAAGTGCGAAAAAAATTATGGGCAAAATTATAGGTGACGGATTGGGAGACTCTGATGCTTATGAGAAAAAGTAATAATGGCAAAACACCTTGAAACGGGCAAACGAGCCGAAGATTTAGCGGCAGCTTTTTTAGTTGATAAGGGCTATGAAATTATAGCCCGTAATTACCGTTCTGGTCATGCGGAGATAGATTTGATTGTGAAGAAAGATATATTCTTAGTATTTGTGGAAGTAAAATCTTTGTATAATATCAAATTTGGCAATCCCGAAGTTAATGTAACCCGTGAGAAAGCTAAACTTGTAACTCGTGCGGCTGGAAATTATGTTTATTATAACAATTGGCATCAACAAATCCGTTTTGACATTATTTCTATTATTTTCAGAACCGAAGAGGATTTTGATATTACACACTTTGAAGATGCATTTTATTAAGCAGCGAGGAATGTGAGCAATGAGGTTTGAGATTTCTTGCTTATGATTAATTATTCATACCTCATTACTCAACGCCATTTCCCAATCTTCAATCAAATCTTCAATATTTTCCAAACCGACGGATATTCTTAACAGGTTTTCTGGCGTTGGGCTGTCAATACCTTCCACTGATTTACGATGTTCAATCAAACTTTCCACCCCGCCCAAACTGGTGGCGATTGTAAATAATTTTAGCCTTCCCGTCACTGCCATTGCATTTTGAGCATCGCCTTTTATTTGTACCGATAACATTCCCCCAAAACCACCTTTCATTTGCCGTTTCGCTATTTCATGTTGAGGGTGAGAAACCAATCCAGGATAATGAACTGCCTCAATTTGAGGGTGTTTACTCAAATATTCGGATAGTTTCATGGCACTTTCGGTTTGAGCTTTTACTCGTAAAGGAAGCGTTTTGATACCTCTGGTAATAAGCCAACAATCAAAAGGCGAAGGCACACCGCCCGTAAGTTTCTGAATTGTTCTGACTTTATCGGATAATGTTCCTGTCTCTTTAAAAATCAATGCACCACTCATAACATCACTGTGTCCGCCAAAATATTTGGTGGTTGAGTGCATCACCACGTCTGCTCCCAAATCCAAACAACGTTGCATCACGGGCGTTGCCCAGGTGTTATCAACTGCCAAAATTGCCCCATGTTCATGAGCCAAGTTCGCAGTGGCTTCAATATCAGTAATTTTCAGTTCAGGGTTGGAAGGGGTTTCAATCCAAATCAGTTTAGTATTGGGTTGAATGGCTGACTTAATTTGCTCAAAATCAGTCATATCTACTTTTGTCATTTCTAATCCCCATTGCATAAAAATTTCTGTAATTAATACATTGGTTGCATAATAAGCATCATTTGGCACAATTGAGTGGTCACCAGTCTTCAATGATTGAAACAAGGCAGTAGTGGCAGCCATTCCAGAAGCAAAAGAGATTGCCACGGCTCCGTTTTCCAAAGCCGCCAAACTGTTTTCTAATAATTTACGGTTAGGATTATCTACCCGTGAATAAACGTACTCGTGGGCATAAGAACCGTCAGCCTCCCGCTCGAAAGTGGTGGAGAGATAAATGGGAGGTACAACCGCCCCAGCATTAGCATCGGGCATGAGGGTTGATTGAATGGCAAGGGTTTCGAGTTTCATATTTGTAGTACGGCAGTGCGACGATTCGCCTGCCTGTTTGTTGTGTATATTTTTACGGACTGGCAGTCCGTATTACAATCCGTATCGTTTCAGTGTAATCTCTTTTTCCACCAAAACAAGCCCAATTCGCTCTAAAATGCGTTTTATGATAACTTTGTCTTCTGGAATACGGTTCATCGTTAGGACAAAACGGTAATTAAAAGTGGTTTCATTTTTAACAGGAATCTTCAATAAACGACTTAATTCTGTGGATAAATCCTCGGTGGTGGCAGTGGAAATGAACTGCTCATTTCCTTCCGCTTTTGCTGGAATTTTAGTTTTATTTCCTACTTGCAAAGCGTAACCTTTCACAATTTCTGAACGGACTTTTATCTTTTCAGGAAAACGCTTTGCCAGAAATTCCAACGCTAAGTTAGCTCTTTGTGCGGCATTTTTTTCATCAAAAATAAAATCTAAGCAATATAACTGGTCTTTATTTTCATCAATGGTTTCTGAAAAAAACATTCTCTGCTGATACCAATTAGATAACATTCCCACCATTTGAGAGAGTTTTAAATTATAAATCGCTATTCGCCTCCCTGCGTATTCACCGTCGGCTTCGTCTTTGGCAAATGGCTGAGTATCAGGCTTATAATTCGTAAAAACTCTACGATTCTGAACATTTTTTTGGGCAGTATCAGCGATGTTTGATATAACAATCTTTGGCGGTTTTGGAAAATTTACGGGTTTATCTGCAATCAAATTTCGCATGATTTCGGGCGTAATGGCACTGGAATTATTAATTACTTTGATAATTCCTTTTTTATCCAACAAAATGGTGAAAGGTAATGCTGCAACCCCAAACCTATTAGAAATAACCGACCCCGAATCCACTACAAATTGAAATGGTAATGACTGTTTTTGAACAAAAGGCAGGATTTTTTCGATTTTTTCATCTGAAATAGAGATAATTTCTAAATCGTTTGGAAATTGATTTTTTAGTTTTTTCAATTCAGCCATTTTCTCAATACAAGGTCCGCACCAAGTTGCCCAAAAGTCTAATATTCTGATTTTACCGTTATAATCTGAGAGTTTAACCTGCTGCGTTTCGCCCGTCTGAGTATTACTGATTAATGCCAAATCAAGTTCAGATATTGGCGAATCTTGAACAGGAAACTCGGATTGTGAGAGAGCTATGTTTACTGAGAGAATAGTTAGGAGAACTATGAGAGTTTGTTTTGAGAATAGCATGATTTTGATGGGTTTGTGGAATGGATAATGTAATCATAAAAATAGCCACTTTCTACGCAAAAGTGGCTATTTTCGACGATATTTTGGAGTATTCACTACTGAATCCCAATCACCTTAAACTCCGTTCGACGGTTCAGTTGATGTTCATCTTCCGTACACGTTATTCCGTCGGCACATTGGTTCACCAACTGACTTTCGCCATAACCTTTGGCAATGATTCTGTTGGGAGCAATACCCTTTGAAATGATGTAAGCCACCGCAGAGTCTGCTCTTCTTTGTGAAAGTTTTTGGTTATATTCATTCGTTTGTCGTGAGTCCGTATGTGAGCCCAATTCTAAGCGTATTGTTGGATTATCTACCAAAACCTGCACAATTCTATCTAACTCATTTCCTGCATCGCTTCTGATGTCTGCTTTATTCAAATCGTAATAAATCGGGGCAATACTGAATATGGTATTTATCGGTTTGCCAATCTCGGGTTTATCCATTTTTATGCTGGCATAGAAGACTGTATCTGTTTCAGCTTTGGTCAATTTTTCTAAGGGAACAGATTTTCCAACCATCGTAAAAGGCTCACGTTTTGTGAAATAACCTTTCTTTTCTGTAACGATGGTATAAGTCTTCTCCTCTTCCATTTTCACCTTGCCGAAAGTTCCTTCGGGGCGGGTGTAAATTTCTTCGATGGCTTGTCCAGAAGTATTTTCCAAAATACTAACCTTCACAGAATCAAGGCTTTGATTATTAATATCTGTAATATTTCCTGCTAAGAAATAACGAATCGTTTTCTTTTTGGGAGGTTCAACTTTTACTACTTCCACGGGTGGTACTTCGTATTTTTTACCAGGTTGTGTGTTTTCGTAATAATAAATATCATCATCGCCTTTTCCTGAATCACGGTTTGAGGCAAAATAGCCCTTCGTAGAATCAATCGCAACTAAACCAAAATCATCAAAACGAGAATTCAATGGAAGCCCCAAATGCTCAACCTTTATTTCGCCATTGACACGGGTTGCCGAAAATAAATCTAAGCCCCCAATACCAGCGTGTCCATCCGAAGAAAAGTATAGTTTTCCATCAGCCGAAACATACGGAAACATTTCATCACCTGCCGTGTTAATGTCGATCCCCATGTTGATGGCTCTGCCAAAACGTCCTGCATTGTCAATATTGGCACGATAAATATCAATGCCGCCCTTTCCGCCCGAACGATTTGAACCAAAATAAAGCGTTTTATTGTCGGCGGAAAACGATGGACAACCATCCCAAGCCAAGGAATCTGAAACTGAAATTAATTCGGGTTCTGACCAAGTACCATCAATATTTTTGGATAAATATAAATCCACATCAGGCGAAGCATCCGAGCGTTTGCCCGTATTTCCCCGTGCGAAAACCATCATTTTACCATCTTTCGAAAACGTTGGTGTGCCTTCATTGGCATTATCTTTGAAAATAGTAGGGCTAAAAAGCGTTGGATTTCCTGCTTCGGTGGGTGTATTCAAAGGCACACGATACAGCCCTAAATAAGGTAAACCATTATTTTTATAGATTACATCCTTGCGTGAAGCCGTGAAAATCAGCTCATTACCTTGGGGGATTGGGGCAAACTCCGTCCCTGTCGAATTCAAACTCATCGGTTTTAATTCGATGTAGGTTTTTTTATTTGCCAAAGCCTCTACTTCGGGCAAGAGGTCGATTTCGGTTTGAGCTTTGTTTTTGAATTCCTTGCTTGGAATGCCCGAAAGGTACTTTTCTAAATTTGCCGAAGCCTCTTTATATTTCCCTTGGATTTTTTGGGCAGTGGCTAAATGATACCGCAAATCGTTTTCTTTACTACCAGCAGTTAAGGCTTTTTCGTAAAAATCTGCGGATAAAATAGGGCGGTTTGAGAGACGATAAGATTCGGCAATCAAATAATTAGTTTTACCCAATTCATAACCTGCCGTGGAAGCCTTTTGTAGTTCCTTGATAGCCAGTTCGTATTCGCCATTATCAAATTTTTTCTGACCTTTTTTGAACGATTGCAAGGCAGAATTACAAGCACTCAACATAGTGATTGCCAATAGGAAAGGTATAATTTTACGCAATTTTTGCATAGTTTTAAATGAGTGAATGATGAACGGGATGCGTAATCTGAGTGATTGGGTGAATATTAGGTAATTCAACCTCACTTATAATATGTTTCGCCAAAAGCCAATTTCAATCTTAGAAGCCGTTTTAAAATATCTTACGACAAATTCTGATTGTCTTATTCTGACTATCGAAACCATATTTTTTACACAAGATACGCTGTATATTCCTTAAAAAAATATGATTCCGCTACTCAAAAAATACAATCAGACTTTATTCAGAATATATTTTAAAATGGCTTCTTACAAATAACAGTGAAATGTTAAGATTATCAAATATATAAACGATTTTCCTTGTAAAATGATTGTACTGAGGATGTTTTAAAATTATTTCATCCGCTACAATATTCAAAAAGCGTAACGTTATTGATAAACGCTACGCTTTTTGAGTATTATAATCAATCAACAAAAGCATCTGTGTTACCACACTAACACCCAAGCCGAAGCGTCAGTCGCCCCCAAAGCTAACCCCTATTTATGATTCTGAAAAATACTTGAAAAACAACGGAATCGTTTCAATACCTTTATAGAAATTAAATAATCCATAATGCTCGTTTGGGGAGTGGATGGCATCAGTATCTAAGCCAAAACCCATCAGGACGGTTTTTAAGCCTAACTCTTTTTCAAAAAGTGCCACAATCGGAATACTTCCTCCGCCTCTGGTTGGTACAGGTTTCTTGCCAAATGCTTCTTCCATAGCTTTTTCTGCGGCTCGATATTCTTTTGAATTAGTTGGTGTAATGTATGGTTCTCCGCCATGATGTGGATGCACTTTTACGGTTATTCCTGCGGGTGCGATGGATTCAAAATGCTTGGTAAATAATGCCGTCATTCGGTCTGATTGCTGATTTGGGACTAATCGCATCGAAATTTTTGCGGAGGCTTTTGAAGGTAAAACCGTCTTTGCTCCTTCGCCAATATAACCACCCCAAATGCCGTTTACATCCAACGTTGGACGAATGGATGCCCTTTCAATGGTCGAATATCCCGCTTCTCCACGAATATCAGTGATGCCTAAATCTGTTTTGTATCCCTCCAAGTCAAAAGGAGTCAAAGCCATTGCTGCCCGTTCTTCTGGACTTAATTCTATGACATCATCATAAAAGTTAGGAATCGTAATATGATTATTTTCATCGTGCAATGAGGCAATCATCTTGCTCAAAACATTTATCGGATTTGCCACTGCACCACCATAAACCCCCGAATGTAAATCACGATTTGAACCCGTTACTTCTACTTCCAAATAACTCAAACCTCGCAAACCCACATCAATCGAAGGCGTATCATTGGCAATAATAGCAGTGTCAGAAATCAAAATCACATCCGCTTTCAGTTTCTCTTTATTGGTATTTACAAAGATTCCTAAATTATTAGAACCCACTTCCTCTTCACCCTCAATCATAAACTTGACATTGCAGGGCAAAACATTGGTTGCCATCATCGCTTCAAAGGCTTTCAGGTGCATATAAACCTGTCCTTTGTCATCGCAAGCCCCACGAGCATAGATTTTTTCATCTTTAATTACGGGTTCAAAAGGAGGGGAGTCCCAAAGATTCAAAGGGTCGGCGGGTTGTACGTCATAATGTCCGTAAACCAAAATTGTGGGTAAAGACGAATCTATTATCTTTTCGCCATAAACAATCGGGAAGCCAGCCGTTTCGCAAATTTCGACCTTATCAGCTCCTGCCGATGTTAATTTTTCGCTAATAAATTCAGCTGTTCTTCTTACGTCAGCTGCATATTTGCTATCAGCACTAACCGAGGGAATTCTTAATAAATCAAGCAGTTCCGAAAGAAATCGCTCTTTATGTTCTTGGATGTATGTTTGTATCATTTGAAATGTAATGAGATTATATAGGATTTTATGGAAAAGAAATAGACCACAGGCTGCAATAATTGGGCGAGTTTTCAAGGATTAAAATTACTAAAAATCCGTGTAAATCCGTACAATCCGTACAATCTGTGGTCTTATTTTGCTTGCAAATGGATTTAATTATCGTCAATCTTCATTTTCAAGGTTGGAATTGGTCTCGAAGGCTTTTCTTCGGTGTCCAACTTAATGAGTATTTCTTTCTTTTTTGATACAGAATCTACCTTCTCTGTTTTACTAATTTTCAACTGTGAAACATCCGTAACAGGCTGGTACTGAGGAAAATTGGTTGGAAATTCATAAGACCTTTTCTTCTCGACTACCTCTGTTTTTACTTCTACTTTTTCAGGATTTGAAAAAACGGGTAGTTGCGAATAAGCCGTTTGACTTCCGTAGGTCATATTTCTGCTGGATTTTTCAACAGCAACGGGCTGATTAATCACAGAATTATCATCGCCTCTTCTTATTACGAAAACTTTGATGGTAGGTCTGTGACCGCCAGTTACGCCTAAATCATGAGCCACGCTATGGGTCAATTCAATGGGAGTGCTTTGGCTCTTGCCATTCACTTCCACAACTTCCGAACGTTGATTTACGGGATTTGTAACTTGGATTAGTGAACCCGTCGGTAGGAATTCATGCGAACAAGTCTTGTGTTTACTACTCAAATAGTCCCCGTTCGACATTTTTTTGCCATATCGCCCAATAGTATAAACGCTTGCTTCTTGGGTATATTCTTCTTGGGCAAATGAGAGATTTGTACTTAATAATGCAAATAAAGCAAGGGCGGAAATTGTTTTTAGAAACTTCATAAAAGATTATATTTTAGTAAAGGAAAGGTATGCCAAAGGTAGTATATTACGGAATACTTTTTCAATTTTAGACGAAAAAAGTCCATCGAAATAACGTTCAATGGACTTTTTTGTCATTTTTAATGCTAAAAAATAATTGATAAATACTGAAAATGTATCTACAAGCGTTTGAAAACAAGCACCTTGACCGTTTGCTCAATTCTTTTTAAGAGCTATGGGTTTTACGTAATCATATTTCCTAAAATCAACTTTAAAGTCAGATTCTTTCTTGGTATTTTCAGCAATATTTGTGTTTGTTTTTCCCCAAGTAATCACTGATATTTTTACATCAATCATATCTTGGTCTTTCATCGCTAAGATTTGAGCTACTTCGTGCGTAAATTCAAGTGTTAAATCATCTTCCGAAATTTCATTGTCATTGATGGTAATTTGAACTGATTTTTTGTTTTTGAGATTAACGACATTTATCACCGTTCCTAAGGGAAAATACTCGTGCGAAGCCGTCAAGGTCTTTTTATTGAGAATTTCACCCGATGTGGTGGTGTCACCGTAAGCCTCATTCAAGTAAGCAGTAGCTTTGCCCTTAAAATCTTGTGCGGAAATGTTGGTAATGAATAGTAAATTAGCGGTTACAAGTAGGAAATAAAGACGTTTCAACATGGTTATAAATTAAGGAATATTTTATGTTAATAAAAGTAAGAATTAATATCTAAACATTATTTTAAGCTATATAAAACAGAAAATCTTATTACATCAAAAATTATATGCTTTACAAAGTTGCTAAAAAAATGTTACAATACTTCAACTATTAAACAATTTTTATGCCATGAAATATATTTTAAGTTTATTTTCTCTGATTTTATTTTCTGAAAATGCTTTTTCTGACAAAAGTAGGTTCACAACCGACGTGCTAATCATTGGTGGAGGCACCAGCGGTGTTATGGCAGGCATTCAGTCGGCACGTATGGGTGTGAGAACTATCATCGTGGAAGAGACTCCGTGGCTTGGGGGCATGATGACCTCGGCAGGAGTCAGTGCTATTGACGGTAACCATAACCTCCATTCTGGACTTTGGCACGAGTTCAGGATGAATCTTGAAAAACATTATGGCAGTCCTAAAGCCTTGGCTTCGGGCTGGGTGAGTTCGGTAATGTTTGAGCCTTCGATAGCTCAAAAAATTTTGCGAGAAATGTGTGCGAAAGAACCCAATTTGAGCGTGATTTCGTCCGTAAGATTCATCAATATCAAGAAAAAATCAGAAGGCTGGACGGTTGATTTTTCGGATGATGTTTTAATCAATGCTAAAATTCTAATTGATGCTACGGAATTGGGAGATGTGGCGGCAAAAGCGGGCGTGAAATATGATGTAGGGATGGAATCAAAAGCCACTTACAACGAAAGAATTGCTCCTGAAAAAGCCAATAATATCGTACAAGATTTAACTTATGTAGTGGTTTTAAAAGAGTTTAATAAAGATGTAACTATCAATAAACCAGTATCTTACAGTAGTAAAGACTTTATTTGTGCTTGCGAAAAACTTTGTCCCGATAAAAAAATGCCACGCCTTTGGGACTGTGAGCAAATGAAGACTTATGGGCAACTTCAAAACGGAAAATTCATGATAAATTGGCCCATTAATGGCAATGATTTTTACGCTAATATGGTAGAAATGAACGAAGTACAACGACAAGAAGCCATCAAAAAAGCGAAGGAACATACCCTCAATTTCGTTTATTTTATGCAAACAGAACTGGGTTGGAAAACGTTGGGATTGGCAGATGAATTTCCGTCAGAAGATAAACTTCCTCTGATTCCTTATCATCGTGAAAGTCGGAGGATTCATGGACTCGCTCGCCCCAATATGAATCATTTGGAAAAGCCTTACGACCAAACCGAACCACTTTACAGAACTGCCATTGCCGTGGGAGATTATCCGATTGACCAGCATCACGGCAAAAATACCGAAGCTCCCGATTTATATTTTGTCCCTGTGCCTTCGTTCAGTATTCCATTGGGAAGTTTGATTCCAGAAAGTGTTGATAATTTGATAGTTGCGGAGAAATCTATTTCGGTTTCTAACCTCGTGAACGGAGCAAGTCGTTTGCAACCAGTGGTAATGCAGATTGGTCAGGCGGCGGGTACATTGGCGGCTTTGTGTGTACAAGAAAAGATTTCACCCCGACAGGCTTCTATTAGAAAAGTACAAGATAATCTTTTGAAATCAAAGGCATATTTATTGCCTTTTCTGGATGTAAAACCCGAGCATCCCAATTTTGAAGTTATCCATCGAATTGGTACTACGGGAATTTTGAAAGGAGAAGGCAAAAACATGAAATGGTCGAATCAGACGTGGTTTTATCCCGATTCGGTAATGACCAATGGAGAAGTAATCAAGGCACTAAAAACCTTCTATCCAACCTTGAAAATGCAAGCCAATGAGCAAGTTTTATCAGAAAGATTAGTAGCGGATGATGCTTTTGAGATTCTTACTAAAATACAACCCGTTCCTGCTGCTTATTTACAGTCAATCATAAAAAATTATCCCAATAAAAATCAGCCCATCACTCGGGCAATTTTAGCAGATTTAATTGATAAAATCCTCGACCCATTTCATCGAAGGGAAGTAGATTTTAAGGGTAATTTTAGGTGAAAGTCATAAAAAATCCCCAACAATTTCATACTGTTAGGGATTTTTCAAAATTCTCAAGGTCTAAGTCAAAAACTTATCTCTCAATAGTTGTCGTACTTCTTTTATTTCTAAAATATCGGCAATATGTTTTACCTCAAAGCCACGATTAAATAGCTTTACAACGGTTGCTGAACGTTCTTTTCTTTCTCACCATACTCTTTAATGGTAGGTTTCAACGGTTTCTATGATTCCCATACTTTTTACTGGTTTATCGGTTTCTTTTTCAAATTTAAGTAACACTTCTTCATTTTATCAATTACTTCAAAGGAATTCCTCGCTGAGTAAGGAATGTTACCGCATTTTGGTCTTTCTTCGCCACGGCGTTTTGCATGGCTTTTATTCCGTTTGGAATATCTCCGTGTTGTCCATATTCCAGTCCGATGTTATAATCAAAACTACCATCCTTCGGGTCGGCTTTGATACCTCTTTCCCACGATTTTACGGCATTTTTCCAATCGCCCATTGCCTTGTAAGCTACGCCCAAATTTTTGTAAGCTACGGAGGCTTTTGGGTCAATTTTTATGGCTTTCTCTAACGAAATAATCTCGGCTTGGTGGTCGCCAGCGTGGTTCTGAATTGTGCTTACGTTTATGTAAGGGTCGGCAAATTTTGCATCTAATTTCATGGCTGTTTCATAGCGTTTTCTGGCTCCTGCTTCGTCTCCTTTCTTTGCCAAACATAAGCCCATAATATTTTGGGCAAATTGATTTTTATTATCTGATTTATCCAGAGCAAATTGCGATTCTTCAATGGCGGCGTTATATTGACCCGTATAATAATATGCCGCTCCGAGCATCCAGTGCAGGTTTTGCATTTCTTTGGGCTTGATTTTTAAGGCAGCCTCAAAGTTTTCAACCGTCATGGCGTACTTTTTTTCATCAAAATAAATTTGCCCCAAAGCCGTATGAACATCTGCTGTTTTGAAGGTGGTTTTATGAGTTTCTTCAAAATAAAACTTGGCTTTTTCGTTATCTTTTTTCCCAAACCAATACCAACCCATATTACTCGTAACCATGGGGTCGGTGGGGTGTTTTTCGTAAATGGGCGTAAACAAAGTGAGTGTATCTTTCCATTTGGTTGATTGGCTGAAAGACAGGAACGTAAGAGCTAATAAAAGCACCGCCCCAACCCCAGGCATTACTTTGTGCGTAGCAGCTTTTTGATAGAGATAATTGGCAAAAACTGCTAAAATTAACAAAGGACCGATGGAAGAAACATAAAAATAGCGGTCAGCCATCAAGGCACTACCCACAGGCAGAACCTGCGAAACGGGAAAAATCACAATCAAAAAATATAATCCGCCCCACCAGACTAATTTATTTTTTCTACCCAACCAAAATAAGGCAGTTGCCAAAGCCAATACACCCGCAAAGGCTGAGTAATAGATCGAAGGAATTGTTCCCGTAGGTTTTTGTGGATAAGGATAAAAAGCGATAAGATTTGTGGGTAAAATCATCTTTATCCAGTAATATAAAATACCATAATTTATCATAAAAAAGCGTTCAGAAACGCTGTAAGCATCACTTATGACCTTGGTAGCATTTGCTCCTGCATCACTTTGTGCTTTGATAGAAATAATACCCGTAATGAGAGAAACGATAAAAAATGGAGCTTTTTCAATGCCTATTTTAATGATATTTTTACGATTTAAGAGGAAATAATCTGTCAATAAAAACACCACGGGCAAGATAACCGCCATACCTTTTGACAAGCATGAAAGGATGAATAACCCCAAGGCATACCAAAGGTGCTTATTTTTCCAATTGGTGGTAACTTCTGCCTGCTCCCCTCTCAACGGGAGAGGGGTTGGGGGTGAGGTTTCACCGTTGTCCGTGTTCACGAGGTCGCCCAGACGGACGACTGTAACGTACTTCAAATACTGCAAAAAAGACAACAACAAAAACAAGGTATAAAGCACGTCCTTACGTTCAGCCGCCCATACTACCGACTCCACGTGTAGCGGATGAATGGCAAAAAGGATAGCCGTAACTGCCCCAATCAAGAAGTTTTTGCTCAGTTTTTCAACAACCTTGAAAACCAAAATGCTGTTGATGATGTGAATAATGGTATTGTCGAGGTGGTAAACCCAAGCGGTATCTTTTACCAAGGAATATTCCAAATAATAGGTTACCATCGTGAGTGGATGCCAGTTTCCGAGGTAATAATCTGAAATAAGAGTCTTGAAATTTTTGAAGGAAACCGCTCGCAAGTCTTCGTTATTGACGATGTAAAACATATCATCCCAAACGTAACCATTCTGAAAACCAGGTAGATAGGCAATAATGGCACAAACGGTGATGATGCCAGCCACAATCCAAAAATTGCGTTCGGTATAAGGAATTGGCTCAATTAAAGGAGTTGATTCTTTAATGATTTTATGATTTTGAGCTACCGTTGGTGGCTTCGGCAGGTTATTTTTTACGGGTTGTGATACTTTGTTCTTTGCCATTGTGTGAGTAGGGGAAATACATTTTTCTTTTAACGTACAAATAGTATGCAAAAGTAGAAAATTACCTTAGAAATTCCCCATTTTGTGACCTCCCTATTCCATTTTTGGACTAAACCTCAAAACATTTTCCAACTGCTTTCAAAATTTTCTGACTGATTATCATTAATTTTGTACTTTTACAAGAAAGTAAAAATCAGATGGACTTAGAGTGCTTGGATTTTTGTAAATTACAACCACTAACATTAAAGTTTTAAAATTATTAAGCTAACAAAGAACTAATCAAATAAAATGGGATTATTTAGTTTCCTGACTTCAGACATTGCGATTGACCTTGGTACTGCCAATACATTAATCATTCATAAAGACCGAATCGTGGTGGACGAACCATCAATTATTGCCCTTGACAAAGCCACTAATAAAGTATTGGCAATTGGAAATAAGGCAATGCAGATGCACGAGAAAACCAATGAAAATATCAAAACTATTCGTCCATTAAAGGACGGTGTAATTGCCGACTTTACCGCCGCTGAATTAATGATTCGTGGCATGATAAAGATGATTGACACGGGCAACCGTTTCTTTACGCCTTCGCACCGTATGGTCATCTGCATTCCTTCGGGTATCACGGAAGTGGAAAAACGAGCAGTTAAAGACTCAGCCGAACACGCTGGGGCGAAAGAAGTTTATATGGTTCACGAACCCATCGCTGCGGCAATCGGTATCGGGATTGATATTGAACAACCCAACGGTTCGATGATTGTGGATATTGGTGGTGGAACTACTGAAATTGCCGTTATTGCTCTTTCAGGTATCGTTTGTGAGGCTTCTGTACGTATTGCGGGAGACGTTTTTACTCGTGATATTGTGGATTATATGCGTCGTGAACACAACCTTTTGATTGGTGAACGTTCGGCAGAATTGATTAAAATTGAAGTAGGTTCGGCTTTGCCAGAATTAGAAAACCCTCCCGCAGATTACGAAATCCGTGGACGAGATTTGATGACGGGTATTCCTAAAGAAATCAAGGTAACTTATTCAGAAATTGCGTATGCTTTGGATAAATCAATTTCTAAAATTGAAGAAGCAGTTATGAAAGCCTTGGAGGTATCACCCCCAGAACTTTCAGCAGATATTTATCACAACGGTATTCATTTAACGGGCGGAGGTGCGTTACTGCACGGTTTGGATAAGCGTTTAGCCAACAAAACAAAACTCCCAATTCACATTGCCGACGACCCTTTGAGAGCCGTTGTACGTGGAACAGGTGAGGTTTTAAAGCATTTAGACCACTTCAAGCCAATTCTTATATCTTAGGAGTTAGAAAAGTTAAAGAGTTAAAGAAGTCAAAAAGTTGTGAAGTTCATTTTCAACTCTTTGACTGTTTAACTCTTTAACTTTTTAACTTTAAAACTTCTTCCAATGTATCAACTCCTTCAGTTCATATCCAGACAACGAGCCTTCATTTTGTTCGCACTTTTGGAGGTATTGAGTCTTTGGTTTTTTTATTCCTACAACAATTATCCCAACGCCATTCTTTTCAATACCAGCAATCGGTATGCTGCCAAGATGATGCAGTCTTCCAATGCTGTCCGTGAATATTCTAATTTGAAAGCAGTAAACTCGGAACTGGCATCTGAAAATAGTCGCTTGAATAGCCTGGTTGCTAAATTACAAGCGGAACAATTGTCTAAATCTGTGGTGAATTATCAAGCCGATTCTGCGGTGGTATCAAGGTTCAAATCAACAGTAGCAAAGGTTACAAATCTTACCACTACGCAGTTCAATAATTACATTACGATTGATAAAGGATTGGCGGATGGGCTTGCTCCTGGTATGGGTGTAATATCTTCAACGGGCGTGGTAGGCAAGATAAAATCATGCTCAGAACATTATTCAGTCGTGATTTCGATATTACATTCTGATTATTCGGTTTCGGCAAAATTGAGGCGAAATAATGAGATTGGTTCTGTTACGTGGAAAGGCACAAACCCCGATGTGGTGGACATGGGCGAAGTATCTCGCTACAAGACCGTCAAGATAAAAGATACCGTTGTTACGTCTGATTTCAATTACGTATTCCCGCCCAATATTACGATTGGTTACGTGAAAAAAGTGGGTGTAAAAGCTGACCAAACTTTTCACGAAATTGATGTTCAATTAGCCACCAATTTTCATACGCTCGCTTACGTATATGTGATAAACAATAAATTGGAAAAAGAACAGCGAGCGTTGGAAGATAAGAACAAAGAGATAAAAAAATAATGACTTCAAAGAGTTTATTTTCACAAGTATTGATATTCGGATTTTACCTTTTACTACAAATTTTCTTTGTACGTCAATTGGTACTTTTCAACTATGCGTTTTGTTTTGTTTATATTGCTGCCATTGCTCTCTTGCCCTTTGAAATCCCCTTGATTACTTTGTTGGGTTTAGCTTTTGGGGCGGGTATGTTTGTTGATATTTTTTATAATACCATCGGGGCAAATGCCGCTGCAATGGTTCTAATCGCCTTTTTACGCCCATCAATTATTTCCCTCTTAACCCCACAAAGAGGCTATGACGAACGCCAGGTATTGAGCCTAAATTCAATGGGATTAACGTGGTTTATTACTTACATCGGTACACTGACCTTCATTCATCATTTGGTACTTTTCTCATTGGAGGCTTCAGATTTTGGGCTATTTTTCCCTGTATTATTGAAGGTAATTTGTAGCACCATTTTCACTACGGTGGTTATTGTGATTACGCAGTTTTTTCGGAGGGATTGAACAGAATATATCTTATGACAATAAATCCCTTCCAATCGGCAAAACTTACAGAATCTCTCGAAAATTATATTGAGAGAATCCGACCACCCGAAGATATAAGACCGCAATTAGATATTGCCTATCGTATTAAAAATCAGAGTGTTTATATTTTTGAAATACGCCCGATTTGGAATAGCCCCAATGAAATGCAGCATATTGATGTAGCCAAAACTACATTTGTAAAATCTCAGAACAATTGGAAAGTATTTTGGATGCGAGCCAGTGGAAAATGGGAGTCTTATAAACCTGAGCCTATCGTGAAAGACATTAATGGGTTTATACAATTAGTGGAAGAAGATAATCGTGCTTGTTTTTGGGGATAGGTAAAATTCTATTTCGTTATTGTTTATTGTATGCTTACAACGGATATAATGTTTATTCTGAGCCAAAACTATCTAAAAAAGCATAGTTTTGGCTTAGAATGTTTTTGTTTTAAGCCAAAACTGGTATATTTATATCAGTTTTGGCTTAAAATAACTTTTCATGGAACAAATAAAAGGCAGAAAAAAAGAGATAAAAATGTTTGATTCTCTTCTAAATAGCTCAAAATCAGAGTTTTTGGTAGTGTATGGAAGAAGGCGTGTAGGTAAGACATTTCTAATTAGAGAATATTTCAATTATCAGTTTGATTTTCAGATTTCGGGTTTAGCTAATGGCAATACAATCCAACAACTTCAACATTTTCATCTGACGCTTGCTGAAACCGATAATGCTGTTTATGACCAAATACCCACGAATTGGTTAGAAGCATTCCAACGATTAAAAATCCTTCTCAACAAAAGTACGTCCCCTAAAAAAGTAATTTTCTTTGATGAAATGCCGTGGCTTGATACCGCCAAATCCGATTTTATTATGGCTTTGGAGAGCTTTTGGAATGGTTGGGCTACCAACAGACGGGATATTGTGTTGATTGCTTGTGGTTCGGCGGCATCGTGGATTATCAACGAACTTATCAATAACA
The DNA here is from genome assembly GCA_034519515.1 of Arcicella sp. Classification (GTDB taxonomy): domain Bacteria; phylum Bacteroidota; class Bacteroidia; order Cytophagales; family Spirosomataceae; genus Arcicella. Next base: position 49,200 of record JAXHOK010000050.1, read on the forward strand.
AGGGCGGATTGCACAATCGAGTTACGATGCAGATGAAAATTCATCCGTTTTCGTTGAAAGAAACCGAAGAGTTTTTGATTAGTAAACGTTGTATTTTAGACCGATACCAAATCGCAGAATTGTATATGGCAGTTGGCGGTTTGCCTTATTATCTCGACTTTGTTAAATCTGGCAATAGTGTTGCTCAGACTATCGAAAATCTATTTTTTCTTGAAAATGCACCTTTGAAAAATGAATATCATAATCTCTATAAATCTCTTTTCAAAAAATATGAATGGCATGAAAAAATCATTGGGGCTTTATCCAAAAAACTGAAAGGCTTAAACAGAAACGAGATTGTGCAGAATTCTGGCTTACCTTCGGGGGGGACTTTTAGTAGGGCTTTGCGTGAATTGGAGGAAAGCGGATTTATAACTTCTTATTCGTCTTTTGAAAACAAGAGCAAAAATACTTTTTATCGCTTATCAGATTTTTATACTTCTTTTTATTTCAGATTTATTGTAGATGCTGAGTTTAAAGGTGAGGGTTCGTGGATTAATCGCATTGATAATCCAACCCACAGAACATGGCAAGGATATGCTTTTGAGCAGTTATGTATGGCTCATATTCCTCAAATGAAACAAAGTTTAGGAATTGGTAGTGTGTTATCAAGAGAGGCTTCTTGGCAAAATGAGAAGGCACAAATAGACTTAGTTATCGAAAGAAGAGACCACGTAGTTAATCTATTTGAAATGAAGTTTTCGATGGCTAAGTATCTCATTACCAAAGACTATTCCGAAAAATTACGCAATAAAATTCATCAATTCAAAGAAAGTACCAAAACGAAAAATGCCGTTTTTCTTACTTTCGTCACCACTTACGGTTTGGAAGAAAACAGCTATTCTTTGGGGTTAGTCCAGAATCAACTTTTGTTGGATGATTTATTTTTGTGATGGGGAGGCTGTGGTCGGAATTTGCGGTAATATTATTTTTACTTTTTGATGAGATACTGGTTACGATTATGGACTGAAAATCTATTTCAAATTCATAAACACAGGCATTGAAAGCCCAAAGCCAACCGTAGAAAAAGCCATCTGATTAAAACCAGGTTTGTAGAGTATCATTTCAGCGTTTTTAGTCCTTGTGCCAACCGCTACTGAAATGGACATTCTTAAATTCGTCCGTACTTTATTACTAAATTTTATAGGAACTCCATAGAAAAAATCTCCCCCAATAGATACCATATTCTCAGGTTGAAAGGTAAATACTTGATTAGCATTGAAAGTATCGTCTCTAATGATTACAGTATTATTCAGTTCAAACACAGAGACAATTCCGTGCCAACCGAAATTTCGTTCATAAACCTTTCCAACCGCAAAATATAAGCCTTCACTTCTTTGATTGAAGCGTCCTAATCCTATAGAGTTTCCAGAAACAAATGCCTTATTGTTTGGGCGTTCCAAAAAAGTATATCCCAAAATATATTCAAACCTGTTTCTATTATTGTTGGCAGTTTGTAGATAGATACTACCCGTAAATCCTTGATAACGAGTTACTAAAGGCAGAATATTGCCTCCTAAATCAAATCCGATGGAGGTAATTTTTTGAGCAAAAGATATGCTTGAAAAAATCATCAAGGCAACTGAGAGTAGGTGTTTTTTCATCATGTTAAAGTTTAGATTATTTTTCAGAAAGTATAATTGAGCAAGCCGAAGAGCTGTTGAGTGTTCCAAAAGATACGTCAAGATTATAATTTCTTAAGGTAGAATTACTTTTTCGCTTGGTATTAGAACTCAAAGTTTGCAAATATCCGCATTTACCACTTCCGTCATAATCTACATTACGTTGGTAGAAAACAGTAATTGTGTCGTTTACTTTTTTTTATGTTCCATCACATAAATTGTACTATCTGCAGCGTAAGAAATAGGTAATATTAGTAAGGACAAAGCGTTGCGACTATCAAAAAAAGTGGAGGGTTGATATTTTTCAAAAGAAGAATTATTCCAATTGCTTCCAAAAGCATATATCTTCTTAATATTTTTAACAAAAGAAGTATCTTTTTTCACTAAAATAGAAAGTGAAGTCTCTTTTTGGGGAACCCGTTTATCACAACAAGAAGAAACAATAACTGCGAGAATGATAATCAGTTTTTTCATTTTTAAATGAGTTTGTCAATAGATAAGATATAGACGAAATATGGTGGTGAAAGGTTGTCTGTTTACAAAAATAATGGTCAAAAGGTAAAATATAAACCCTTTGACCATCTACCCTTTTTCTTAAAAATCTATTTCTTCAAATCCGCCAGTTCCCCCCTCACAAAATCCATCAATGAAGCAATGTGTTCCTTCGAGAAATCAAAAGGAATATTGGCGGCGGCGTAAATCTCGCCCATGGGTTTGGTATAGCCCAATTTCAAGGCGTTCAGATACCCTTCTAAGCCTTTTTCGGGGTTTTGTTTGTAGTTTTTCCACACGCCAATTGCCCCCAATTGTGCAATGCCGTATTCGATATAATAAAAAGGTAACTCAAATATATGCAGTTGTTTATGCCACATCACAGCCTGATATTTTTCCAAGCCCGACCAATCTGTAACCGTGTCTGAAAATTGCTCATACATTCGCAACCACGCCTCGGTGCGTTCTGGGATGGTGTGCGTTGGGTTTTCGTAAATCCAATGTTGGAATTTATCCACCGTTGCCACCCACGGCAGCGTACTGATGATGTCTTCCAAATGTTGAATTTTTGCCCGTTTGAGGTCGTCTTCGTTATCAAAATACACATCCCAATTATCCATCGAAATCAGTTCCATCGACATCGAAGCCAACTCTGCCACCTCCGAAGGAAAATTACGGAAGGTATTGAGAGCCAAGTCTTTAGTAACGATAGAATGTACGGCATGACCGCCCTCGTGGAGCATCGTAATCACGTCTCGCATCAAGGAAGAAGCATTCATAAAAATAAACGGAAAGCCCGTTTCTTCCAAAGGATAATTATAACCGCCTGGGGCTTTACCAACCCTTGATTCCAAATCCAAACGTCCCATCCGCTTCATAATGCGGAGGCATTCGCCCAAATATGGAGACATTCTACTGAAACATTCAATCGTTTTGTTCAGCAAATCTTCGCCACCTTTGAAGGGATGCAAAGCGGGTCTGCCCTCGGTATCAACGGCTTTATCGAAGGGACGAAGTTGCTCCAATTCCATGGCGACTTTACGGTCTTTCGTCAAATCGTTCAAAATCGGAACAACGGTTTCAGCTACGGCTTCATGGAAATCAAAACATTCTTTTGGCGTATAATCAAAGCGTTTCAGAGCGGCAAAAGAGTAATCTCTAAAATTTTCAAAACCTGCATTTACTGCTATCTGATGGCGTATTTGGAGCATTTTATTGAAAATATTATCCATTTTTTCGTGGTCTTGAAAGCGTCTTTCTTGGAGTTTCAAATAGGTACTTTCACGCAAAGAACGGTCAGTATTTTCCAACAAAACGCTGGCTTGTTGGAGGGTTTTCACCTGCCCGTCAATCTCCACGGTCATTGCTCCAACGGTTGCCTGATATTCACTCGAAAGGTTTTGAAGCTCAGTAAAAAGCGGGATATTTTCGTTCTGAAAAATCTCCGTTGCCCTTTTCATTCCTCGAATTGTAATATCGAAGCCATTGTCAGTCAATTCACTCAAAAACGGATTTTCTAAGGTTTTTTTGTTCAGAATATCGTCATATTCAGCCAATTGTGGTTGTATTTCGCTCACAAATTGGTCAAAATGAGCCTTTATTTCTTTATCGGAAGTATCGCAAGTCATTTTGATGTATCGCCACGCAAAATTTTCGGAAAGATAACTTTCCAACTCAGAACGGTCAGCGAAGAGTTTTCGCAAATCCTGAGCATTTTCTATTGTGCGATATACTAAATTTTCATAAAAAGGTTTAACGCTTTCCCAAGTGCTAAGTTCAAATTCTTCGCCCAAAAATTTGCGAGCGGGCGGGGTGGTGGAAATGGCTTGTGTCATATCAAGTATTTACGGTAATTTTAGGTATTTGATTCAAAAAATATCTTCAAAAGTAATAAAAAAAACTGCAACAAAACGGTTCCTTATTTTGACTGGCGTATCAGTTTGACAGAGACATCGGTTAGGATTTATAAACAGATGGCATAATTTTTTGAGATTGTTTCAATAAATTTCTCGTAACTCATACAACCTTTTTATGCTTACTTACGTCTAAGGATTGACTCGACTTCAATCGTTTATCAAGTACGTAATTATCCCTAACAGTGCAATAGCATCAATCAATAGAATCCTACACTAATCAATTTAATGACCGTTTAATAATTTTAACTCCTAAGACATCAAGGAAAATATTGGTTTAATCATTAAAACATAGTAATTTTGATGTCGAAATATAAGAAAAGTACAAATTTAAGTCGTTTCATAAATCATTTTAATATTTTAATTGTCAAATATTTCAAATTTGTAATCTTAACAATATTTCAGTAGCCGACAGCATTTTCAGTGAACCTATGAAAAATATATTAAAAAATAATCCAGTCGTTTTTGTGTGTATGTTTCTTCTTTTGGTGGCAACAGTTATCACATACAGCAAGAATGTAGATGCCAACGAAAAAACTTCACAAGGTTTTTTTTCGGGTAAAATCAGCTTTGAAGATACTCCAAACCACAAGCTATATTCCGATAAAGTCCAAGTAAAGAAAAGTTCTGAGAGAGGCGTTACAGTTTTTACGATTGTAGTTACTGATAATAATTCTCCCGAGTCCGTTTTTGTGAAATTATATAATGTTACAAATAAGGGAACATTTTTTATTCCAGGGGAAGGAGATTTTCAAAATATTGGAAACTTGATTAAAGATGCCAATCAATACCGTGAGGAAGCTAACTTTTATCAGACGACTCTGGCTAACGACGAAGGATTGAAGAACGGAGTAGGTCGTGTAAACATTATCAGATTGACCGATAACGAAATTGAAGGAGAGTTAATCATTATTGCTAATAATTCCGAAGGTAAGCAAGCACAACTGGAATCAGCAAGATTTAAAGCAAAATTTTAACAGATTCGTGTCTGATTGACTCATGTCTGACAAGGTTATATTTAGTGGTTAGGTGATACCAAAACGTTCGAGGCTATGCTTCGAACGTTTTTTGTTTTTTGCATTTACCCAAGTTTATAAAAAGATATTCCACTTAATTTTTGTATTTAACCAAGATTGCGTAATTTTGCACCCCAAATGGAATTTCCTATATTTTAAAGTGAATAGTGATTGGTTAATAGTGATTAGTTTAGAACATCATTATTTCATCAAGTACGAAGCTAAATTAATGTAAAATAATAGACACTTAATCTGTTGATTTTTAGTTAATTATCTAACTGTTAAAACTAATCACCAATCACCAATAACTAATAACAAATAACAAACAATGGCACGTGATTTAAAGTACACAAGAAACATTGGTATCGCTGCACACATTGATGCGGGTAAAACAACCACTACTGAACGTATCCTTTACTATGCTGGTGTGAGCCACAAAATTGGTGAAGTTCACGACGGTGCAGCGACAATGGACTGGATGGAGCAAGAGCAAGAAAGAGGAATTACCATTACTTCGGCAGCCACAACCGTAGATTGGAAATACAGAGATCAAGATTACCATGTAAACATTATTGATACACCTGGTCACGTGGATTTTACGGTTGAAGTAAACCGTTCTTTACGTGTTTTGGATGGCTTAGTGTTTTTGTTCAGTGCCGTTGATGGTGTTGAACCACAATCTGAAACCAACTGGCGTTTAGCTAACAATTATAACGTAGCTCGTTTGGGTTTCGTGAATAAGATGGACCGCTCGGGTGCCGACTTCTTGAATGTGTGTAAGCAGGTGAAAGAGATGTTGGGTTCTTATGCAGTGCCTTTGCAGTTACCAATTGGTGCAGAAGATAAGTTTGAAGGAGTAGTTGATTTGGTAAACTTCCGTGGAATTAAGTGGAATGAGCATGATAAAGGAATGACTTTTGAAGTTGTGCCAATTCCAGAAGATATGGTTGAAGAAGCCACTGAATACCGTGAGAAATTATTGGAAGCCGTTGCTGATTTTGATGATACTTTGATGGAGAAATTCTTTGAAGACCCAGAATCTATTTCAGAAGATGAAATCTTGACGGCTCTTCGTAAAGCAACCATTGCGATGCAAATTGTTCCGATGCTTTGTGGTTCTTCTTTCAAAAATAAGGGAGTTCAAACGATGTTGGACTATGTGATGGCTCTTTTGCCTTCACCAATGGACAAACAAGCTACTGTTGGAACTGACCCACGCACCGATGCTGAGATTGTTCGTCGTCCTACGGTTGAAGATCCATTTGCTGGTTTAGCTTTCAAAATTGCTACTGACCCTTACGTTGGTCGTTTGTGTTTTGTTCGTGCTTATTCAGGTGTTTTGGAAGCAGGTTCATATATTTTGAATAACCGTTCTGGAAACAAAGAGCGTATTTCACGTATCTTCCAAATGCACGCCAATAAGCAGAATTCAATCGAGAGATTGGAGGCTGGTGATATTGCGGCAGTCGTAGGATTTAAAGACATTAAGACTGGTGATACTCTATCGGCAGAGAAATTCCCAATCATATTGGAATCAATGGTATTCCCTGACCCAGTTATTGGTTATGCGATTGAGCCTAAGAAATCAGCTGACCAAGATAACTTCTCGAAAGCGATTGGTAAGTTGATTGAAGAAGATCCAACCTTGAAAGTGGAGTCTAACGAAGAGACTGGACAAACCATCATCAAAGGAATGGGTGAGCTTCACCTTGAAATCATCATAGACCGTATGCGTCGTGAATTCAAAGTGGAAGTGAACCAAGGAGCTCCACAGGTGGCTTACAAAGAATCATTGACCAAATCTACTGAACACCGTGAAGTTTACAAAAAGCAATCGGGTGGTAAAGGTAAATTTGCCGATATCGTATTCGAAATGGGACCACGTGAAGATGGTAAAGAAGGTTTGGAATTTGTGAACGGAATTGTGGGTGGTGTTATTCCAAAAGAATTTATCCCATCAATCCAAAAAGGTTTTGATGCCGCCATGAAAACGGGTGCATTGGCAGGATTCCCAATGGATTCGATGAAAGTGAGAGTATATCACGGTTCATTCCACGATGTCGATTCAGATGCGTTATCGTTTGAAATGGCAGCACGTTTAGGTTATAAAGAAGCAGCAAAAGCGGCTGGTGCGAAATTGATGGAACCCATCATGGCAGTTGAAGTGGTTACGCCTGATGAATATACAGGACCAATCACGGGAGATATGAACCGTCGTAGAGGAATGATGAAAGGGATGGATTCTAAGCAAGGAGCAGTTGTTTTGAAAGCTGACATTCCATTGTCTGAATTGTTTGGTTATATCACAGACTTACGTACAATGTCATCAGGACGTGCAACGGCAAACTTAACTTTCTCTCATTATGAATTTGTGCCACAAAACTTGGCAGACGAAATCGTAAAGAAAGCGAAAGGATTGTAAGATTCGAGATTTACGTTAGATATAAAAACTCCCTCAGAATTTAGTTTTGAGGGAGTTTTTTTATTGAAATAATTTGTTATTTTACATAACAGTATTATCTTCGAGAAATAACTAATCACGATTTATGACAAATTTAGAAAGCCTATTATTTCATTACAGAATGCAATACGCCGCTCTGATGCGAGTATTTGACGATTTGAGGTATGATTTTATCAAACGAACAAATTAACGGTTTTTTTGGATGAAAAAGAACGACTTGAAAAATTGATTTCAATTCTTGAATTAGCTGTTGAACAAGATAAAAGTAAAAAATAAGTCATGGAAGTATTAACTAAAACATCATTTGAAGATTTATTGGCTGATGCTAAATCATTAGGCAATGAAATCGAAAACGTCTTGATTGAGCAAGGAAAAGTTCATCTTTTGACGGAGTGGCTAACAATCAAGGAATATACGTAGCCAGCACAAGCGTAGTTTCTAATTGGATAAGCAGAGGAATTATTCCACCCGATTGTATCTTGGAAACTAAGAATTTCAATGGAATAAAATTAATCAAGGATAAGGCTTTTAAATAGAATAAGCCCAACATAAACGCATAAATTATGGAAAACCGTGCAGTAAATATATGGTTTGATGGTCAACGAGTTTTCGCAGAATCTCACTATGGGCGTGTGGTAGGAATGCCTTTGTCATGGGTTTCCCAGATTAAAAAAAGCAAATGATAAACAGCGAAAAGGTTATGAATTTTGGAATGATGGGGCTTGGATTCATTGGGAAGAATTGAACGAAGATTTATCGGCTGATGGATTTTTGAATTTTAGTAAATGTAAAACTCCCTCAAAAATCAATTTTGAGGGAGTTTTACATTTGTATTAATTGCTGTAAATTTAGCTAAAACAAACATTAAGAACTTCTATTTATCACATTTCACATAAACCTTCCCACAATGTTCTCAGATGAATACTTCATGCACTTTGCCCTTCAACAAGCCGAATTGGCTTTTGATGAAGGTGAAATACCCGTTGGGGCATTGGTGGTTTGTCAGAATCAAATTATTGCCAAAGGGTATAATCAAACTGAGAAATTCCAAGACGTAACCGCCCATGCCGAAATGTTGGCTCTGACTGCCGCCAGTAATAAAATGGGAGCTAAGTATTTGAAAGACTGTACTTTATACGTAACTCTTGAACCCTGCGTGATGTGTGCAGGAGCTATTTTTTGGTCGCAAATTGGAAGAATTGTTTGGGGAGCATCTGATGAAAAACGGGGTTGTCAAAGGGTTCAACCAGCCATTATCCATCCCAAAACCCAAATCTACACGGGGGTACTTCAAACGGATTGTGAAGAAATTTTAAAACGTTTTTTTGCCAATCTTAGAACTTAATTAGCCTTTTGATAGTTTTTTGGTTGTGATTAGTGATTGGTTGTTGGTGATTAGTTCTGCAACCGTTTTACTTTGTTCACATTTATACATTTACTTGGTTAAAGGTTTTTGAATAAAATGGTTTTGCCAAAACTTCTATAACTCTTTAACTTTTAAACTATAAAACTATCTTAAAAATGGCTTTCGTCTTAGACCCTTTACCTTATGCAAATGATGCCTTGGAGCCTCATTTCGATGCAATGACCATGGAAATTCACCATGACCGTCATCACAATGCTTATGTTACAAACCTCAATGCTGCTGTTGCTGGAACGGATGCTGAAGGAAAAACCATCGAAGAATTGATGGCTTCTATCAGCTCATTACCTGCCCCAGTTCGTAATAATGGTGGTGGACATTGGAATCATACATTTTTCTGGAGTATTCTTGCTCCAAATGCTGGCGGATTGCCCGTAGGTACATTAGCCACGGCTATTGACTCAACTTTTGGTTCATTCGATAACTTAAAAGCAGAGTTTAAAAAGGCTGGTATTGGTCGTTTTGGGTCGGGCTGGGCATGGTTAATCGTGAAGGCAGATGGTTCATTAGCCATTTCTTCGACGCCAAATCAAGATAATCCGTTGATGGACGTTGCCGAAGCCAAGGGAACACCAATTTTAGCTTTGGACGTTTGGGAACACGCATATTACTTAAAATATCAGAATAAACGCCCAGATTTTATTGATGCTTTCTGGAACGTTGTGGACTGGAACGGTGCAGAAGCACGTTATAAGGCAGCTGTTTAATTTGGAAATGAGATAAATTTGAAAATTTGGAAATGAAGTAGTTAAATAATTATCAAATTAAAAATGATAATTTTACCCTATAATTATTTGATTGTGAGATACTTATATTTAATGCTAACTTAATTTTCAAATTTTCAAATTACTTAATTTTCAAATTAAAAAATTATTCCTTAATTTTGCAGTCCCAAAACTAATATGCAGGATGTAGCTCAGTTGGTTAGAGCGCTGGTTTGTGGTGCCGGAGGCCGTGGGTTCGAGCCCCATCTTCCTGCCGAAAGCCTTGTCGAACAGACAAGGCTTTTTTGTTGTTATCATTTAAAATGAATCTTCAATTCTTCATAGCTGTCAAATACCGTAAAATTACTTTCATTGTAATTATGCTGATGTACCTTGTGGGGACGATTGGCCTGATTATTCCTTCCACACAGCCCTATTTCAAATTAGCCTCTGCTTTTAATCTCTGGGTTTCGTTGATTTTGTTACTATTTTTTCACGAAGATTTTAATAAGTCTTTTATTTTCACGGGGATAGTTATATTCTGTTCGGGTTTTTTTATAGAAGTATTGGGCGTTCACACAGGGGTGATTTTTGGTAAATATTGGTATGGAGAAACACTTGGCACTCAACTTTGGAATGTGCCTTTGGTGATTGGGGCAAATTGGTTGCTTTTGGTTTATTGTTCAGCGATAAGTGTACAAAATGCTTTTTCGATTATAAAAAATAAACCTTTTTTTTCTTCGGTTTTAATTCAATCATTGATTTCTGCAACGTTAATGGTTTTGCTTGATTTATTGATTGAGCCTGTGGCGATTCGCTTAGATTTCTGGCATTGGCAAAATGAGAAAATTCCTACTCAGAACTTCCAGGCGTGGTTTTTGATTGCTTTTATCCTTAATTATATTTTACTAAAAACTAAGTTTAGGAAAACAAATTCTTTAGCATTTTTGCTGCTTATTTTACAGTTCTTCTTCTTTATTTCCCTCACAGTTTTTCATTACTTTTTTTATTAAAATAAAAATTGTTTAATTTTTAAAACTTTTTATTAAACAAGACGTTGTCCAATTACAGAAGGTTTGTGAATGTTTTTTGGATAATACTTTCATATTTTGTTGTGTTGTATCCTAAATTTTTATGAATCTAATTTTGGACAGATATTTTAGTTTTTATGAAAAATCTATAATTTCAAAATTTTAAGACTGTAAAAACAAGTCATGAGTAATTATTCAATCAGAGACCTCGAACAGCTTTCGGGCATCAAGGCTCACACGCTCCGCATCTGGGAGCAACGCTATGATATTCTAAAACCCGAACGCACAGATACCAATATTCGAACTTATGATGATAAGGACTTGAAACTGGTGCTTAATATTGCTTTGTTGAAAGATCACGGCTATAAAATTTCGGAGATTTCAAAGATGGAAGCCGATGAGATGTCCAAGGAAGTGATGTCTATCTCGGACAAGCAGATGAATTATCCTGACCAAATTCATGCCCTCACGATTTCGATGTTGGATTTGGATGAAGAACGTTTTGAAAAAATTGTGAGTACTAACACACTTCAATTTGGCTTCGAAAATATGATGGTTAATATTATCTACCCATTTCTAAGCCGTATTGGGACGCTTTGGATTACGGGATCGATTGGTCCTGCCCAAGAGCATTTTATTTCTAATCTGATTCGTCAGAAATTGATCGTGGCTATTGACGGGCAGTTGCCATCGTTACGCCCAGGAGCAAAGAAATATTTGATGTATCTGCCCGAAGGTGAAATGCACGAAATAAGCCTTTTGTTCGGTAATTATATAGTGCGTTCACGCCAGAATAAAGTGATTTATTTGGGACAAAGTTTGCCTTTTAATGAGTTATCCTTTGCTTGCCAGATGCACAAGCCTGACTATATTTTCTCGGTGATTACCTCCGTGCCTGGACAAGACGAAATTCAAAGGTATGTTTATAAATTAGCGAAAGAATTTCCAGATTCCAAGATATTATTGACTGGTTATCAAGTAGTTGGGCAAGATATTGATTGCCCTGATAATGTGGAAGTGATAACGCAGATTAAGCAATTGATGGAGATTGCAGCGGAATAGTCTTAGATTATTCAAAATAAAAATAGGTCAAGGAATTTGGATTCTTTGACCTATTTTTTATTCAGTCGCTCGAATCTTGCGAGTAACTACTATTTTCAGTCCTCTGGACTATTGTAGGCTGGAAGCCTGATAATAAAATTCATTCGCAAGATGCGAGTAACTGATGGAGTATTTACTGGGTAACAATTATACAGTTGCTTTCTGTTTACGTCCAAATATGAAGTAAAGAACGCCTCCCATAGGTACGAAGATTGAAATGATTAACCAACTTACGTGCTTGTAACCATTAAATCTACTCCTTGCAATATCAATTATTGCAACAAAAGCTACTATAATCATTACTGCAAGAATTAACTCAATTCTGAGAATGTGCCAGTCCGTAGCACCACCTGACTGTATTATATTTGTCTTTTCCATACCTAAATTTTAAATTTTCTGTTTCAATTTTCCCATATAATTTGTTTAGTATATATATCGCATCTGTGAGAACTTATGGATATTTTAATTGTTACATGATCATAAATTGGTATAGTTAACCCTCCGATACCAAGATTCCATCTCACTACTCCTTTAATGTTAACTTTGCCTTTTGGGTCACTTGGGTCTATCTCTATACTGCTCTGAATCCACTCCCAACCAAACCAATAGGCATTCCCTTTGTATCAGGCTTAAAACTTGACCCTATGAAATTACCCTGAGCATCCCTGCCAAATTCATAATCAACATGGCTTGCGATTGCAGTGAGTACATTTCTTAATTCATATGTTCCCTCTGTGAAGCAATCAGGAATTTCTGCTAAACGCCCATTTTTGACACTTACTTGATTGTTAACAGACTCCGAAAGTACGTTTTCTTTTAAAGCATGCATTTCATCGACTATCTTCTTTGCTTCTTGTAAATTTGAGACTTTAAAGTTATTTTTCGATTTTGCACTTGTAATTTTATCTTTTTCTATCTCAAAGCCATTAGCTTTAAAATAATTTAAAATATCTAAATACTCATTTGTAAGATTGTCAATGTTAGCAGGAGACACATTATCACCTTGCTCTAAATTTGAACAATTAAATAGAAAAGTACCGCAAAAAATCAATAAAGTACATAAAGATAACTTGATAGATGATATTTTTTTCATTTTAAATAAAATTTAATCAACAAAAACGCCTACTCAATTAAAGGTTTTTCGGCTACCACCTGTCGTTGCAACTAACGATACAAAGTTGCGAGGTGTTTCTTTCAAAAAGATTTCTTTTCGATAAACGACATTAGATTTCCGTTAAACGACATCTCATACTCGACAAATGACATTTTGTATTTTACTTTTTGATTTCACTTTTTACAAGTTTTTTATGCAATACAAAACTCGAAAACCCCAAAGTGGACCGCTTCAAGGCATCCGAATTTTAGACTTAACTCGCTTATTGCCAGGACCTTTGGGTACGATGTTGATGGCAGATATGGGTGCGGAAGTTATCAAAATTGAAGACCCCAATGCTCCTGATTACGTTAGAATGTTTCCGCCTTTTGTGGGTGGAGAATCAGTCAATTATTTGGCGTATAATCGTTCCAAACGAAGTATGTTTTTGGATTATAAGTCAGAAGAAGGGCAAAAGATTTTCTTTGAACTTATCAAAACTGCCGATGTGGTGGTGGAGCAATTCAGACCTCAATTTTTGAATAAATTGGGCATTGGTTACGAAGCTGCCAAAGCCGTAAATCCTAAAATAATCTACGTTTCTGTTACGGGTTATGGACAAACGGGACCTTACTCCCACTTAGCGGGGCATGATTTGAATTATATCAGTTATGCAGGAGTTTTGGGCATCACGGGTAGTACTGATGAAGCTCCTGTAATGCCTGGCGTACAACTGGCTGATATTGCGGGTGGGTCATATATGAGCGTAATTGCTACGCTTGCGGCTCTACACGCACGAACTCAAACGGGCGCAGGTCAGTACGTGGACGTATCAATGACTGATGCCGTAATGCCTTTATTGTCAGTGTCTTATGCTGCTTATTCTGCCACTAATCAAGCCCAAATTAGAGGTACATTACCACTTTCGGGCGGGATGCCTAATTATGGTGTTTATGAATGTCAGGATAAAAAATATATTGCTTTGGGAACATTAGAGGCTAAATTTTGGAGTAAATTCTGTGATTTGACTCATAAACCCGACTGGAAAATGTTTATGGTTCCTCAGAATGCGGAACAGTTACAAAGTTTCAAGAATTTGATTAGTGGTTTGTTTTTAGAAAAAAATCAGTCAGAATGGGTACAATTTGGTTTTGAAAATGACCTTTTGATTAGCCCCGTTTATGGTTTGGAAGATTTGGAAAATGACCCGCATCTTCTTGAACGTCAGATGATTATTGAAACAGAACACCCCACGGCAGGAAAATTAAAAAGTATTGGCGTACCGATAAAATTTTCAGAAACCAAAGCTAAACCTTCATGGGCTGCTCCGCTTTTGGGGGAAGATACGGAGGATATTTTGAGAGAACTATTTACGGTAAAAGGTAAACGGTAAAGAGGATTTTCGGTACACGGTGAACGGCAAAAGGGTAAACGGTTTTAGTGGATAGTTTAATCACAAAGGCGTAAAATTCTTATTTTCAAAAACCTTTTATTTTGTCTAAATTGCAACCTGAATCATCACAGGAATATTATTTATTATCACAAATATCTGATAATTAGTTACTTACGAACATCAAACATCGAACAACGAAAATCGAAAAACACACAATGAATTACATAGAATTACAACTATTCGTCAATCCTGAATTTTCGGATATTTTTATGGCTGAGTTAGGCGAAATCGGCTACGAAACCTTTACCGAAGAAGAGGACGGTCTGAATGCCTATATCACCGAAGATTTATTTTCAGAAACTGCCCTTGATGAAATTATGGAGCGTTATCTGCCGATGACTCCCATACGTTATTCCTACAAAACCCTCGAAAAAAAGAACTGGAACGAAGAATGGGAGAAAAATTATGAACCCATTACTGCCGCCGCCGGTCGGGTGCGAGTACGTGCCAGTTTTCATGAAGAAGACCCAAATATTGAATATGACTTGTTGATAAACCCCAAAATGTCGTTCGGAACGGGGCATCACGAAACCACTTCGATGGTCTTGGGATTGCAGATGAATGTGAACCATGAAGGAAAAAAGGTGCTGGATGTGGGTTGCGGAACGGGCATTTTAGCCATTTTAGCCAGTAAATTGGGAGCATCGGAAGTGGCTGGGTTTGACATTGAAGAATGGGCGGCGGAAAACTCCCGTGAAAACTGCCAACTCAATGATTGTCAGAATGTTGTGATTCGTCAGGGAACGATTGAAGAAGAACCTGTTGAACAATATGACATCGTTTTGGCGAATATTAACCGTAATATTTTGATACGAGATATTCCAAAATACGTGGCATTTATGAAACCTACCCCTTCGCAATTAGTGGTCAGTGGTTTTTATCAACACGATATTGAAGATATTGAAAATGTGGCAAAAGGAGTTGGTTTGGTGAAAGTTCAAACTGAGAATAAGAATAATTGGGCGGCGGTGATTTTTGAGCGGTTTTAGGTTGTTTTAATTTTGTTGTAGTTTTTCCAGTTAATCGGACTGTATTTTGTTGAAAAAACTACAATAAAGGCAAAATTATCTACGGACAGACTGTCAGTATTACAAACTCTTTATCCAACTTCTCACCAATTCAACCCCTTCTTTATGCGTAGTTTTCCGCCCCACTTCGGGCATCATAACGCCTGGGTCAGTTGATTCCATTCTGTAAATTAGGATGGATTTATCTGGATTGCCTTTCACAATGTCATAATCTCGATTGCCCGAACCTCTCCCTGCCGCAACGGGCGTTTTGTTGAAACCCAAAGCCGTTGGATTGGTCTCGTGGATACTCAAATTCAAGCCTGAAGTCATGGCAGGTCCTTTGGGATTATGACAATGGGCACAATTGATATCCAACCAAGCCCTTGACCTTTCTTCGAGCGTTCCCGTTTCGGGTTTATTCCAAACGGCTATTTTGGGGCAATCCTTCAAATCGGGTAAATTATTCAACAGACCTACTTTTTGCCAATATTTCAACTGATTTTCAGTACCTGATTGATAAGAAAAATTACCATTTAATTGCCTCACCGAAGGACCAATGGGAGTCATTTTTTCTTCTCGATTGTGACAACCTTTGCACTGATTCAAATTGGGAATTGAATATTGTTGAGTTCGTTTTTTACCGTCTGAATACACGTAACTTACTTCTTTCGTATCGCCCGCTACTTCGAGTGTTGCCTCGGTCTGTTCATCATTCCAAACGTATTCCAAAGCCTTCCAACCCGCTTCTTCTTGAATCAACAGACGAGTTTCCATCAACCTTCTGCCTTTTGAAACGTCTCTGAAATCATTGGGATAATAAAAGGTTTTGATGATGGTTGTACCCACAGGAAAATCTAATACTTCGGTAGCATTATAATCAACCGTTTTGCCTTCGGGAATTTTAACGAAACGCAATTTCTCGGCATAATCTGAAAATAAAGGCGTGTTCAAGGCATATGGAATGATGCCTTCACTGGGTTTTTGTTCAGCCATATTTCCCTGAAAAAATCCGTATTCCGAAAGATTCATTTTTGGGGCATTTGCCTGATTTTCAGATAAATGGAGAGTGTTGAAAGAGAAAAGGAATAAGATTAAGATGATGCAAATGGACCTCACCCCCCAGCCCCCTCTCCCTTGGAGAGGGGGAGTTGATTGTTCGATTGCCCCTCTCCATGGGAGAGGGAGCTGGGGCGACCGACGTTTCGGGGTGAGGTCTTTTCTATTTTTCATTCTTAACAATCTTTAAAGGTTCAAGCGTACAATCATATTTACTTACATCACGTGATATTCCCTTAAAATCATGTTCAGCATCAATGTTTGCAAAACTTTGATTTTTATTATTTTGAACACAAATTCTCTTGTCTGTCAAGGTATTTCCCTGAGCGTCAAGATTTTGTGGGTCGATGATGCCATCGTATAAAATATGGGGAACGTCTTTGCCAAATTTCAATTTAAACCGAAACATTAAACCCATTCGTCCTTTTCCAGTTGGACGTGTGTTCTCACGCACGTATTCGTTATCGTGAATGCTGATAGCAGTAGGGTAGGGGTAGTATTCTTTATCAGTGTTAGGTTTTTCAGTCATAAAATAACTGATAATTCCCGTACCAATGCTCTTATTATTAATGATTCGATTTTTGAAAATTTCTACGTTATTTGAAGCCAACAAAAGAATTCCTGTACCGTCGGGAACGCTCGCCACAATATTTCCTTTGGGGGCAAAGTTTGGGAAATTATTATCATGAATATAGTTATCATAAACCTTACAAAACCCTCCTTTTTTCTGAACTAAATCGGGTAAATCAAAGACTAATACACCGCCAGTATTTTCGTAAGCCTCGCAGTCGTGTACGCTCGCATACAAGGAGTTTTCAATTTCAATTCCTGCCACATTGTGATAGGCTTTTGAATTTTTTACCTCAATATTTTTGGATTGTCCCACATAAATTCCTGCATCCGAAGCCCCAATTGCTACACAATTATCAATCATAACCTCTTGACATTGAACGGGATATAGTCCGTACCCTCCGTTTTTCTCCGAAGGTTTACCCGTCCATTCCACCTTTACATTTCTGAAAGTAATACCCTTTACGTTCATCGTTTTGATGAGGTCACCTTTGGAATCTTGGAGGGTCATATTTTCAATTGTGATGTTCTCGGCATTGGAAACTCTCAAGCCTTCTGCCCCTTCGGTTTGCCCCTTGAAATTTAAGATGGTTTTGTCCATTCCTTTACCTCGGATAATGATATTTTTTTTATCCTCCATCGACAAACTACTCGTAAAAAAGAACGTTCCTTCGTCCAAATCCAAGACCGAACCATTCTCAGCCATAATTAATTGGGTTTGGATTTTCTTTTGAACGGCTTGTTGTGAAAAACCAATTTGGTAAGTCATTAATAATGAGGTAAATATGAGGATATTTTTCATTTGAATATTGTTTGTAATGATTACGAATTTAAAGAATTTTCAGCATATTTCCGAAAGATATTCTTCTTGAAAATGTCTTGTTGATTGGTCAAAGTATCATTCTAAAAGATTTTATTAGCAAATTATAAGCTAATTTTACGTCAGTTTCCATGTAAATTCAATCAAAATGAACTCAAATCTTAGAAATATATCAACCGAAATCCTATCCAAAAATTGGTACACCCTCAATAAAGTAACTTTTGATTATCTCCAAAAAGATGGCACATGGGTAACGCAAAGTCGTGAGGCTTATGACCGAGGAAACGGGGCGGTGATTTTGTTGTACAACAACGAAACTAAAACCGTAATCCTGACTCAACAATTTAGAATGCCTACTTACATCAATGGCAACGAAACAGGTATGATGATTGAAGCCTGTGCGGGACTTTTGGATGAAGACAATCCAGAGGATTGCATTCGTAGAGAAACCGAGGAAGAAACGGGTTTTCGCCTCACCGAGGTCAAAAAGATTTATGAGGCATATATGTCGCCAGGATCAGTTACTGAAATCTTGTATTTTTTCGTGGGGGAATACAATTCTGATCACAAAATCAATGATGGTGGGGGTATCGACCATGAAAATATTGAAGTGATGGAATTGGACTTCAAAACCACCTTAGATATGGTGAAATCGGGAGAAATAAAAGATGCAAAAACGATTATGCTTTTGCACTATGCAGCCTTGAATAATTTGATAAAGTATTGATTATTAAGTATTTACGTACACTATTCAATAAGTTTTTTCAACTTCCCGAAAGTAGAAAAAACTTTCGGGAAGTTAATCTCTCTACTACTTCCCGAAAGTTCTTTCTACTTTCGGGGAGATCTTCAATCCAAAAAACTTATTAAAAAGTGTAGTTACGTATAACCAAATCTTAAAATATGAATAAAAATAATACTATCAAAATAATCAAAAATTGGGCTGAACCACAACTCCATATCTTCTTAAATGCCTTAATGTTTTACACCCGAATTCCCGTGCCCGCATGGATGAAACACGATGAGGAAATGTTAAATAAGGCAAGCATTTATTTCCCCGTCATTGGTTGGATTGTAGCAGGGATTTCAGGTTTGGTTTTTTATGGGGCTTCACGAGTTTTTAATCCTGATATTTCTATTATTCTGAGTATGATAGCGAGTGTTCTGACCACGGGGGCGTTTCACGAAGACGGTTTTGCCGATGTCTGCGACGGTTTTGGCGGTGGCTGGACGAAAGAGAAAATCCTTGAAATTATGAAGGATTCACGGGTGGGAACTTATGGTTCGGTGGGCTTGATTTTGTTGTTAGGTTTAAAGTTTTATAGTCTTGAATTTCTTGATAATCAGACCCTTATATGGGCATTGTTTATTGCTCATTCCGTCAGTAGATTTGTGGCTTTGAGTTTCATTTTCACGCTTGATTATGTTCGTGAAGATGCCCTAAGTAAGGCAAAACCCATTGCTAAAAAGATGTCCATCAGAGATTTATCCATTGCCTTTTGTTTAGCAATTATTCCCTTATTGATTTACTTAATTATTACTGCCAATTTCTTTTTATTATTGATAATTCCACCCTTGGTTCTGGTACATTTATATTTGGGATATTATTTCAAAAAGTGGATTGGGGGTTATACAGGGGATTGTTTGGGAGCAACTCAACAGGTTTCAGAAGTAGTTATTTATTTGATAATCAGTGCTTTATTAGCAGGATAGTTTAAAACGGAAGCCTTCGGTTTTTAGCGGAGGCTTCCGTAAAATTAAAATCCTAACCCTTAATTATATGGAAATATTTTTAATTAGACATACCTCAGTGAACGTTCCTAAGGGCATTTGTTATGGCAAATCTGACGTGGAATTGAACCATACTGCCCCAATTGAAATCAATAAAACAGTAACAAAACTTTCGAAACATTGTGATATTGAAAGTGCCAAAATTTGGAGTAGCCCAGCCATCCGATGTATGACTTTGGCGAAAGAAATTCGGGATGATTTTCAGTTGGACGAACGCCTTTGGGAAATGAATTTCGGAGACTGGGAAATGCAAGCCTGGAACGACATCAAACGGGAAGATTCAGACCCGTGGATGTTGGATTTTGTCAATATTAGCACGCCTAACGGAGAGAGTTTCAAGGAATTATCCGTCCGAGCAAATGAGTTTTTGGATGAAATTATTACCCAAAATCTTGAGCAAATTATTTTAGTAAATCATTCTGCAACCATCAGAACTATCATTTGTCGAGCCTTAGATTTGGACCTGAAAAATGCATTTCGGATGGAAATTGACTATGGTTCTATTACAAAGATTGTTTATAAAAATGATTTTTGGTCGGTGAAATTTGTAAATGGGTGATGCGAGATTTACGACATATTTACTTTTACCTCTTTAACGAATTCGACGTTCACACCTACTAAATTCGCAATTTTTTCTATTGAAAAGTCAGTTTGTTCCAAAAGTGATTTTGTAAAAGTAATCTTTCCTTCGTGAAAAGCAAGTTCTTTCCCCTGTTCTAAACCTTGTTCTAAACCTTGTTCTAAACCTTGTTCTAAACCTTGTTCTAGACCTTGTTCTAGACCTTGTTCTAGACCTTGTTTCAAGCCCATTCTTTTAGCTCTGTCTAATACAAATTCTTCTATGCCCATAGTTGTTTCTCGATTTGTAATTTGTTGTATTTGCGTATCAAATTTATCAATTAATTCTTGTTTATCAAAACGAATATAGAGTTTCAGAAATTGTAACAAATTCCTGATTTTTGCCTTGGAAAAATTCTTTTTCAAAAGTTCTCTAACCAGCTCAATTTTCAAATCAAATAGCTTTTCGTCAGAAATTACTCCTTTTTTCAAGGCTGTCTGCACGACTCGTACCACTACGGCAAATGGATTATTACTTAATTTTAAGTCCTTTTTATTTGCTTCTAAAACCTTATAAACGTTAAATTCATACCTCGTGGAAGTCCCCATAAACTTATACTCATAAACCGAAGGCTTGAAAGATTTATACTGATCCGTCAAGATGGCTAATGCTGTGATGGGTTTATTGTATTTATCCAAAATACGGTAATGATAAGTGTACATCCGCTGAGCGAAGTTTTTATCTCTCGAACCTTGTACTTCTATATGAATCAAAATCCATTCCTCTGTTCCCGCTTTTGTGAAAACTTTAACCAGTTTATCCACGTATTTAGGATTGAATTCATCTTGGGCGTTGGGGAAAAGCTGTTCTAATTCTTTATCCAGAAAGACAAACTTCTTGTTGAAGTCTATCGTATCAACTGATTCTGGAAAATAGAATAATAGAAAGTCGTCAAAAAGGTCTTCAAGTATTCCTTTCCAAAGTGCATCGTCTCTTTTCATTTTTAGTGATCATTTTAACAAATTCAAACAATCCTACTCCTCAAAATCTCAATCTGCAATTCGTGAACTTTTATCAATACGGCATTCAATTCTCCTTCCTTCAAATCCGTTACTGTGAGATTATATAATTCGGCAATTTGTTCCAATCGTTCCTCTGAGGGCATTCTTCTGCCGTTTTCTTTCTGCCAATAAGCAGGCTGTGAAATACCTAAATATTCAGCCACGTAGTCCTGACTATATCCATGAATTTCACGTATTCTTCTCAATTTTGCTGCCATTTGTTCCATGTAACTCAATATGTTTAAAAGTGGTATTTTCTAGAAATTATTTGATGTTGGGGTAAATATAAAGAGCATTTAACGAAATTAGCAAATACAGTAGAGAATAATAGAGAATTTTAAAGAGCATATTTTAAAAGGTTTACCAGGGGGGTATTGAGCTCTAAACAGGGATTAAATTACAGATAAGTCCCCTCTAACTTTGTTAATTGACAATCAAAATGTTTAACTATATTTGTAAGAAAACAAAAATATTATGCTGGTCATAGAAAAAAAGAAAAAACCTAAATTTCGCACCATTCCTTCTTATCTCGTTTATGAAGAAATGAATGGTAAACCCTTGCTACACAAGGGTTTTATGGATGTTTTATCTGGCAAAAAGAAAGTTGAAGAATTATGGGTAGTAGTTCATTGCAATCAATTATTGTGTATTTATTGAACGGAGTTTTGTTTAATCGTATCGACAGAAAAAAATATTTAGCGGCTACAAATGAGCCTGGAATTCACATCCGTTTGGGCGATAATCTATCTAATGATATTGCCATTTTTGAAAAAGGAGACGTTATATTGAATGATAAATATTTTGACAAAGCTACCAAGGTTGCAATTAATGTAGGTGTAAAAATTGGCTTATCGGAGACAGAACGGGCGGCGAACCGCTGGAACAATGAATGGGATTACATTATCGAAAAATCTCAAAAAATGCTTGATTTTGGTACTGAAAAAGTAATCTGGATAACGACAAAATCTAAAAAAATATTTATTAGTAGTGCCACTGAACGATGGTATATGGTTGGTTTTAATGAAGAGGTACCTTTGATTGATGACTTTGTTCTGAATCTTGGAGTGCTGTTAAAAGATGAAGAAATATTGTTTTGATTTTTCGATAAAATAAAAGTTCCTCATTTTCAAATGTAAATTGTTGAAAGTGAGGGATTTCTGTTTTTCGCCCCATAGTTAGTGTCTCTACCAAGCACGGGGCGAAAAATTAATTCCAAACGTATAAAAATGATACAATTAGACGTTAAATTAATTGACAACCAACAAAACGTCTAATTACTATGAAATATTTTATAAAATTTAAAACTACAATATTCCTCATTCTTCTTATTATTTTCTTTTCCCAAAATTCAAAAGCATGTATTTGTACTGGATGTAATAATAGTTTCAAGACATTAGAAGATACAAAGGGGTATGGTTTCATTGCATTAGTAAAAATTACAGGCGAACAAGACTATCAAAAAGAAACCAAAGACCCTTTTGCATCTACAATTGGGCTTTTGAATATTCAAATTGTTGAGCTATTTAAGGGTGAGAAGATTGATAAAATTTTTGAATACTCGAAATACACTTCTTGCGATATGGGGGTATCGGTAGGTGAAGAGTGGATTATGTTAGGTAAATATGTAAATGGACAAATATATGTACACTTGTGTGGTGGAAATGAAAAATATAAAGAGGTAAATGAATTTAGAAATTGGCAGTATAAAAATGGATTTAGAATGTTAAATGACTTGAGAAAAGTTTATAATCGTGAAGAGAAAAAAATTGAGGATGGAAAAAAGCAAGAATTTTATAGTAATGGGCAAATAGAGATACAGGAAGAATATTCCAATAGTATGCGAAATGGCAAGAGGACGATTTGGTATCCTAATGGAGTAGTTTTTTGCAGACAGACTTATATCAATGATACACTACACAACAAATCGGAATGGTTTTACCCTTCTGGTCAAATTTCAAATGAAGATTATTATATCAAAGGTAAACCTTATAATATTTCAAGAAAATACTATGATTCTACATTTGCTCCTTACGAAAAAGGACATTTACTGAGAAGATACAAAACCACCGATTCATTAAATTTCGTGTATAAAAGAGTCCAGATTGATCATGAAATAATCCATAATTCATCAGGGGTACAAATTATCTACAGGCGATATTCCAGAATAGGAAAGGTGAAATCTGAAAGATTTACTCAATCTCAATTAGGTTCTGAAACTAAGATTTTATACTACAATAATGGAGCAATAAGGTCGATTGAACACTTCTTAAATGGCTGTGGTTATGGGCATTTTCAGTCTTATTATATGAATGGTTTACCTAACCAAAGCTGGGATTATGATGATTACGGCAATAAAATCTCTGAAAGTATAATTACAGGTGAACCCGATAAAGAAAAAGAGCCTTACTCTGATTTCTTTGATTAGTTGAGAACAAAATTACTTGATACTCCACAAAAAAAGGAAGCCTTCGCTTGAAACGAAGGCTTCCTTAAAATTTATGCTTACACAACCTCCAACTCCTCCACCACCACTACTTTTTTCCCCTTCCGAAACCACTTATCTCTCACCCGCTCGTTGATGTAATACATACATGGCACAATTACGAGTGTCAGGATGGTCGAGAATGTTAATCCGTAGATAATCGTCCAAGCTAAAATATTCCAGAATGCTGCACTGTCTGAACCCGTGTGAATGTGTGGATTGAATTCAGTAAACATACTTACAAAGTCGATACTCAAACCAATTGCTAAGGGAATTAGACCTAATACTGCTGCGGCTGCCGTCAAAATTACGGGAGTCAAACGGGTACTTCCGCCTTCGACAATGGCTTTTTTCAAGGGATAACCACGCCCGATTAATTCATCGGTAAATTCAATCAGAAGAATACCGTTTTTTACCACAATACCCGCCAAGGAAATAATCCCTACGCCCGACATGATTACGGAGAAATCCTTTTTGAATATCATAAAGCCCAAGAATACGCCAATGAATGAAAGTAAAATTGTTACGAAAATGATAACTGGCTTCATCAATGAATTAAACTGCAATGCTAATACCATGAAAATCAATAAAATAGCCGCAATTAACGCTCCGAATAAAAACGTTCCCGTTTCTTTTTGCTCTTCTTGTTCACCGCCCATTTTGATGGTGTAGCCACTTGGAACATTCAATTCTGCCATTAAGGCTTCAATCTGTGGCACGATTTCGTTGGCATTAAATCCTTGTGAAACATCCGACCCCAACGTGATAGTACGCTCCTGATTTTTGCGGTTGATTTGGTTGAAAGTGGTTGAATATGAGATGCTTGCCACCGAGTTTAAAGGTACTTGACGCAACATTCCACCCATGACCATATCCCGATAGACAATTTTCAAAGCCAACAATTTTTCAATCTGATTGCGGTCTTCTGACTTGATTCTCAACTGGATTGGATATTCGTCTTTTTCATCACGGAACTTGGCAATTTCAGAACCAAACAAGGCTGTACGCACCGCCATTGCAATTTGTGCCGAAGAAATCCCCTCTTGTTGAGCCTTCACTTTATCAACATCAATGATGATTTCGGGTTTATTGGTGATCAAATCTGACTTCAACTTTTCAATTCCTTGAATCCCCGATTTATCAATTGCTGCCCGAACGTCTTTCTCTAATTTTGATAAAGTTTGAAATTCATCTCCCGAAATTTCAATTGAAATCGGAGCTCCCGTTGGTGGTCCATTATTCTCTCGTGCTACTGAAATTTCTGCTCCTGGCAATTTCAGCGTTTTCATTTCTTTCTGTAAAACCGTCAAAAACTTTTCCGAAGAAACACCCTGTCGCTCAATTCCTTTCACAAAAGCAATCGTTACTTTCGATTTTTGAGGCGTTGGAGCTCTGTCGGGGTTGAAGGGGTCTCCCGCATTTTTACCCACGTTAGCAATTACCGAATTGATGGCAACTTCCGCTTTTTCACGCTTAATCAGTTCAAAAACCTTCTTTTCAATCACTCTGGAAACCGAATCCGTCACTCGTGCATCCGTCCCCACGGGAAGGGCATTGTAGATATAAATAAAGTCAGGCTCGCCACTTGGGAAGAAAATTACCCTTGGTTTCACAACGCCCAACATAAATATTGTTCCAAAAAGCAATACAAACATCGATAAAACCATCCAAACGGGACGGTAGCCCGTGATTACCCAAGAAATCAATTTTTCGTAATTATTCTTGAAAGCGGGTAGGGTTTTTTCTTGGAAAGGAACAATTATTTTGGGGGTTAAAATAAAATGATTAAAGGCGTATAAAATGGCAATCAGTAAGAAAAAATTACCTAAACCCACATTCACGAAATATCCCAACAAAGCACAAATTCCCAAAATAATCATCGGTTTTTTCAAAGAAGCCACACTGGTATCAACCGTACCGTGTTCGTCGTGACGTTTCATAAAAGTCATCGCAAAAACGGGGTTCATCACATACGCCACAATCAACGAAGCAATCAAAGTACAAATCAATGTGATGGGTAGAAACTTCATAAATTCACCCACAATTCCAGGCCAAAATAATAAAGGTACAAAGGGCATCACGGTCGTTACAGTTCCCGATAAAACAGGCACAAATACCACAGAAGCCGCTAATTTTACTGCCTCAATGATTGAGATATTCCGATAACGATTGAAAATACGGTGGGAGTTTTCGATAACCACGATGGCATCATCCACCACAATTCCGAGTCCCAACAGGAAGGCAAAAAGCACGATGGTGTTTAGCGTAAAACCTAAGAAATACAAAGGGATAAACGCCAACAGAGCCGACAGCGGCACAGAAAGCCCCACGAAAATGGCATCTCGCACACCCATAAAAAACATCAAAACCAGTACCACGAAAATAAAACCAAGGATTACGGTATTGACCAAATCATCAATTTCAGACTTGGTTCTTTCCGAACTATCTGCCGTAATTTTGATGTCTAACCCTTGTGGCAAACGGCTTTCTTTGGCTTCTTCAATAATTTTTTGGATTTTCTCGGCTGCCGCAATCAAATTTGTTCCGCCTCGCTTGATAACATTGAGCGTAACCACTTTTTTATTATCCAAACGAGCAAAATCTTGCTGTTCTTCGCTGCTGTCAATCACGTCTGCAACATCGCCCAAACGGACTGATGCACCCGTAGAGGAACGCAAACGAATATTAGCAATTTGATCCATTGATTTGAATTCGCCCTTCACTCGAAGCGTTCTTCTCACGCCATCCACGTTCAATTCACCGCCCGAAATATTGACGTTTTCGCCTTGAATTGCCGACTGAATATCATAAAAACTCAATCCTGCTGACTGCGATTTATACAAATCTAAGTTAATCTGAATTTCACGAGTCAAAGCCCCCACAATGTCCACCCGGGTGATTTCGGGTAAGCCTTCGATGTCGTCCTGTAAATCTTCGGCATAATTTTTCAATTTTGCCAAAGGATAATTTCCTGCCAAATTGATGTTCATAATCGGAAATTCCGAGAAGTTAACATCTTGAACCACAGGCTTTTTGGTCAAATCCTTCGGTAGTTGCACAATATCAACTTTGTCTTTCACCTTCCGCAAAGCATCCTCAACTTTCACATCAGGATTAAACTCTACCAAGATAATTGAAAAATCTTGAAGCGAATTTGACTTTACCCGTTTCACCCCCGAAATCGTTTTTAACTGTTTTTCGATGGGCTTTGTGATGGTGTTTTCAATGTCTGTGGGTGTTGTTCCCGCATAAATCGTCTGGACGTAAATTTGCGGCACTTTGATGTCAGGGAATTGTTCTTTCGGGAGGATGTTATAAATCACTATTCCCACAATGAACAGCACAGTGGTAAACAAATACACCGTTTTTTGATTGGCACCAAGCCAACCAATCATGTTATAAATTGCCCCCGAACCGTGTTTTTCGTTCGTGAGGGCTTCGTTTTGTTGGACTTGTTTTTTCATTTCAAATAATATTTTCTAAATCGTTTAGTCTGTTTGATATTTCTTCTGGTGAGGGTAATAGTCCTTTGAATTGCTCGGGCAACAATGACGAAGTATTGTAAGTTGCAACGCCAATAGGTTGTTGAGAATTTTTGAATGAATACTCTACAATTGTCCTGTCTTTCTCTTTACAAATAATTATACCGATGGCATCATTTTCTCCTTCTTCCTTGTACTTATCATTCAAAACTGATAAATAAAATTCCATTTTCCCCTTATATTCTGGTTTAAACGCATCAATTTTCAAATCAATGGCAACCATACATTTTAGCTTCCGATTAAATAACAATAAATCTATAAAATATTCATTATCAGATACTTTCAAACAAAATTGGTTTCCTACAAACGTGAAGGCACTACCCATTTCAATCAAAAACTTCCGAATATTTTTAACCAAAGTCTCCTCTAATTCTCTTTCGGAGTAATCATGCCCTAAATCTAAAAAGTCAAAAGTATAATGGTCTTTTACCGCTAAATGAGCTTGTTCTGCGTAATTTTTAGGTAATAATTGGTCGAAATTCGTTTGATTTGTCAAATACATTTCAAACGCTTTGCTTTCAATTTGATGAAGTAAAATGTTCTTTGTCCAGCCAAATTTTTTGGTATGAAGGATGTAAAATTTACGTTCCTCAACGGTTTTACATTTCTGCAAAATGATGATATTATGAGTCCAACCAATTTCTCCAACCAATGGTTGGAGATTTGTAATATCCTGATAACCAACATAAAACTGTCTCATAGCCCATAAATTACTATGACCAAATCCATTCTCATTTGGAAATTCTTTTTGTAAATCTTTCGACAAATTTCCAATAATAGATTTTCCCCAACCAAACTCAGCTTGACGTTCCACAATCATTTTACCCAACTCCCAATAGAGTTGAATCAACTCTTTATTAACAGCTTTTAAAGCTCTATACTGGGCTTCTCTAATTTTTACCTTAATCTCTCCGACAAAAGATTGATAGTCAGAATTTTGAATATCCATATCCATTAGTAATTAATCAAACTCCCATCAACCAAATCCTGATAGCCCAGTGTGATTACGTTATCGCCAGCCGTCAAGCCTTCTATGATTTCAACTTCACCGTTGTAAGAAATTCCCGTTTTTACCTTCTTGGCACGAGCAATTTTCTTTCCATTTTCATCAACAGCTACATATACTAAATCGCCAGCTTCGGTTTTTTGAATCAAGTTTTGCTTGATAATCAACGTATTAGCCTTTGATAAATCGTTAATATTAATCACTGCCATTTGATTTGGTTTCAACGAACCACCCAAATTTGGAATATTTGCCTCAATGCCAAAAGTTCTTGAAGCGGGGTCAATCAAGGCATCAACCACTGAAATTCTGGCGTTCAATTCTTTGTTTATATCTGGAAATTTAACGGTGATTGCATCGCCACGTTTTACAGAACCCACATAAGTATCACCAATTTTGGCAGTAATTTTCAAATCACCAACGTTCACAATCTGAGCGATGGGTGCTCCTGGCATTCCCATTTCGCCCACTTTCTGACGTACAATTTCCACCGTTCCCGAAATTGGAGCATAGACTTTGCTCATGCTCATTTGAGTTTTCATCGTGATGATGCGTTTCTCTAATGCTTCTTTATTGGCTTTTGCTTGCAAAAACTGAACTTCCGTACCAATTTGTTGATCCCAAAGTGTTTTTTGCTTATTAAAAAGCACCACCGCCAAATCTAATTGATTATTAATTTCCGCCAATGATTCTTGCATCACCGAATTATCAACCGTTGCCACCAATTGTCCTTTCTTGATTGCCTGACCTTCCACCATGAAAATCCCTGTTAAAGAACCTCCCATCTGTGGGGTTACTTGTACAATATTTTTGGAAGTTACAATGCCCTGTGCTTCCACAAAATGCTTGAAACTTTGTGCTTGTAAAGGTGTAACAGATACCTTTATAGGCGTGGCTTCCACTTTTTTACCCGCTCCCAATTCTTTTTCAAGAGCTTTAATTTTGATTTCAATCTCTTTTTGTTGAGATTTCAAATCGGCTAATTCCGTTTTCTTATCAACTGGTTTATTGCATGATAAAATAAAAAGGACAAACAAGCCCCCTAACCCCCAGAGGGGGAATTTGATACTCGTAATTTTATTATTAAATGCTTTCATGTTCTTTTATTGATAATTTTTTAAATATTTTCTGTTAAAATTTTAAATTGATTTGTCCAATTCCCCCTCTGGGGGCTATTCATTATACAACTTCCCCATTGCCTTATCCAAATCAACTTTGGCAATCAAGGCATTATACAAAGTAGTAAAATAGTTCGTCTGGGCTTCTTTTGAGGCAATTTCGGCATTGATTACTTCCAAGTTTGAGCCAACACCTTGCTTATACTTTATCTTTGACACCCTCACGATTTCCTTTGCCAAATCCATATTTGCTTTCTGTTCTACCAAGGTTTCATAAGCATTTTTTAACGTGATTTGACCTTGTTTTACTTGTAAATCAATCGAATTTTCTAATAATTCGTAACTATTTTTTACCTTCTGCAAATTATTCTGCGATTGAATAATTTTATTTTTGCGTTGAAAACCATCAAAAATTGGCACTTGTACGGCAAACCCAATACTGGCAGCATTGAACCAAGGTTTTGTAATTAAATCAAAAAACTGTGGACGACCTGCCGAATAATTATATCCTCCCGTCAGAGCCACTCTTGGTAAATAACCCACTTTTTGATTTTTTAAATCTAATTCCGCTAACTTATTTTGAGTTTGTAAAATAGAATATTCAACACGATTGCCATATTTCAATTCTTGTTCAGCATCTGGGGCTAATTCACTCATGTTTACGTCCGCTAATTTATCTGTCAAAGTAAGTATTTCATTAATTTTTTTACCCATCTGGAACTTCAAAGCAGCATAACTCAATTCCTGCAAACGTTCAACATTTTTAGCTTCAATTTTTAAGTTATTCAACTGAACTTCAAGGCGTTGCACATCAATTTTTTCCACAAACCCTTGCCCATTTAATGCCCGAGTATCACGTAAAAGAGAATCTAAACGACCAATGTTTAAGTCCAGAATTTTTATTCTTTCTTCATTAACCAAAATACCATAATAAGCCTTTGTAACGTTTTCGGCAGATTGTTGTTTGGT
The DNA here is from genome assembly GCA_034519515.1 of Arcicella sp. Taxonomy (GTDB): domain Bacteria; phylum Bacteroidota; class Bacteroidia; order Cytophagales; family Spirosomataceae; genus Arcicella. Next base: position 79,529 of record JAXHOK010000050.1, read on the forward strand.
TTGAAGCAATACTTTTTTGGGTAAATCCACATAAACATCCGCCGCCTTCAAGCCTAATAAGTAAGAGCCATCAAAAACTAACTGATTAAAATTTATGCCCGCAAATCCACTATTGGCAACCCCAAATTCAGCCGCAATTACTGAGCCTTCGGGAGCAGTTGGGTCAAATGTCCGAGCAGGAATAAATACTTTCTGGATAATAAAGTTGTTCGTGTAAGTAACGTTGGCACTCACTTGGGGTAATCCCAATCCTTTGATTTCACGGACTCTTGCCTCGGCATTCAAAATGTCAATCTGAGCATTTTTGATAGAAACATGATTTTTGACGGCATATTCTACTGCTTCACGGAGTGTGTAACTTTGTTGAGAAAATGAGAGGTTTGAGGCAAGCAATAGGCTCATAATCAGCCATTTACTTCGTATTTTTATCTTCATTGTAATGATGGTAAAAGGTTCACAATATGAGGTGAACTAATTTGAAAAATTGAAACATTAGTAACGCAAATTAAATAACCTCACCCATTACTACTCATTCTTTTTGCCCCGTTCTTCGTTGGTAAAATCCTCATTTAGCGATGCTAAACTGCGGTTTTACCGCCTCGAAAGGAACAAAAATAATCTCGTATTAATGGATGATATTATTTAATTCCCGTACTTATTAATTTAACTTACAGACACTCTTCGTAAACTTGAAGCCCCTTTTGGGTCATAATACCCCTGAAAAAATGATCAAGCAGTGTAATTTCTACATCCACAATATTAAATTTATTGGGAGGAAAAATTTGTGGGTCAAAGGCAAATTCTACTTGTTCCAAGCGTAATTTTGCCAAAATTTCTACTTTTATGTTATCCCTAAAAAGTCCTTGTTCAATGCCTTCACGGAGATCTTTTATGATAGTAGTTAAAATAAAATTTTGTTTATGGTCTTGAAATAATTGCCAAGTATTGGGATGGTACTTTTTTATGTCAAACAGAGTAGAAGGGTTAATTTCCGTGAAAGCCTGTTTGAATAAATCCATCGATTTCACCGTTTTTTCAATCACATTCTTACTCGTTTTTTCCAATTTTTCCCACTCACATTTGTCTTGTTCCATTTCAGCTTTCATTAACTGATAAACCAGTGCGTCTTTGTCTTCAAAATGCTGATAAATGGTCTTTTTCGAGATTCCTAACTCATTAGCAATGTCATCCATCGTTACGGATTTTACGCCGTATCGAAAAAATTGCTCCCTTGCCTTAGCTATTATTCTATCTTTAATTTCCAATTTTTTATCTTCAAAAAAACTTCTGAAACATTCAGAGTTTACATGATTAAACTTTGGAAACTTTCATTTGGTTCAAAGTTTTTATAATTTTTTTAATATTTAAGTTTTTTTTTGATGAACGGTGAATAAAAAAATGGCTTTCCACTTAGTTTGAAGCTATATTTTTAATTTTTATGAGAATAATGATATTTTAGAAATTTTGTATTTCGGAGGGATTCAGACTTTTGTCATTGCGAGGTATTCTCATTGTCATTGCGAGGTACTCTCATTGTGTCATTGCGAGGTACTCTCATTGTCATTGCGAGGTACGAAGCAATCTGCACGATTGATGCAATTAAATTTGAAGTTCTTTTTCCGTAAGCCAGAAGATTGCTTCGTACCTCGCAATGACAAACAGCATCACAAAAATTATACCCCAAACCGTCACACAAACCAGCCAATACCTTATCTTTGAAGTATGAAAACAGTCCTAAAAATACTGAAATATGCCCTGATTTTTTACGTGCTTTTGGTAATGTTAGCTACGATATTTCAAGAAAAACTCCTTTTCCGAAATACTAAAATTGACTATGAATTATCAATACCAATTCAAAGGGAATTTTGAAGAAATGTGGTTTCAACCCGAAGCTAATGTGAAACTAAATGCCTTGTATTTCAAGGCGGATTCCACGAAAAGAAAGGGACTAATTTTATACTTTCATGGTAACTCTGACGATTTGCGGAGATGGGGAAAATATGCGGAAGCTTTTACGAAAAACACTTATGATATTTTGATGATTGATTACCGACAGTTCGGTAAATCAACGGGAGAAATGTCTGAAAAAGCCTTTCATACGGATGCACGTTATGTATATGAATGGGCGAAAAAACGATTTCCAGAAGATGAAATCATCATCTATGGGCGTTCGTTAGGAACAGGAATTGCCACAAGACTAGCCTCTGAAACCAACCCGAAAATGCTATTGTTGGAAACGCCCTATTACAGCCTCATTGACGTAGGAATGAGTTATTTACCCATTATTCCCTACAATTTTTTATTGAGATATAAAATGCGTACCGACCTCTGCATCAAACAAGTACGTTGCCCAATTCATCTTTTTCACGGTACAAAAGATGAAGTTGTACCTTATAAATCAAGTCTGAAATTGGCAGCCTTATTAGACAAAAAACCGTCCGAAATCTTAATAACGATTCCAAACGGCAAACATAAAAATTTAGGAGAATTTCGGGAATATCAAGTGGCGTTGAATAATCTTTTATCGGCGAACGGTAAAAGGTGAACGGTACACGGAAGAATTGTCGTCCAGCTTTTTCCCGTGTACCGTCCACCCTTTACCGTTCACCTACTTTACTAATCTCATCCAGATTTACTGTATTAAAATATTCAAAAGTCTTCAAGATAATTGCCAAAGCCACAACTGATTCGCAAACTGCCACCACTACTACGAACAAAGCAAACATTTGTCCTTGCAGATTTGGGTCATTCTTACTGAAAGCTATTAGATTGAGGTTCACTGCATTAAGCATCAATTCAATGCCCATCAACACCACAATTACGTTGCGTTTGGTCAATACCACCGCCAAGCCAATGCTGAAAAGCAAAGCACTTGTGATGAGATAATATGGTAAAAAACTATTGTCCATTAAGTCGATTTTCGATGTTCGTGTTTCGATGTTCAATACTTAGTTCACCATCGAAGCGCCTGTAAAAAATGAATGTAATCTCAATAAAATTGATTCCACTACCGCATCTGGGCAAGAAGCCCCACAGGTGAGCATAATCGTTACTTGCTCTTTATCGGGAAGAAAATTTTTAGTAATTTTTTCGGTTTTTGTATGCAAATCAAAATGGCTTATCAAGTTGTCTGTCAGGATTTTATCTGCCGAAGATATAAAATAAGTCGGTAATTTTTGTTCGCAAAGTTCTACTAAATGTGATGTGTTTGAAGAATTATAACCACCCGCTACAATTGCTAAATCAGCCTCTTCTTTCAAGAGTCCGTAAGTAGCAGCTTGGTTATCATTGGTGGCGTAACAAAGTGTGTCACGAGTATCAGCAAAATAAGCAGTTACATCAGACCCCGCAATATCATACTTTTGAATCATAACTTGTTTTAAATAATCCGCAATTCCCTGAGTGTCAGAAGCTAACATAGTAGTTTGATTAACAACGCCAATTCTTTTCAAATCTTTTGTTACATCAAATCCTTCCGAAAATTGTCCTTCAAATTCTATGTAAAACTCTTCTGAAGGTTTTTCGCCTGTGATGTATTTGGCTAATTCTATGGTTTGTTCCATATTTTTCACCACAATAGTAGGAGCATTTTCTTTGGAGTGTGAAAATGTTGCTCGGGTTTCTTCATGCGTCGGTTTCCCGTGAACCACAATCGTGTAATCTTTCTGACCAATGGCAGTGGCTCTGTTCCAAACTTTTTCCACGAACGGACAAGTAGTGTCGTACTGATAAGCATCAATACCAATACTCGCCAAGCGATTTTGAATCTCAACGGTTGTTCCAAAAGCAGGTACAATCACCACATCTTCGGGTGTGAGTTCATTCCAGTCAATGAGCTGATTTCCAGCAGTATCCATAATGAATTTCACGCCACGGCTCAATAAGTCTGAATTCACATCAGGATTATGTATCATCTCCGACAATAGGAAAATTCTTTTCCCTTGATTCTCCTCAATCGTTTTGTAAGCGATTTCCACAGCATTTTCCACACCGTAACAAAAACCAAAATGTCTGGAAATAAGAAATCTAATAGGACCATAATTCAGCACCGTTGGAGAGAAATCTTTTTTGAGTTTGTCTTGTATTCGGCGATTTTCCTTGATGTTGCCGATGATGTTGCTTTTATACAGGTCGGGTATGTGAAAAGACTTCATTTTCTTCATTTTTTTTCGTGCCTCAATTTCTATTTGGGGAGATTGGACTCGAAATCGTTTAACATCAAAATAATTGCTAATTACCTCCATCTCTTTAAACAACTTTTATGATTAACAGTTTTGAAATAAGAATCAAATATGTATTTTGTCTAATTTTTTCGTTAAAAACTTCACAAAATACTTGATTTTCAATCTTTTAAATTTTCAGACATCAAATTTAATTGGTATTTCTATTGATAGGTGATTTTTTACAAAATAAATAAATTCATGTCTCGCAAAACAGTGTTAAAATATAAGAACTACGATGTTCATTCCATCACTACGGTTTCGCCATTGGGCAAGGTCAATGCCAACATTGCCACGTGGGTGATGCAGAGTGCCATGCAAGGCAAGTTTCTGACGGTTGCTCTATACAAAACCGATTATACCATCGAGTTGGTTCGGGAAAGTATGATACTGAACGTCAATCTTTTAGCCCAAGACCAAGGAAAAAAATTGATTCCAAAATTGGGCAGAAAGAGCGGTAAAACGTCCAATAAATTTGTCAATCTTCCCTTTGAATTTGATGAAAGAGGCTGCCCGTTTCTGACCGAATCCATCGGCTACGTTCAATGCAAATGCGTGGGTAGTGTAGATTCAGGTGACCACGAATTATTCGTTTGTGAGGTTCTGAAGCAAATAACGCTGAACCCTGATAAAGAAGTTCTAACCAATAATTATCTAAGGGAAAACGGGTTGGTGCGGGGATAACTTAGGGATAACCGCAAGGACGGGAGAACGCTAATGTATTTTTAATTTGCGTCTTCCCGTCCTTGCAGTTATTATTCATCCTGTTTTTTCTAAAAATAATTACATAAAATTTCCTCAAATATGAACTTTTGGCAGAAAACAGGCAATTATCATCCAAATTATAGAAGGCTTATTGTATTTTTACAGTAATATCTTAATAATATAGAATAAACTGTAACCAAAATATGTCTTTTCAAAGAAAATCCAAAATTGTAGCCACCATCGGTCCAGCTTCCGAAACGAAGGAAATGCTGATTAAATTTGCTGAAGCGGGCGTAAATATCTTCCGTCTCAACTTCTCGCATGGAACCCACGAAAACCACCTGCAAAGACTCAAAACCATCAGAGAAATTTCTGAGGAAATGGGTACTAATCTTTCAGTTCTTCAAGATTTGCAAGGACCCAAAATCCGTACTCAATTGGTTGAAAATAATGGCGTAGAAATCAAGGCGGGCAACAAATTGACCTTCGTGATGGACGAAACCCTGATGGGAAATTCTGAGCGTGTCGGTACAACTTATACGTCTATGTACTTGGATGTAAACGTGGGCGAAAGAATTTTGATGGATGATGGTAATTTGGAAGTAAAGGTTTTAGAAATTGATAAAATCAAGAAGGAAGTAATCACAGAGGTTGTTTACGGAGGAATCTTGAAATCTAAAAAAGGCATCAATTTGCCTGGTACAAAGGTTTCATTACCTTGTTTAACCGAAAAAGACCTCAAAGATTTGTACTTCGGACTCGACAACGGTGTCGATTGGATTGCCCTTTCGTTTGTTCGTTCTGCCGCTGATATTCACGATATTAAAGATAGGATTAAGGCTTACGGTAAGAATAACACCAAGGTAATTGCCAAAATAGAAACGCCCTTTGCCATTGAAAATTTGGATGAAATCATTGCCGCAACTGATGCCATCATGGTAGCACGTGGTGATTTGGGCGTGGAAATTGACGGAGCAAGAGTGCCACACTTACAGAAATTAATGGTCGAAAAATGCACGGCAGCGGGCAAACCCGTAATTGTGGCAACCCAAATGCTGGAATCCATGATTACGAATCCCGTGCCAACCCGTGCGGAGACTTCTGACGTGGCAAATGCCATTTTGCAAGGTGCATCCGCCACGATGTTGAGCGGTGAATCTGCTTCGGGAGCATATCCTTTGAAAGCCGTTGAAACGATGGCACACATCCAAGAAGTGGTTGAACAACAACAAAATGAAATTAAGATTGTGAAGGGGGATGAGGCTTCAATTTATTTTAAAAATCACTCTTTGGGACAAAGCGATTCCAAATTTGCTTTGAACGACCGCATGATTGCAGGTGCCTGTCGCCTTGCCCGTGATACTGAAGCGAGTGCCATTCTGTGCATCACCAATAGTGGTTATACTGCCTTTCGTTTGTCGGCACACCGCCCAAAAGCTGGTTTGTATATTTTTACTTCCAACAAAGCAGTTGGCACAGAAATGGGCTTGTTGTGGGGAGCAAAAGTATTTTATTTTGATGCCACAGGCAAAGATTTGGAAGCAACCGTAAAAGGCATGACTGACATCTTGAAAGCAAAAGGTTTACTATCCGTTGGCGATACGTATGTAACTACGTTGAGTATTCCTTCTAATAAAAATTTGAAGACGAATACAGTGCAGCTGGGAACGGTAGAATAGAGTATAAAGGTTAGCTTTTAGAGTATGTGAAAAATCCTCTCAGAAATTGTTTCTGAGAGGATTTTTGGTTTTATTCAAATTTCAAACCATATATTCCTTCCCAACTTAGTTTTTTGTTAGATTGATATGATAACAAAGTAAGTTTCAGCCCTATCTCTCCTTCAAAAATATTAGATTTTGATGATTGAAAAAGGTTATTTTGTAAATCATCAAGGTATAATTGGCAGGTTTTTTCATACCAATATGATGCTCCCTTTTGATAAGCATCAAATTTTGTAATTTGGAATAGTTTATTATATAACAGTGCTACTCCAGAAGAACCATATAATAAATTGGAATGAATAACAGAATGTTGTTCATTAGTTTTTCTTACCAAAGTATTCAAACCAACAAAATTAGCAAGTTTTTGATATTCAGGGCGATTGAAAAGACTACTGTATTGATATAGTAAAATTGCCTTTTGTTAAATCTCAGAAGCTAAAGACATATTATTTGAAAAAATAGGACGTTACAATCATCAACTTGATTGGGAAAAAAATCGAAAGAATGATTAGAGAAATCAACATCACTTTTATAATTCAAAATATATTTTAGACTATTATCAATTATATTCCCAACAATAAAGTTATCAGTGCTGAAATGATAGACCCTCATCAATGAATAAAGAAGACCTGTAAGACCCCAAGGCATTGTTAAGTCAGTATTTTTATTATAAACTATTCTACTCCCCAAATCATCATTTTTGATAATCCATTGAAGTTTTTGTATGATTTCTGTTAAAAAAAATTGATACCGAATTTCAACAGTTTGGTTTTGTGTAAAGTAGTTAAGGATTCCTTGAATACCATTTATAAGTCCTATTTGTTTAGAGTTAATAAAATCAAAAGCAATGTTCAATAATTTCTCTTCCAATTGGTTTAGTATAACAGGTTTAGCTGAACCTAAATGCCTTAAAAGAGAAGTAATTCCTGCTAATGTAATAGAATCAAGGGGTGTATTGGTTATTGCTTGAACCGATATATCATCAATTATTTTTTTACATTTTACATAATACTGATTGTCATTAGTTACTTCATAAAGTGTAAAAAATAGTAGGGCATAAGAATATGCTTCAGAGAGTGAATTAATAAAAACCTCATTATTCAAAATCCTTCGTTTTAAATGGGTAGATGTATCTAAAAATGATGCGTGTTCTTTGAAAAACATTGTGAATTTATATTTGAATGTTTGTGTCGAAAACCTAAGGTAGTATTATTGGATAAGATAAATCTTTTTGTTTTATCAAGTCTTTTGTGCATTAATATTTTTTAAGTTTCATTTTTCCTGATTAAATTTCTGAATAATATGGTTAATTTTATAAAACATATTTTGTAGATTTTAAATAAAAATGACTAATCAACTTATATTTTTATAAAATTAACCATACTATTTTACACCGATTTATTGGGCGAGAAGACAAACTCTGGATGAGGTCGTTCCAAATATCCCTGATTTTACTCTCTCAATTTCTAAATCACTAAAGTTAGAAATTGTGTGTTTTTTAATAGCCAACTTTGAGGTTTGTGATGATTGATTCATAGCTTTTGTTGTTTTAGTTTATAAAGATTTTATGGTTCAAATATAGCCTGTAACTATTTTTCAAAAAAAAAAGTTACACAATCAGCCAAATGATAACTATCAAACCCAAAAAATAGGAGTATAACGGGGTCGTACCTACATTAGGCGTGATTTAACCTCTCAAAAATAAAAAAATATTAAAATATTGGTAATCAATGACTTATAAATTATTCAAGAAAATAGTAATTATGAATAAACGTCTAATTTTTATTCATACTTTATGCTGGGTTGCCTATTTTGGCTTTGAGATTTCTATGATTTCAATCTTAAATATTCCCACCTTCCTAATTAATAGGTTCTTTCTTTTCATCATTTATATTATGAGTTTCTATATGTGTATTTTTATATTGAGAATTTCATATTAAAAAAAAAAGCAATAAATGAATTCATTTTTTTGGTTTTCTTTATTGACGTTACTGACAGTGATGTATCGATTTTTAGTAGAATACTACTTATTACCATCTTTTGAGATTCCTGTAGAGTGTATAGAGAAAAAACTTAACTTAGCCTTATACTTTGTTGAAAACCTATGGCAAATTACTACCTATTTAATCTATGGTTTAGCCTATTGGTATGGTTCAGAAAAGGTAAGAGAAGAGCTTAAAAGGCGAAAATTAGAAGAACGCAAATTTCATTATGAACAACAAATGCGTGAAAAAGAGAGTAAAATATATATATTGGAGACTCAACTAAAAGAAAGTCAGATGGCTTATTTAAGATCTCAGATTAATCCTCATTTCCTGTACAATTCACTAAATTTTTTTTACTCAAAAGTATATTCGCATTCAAAAGAAGCAGCAGACGGTATATTATTATTGGTTGAGATCTTTAAATATGCCTTAGAGGAAAATAACGGTACTGAAAAAGTAGCGTTAGAAAGAGAAGTTGTGCATTTACAAAACTATATTGCTTTTAATCAGTTAAGGTACAACCAAACACTAAACATAAACATTGAAAGCACTGGTAACATGAAATTCAGGCAGATGCTTCCCTTGATAATGGTTACTTTTCTGGAAAATGTTTTTAAGCACGGTGATTTACATGACTCCTCAAATGTAGCTACCGTGAGGGTTAGTGTTGAAAGGGATATCTTGCATTTTTCGACAAAAAATAAGATAAGGTATGGCTCAAAGGAGTATTCTTCGGGCATTGGGCTGAAGAATACCATAAAAAGATTAGACATTGCTTACCCCAATAAGTACACATTGACTATTGATGCCGATGATTTTTTTTATAATGTTTATTTAACTATAAATCTTTAATATCATGATTAATTGTCTAATCGTTGACGACGAACACGGAGCCGTTGAAATTTTGAGCAAATTTGTTGAGCAGACCCCTTTTCTGACCCTTGTTCATTCCACTACTAATCCCATTGAAGCCATCAGTATTGTTCAGAATCAAACCATTGATTTAACTTTTTTGGATATTGAAATGCCTCAAATTTCGGGTCTTGATTTTATGAAAATTGTTGGAGATAAAACGAAGTTCGTACTTACAACTGCGTATAGTCAGTTTGCGGTTGAGGGTTTTGAGTTGGACGCCATTGACTATTTGATGAAACCGATTCCCTATGAACGCTTCTTGAAAGCAGTTCACAAAATGATGAATATTACAACGGGCGGAAGCCCAAAACTATGGAAAGTGCCTGCAAATGAATTGGAGGACTATATTTTTGTGAAGACTGAAAATAAAGGAAAGATGATTCGGATAAATTTCAAAGATATTACTTATGTAGAAGGCTTAAAAAATTATATTTCTATTCATACAAAAGATGAAGAAATAATCACACTGATGAATATGAAAGATTTAGAAGAACGCCTGCCCGATGAGAGTTTTATGCGAGTTCATAAATCATATATTATTTGTACGGACAGAATTAAATTAATTGATGGAAATCAGATAGCATTACACGACGTAAAAGGGTATGTTCCTTTGGGGGAGTCATACAGAAATATTTTTTTTGATACTATTGATAATAAAATAATGGGTGGGAAGAATAGGTAGTTCTTCCCACCCATTATTTAGACTTATAATCTTCTCAGAGCCTCTTTTGGCTTCTTTGAGTGATGGGTCTGACTTGATGGCGGTTTCCTCATAGCATCTTTTTGGCTTCCTTGCTTGTTTCTTTTTTCTCTTGAATCATTGCCAAACGCATTGTTGCACCTGCCACTGAGGGTTCGTTGCTGAGAGGTTTATGTTTGAGATAAGCATTCAGAAGTTCCTCTCCTTTTTCCATTTTTTGTCCCGACAACGCACTACACTTCCCGAACTGATAAGCAACAGACATATTTTCTGGGTGTTTCAGTAAAAATGATTCATAAATACTCAAAGCATCATTATATTTTTTTTGATTTTGGTAAAAAGTACCCAATGCAATAATGTAACGGACATTGTTGGGTTCAGTTTTGGCGGCATTGATGTATTCTTTCTCGGCGAGGTCTATATTCTCATCTGCCATATAAATATTGGCTAAGGCTAAAAATCCGTCTCCTCTGTTGACCGCTTGTAGTTTCTTTGCCATACTGAAAGCCTTATCAGAACCCCCTCCTAAAAACTCAGGAACAGCAAGGTAAAACTGAATAAGAGCCGCCATAGTTTCTTGATTTTTGGGAGCTAAAGAATGTGCTGTTTCAAAGGCTTCTCTAACCTTTGGTATTGTAACTCCTCTCTTAATCATCCCTGAATTGAGGGCTAATTGTGCATAAGCACGACCCAGCCAATAGAAATAATCAGCATTTTGTGGGTTCTTCGTTGTCGTGATTGCAAAATGTTCGGAGGCTTCTTCGTATTTGTTTTCTCCCATCGCAATTTTTCCCAAATAATACTCTGCCAGTACATAGTCTGAATGATTATTGGTAACTCCTTGAAGCGTTTTCCGAGCTTCATCAAATTTCTTAACATCAATGAGTTCCTTCACCGTAGTGAAATTTACTGTTTGTGCTTGTGACCGTACGCCTATTCCAAAACTCAATAGAGTGAAATAGAAAAAGAATTTTGCTTTCATGATTTTATTTTGTTTGCGTTTATAACTTGGTTTAGTATTCTAATTGCTGGCACTCAATTTTACTCTACTCTTCTCATCTTCGGCTCCCGTTGTTTTGCGAACGGTTGAAGACACGGTGGTTTTACCAAATTTATAGTTGAATGAAATAGTGGCTATCCGAGTATCAGACCAGTTTCTAACTTGTGTATCTAAGTTGGCATACACCAAGTTCAGGCGGTTGATGTTGGTTCTGAAAAGGTCTGAAATACTAAACTTGATGGTTGCCCGTTTATCCATTATTTGCTTCTGAAAACCTGCATTGAAGGCGTATATAGGCAATAAATCAAGAATTCCGTAAAAACTTTTTGACTGATAGAATCCTCCTATTTCAGCAGACCACCCTTTTGAAAAACTGAACGTTGTGGTGTTGTTGAACAGAAAAACTAAGCGGCTTTGGTCTAACTGTTTTCCTAAAAACTCTCCCGAAAACTGTTTGTGAGTGAAGCTAACGTAGTTCATCATGTTTATTCGGTTAGAAATCGGAATGGGCAAAATGGTTGAAAAACCAATGATTCTCTGCTTAGCAAGGTTATCTACCGTTTGAAAAGTGGTTTGGTCTTCATCCGATTGCTTAATTACCTGAGTAATCACTTGGTCGGTAGTACTATAATTTAATGAAGTAGTCAGACTTCCTTCGTAGGCATGAGTCAGTTCCAAAGAATTTGTGAATTGCGGTTGTAAATAAGGATTTCCCTGTTGGTATGTATAAGGATCAAGAAAAGACCTAAATGGATTTAACTCTTGATAACTTGGGCGGTCTATCCGACGGCTGTATGACAATATGATGGTACTCTTCTTGCTGAGTGTATGCCTAAAAAATACGCTTGGGAAAAAGTTGAAATAATTTCTCGGAAAAACCGTATCGTTTGGATAGAGTTGTTTTCCTTCTCCGATGGTTTGTTCAACCCGTAAACCCGTTTGAAAACTTAATTTTTTGGTAAGTTTGAAGACTAAGTTTGCATAAGCAGCATTGATATTTTCTTGATAAGTGAAATGGTTTGAACGACCATCATCCAAAACTTTCTTGCTATCTTCCATCCTGAAAAAACGCATATTATTATCGGTTTCTACAAAACTTGATTTCGCTCCTAACTCTAATTTCAACAAGCGAAACAGAGGTTGTACGTAGTCAATTTTGACGGATTTGATGGTCAAAATGGAAGGTAAATCGCCTGTCAGATTACTGTTTGGGTTTTTTACAAGTAAGTTATTGCTATCAAAAAAATCGGTTAAAAATACTTGTGCGTTGTTTTTGTTGTAATAAATATGGTCGAAATCTATGGCTAATTTTCTGCCCAACGAATCGAATTTATGTCGAATGTTTAGGTTGAAAGAGTAATTTTTAAATTGCTCGGTATTAGTGTTTTTCGTCAAGGTTCGCCCCAACGAAAGTCCTGTTGATAAACTCTGAGAATTTGTGTTGTTGATACCGATATTTTCTCCTCCTGCCAGCATCGTAAATCCCATTATTCCAACAGACGTTTTGTTGTTGAAAGCATAATCAAAACTCAAACGAGCCGAATGTGAACTGTACGGAGATTCAACGGACGAAGTCTGATTGATAACGGAAGGTATCGTATTGGCTTGTCTGAAATTACGGACAATTTCATATTCATTAATGTTGTTTCTGTTTGAGAAGGCATAAGCACCATACAGGCTATATTTTCCCTGGCGATGGCTCAAATTGACAGTAGCATTCTCACGAGTGTATATACCTTGCCTGTACGACAAACCGGCACTTCCAACCGTTCCCCATGCCTTATTTTGCTTCAATTTGATATTGATGATTCCAGCATTGCCCGCAGCATCAAATTTTGCCGAAGGGTTGGTAATTATTTCTAATTTTTCAATTTGATTGGAAGTCATATTACGGAGCATATTGGCTAAGTCTGCGGAGGATAGGTAGGTTGGTTTGTCATCAATCATGATTAAAGTACCACTTTTGCCCCGTAATTTGATATTTCCATCTTTATCCACCATCACACCTGGGGCTTTCTCCAATACTTCCAAAGCCGAATTGCCCGTGCTTAGAATACTACTCTCGACATTCACCACCAGACGGTCTATTTGTTGTTCAATCATTGGTTTTTGAGCCTGCACAACAATTTCCGATAAAACAGTAGCGTCTTCACTCAATTGAACCTGAGTAACGAGACTTCCCTCCACTTGTTCTGGAATTAAATCAATAGCATTACTGTAACCTTTTTTAAACCCCATGGAAGTAGCAGTAATTAAGTAATTTCCTACTGATATATTCTCAAATTTAAACTTGCCAGTTGCATCTGCGGATGTTCCTTTAACGAGTGAACTGTCTGCGGTTTTCAATAGAATCACGGTGGCAAATTCCACCGATTTTCCGTTATTTCCACTGACAGTTCCTTCAATAGAAGCCACCACGGGTTTGTATGATTGTGCTTTTGAAGAAAAAAATATGCCTCCTAAAAAGCTGATTGTCAAGAGTGTAAATATATTTTTCATCTGATTATATCTGTTTAAAATTTAGAGATTATAACTATTAGATTTCTTGATTCAAAAATTGGATAAATTCTACTGTTCAAAAAAAGATACACCAACGCCACGATTAGAATTATCAAAGCGACTATTGATGACGAGCCTATTTATCAAAATAGCCGAATTCAATTTCTTGTATTCGGCTATTCTCATTAAGCATTGATTGCTATAATTTGCTTTGAAAGCAGATGGTTGATGGGGACATGATTATTACCCAATTTTGCCAAAATATTATCTTTACTGACTGATGGTTGCCAATTAAATGCCGCCAATATATCCTTTATGTCGGGTGGAATTATATGACTCATGTAGGTATTTCTGTCAAAAATATAAGCCTGTTCTCGAATATTGAACACGCCAAAACGCTGTTTGTCGAAAGTGAAATTTACATGATTCTCCAGTTCTTCAAACTTGATATTGGTATTTTCAATGGGTCTAACCAGTGAAGGAATATCCATATATTTATGCACATAGAGCCATCCTTCCCATTGTTCAGGGTATTTTCTGAGGACATCCGAAAAACTATCATAAATTCTTTGGGTCGTTTGTTGACAGTATGTTTCCCGTTCTATCTGCTTGGAAGGCACAATGGGGTCATAAAAATTAACTTTTACTTCCGAATCGCTCACCCTGTGGCTAAGCACTGGCACAATGGGTGTTTGTGTAGCGTGCGAGATGAACGCTATACCTTTGCGGGCAAAAAACTTCTTACCCAAAAAATTTATTTGTGTGAGTTTGTCATCATGCCTATGTACGCCACCCACGCCTGTGTTACCGTCAATATAAAAAACCAACGACCGCCCAGATTTAATTTCACGCATCATCTGGATGCCTATTGAGGGTGATTCGGCATTAAGAATTTTAAATTCATTCTTAATCTTGGGATTCATTTCATGCTTAAATTCTTCAATAAGTCTTTTGAACTTTTCCCCTTGGGTTTCTACTGTTTGATTATCAACAACCAATGAAAAATTAACCCCCAGATTGGTCAAAATTAGATTCAACATTCTGTAAGATCCAAGATGATAAGTACAAAAAATGCGGGGCTTTTCGTCGATATCCACTAAGAAATCTAATTTACCTTCCAAGTCCGCCTCGGGAACAAAGTCAAACTGTTGTTCATCAATGCCCGACCATGACTGATAAAAAAGAATGTTTTTGAAAAAATCAAAGTCATTACCATTCTTCACAACCTCAGGAGCCAAGTGATATAAGTTGGCACGGGTCAGATAGTAGTTTCGCATATAACCTTCGTTGCCTGCGAAGTCAATTTTATCGCTGTATCTACTGCGTAATTGACTGATTTTAGAGAGATATTGTTTTTCATTAAACATAGCCGTAAAAGTTTAAATAGTTTCATTGTTCTTTAACTTCATTTCCACAAAATTTATCAATGTTAAAATTAAATCAGTTGCTACCTGAATAGTTTGACTATCACGGTCAAAATCAGGATTAACTTCAACTAGATCCATTCCAACAATATTTTTCTTATCCAAAATAATATCTAATAGTTTATACGTTTCAGCGAGCGGTAACCCTCCTGCAACGGGTGTGGCAGTGCCAGGAGCGAAGGCAGGGTTCAAGAAATCAATATCAAAAGTTACATACACGGGTGCATTCGCTGGAATATTATCGAAACACCCACTATCAATGATTTCCTTGAGGGTGTCAATCCAATAGATTTTACGTTTGGGTAAGTTTTCATATCGAGCATTCATAATACCCCTCGTTCCAAACTGATGAAAATGTGCTATATTATCAAGTTTCAAACAATGAGACACAAAATTACCGTGGTGGTGAGCAGCATCTTTTTCCTCAAAGTATCTATTAATCGGAGATTCGTAAGTATCAGTATGAGCATCAAAATGAACAATATGTAAATCTTGATGATTCTGTGCAACTCCTTTGATAATAGGATAGCTGATGGAATGGTCTCCTCCTAAGAAAAAAGGAATGTGTCCCTTTGAAATTAAATCTTTTGAAAGGTGATAGATTTTTCGATAAGTCGTTTGATTATTTTCTTGGAGATAAATAAATAGATTTCCCCAATCTTTCACTCGGCGATTCATCAATAGGTTCTTGAGATTCGAGAAGTCTGTTTTGGAGTTGATAAATCGGAAATCAATATTCTCTACATTCTGACTAAAATCTACTAAATGGTTTTTGAGAAAATCTCTTACATAAAAAGGAAATTTGGCTGAACCATTAGACGTATTATTACCCTTCCCGAAAGGAATTCCTACTATAACTAATTGACTGTCAAGATTTTTATCAGGAGAAAATTCATCAACATTGAATATTCTGTTGTTTAGCGAGCCAATATGGTAGGATTCAGTTTCTTGGGATAAATCCACCAAAATATCTTTGCCCACCAAGGTTTTCATTGTTTTTTGAAGGTCTGCTCGACTGATCTTTCCAATACTAATCAAATCATTCTCAATATCTTCAATACCTCTGGGAGTCATAAACCACTTCAATAAACTTACTACTTGACTGCCCACTACGAAGATTTTTCCATTCAGCAAATGTTCAATCTGATAGTTTTGCTCATCTTTTTTTCGATATTTTAAACAGGTATTTGTCTTAAATAACAACTGCTTATTGATGACCGTTTCCATAATATTGTTGGATTTTAGAGAATAATTAAATCACTGTAAGTTTGCTCTTTCTGAAATAATTAATTAGATACCTTCCCACAAAAAAAAGTGTCAATCCATACATGAACAAAGTTCTGAGCGTAAACCAGACAGTATCTTCCATAGAATACGTATCACCTCCGAGCAACCAATTATCATAATAATACCCAACCTTGCGAGTAGTAGAAATCAATACGCTCACAAAGAAATAAAAAATGTATATCCAAAAAATTTGATTTAAAAAACTATATACCAAAA
Organism: Arcicella sp.; assembly: GCA_034519515.1. Classification (GTDB taxonomy): domain Bacteria; phylum Bacteroidota; class Bacteroidia; order Cytophagales; family Spirosomataceae; genus Arcicella. The sequence goes on from JAXHOK010000050.1 coordinate 96,201, forward strand.
GTGGGATTTCCTTCCAAAATGGTACGTTAGTATTTGCTGGCTTTTGATACAGAAATCCCTTCATCCGTTTCAAAAGATTCTTAGGATACTCAGAGGACTGTTTTTTAAGGTTAGGTATTTCAAATAAATCACTGTAAATCCAATAACCGTCGTAGCGAAAAAATGGATTGAGTGAATATATCGCAACGCCTAAATTGACAATGATGAGTGGGAAAATATAATAGCACTCCGCCCGATAGAAGTGATAAATTGCCATCATCAACACATTGATTATCAATTGAAAATATATACCAGCCACATTTACCATAATTCTTTTGAGTTTCCCCAAAACCCATATATTTGATACATCCGTAAAGAATACTGGAAAGAGAAAATAAAACCCAAAGCCTATTTTCTGGGGTTTTACACCGTAACTAAAAGTGGCAGTGGCGTGTCCAAGTTCGTGGCACATCAAAATCAAGAAGAAGCCAGTATATAACAGTCCCACAATCCATATATTTTCTGAGGAATTACTCAAACGAGTCTCCCAGATTTCACCAAACATCAAATCTTTGAAGAAAATAAAGTGTGCCATTGATACAAACAGTAACACAACACTGAAAACATATTTGTTGAAAAGAAAAGTAAGCGGAGACACAACCTTCAAAATTGTACTCTCTTGCATGAGCGTAATTGCCCCAAAAATATAACTCATCCTACTCCTCTGAGTACCAGTCTGGTATCCCTCAATAACTCCCAACGGTTTTATTTTTTGTTCGATGATTTCAATGAGTTTTTCAAGGCTAATCGTGATGTTATTTTTACGGTGTAAATCATTGACAATAATATTCAAATCATTGATTTTCAGCAGTTTATCTATGATTAAATATACTAACTCGCCCACGTAAAAACGTTTCCCGTGATGGCTCAAAAGGTATTTTGACGTATTAATATCTGATTCAACTTTTTCTATCAGAACGGACGAATCTACGGTATATGTTTTCATACAATTTAGTTTAAGACGTTTTCAATAGATTTTACAATCTTTTGCATATATGATACTTTATGGTGTGTTTATCAATTTATCAGATTATTATAAGAGGTCAAACAGGTTACTTTTCATTAAAAATGGTTTAGAGGAGAGAAGTAGGATAATTGTCCAGAAGAATCATAAAATCTTTAGATTTGTGATTTATTTTGATTCATTTTCAGACAATTATCCATTAATTATTTACCAGACAGAAGACTATTAAACCGCTTGAATGTCAACATCGTTACCATTGCAACGATTGCTGCAACGTTCTGCTGCTGCCATTTCCAAACGCTCTTCTAATTCAACGATTGAAAGTGAGTTGTTTAATTCCTCTGTTTGTGATACGATTTCGAATTGCTTTTCCATTTTTGTTAAAAGTTTAAATTGTTAAAAATTAAAATGATTAAAAACTAGATTTGTTGTTTATACAGCCTGAATCTCAACATCATTGCCATTGCAACGATTGCTGCAACGTTCTGCTGCTGCCATTTCCAAACGCTCTTCTAATTCTACGATTGAAAGTGAATTGTTTAATTCTTCTGTTTGTGACACGATTTCGAATTGCTTTTCCATTTTTGTTAAAAGTTTAAATTGTTAAAAATTAAAATGACTAAAAACTAGATTTGTTGTTTACACAGCCTGAATCTCAACATCATTACCATTGCAACGATTGTTACAACGATCGGCTGCTGCCATTTCCAAACGCTCCTCTAATTCAATGATTGAAAGAGAATTGTTTAACTCTTCTGTTTGTGATACGATTTCGAATTGCTTCTCCATTTTTGTTAATTGTTAAATTGTTAAAAATTAGGTTTATTTATCATCGGTTTACTCATCAGCTTTAGTCGACATTGCTCATCGTAACATTTTGATACACTTTAAAAAAATTAAAAAGATTTAGAGGAAAAGAGGTTTGTGTTGGTTATCATTATTAAAGTTTTCCCCTTTTGTTGATTCAAAATTGCACCTAAAAATATTGCCTTGAAAAAATAATACACCAACAGGTTTTTGATAAGTACAAGTTTTTTGTGGGTATTATCAATCCCCATTTTATCCATTCCACTCTCCTTAATTGGCAGGGTTAGCAATCTGAAATCTTCATGATTTTGTTCAAATGTATTGAACCACAAAGATGTAGGCAAGTATGGTATTTTTGGAAAATACTTAAAAGCAACCGTAAAAGGCATGACTGACATCTTGAAAGCAAAAGGTTTACTATCCGTTGGCGATACGTATGTAACTACGTTGAGTATTCCTTCTAATAAAAATTTGAAGACGAATACAGTGCAGCTGGGAACGGTAGAATAGAGTATAAAGATTAGAGAAAGAAAAATCCCCTTAGAAATTATTTCTAAGGGGATTTTTTATACGCATAACGAACTGTTCGAACTGTTATTTACTTCCCCAAAAATTTCGCCTTCCCCGCATCCAAAAACGCAATGAATTTTGAAATATCTTGGTCAAAAGCTCGGGGTTCTACCATCGGTTTGGCATCATCGTTTGGATTAATTAAACAATAATAGGGCTGGGCATTAGCGTTGAAATGGGTAATCTCAAAATCAAGGTTTTGGTCACCCAAAGTAGTTTTCTCTAAACCATCATCCTTTGAAGTAAACCATTCATTTTTAGGTAATTCTGTTTTATCATCTACGTATAAAGCCACCACCACGTAATCATTTTTCAAACGTTTCAAAACTTCTGAATCAGCCCAAACACTCGCTTCCATCTTGCGGCAGTTTACACAACCATGCCCCGTGAAATCAATAAAAATGGGCTTATTTACTTTTTTGGCGTAAGTCACGGCTTCTTTATAATCAAAGAATCCTTGAATGTCGTGGGGTAATTTCAAAAATGAACTATATTTCACGTCTTTGGGAAAATCAGAATCCTGATTGGTTGCCACTTCGCCCGAACTTCTGGTCAATACAAAATCTTGTGTTTCAATAGGAGGTAACAACCCCGAAAGTGCTTTCAGCGGTGCTCCGAACATTCCTGGGAAAATGTAAACCACAAATGAGAAAACCGTGAGGGCAACCATTAGTCTGCCTACGCTCAATTTCTCTACTTTATCATCGTGGGGCATTTGGAATTTACCCAATAAATGTAAACCCATCAAAGTAAAAATGGCAATCCAGATGGCTAAATAGATTTCTCTGTCCAAAATTCTCCAATGATAAGTTTGGTCAACGGTACTCAAAAATTTGAGAGCCAAAGCCAATTCCAAGAACCCAAAAAAGACTTTAATCGTATTCATCCAACCGCCCGATTTTGGAATTTTTTTCAACAACGAAGGCGACAGAGCTAATAGTACAAAAGGCGAAGCCAGTCCCAGACCAAAGCCAAACATCCCGATAATGGGCTTCGTGAAATGCCCCGATGCCCCCAAACCCAAGAGCGTACCCACAAATGGACCCGTACACGAGAACGACACCAAAGCCAACGTGAAAGCCATGAAGAAAATACCTATCCAACCGCCTCTGTCCGACTGAGCATCCACATTATTGACAAATTGTGAAGGCAGTTGAATCTCGAAAAGACCCAAAAACGAAAGCCCGAAGACTACGAAAATCACAAAAAAGAGAAGATTAGGAACCCAGTGAGTACTGATAAAATTGGGAGCGGCTTGCCCCAGTGTGGCAGCGATTATTGTTCCAAATAACACATAAATCCCGATGATGGATGCCCCATAAAGAAATGCTTTGCTGACTCCGTTTTTTTGCTTAATAAAAAAACTGACCGTCATTGGAATTAACGGATACACGCAGGGTGTGAGACAGGTTGCCAAACCAATGCCCAAGGCAATCAGAAAGAAACTCAAAATTGAATCTTCGTCTTTTTGGGGTTCAGTAGTGACAGAAACCGTTTCAGTGGTGGCAACTGAATCCGTAGAAACCGAAACAGGAGCAGAAACTTCTTCCTTCGTCGAGTCAATAACGGCTGCCACTGTAGCAACTGTACTGGCTGTGGTGGGAATAATTTTCTCCTCCTGTTGAGCAGTTTTTTTATCTTCTTCAGAAATAATACTATTTACTTCGTCTTCGCTTTTTTTTTTTCGGCTGCACCCGCAGGTACACCCGTTTTAGCTTCAATCTTGAAAGCTCCTTTCACGGGTACGCATTGTCCTGTAACGTCCGAGCAAACTTGTCCATCATACTGCCCCTCAATCACTGGATTTTCTTTCAAAATCTTGATGGATTGTCTCATTTCGCCTTTTCCTTCAAAAAAAGCAACATCTCCATCAAAAATCTCATCGTGTTTTTTCTTTGAATTGATAGACTTCAATGCTCCAATAGCTTCAAAAGAATCATTATTTTTTAGCTTGATGGTCGAAACAATTGGACCAACTTTTGGGTCAAAGTCAGAAGAATAGTGATGCCAAGACTTATCCATTTTCACCGTGAAAACAATATCAACGGTTTCGCCAACAGCAGGATTTGGTTTTGATAATGCCCAAGACCATTTGGCTGGCGTAACTTTTTGGGCATTGATACCCGTAGTAAAAGCAAGGAGAGTAATAAGAATAAAAAATATTTTTTTCATTTGAAGATGGGTAATTTTAAAGAATAGATAACAGAGAACAATCAATAATTTTATCTGTCTGCTGTTAACTCTTTCATGATTTAATCAATGGTTATTAATTTCGTAAGGTAACGATTGTTTTACTAAATTAATATTCTAATTTAGCAAATTTAATAAATTGCTTACGATTTACGGTTCAAAATCTGTATTTTTACAGGAAAAACGTTATGCCGATTTTATATTCAAAGTATAAATTCAATGATTTAGATGCTCTAAACATCTTGACGGAACGAGAAAAACTTTTCTCAGAAACAACTATTCCGTTTGTTCTATCCGAATTATTAATGCAAATTTTGAATTTTAATCAGAGCCTTCCATTGGGTACTGAAAAGGCAAAATCTGAATTATTAATTACACCCATTCTCAACGAATTGTGCCAAAGAAATCCTGATGCTCTCACCTATTTTTCGGGTTATAATTTTGACGTTGATAAAAGTCTTGGACTCAAAGGGCGTTGTGATTATTTGTTTTCCAAAAATTATAAAGCCACCCGAATTGATGCCCCCCTTTTTTTTATTGTAGAAGCCAAAAACGATGATGTAAATAACGAAAATAGCCTCGCCCAGTGTATTGCTGAAATGTATGCTGCTCAATTATTCAATCAAAAAAAGCATAATGACAATATCAAGATTATCTACGGAGCCGTCAGCACAGGATTTGAATGGATTTTTCTAAAATCAGAAGGCTCAACGATAAATATTGATACTCGCCGTTATTATCTTAATAAAATTGAAGAACTCCTGGGAGTTCTTCAATTTATCATCTCTGCTACTTAATTTACCTTGTCTTTCAATTTATCCTTGAAAACCTTATTCAACTTATCCAATTTTGGACGGATAACCACCTGACAGTAAGGATTATGACCATTCAAAGCATAATAATCTTGGTGATAATCTTCGGCTGGATAGTAACTCTTCAAAGGCTCAATTTCCGTAACAATTGGATTTGGGAAAACCTTCTCAGCATTCAATTTTGCCTTCCAAGCCTCGGCTGCCGTTTTTTGGGCTTCGCTTGAATAATAAACCCCCGAACGATATTGTGTTCCCACATCGCCGCCCTGGCGGTTCAATGTAGTTGGGTCGTGGGTTTTCCAAAATATTTCTAAAATTGTATCGAATGACACTTTTTTAGGGTCATAAGTTACCTGCACAACCTCTGCGTGACCCGTTTCGCCCGTGCAAACTTCACGATAAGAAGGATTTTTTACCGAACCATTCGCATACCCCGATTCTACTTTTATCACCCCCGTAACTTCTTGAAACACCGCCTCGGTACACCAAAAACATCCAGCCCCAAAAGTGACAGTTTCCGCACCCGCTGTATTGACTTTTTCTTCGTTCATTTTTTTGTTAATTTTCTGATTATCAGATTTTTGACCACATGATGCACTCGTGAATAATGTAATTATTCCAAGAACCAACGCATTTATTTTTGTTTTCATTTTTGCTAAGATTTTAATTTACCGTAATTTTGCATTCTTTTTACAAAGATACGTCTTCGATGAATCAATGGATTGTCATTTATCTGACCGATGTTCGATGTTCGTTTTTAGACGTGTGGAAATCCACATTTCCCAAATATCGAAAAGTAAATATTGACACCTCCGAACATCGAAAAACGAATATCGAACATCGAATATAAAACCACAAAATATGCAAGAAAGTTACAATACTAATATTTTTTCCCGGTGGAAAACGGCACTAAGTAATTATAGTTTCACCGTTAAATTATTAGTTACGATTGCTATTTTTATCGTAGGAGCTTTACAGTTTCCTACCTATTTTTCTCACATTCAAAAACGGGAAGGGCGAGTCCTAAACGATTACGTTCTGAACTATTTACCTGCCCAAGATGTCTCTACACCCATTTTTGCCATCATTTACGGGTTATTAATCTATATGCTGTGTCGGGTTTTGACCAAACCCAATCTATTTTTACTATTCGCATTAACCTTCGTTATCGAAACCGTTTTCCGAATGACTACCATTTACTTGTTTCCCTTAAACCAACCCCAAAACTTGGTAATTCTTCACGACATCTTTTCAGAGTTGTTGATTTATGGCGATTCAGAACCCATTACCAAGGATTTGTTTTTTTCAGGACACACCGCCACAATGGTTATGATTTGGTTGTTTGTAGAAAAACCACTTGAAAAAATAGTAGCCAGAATAGCCACCATTATTTTGGCCTCGTTATTGTTAATTCAACACGTGCATTACACAATAGATGTTTTTGGGGCGTTCTTTTTTACCTATCTTTCATACCTAATTGCGAAACAAATCGTTGATAGAAAGTGGTTTATTACAGTAGGGATAATGATTGGTTTTTATGCTGTCTTGCAAACTGTTTTTTATTTAGGATTAAAAATTTGATTAGTACAAAAATATCTAACCTTACTATTTTATCATATTTAGCTCAAAAAAGTTGAAACTAATCACGAAATTAGCCGTGCCAATAATTGATGAATCACAAAATAAAAATAAATCATTGTAAAAAAGGTGAATTTTGTATAAATTTTCTCAGAATATTTAATAATCTTCTAATCAAAAAATGATAATTTGATTACATTCTATTAATTTGCATTGTTTTATCGACTACACAAGCTTGTAAAAAAAATATGCCAAAGGGAAGTAGAGGTAAGAAAAAAACGAGGAAGACGAATAGCAAAAAAAAAAAAAGAATCAAAGGAATGAAAAAAGCGACAAGAGAAAACAAGGAACCAGAAAACCCAAAAATTAAATTTGATAAAACAAAAATAATAGTTCGTTTCAAACGCAATATTAAAGCCTTAAAGCAATCCATAAAACTTCTTTTAATGCAATTTTTGAAAGAAGAATTTTTCTAACAATTTGGTGTAAAACCACGTTAAAAATAGTAATAAAAATATGGTAAAGTTCGAGTATAAAACCTTCCAATGGGAAGATCAATTAACCCACGAGCAGAAGGAGTATTTCCGTAAGTACGGAGTTATTCAATTTAAAAATTTTATCAACGCTGACACAATCAAGACTTTCATTGACGAATTAGGTAAAATTGAAAAAAAGTGGTTGGATGAAGGTACTGAGAAAATAAATGGCATTCCATTAAAATTTGGTAAAGACCCCAAAGGTAATAAAATGATTCAGCGGATGTGCTTTACCAATAAGTACAGCCCTGTGTTAGCTGAATTTTTGAAAGACCCAAGATTACAGGTTTTAACGGAATTATTGGCTCCTTATGATGGACGTATCGGAGACGAAGAAAAGGATGGTTTGGTGTTTAACCATTATGTAAATGCTCCAAACAGCAAGTTTACCCAAATGGGATGGCATACAGATAGCCCACGTGATTTGTTTTTGGGTCAGAAAATCCTTCCGATGCTCAATGTTGGGGTGCATTTAGATACTTGCCCATCTTCAAATGGAGGTTTGAGAGTATTGCCAGGTACTCAAAACCAAAATATGCTAAGGTTATTATTTGGTAAAAAGTATTTTATTGACCACACCCCCGACGCTCGTGAAGTTGGATTTGAGATTGAAGCGGGCGACTTGACCGTACATGATGGTCGTTTATGGCATCGAGTGGAAGTGTCGCCAAACATGGGTGAAAAATCTCGTCGTCGTGTGATGTATGTGCCTATTATTACGGGTAAGTATATGCCGAAGAGTGCCAATAGCAAGACACCATTTTATCATCGTTTTGCGAAAGTGGTGCAGAAATAACTTAGAGGATAGATTACAGAGAATAGAGTTTAGATATTTATCAAAAAAGCCATCAGAATCAACTTCTGGTGGCTTTTTTGTTTACGAAGAGTTACAAAGATTTAATTATATGATTGATTCGTTTTTTTGCTTCCATCAAAATCATATAAATTTGAAAAATATCATCTCGTGAGGCTTCATAGGGATGACTCACGGCAAATTCTTTGTTTTCCAAAGTTACAAAACGCCAAGTTTTACCTACAACATAACAGCCCAAAATTGGGAATTTATGATTATTAAGCTCTTGTGCAGTTAGCATAGCTGCTAACAATTGCCCACGAGGGTCGTTATTCTGTTTAATTTCAGGTTTATACTCATGTATGAAAAAGAAAGGAATTCTTGGTTTTTGAATACCCATTGCTACAATCAATTCTACACGCCCTCTCATACTAATACCATCAACTTCTGCATTAATTGTTCTTTCTGCAAATGTTCTGTATCCTTCTCCTCGCAACTTAATAAGATTTAATAATCGACTGATAATGAATAGTTTAAGCTCTTCTTCATTGTAGAATTCAGAATTGTCTTCAAGCTCTCGTTTGACCTCAGAAAGTTCTTCTCTGACAGCATCTGAAATAGTAACTTTGCTCTCAATCCAACTTCTAAGAATCTCTGATTTAGGATTTTCACGTAGTCCAAAATCAAGGATTAAATCTTCCGTTTCCCATTTTTCAAAAGTTTTCATTTTCATTTTTATTTATTGAGTAAAGGTAATAAAAAAAGCCTTCACTCATTGTGAAGACTTTTAGAATAACAGTTCTGTATTTTTAATTATTTCCTGAAAACTTCGCCTTCAAAACTCCAAAAATCATCGGCAAGACCGACACTGCCACGATGCCTAAAACTACTTTTTCAAAATTGTGCTTCACCCATTCATTACTTCCCAAAAAATATCCAATCACGGTGATTCCTGTTACCCACAAAACGGCTCCAATGATGCAAAAAGTGATATATTTCGTATAGGTCATGCTTCCAGCACCCGCCACAAAAGGAGCGACTGTACGAATAATTGGAACGAAACGAGCCATGATAACGGCTTGTCCACCATGTTTTGCATAGAATTCTTCTGTTTGTTCGATGTGACTACGTTTTAGGAATAAAATCTTCTCTTTTGACTTAATAAAATCGCTAAAAAATTTACCGACAAAATAATTAACATTGTCGCCCAAAAGTGCCGCTCCAATTAACAATGGTATGACAAATGTCAATTCTATTTTACCCGTTGCTGCCGCCAAAACACCCACCGCAAAAAGTAATGAATCACCAGGAAGAAAAGGCATAACAATTAGCCCTGTTTCAACAAAGATGATTAAAAATAATAATCCATAGGTTAAAGCCCCATGTTCTGTAATAAACTGCGAGAGAGCAGCTAAAGGGTCTTTCAAGAGTTGTAAGACAAAATTTACGATTTCCATTATGTATCAAGTATTAATTGAGCGGTGAACACCATGTTAAAAAATTACTTATCTAAAAAATGCGAAAAAGTATCACCTCTCAAACCTAAACGAATGGTTTCCAGAGAGATAACTTCGTGTGGGGCGATGTTTCCAACGTTTACATTTGCTCCAACTAATTTCACAAACCACACTTGTTGAGCTTTTTGTGGGGCTTCCCAGATGATTTTATCTTCGGGAATTTCGGTTAAAATCTCCTCAACTAAACCCTGACGAACTTCACCCGATGCACGGAAAAGACCAACGTTTCCACCCTCACGAGCCTCACCGATTACTTTCCAAGCACCCGCTTCCAATTCTACTTTCATCAATTTAATCCACTTGTAAGGAGGAATAATTTTGGTTTCATCTTTTGAACCTACTTCTGAAAGTACCGTAACTTGTTTAGCTAACGTGTTGATATAACCACATTTGTCGTCCTGTTCCATATCCAAAGAACCATCAGAAATCTCAGCGTATTCCATCCCGAATTCGTCTAAGATTCTGCGGTAACCGTCAAAGTCATTTCTAACAATGAAGGCTTCAAAGAGTGTTCCACCAAAATAAACAGGAATTCCTGCTGCTTTGTAAACTGCTAATTTTTCTTTCAATTTGGGTGTAACGAATGATGTTCCCCATCCTAATTTTACGATGTCGGTATATTCGGCACTGGTTTCTAAAAAGTCTTCTACCTGTCTGATGCTCAATCCTTTGTCCATCACCATGGTATATCCTTTTTGGCGTGGTTTGATGTCTCTTTCGGGTATTTGGTTAAGTGGATAGTTCATAAGTAAAGTCTCCCAGCCCTCGAAGGAGAAGTTTTTGATGCGTATAAAATTCCCCCTTTGAGGGTCAAGGGGCTTATATTATTTGCAAAAATACCTATAACCTTTTTATTGAACAAATACTTGTTTTAACTATTTGTGTTAATTCAATAATTAAAATTTTTAAATATCTGATTATCAGATATTTAAAAATATAAAAATTATAAATTTCTTAGAATTAGAAAAATACTGATTCAGAAATTTATTTTACTAAACAGTGTTTAGTAAATTTACAGCGTTATTATATACTTCTTAATTAAATCTTTTACCAATTATGAAAAAAGCAATTGGATTTTTCTTCATTGTTTTGCTGAACTTGCAGAATTTGACCGCTCAAAAAGTTAATAAAGATGCCATCATTGGTGAGTGGCTTGCCGAAACTAAAGATGGACGAATACAGATTTATAAAGTAGGCGAAAAGTTCTTTGGAAAAGTGGTCTGGGGTAGAGATGGCGTGCGTAAGGATGTAAATAATCCAGATCCAAAATTGCAGGAACAAAATATCATTGGTTCAGTGATTTTGAAAAACTTTGATTTTACGGGAAAAGCATGGGAAGAAGGCACTGTTTATGACCCGAATAACGGAAAAACGTATTCGTGTACGATGAAAATGCCCGACATTAATACTTTGAGTCTCAGAGGTTTTATTGGAATTTCATTGCTCGGAAGAAGTACTACTTGGACGAGAGTAAAGTAATTTGAAAATTTGATAATGAAAACAATTTTATTCAATTTTCAAATTAATTACTTTTCAAGCGGTTCGCCGCCCGAATTCAAATTAATATAATGGGTATCACACAGAGAAAAGAACGAGATAAGCTGGAAATGCGGTTGAAAATTTTGGAAACCGCCCAACAAACATTTATCGAAGAGGGCTTCGAGAAGGCATCTATTCGTGCCATCGCCGACCGAATTGAGTATAGTCCAGCTACGATTTACCTGTATTTTAAGGATAAAAATGAGCTTTTCTTCTCGGTGCACGAGATGGGTTTTGAAAAACTGATTTTGGAAATGACGGATGCCATTGAAGGCATCACTGACCCCATCGAAGAACTACGTGCCAGAGGTTATGCCTACATGAAATTTGCGTTTGAGAATCCTGAAATGTATGATTTGATGTTTATCTTGAACGCCCCGATGGAAAGTATGAAGGCTTCCGAAACGTGGGATTGTGGGCATCGTTGTTTTGAGCTGTTATTCCAAACCATTCAACGTTGTTTGGATAATAACAGCATAAAAATCAGTAACTTACATATTGCAGTAATGTCTGTTTGGTCTTTTATGCACGGTTTGGTTTCTTTGAAAATTCGGAATCGTTTTCAAAAATTTGAAGGGGTAAATGTTGATGAATTAATGAATAGTTCGGTTGAACAAATGATAGAATTATTAAAAGTATGAGCAATCCAGTTTTAGAATATTTAAAGAGTAATATTGGTAAGTCTGCACTTGAAGCGGGAACTCTCTCGCCTTATGGACGCTGGTTGAATGGAACATTAGTAGCTGTTGAAGAAGGTGAATTAACGGTTGAGGTGATTGTTCGCAAGGATATGTGCAACCCTGGGGGGATTTTGCACGGTGGCGTGGCTACGGGGATGATGGATGACGTGATTGGTATGACGGTTTTCTCGATGGGAACACAAGTTTTCTATTCAACCGTCAATCTAAGTGTGGACTTTTTGTTTGGAGCAAAACCCGATGAAAAGTTGATTGTGAAGGCTAAAATCATAAGAATGGGTAAAAAAATTGCTCATGCCGAAGGAGAAATCAGAAACGAAGCGGGGCAAATTGTGGCGAAGTGTACAACTAATTTGGTGGCGACCAGTAATGTCGTGAAGGCGTGAAGGACTTCCCGAAAGTTTTTTCTACTTTAGGGAAGTTGCACACAGATGAACTTCCCAAAAGTAAAAATAACTTTCGGGAAGTGAAGAGCAATATTTATAAGTAAAGCATTGATTTTCAGATATTTGAAATACGATGCTTTATTATTTTATCTTTATACTAAACACTGTTCAGTAAATAATTTATGTTTATGAAGAGATTTTTTATCATATTTTCAATAATCAGTTTCGGGACTTATGGGCAGTCCGAGATTCTGAATAATTATGTTCAGGAAGGTTTGAAAAATAGTCATACTTTGAAGCAACAGACTTTTCAATTGCAAAAAGCCGTAGTTGCTCTTGCCGAAGCCAAAACGCTTTTCAAGCCTAACATCAATTTTAATACCACCCTTTCAACCGCACAAGGCGGGCGAAAAATTGAAATCCCGATTGGTGATTTGGTCAATCCAGTTTATACGACTTTGAATAAATTGACCGCTACCAATTCCTTTCCCCAAATTCAAAATACTTCCGAACAGTTAGTTCCCAAAGATTTTTATGATATGAGGGTGAGAACCGTGATGCCGTTAATGAACGCCGAGTTGAAATATAATCAGGCGATAAAGCAGGAACAGATTTCGATGCAACAATCTGAAATTCAAGTATATAAGCGTGAATTGGTCAAGGATATAAAATTGGCGTATATCAATTATCTGAGAGCAACGGAAGCCTTGAAAATTTATGAAAATACGGTAAAACTACTTCGTGAAGCCGAGCGAGTAAATGAGAGTTTAATCAAAAATGGTTCAGCAAATCCAACAGTTTTGGTGCGTACTCGCAACGAAATTGCCAAGATTAATGGAGATTTTGAAGCGGCTCGTGGCACTCAGAAAAATGCGGCAGCTTATTTCAATTTTTTACTGAATAAAGATTTTTCCGAAAAGGTAGAAATTGATACTTTGGGACAAACCAGTTTCAATATTTCACTCACTGATGGACACCGTGAAGAATTAGATAAAATCCAGAAAGGCATTGACATCAATCGCCAGATTTTGGGTTTAAATCAATCTTATAAAAAGGTTAAAATTGGGGCTTCCTTAGACTTGGGTTCGCAAGGGAGATTTGCTCAAATAGCCAGTGCCGATAAGAACTTCTTTGCTCCAAATGCCTTTGTACTTTTGGGTATTTCGTTTGATTTACCTGTCTATTCTTTTGGACGTAATCAATTGAAAATCAAGCAGTCAGAGTTAGAAATATCTTCGTTGGATGTCCAGATGCAACAGGTGAAAAACCAGTTAGATTTACAAGCTGAAATTGCGAAAAATTCTTTAACATCGGCTCGTGAAATTTATGAATCGAAGGCTTCGCAGGTATCAACCGCCGAGCGATATTACCGTGATATGATGCGGAGATATAAGGAAGGAAATTTGAACTTTATTGAGTTGCTGGATGCTCAAACGCAAATAACTACGGCACAATTACAACAGTCAATTTCGCTGTATGATGTCTGGACAAAATGGGTGGAATTGGAAAGAGCGAAGGCGAGTTTTGAACTGAAATAGATTATTGGTACGCTGATGAGACTCGCCGTCCGCCTTGATGCTTCGCAACGCAGATTTTCGCAGATTTTTTTATTCAAAAAAAGTCTCAAAGCTAATCTTTTAAAATCATTTTTTAATCTGCGAAAATCTGCGTTGCACAGCATCTGCGTTATCTGCGTGTCAAAAACCAAATCATAATAAATACTTTAGATATGAAAAGATTATCCATTTTATCTTTTTTAATCGCCTCATTATTAATGAGTTGCGAGAAGAAAAAAGAAACTAAAAAAGCCCTGATTGAGGACGACATTGTGGCGGTGAAACTGGTTGAAGTCTCACAGGCAAATTCTACCGAAGCCATTAATGCTTCGGGTTTAGTAACTTCTTTGCAAGAAGCCCGCTTGTCGTTCAAGACGGGTGGAATCATTGAAAAAATCTATGTAAAAGAGGGGCAAAACGTTGGCAAAGGGCAATTATTGGCTACTTTGAACCTGACAGAAATCAACGCCCAAGTGCAGCAAGCCACCGAAAGTGTCAATAAATCTGAAAGAGATTTGAAACGGATAACGAATCTTTACCGTGATTCAGTTGCCACTTTGGAACAAGTACAAAACCTAACCACTGCCCTCAGCGTGGCGAAGCAATCTTTGAAAATTGCTTCCTATAATCAAGGGTATTCCAAAATTTATGCTTCGGCTAATGGTGTGATTGTCAAAAAGTTGATGAACGAAGGCGAACTTGCTGGACCTGGTACTCCTGTATTTTTCATGAATGCTTCGGGAGCGAGCGACTGGGTTTTGAAAGCAGGAATTGCCGATAAAGATTGGACTCGTCTTCACATCGGTGACCGTGCAACGCTCCGTTTGGATGCTTTTCCAGAAGTGATTTTCTCGGCAACTGTTTCTATGCTTTCGCAAGGAGCAGATATAAATTCGGGTTTGTATCAGGCTGAATTAAAACTCAACACGCAAGGTAAAAAAATGGCGACTGGTTTGTTCGGAAAAGCTCAAATAATGCCCTCAGTTGTTCAGAAACATACGTCTATTCCGATTGATGCCATCATTGAAGGCAACGGGGAAGATGCTTTCGTGTATGTGGTATCGGAGGGAAAGGCACGCAAAATGCCCGTGAAAGTTGTTGGAATTGATAATAGTAGGGCATTTATCGGTAGCGGTTTGGCGGGGGTTTCACAAGTGATAACGGATGGGTCGGCTTATTTGGTGGATGGGAGTAAGGTTAGGGTTGTGAAGTAATTATTGAAGTTTGAATTATTGAATTGTTGATTTTCGATAACTCAAACCATTCTAATTATTTATTAAAACCGTAATTGAGAACCTTGTAATATGTTGATTATCGACTAACTACAACAAATCAGCAATTCAAACTTCAACAATTTTATTCACACATGAAAATCTCTGAATTCTCTGTAAAAAATTATCAATTCACGCTGGTCGTGTTTTTGGGAATATTATCTATCGGTATTTTCTCACTTTTCACTATGCCTCGTGGCGAAGACCCTGAGTTTTCTTCGCCCCAGTTTGGCGTAACGGTCATTTACCCAGGAGCTTCGCCCAAAGATATGGAGGAATTGGTGGCGGATGTTGTTGAAAAGCGAGTCAATGACCTCAATGATGTGAACCGTGTCCGTGCTAATATTTTTGATGGGGCGGTGGTCTTCCAGATTGAATACGATTTCAGTGCCGACCCCGAGGAAAAATATCAGGAAATTGTGCGTGAAATGAACGCCGTCCGCAAGGATTTACCCGCTGATATTTTGGATATTCGGATTGAACGCTACCAACCTGATGGCGTAAATATCTATCAATACGCTCTGGTTTCCGAGAATTTGCCTTATTCTAAATTAGAAAAATATGCCGATGATTTAGAGAATCGTTTGGAGAAAGTGAAGGCTCTGAAAAATATTAAATCGTGGGGTTTTCCAAAACGTAAAATTTCGGTAGAATTAAATTTGGATAAATTAGCTCAAGACAGAATCCCACTCAATCGGGTTTTGGGGGCTATTCAGTCCGAAAATGTCAATATTCCAGGTGGTTCAATCAATCTTTCTACCAAAAAATTTAACGTCAAAACTTCGGGGAATTATAAAGATTTAGCGGAAATCAAGAATACGATTGTCTTCACAAACGGAACAAAAATTGTTTTTTTGAAAGACATTGCCGAAGTCAAATACGCCTACGAGGACGAAACCCACAAAACCCGTTTGAACGGACATCGAAGCGTATTCGTAACGGCTTGTCAGAAGTTCGGGCAGAACATTATCCAAGTAAAATCTCAGACCGAACCCATCATCGAGCAATTCAAAAAAACGCTTCCGCCTTCGGTAGATTTGGTGAAAGTTTTTGACCAAGCCGAATCCGTTGAAAAGCGTTTGGCTCGTTTTGCCAAAGATTTTGGAATCGCTATCTTGCTGGTTCTCATTACATTACTACCACTGGGTTCACGGGCGAGCTTAGTTGTGATGATTTCCATTCCGCTTTCGCTCGCCATCGGGCTTTCACTTTTGTATGCCTTGGGTTTTTCGATAAATCAACTTTCCATTGTCGGAATGATTGTGGCTTTGGGGATTTTGGTGGATGATTCCATCGTAGTTGTGGAGAATATCGAGCGATTTATCCGCATGGGAATTCCCAAAAAACAAGCCGCCATTGATGCCACCAAGCAAATTAGTTTGGCGGTGATTGGTTGCACCGTTTTGTTGATTTTTGCCTTTCTACCCGTTGCCAATTTACCCGAAGCCGCTGGAAAATTTATCCGAAGTTTGCCAATGGCAGTGTCAGTAACGGTGTTTGCTTCGATGTTTGTTGCCCTCACGATTGTTCCGTTTCTGTCAAGTGTTTTGTTAAAAAATCACGAAAATCCAGACGGTAATTTTTTATTGAGAGGCATGAAAAAAATCATTTCTGCCACTTACGGGCGATTGATGGATTGGTGCTTACAACACCCAAAAATCACGATAACGGCTGGTTTGGGCGTTTTTGTGGGTGTGATGTTGTTGGCGAAATCATTTTTAGGCTTTTCGCTTTTTCCTACTTCCGAAAAACCCATGTTCCTCATAAACGTGAGTACGCCCGTGGGGACAAACCTGCAAACGACGGATAAAGTAGTGGCTTTTGTGGAAACGGAATTAAAGAAAGTTCCCGAAATAAAAAACATTGCTGCCAATATCGGAAAAGCCAATCCAAGGATTTACTACAACATCATCGGCGGACCAGAATCTGAAAATTTTGGACAGCTTTTCGTATTGTTGGAAGACATGGAAACGCAGGAAAAGAAGATTATTATTGATGAACTTCGTACCAAGTTTATGACCTTTCCCAATGCCAAAATTGAGGTAAAGGATTTTGAGCAAGGTCCACCTTTAGAAGCACCTTTGGCATACAGAATTTTCGGAAATAATTTAGATAGTCTAAAAATGGTTGCGGGGCAAATTGAAAAATTATTAGCCGACCAACCAGGTACAATTTATATAGATAATGCTTTGAAAGTACAATCAACCGACTTTCGGGTAGTTATCAACAAAGAAAAAGCGGGGCTTTTGGGCGTAAATATTTCTGATATTGACCGCATCGTGCGTATGGGAGTGGCGGGTTTGAACATCGGAACTTTTAGAGAAGAAGGACAAACCGATGATTATAATATCAATATTTCTATACCTCGAAGCAATATCAAACAAGATTTGAGCGTATTTTCTAATTTGTACGTCAATAATGTTTTGGGAACGGCAATTCCGTTGAAACAATTAGTGGAAATTAAGTTTGAAACATCGCCAACCCAGATTAAACATTTCAATAAAGACCGTTTCGTAACGATTTCGGCATTTTTGAAGTCGGGTTTCAATACGTCAGTCGTTAATCAGGAGTTTATCAAAAAGTTAGAAGCCTTCAAATTACCAAAAGGATTTTCGTTTAAAGTGGCAGGAGAGGCAGAAAATGCCGAAAAGTCATTTGGGGGAATAGGGGTAATTATCCTGATAACTGTCTTTGGAATGATTGCCATTTTAATCCTCGAATTTGGCGACTTCAAATCAACATTAATCGTACTTTCAGTAATTCCTTTGGGGATTGTGGGAGCAATTTTGGGCTTATTAATTGCTGGAGAAACCCTCGGATTTACGTCAATTATCGGTTTTATTGCCCTTATTGGTATCGAAATCAAAAACTCATTACTTTTGGTGGATTTCACCAATCAACTCCGAGAAGAAGGCATGGAACTTGACGAAGCCATCCATCAAGCGGGCGAAGTCAGATTTGTCCCCATTCTTTTGACATCCTTTACGGCAATCGGTGGTTTAATTCCCTTGGTTATTGAATATTCAGATTTGTATTCGCCCTTAGCCATCGTATTGATTGGCGGTATTACCAGTTCAACATTATTGGCTCGTTTGGTTACGCCCGTAATGTATAAATTATTACCACCCAGAATTAAAGTTAAGGCTGTGGCTTAATCTTAGAAAAGTTAAAGTTTCTTAAACAAACATCGCCTTAATAAAGATATAGTAATATTGTAACGGTTATAAAAATATAATACTTTCAAGACACTAAATCAAAATTATAGTCGTTCAAAAGAAACGTTACCATCTAAAACTTTAAAATCTCAGTATCATGAAATTTAACACCAGTACATTGACACAATTTTTATCACGGAATTTTTATATAAATCCCCGTTTGATAAACCCTACCAAACGCTTTCAAGCTGATTTGGGAATGAACTCATTGGAGTTTTTAGAAATGGTTGTATATTTGGAAAACACGTATGGCATAACTTTGCCCGATAACGAGATAGATAAAATTCAGACCATCAGACAGTTATCTGATTTAATGGATAAGAATTTGAATACTGTGGAGGCGTGAAGTATAATATTTTGTGGTTATAGTGAAGGGTTTAGGCGGATGTCTAAGCCTTTTTTTGTGTATTATTGTTCGTCTTACTACTCAAATAGGCTGCTCCAATCAAGGTCGCCATCAATAAAATCCCCGATACTTCAAAAGGCAATACGAAGTCGGTCATAAGGCTTATTCCAATGGTTTTTGTGGTGGCAGAAGGTTCTGTAAGTTCAAATAATTGTGATTGGATATTACTGAAATTGGCTCGGGCGAAAGTGTAAAATAGTCCTATGAAAGTAACTGTTGCAATACCAAAACCCAAAAACCGATTAGTATTTCCACTCAAAATATCGTTTTTCACGTTTTCTTTATTGCCTTTTTGATTGGTGAGCATTACCCCAAAAATCAGGATAACTAAAATCCCACCTACATACACCAATATCTGCGTAATTGCTAAGAAATCTGCCCCCGCCAAAACATATAATCCTGCTATACCCAGAAAGGTCAAAAGTAAGCTAAAAGCCGCATAAAGCACATTTTTTGACCACAAAACCACGCTCGCCGACACGACAGTGAGTATAATGAAAGCTATGAAGATGAATTGGAGCAAATTAGTTATTGATTATAAGAGAATATCCGTGCCACCGCTCAAAGCGGTGGCACGGATTAATACACTACTGATTATCAGGTTTCTTAAATTTGGGTTTAAAAACTGGCTTGGGCTTTGGAGCTTCTTCGGTTTTGACTTCCTCATTTACAAGGCTTTCCGTTTCTACTTTCTTGAATGAAGGTTTAAAAACTGGTTTGGGTTTTGGGACCTCTTCTACTTTAACTTCCTCATTTACAAGACTCTCCGTTTCTACTTTCTTGAATGAAGGTTTAAAAACTGGCTTGGGCTTTGGGGCTTCTTCGGTTTTAACTTCCTCATTTACAAGGCTTTCCGTTTCTACTTTCTTGAATGAAGGTTTAAAAACTGGCTTGGGCTTTGGGGCTTCTTCGGTTTTAACTTCCTCATTTACGAGGCTTTCCGTTTCTACTTTCTTGAATGAAGGTTTAAAAACTGGCTTGGGCTTTGGGGCTTCTTCGGTTTTAACTTCCTCATTTACAAGGCTCTCCGTTTCTACTTTCTTGAATGAAGGTTTAAAAACTGGCTTGGGCTTTGGGGCTTCTTCGGTTTTAACTTCCTCATTTACAAGGCTTTCCGTTTCTACTTTCTTGAATGAAGGTTTAAAAACTGGCTTGGGCTTTGGGGCTTCTTCGGTTTTAACTTCCTCATTTACAAGACTCTCCGTTTCTACTTTCTTGAATGAAGGTTTAAAAACTGGCTTGGGCTTTGGGGCTTCTTCGGTTTTGACTTCCTCATTTACAAGGCTCTCCGTTTCTGCTTTCTTGAATGAAGGTTTAAATGCGGGCTTGGGTTTGGGACTCTCAACCTCACTGCTTACTGGCTCAACGCTCACCGCTTTCTTCATCGCCTCTTTCTCCGCCATAAACTGCTCGTAAAGCTCTTTTTTCTCTTGCGATTGTGCGGGTGTGAGGTTTGCGAATTCAAAATTATGGGTAGTAATATCAAACGTTGAAAAGTCATATTCTTTTGTCATCGTCAAACATTCCGTGGGACAAACCGTAGTACAAAGCCCGCAGAACATACATTTTGCCATGTCAATATCAAATTTGGCGGCGTATAGACGAATCGCTGAACCATCAGAAGCATATCCTGCAATACCCGTGGCTTTGATAGGCTCAATCTCAATACAATCAACTGGACAAATTTTGGCACATTTATCACAGACAATACAATCATCCATTTCGTTGTGCAACTGATAACGACCCACATCGGGCAGGGGTAATTGCTCATGCGGATATTGGAGCGTTACGATACCCGTTTGCTGTTTAAAATAATCAGGATTATCGACAAAAATTGGTTTACGACTCTGCCGTGCTTCTTTCAAGTGTTTCCACGACAACGAAAGTCCTTTCAGCGAAGTTTTGATACCTTCCTTAATATTACCAAAATATGTATTGTTTGCTCCTTTCATTTATTCTCGGTGAATGGAAAACGGTACACGGGGAACGGGAAAAACAGGTCGTCAAAACAGTTCCCCGTGTACCGTTCCCGTTCCCCTTTTTTCTCTTACAAAGTTACGGTTGCATTTTTAACAAATGAAAGATGGAGATAAGTTTCTGTGGGGAAAATAAAAAACCTCCTCAGCGGTTTTGCGGGGGAGGTTTCTGTGTGAATGATGATTAACGAAGCACTCTTTATTTAATTCCTAATTCAACACCATTTTCGGAAAGCGATACATCTGCGAATCATAAACCATCAATTGATCAATTTCCAGTTCAAAATAAGCATACAAAGGCGAGCGTTCTAAGATTTTATGAATATCGGCTTTGTCTCGGGCGTTCATCGTAATCCAGCCTCTGCCAACCTCCGCAGAAATAGCATAAGAGTCAATTACGCACTTCAAAATCAACTCATTTATGACAGTACGGTGTTTTGGCACAAGACTCATAAACTCTTCATCCACACTAAAAAACACGGTTACTTGATATTTATTCATACACAGTTTGTTAATACTTGGTAAATATACCGTAATTTTTTTAATAAATAATCAATCGTTTTATCAAACATAGAAGGCTTCGTTTTAAACGAAGCCTTCTGTAAATACTCTTAAAACTATTCACTATTCTTTACTCTCTAATTAAACCGCTCCCATCACATAAATCTTGCCTTTTGGTCCCGCTTCAGTAGTGCTTCCGCCCGTATCTTCCAATGAAATAGCAAAAGCTACTGGTTTGGCAAACGATTTCATTTTCAAGATATTATCCGTTCCCGCAATCATCCCTGCGTCTACGGGCTTACCATCCACAATTGCCCAAAATTGATATTGTTTTCCTTTTGGGGCAGCGGGTAAATCTAACGCTGAAATATATACTTCTTGTTTATTTTTATCAAAATATACCAAAGCTGTTGAATTGGGCGAAACATCTGGTTGTCCCAACAGTTTAATTACCTTGAAATCAGGGTTTTGCAATACTGCAATTTCCTCTTGATAACTGGCTTTGATAGCTTTGTTTTCTTGGGCAAAAATTTGATTTTGGCTCTCCAATGCCACTATTTTCTCTTCTGAATTTTTCCAATTATTAAAGAAAAATATGTTAGCACCAATGCTCAAAGCTAATAATGCCCACGAAGCCACCATGCTAAAAGTGGACTTCTGAGGTTTAGTATTATTTAACTGAACAATATTATTTTTTGTGTTTTGCTGTGGTTGTTCTTCAAAAACCGCCGCCATGATTTTGCTTTTCAGGGCAGCGGGAGGTTGTTTTTCGTATTGTAATGCGTAATTTTCCAATGTGCCTCTGACGGCTTCCAGTTCTATTTCAACTTCTGGATGCTCCGAAGCCATACGCTCTACCTCTGCCGACTCCCCAGCAGTTGTAATGCCCAACACGTAGCTTTCTAAAATCCCTGATTCTATATATTCTTTCGTATTCATATCCATTTATCTAAAATTCCAAACCAAATAACTAATATCATCTCCACAAAATACTGCCTTAAATGTACAATGGCAGCCTTCACACGAGTCTTCACTGTTCCCAAAGGTATCCCAAACTCATCGGCAACTTCTGCCTGAGTATATCCCTGAAAATACAATAAATCAATCATCTGGCGGTGTTCGGGACGTAGGTTTTCTACAACCTTTTTCAACCCGATTGCGTCAATATCAAACTGGCTATTTGCCTGATTATCAATAATTTCAACGGTAGAATCTAAATCCTGATTCCGTTGCGAATTTTGAAAATCCTGCGAGCGGATTTTGTCAATGGCAGTATTACGTGCCACATTCAGCATCCAAGTAAACAGCGTTCCTTTTGTGCGGTTATACCCTTCGATATTCTTCCAAATTTTCACAAAAGCATCCTGCAAGACATCAGCAGCGATTTCTTCCGTTCGCACTATTTTCAGAATAACCCCGTATAGTGCCGATGAATAATTGTCGTATAAGATAGAGAATCCCCTTTCGTCTTTGCTTTGCAGCATCGTTATAAGGTCTCCTTCATCAATAATTGTTTTACGTTTAGACATGAGTGTTCTCCCTCAATGGATGAATTTTGCGTTAAATTCATCCTGATTTTAAATGGCTTAATAAAGATAATGGGAATATTTTTAAATATTGAGATATAAGTGGTAGGTAGTGCAATTTTTCATCAATAAATCAAAACTGCTCCACAAATTTCTCATTTTAGAGACGGTGATTTCAAATGTGTAGAAAATGCGATGAATCAACAATGAGTAAATAAAAACAAAGGACTTCCAGAGCTGAAAGCCCTTTGTGTATTACCCATTATTAAACCACACCTGTCTATTAGGCGTGGAGAGGGAATATTCTCCGTCTCCCTCCATACCTTTCAGCAGTGAGGTTTGTTTGAGTAATGAGTAGCGAAAATAGGTAAACTTAAATTACTCACTCCTCAAACCTCATTACTCACTCCTAATAACTACATCTTTGGCAAAACAACTGAATCAATTACGTGAATAACACCATTCGACTGGTTTACATCATACGTTGTGATATTTGCCATATTTCCCCCTTCGTCTTTCAATACGATATTGTGCATTCCATTCATCATTGCCGTCAAAGTACCACCGCTCACGGTTTTCATCACAGCTTTTCCGCCACCCGCTTTGATAGCTTTTGCGATGTCATCAAAATTCATTTTTCCTGCCACCACGTGGTATGTCAAAACCTTGGTCAGAGTTCCCTTATTTTCTGGCTTCAACAAAGTTTCAACCGTTCCTGCTGGTAAATTTTCAAAAGCATCATTCACAGGTGCAAATACCGTGAAAGGACCTTTGGTTTGAAGTGTAGCCACCAAATCTGCTGCTTTCACTGCTGCCACCAAAGTGGTATGAGCCTTAGAATTCACCGCATTTTCAACGATATTTTTAGTGGGGTACATCGCCTCAGAACCAACCATTACTGTTTGTGCATTTGTAGTGAACGCCAACGCTCCGATTGCCATTCCTAATACTAAAGTTGCTTTTTTCATCTTGTTTGTTAATTTTAATTTTGTTTGTTGATTTAATAAACATTACAAACAGATCTACGCAGAAGAATTCAGTTTGGATTTAGAAGAGAAGAAAATAAAATTTAATAACCAAAAAATTAGGGCATAATCAGTAGTTTTGCCACTAATTATGCCCTAATAACAAATACAGGTCAGACGATAGTCAGACCGATAGTCAAATTATTTTGGTCTTACTATCGTCTGACCAAACAATTTAATTACAGTCTAAACAAAAAATGTGTCTGCAAAACATTCTCTTCGTCAAATTCTACCAAGAAGCCGTTTTAAAATATATTCTGAATAAAGTCTGATTGTATTTTTTGAGTAGCGGAATCATATTTTTTTAAGGAATATACAGCGTATCTTGTGTAAAAATATGGTTTCGATAGTCAGAATAAGACAATCAGAATTTGTCGTAAGATATTTTAAAACGGCTTCTAAGGTTACCCTTTGGCGATGATTCCGCATATAACCAATCTCGGTAGAAAAATGAGGGCTAAAAGTATGATTATAAGCAAAATACAACTGATTTTGACTAAAAACATTGGCTGGAACATTTGGAACAATATTCACCAAAGGCTCTTCACTAACGTAAACAATATTATTTGTGTTAATATTAAACCGCATCTGAAAACGCAATCTGGTACGTCCTTGTTCTTCGCCCCACGAACCATCGGATTGTTGAAAAAGGCGATATTCGTAACCCAAACGAGAGCGTAGAGTCCATTTTGGGGATAAAACTTTAGTCCATTCTACAAATAATATTGGGCGAATTTCCCATCTGGTAGGGCGGGTTAAGTCAATATTGTTAGCATAAAGCGGGTGAGAATGAAAAACGATTGGAGCAAAATTGAACGCCATTTCTTTAACCCGATACACCGTAGAAACTCGATAACCTTCTGTCAGCCTGAGTGCCAAGGGATTAGGACTTGGCGTAGTGAAATCACTCTGTCTTCGCCAATGTATCTCTGCATTCATTTCCCAATGTTCGCTCAATTTTTTATTAACTGCCAATCTATTCCAAGACGTAAAATGCTCATAATGCTGTGCAAAAGAAGAACCGTTTGTCATAAAAACTAATAAAAAAACAATGAAAATTCCCTTCATAAATTTGTTTTAATGATGACAGTAAATTTAAAAGAAAGGGTTTTCGCATCCAATTTTACTGTTTAAAAACATAGATGAAAAAAAAATTAAAAATTATCAGTTGTCGTAACACCTACATTATCAAACAATTACTGAATCATTTATAGGTTTTTCAAGATTTTTTTTCAGAAAACATTTGCATAGAAAATCAAAAAAGGCTAATTTTGCATCCACAAATCACCAGTACAATATGCGAAAATAGCTCAGCTGGTAGAGCGCAACCTTGCCAAGGTTGAGGTCGCCGGTTCGAACCCGGTTTTTCGCTCAGCTTAAATGAAGCACCGTAAGGTGCTTTTTAAGTTTAAGAGGAAGATAGAAATATCAGACTCATGCCAGGGTGGTGGAACTGGTAGACACGCAGGACTTAAAATCCTGTGAACGTAAGTTCGTACGGGTTCGATTCCCGTCCCCGGTACTATTACCCCAAAAACAAAAAAGCGTAAATATCTGATTACTTGATATTTACGCTTTTTTATTTTTTACATAATCCGATATTCCAACACCTTCGCTTCTTTAATTATTGGTTTCGAGTTATTCAACTCTTTTTCATAAGCCACTAAAACCTTATCTGCCCAACCCGAAGGACGGTACATTTTTCCCGCCAAATTTCTAAAATTTTGGGCTATAAATTCAGCCAAATCTCCGCTTGGTTTCACTTCGTAAAAATTGTATCGTTCATCCAAAAAATTCACAACTTTATTTCTGAATGTATTTCGAGTTGATTCTTTGAATGTATCCTTTTGTGCTTGATTATTAGCTATATACGCATGAATAACGTACAGAAAATTAATATGATAAGTCTGTAAGATAAGCGTATCTCTATCAAAAAGTCTATCGCTAAAATGCTTATTTTGCTTGAAATTTTTTCCAAATTCTAAGTCATGATTCCGAAAGTCCAAGTTCTCATTTACCACCGCACTGATAAAGAAATTGGGCGTGATATTATACCCCTCCGTGAGTTCATCTCTGTAACGAATGTTATCTTTCAAAACTTTATCTTCATTCAATACATCTACATTATACTGAATCACATTTTTGGCGTAGGTGTATTGTTTAGCAATGGCATTTTGCCCCGCTGAAGTAGTGTCTTTGTAATATTTACTGTCGCCGATGTGATAAATTTGGTCTTGGGTTGTTAGTAAATCTTGATACGGATAAATATGGTCAATCTCTTTGCCGTCTTTGTGGATTTTGAGGTGCGTAGGCAAAAGTGGTTCTGATAAAAGCGAATCAATCATATCCTCAAAAACGATGTTAAAATCACGCACCAACAGGATTTCTTTGTGATATTTTTTGCTTTTTATTTTATCCTGATGAACAAAAAAGGCGTACAACAAATCCCATAATTTCAATAGTTTATCCGAAAAATACTTGTATTTTATCTGCTTCAAAATCACCGTTCCCCGCTTCATGAGATTTTCTAATTCTCGGTTTTTATAGGGTGTAAATAACTGATTTATAGGAATTTGCAAATAATATTTTTGATTGAAATGACTCAGCACGGATGAAAAAATTACTAATAATTCCTCATCGTAATTGACCGTTTTTTGCTTCGTGAGGGTCTCTACATATACGGGTGAACCATTTTGCAGAACGGGCATCTTTTTAGCAATAGTTTTCTGCCAACTAATTTGCTGATTTTGGGCAGAATTAGTCTTTTTGATGAAGGTAAATAAAGCTTGATTTTCCCGATTGAAACGGACAAGACTCTGGATTAAATCAAATTCGGTTACGTCTTTTTCGCCCAACGTTGAAATGACATTGGCGATGTCGCTACTTTCTGTAATGGTGTTGGCTTGTTGGCGTTTTTGGAACTGGCGAATTGCCAAATAATGCCACGTGGTGATGCTGAAAAGGAAATCTAATTTACCGTCTTTTCGTAAGGATTTTCGAACTTCTGGATTGTGGTCTAAATCAAAAATTTCTTCGGGACTGTATTTGCCAAATACTTTGCTATCTTCAATGAAAACCTTTGGCAAAATCATCACGGGTTCGTTCATATCGGGTTCAAAATAATAGCCGATATAATTGACTTTTACCCGCTGATTTTGGAGAGGAACGTAATATCGTTCACTCAGGATGGGCGAAATTAGGGATAAATCGTAGGCGTATTCTTCGAGGAGGATTTTCATAATTATTATTCAAAAAAAAATCCTCAATAAAGAGGACTTTTTAGGATTAGGGAATTTTTAAAGTAATCCTTTTTGTATTTTATCAACTACTTCTTTTACTTCTTTATTGGATAATCCAAAAGATGAGGCAATGGTTGGTGCATCCATACCCATCTTCAACATACCCTTGATGAAGAGTGCCATTCCTTCTAATTTTCCCTCTAATCTTCCTTCCTTTATCATTGATTCGCCTACTGTCATGGTTGTTTGTTCGGTTTTTGGTGAAACTTTACGAAATATACTAACAATTTCTTGTTTGTTCAAATCTGGATTAGTGAATAATGTATAAACAAAAACGCTTGTGATATAATTCATATCTCCTTGATTCTCAATGTCTCGCATCAACTCAATTAATGATTCTTCGATGATTGAAAGGTATTTTTTGAGCCTACTATTTTTCAGTAAAAGTAATGATAACGCTAAGAATCGGTTTTTGAAACTAACTATTTCAGTATCTGAAAAACGAGAAATATCATACAACAAATAGTCAAAATTAGGGATAAATTGGTTCAACGTTGGGTCAACGCCCTTGAAATATTGACTTAATGACTCATATTTCCATGCTTTTTTGCCATGATAAATCACAATTGGAATCGTTAGTGTCAAGGGTCTTTTTTCTTTTTTGTCCTGCTCCAAGGCATTCAAAATATACCGTAATAATTGCAGGTGCGGGTGCTGTTCTTGATAGCTTTTGTGTTCAAACAAAAACGAAATCCGAATCGTCTTTTTGCCTCGGTATTCACAGAGATACACCAAGTCGGCAAAATGTTCATTGAGGGTTTCATCGGTGAAAGAATTATTGGTTAATTCCAAACTTTCCAAATTGATTTTGTCTCGCAAATCAACAGGAAAAAGCTCTTGAATTAACCCTTTAACGGTTTCTTTTCTTGAAAAACTCTCTTTGAAAAACTTATCGTGAACGTTATCAATGGGCATTGGTTAAGGGTATTTGCAGGTGAAATTTTAAAAATTTCTCAAAAGTTAATGAAATTGAATGTGAGCTAATCAAAATCTAAGTTTAATTTCTTCGGGCTTTTGAAATCTAAAAGCCGCAAGTGGGTAAAATTTCCTTTCTCCCAAATCATTTGTTACAGCGATTTGTATTTTTCTATTGTCAGATTTCGAATCAGCGTCATATTTGAATACTTCGACTAAGAATGATTTGCCGAGTGAGATTCCACCGTCATTAACATCATCGTAAAAATTGAAGTTATTAAAACCAACAAATGTTAATAGTGCTACATAATTCTTACCGTTCATTCGGTATGTATTGAAAGTAAAACTTTCGGCAAAAATCTTTTTACTTTCCCTTCCTGTATCTGCGTCATAAATATTGAAAGAGTTTGTCAAAATAATTTCTTCGTGCTTCATTTCTCTGAT
The DNA here is from genome assembly GCA_034519515.1 of Arcicella sp. Taxonomy (GTDB): domain Bacteria; phylum Bacteroidota; class Bacteroidia; order Cytophagales; family Spirosomataceae; genus Arcicella. The sequence goes on from JAXHOK010000050.1 coordinate 124,764, forward strand.
ATTTTAAGTTCTAAACAATTATTCCATTTTGGCATAATGCAAATTTATGAATAATTATTGCAAAATGGAATCCCTTCGCTTGTTTTTGGGGGGGTGGGTGGCGGGGGGTGGGGGGGGGGGGGGGGGGAGGGGGTGGGGGGGGCCGCCTTTTGGGGCCGGAGTTTCTGGGTCCTACGGGGCATGTCCGTTGGGGGGTGGGCGGTTGGTGTAGATATTGCTCATTGCAGGGTGGTACGCCCGGAGGCGTGTTGGCGGAGCCCGGGGGGGAAATATTTTACACCTTCGCCTGTTATGCCGGACCACCGCAAGCGGGGAGGGGGAATGTGTTCAACAGTTGGGGGGGAGTTTTAATATATCACTCAGGTGTTATTGGGGGGGTTCGGGGGCTTAAGGGGGGTCCGAATTTGAGTTGCCGATTCGTGATGGCTTTTGGGCGGTCGAAGTTGATTTGGGTTGTGGTTGTTATTGGTATTTTGGACTGGACTCTTGTGGGGGGGGGGTGGGCTGCTGGGGTGGGAATGGGTGTCCGGGGGTGTTTTTTGGGGCAGGTAGTGGGTTTATTTTATTGAATTTGCTTGTTTGCTCGCGGGGGGTGCCTGGATTTTTTCCATGGTGGGCGGGGTGGTTTGCCCCCAGTTTATGCTTTGTTCGTCGGGGTCGGGCACTTTTATTTATTGCCTTTGCTTGGGTGCGATGGGGGGGGTTTTTGCCTTTGGGTCCGCCGAGAGGATTTTTACCTGCTTTCCGTGTGCTTTATTCCAAATGATGCCTTCTGTAATTTTGCTTTGGGGCTAAATATTTTAAATACTTTTCTAATTAAGGTGGGAAATGTAATTAGATATGAAAAAAACAATTTATACGCAAAGGCGTAATCGTTTGTCGGAACAAATGATAAATGCAAGAGAAGAAGCGGGATTGTCTCAACAACAAGTTGCTCAAACTGAGATAGTTTCACAAAGTGAGTTGTCTAAACTCGAAAATGGACAACGGCGAGTAGAGTTTTTATTGCTTTTAGATTTAGCAAAATTATACGCTAAAAGTATCAATTATTTTATACCAATTGAAGAGTAATTTATGACTGAAATGCTCATTAAGTTGAATCATCGCAACTTAATGAGCATTTTGGAATCTCTAAAAATATGTTGTTATAGAATTATTTGAAGAGATTTTAGAATCTTATAGAAGAGAAGTATGAATTTAGATGTGATGCTAAAAATTCTTTATTTGGCAAAAATCTATCAGGAAGATTTATTGTTTTTCCTTCAAATCGTCCGAAAAAAGGTTCATAATAGTCTTTTTGAACATTCTTTTTGAGTTCATTTGAAATCAAAATTCTATAATTTTCATCAATTCCAAGAAAACCTTTTTCAAACGCTTTATCATAAATTGAAGATAGACAAATTCCATTTTCTGGATTCAACCTTTCTTTCTCATTCGTTGCCCAAGGCAATATATGCCCTGCCACAAGCATAGCAGATATGTCAATGCCTGAGATTGCACATTTTTTTTGATAAATGCTGAGGATTAATTGTTGGAATAAGTTTTGATTTACTCTTGTTTTTACTTCTCGAAGTTTCACTTCTCCTTTTTTATCAGTTAAATCTATCAAGATAGGTTCATACTTTTTTTCAATGGTAGTATTCTCGTATCTTGTTAATAATTGTTCGCTTTCAAATAACATTTCATCCCAATTTTCATAAAATTCATTAAATATTTGTGTGTCTAATTTACTGACATTAGAAGCTCCTCTGATACCTCTTTTCTTAAGACTTGGGTCAAGACTTGCAAAATTAACCAGTTTCCAAGCTACTGAGGATGGAGTTCTTTCAATGTAGCTTGCTAATTTAATTATCAGCTCATTCTTGTAATTTATTTTTGAAAATTGTATTTTACAATATAGATTAAACGCAATAATAAGTTCATCTCTTGTCCAATTTCTATTTATCATTTCTTTAAATATTTGAAATTTTCAACTCATTAAGATAGCTTGTTGAAGCATTAGGTTTTGTGCGTAGAAATTTTACACATAACTACTCAATATTATTTTATCAAACAGATGTGCTCTATTAAATAACTCATGTTTTCCATATTTTAAAACCCTAAAAACCCTAAAACCCCTTGTACGGCATTTTTAGAGCGTATTTGCTTATTTTATTGGTTCATTAAAATCATCGGGAATCGAATATCCTTTATCAGCCCAACTGCCCAGACGAACGCCTTTTTTAGAGCTTGGTTCGTTCATAAAAGATGTTTCAATTTCATCCATAAACATAATTAATACCTTTGATTTCTTGGTCGTTGGCGGAGTTTCTTGGAGGATAAACTGCCCATTTTCAAAAACTCCATTGATGGCGGTGTACATAATATGATTATTTTAAAACCCTAAAACCCCTTGTACGGCATTTTTAGAGCGAATGTATTTGATTTTTTCTTCGGCAATTTTTAATACTTGTTCAGAGATGGGTTCTTGGGCTAATTGATACGCCACACGGTCGGAGAAGAATAATTAACGCCAACGGTAATTCCTATCCTTTAGCTTATGTCTCAATCAGCTACGGAGTTGTTTTTTCATTTTCTACTGAACACTCATGACTATGAATTTGAGTATATCTTCTTTAATATCTCTCATTTTATGAATATCTGATATGGAATCATTAAATTCAAAAGTGAAATTACCCTCAACACGCTCAATAAAAGTAAAAATATTACAATTGATAGTCACTGGAAGTAATTGTCCCTTTGCTGCTAAAATATATCTAACGTCTTCTTCCCAATCAAATTCATAATTTTTGTGATAGGAACGGCTCAATACTTCTTGAATTCTTTTCAACCGACCCAATCCGACATTTCCAGTAATTCTATCAGAATATAAGGATTTATTAGTACCGTTCTTCTCTTCCATCACTCTATCCATCATTTTTGATACTACTTCTTTGATAGCCAATGCCACTCGTTCTTGTTTATTCACAGGGTTGATTTAGTTTATTTTCTATAATACTTGATTATCAATACTTTAAATAATGGGAATATTTTCCATATTTTTAAAACCCTAAAACCCCTTGTACGGCATTTTTAGAGCGTATGTATTTGATTTTTTCTTCGGCAATTTTTAATACTTGTTCCGAGGTGCTTTCGTCCACCAAATCGTAGGCTACACGGTCGGAGAGGTACATAATGGTGAGTTCCTGCAAATCTAAATTAAACAATTCCGCTAATTTAACAAGATGCTCACGGTTGGGATGGCGGGTATTTTTTTCAAATTTGGCAAGCGTACTGGTGTCAATATCCAGATGTGCCGCCACTTTCCGCAGGGGTAAGTTTTGTTCTTCTCGATGTTGCCGTATTACTTCGCCAAATGATTTTTTGATGGTATCCATATTTTTTAGAATAAAATATTTGGACAAATATTGTCAATATTATTTTAAAATCCAACATATTTTTCAGTAGCGTAGTACTCAGTAATGCAAAACTAAAAAACTCCCTCAAAATCAACTTTTAAGGGAGTTTTTCTGATATTATTTATTTGTGTAACTAATTTTACTTTGGCACTTTACAGTTCCTATTACATCCCCCTGCCCCCTTCAAAGGGGGATTTTGACCAATCCTACTCTCAATCAAAAGGCAAAATAGAATATTTTTTGGGGAAGTACTTTAAAGTGCCAAGGTAGAATTTTGGTTTGCCTTTCGCCTTTGTTGGAGTTTTCTCCAATAAAACGTTCACCATTTTGCTGGATTTTTTGCCAACAAACACGGGGCGAAAAATCCGTTTCCCGTAAACCGTTCACCTTTTACCGTCCATTAGCCCGATTCCGCAAATAAAAGTCCACTAAAACCAAAGCCGCCATGGCTTCCACGATGGGAACGGCTCTTGGCACAACGCAGGGGTCGTGGCGACCTTTACCCGAAACCGTTACCGAATTACCCTCCGAATCCACACTTTCTTGGTCGGTCATGATGGTGGCAACGGGCTTGAAGGCTACTCTGAAATAAATATCTTCTCCGTTTGAAATGCCGCCTTGAATGCCGCCCGAATAATTAGTTTTTGTTCTAACTCGCTCATTTTCGTCCAGATACATTTCGTCGTTGTGTTCTGAACCGTACATTTCTACGCCCTGGAAACCACTGCCGTATTCAAAACCTTTCACGGCATTGATGCTTAACATAGCTTTGCCTAATTCGGCGTGAAGTTTATCAAAAACGGGTTCGCCCAAGCCCACGGGCGTACCCGTAATCACGCAATTGACTACGCCCCCGATGGAGTCGCCCCGTTTGCGGGTTTCGTCAATTAAATCGAACATTTGTTGAGCCACGGCTGGGTCGGGACAACGAACGGCATTTTCCTCTGCCAAAGCGATATTCAACTGTTGGTAAGGCGTTTCTAATTTCAATTTACCCACTTGTGAGACATACGATTGGATTGTTACGCCCACTTGTTTCAAAACCAATTTTGCCAATGCTCCTGCTGCCACACGGGCGATGGTTTCACGGGCAGAACTGCGTCCACCACCCCGATAATCACGATTGCCGTATTTGGCATCATAAGTATAATCAGCGTGTGAAGGGCGAAATTGCTGGGCAATGTGTGAATAATCTTTGGAACGCTGGTCGGTGTTTCGGACTATAATGGCAATGGGCGTACCCGTAGTTTTACCTTCAAAAATACCCGAAAGTACTTCAAATTCATCAGCTTCACGGCGTTGAGTGGTGATGCGTGATTGCCCAGGTTTACGACGGTCTAATTCCGACTGAATGAAGTCGGTATCAAACGCAATTCCCGAAGGACAACCATCAATAATTACGCCCACGCCCACGCCATGAGATTCTCCGAAGGTGCTGATTTTAAATAATTTACCGAATATACTACTCATATTTTTTTATTTGGAATTAAAACATAAATCATCCCGATTAACATAATGACAATCAAGATGTTGGCTTCATCTTTTAGGATTTTTACAAACGTGTTTGCCTCTTCTGATGAATCTTCTTTTTCGATTCCTTCATAAACCGAAGTAACTGCTGATGGGGTTTCGGAGGTGGCAATGGTTTCCCCCTCAACACCCAATATTATTTTCGATTTTAGGGTATCGTACTTTTCTTTTTGTGTATTAAAATATATCCATTGAAAATATTTTTCTAAGGCAAAGTTACCAGCCCGCTTCGGAATAATCTGAAAAGTGAACGATTTTGTGGTAATTATTTTATCGTTTCTGGGGTCTTGGCTATCATCAATTTCGGGAGGGAAAAAGTCGAAAATGGTGTCATTTTTCATATCGGGCAGTTTGATATTGTAGCCATCACCCAAAATTTGTAGGCGATATTGAACTGATTTTCCCGTACTGACTTTATATTTATTCAAATTTTCTTTCAAGGTGAATTGCCCCACCGACACCTCATTTCTCAAAGGATGTGAGGGCAATTCTTTGGCTCTCACGGTGAAAGGACGAGTGGAAAATGAAACGGTGCTTGACTTTTTACCCCCATTCTTTTCGGGTGTGAATTTGAGTAATTTCAGCGTTACGGAAGGGAAATTTGTGGGTTTATTGTTGAGGGAATAAAAAGTGGCTTCATAAAATTTATACTGCGTATATTTTTTCCCATTTACAGTAATCAAAGAACCTTTTGTTTCAGTAATACCAAAGTTTTCTTCCCAACAGTTTTCAGGTTTTATCTTTTTTATAATTTCCGCAATTTGAATTTCATGATTTTATTATTAAATTGAATTTCAGCAGGGTTACTTTCTGCCACATAAAAAGCAAAAGTTACCGTGAAGCCTTCGCCAACGTAAGGATTTGATTTTGAAGTACTTAATGACAAAAAAGCATCTTCTTTGGTATCAATAAATTGAGTATTATTTCCTTCGATAAAATCAGTAAAATCTTCTTCTTTTTTTGCCAATTTATCATTAACTGCTGGCTCTAAATTGGTAGTTTCTTTTTTGTCTGGAACATTATTTTTACTCACTTTCACTACGAATGTCTCCGACTTTAAATCTGTTCCATTGATGTTTACTTTGAAGGGAGCGATTTTGATATTACCTTCTTTTTTAGCGGAATAATTCTGGGTGATTGTACAAGTCGTGAGCGGATGCCCACCCACAAATGAACGAGCTGTGGACTTTGATTGTCCTCTTTTTGAGAAATTTGGAAGGTCTGGAAATTTGCAATCAGGAGTGGCAGGAACGTCACCCACAAATTTTATCACCACTGTTACGATAAAGGGATCTTCGAGGGTAATATTTTTTTCGCCAATTATTAAGGAGACATCATCACTTTGTTGGGCTTTGGTCGCTATACTTAATAAAAAGCAAAAAAATATTAAAATATTTATATAATAATTACTAACTTTCACCGTTATTTTTAGTGTTCATTCTAAATTTAAATACTTGGGAATGTGTGTTAGGAATAAAAACTGGTAAGTATTTAATACTAATTTAATGTTTAGTTGTTGATTATCAATACTTTACGTTTTATATTTGTTTAAACAACATTAATCCTTCCCTTAAAATCAATTAAAAGCTATGACAACCTTAGATTATGTCAAAGTTATACTACAAAAAGTTAGCTTTGATGCAAAATTATTTGAAAAAGAGTTAAGAAAAGCAATTAAGACTTTGTTAGTAGAAGAAATCAAAGAATTGCGAGCGTGGTGTTCAGAACAATTTGGCATTATGTACAATCAGTTGATTGAAAAATGTTTTAGTAGAATGCGGAGAAAACAGTTATCGGTTATCAATTAAAAATTATCCGTTTTTAAGAGACTTTCAGTAATGAGAGTCTCTTTTTTGTGAAAAATACTAATAAATGGATGAAACATCAATTTTATGAAACAAGAATATTAAAAATAAAAAGATGCTAACAAAACAACTTACCAAAACATTACTAAGATCTGAAGACAGAAGTTGTGGATTATTTTCTGGTGGAAGCGGTAATTTACTTTTTCTAAGTCATCTCTATGACGCAACAAAGAACCAAGAGTATTTAACAAAAATAACTGATAATTTAAAAGGCATTTTTGAAAACCTCACTAACGACAATTATCATTATTCTTTCTCAGTCGGGATAGCTGGGTTAGGTTGGGTTTATGAAGATTTAGTTGAACGAAACATCATAAACGCAGACCCTAATGAGGTATTATCGGATGTGGATGAACTTGTTTATGAATGGATGATTCAAGAACAATTGAATAATAACTACGACTATCTTCATGGAGCTATGGGAGGCGGAATATACTTTTTGAAGCGACTTAGAACAAATCCTAATCTTCAAGTAAACATAGAAGAGCATTTAAAACTATTACTTGCTCAAATGCTTGTAAATAGTGAAGAAAATACATCTTTTTGGATTTTAAAACCTAACAACGTGTACACGTTTGAGGAAACTTATAATTTTGGATTATCCCATGGAATCCCCTCTATCTTAGCGTATTTGTCTAAATGTTACAGCAACGGTATTGGCGTTGACATACTCAAACCTGTTATTCAAAACACGACAAATTTTATTCTAAAATATGCTCAAAAGCCTCAAAATAACTCAGAATATTATTTTCCTACTTCTGTAAATTTAGATGGGGTTGCCAATAGAAGTTCTCGTTTGGCTTGGTGTTATGGTGATATAGGGGTTTGTTGTGCGTTGTGGCAAGCGAATCAGATTCTGAATGATGATTCTTTGGATGGAAAAACTTTAGAAATCCTGTTACATAATTGTCAAATACGAAATTTAGAAAATGCTCGTGTTGTTGATGCAGGGGTTATGTCATGGAGCAGCAGGAATTGCTCATATTTTTAAAAGATTTTATCATCGTTATAATCACCCCTCTTTAAAAGAATCAGCGGATTATTGGTATAGAGTAACTTTAAAAATGGCTATTGTCAATGACGATTTAGCCAGTTACAAACAATGGACAGCAGATGGCTGGGAACATAATGAATCGTTTTTGGAAGGAATGGTGGGTATTACCATAGCCTTGATTTACAAAGAATATGAGCATGAACCTCGTTGGGATGAAATCATGCTCATTTCTTAAAACATCAACTAATGATACCAAAATTTAGAGTCAATATTAGATTTTGATTAGAGCCTAAACAATTATTAATTTAAGTCTGTTTCACAGATAATTACAAGTAACATACACATAATCAGTTACTTGTAAAATAAGTTTTGTCTAACTTTTTAAACAATTTACAAACATGAACATTAACGAAAAATTATCGCTCAAGAAAAAAACCGTAGTGGTTTTAAACGATTCTCAAATGCGTGCTATTCAAGGCGGAGGAATAGGAATGGGTAAACAACAACATATACGGTTTATGATTTTTTCTGATATTTAAGTATTTTTCGTTAAAGAGCAGTGCTATTCGCCTTAAAATACCCCTTAACTATCAAAAAAATAATTCACCTAAACCATTACAAGTTATTATTTACCCATTCCTTAAGTGCTTGTAATAACGGAGGTTGGTGTGCCACAATGGCGTGTGCCTCACAAAATTGCAACAAAGATTCTGCCCAATGTCCATCCACAGTCGTGAGGTGTAAGTAGGAAATAAAACTATATGCATAAGATTTCTATTATCAAATCTCAATCTGATAATAGAAACCTTTTTTTCATCCCTAACTACCGTATTATGAACCTCTTAAAAACTACCTCACTCATTACTACTTTATTTTTCTTCTCCTTCATCAACAACGATGATTTACTGAAAAAAATCGTCTCTCAACTCGAAAAATATCATCAAACTTATCCCCAAGAAAAAGCCTATTTGCATGCTGATAAGCCCTATTACGTGGCGGGTGAAACCCTTTGGTTCAAGGCTTATTTGGTAGAGGCTTTGACCAATCGCCCCGATACTGTGAGTGTGCCACTATACGTTGATTTAATTGATAATGCGGCTGGCAAAATCATTAATCAACGCATCATCAAATTAACGGCAGGTTTTGGTCATGGCGATTTTACTTTGCCCGATAGCCTTCAAACGGGTGTATATCGCCTTCGTGCTTATACCAATTGGATGCGGAATATGGACGAAAGTCTGTTTTATACGAAAGATTTTCAAGTGTATTCCATTAATCAGCAAGAAGTTACAGACAAACTAAATGCTGAAATTATTGATTTCAATTTCTTTGCCGAAGGTGGAAAACTTATTGCAGGTTTTGATTCAAGACTTGCTTTCAAAGCCACAGACGTAACGGGCAAGGGTTTAGATGTTTCGGGAGAAATTATTTCTTCCACGGGCGATACCGTTCAAGGTTTCAAAAGTATTCATCAAGGAATGGGACTTGTAAATTTTAAACCTGAAAATGGTAAAAGCTATCGGGCGGAGGTCAGATACCAAAACATTTATTCCAAAACTTTTGATTTGCCCGAAATCAAACCACAAGGTATTTCAATGATTGTTGATAATACTTCCAGTAAAAATAATATTCGGATAATTCTGAACAGTAATATACCCGATAGTGAAATGCTTATCATTGGGCAGTCAAAGGGAACGGCATTTTATGCAGGAAGAATACCAACAGATAAGAAAAACGCTTTCTTGAATATTCCCAAAGATAAATTTCCGCCTGGGGTGGCTCAATTCACAGTTTTTGATGAAAAACTCCGCCCCCATTGCGAGCGAGTGGTTTTTATTCAGCCAACGCAAGAATTAGTTTTCAATCTCAAAACCGATAAAACGGCTTATAAAACCCGTGAAAAAACTAATCTTGACATTGAAGTAAAAGACAATGCGGGTAATCCCGTAGAAGGAAATTTTTCGTTATCAATTTCGGACGAAAACCAAATCAAAAGAATGGATGAAGCCGAAAATATTATGACCAATATGCTGTTGAGTTCAGATTTGAAGGGAAATATTGAAAATCCCGCTTACTATTTTGATAAAACTAAACTCAATGCTGCCTATCATTTGGATATATTGATGATGACTCAAGGCTGGCGGAGGTTCAAATGGCAAGATATTTTGCAAGAAAATTTTAAGCCAACAACATTTACCTTAGAAAGAGGTTTGACCATATCTGGACAAGCTACGCAATTAAACGGAAAACCATTTGATAAAAAAGTAAACCTGACTACCATCATCGGTAAGGACTCTACCCGCCAGTTTTTGATGAGTGAATTAGAAAAAAACGGTTCTTTTCACTTGTATGAACTTGATTTTAAGGATTCTACCAAAGTAACGATTCAAGTAATGATTGAACAAGAAAATGCCAAATCAAACATTAGCTTTACGCCTTGGGCTTTTCCCAAAATTAGTGTGGTCAATAAAACAGTAGGCGTGGTTGAGGTGGATTATCAAAATCTAAGTGATTATCTCAAATATACCAAAGAAGGGCTTGAATTACAGAAAAAGCTGTCTTTGGACAAAAATACGATGTTATCGGAGGTAGCGGTTAAAGCTAAAAAAATCGTTAAACCTCCTCTAACAGACCGAAGAGTTTTGTATGCACGAGCAGAGGCAACGGTCAAAGGAGATGCCAGCCCTTCGGCTTTAAATGTTTTTGAATTATTGAAGGGACGAGTTGCGGGAGTTACCGTTGGAGGGGACAGAAATAACCCAACCCTTGCCATGCGAGGAGCAACTTCATTCAACTTAGACGGAAATCCTATCTACTTGATTGATGGTGTACCCGCCACAAAGAGTACGGTTTTGTCAATTGATATAAACTTAGTTGATAGAGTTGAGATTGTCAGAAGTTTGGCTGGTGGTGTAATGTATGGCGACCAAGCAAGAAACGGAATAGTGTCAGTTTTTACAAAAATTGGAACATTTGATGATAAACCCTCCAATAATGAAGAAGTATATGGTATAGCAACCACCAAGTTTATGGGTTACTATGCCACCAAAGAATTTTATACACCAAAATATGACCAAAATTTACCTCAAAATATTCGTCCAGATTATCGTTCAACGGTGTACTGGTCGCCTATGATTAGCACTAATAAAGAAGGGAAAGCAAGCGTTTCATACTTTAATACGGATGCCCAAACCGATATGAAAATTCATATTGAGGGAATTACTAATAACGGTTTGATGGGGAGTGGGAATGGTGGTTATTTGGTTAAAAAGTGATATAGAAATACCCTTATAAGCGTTTTAAAATGCTTGTAAGGGTTAATTACGCCTAATAAACCTTCTTATAAGCTGCTCCGTCCACCACGATTTTACCAATTATTTCCTTCATAATTTCCGAAGTACCTCCCGCAATTGTGCCTACACGGGCATCACGATAGATTCTACAAATGGGATAATCTTCAATATAACCAAATCCGCCAAAAAACTGTAAACAGCCATCGGCAACTCTTTTGGCGAGTTCGGAAGTGAAAAGTTTTGCCATTGAACATTCTTTTACTACTACTTCGCCTTGAACAAATTTCCAACAAGTTGAATAAACAAACTCACGGGCAACGTCCACTTCGGTAGCCATTTCTGCTATTTTATGACGAATGGCTTGGTATTTAGCAATCGGGCGACCAAAAGTTTCTCTTTCGTGGAGATACTGAATGGTTAAATCCAAACTCATTTCTGCCCCCGCAACCGCCATAATTGCCGCTACTAATCTTTCAAGTTGGAGGCTTTCCATCAAATAATAAAACCCCGCATTTTCCTGACCTACCAAATGACTGACGGGTACTCTGACGTTATCAAAACGAATCTCGGCGGTGTCTGAACTGTGCCAACCCATTTTGTTTAATTTAGTACGGCTGACACCCTCAGCATCCAAATCAACTATGATTAAACTTACGCCATTTGCTCCTGCGGATGGATTGGTCTTGCAGGTGAGTGTAATGAAATCGCCATAAGTTCCGTTGGTGATGAAGGTTTTTGAGCCGTTAATTACGTATTCATCACCTTCCCGAACTGCCGTTGTCAAAATTGCCGAAACGTCTGAACCAGCGTTAGGTTCTGAAATACCCAAAGCCGCAATTTTCTCTCCTGCAATGGCGGGAGCGAGGTATTTTTCTTTCAAAAACGGACTTCCAATTTTGGCAATATGATTGACCGCCATGTACTGATGAACGCTCACGGCAGTAGAAAATCCGCCCATCGTACTACGGACAATTTCTTCCAAAAACACTACTGAATACCATAAATCGGCATTTGTACCACCGTATTCTTCGGGAAAATTTATGCCTAAATATCCCAAATCACCCATGCGTTTAAAAACGGACTTCGGAATTTGACGGGCAGTTTCCCACTCTTCGGCATTGGGCGTAACTTCCTTATCAATAAATTGACGAACGGAGTCTCTAAAAAGTTGATGGTCTTGGTTGAAATATTGAGAGAGCATTTTTGGATTTACGATTTTGGATTTACGATTGCGGATTGGGTGTCGTCAGGTTCACAAACCTAATGAGGATTTTACAGGGCAGAAAAGCTAATTACCAAAAGCTGCCTATTGAGCAATCGCTGTGAATTCTATCTCAACCATATATTCGGGGGCTACTAATTTACTGATTTCGTAAATTCCCGTGGTGGGTTTGATATTTTCAAAATATGCCCCGTGAGCCTTGGCGATGTTATCAAATTGAGAAATATCAGTTGTGAAAATTCTGGTTCTAACTACGTCGTTCATACTTGCGCCTGCTTCTTCCAAAACCTTGGCGATACGTTCCAAAATATTGTTTGTCTGGGCATAGGCATCATCAGCTTTCACTTTTTCACCGTCCACAATGGCAACAGTACCTGATACTTCAATAATATTCCCGATTCTGACGGCACGGCAATAGCCCATTTTGTCCTCCCATGGCGAACCAGTTAATATGTTTTGTCTCGACATTTTTTTGTTTTTGGTTTGAATTACAAAGATAACATTCTGCCAATAACAGACAATTATTTTATCTTCGTTTCGTTTCCATTCAACAACTCTAACAACCCAAAAAATCTCTTTTGAAACCTCTCATTATTTACTTCATAACCGCTATAATCAGTTATTTAGCCACAATTCCGCCTGGACCGCTGAGTGTTTATGTCGTGCATACAACACTTCAAAAAAATATCAAAATGGCAATGTGGGTGGCTCTTGGGGGCGTATTGTGCGAAAGTGCTTATGCATATTTGGCAACTGCGGGCGTATTTATTTTCGATAAATATCCAACTGTGGCAGTGGCAATGAAATGGGGAATTATTGGGTTACTGATTTTGGTGGGAACAATTACTTTTTTTCAAAAACCAGCCCAAATAAAATCCGAAGAAGTTTCTGCTCAGGGACGGGTGTTTTCATTCTTCAAAGGGATTTCGCTTTCACTTTTCAATCCGCAATTGATTGCTTTTTGGGTGGTGGTTTTGTTGGCTTACAATGGCTATGATTTCTTAAAAATCAATATTTTATCAGAAAGAATTTGCTTCGTTTTGGGGGCAGGAACGGGTACTTTCGGTTTGGTTTATACCTACGCATATATCGCAAATCGAAAGCGTGATTTTGTCTTCAAATATCTGAATGACAGCCGTTTAAATAAATTAATTGGCTTGATTTTTTGGGGATTGGCAGTGGTGCAACTGGTGAATTTATTATCCCAATTTCTTTAAGTCATGCACAATAATTTCACTTCTATTGTAATCAATAAATCCCAAATTTTTAAACTCATTGAACAGTAACGTTACCGTTTGGCGAGTGCTACAAATCAACCCAGCGATATCGTTGTGGGTTAAATAATTTTTTACAGTAATATTTTTTTCTGCACCATTTCCTTCCCGTATTACCCAGTCTTTTAAAAATAATGCAAAACGAGTTTTCACGTCTTTAAACATTAAATTGCTGTAACTATTAGTAATTCTTTTGATTCTGAAACCCACTAATTTAGTGTAACGAACTGCCAACTGAGGGTTTCTGTTGAGGATTTCTTCAAAATCTTGAATCTTGAAACTACAAATCACCACTTTATCAGAAATTGCTACGGCAAATTCATCTTGGTTTTCATCCATTGCTTCATCAAAAGTATATTGCCCGAACAAATCTCCCGAACGGAGGACTTCTTTTACGGTTTCATTACCATCCATATCCACCCGTACAATTTTGAGTGTACCACTTTTGATGGTATAAAGTCGCTGTTCCTTATCGTGCGAAAAATAGAGGATTTCGTTTTTCCGCACCGTTTTAAAATTCGGAATCAAACATAAGGCTCGGTTTTCTTCACGGCTCAATACCGAGAATAATTGGTGGTCGTGGAGATACCAGTATTTTGCTTCTTCTTGCATTTATTTAAAGAGGTAAAATTGTACTAAAATATCGGTTTTACGAAGATAAGCTACTGTTAAACAGCAAATTAGGGTAATCATAGCTAAGGAAAATAAATATCCGCCGTCGCCCATACTCATAATACCGAGTACTAATAAATGTGAGCCAATTGCTCCCAACATCAACCCCACACCCAGCAATGCACCCATCCAAGCCTTGCGTGGAGAAAGCAATAAAATTACGGTAATTAATTCCATCATACCCGTAAAATATCGCCCATAGGGTTCAACCCCTAATTTAGTAAATAATTCAATACTTTCGGCAGCCCCTGTGAATTTAAAGAAAAGAGTTTGTCCCAAAATGAGAGCAGCTAATATCTGTGCAGCCCATGAAATGTTGGTTTGTATCTTGCTCATTTTTTTGTTCACGGTAAACGATTTATCGTGAATGTTTAAAAGTTTATTAATGATAATTAATTGATAATCAATAGTTTGTGAATGTATTTTCCGTTCACCCTTTACCGTTCACCGTGTACCATTCTTTCTTTTCCGTTCACCTTTTACCGTGAACCATTCACCAATTTTCCCCAATTCGCATCCGCTTTTACCTTCAAAGCATTTTCATCTTTGTTCCAATCGGGGAGGGTATTGCTGAAAAATGTGTGATAAAATAAATATAATTTTCCATTCAAAACTTTATAAGTTTCGGGGTTAATTTCTACTTTTTCGCCCGATTTCCCCATCGCATACGCACACCAACCGCCGTATTGAGGCTCATATTTTGAAGGATTTTTCTTAAAAGTTTCTAAGTTTATGACGTTGGCAAATTGGTAATTTACGCCTTCATACGTGTAAGTATTGGCGGCTTTTCCTTTTTGTGGTTTTCCCGCAAAATATGCTACGGGGTCATAGCCCTCAATGGCAATCCCTTTTGTTAGTGAATATTCTTTCTTCCGAAAATTTACGTCTTGTGAAAAGCCGTTAAAGGTCAATAGTGCCAAGACGATAAGATTTAATAATGTTTTCATGGATGATAAAATATTTTGATAAAGTTTCAGTAAAGCCGTTTACCTTTCACCTTTTAAATAATACAAAGTTGGACAATTCCAAGATTTTAAATTGTCAGGAAAATTACTAAGTCTTAACATTTTTCATTAAATCGAAAATAATCTCCCAATATTTCCTAATTTATTACAAATTGTGACATATTAGGAAATAAAATCCACAAAAAATCCCTCAGAACTTAATCTGAGGGATTTTTTGCATTCTATACTTTATCTAAAAACTACACCGTCCAACGAGCCTTGCGATAGCTTCCTGCCTTTTCGTTGGCTTTGGCTTCTCTTGATGCTTCGATTTGCTGTAATTCTTCTTTTGGCGTAATTTGATAGTCTGCATACTTGCGAACGCCCGTTCCTGCTGGAATCAAGTGTCCTACAATTACGTTTTCTTTCAAACCTTCCAAACAGTCTTGTTTTGCACGAATTGATGCTTCTGACAATACTTTGGTAGTCTCCTGGAAAGAAGCCGCTGACATAAACGAGTCAGTTCCCAAAGATGCCTGAGTGATACCTTGCAAGTGTGGATGTGCCACAGCCGCTTGTGCATCACGCACTTGAACGATTTTCATATCACGACGTTTCAATGATGAGTTTTCATCACGTAAAGCACGTGCCGAAACAATCATACCTACTTTCATCTTCTCTGATTCGCCCGCATCTGTAACTACTTTCTTATCCATGATGGCATCATTATCCTCACGGAAAACGAAACGGTTTACACTTTGTCCGTTCAAGAACATTGTATCACCCGATTCAATGATAATCACCTTCTGCATCATCTGACGAACGATTGCCTCAATGTGCTTATCGTTAATCTTCACACCTTGAAGACGATAAACGTCCTGAATTTCGTTCACCAAATACTCCTGTACGGCTGTTGGTCCTTTGATTGCCAAAATATCCGATGGCGTAATGGCACCGTCTGAAAGTGGCACACCTGCACGCACAAAGTCGTTGTTTTGAACAAGGATGTGTTTCGACAATGGCACCAAGTATTTACGTTCTGCACCGTCTTTGGCACGAACATAAATCTCACGATTACCACGTTTGATACCTCCCAAAGTAATTACACCGTCAATTTCAGAAACAACCGCTGGGTTAGATGGATTACGAGCTTCAAATAATTCCGTTACACGTGGCAAACCACCCGTAATATCACGAGTTTTACCTGCCGCTCTTGGAATTTTCGCCAAGATTTGTCCTGGTTTAATTTTCGCTTTGTTCTCAATCGCCAAACGAGCCGCTACTGGTACGTTATAGATGATTGGTTCTTCTGCACCTTTTACGTTTATCATGATGGCAGGGTTTTTCGTTTTATCTTTCGATTCGATAATTACCTTCTCACGTAAACCTGTTTGCTCATCCGCTTCTTCTTTGTAAGTAACGTTTTCTTCGATAGCATCGAATTGAACCGTTCCTTCAACTTCCGAAAGAATTACTGCATTATAGGGATCCCAAGCACAAATCTCGTCTCCTTTTGTAATGGCTTGTCCGTCTTTTACTCTCAAATACGAACCGTAAGGCACGTTATTGGCAATAAATACTTGCTGTGGATTGGCGGCGTTCAAAATCTGAACTTCACCCGAACGACCCATTACAATCTCTACTGGATTTCCTTCGGCATCAGTTGAAGATACGGTACGCATTTCTTCAAACTTGATAATACCATCAAATTTAGCTTTGATAGCCGCATCCAACGTAACGTTTTGGGCTGTACCTCCCACGTGGAATGTACGAAGTGTAAGCTGTGTTCCAGGCTCACCGATTGACTGTGAGGCAATTACACCCACGGCTTCACCGATACCTACCATTCTACCTGATGAAAGGTTACGTCCGTAACACAAGGCACAAACTCCCGAACGAGTTTCACAAGTCAATACCGAACGGATTTCTAATGAATCAATCGCAGTATCATCAACACTTAAAGCGGCTTCTTCACTGATTTCTTCGCCTGCGGTGATTAATAATTTTCCAGTAACTGGGTCATAAACATCATGGATTGAGATACGACCTACAATTCTTTCTGATAATGGCTCAATGATTTCCTCATTATCTTTCAAGGCTGCAATCTGAATACCACGAAGCGTTCCGCAGTCTTCTTCATTCACAATTACGTCTTGGGCAACATCATGCAAACGACGAGTTAAATAACCCGCATCGGCAGTTTTCAAGGCAGTATCGGCAAGACCCTTACGAGCACCGTGCGTTGAAATGAAGTATTCCAATACGTCAAGACCTTCCTTAAAGTTTGAAAGAATCGGGTTTTCGATGATTTCACCGACCGAACCTGCTAAGTTTTTCTGAGGTTTTGCCATTAAACCACGCATACCACCCAACTGACGAATCTGCTCACGAGAACCACGAGCTCCCGAGTGCATCATCATGTAGATGGCATTGAAACCTTGTTTATCGTTCTCCATTTGGTTCATCAAGGTATCCGTAATTTTCTTGTTTACCGATGTCCAAATGTCAATAACAGCATTGTAACGCTCATTATCTGTGATTAAACCCATCAAATAGTTCTCCGTTTTGGCAGCAACATCCGCTTTCGCTTGGGCAACTAAACCTGCTTTTTCAGTAGGAACGATAATATCGCCAATACCCATTGAAAGACCTCCACGGAATGCTGATTGGAAACCTAAGTCTTTAATATCATCCAAGAATCTGGCAGTACGAGCCACACCTGAAATCTTGAATACGGTTGCGATAATTTGCTGTAATTTCTTTTTCGTTAAAAGTTCGTTGATATAACCAACTTCTTCTGGCACGCAAAGGTTGAATAAAATACGACCTGCAACGGTTTCCACCATTTCAGCTTTCAACGTACCATCTTCCTGACGAACATTTGCTTTTACGGTAATGTTGGCGTGTTTTGAAACCGCACCTTCATTCATACCCATCACAACGTCCTCGAAACCATAGAACTTCATGCCTTCGCCTTTCACTTCATATTCTGGCGTGTTTCTACGTCCTTTCGTCACGTAGTACAAACCAAGAACCATATCCTGCGAAGGTACCGTAATTGGAGCTCCGTTGGCAGGGTTCAAAATGTTGTGCGAACCTAACATCAATAATGAGGCTTCCAAGATGGCTTCTTGTCCCAATGGAACGTGAACCGCCATCTGGTCACCATCAAAATCGGCGTTGAATGCCGTACAAGTCAATGGGTGCAATTGGATAGCTTTTCCTTCAATCAATTTTGGTTGGAAAGCCTGAATACCCAAACGGTGAAGCGTTGGAGCACGGTTCAAAAGAACAGGGTGTCCTTTCATGACGTTTTCCAAAATATCCCACACCACAGGGTCTTTTCTATCAACAATTTTCTTGGCAGATTTCACCGTTTTTACGATTCCTCTTTCAATCAATTTTCTGATAACGAATGGTTTAAACAATTCGGCAGCCATATCTTTTGGCAAACCGCACTCGTGCAATTTCAATTCTGGGCCAACCACAATTACCGAACGACCTGAATAATCAACACGCTTACCCAAGTAAGTTTTGACGGAAACGACCTTGCTTACCTTTCAACATATCGCTCAACGATTTCAATGCGCGGTTACCATCGGAACGTACTGCATTTACTTTACGTGAGTTATCGAATAATGAATCAACAGCTTCTTGCAAGCATACGTTTTTCGTTACGCAAGATTACTTCGGGAGCTTTGATTTCAATCAATCGCTTCAAACGGTTGTTACGGATAATTACACGACGGTATAGATCATTCAAATCGGAAGTTGCAAAACGACCACCATCCAAAGGAACGAGCGGACGCAATTCTGGTGGAATAACCGGAACCATTTTAATCACCATCCACTCTGGCTTGTTGGTAATACGGGTGTTAGCATCACGGAAAGCTTCTACCACTTTCAAACGCTTCAAGGCTTCTGCCTTACGTTGTTGAGAGGTATCGGTAGCCGCCTGGTGACGTAAATCGTAAGACAAATTCGTCTAAGTTCAAGACGGGTCAACAACATTTCTAAAGCATCAGCACCCATCTTAGCGATGAATTTCTGAGGGTCTTTGTCGTCCAACAATTGGTTTTCACGAGGTAACTTATCCATGATGTCCAAATATTCTTCTTCGGTTAAGAAGTCCGATTTTGTTAACGCCATCTTCTCCTTTGATACCCGGCTGAATAACTACATATCGTTCGTAGTAAATAATTTGGTCGAGTTTTTTGGTAGGAAGTCCTACTAAGTAACCAATTTTGTTTGGCAAACTACGGAAGTACCAAATATGAGCAACAGGAACAACCAATTCGATGTGTCCCATACGCTCACGACGAACTTTCTTTTCGGTAACTTCTACACCGCAACGGTCGCAGATGATACCTTTGTAGCGAATACGCTTGTATTTACCACAGTGACATTCCCAGTCTTTTACTGGACCGAAAATACGCTCGCAAAACAAACCGCCCATTTCCGGTTTGTAAGTACGGTAGTTGATGGTTTCAGGTTGAGTAACTTCGCCATGAGAGCTTTCTAGGATTGACTCTGGTGAAGCCAAACTAACAGTGATGCTCTGGAAAGTCACTATTGAGTTTTTTATTTTTCTTTGAAAGACATTTTCTATATGTTTTTTGTGAAAATGTGTCAGAAATCTATACTGGAATACTTTTTTACTATACCTTCTTTTGATAACATTTGCTTGGTTGCTGGCGTGTATCGAATATTGACTAAGATTTGATTTGACCTTCTATTTCAGAAATTGATTTGATATAATATTTTAAAATTGCTTTCAACTAAATATCTAATTGTCAAATCTTTCTCTTGAAGGTTTTGTTGAATAGCACCCATTTTTGGAAATTCTTCATAGATAATTTGCAGTTTTTGAGAAATATTTTATCAATTAATTCTATCTGCAAAACCTTCACGGAAGCATAAATTGACATAAAAATTCATGAATCTTCTCCAAGATCATTCAAGGCACTATCTTCCCAAATGATTTTCATACTTACCCCAAGTTTTTCTGCATTCTTTTCTCTTGCTTCGCTGTATACGCCTATCGCCATTTTTCGACTTGTGCTGCTGCTTTTGTGACTCGGCTGAATAATTGTCTTCTATCATTTTGTGGTGAAAATGCGATACCCTTTCGGATAATTCTATATTGGATTTTGAGTTCAAATTTAGCATAATTGATTGCCGTCCAAATCATCAGTCTTCGTCCTGTTCATTTACAAACCATTCGATTACTTGCAAATTTAGCCTTTTGCAATGATGGATTAAGTGTTGCTGTCATTTTGAGAAAATAATGTTATCAAAAAAATGTTATCAAACTTACTCCAAAGTAATCTCCAATGCCAAGCCACGAAGCTCGTGAACCAATACATTGAACGACTCAGGGATATTTGGTTTTGGCAAATTCTCTCCTTTTACGATTGCTTCGTAGGCTTTTGCACGACCTATTACATCATCAGATTTTACAGTCAAGATTTCTTGCAAGATATTAGCAGCACCAAATGCTTCCAATGCCCAAACCTCCATTTCTCCAAAACGCTGACCACCAAACTGGGCTTTACCACCCAAAGGTTGTTGTGTAATGAGTGAGTATGGTCCGATTGAACGGGCGTGCATTTTATCATCAACTAAGTGACCAAGTTTCAACATATACATGATACCCACGGTTACTTGGTTGGTCGAAATGGCTCGCCTGTTAAACCATTGTATAGATACGAACGACCCTCAGTCTGGCAAACCTGCTTCTGTCTAGTTCGGCTGATACTTCCGCTTCGGTAGCACCATCAAAGATTGGCGTTGCATATTTACGTCCCAAGTTTCTCACCTGCCCAAGCCTAATACGGTTTCGTAAATCTGACCGATGTTCATACGTGATGGAACACCTAGCGGGTTCAACACGATGTCCATTGGTGTACCGTCTTCCATAGAATGGCATATCTTCATCACGAACAATACGTGCAACAACTCCTTTATTTCCGTGACGACCCGCCATTTTATCACCTACTTTCAACTTACGTTTTTTGGCGATATATACTTTGGCTAGTTTCACGATACCTGCTGGTAGTTCATCACCAACTTCTAATACAAAACGTCTCACGCTTGAAACGACCTGATTACTTCACTACGACGTGCTTAAGTAGTTTTTGCAACATGAGCTATCAATCAATTTGTTTGACGCAGTATCTTCTGTCCAACTCTCCAAAATTACATCCGCCGAGAAGGTTTGCTTCTTCGGGTACGTTGTAATGAACTTTCATCACGGTAAATGTTTTTGTCAGGGAATAAATTATTCGGCAATATTCGAGCGATTGAATTTCTTGTCCTTTCGATGATTAATTCGTCTCCAAATTTGTGCTTCACGCCTACGGTTGTTTTTCCGTCAAGGAGTTCCGTCATTTTATCAATCATCTACTCACGAATTCCAGCAAGATTTCTTCCGTATTTGTTTTCATTAACACTTTCAAGTTCTTCTTTGTGCTTTCGAACGTTCTATCTTTGGTTGGGACGAGAGAAAAGTTTTGTGTCGATAACTACACCGTTCAATGATGGAGGTGCTTTTTTTGAAGCATCCTTAACATCACCAGCTTTATCACCAAATATGGCACGAAGTAATTTCTCTTCTGGAGTTGGATCTGTTTCTCCTTTTGGTGTAATTTTACCAATCAAGAATATCGCCTTCTTTAACCTCGAGCACCAATACGAATTATACCGTTTTCGTCCAAGATTCTTTACAGTTTCTTCACTAACGTTTGGAATCTCAGCGGTTAGTTCTTCTTCTCCACGCTTCGTATCACGTACTTCAAGTTCATATTCTTCAATGTGAATTGACGTGAAAATATCGTCACGAACAACACGCTCAGAGATAACAATCGCATCCTCAAAGTTGTATCCTTGCCAAGGCATGAAGGCCACTTTCAGGTTACGACCCAATGCTAACTCTCCTTCTTGTGTTGCATATCCTTCAGCAAATACCTGACCTTTTTCTACTTTATCACCTTTCATAACGATCGGTCTAAGGTTGATACAAGTATCTTGGTTTGTTCTTCTGGAAGTTTCATCAAGTTTATAAGTTTTACAGGTCATCATCAAAGCTTACCAAGCTTTGCTCGTCGTTCGTCCAGTCATAGCGTAACTTGATTTTCTTCAGCATCAACGTATTCAACTACGCCATCTGCCTTCAGCATATGATCAAAATACGTGAATCACGTGCAACAGCTGCCTTCAAGACCAGTACCAACGATTGGAGCTTGTGGTCTCAACAAAGGCACAGCCTGACGTTGCATGTTTGATCCCATCAAGGCACGGTTGGCATCATCATGCTCCAAGAACGGAATCAATGATGCAGCCACCGAAACAATCTGGTTCGGAGCTACGTCCATGCAAGTCAATTCTGTCTGGTTCTACTACTGGGAAATCACCTTCTAAACGTGCCTTTTACTTATCACTTCAAGAAATTTCCCTCTGTCATTCAACTGTCGCATTTGCCTGTGCGATATTGTTTGTCATCTTCTTCTTCCGCAGTCAAGTAAACCAGTTCGTCTTTGAAGTCTTCACTTTACCATCTTCAACTTTACGGTAAGGTGTTTCAATAAACCCATTTTGTTGACTTTGGCGAATACACACAAGCGAAGAAATCAAACCGATGTTTGGTCCTTCAGGCGTTTCAATGGTACACAAACGACCGTAGTGCGTGTAGTGAACGTCACGAACCTCGAAACCTGCACGCTCACGCGAAAGTCCACCTGGTCCAAGAGCCGACAAACGACGCTTGTGCGTTATCTCAGAAAGTGGATTGGTTTGATCCATAAACTGAGACAAGCTGGTTTGTACCAAAGAATGAGTTGATTACAGAAGAAAGTGTTCTTCGCGTTAATCAAGTCAATCAGGCGTGAAATACTTCGTTATCACGAACGTTCATACGCTCACGGATTGTTCTAGCCATACGCGCCAAGACCAACTCCGAATTGAGCATACAATTGCTCACCTACGGTACGTACACGACGATTGCTCAAGTGATCAATATCATCGACATACTGCTTTTGAGTTAATCAACTAGATCAAATACTTAACGATGTCGATAATGTCTTGGTTTGGTCAATACACTTTGTTTCGAGTAGGTATGTCAAACTCAATTTTGTATTTATACGGTAACGACCTACTTCTCCTAAATCATAACGTTTTTCCGAGAAGAACAAACCTTGAATAATTTCACGAGCTGTTTGCTTCGTCAGGTGCTTCGGTATTACGCAACTGACGATAGATTTGCTCAACGGCCTCTTTTTCAGAGTTTGAGGTATCACGCTGTAAGCGTATTGTATATAATGTTGAAATCTGAAACGTTGACATCTTCTTTGTGAAGAATGATTGATTTATACTCTGTATTCTAGAATAGTATCAATGTGTTCTTCCTGAAATTACCGAATCACGCTCCAATAATAACTTCGTTACGGTCGATAGAAACTACCTCACCTGTATCTTCATCTACGAAATCTTCTGTCCATGTACGAAGTACACGTGCAGCAAGTTTTCGACCGATTGCTTTTTGAAAGCCTTCTTTGTGGCTAGAATTTCGTCTGAAAAACCAAAAAAGTTCAAGATGTCTTTGTCAGATTCCGAAACCGATGGCACGAAGCAAAGTTGTTACAGGGAATTTTTTCTTACGGTCGATGTAGGCATACATGACGTTGTTTACATCGGTCGAGAATTCAATCCACGAGCCTTTCAACGGAATTACTCTTGCAGAGTACAAGTTTGTACCATTTGTATGCTTGCTCATTGAGAAGAACACACCTGACGAACGGTGCAATTGCGACACGATTACACCGCTCTGCTCCGTTGATAACGAAAGAGCCACGTCCGTTCATGTACGGAATGTTGCCAAGGAATACTTCTTGCTCGATTGTCTCGAAATCTTCGTTGTCGGAGTCATTACAAATCAAACGTAGCTTTGCTTTTAAAGGCACAGCGTAAGTAAGACCACGGTCAATACACTCATCTACTGAGTATTTTGGTGGGTCGATTGTGTAATCTACAAACTCTAAGACGTAGTTTTCTCGTGAATCGGCGATGGGAAAGTTTTCAGCGAAAACGTTGAAAAGTCCTTCCATTTTGCGGCTTTCGGCAGGTGTTTCAATCTGGAAAAAATCCTGAAATGATTTTTACCTGAATATCCAAAAAATCTGGATATTCAACGACGGCTTTAATCGTTGCGAAACTTTTTCTACCGGTTTCTGTAAGATTCAAGTTTTGAAAAGTTTAAAGTGATAAATTTTTTGAATTAAGAATTATGAATTAAGAATTATGAATGTTTTGTACTTCAAAAATTAATATTTCATATATTCAAATTTATTTACCGTAGTGAAGCGAATGAATATGTCCCTGTTCAACTGTCCTACGAAAACAGGAGTGTATCGGACAAAAATTTCTTGGTGAAAAGCGTAAATTCGAGTAAAATGCTAAATAAGGTGCGAAATTATGTTTTTTAAACGAGAAAAACAATAGTTTGTTGTGGTTTTTTGTATTTTTGAGTTTTTTTATGGATTTAAGCCATTTATTTATATAAAAAAGTTAATTTTTTATATAAATTGCTAACACTTTACTCAAAAAATATGCTATTTAGTTCTCAAAACTGGCTGTCGGTCATTGCCATATCATTTTTTGTGATAGCAGTACTTTCTGTATGGAGTAGGTATTTTAGCAAATTTGCTTATAACTATATCAATGATGTAGAAGATTTGAGTAAGCATTATGATAAATTTCTTTTTCCGTCTTTCTTCTTGGGTAATTAGTATTTTACTTCCTATCAGTGAGGTAATTTTTGTGCTGTATAAAATACGAGATAAAAAGTGAGCTAATTTATTATTTTACGTAGTTGGTGTTATAGGTATTTCTATCGCAATATTCAGCGAAAGGGTTAGTTTTATTAAACGTAATATTCATAAAATCTTTATTGGATTTTATGTTTTTAATTACTACCTATATCTTATTTAAAATTTATTTAGATGCTCCAAATATTTTTAATATAATGGAGTTTGCCATCTTTATTATTTTTTCATACAATGCTTTTTTCGATTTTAAATATTTTTATACTTATCTTCTCTGGTTGTTTTTCTTTTTCTTCTTTCGTTTTTTCTTGTAGATGCCATTAGTGTCGAATATTTAGCAACTTATGCCAACATCTGCTTGATTTCTTATGTGATAAATTTTGTTGGGGATATAATTCAAGTGAATATTCAGAGAAACTTTTTCTTTTGCCTATTACATTGTCAATAAGGGTTCTTTGTTTGTGGTGGATGTGAGTAAAAAAGGTTGAAATGAAATTCATAAGTAGAAAATATTAACAGAATCTCCGGATCATGGATAAGCATAAAAATGGATTGGTAAAAGTTGGAAAGAATATGTTATCGACAAAAGTGAAATCGAATACAGAGATGATGGCACTACTGTATATCTTCAAAATATCAATGGCAAGTTCATCAGTTGGAAAAAGAAGAAACTTCTTATATAAAGGTTTGGCTATAAAAATTGGCACTGACGTTACCGATAGTCGAAAGGCAGAAATAGAACTCAAACAAAGTGAGGAAAGGTTTAGGTTTATAAGTGAAAGCACCTCTGATAGTATAATTGTATTTGAGAAAGCGGTTGTAAAGTATGTTTCGCCTGCCCATGCAGTACAATTTGGCTATTCAACAGAGGAGGCTGTGTGATCAAGAATAGATATTTATAAGCTCATTCACCCTGATGATGTTACTCATATTGAGGTTCATATTCGAGAAGCCATAAAAAAACGATTGCCTGCTATTACTTATACCTATCGTTTTTTGCACAAAAATGGTGATTATGTCTGGCGTGAAGATGTCATAAATATGTTTTTTGGGAAAAGGTATTCTACCCTCGAAAAACAGTAGTATTAGCAAGAGATGTAAGCGAACGAAAAAACGCTGAATTTGCCAAACAACTCAAACAAGAAAAGCAGCTATTGCAAAATAATATTATTGTAAGGCTCTCAAAAACACAATTAGCCGAAATTGACTTTTGGAAGCATGGCTTACAAACTATCACAGAAGCAGCCCAAGAAGGCTTGAATATTAACCGAGTGAGTGTTTGGCAGTATTTTTGAAGGTAAAATCGTATGTGCCGATTTGTTTATCAAAAGAAACAAATATCCATGAGGAAGGTATGGTTTTCTTAGAGCATGATTTTCCAAAATATTTTAATGCAATTAGAAGTGAAAGAGCAGTCGTTGCTGATGATGCACACACGCACACTGCTACTTTTGAGTTTTCTGAGAGTTATCTAAAAGCTCCCTTAAAATCCATTTCAATGCTTGATGTACCTATAAGGGTTGATGGGGCTTTGGTAGCTCTGCTATGCTGTGAGCAAACCTACGAACCTAAAATTTGGACTGACGAAGATATAATATTCGTTCATTCGATTACTGATATTATTTCGCTCGGGATTGAGGCAGATAAACGCAAGAAAGCTGAAGCCAAACTCCTCGAAAACCAAGAACAATTAATCTATAAAAGCAACATCTTGGCTGCAATTGCCAAAACAACCGAACAACTTTTAGTAAGCAAAAATATCTATGAAACCCTAACCGAAACCTTTGAGCTTATAGGCAATGCTGCCAATGTTGATAGGGTTTTCTTCTTTGAGAATGATTTGAAAAACAACTTAATTAGTCAAAAAATTGAATGGACAAGAGGTGATATTCTGCCACAGATTGATAACCTTGTACAACGCACAATCTTTCGTTTGACGATATTTATTTTTATACTGAAATTTTACACAAAAATCAAATATACCAAGAAACATTCAGTGCAATTACAGACCAAAATATCAAAGATAGATGGGCAGAACAAAATATCTTGGCTGTACTTTTATTTCCGATTTTTATCAAAGATGTTTTTCAAGGTTTTGTTGGTTTTGATGATTGTACCAACGAGCAAAAATGGTCGGACGACCAAATCAAATATCTTACAATCATTTGCTACAAATATTGCCAATGCTATTGAGCGACTAAGAAATGAAGCAATTATTGAAGAAAGCGAAAATAACTTCCGTCAAATCAACGACACTATTGATGATGTGTTTTTCTTGTATGATGCCATCAACGAAAAACATATTTATATAAGCTCGTCGTGCAAAAAAGTGCTTGGTGCTGGAGCAAGAATATATTTTTATCAGAGAAAGGTTCTTATTTAAAAAAGAATATCTATTCGAGGAAGACCATGTTGATATTGATGCACGTATTAGAAAACAACTAAACGAAGATAATTCGGTGGAGTTTGAGTATAGAGTAAAAACAAATGACGGGCAAATAAAATGGATAAACGAAAAGAATTTTGGTATCAGAAATGATGAAGGAGAACTTATCAAGATTTCGGGAATTTGTACTGACATCACCGAAAAAAAACTTGCCCAAACCCAAATCAAACAGCTTTCTTTGGTTGCCGAAAAAACAACGAATGGCGTGATTATCACAGATGTTGAAGGGCGAGTGTTTTGGGCAAATCAAGGCTTTTTAGATATGCTGGAAATTAGTCCAGAAAGCCTATACGGAAAAAGACCAAGAGATTTATTTAATCCTCAAACCTCAGGATTTAGTCAGTATTATCAAAAGAAATTGGACGCTCCGAACTACTCAATCGAAGTAGAGGTTTTGACATAAGAAAAACCGAAAATGGGCACAGATAAATAATACAGCTATCCTTGATGAAATGGGAAAGACTATTCAGCAAATTGAGGTGATTATTGACATTACTGAACGCAAAAAAGTCGAAGAAAAATTAATCGCTGAACGAAAACTCCTCCGAGCCATCATTGATAATATCCCTATGAATATATATGAAAGATGTTTTTTCAAGAAAAACCCTTTCTAATAAAAACGACATTAGGTATTCAGGATTTGAAAATGAAGAGAAGATGTTTTAGGAAAAACAGATTTGGAGTTATTTGAAGAAAAAACTGCTCAAAAAGCAATGGAGCAAGAAATGAAAGTAATTTCGACTCAAAAACCAATTATTGCATTAGAAACATTTCATACCAAAAGAAACGGTGAGAGTGCTTGGCTTTTGGTTTCAAAATTACCCTTTTCAATGAAAAAATGAGATTACAGGCTTAGTAGGAATCAGTGTAGATATTACAGAAAAGAAAATACACTCAACAGCTTTTGCAAGAAAGCCAACAAAAACTAACGAGTATCTTGAATGCCTTAGACGAATTAGTATGGGCGAAATGGTATAGATGATTTAAAACTTTTATTTGTAAGCCAATCTTTCGAGAAAATATATAGCATAAAGCTAGATGAATTAAACAAAGATATAAGAAGTCTGGACAGAATTGGTTCATCAAGAAGATAAAGGTGTACTCAAACAAATCGCTTCGGGAATTAAGAATGCAAATTGGCTACGGTACATACAGAATAGTCGATGCAGATGGGAATACAAAATGGTTAGAGAATACCTTGAAAGTGGTAAAAAACACAAACAATGAGCCATTGATGATTATGGGTATTACTATTGATATTACCGAAAAAGAAAGCAGCAGAAAAGCCTCATAAAAGCACAAGAGGAAACAAATACAGCCAACAAATCAAAAGCAGAGTTGGAGCTAAGGGCTTTACAAATGCAAATAGACCCGCATTTTGTATTTAATGCCCTCAACTCGATTCAAAGTTATATAATGAGCCACGATACCCTTACGGCTAATAATTACCTCACAAAATTTGCTCACCTGATACGCCTATTTTTAGATTCATCACGTAGCCGATTTATTGCTTTGGGCGAAGAAGTTAGACTTCTGACGCTTTACATAGAGCTTGAAAAACTACGATTTGATGATAAATTTGAATTTGAAATTGTGCTTGATGCCAACGTAAGCAAGTATTTCGAGATGCCTACGATGATATTGCAGCCTTTCATCGAAAATGCTATTAATCATGGTTTGAGATACAAAAAAAGAGAAAGGATTATTAAGTATAAAATTTTATACCGAAGCCGAACAATTATTTGTAAAATCGAAGATAATGGCGTAGGACGTAGAAATGTAGCACAAATACAGTCAAAATCAAGGAAAGGCTGCAATCGCAAGGCTTGAAAATAACAACAGAACGCTTGCATACCTACAACAAAATCAATGAGGCAAATATTGTGTTTTCGATTAATGATAAAATTACCGACTCAACAGACCCAAATGAAGAAGTCGGAACGGTGAGTAGAAATACGATTTCCTAAAAATTGAGTGTAAAATTTAAAGAGAATTTTCTGATTTTTTAACATTAAGACATTAAGAAATTAAGATTCATTAAGACTAAATTACAATACTACATGACAATTTTTACGTTCAATAAAAAAATCTGTTCAAATTCGTACAAATCCGTTCAAATTTTGTGTGCCATTTTCGACGATTATAGAACGCAGATTGAACGAATTTATATGATAATAACTGATTTTAAAAAATTGTCATGTAGTATTCTAAATTACCTTAATTTCTTCATGAACTTAAAGGTTAAAAAAAAACTTACCACCAAAAATTTTAGAATCACAGAAAATCAAACTTTCCAAGAAAAATTTTGCGTATAATTTTTCAAACAACAACCTTTCATCTCCGTCAAATAATTTTCTTCAAAAAATCCTTGACTTGTATTATTTTTTTCACTACGTTGGAAGTAATAATAGTTCTTTGAAAATCGAGAAACAAGATAGCAGATACAAGATGTGAGAAGTTTTTATTCAACGTCTTTGTGCTAATATCTTGAACCTCAACAGTTTACGTAATTATTCACTCTAAATTTTGAGTTATGAAGATTCATGTGCATGCAGTCCATTTCGACATCGACCCTAAATTGGTCGGATTTATTCAAAACAAATTAAACAAATTAGAAACTTTCTACGACAAATTTATCAGTGGCGAAGTTTTTTTAAAATTAGACAAAGGAGAAAATAGCAAGATTCACAAAAAGCACATCAGTAAAATTAAATGCTAGGGCACTGCACTTTTTGCCGAAGAAAAAGGAACAACATTTGAAGAAGCAACCGACCTCGCCTGGAAGCACTAAAAACACAAATCAAAAAATTTAAAGACAAGAAAAATGTAGTTGAGCATAAAAAACAAGAGGTAATAACATTAGAAGAAGAATTGGTAGAAGAAGATTTTTAGTCGAAAGTCAATAGCCGATAATTAAAAAAAGGGAGTAAATCGAATAGATTTGCTCCCTTTTTTTGTGAAACACACCTCATTCGCTCGGTGGCTGAGCGTAGCCGAGCCACAAAGCACCTACCTTTTCTTCACAAAAACACCTTTCTTTGCTCATTGGTTATTACGAAATCGATTGTCATTAGTGTATGCCAAAGCCTCTGCTTGGTTTTGCCGATTTTTATACAAGATTTTGGCTTGAAAAATCAATTCTCTCTCCATTTATATCAAAAACGAAGATTTTTTCCATACGAAAGCAAGGCAAACTCTTTACCGTTGGGGCTAACGTCAGCTGGCTGCCGTAACGGGGCTTTTCAAGAAAACATTCTGCTCGGGCATGAGCATATAATTTCCCGCTTGGTCGGACAATGTATAAGTTGCGTTTAGTGATTTTTTGAAAATTTTTCGAGAAAAGATACAATTTTCCACGGTACCAAAACATCGCTTCACGGTCGAAAATCTTTTGTTTTGGCAAGAAAATGCTCTTGGTCGGCACTAGTGAAAATTGATTTTTTCGGTTTTGCCATTTTTGTGTTTATAAATGCACAAATCTTTGCGGTCTTGGTTATTATTGCAAAATCGCCTACATAAATATTTCCTTTGTCGTCTTTTGTTAAATCTTCCCAATCAATATTTTTTGAATCATTGACAAAAAGCGTGTCAAAAATTCGCCCTGTTTGATTAATCATATGAATTCAGGTTTCCTCCTCCGTCGTTGTGTGTCCAATAAAAACCATCTTGCCATGCAAAGTGCAGCCCCGAGCTTTCGTTAATGCAAGTGAGCATTCGCCCAGTTTTTGTGATTGCTAAATATTCAGCTTTTGCTCGCTGAAAACCCGTTTTCTGAATTTCCGTATGGCAGTTGCAGGTAGCCACTTTCAACGAAAACAGTAACATATAAAATTTATAGAGAAACATAGGGTTGGCAAGCAATTCTCTAGTGCTCCAATAAAGTTTGAATTTTGGCAACAAGTTAGTTAATTTTGGAAAAATACTTCCAACAGAATAGAAAAAATCTTAAAAGTACAAACCCATGAAACCCTATCAACAATCATTCAATACCCGCCTCGCCTACATCTTGATTTCGTTGGTGATAATTATTTATGGAATGTATATTTTGCGGATTGCTTATTCCGCTTACATTTTCAGTCATTTTTGCTTCTTTTGATGCCTGTTTGTCAGTTTCTCGAACGACGTCGAGTGCCTCGTTGGTTGGCAATTACGCTTGCTATCTTGCTGACTATCAGTTTTTTAACATTTCTTTTTTATTTGGTTTATATTCAAATATTAGATTTTTGAAGAAATCATGCCACAACTCACCGAAAAAGCTGAGGAATGGTACAAAAGATGCTCAACTTTTTTATTCGGCATAATTTTCATATCACCCGCACACAACAAAAAGTTGAGGGGCAAAAATACCTAACAGAGTTTTTGAAAAGTAATAGCGATATTCTTGGAAATACGCTTTCAACGACGACTGGCTTGCTCGAGAATCTGACCATTATTCCGCTGTATGTTTTGTTGTTGCTTTATAGAGATTTCATTCGGGTATTTTTCTATAAAGTTTTCAGGTCAGTGAGCAACCACCGAATAGATGGTTTTGAAAAAGTAAAAGATGTAGTTATAAATTATGTTGTTGGCTTAGGAATGGTTATTGCCCTTGTTAACGGCATCTTAAACACATTAGGTTTGTATATTTTGGGCATCCAACACGCCATTTTCTTTGGCTTTTTGGCTTCGTTTTTAGTGCTGATTCCCTACATTGGCATTGCGATTGGGGCATTGTTGCCTATACTTTTTGCCTTAATTACAAAGATTCGTCGTGGAGTGCAGTGGGCGTAGCGGCATTTTCTTTGTGATTCAGATGTTGGAAGGCAATTTTATTACGCCCTATATTGTTGGTTCAAAAGTAAGTATCAATTCGATGGCGGCAATTATTGCTTTGATAATTTTCGGTAATCTTTGGGGAATCGGTGGTTTGGTGCTTGCTTTGCCTCTGACAGCAATCATCAAAGTGATTTTCGACTCGATTGAAGATTTGACCCTACGGTTTTCTGCTTGGCGACGCCGACCGCTATTGACGTAGAAAAAGAAAAAACATAGTTGAGATGCCAAACGAAAACCTGATTCAGTTTATTCAAAAAAAAAAACACCTTACCGATTCCAACGGTGATAGCCAATGAAATTGCCGAGCAATTTAAAGAAAAACAACTGTTAAAAAATGAATTTTTGCTCAAAGAAGGCAACCTCAGCAATGATTATATATTTTTGTTAGATGGTTTCATGCGTTCATACACATACGACACCGAAGGCAATGATATTACGACTAATTTTATTCAAAAAACCAAGTAGTTTTAGAGGTTTCTTCATTTTTTTAATCGCACGCCCACACAGGAGTTTTTTCAGGCATTGACCGACTGTAAGGCTTGGTAATCAGCTATGAACAAATGCAGATTTTGTTTCATTCGATTCCCGAATTTCGAGAATTTGGGCGAAATTGCTGTACAACAAATCACAAGCCTCAAGCGCATAGGATGCTTTCGATGATTAATCGAACTGCCGAAGAGCAACGCTACGAAAATTTGATTAATACCAAACCCGAAATCCTGCAAAATGCTCCACTCAAAAACATCGCTACTTATCTGGGAATCACTGATACTTCGTTGAGTA
The DNA here is from genome assembly GCA_034519515.1 of Arcicella sp. GTDB lineage: Bacteria > Bacteroidota > Bacteroidia > Cytophagales > Spirosomataceae > Arcicella. Next base: position 157,818 of record JAXHOK010000050.1, read on the forward strand.
GAATTCGGAAGGAGTTTAGCAAGAAATAAAATCATTTCTTGCCACTTTTAGTAAAATTTGTTTTTTGTGTCTGACATTTGCAGCAATATCAAACAAAGCACTAAAATGAACAATCTTCCAATCTACATCAGCATTACTTTTGTATTTACTACGCTCCTTACAATTTGGCTATTTCTAAAACCAACTAATTTTTCAAAAAAGCCTTAATTGTGCTTGTTTTTTGGACATTTTTCAAGGAATTGTAGGTTTGTCGGGTTTTTATACAAAAACTGATGGCTTTCCTCCAAGGTTTTTATTGGTAATTGCTCCTGCAATTTTACTTATTGTTTATCTTTTCAATTCGGCAAAAGGAAAGCAATTTATTGATAACCTAAGTATCGAAAAATTGACAATTCTTCACATAATTCGAGTTCCAGTTGAGATTGTATTATTCTGGCTTTTTCTACAAAAAACCATTCCACAATTGATGACTTTTGAAGGGCGAAATTTTGATATTTTAGCAGGAATCACTGCTCCGATTGTCTATTATTTTGTTTTGTGAAGAAAACTTTGAGCAAAAAAACACTCTTGGCTTGGAATGTTATTTGTTTGATTTTGCTGCTAAATATTGTCATAAATGCCGCACCATCAGCACCTTTGCCAATTCAACAATTTGCTTTTGACCAACCAAATATTGCCATTCTTTATTTTCCATTCAATCTTTTGCCGAGTGTAGTTGTGCCTTTGGTGTTGTTTTCGCATTTGGTCGCAATTAGAAGGCTTAGTGCATAAATTAATTAATGTTCCGAGAAATAATTTTTGTGTATTAATTTATTCTACGAAAGGGTTTATACAATAGACTTCTTGCGAAAGTATCTTTATGTCGAAAAACATATCTTTTCGGCTACAAATTGAGTAAATTTTTCAACCGTAGCGGTGCTATGCTTTCAAAATTTACTCAATTTTCGCACAAAAATCTACAATTTTTCACCAATAAAACACTTTCGCAAGAAGTCTATTATAAACCCCTACATTTTTTCATTAATAATTAATCACAAAACTAATGTCAAAACATTAGTGCTTTTTTCCCCCATCCTAATTGCTCATCTTCATCTTCAAACTCTAATTCCGCATCTTTTTCCCAAATTTCCATTTCGCAAGGCTTGCAGTTAAATTTCAATTTGTATTCGTTTTCGCCATGTTTTAGCACTAAGGGTTCTAGCGACTTTTTCGCCCATAGTTGCGCGTTGGAAGCGGGCGCATTTGCCTAACTCATATTTTACACAATATTTTGTGGTCATGACGCGCGATTTGCCGGGATCCCATTGTAATTCAAATGCTTTTTCGATTTCGGTTACGCCGTGTCTTTTGTAAAAAGTACGCGCCAGTTTATTGGACATTGTAAGTAAAATCCAATGCTTTAACAGGATAGGGATGATCCGTTTTGGTTATCTGGAGTTCTTCTCTGTGATATTCACTGACACGAATATCCATCAATTGTTCTAAAACCGTCTCTACGATTTCGTTGATTTTGGAGATGGGTAAAAACCAATTTTCGGTAAAATCAACTACGATTTCATCTACTATAAAAGGCGTATTACCTGTCTTTGACAGATTCTTCTTGATATTCGGCAATGACCGATTCGTCGTTTTTAGCCAGTTCTTTTTCCGACTTCGATGAGCAGCAGCACTTGTGATGCCCATCTTCATCAACAGCCTGTCAAATGAAAACCCGTCTTCGGTTTCGTAAAACAGTAGTTTAACCCCGATTTTCCGAATGGCACTATCTTCTCTTTCCACCATTTTATTAAATTCCGCATCCGAATTTCGGTAAATCACAGTCCCTACTGGGTAGCGGTTTGAAGGTATTGGGAACCACCAACATCATTGACAATCGATATTGATCTGAATGCACCATCCGCTTCACCTTTTTCGTTGATAAAATAAAGCCCATCGCCATTATTTAGCATGTCATGCATTTTCGATGACATAACCATTGGCTTTTATATCTAACAATTTACCAATGTACTGTCCTTGCGATTTTGGGCTTTCCCACGAGCCAATTTTAGCATGACGCTGATTGAGAAAGTAATCGGTATAACCGCGATTGAAACTACGCCCCAACTCAGGTTCATAATTGTAAAATGTCCGTCCCGATGAAGCCTTTTCGTAGTGGTCAGCATGAATTTCGAGGAAACCATCTAATTTTTTACGCAGATAAGACGTATTGTTTTTAACGTAAACAATATCCTTCAACCGCCCTTCTATTTTAAAAGAAGCAAACACCCGCTTGGATGAGATTCGGCAGTTGATCACTCAAATCCAAATCTTTGATGGACAGCAAATGGCTATTTTCAATCAAAGTGTTGCCTTTCCCGTCAATCAATTGATAAGGCAAACGGCAATTTTGAGCGCAAGAACCCCGGTTGGCCGACCGTTCGCCATTGGCAACACTCATATAACAATTGCCGCTAAACGAGACGCACAACGCACCCGTCACGAAAAACTCCAATTCCACATCGGTTGCTTCGTTGATTTCTTTGATTTGATGCAAATTCAATTCACGCGCCAAAACGACCCGTTTCATGCCCGCATCTGCCAAAAACTTGACATGAGCCGCATCCCGATTATTGGCTTGCGTACTGGCGTGAATAGCAATCGGCGGCAAATCCATTTCCAAAATAGCCATATCTTGAACAATGAGGGCATCAACGCCTACTCTGTACAACTCGTGAATTAGTTTTCGGCAGGGTTCTAATTCATTATCGTACAAAATGGTGTTCATCGCCACAAACACTTTTGCCTTAAACAGGTGGGCATATTTCACCATTTCGGCAATATCATTCCACCGAGTTGGTCGCATTGGTTCGCGCACCAAATAGGGGTGCCCCAATATACACGGCATCAGCCCCGGCATTGATGGCTGCCATGCCTTGATATAGGTTTTTAGCAGGTGCCAGAATTTCAATCTTTCTTTTCATACGATATTTCGTATTTTTGATTTTATTTTTGATACAAAAAGTACGAAATACTTCACGGAAATTGGGTATTTGGGGAAATTTAGGATTTGGTATTTATGCTTTTGAAAATATTTGGTCATTAAAACCAATTTTTAATGACCAAGACCTTTAAATAAAAAAAGGTTGCATTTGAAGATATTTTGCGATAATTTCATAAAAGCATTAAACTTCATATTGCCATGAATAATGACTTCAAACTAAATGAAAAATACTTCATTTATCGCCTCTTAATTTACACCCAAGCTATTTGGAAGGTTTCTCGGCCACTCATTTTTGTGTTTTTCAATCTTGGATTAAGCTGCACTCATCTTATTTTATTCCGACCAATCGAGAGATATTTTGAGAGAAATTTATGACCGAAATCTATATCTGGAACTCAAAAGAATTTAATTTTGGCTTGGTCGTTTATTATGCTTCGCTTACACTTTGGTCTGTTTCGATTTTTGTTTTAAGTATTTTGGCTCTCAAATTGGTCGGTACTTCATAGCATTGAAGAATTCAAGGAGTTGGACTTCAAACACTATCAAAGAGATTTTGTGATTTTGGCATCAAATATTATCCTGCTGTTTTAGCTGTTTTTCCTTTTATAATCTTTCTGTTTTTCCTTCTTGAATATAGGAAAAGACTTTTTTGCATTTCCGATTTATATAACAATTGGTTTGGCAATTACGCTTTTCTTAATTTATTTGAATGTAAAAACCACAACTATTGATAAATAAAGCATTGGATATTTATAAAAATATGAAAGAAGAAGATATGAAAAAAGACCTCGCAGGGGTTTTGATATTTTTAACAATAAATTCTCACGTTTTATTCTCAAAATCTTTCAGTTTTTTCTAAAATTCATTCCCTCAACAATAAGAGGTACAGTCAAGGCAATCTTTATTGGTAGCAATAAATCGACAAAAAAGTAAACAAAAACTTCGTTTTCAGTAATTTTGATTTTGGCTGTTTGGTTTTTTATCTTTTTGGTAGCCGTCTTTGTATTTAGAGAAAAATTTCTTTTTTCTGCCTTATCAATTATTTTTCTTGCCTCTGCATTTTGGTTGTTTGTGTCTATTTGGCTCAATGTCATTTCGCTGCGTTATTCGATTCCGATTGTTACTATATTTTTGTTTTATGTTTGGGTTGTTAGCTTCTGGAACAACAATCACCATATCCGTTTGGTTGATGATACACAAACCTATGGCACTAACCGCACAACAGACACTCGGTGTATGTAAGAAAATGGGTTGATGATTTAAATCAAAAGAAAATCAGCAAAGATGCTGCAAACCTATTGATATTTATATTGTTTCGGGCGAGGGTGGCGGAATGCGTGCTGCCTATTGGACAGGCAATTTGTTGGCAAATTGCTAGCTAAAAAAGACCCAAGTTTTTATAGAAATACCTTAGCAATTACCAACGTTTGGGCAGCAGCATAGGCGTTTGTTTTTATCAAGCATTGAAAAGTTTGGAAAAACAACACGGTAAAAAATTGCCCTTGCCTCAACAATGCAAGCATTAAGCTCGAAAGATTATTTATCACCAGTGGTTGTGGGTTTTTTCTTGCCAGATATGTTCCAACGAATTTTTCCTTTCAAAATCGAAGAATATGACCGTGCAAGATATTTGGAAAGATGCTTTCATTAAGTATTTCGACGATGTTATTAAAGATTCATCAATTGTCAGTAAAGATTCATTGGCTTACAAAGAGATACTTAAAACAAAGATTTCTTGAAAATTTGCCCAACAGATGACTTCAAAAGTCCTATATTTTTGTTCAACACAACCGGAAGTAGAAACTGGGCGTAAGGGCATAGTGTCGAATGTGAAACTATCTGATGAATATTTCAATGATGTGGTTGATGTACTTTCAAAAGCCAATTCAGATTTACACATTTGTTACTGCGGCTACCATTACGGCGAGGTTTCCGATTGTTACGCCTCCAGGATTGCTCAATGACTCGAAAGCATTATGCCAAAGTACACATTTTGTTGATGGCGGTTATTTTGAAAATACAGGTTTGCATGTACTACTTTTCAATTATTGAGGCTACTGAGTCATCTTCCGACCAAATCGAAAGACCGAATAAGAGTTAATATTATTTTCATGAAAAATGGCACAACAAACCTAAGCATCAATACTACCAAAAATTTCTATGAGTTTTCGCCTTTAAAGGCGTTTATTAATGCTTAGGACAGAAAAAAGTATTCCGATTTTTCATGATTTTAGAAAAATTGCTAACCAACTATACAATGGCAGTGATGATGGCGTAATTGTAAGCTATGATTCCACTTTATCGTAGCCCCAAATTAGAAATTCCTTTGGGTTGGAGTTTATCTAAAATTGCAAGAGAAGAAATGAGATAGTCAAATAAAAGCAAAAAATTTGCGTAATTTGGAATCAAAATCTAAACCAATTCCATGAAAAAAACGCTCATTCTCTGCATCATTCTTGTCAGCTTTTTGTCTTTCAAAAAACAGGAAATCACCTAGTGTAGCCATTGGCGACTTCAATTACTTATCTCAACTTGCAACCACCCCAACGAAACTGGCAACAGAGTAACAAAAGGCTACATGACGCTGGTAACTGAAAAATTGCCCTATATAAAATTCGTAAAATCAAGGGCATAATGGCTGGACTTCGGGCGGAATTGCTAAAGAGTATTGATAAATTGGGGCTGACCTCGGCAGATGTGTGATTCAATATTTCTTGGCACAAACGATTGGTGGCAAGGTCGCCCTATTGGCAAAATAAGAAGATTACCAAAATAATGCAAGGAAATGAGTCTGTTTATGGCTCGTTCCGAATCATTATTGATAAACTCAAGAAGCCTAAATCCAAATGCCAAAATCGTTCTGATTACGCCCTTGCAGCGTGGAGATTTTGTGTATGTCAATAGGCATATGAAAAACTTTTCAATGCTTTTGGCTCATATAAAGCAAAAAAAAGAGCAAAATTTAGCTCAATTTGCAGAAGCCATCAACGAAATTGGTAAAATTGAGCATTTTGCAGTCGTAGATTTGTATAATAAAAGCGGCATTGATTTGAAAAATATGACAAAGTTTAAACGCCTAAAAAGACCCAAAAACGAGCCCGAATACAAAAACTATACTTTCCCTGATTATATTGATATTTCGTTCAACCCCGAAACCGACGAATACCCCTATCCTATCGAATCCATTGATATGACTTACTGACGGTTTGCACCCCTCCGACAAAGGAAATAAGGTTATTGCTAAAATGTTGGTAAAGGTTTTGAAGAAAATGTAGAATAATAGGAAGTCTAAGTAGTTGAATTGAAATAATCGACCGCAGCGGTTGATATTCAGCGTTTTAAATAATTAAACATTCAACATTTATCATTCAACATTACTTATATTACATTTGCAGAAAAAATCTGTTAAAATATGTCTATTGCCGAACTCTATCAAAAATTTCAATCTTGTTCAGGAATCTCTTACCGATACTCGCCAAAATCGGTGAAAATGTCATGTTTTTTCGCCTTGAAGGGGGATAAGTTTAATGCCAATTCGTTTGCCCAAGAAGCCCTCTCCAAAGGTGCAAAATATGTAGTCATTGACGAAGTCATCGACGAAGCAGCTAATGCCACCGACCCTCGTTGCATTTTGGTTGAAGATTGTGCTTTTTACACTACAAAAATTAGCCAATTTTCATCGCCAGCACTTCAATATCCCTGTTGTGGGAATGACGAGCTCTAACGGAAAAACCACTTCAAAAAGAACTTGTAGCAGCGGTTTTGTCAAAGAAATTCAAAACTTATTATACAAAAGGCAACCTCAATAATCATATTGGTGTGCCGCTTACTTTGCTCGGCATTGACGAAAACTATGAAATTGCTGTCATCGAAATGGGAGCAAATCATCAAGGCGAGATTCGAGATTTATGTGCAATCTGTGAGCCTACGCATTGGCTTTTATTACCAATATTGGCAAGGCACATTTAGAAGGTTTTGGTGGCATTGAAGGCGTAAAAAAAGGCAAAGGGGAACTTCTTTGATTTCTTAGAAAAAATCGAGGCGGAACTGTCTTTGTAAATAATAAAAGTGAAGCTATTTTGAAGATGGCTGAAACAAGAAAATTTAAGGAAAGAGTTGAGTATTTAGCAGCCCCATCGGGGGAGGACTTGAACTTCTTCAAGATTCTCCTACGGTCGTTTTTTCGGTTAATCGTCAGCCTTACGAAACCCATCTTGACGCGAGCTCTTATAATTTTGAGAATATTGCTGCTGCTTTGGCTATTGGCGAGTATTTTGGCGTGCCATCTGCCTTGGCAAATTTGGCGGTTTCGGAGTATAACCCCGACAATAATCGCTCTCAGATTATCGAAAAAAGGCACAAATAGCATCTTACTTGATGCCTATAATGCGAATCCATCTTCGATGTCGGCTTCGATTCAGGAATTTTATAAACCTAAAGGCTTCGACAAACAAAAAGTGGTGATTTTGGGCGATATGCTCCGAACTTGGCGATGAAGCTCCTGCCGGACACCGTGCCATCGGCGAGCTTAGTGATTGCAAAAGGTGATTTTCGTTAGTGATACTTTTGGAGAATTAATGTCGTCGGCATTGGGGGCTTTACCAAATGCTTTTTATTTTACAGATAAATTTTCATTGCATAATTGGTTGATAGACAAGGCTTTACAAAATTCTTTTGTGTTGATAAAAGGTTCAAGAGGCGTAAGTTTAGAAACTACTTTGCGGTTTTGCTTGGAATTTATTTTACGCTATTTTGCAAAATAAAATCTTTAAACATTCTCAGACAAACACCAAACGTTTTGATTTACATATAATAATATTTTTAGTTTCGTAGGGCAAAGAGCCGAGCCTATCGTTTTTTTGCCTATTTTTACTTGTGAAAACCCATATTACTACTTAAAATCATTTCATCTATATAAAATAACCTTTATAATCTAATGAGAAAACAGACTTTTGCCCTCATAATTATCTTTTTCATCTCAATCATTTCGGCTTTCACAATAAAAAAAGAACGCCTTGAAGATGTTTTTCACGTAAAAATAAACCAAGAAGTGCTTTATCGTGGACGAGCCTATGAAACTTTGGGCGAAGCTACCTCCACTAATTGGGCATCGCCTTACGGGTAGTACCAATGGCAAAAAAGCAGAAGAATATGCCTTCAAACTATTGAAAGAACATGGTTTTGCTGATGTAAAGTACCTGCCTTTTGAAGTAGAATCTTGGGCGAGAGATACAGTAAAGTTTTTGGCAATTGTGCCTCGTGGAAATGATAATTTCCGTGAGGTTGAGGTTGTTGCTTTGGCACATTCGCCTGTTTCTTCACATCTCAAATCACCGATCGTAGATTGTGGCGATGGCATAGAAGCCGACTTTGAAAAAGTAAAAGAACAAGTAAAAGGCAAGGTCGCTTTGTTTAATATCAATCTTCAATCGCCTGAAAATAAAAAAAGCCAAGAAAAATCTTCATCGCTCCGAAAAAACCGCTCTGGCTATCAAATACGGAGCATCGGGCGTAATTATTGCCAATGCTGTGGAAGGTGGCGTGTTACTCACAGGAACTGCTTCGGTAACTGGCAAGTTGATTCCGATTCCTGCCGTTTGTATTTCGGTCGAAAGTGGAAAGGCAATTCGTAAATGGATAAAGTGAAGAGCCAGATTTATGCCTTCCAATTATTGATGTGCTAAATTTTAGTCTGCGCCCAATCAGAGCAAGAAATGTGATTGCAACGCTTATAGGAAATTCAAAAAAATATAAGAAAGAAAAAATCGTCATCGGTGGGCATTTAGACTCTTGGGATTTGGCAACTGGAGCAATGGATAATGGCATTGGCTCATTTACAGTCATGGACGTAGCAAGGGTTTTTCAGTCGCTTAAACTTCGACCAAAACGTACAATAGGGTTTGTGCTTTTTATGGGTGAAGAGCAAGGCTTGCTTGGCTCGAAAGCGATGGTGAAAAAATACAAAGACGAAGGCAAACTCGAGCAAAGTACAACTCATGGTAAACCTCGACATGGTAAACAATACTTAAAGGTTTCAATGCCATGGGGCGACCAGAACTACACCAATTTTTTGATGAAATTGGCAAAAAAATCAAAGGAATTAGACTCAGCTTACTACAAATACAAATTCAAATGGTGCCCAGAGCTTACACTCTGACCATCAGCCTTTTATGATTCAGGGTGTGCCTGTTTGCTCGCCTTCAGGAAGTTTTCCTGTGAAAGCCTATAATTGCTATCATGCCAACTGCGACCGCTTCGATTTGATTGATAAAAAGCAGATTACAAATAATGTTCGCTTCACGACAATGATGCTTTATGCTTTGGCAGAAGCCGAGCAATTACCAGTAAAGAAAATGAACGACCAAGAAACCAAAGAGTTTTTGATAAAACAAAACCTCAAAAATGAATTGATTATTGGCAAAGATTGGCGTTGGGAAAAGTGAGGAAAATTACGATTTACGAAGTACGATTTACGAAAACCGTAACTGAGCGTATCGGACTGCCGATGCTGCCGAGTTACAAATCAATTAAGTATTTGATTATCATATAGCGTTTAAAATTCTCAAAAACAGATGTTAGTAAAAACAAAAACATTAAAAGAAACAATCATTCAAAAGCTCAAAAATATAAGCTGAATATAGGTTTTCAAAGCCAGTGTGGTCGAAGTATTTTGCTTGCTTTAATTGAAGATTTGGAGGAAAGCGAAATAACTGTTGAATTTAACACCAATGAAATCATTGCATACATGAGTCAAGCAACCAAAAAACACGAATTATTGGTAGGAAATCTTGTAGGAAACCTATATATCCAATTACCTAAAAAAGGCTACGAAGCATACAAGTTTTACGGAAGCAACCGCCCCCGTTTATGCCCTCGAATGTCAGAAAGGTTTCAATGCTGATGTTTTGGATTTGTAAAGGTGAAACTGAGCTTTATCAAGAGAAAAACAAGTTGCTGCAACGCTTAATCAAGAATTGTCATTGAAATTTTATCAAAATCAAACGAAGGAATTGGTTTCGTAGAAAAAACAAATTGTTATAAAAAAATAGAGTCGTTGCAACAAATTTTGTTGGTCAATCAGTACAAATCTTCTATTTCTTCCTACATAGAAATCTCCGAAAACGAATACATTCAAAACCATGAGTACGAAGGCTTTGATGAAAATATCAAAATAAAGAGATTTTTACGCTTTTGGCAAGTGATATTTATAGAAACGTTTTTTAGTTTAAGTACTGGGACAAAATTAATCTCGCAAAGCTGCAAAATCGCAAAGAAATTAAAGCCTTGATAATCAATAGCAACGGAGAACCTTCACTTAGCGACTTTGCGTGAAATTAAAGACAATTTTGCCTTATTCTATATAGTAAAAAAAACGATACTTTCAGCTTCAACACAAGCCATTTTTGAAAAATTTGCTTAAATAATTGATAATCAACTATTTAGGAATCATTCATGCCACTTCGCTCAATTCATAATTGTTCCTAAATGACAACCGCAACAGAAAATTACAACTTTCAAAAAAAGCTTACGGCAATAAACAACATTTTGCTGTTTTGATAAAAATCGTTGCGTGGTATCTGACCAATTCGGTGGCTATTTTGACCGATGCCTTAGAATATACCATCAATGTCATTAGTGGAGTGGTTCAGACACACCTGAAAAACACATCACCTAGGCACAGCCACGTGACAAGAGGCATCACCCCTACGGGCATGGCAAAGTAGAGTTTCTGTCTGCCGCCGTTGAAGGAACACTGATGATAGTTTCGAGTTTTTAATAATCTACGAAGCCATCGACAATCTTCGGAATCCGCACCAAATTTCAAAGATTGATTTTGGTATTTATTTGAGTGGCAGCTACGGCTATAATAAATTATTTTGTTGGTTTTTATGCAGTCAAAAAAAGGCAAAAGAATAATTCTCTCGCACTCATTGCGACGGGTAAGCACATGCAGTCAGACACTTATGCAACAGTGGGCATAATTATAGGTTTGATTTTGATTTTTGCTAAAATTTTCTTGGATTGATAGCGTTGTTGCCTTTGTGTTTGCTTTGATAATTATTGTTTCGGGCTATAAAATTTTACGAAGTTCAATCGCAAAGGAATCATGGACGAAGCCGATAATGATTTATTAGAAAAAGTAATTGAATTATTCCAAAAATCTGAAAATTGGGTAGATTTGCATAATCTACGCATCATAAATACGGCGGAACGCTCCATCTCGACACACTTGACCGTGCCTTGGTACTTAAATATCCACGAAGCTCACCGAGAAATTGATGAATTAAGTAAATTAGTAAAAGATAATTTTGGCGAAAGCATTGGATTATTTGTTCATACAGATGGCTGCCTTGATTTCTCTTGTGCGATATGCTTAGTAAAAAAGATTGCACGGCACGCAAGCACGAATTTGTAAAAGTAGATTGGGTAGTACAAAATGTTTCAGTATCGAAAACACAGAATCATTAAAAATCTACGAAAAAAATGGGACATATTAGACATTCACGTATCTACATTTTTTGGCGTAAAATTTTCGCTCTTTTATCTTCCCCGTCATGCGACCAATATGGTGCGTTGAAAATATGGTACTTGTCTTTTAGCTTTTTTGCACGTTTTACATCTCGCCAAATGGCAGCGTATTCATGTGTAGCTACTTTACTTAATACATTAAAAGTATCGATATTTACAGTTAAAGCCATACACAGGTTTATTATCAAAAGTTTCGGGCGAAAAATTCTGTCTTATCCCAAATAATCAGCACTCCTGCATGATTACAGTCTAAATAGGCAATATTGCTGGCATGATGCACCCGATGATGTGAAGGAGTATTAAATGGCTTCCAAACCAATTGGGCAATTTTTTGATGAGTTCGGTATGAGTAAAAAATTGCAAAGTCAGATTTAGCAATCATCGCAAAATCATAAGTGGGTCGAAGCCCAATAAGGCAATCCAAAGCCAAAAGAAATATTTATGGTAGCGTTCGCCAATTCCTTGACGAAGTGCCGTACCAAAATTCATGTACTCAGAAGAATGATGATTGACATGCCCCGCCCAAAACAAACGCACTTCGTGGTTGAGCCGATGAAACCAATAATAGCTAAAATCATCTAAGAAAAACAGCAAAATCAAGCCCACCATTGGCGTTGAATTACATCTTTTCAAGGGACTGATTTCGTGCAAATACAAAAAGCTATAAATGCTAAAATCTTTGGCAACAGCTCTAAAACGCTGGTAATCAAGCCCATAGCTATCGAAACCCAAATCTTTTCTGTTATAAAGATTGGGTTGCTCCTCGTGCTACCCAGTATTCAACTAATGCAGTTAGTAGAAAAACTGGAATGGCATAGGTCAGCAATTTATCATTTTGGAGTTGGGCAAGTGCTTCTGAAAAATTCATTTTTTCTTCTATTTAATTATTATACCCTTTGTTCCTTGCAAAATCTTAAATTCTATCTTGTCTTTTTTTGTTTTTTCAATCAAAAAATCAAGACTTTTAGGTGTTTTATCTGCATAACGAGGCAACATTTCAAGGTTTTCGATAGATTTAAAAAGAAATCGTCCCAATGAATTGAGTATCAAAATCTTTAGCGTTTTAACACCAACTGTCTGCTCATAATATTGATTTTGCCATGCCGCTTCTTTCTTTCCAAAAGTCCCGATTCGAAACATCTGCCATCGAAGCTGTAAATTATCCAAGCCCCATCAACAAATTGGCACTTGGTTTTACAAAAATACTTTTCCATGATGTGTAATCAAAAAATCAAACGAACCACCTTCTGTATATGCCTTTGCTTTGGCTGGTTGGCTCAACGGATACTCGATCACTCCATCATCATCAAGGGCATTGGGTTGCGAATGTTTTGCTGGAATAATTTTATTGTAAAATCAAGTGCCAATTTGTTGATGGGGCGCGATAGCACAAGCCGATGTTGTGTGCTCGGAACTTTTGAAGCAGCATGGTAAAAATCAATATTATGACAGACGATTGACAAGCCAAAACCAAAGTTTGATACCAATTCATTGGGACATTTCTTTAAAATCTATCGAAAACACTTGTACCTAAAGTCTTGATTTTTGATTGAAAAAACATTAAGATAGAAATTTAAGATTTTGCAAGGAATTAAAGGGCTATAATGTAAATAGAAGAAAAAATGAATTTTTCAGAAAAAATTATACAAAATGATAAATTGCGGCCTATGCCATTCCATTTTTTTCTACTAACTGCGTTAGTTGAATACAGACGCGCATTGGAGAAACAACCCAATCTTATATGAAAGTTTTGAGGTTTTTTCACATGAACTACCGGATTTTAAACTGTTATACGCGTTGCTGCTTTTTATTATTTTGAAATCAATTCAACGCCAATGAGCTGAATTTTGAATTTTTGTACTTCTTAGATGATTTTAGCAATTGGTTTCGTCGGCTCAACCACGAAGTGCGTTGTTTGAGGCAGGTATGCAATTTTTTATTTTTTCGTCGAAATTTTCACTGCGTCCTAACAGCTTGGATATTATATTTTATGATGATGTATGTCTTTACAATTTTCAAACTCATCAAAAAATTACCCATTGATTTAATTCCTTCTCCTTCCTCATCGAGTTATCTGTATATTGCCTATTTAGATGGAAGTGCTGATTATTTGGGATAAGTTATTTAACTTTTTTAGCTACGATAACTAGAGCCTATTATTGTGGCTTAATATCGGCCTGCTTTTATGTTGGCAAGCTCCCCAACTTGGGCTTAAACGATGCTGAAAACTATGAGTTAAATATTTTCAACACTTGTCAGGTATGACTCATATTTGAAGAACGAAAGTAGCCAAATATTTAGTACGTGAATGATATAATCTATTTTCAAATAGTTTTATTTTTACGATTCGAAGCATTTTTGATTGTCTACTTTTTTTACAAATTCGTAGCTTTGCATGCCGTGCAATCTTTTTTGCCATATCGCAAGAGAAATCAGACGGCCATGGGCAAATAATTCAATGCTTTCGCCAAGTATCCCTCTTTTTACTATTTACTTTTAATTCTTCAATTTCTCGACGGCGAACCTCCTGCAAGACGCGGTCGAAATTAACGATCGAGAAAATATTTTCGTATTTTTATGATGCGTCTACGAATTTTCTCCTAGCCCGATTTTGGAACTGAATTCAATTTTTTTTCTAGTAAATCGTATCAGATTGCGATTGGGCTTCAAACAAAATTTTATAGCCCGAAACAGCAATTGTCAGAAACGAACACAAGGCAACTTTGTCAATCAAGAAAATTTTAGCAGAAAATCAAAATCAAAACTACCAATTATTTTTATTACGAAAAATTCTCTCTGTCTGACTGTATTTTTGCGTAGTGAGAGAATATTCTTTTGCCTTTTTTGACTGCATAAAAATTAACAAAAATAATTTGTGCAGCGTAGCCCGCCGCAAATAAATACCAAAATCAGCCGGTGCAGATTCAATTGCGTCGTTGACTCGTCGTCCGACAAAAACTCGAGCTTATCGTCGTGTTCCTTCGAGCGGCGGCGAGACAACTCTACTTTGCCATGCTGTAAGTGATTTTGATGCGATGACTGTGCCGAAAAAGATACTATGCATGGCCTCGCAAGCGGCCGATGATGTATGATGAACGTCGGTCAAAGCTGTACGAGCATGCCGCAGCATTTATCAACAGGTGAATTGACAATCAAAGCTTTTGAAAGTTGTAATTCTGTTAGAACAATAGGAGTGAGTATAATTGAGCGAAGTGGCATAATTATCAATTATTTAAACAGATTTCTTTCAAGTGGCTTTGTGTTGAAGCGAAAATATCGTTTTTTACTATAAGTAAGGCAAAATTGATGGCAATTTCACCTGGAATTGTATTGATTATCGGAGCTTTAATTCTTTGCGTTACAGCTTGCGAGATTAGTACCAAACTAAAACGTTTCTATAAATATCCTTTGCCAAAAGCTCAGAATCTTCGTTTTATTTTCATCTCAAAACCTTCGACACTCATGGTTTAGCCGATTATTAAGATTTTCGAGTAGCTGTAGGAAAATAGGACTGTACTGATTGACCAACAAAATTTGTTGCAACATTTCCCATAACAATTTTTCTACGAAACCAGAACGCTCGTTTGATTTTGATAAAATTTCAATTGCAATTAAGCTTTCTTCTCTTGTGTCACCTTTTACAACAAACATCAGCATTAACCTTTAAAACACAAGGCGGTTCTTTCCGTAAACTCTGGCCTTTTTTAGTAATTGGATATATAGGTTTCCTACGGAACCACCTAGGTGTTTTCTGTGTTAAATTCAACGATTAAAACCATAACGATTAAAAGCAAATTTTCGACCACTTACCGAAACTCCTCTTCAACGTTTTTGGCTTTTAGTGATTATTTCTTTTAATACATCTGTTTTTGTCGTTATATGATGTCAAAATGCCCACTTCGATTTGCCCATTTCGGCGGCATCGGCGGTCAATCCGATTTCGTAAATCATTGCTTACAGGTAAATCGTAATTTTCACTTTTAATGCTGCCAATATCAATTAGGTTTTTAGAAGCTCTTTGTTTCTTCGTCGTTCGTTTTTCTTTGCGCTCCGTCTACCGGTGCATAAAGCGTCGTTGTCGTGAGCAGATCACCTTTTTTACATCAATCAAATCGAAACGATGCAGTAGCGATATAGGCTCACGGAAAACTCACTGAAACGTAGGCAGACACCTGATTATTCGGGGTATTTGAATTTTTAGTATTTGTATAAGTTGAGTCGATTCCTTTGATTTTTTGCCAATTTCTGAAAATTTGCGTAGTTGATTAAGCCCCATGGCGTTGAGCCTTTGGCATTGTTGCCATGTCGAGGACTGGTTATACTTGCTTCAGCTAGATCAAGCAGCTAAAAAGCACAAGTACGTTTTTGGTCGAGTTTAAGCACGAAAAAACTATGCCGACCCTCCGGTATAGTTGCCAAATCCCAAATTATTTGATTTTTTCTTTCTTATATTTTTTGAATTTTCTTCTGTTGGGCGACTAAATATCAATAATTACGCGCGTAGCCTTCTATCCCGTTACCTTGCCTTTCACTTCGACCGAAATTTGGCGGTAGGCGGATCAACTCTTGGTCGAAGCAGTTCCTGTGGTAACTTGCGCCACCTTCCAACATTGGCAATAATTACGCCCGATGCGCTGACATTTTCGGCGTGCAACATTTTCGACGATTGAGACGATGTGCCTTTTTACTGTTCTTTTACTTTTCAGAAATTAAATACATGCCATCGCCACAGTCTGTCGTGATTTGGGCGAATGTGCCAAAACAGCCTCAACCTCACGGAGAACCGAAATAAAGCACGAGGCAATTGCTTAGGCTTATCTCTCGCCCAGATTTCAAGGCAGATTTTTACGTCAGCAAAGATATGTTCTTATTAGTTTGAGGCATAACTTTTTTGCCATTAATTTTACCCCGTGGAGCGATGCCCCAAACGGAGGTAACTTCGCCCAAAGCGCGACACTATTACGAAAACATCTTCAAGGCGTTCTTTTTTGTGAAAAGCGAAATATTGAATGAAAAAGATATGAGGGCAAAAATCGCATATGGTGAAATGATTTACAAGCTGCTTCATATGGACTTCTAGTAAGCAGACCTTTGACAGGCTTGCTGAAACAGCAAATCAAACATTTGGTCAGTGTTTAAAACATTTGCAAATAGCAGCAAACATCTACAAGCATACCGTAATTTCTAAGCCTTAGTATCAACACAAGGAAATTTGCAAAAGCTATCTACAATAGTATCTGTAAAATACAATGCCGACGTGTCACTAACGAAAAATCACCTTTACAATCTTTCATCCGCCAGTTCCATCACCACTTTGTCGATTTTAGGTTTTATAAAATTCTGGTCAGATGGTTCACGTATAAATCAAGTGGGTGCTATTCCCTCTGAGAACGTTGTCCTCAATTAGACTAGGCGAGATGGCACGCATAAACAAAACAATAAAACAGTGGCATTCTTCTCAATTATAAAGGAAACAGAGCTGACGTGCTGAAAACAAACGAAGAAATGAGGCTGCTCTTTCACCAGAACACTAACTGAACCATATGCAGCCTTCAAGAGCTTCAACTACTTCCCATTGACATTTAAAGACATTTCACCTACAAAGAAGAGTTTACTACACCGCAGCTATGCCACCAAAGAGCACCACTCTGATGACGCTGCATTTGACAATATCGCCAAATTGACTCCACAGCCACATAGGCTTCAGTCTCACCTTGTCCCCACTCGGCCTGACAGCCGAAGTTTTTCGTCAGTACTCGAAGCAAACGACACCAATATATTGTTGGTTTAACAATAAGTTTTGAACTGGTACATACAAGTTCTTTGAAGTGGTTTTTCCGTTAGGCTTCTATTCGTTCCACAACGGCGATGAAGAAAACCCAACAATTTTGTAGTGTAAAACGCATCTTCAACCAAAATGCAACCGAGAGTCGACCGTAGCAAAAGCAAGGTCAATATTTTGCACCTTTGAAGAGCTGAATGGCTGCTTCAACAGCTTATCCTTTCAGGCTTGGCTATGACATTTTCACCGATTTGCAGTATCAGAACAGAACGAGAACGACCAGATTCGTGTCTGTTTTTACAGGCCTGCAAATGTAATGTTGAATGATTATGTGACCGAATGTTGGTGCATTTAAAGCACTGAATATTTCAATTCAGCTACTTAGGCTTTTCTATTATTCCATTTTTCTTCAAGGCTGCTTTACCAACATTTTAGCAACTGTTTCTGTCGAAGTTACTAGACTGGAATCGTCCAATCAGATTCCGGTAGGACAAATTGGTTTCGGGTTGACAAAGGTTCAATCAATATAATCGAAATGGTTTCGTCTGTTTTTAGTTTCTTTTAGGCGTTTAAGCTATCATATTTTTCAAGGTAATGCCGCTTTTATGCCTGATACGACTGCAAATATCCAATTGATGACTTCATAGATAAACTTGCTCTTTTTGCATATGAGCCAAAGCATTGTTTCATACTATTGACACACAAATCTCCCGCTGCAAAGAATAAACTGTCAGGGCGATTTTAACGTTTAGTTGAAACTTTTAGTTTACATCAACAATGATTCGGAACGAGGCTTCATTTCACGTTGTCTACGGTGTCTTCTATTTTGCCAACAAGCGACACACCATTGCCAAACAATCTGCCAACCTCAGCTACTCTACTTACAATTCCGCCTGAGAAATCCAGCTGCATTATGCCTTGATGCAGAACTGGCCTTTTTCAGTTACCAACGTCATCAACCTTTTTGTTTTCTGTTTATACCAGTTTCATTGAAGTGTCCTTGAAGATTCAATGAACAGTCGCCAATGGCTTCCACTAGCTCACCTTTTTTTTTGAAAGACAGAAAACGACAGAACCTTTTCATGAATTGGTTTAGGTTTTTGATTAGAGTTTGCAAGTTTGCTTTTTATTGGTATTCATTTCTTCTCACACCGCGACCAACCCAAAGAACTCTGGTACGATAAAGTAGTCATACAGTTGCCATCATCACTTGCCGACCGCCTCAGACGGACAACGGCCCCACTGCAAAAATCATGAAAATCGGGTGCACTGCCTACAGCATTAATAAATGCGAAACAGCTCATGAAAGGTACGGTATTGACTCTTGGAGTTTGTTGATATGCATTTTTCGTGAGTAATGACCAACTCTTTATTCGATGCACCGGCCCCCGGTCGGAAGGTGACTCTCAAAAGCTCAATCGAATTAAACCCTCGTATTTTCAAAATGTACCGCGCTCAGCAAAATGTGGCTATATGCGTCGTTGAGCCATGGAAGTTTGTCGGAGCCTGCCTGTGTATTGCAATACAAATATTGCAAATCTGGTTGGCGAGGTATCAACCACATCATTGAAATATTCATCAGATATTTTTATACTTACGCCCAAGTTGTTTTAATATAGGACTTTGTGAGCAAATTTTCAAAAAATTGTTTTAAGTATTCTTTGTAAGCCAATAATTTTGACAATTGATGAATCTTTAATAACATCGTCGAGAAGCGCAATGAAAACATCTTCAAATAGCTGCGCGATACTCATTTTGAAAGAAAAATTCGTTGAATATATAAAAGAAAAAACAGCCCAATGATTGATAAATAACCGACTTTTAATGCTGCATTGTTGGCAATTGCTTTTCAATGCTTGATAAAAACGCCTAACATTATTAAGGTATTTCTACAAAAACTATAATTTGCCAACAACGCGACTCACCGCTATATAAACTAATCAATTAAGGTTGGTGGTTTTTGCTGTTATTTGATATCAACCCATTTTTACGCTATACCGAAGTCTGCGGTTAGTACCCAATAGATTTGAGATATGGCCGAAATATTAAAACAGAAAAGCAAAACAATCGAAATCAATGGCGCAGCCAAATGGGTAAGCTCCCCGGGGGCGAAAATAATTGATAAGGCAGAAAAAGGAATTTTTCTCTATACAGACGGCGAAATAAAAAACCAAACAGCCAAAAATTGAAACGAAGTTTTTTGTTTTTTTGTCATTTATTAAATAAAAGACGCCCCGGCCTCTAGCACTCTTGATTGAGGGAATGGTTTTGAAACTGAAGGGCGAGAATAAAACGTGAGGATTTATTGTTAAAATAAAAAATGGGAGTCTTTTTCCTTTTCTTTCACGATAAATATCCAATGCTGTAATAGTTGTGGTTTTGTTAAATAAATTAAGAAAACGTACCAATGATCGGAAATGCAAAAATCTTTTCCTACGTAAAGGAAAACAGAAGGTATAAAAAATAAAGAAGCTAGGATAATGCCAAAATCACAAATCTACGATAATTCAGTCCAACTCCTTTCGACCAATTTGAAGAGCCAAATACTAGCAAAAATCGAAACGAGTTTGAAAAGTGCTAGCGAAACATAATAAACGACCAAGCCAAATTAAATTCTTTAGATATAGATTTCGGTCATAAATTTCTTCTCAATATATATACGGTGCAGCCTAATCCAAGTACAAAAATGGTCGAGAAGAACTTTTCAAACGCTGATTGGCAGAATTAAGTAAATGAGTATTTTCATTTAGTTGAAGTCATTATTCATGGCAATATAAGTTTATATCGCAAAATATCTTCAAATGCAACCTTTTTTTATTTAAAAAGGTCTTGGTCATTAAAAATTGAGTTTTAATGACAAATATTTTCAAAAGCACTAAATACACAAATTTCCCCAAATACAATTTCCCTGTGGTAACCGTACTTTGTATCAAAAAACAAATCAAAAATACGAAATATCGTGAAAAAGAGTAGCCCTTTTGCCAAAAAACCTGATTCCATGGCGGCGGGGGAGTACGCCTGCCGGTTTTGAAGGGCGCCACCAGTAAATGTGCCGAAATGGTGCGTTATTTTACCTTTTTAAGGCTGCAAGTTAAGCCGATCAACACAATTTTAGCCATGACGACTAAATCAATGTAAATTGACAGTAATTGGCATGATCGTCGGTGCAAGCAATACCTTCAAC
>JAXHOK010000015.1:0-5183 GCA_034519515.1 Arcicella sp.
TTAGAATGAGTCAAAACGTAATTCAACACCACTACCTTTTCTTCGATGGCATTACTGTCCAAAACATCCGAAATAATATAGGGCAAATCTTCCCGAGTAACGGTTTCTTTTCTATCGCCCAGTTCGATAATTCTTTGCGTGATTTTCTTCAAATCGGCATCTGCCAAAGTAATTCCCAATTCCTGCAAATTCTTTTCGATGTTGGCTTTTCCCGACATTTTCCCCAAGGCATATTGCCGTAATCTGCCAAAACGCTCGGGCATCAAATCGTTGAAATAGAGATTGTTTTTATTGTCACCGTCGGCATGGATTCCTGCGGTTTGGGTAAAAACGTGTTCGCCCACAATGGGTTTATTGGCTGGTACTCTTACACCAGAAAAAGATTCCACAATTTTTGTTACCGAATAAAGTGAATGTTCTGATACTGAGGTACTTATTTCGGGCATAAAATCATTCATAACCGCAATGGTACTTGCCAAAGGAGCATTCCCAGCCCGCTCGCCCATGCCATTTACCGTTAAGTGAAGTCCGTGAACACCCGCTTTGATGGCTTCCATGACGTTGGCAACGCTCAAATCATAATCATTATGAGCGTGAAAATCAAAATGGGTTTCGGAATAACGTTTTATCGTTTTATCCAAAAACTCAAAGGTTTCTCTGGGTGTCAAAACCCCCAAAGTATCGGGTAGAAGCACTCTTTCGATGGGCTGTTTCGTCAGAAAATCAAGGTATTGGAAAACGTATTCAGGTGAATTTCGCATTCCGTTGCTCCAATCTTCTAAGTAAACATTACATTTGATACCTTTGGAACGTGCCAAAATAATCACTTTTTTGATTTCAGAAAAATGCTGTTCGGGCGTTTTTTTCAGTTGGTGCGTTAAATGGTTTAGTGACCCTTTGGTCAATAAATTCATCACCCTCGCCCCTGCTTCAATCATCCAATTAACCGAAGTCTCACCGTCCACAAAGGTCAAAACTTCGATTTTGTCTAAGCAACCATGTTCCGAAGCCCATTTCGTGATTTTCTTAACCGCCTCAAATTCGCCCACAGAAACCCGTGCAGAGGCAATTTCTAATCTATCGACCATCACTTCTTTCAAAAGCAATTGGGCAATGGTCAATTTTTCGGAAGCCGAGAAAGACACTCCGCTGGTTTGTTCCCCATCTCGCAGGGTGGTATCCATAATTTCTATATGTCGCATATTGGCTGTTGGCTCTCGGCTGTTGGCTTTCGGCTTTCGGCAACCTTCAATTGGCTTTCAGTTGTTTACTTACTAATTACTGAAAACTAATTGCAGATTTACCGATAGCCGACTGCCGATTGCTATCCTAATTTTTGAATTAAACTATACAGTTGTTTTTTAATGGATATGATTTCGTTGTAAAGAATATCATGTCTCTCGGAATTCAAAAAATGTAAGTCTCGTGAAAGAAGAATCTGGTACTCTAACTCAGAAGCTGAACCAAAAGCTATCCCTAAATATCTCGCAAAATCTTTCTCACTACTTTTACCGCATCCTTCAGCAATATTTGTGGGAATTGAAGCACAAGCACGTCTCATTTGAGAGATTAGTCCAAATTTTTCTTCACTCGGAAATTGCTTCGTTACCAAATAAATCTCAAGGGTCAACTTATGACTTTGCTCCCAAACATTATATTTTCTAAAATCACGCATAATTTTGGGGCTTTCGGCTGTCAGCTTTCGGCAATCAGCTTTTAGGCTTTTGTTTTACAAAGTTGATTTCTCAAATTTTGATTTTGCATAGGTTTTATTGCTAATCGCCGATAGCTGACCGCCGAAAGCCGACCGCCTAATAAAGACTCTTCTCTGCAAACTCCGCTATTTCTCCTTTCATTGATTGCAAATAATCAATATCATCGAAGCCATTAATCATGTTATTTTTCTTATAACCGTTGATGGGGAAAGATTCTTTTTCGCCCGTTGCCACAATCGTAACCGTTTGTTCGGGAAGATTCACTTCGATGATTGCCTTTGGGTCTGCTTCGATTGCCAAGAAGATTTTATCCAAAAATTCTGGGGAAACAGTTACGGGTAAAACGCCAATATTCAGCGAGTTACCTTTGAAAATATCCGCAAAGAAACTTGAAATTACACAACGGAAACCATAGTCATAAATCGCCCAGGCGGCGTGTTCACGACTTGAACCCGAACCAAAATTTCTGCCACCTACTAAAATAGAACCACTGTAAGTTGGATTGTTCAGAACAAAATCTTGTTTAGGAGAATTGTCGTTATTGTAACGCCAATCTCTGAATAAATTATCGCCAAAACCCTCACGTGTTGTTGCTTTCAAGAAGCGTGCAGGGATGATTTGGTCGGTGTCCACGTTCTCGATGGGCATCGGAACGGCAGTGGACGAAAGTATGGTGAATTTATCGTATGCCATTGTTTATGTTTCAACCGCAAGGACGGGAGGACGCATTTTATGAACCGCAAGGACGGGAAGGCGCTAAATTTTTAAATGAATTTGTGTCATAGCGTCTTTGCGGTTTCTTTAATTTTTCAGCGTCATAGCATCCTTGTGGTTAGTTTTATTAGTAATTATTTACAAATCGTCTGAATCCATTTTTAATAATCGGGACATTAAAATTTATCAAAAAACCTAATCGTTTGTCAGCCAATTTTAAATATGAAATAATTTGTGCTTCATGAATCGGCAGTAAGGATTCTACTGTTTTCAACTCTAAAATAATCTCTTTTTCAACCAAAATATCCATTCTAAAATCTTTTGATAGAGAAAAACCCTTGTAATTTAGTGGAATTGGTACTTGACTTTCAGCAAAAACATTTCTGAGTTGTAATTCTTTCATTAAGGAACTGAAAAACAATAAGTAGACGTTTTTTAAATGCCCTTTTTTGCACCACTCTACGTTGATAAAATCCTCATTTAGCGATGCTAAACTGCGGTTTTATCGCCTTAATTGGCACAAAAAATAACATTTAAAAATTCATCCACTTATTATTTTCCCGTTCCTAAGCACAATTCATAAACAGATTCCAATAAACCTGGACTCATTATTTTATGAACTTCCAAAGAGGCAAAAAATACTTCTTTCGCAATTCTTTCATGTTCTTCTTTTGACATAGTTAGTTTTTTAACCGCTGAGACGCAATGACGCAAGATTTTGTCTCTTGTCTTTACAGTTTATTCTAAATTTTTTAGCGTCCTCCCGCCCTTGCGGTTAACACCTACAAAAACTTCCGAGGGTCAGTAACCACCCCAGTAACCGCTGCCGCAGCCGCCACCAAAGGCGAAGCCAAAAGCGTTCTTGCTCCTGGACCTTGACGACCTTCAAAGTTTCTGTTTGAGGTTGAAACGGCATATTTTCCCGCAGGAACTTTGTCATCATTCATCGCTAAACAAGCTGAACAACCTGGCTGACGAAGCTCAAATCCTGATTCCATCAAAATATCTAAAATACCTTCTTCTTTAATCTGAGATTCTACGATGTGCGAACCTGGCACTAACCAAGCCGTTACGTTATCCGCTTTTTTACGCCCCTTCACGATAGATGCAAAAGCACGGAAATCTTCGATACGTCCGTTGGTACAACTTCCCAAGAAAACATAATCAATTTTCTTTCCGATGATTTGCTCGTTTTCGGCAAAACCCATGTAACCCAACGATTTTTTGTAACTGGCTTCACCATCAATTACATCGCCCGACACAGGAATATTCTGAGAAATTCCCGTTCCCAAACCTGGGTTTGTTCCGTAAGTAATTTGTGGTTCGATTTCCGAAGCATCGTAGGTATATTCAATGTCAAAACTTGCTCCATCGTCTGTTTTAAGGGTTTTCCAGTATGCCAAAGCCTTCTCCCAAGCCTCACCTTTTGGAGCTTGCTCACGACCTTTTAAGTATGCAAACGTGGTTTCGTCAGGAGCAATCATACCACCTCTGGCACCCATTTCGATTGACATATTACAAACCGTCATACGTCCTTCCATCGACATATTTTCAAAAACTTCACCCGCATACTCACAGAAATAACCCGTAGCACCCGCCGCTGAAAGTTTTGAGATAATGAAAAGTGTAACGTCTTTTGGTAAAACGCCTTTACCCAATTGACCGTTAATAGTAACCCGCATTTTCTTGGGTTTGGGTTGCATAATGCACTGCGAAGAAAGCACCATTTCAACTTCCGAAGTACCAATTCCGAAAGCAATTGCTCCGAAAGCCCCGTGCGTAGAAGTGTGCGAATCCCCGCATACAATCGTCATGCCTGGAAGGGTAATTCCGTTTTCAGGACCAACCACGTGAACAATACCATTTTTGGCGTGTCCCAATCCCCAGTGCGAAATACCGTGTTTGGTGGTGTTGGTTTCTAATTGCTGTAACTGATTAGCAGAAAGGGGATCTTGAACGGGTAAATGCTGATTAATAGTGGGCGTGTTGTGGTCGGCAGTAGCGAAAGTACGGGCAGGGTACATGACCCCAATTCCACGATTTCCCAAGCCCAAAAATGCCACAGGACTAGTTACTTCGTGGATAAAATGACGGTCAATCAGAAATACATCTGGACCATCTTCGATTTTACGGACAACGTGTGCATCCCACACTTTGTCGAATAAGGTTTGTTTACTCATATTTTTTGTTATTAACTATTTCACCCAACAAATTTCCAAAAAAATCCACAATCCTAATACCGCCAAACGCCCAAACAATAGCGTTTTTAGTTCAACATAGCAAATAATCGTAAAACTGCATATTCTAAAAAGCAAAAAAGTCTCTCCAATTACTTGCCAATACCACGCTCCTTGCATTCGCGGCCCTGTTCGATCATCGAGATCACTCCGGCGAGTTGCCCCTGTGCCCTGCGCAGCCTGTTGAGCACTGCGACGATTGCGTCTTCGTCACCGACCATGGTGTTGTTCCTCTCTACGGACAGTACAGCCATGGTACCCGCGGGGGTATTCCCCGCGGTCATGATGCGGCCGCCGGTCGCGAGCCCGACGCGGCGATGAGCCGCCGCAGCGGGCAGTGCGCGAACCGGGCACAGGCGAAGGTCATTGCCGCCGCGACCGCCGTGAGTGCCGCGGCGGCGAACCCGACGCCGGGATGAATCTCCTGGGCGAGGATACCGACGACATCGCCAGCACGAACCAGCCGAAGGACTTCCGCAGCGCGTCCGGGTCGACCTTCGCGGTCAGACGGGCCCCG
>JAXHOK010000004.1:0-3969 GCA_034519515.1 Arcicella sp.
TGGCAAGGATAAAGGCATTGTCATTTATTCGTTTATTGATGAGATGCACCGACTTTTTCACTCATTGACTGTTAGTTCGTCCGAAAGAGAAGCACTTTATGTTTTTGAAGGGTTGCTACAAAATCAGATAGTGCAATCGGATATGCACTCGACCGATACACACGGTACAAATGGCACAAACTTTGCCCTTTTATTCCTTGCAGGTATTCGATTTATTCCAAGAATTGAAGATTTTCAGAATCAGCATTTATACTGCTTTGCCGATACAAACTTGCCTCAATTACCTGATTATGAACTAAAATTAGGCAAAACCATAAACACAAGCATAATTGAGCAAAATTGGGACATGGTTTGTCGTTTAATGGTTTCCTTGCTTTCAAAACATTGCTCGGCAAGCACATTGATTAAAAGATTAGGGTCATATGAGCAGCAGCACCCAGTTCTACAAGCCCTCAAAGAGTTGGATAAAATCTTGAAAACAGAATATTTATTGCAATACATGGATGATGTGAGTCTGAGACAAATTATTCAAAAGCAGTTAAACAAGGGCGAAAACGCTAATAAATTTGCACGTGCAGTAAGTTGGGGCGATAGTGGCGAAATAAAGTTTGCTGCAAAAGCTGAACAATTACTTGCCGATGTTTGCAGACGATTAATTCAAAACACTATCATCGCTTGGAATTATTTGTATATGAGTAATGAAGTTCTCAAAGCAAATACTACCGAAAGAAAAAGCCTAATCAAAGCCATTGAAGAAAGTTCGCCTGTCAGATGGCAGCATATCAATTTACATGGTACTTTTGACTTCTCAAAGGAAGCTCTGAATAACGCTTTAGAATTTGATATAGAAGAATTGATAAATTTTGATTGGAAAGATTGAAAAATGACTTTTTTGAACATAATATATTTATAATCAAATAGTTACATTCGATTCATGTAACTTTACCCCTAAATGTTTAATTGTCATGAAACGGATGTAATAAGCTGATTATCAACTTGTTATTCCGAAAAAGTCATTTCGCTGCGGAACCGTTTCATTGCGTTTTATTCTTTTTGATGTAAACTTGGGAATTCACACCATTTTCAGAAAATATTTTATAAACTGTCGTAGTAGATGGAATCTTAAAAGCCTTCATTATTTCACGAATACTTCTTTGCTCCTTATAAGCACTAATCACAAGTGGTGCAATCTCTTGATAATGGGGTGAAAGTCCTTTGGGTCTGCCACCCATTCTACCCCTTGCTCTTGCAGCTTCTTGTCCTGCCTTTGTTCTACGAATCAACCTTTTGCGTTCATGCTCTGCCAGTAGAGCAAATAATTTGAAGACAAATTCTCCTGTTTCAGTTGTGGTGTCAATTAGCGATTGAGATAAACTCTTGAATAAGATACCATTATGGTTTAATTCATCAACGAACATTATCAATTCGAGCGTTGTACGCCCCAATCGGTCAATATCCCACACAACTAACTCATCGCCTTTTCGTATTACTTCTTTCATTCGTTCAAACTCAGCCCGATTTTTGGCTGTACCCGAAACCTTTTCTTGAAATATTTTTTCACATCCATATTTTTCAAGAGCATCAATTTGAAGTTGCTCATTTTGTTCCTCTTTGGAAACCCTCACATATCCGATTTTCATAATATTTTATTTTACTGGATGCAATTTAAGAAAAATAAAATTTGATTTTAAAAACAACAATATAAAATTTGAAATAGTAGATTTGAGGCTTTTTACAGATACCCTCAAAACAAAAAGAAGATTTTAAAAAACCTATCATTTTTCTAAAATTACAGAAACCACTATATGCCCTCATTAATCAATATTTTAGATGATACTCAGCGTAGAGAATTTGACAAACCACCTAAATTTTCTTATCCACAAAGAAAAATTATGTTCTCATTGCCACATTGGGCTGAAACAGAATTAGACGCTATGATAACTTCAACAAATAAAATTGGGTTTATTTTGCAATTAGGCTATTTCAAAGCCAGTGGTCGCTTTTTCAAGTTGGAAACATACTTCAAAGATGATTTTGCATTTATCTCACGACTATTCAAAATTGCTGAAATTGATTTTATCGCATTCAAAGAAGCGTATCACAAAGTAGATGTATTTCGCCATCGGCAACTTATTTTAGAAAACTTCGGTGTAATTCCTTTTGATGCAATTCAAAAAGAAAAACTCTATTTGGAAGCCGTTAGGCTACTCAAAAAACAATCAAATCCAAGAGCAATATTTTATTCACTGGCTACTTTCCTACGGTCAAATCAAATAGAGATACCTGCTTACTTTACCATTGCCAGTATTCTGACCAAAGCTATGCGTAAAAGAGATGCCTTACTGATGGAAATTATCAACCAAAACCTAAGCCCACAGCTCCAAGTAATATTTGATAAAATGCTATCAATCAACGAGGATTCTAACGAAAAACGGTATTTACTTACCCAACTTCGTAAAAGCAAAGAAGTAATGAAACCCAATGCCATCAGAGCTAATATGCGAGATTATAAGTCTTTAAAAGAGTATTATCAGCAAGTCAAACCCTTGTTGCTACTCTTGGATATTTCTGATGAAATGATTGGGTACTATGCTCAATTTGTGCTACGCTCACAGGTTTTCCAAGTTAATCGACGAGAAAATAAGTATTTGATGTTGCTATGTTTTATCGTTTATCAATACCGATTTTTAGGAGATTTATTGGTCGATACTTTTCTGAGAGCTACTCAACAATTTGAAAATGCTGCTAAACGAGCTTCCAAAGAAACTATTTATCAGAATCATTTAGATAATCAGGCAACTCTTGAATCTCTTTTTGAGCTAAATGAACAAATGATTGAAGAGTTGGATAAACTTGAAACGATTACATTAGATTTTGCTAAAACTAATCAAGAGAAAATCAATTATTGGGTAAAATGGGTCAATAGTGAGTTGTTTTTGAAGTTTAAAGGCAATAAAAGTGCTATTTCAAAGCTACGAAAGGGAGATTATATCAAGAAAGATGAAGCATATTATCAGATTTTAGAAGAAAAATCAAGGGTGTTACAATATCGAGTTTCGGATATGCTCCGCCATTTGGATTTTGATTGTAGTAACGAAAATCTAAAAACAGCCTTAGAAGAGTTCAAACAAAAAGATGGGAATGTTGGTCCTGAAAAATTTGCTGATGACTTCCTTAAAAAACAAGAAAAAGACATACTCAAAAGGTCTGGTTCAGCAACTTCTCTTTATAAAGTGATGCTTACACAAAACGTAGCTTCAAATATCAAATCGGGTCAAATAGCCTTACGAGAATCTTTCAATTATCAAGCCTTTGAGAACTATTTAATTGATGAAAACATTTGGAAAGCCAACAAAGACCAATTCTTAAAACAATTTCATTTAGAATGGTTAAAAGATTGGAAAATCGTAGAAAGTCAATTAAAACAACGCCTTGCAAGTGCTTACCAAACAACCTTTGAAAGAATTAATCAAGGACAAAATCTATTCGTTCAAAAGCGTAAAGACGGCAAGCCACGCTTTACTGAACCTAATACCGAAGAACGTCAAATCACATGGGATTTATTCCCAAAGGAAGGGGCTGTTTCAATCATTGAAGTTCTCAATACCATTCAGCAAAAGGTTAATTTTACGGATAGTTTTCAGCATTTCGCCATCAAAAATCAAATAAAAAAACCTGATAATTCTCTATTTTTTGCTGCTATCTTGGCGTATGGTTGCAATATCGGGTTAGGGGCAATGGCTCGTAATTCACCCAATATCTCGGCTAATAGCCTTGAAAATATAGCTAATTGGCATCTAACCTTGGAAAATCTGCAAAGAGCCAATGATAAAATCATTGCTCTTTTGGATAAGTTGAAAATCGGTGAATTGTTCAAAAAAGACCCAACCATCATCCACACTTCCAGCGATGGACAAAAGGTATTGGTGCAAGTGGATTCCATTCATGCTAACTATTCATATAAGTATT
>JAXHOK010000054.1:0-190595 GCA_034519515.1 Arcicella sp.
AACCGCTTCGTCTGCACCCTCGGGAGCTCACAAACAGCCTTGGACATTTGTAGCTATTCAAAATCCATTATTGAAAACTGAAATTAGAAAAGCGGCTGAAAAAGAGGAATACGAAAGTTATCAAAACCGCATGACCGATGAATGGTTGGACGATTTGAAACCTTTGGGGACAGACTGGCAAAAGCCTTTTTTAGAAATTGCTCCGTGGTTGATTGTGATATTTGCCCAAACCACTTCAATCGACAAAAAGAAACATTATTACGTTCAAGAATCATGTGGAATTGCGGCAGGATTTCTGATTGCTGCCATTCATCAAGCAGGACTCGCAACGCTTACGCATACGCCCAGTCCGATGAACTTTTTGAAGAAAATTTTGAACCGTCCAGACAATGAAAGACCTTTTCTTTTATTACCAGTGGGCTATCCCGCTACGGAATGTTATGTGCCTGATATTCAACGGAAAGGATTGGAAGAAGTTAGTACTTTTATCTAAAAACATCTTCAATACTCAAGAAGAAACCATCTATCACCATAGATTGTAAAAGTCCCTTACCAGTTAGTTTTTGATACAACTCATAAGCATTATTTTGATTTATGTATTGCTCAAAACATTTCTTTTCGGGGTCAATAATCCAATATTCTTTTACATCGTGTCTGGCATAATCTTCAAATTTTATGGTTCTATCGTTCTTTTTAGTTGATTCTGATAATATTTCAACAATCAAATCGGGGGCAGGAAATAGTAGCTGTTTTTCAGTAAATAAATCTGATTTGTCTTTCTTGAAAAATACAATATCGGGTTCATAATCATTGCGAGTTAGTCTAATCATCACTTTTTCTACTCCAACTTCGCCCAAATCATTCTCCTCAACGTGATTTATCATTCGTGCAGAAAGGGCAGACGAAACTCGCCAGTGCCTTCGCATCACGGGCGAATGTAAGATTATTTCGCCATTGATAAATTCAGCATTGACATTTTCATGAATCAAATCGTAAAATTCTTGGCGTTTTGCTTTTTCAGCCTCAACCGCTTCTTGAAGCTGTTGAAAAACCGTCATAAAGTCCAAAGAATGCTTTATTTGCTCAACTATTTCTAAGGTACTATTCATCTTGAAAATCTTTTTTACATAAATTTAAAAGAAAAAAATGATTACACAATACCAATAACTATTAACTATTCTCTATTCATTATTCTCTAAGCCTTCCGTATCTTTGCACTATGTTATCAATCAATAATTTATCATTCTATTTTGGTTCTCGTCCGATGTATGACGGGGCAAATTTACACATCAAACCCAAAGATAAAATTGGTCTTGTGGGAGCTAACGGCACGGGCAAATCCACGCTTCTTCGTATCATTGACGGCGAATATTTACCCGACGGCGGTTCTATCTCTAAATCAGGAGATTGCACAATCGGTTTTTTAAATCAAGATTTGCTCTCCTATCAAAGTGATGAGTCTATTTTGACTGTTGCCATGCAGGCTTTCGAGCGTCAAAACTTCCTTCAAGGAGAAATAGACAAGGTTTTGCATAAAATGGAAACGGATTATGAAGATGCTGATGTTGATAAATTAGGACGTTTTCAAGATGAGTTCGAGAACTTAGGCGGCTACACGATGCAGTCGGAAGCCGAGACGATTTTGGAAGGTTTAGGATTCACCACTGAGGAATTACAACAACCTCTCCACACCTTTTCGGGAGGCTGGCGTATGCGTGTAATGTTGGCAAAATTATTACTCCAAAAGCCTTCTCTATTGATGCTTGATGAACCTACCAACCACTTGGATTTGCCTTCCATTGAATGGGTTGAAAACTATATCAATACTTACGACGGGGCAATTATTGTGGTTTCTCACGACAGATTTTTCTTGGATAACACCGTCAATACGATTGTGGAAGTAACAGGTGCAAAATTGGTTTCGTACGCTGGTAACTATGAGTTTTTTGTAGAAGAAAAAGCTCTTAGAAATGAAATTCAGAAGGGTGCTTATGAAAATCAGCAACAGGCAATTAAGCAAACGGAGTTGTTTATTACCAGATTTAAGGCAAAAGCAACAAAAGCTCGCCAGGTGCAATCACGGGTGAAGGCATTGGAGCGGTTGGATAAAATTGATGCGGTTGAAGATGAAAATGCTAAGGTGAATTTCAAGTTCAATTTTGGCACGCAACCTGGTCGTTTTATTATGACTTTAGACAAGGTTACGAAGGCATACGGACCTAAAAAAATCTTGACCAATACCGCTGGAATGATTGAAAGAGGTGATAAAATTGCCTTGATTGGAGCAAACGGAAAGGGAAAATCAACGCTTTTGAGAATTATTGACGGTTCAGAACCCATAGACGGTGAAAGAGTTTTGGGACATAATGTGATTGACTCATTTTATGCCCAACATCAATTGGAAAGTTTGGATGTAAATAATACTTTACTTGACGAATTGAAAATGACTGGAACGGGTAAATTGGAAACAGAATTACGAAGTATTTTGGGCTGTTTCTTATTCTCGGGTGATGATGCTTTCAAGAAAATCAAAGTGCTTTCGGGAGGTGAAAAGTCAAGGGTTGCTTTGGCAAAAGTATTGATTTCGGAAGCCAACTTTTTGTTATTGGATGAACCGACCAACCACTTGGATATGATGTCGGTAAATATATTGATTCAGGCTTTGCAGCAATACGAAGGCACTTTTGTAGTGGTTTCACATGATAGATTTTTTGTTTCGGAAATTGCCAATAAGATTTGGTATATCGAAGACGAAGAAATAAAAGTTTACCCTGGCACGTATGATGAATACGAAACTTGGCAAGAGCAAAGAGCATTAAATAACGAAGTAAAACCAGATAAATCACCCAAGAAAACAGTTGAGAAAGTAGTAGAAAAAAAGCCTACTCTGGATGATTTTGCCAAGAAAGAAGCTCAAAAAAATCACAAAAGACTGATGTTGAAACTGTCTGAAACTGAGGAATCAATTGCCAAATTAGAAAAAGAAAAATCAGCAAAAGAAATTACCCTTGCTGATTCTACAATTTATAATGATGCCGAAGCGTTGAAACGTGAGAATACGGCTTATCAGCAAATTCAAGAAAAACTAAAACAACAAAATGACATCTGGGAAGAAGTAATGATGGAAATTGAGGAGTTGGAGGGCGTTTTGGCTTAGGCTATAAGTATGAATTATGAAATATGAAATTAAAATGCTGAATATCAATCAATTAAAAACATTTATTAAAATAGGAACGTGCCTTTGTGCGTTCCTATTTTTGTTCTCGGCAAATGCCCAAAAGAAAAAAAGAGACGATTCTTTTGTTCCCAAAAAAATCATTTACGACAATCACAATTACGAACCATACATCCGCACGGTTCAATTATACCCCATTCTAAATTCTGGAAAATCAGTTCAAGCGGCTCTGAATCCGCCCGTGGTAAAGTTAGAGGATAGTCAACCACTTTTATTGGAATTCGATTGCTTAAATCTTGACTATCAATCATTTAGAGTAAAAATATTTCATTGTAATGCCGACTGGACCCCTTCGGTTTTGAACGAAATTGAGTATCTGCCCGAGTTTAATGATTTCCCGATAAACGATTATCGCAATTCTTTTGCCACTAAAATTCCTTATAATCATTTCAAAATTGAACTGCCCACCACAAAGGTTTCGGGCAATTTTATTGTGATGGTTTATAAAAATCGGAACGAAGAAGATATTATGCTCACTCGTAAATTTATGGTGTATCAAAATCGGATAAATGTGGGAGGGCGAGTGAGTTTTCCCAATAATGCTCAACGAAGACTGACGCATCAACAAGTGAATTTTGGCGTAAGTTATTCGGGATATGACATCATCGACCCCAAGCAAGATTTGACAGTTTTGATTCGTCAAAACTATCGGGATGACAAAATTACGAAGCCTCTAAAACCCTTTATGATTGATTCTTACGCCCAGAAGATGGATTATCAGTTTTTTGATAATGAAAACCAATTTGAAGGATTGTCTGAATTTAGAATGTTTGACGGACGAAGTACTCAACAAAAATTGGTAAATATTCAACGAATTGTTCAAGGTGAGCGTGAAAGCATTTTAGAATTATACCCCGAAAAAACGCAAAATCGCTTGGCATACGTTTCTAATCCAGATTTCAATGGAATGTATGTAATTGATAATTATGAAACTAACCGAGGGGAAACTGAATCGGATTATGTTCGAGTAAGCTTTATGTTAAAGTCGGATTCCTTAGAAAATAAAAAAGTTTATGTGAATGGTAGTTTTAATGATTGGAAGTTAAATGAACGCAATCTTATGCACTATGTACCTGAAAGTCAAGCGTATGAGACTTACATACAATTGAAACAAGGCATTTACAATTACAATTATCTCACGGTTGATAGTCGAGGGAATAAATCTGAAACTGATTTTGAAGGCACTCATTCTCAAACTGAAAATACCTATGAAATCTTGATTTACCACCGCCCAATTGGTGCAAGGGCGGATGCGTTGATGGGGTATTCACTTTTGAAGTAGGGGTTAGGGGTTAGGAATTAGGTAATTGGGGATTAGATAATTAGCGATTAGGTAACAAACCCTAATTCCTAATCCCCAATCTCTAATTACCAAATCCCTAATCCCCAACCCCCAAAATGTTAATGTTTCGTTAAAGACATATTGATAAAACAAGAAGTTTTTGTAAATTTCGTTCAGTAACTATTCACTAAAAAAGATTACAATGAAAAAATATCTTGGGCTTTTAGCTATTTCAATTATACTTCAAGGTTGTGGGGCTTTGGGAAGATATCCGCAAGGTTCGGGCGGTTATGACGATAGTAAATCGGGCGGAGGAACGCAAAATCCCAACGGAGGCAGACAACAAACGCCTACTGATGACCAATATCCGACTGATAGAGGTGGTTCAAGTACTCCTCAGAATACTCCGCAAACAGGTCGTTCAGCAAACCAAGATATTACTGTCGGCGATATTCGTTTGACTGACCAATACACAATTTTGTATTTGACTTTTACTAACCATTCCCAAAATGTTAATAATATTGCATGGAGTAATACTTCTGAATTAATTGCGGCTGAAGGAGCCAGAACTTTCAGATTTGTTAAAGTGGAAGGATTGCCTTCGGTACGTCCCACTGATAATTTAGAAACAAGAGGTTATAAATTACCCGCTGGTAAAAGCATCAATTTTGTTGTTTACTTTGACCGTTTAGATAAAGGTTTAGAGCATTTTGACTTGTTTGAATGTCAATCTGACAAAAACGTTTGTTGGAACATTTATGATTTATACGTCCGCAATCCAGCCGATAATATTCCTCCGCCCGTTCAAAATCCGCAACCTACTCAAACACCCCCTGTGGATAATACGCCCACAAAAACCCGTACAAAATCAGGAAAAATAGGTGAAGTTGATAATACGCCCCCTCCTGCTCCCGTCATTACGAGTGTGAACGTGGGTGGAGTTGTGCGTGATGTGAAAACGAATCGCCCCATCAGTGCAACCATTGATTATCAGTTATCAAGTTCAAAACAAGTGATTGATTCGGTGCAAAGTTTTGCCAGCACGGGGTTATATCGTATGACTCTACCAAAAGGACAAGTTTATACTTATATTGCCTCTGCCAAAGGATATTTATCGTCAAACGGTGTTTTAGATTTAAGTAAAACTACTGTTGGTCAAAGAGTTACGAAGGATATTTATTTAACGCCCATTGCAGTTGGTGATAAAATTGTCTTGAAAAATATTTATTTTGAAGTATCAAAATCTGACCTTTTACCCGCTTCTTTTGCTGAACTAAATAAATTAGTTGCAATGATGCACGATAACCCTTTAATGGTCATTCGTTTAGAAGGACATACGGATGTTGTGGGCGACCCCGAAGCCAACTTAGAACTATCCCAAGACCGTGTGGATGCTTGTGAGGTTTATTTAGTAAAACAAGGAATTCCATCGGCTCGCATCGAAGCGAAAGGATATGGTGACACTTTGCCCATCGTCAAAAAAGGAACAGACGAAGAAAGAAAAGTGAATCGTAGAGTGGAGTTTGTGGTGTTGAAATTGTAGGTTCTCGATGTTCGGGCAGTGCTACGGATTTTTACCCGAACATCGAAAAACTAACGTGCAGCATCGAAAAATTATTTCTTCCAAAACCTCCAACCTTTCCGTTCCGTTTTTTCATAAAAACAGGCATTCGGAAGGGTTGGAGGTTTTCTGAAAATGGGGAGTGATAACCCAAAATAAATATCGGTGCTTCGTGGGTGATTAATGTTTAGAATACTTCCTAAATTATCCGTTCCTAAAAATAAAGGTCCAATTCTTCCGCCAATCCCAAAACTGAAAGCATTGTAGTTATCAAAAAGAACAAAAGGCATTGCCACCTCAAACCACTTTCCTTCCCAACGGGGCGTTATTGACAAGGATGAGGGCATTTTCATACTCGTAGATTGACTTCCTCTTAGCCCTTGTACCCAAAGACTATTCACATAAAATTTATCTCGAAAGTGATAATCCATGTTGATTTGAAATGAACTCGGTAAGCCTGTAATGAAATCGCTTTGGCTATTCAAATCAGATAATCCTATCACATCATTAATTCTTTTATATGCATCATCAGAGCCATTAATCATGCTCACGTCGGCTGAGTTGAAGGTTTTATTTTTGACATCAACCTCCCAATTACGCACATAATTAGGATTGTTGTAACTGATTCCACCAATATCTAACAATGCAATTCCTACTCTAAATTCATATTTATTTTTAGAAGCATCAAGCCTGGCAACGCCTTTATTACGGTAAGTGTATTTACGATTGTCGGGGCGATATTCATAAACAATCCCTACATCAACGCCCCAACCTGCTCCTGCCGACTGATTGCCCAATGCCCAACTTGGCGAGAGGTTTGCATTTTTGTAAGCACCTTCCGTAGTATATCCGAAATCAGCTTTTAGGGTATTGATATTTAGAATTTGCTTTTTACGTTTGGGAGGTAGTGCTAAATCAGTGGGGTCATTAACTATTTCATAATCAGCCTCTTGAATATTTATATGCGAAGAATAAAGACCTATAACTCTTTTTACAGTAATTCCAACTTTGATAAAATCTTCATCATCATCTTTTAAAACTCGTCCGTAAGAAAGTCCGACTTCGGCGTAGCTATTGATATTTAGGCTGGTTTCGGATAATTTAAAAAGTTGATTTTTGAGCGATGAAGTATCCGTTCCGAGGCGAATTGCCTCCGCCAAAGGTTCTGAAACGCCATTAAAATTGAGAATTGTTCGCACACGAGTAAGCAAACCAACTGAATGTTTATCGTTAATGGTGAACAAAGCCGAAGGTCCACGTAAATCATCTAATAAATTGGCATGAAAAGGACCGCCTCCCGTATTAATATCGTAGTAAGCATTTTTGAAGATAATCACCTTCTTAGAATTTCTGTATTCGTCAGCTGCGGTATTGGTAAAAAGTTGAAAAGGAGAATACGGAGCGTTCCAGCCAACGTAGTTATTGGCAAAAAATAAATCGTTGCCCACCAAATTTACGTATAGTTTATATCGAGAATCGGCAAGATTGGCAGGATTATTATACACAGAATTAGTACCAGCATAATTGCTTCCCGAAATGCCTAACCACTGCTGGGCATTCGATACCAAAGGAAAAAACAAGAAGAAAAAAAGAGACCGTATTTTTCTGAGCATTTATTTTCAAAAATTAGTAGGTAAGAGTTAATGGAATTGGCATTGGCGGGAATTTTCTTTCAACAAAGATACTTTTAATACGAATTAATGGTTAGCCTTATTATTCGATTTTTGTAAAAATTATCAAACGGTAAAAAGCTATGTTCAATTAATTATTGAAATATTTATATTTCATATTAAATCATTTGTTAAACAATCATTTTTTTTATAAAATTATTAAAAACATCAATTTAAACAATAAATTTGCAAACCATATCAAGCATTTAGGGTGAGTCTTCAAAAACCAAAGTTAAATTGGTCAATTAATAAAATGACTTTAAATTATTTGTAAAAGAGACGTTAAGAACAAATATTATTTGGATGAGTAAGCATTTGGGATTGAGGATTTCGTTAGACCTTACACTAACACCCAGCACCTAAATCCTAACCCATACACACTCCAAATCAACCATTTTTGACAAAATAAACCCTTTATTGGGAAACACTAAATCAGATGAAAAGAATTGCAGTATTCACTTCAGGCGGAGACGCACCAGGCATGAACGCCTGTATTAGAGCAGTAGTTAGAGGAGGAATCCATCACGGAATAGAGGTTTTTGGAATTCTCAGGGGATATAACGGTATGATTAAGGGGGACATTATTCCACTCAATTCACAGTCTGTCAGTAATATAATTCAACGAGGTGGCACAATTTTAAAATCTGCTCGGAGCAAAGAATTCATGACTGCCGAAGGTCGTAAAAAAGGTTATGAACAATTAAAATCTCACGGCATCGAAGGTTTGGTTGCCATTGGCGGAAACGGAACATTCACGGGAGCAGAGATTTTTTATAATGAATTCCAAATTCCAACCGTTGGGGCTCCTGGCACCATTGACAACGACCTTTTTGGAACAGACAACACCATTGGTTATGACACGGCAGTAAACACAGCTTTGGATGCGATTGATAAAATCAGGGATACGGCAGACTCGCACGATAGAATCTTTTTTATTGAAGTAATGGGGCGTGATTCAGGCTACATTGCCGTACAATCGGGCATTTCGGGCGGGGCTGAATCCATTTTGATTCCCGAAGAAAGACAAACTGTTGATGATGTTGTGAGAACCCTAAAAGCGGGGTTTGAGAAAAAGAAATCATCATCCATCGTGGTAGTAGCAGAAGGTGATGAAGAAGGACACGCCGCCAATATTGCCGAAAAAATAAAACAAGCTATTGACGTACCTGTTGATATTCGGGTTACCAACTTAGGACACATTCAGCGGGGTGGAAGTCCAAGTGCTTACGATAGGATTTTAGCAAGTAGGTTGGGTCTGGGAGCAGTTGAAGGACTTTTATCAGGACATAAAAACGAAATGGCGGGTATTGTAAACGACCAATTAGTTTATACGCCTTTCCACGATACGATTACTAAAAAGAAAGAAATAAATCATGATTTATTGAGAATTTCGGGCATTTTGAGCAAGTAAAATCAACGGTAAAGGGTGAACGGTTCACGGGAAACGGGAAAAATGGAAAAGGTCAATTATCAAAAGAAAGCTATTTTCTCTTTTGATAATTGACCCTTTTCGTAGCAAAACTGTTCCCATTCCCAGTTCACTTTTTACCGTGAACCGATTTTTATTGAGCGGCATCCACACTGGTGATGAAATATTCACTATCGCCCATCCAAAAGAATTTCAAATATCGCTGTTCATAGTGCAGTTTTACCCGTTTGCCCGAAGTCATAGCATTTTCTATATCTTTGTTCAGTTTATCGTTTCCGCCCTCAATAGTAAATGCCCACAAATTATTGGACATATTACCTACTTGCCCCTGAGCTCCGACGTTGAGCTCACCTTCCAAGGTTTTAATAACATACCCTTTCTTAGAAAGTTTTGAAACTACACCAGCCCTATCTCCCTCAGAATAAGGGAATCGGGTTCCAATATATGTAAAAACAAAGCCCAAAATAATCAAGACAATGATTACCTTAAAAATTGTTTTAAAAAAATTGGTAGTCGATTGTTTTGCTGAATTTAATTGATCGTTGAAAGCCATAACAGTTGTTTTTGGTTAATTTGATTATTGCCAAATTTAAAGATATTTTCTGGATTTTTTTAATTATAATCTTTCCCATCATACCCAATTCGATAAACTTTGTTGTCGAAATCAGTCGCCAAAATGTAACCCTCACGAAGTTCACATTCGATTTTGTCTTCCATATTCATAAAAATATCATCACCTGAATACTGCCAAAGAATTATGCCATCGTGATTTATCCTCGAAATATTGATTTCACCGTGAACGATGTACGAATCTTGATAAGGAAATATCTCAAAACAGGTAATATCATCCGCTTGAGTTTTCCATAATAGTTTCAAATCGGGAACGGAAAGACAGAAGATTTTATCGGCACAACAAATGACAAATCTATCGTCTTCAATCACCAAAGCAGTATTGTGAATTCCTGTTTCACCACCCTCTGAGCTGATTATGGCACTTTTTATACATTTTCCGTTACTCAGAAGTTTTATGCCGAAAATGGAAGTGGCTTTATTTTTACTATTTTCAAGGTATTCAAAATCATATTTGAAAACATTGTCTGCCGACCCAGCTTTATAAGTCGGGCAATAATCAATATCTATTTCGTAATCTTTTGTTGTAAACATATTTTATAATCTCAAACTAACCCGATTCGCCTTCCATTGACTTTGTTGAACGGGAATTCCAATGTTTGAATTTGTTGAATTGACAGTTTTTTTATTGGTTAATAAATGATTTGTTAAGATTGCCACAATGATTTCTTCGTCAGGGTCATTAATCTCGTCCAGTTTTTCGGGCGTGTAATATAAACCAATAAAACGAGTATCAAATTTGCCTGACACAAAGGCTTCGTGTTTCAAAACAAATTTACAGAACTGCAAAGTGGTTTCAATCCCCGTGATTTTAAACTCGTCAATGGCTCTAATCATCTTATCGATGGCTTCGTTGCGGTCTTTTCCGTAAGTGATTAATTTGCCAATCATGGAATCGTAATAAATCGGGATTTCCATGCCTTGTTCAAAACCATCATCCACCCGCACGCCATTCCCTTGCGGACGGACGTATGTATGCAAGGTTCCGACATCGGGCAGAAAATTATTTTTGGGGTCTTCGGCACTTACTCTAATTTCGATGGAGTGACCCTTAATTTTCAAGTCTTCTTGTTTGATAGAAAGTGGTTTTCCTTCGGCAATCCAAATCATTTCTTTTACCAAATCAATACCCGTAATCATCTCAGTAACAGGGTGTTCCACTTGCAGACGAGTATTCATTTCTAAGAAATAAAAGTCTAAATTTTCATCCACAATAAATTCCACCGTTCCAGCTCCGTAATAATTACAAGCCTTCGCCACCCTAACAGCACACTGCCCCATGGCTTCCCGAATCTCGGGCGTAAGCACCGACGAAGGAGCCTCTTCAACCACCTTTTGATGCCTTCTTTGAACGGAACATTCTCTTTCAAAAAGATGTATGACGTTGCCATGTTTATCTCCAAGTACCTGAATTTCAATATGTTTAGGAGCAGTAATGTATTTTTCGATGAAAACTGCACCATTCCCAAAAGAAGAAATTGCTTCTGAAACAGCTCTGTCCATTTGTTCATCAAACTCCTCCTCATTTTCAACCACACGCATCCCTTTTCCACCACCACCCGCCGAGGCTTTTATCAAAACTGGATAACCAATTTCCTTCGATTTTTGCTTGGCAATTGTTCTATCCGTAACGGCATCGGGCGTGCCTGGCACCATCGGAATATCGTACTTTGCCACGGTATGTTTGGAGGTTAGTTTATCCCCCATCAACTCAATACTTTCGGGCGAGGGTCCAATAAAAAGCAATCCTGCGTCCATCACTTTCTGACAAAATACAGCGTTTTCAGATAAAAATCCATAGCCAGGATGAATGGCATCTACACTCAAATCTTGACAAATCTGAATAATTTTGTCACCCAATAAATAGGATTGATTGGAAGGTGGTGGTCCTACACACACGGCTTCATCCGCAAAACGCACATGAGGAGAATTACGGTCGGCTTCCGAAAAGATTGCCACCGTCTGAATACCCATTTCACGGGCGGTACGCATGACCCGCAAAGCAATTTCACCACGATTGGCGATTAGGATTTTGTTGATTTTTTTCATTAACATAATGGTAAACCTTACATTTTGAACTATTCAAATATACTTGTTTTGAATTGATAACTCGCCAAGTTATGTGGTTTTTAGGGTAACTTGGCGAAGTATAAATTTATAACTCGCCAAGTTGTATATTTTTTAGGATGATTTAGCGAGTTATATAGAGAACGACGTAGCTTGTTGTAAAGAAACCTGACAGGTAGGCTGTTCAAAATTTAATAAAAAGTCCCTCCCATATTTGTGGTCGACAAAAACACAAAAACATGGAGGGAAAAGCCGAAGCTCGTCTTAGAAGCCGTTTTAAAATATATTCTGAATAAAGTCTGATTGTATTTTTTGAGTAGCGGAATCATATTTTTTTAAGGAATATACAGCGTATCTTGTGTAAAAAATATGGTTTCGATGGTCAGAATAAGACAATCAAAATTTGTCGTAAGATATTTTAAAACGGCTTCTTAAAGATAGTAGAGGTAATTGGAAAAACAAGGCTAAAGGAAAAACCTTAGAGCAAAAGAAGACTCAAAAACGAGTTATTGAGATTACAGAAAGCCGAGATAAATAGCGGCAGAAATATTTTTCCTTAAAAGAGCAGACCACTTATTCGGTCAAAACCTATGGTAAGGTAGTTCATCATAGTTATGATTCTGGGATTATTTGATTAAGTGTATGGATGCAAATAGTGGGAAAATGTAGTTTTCGTTCATGCCGTCATACGGTCATTGGTTTAGGTCTTTATTTGGGAATTAAAACCAGAATTCCGAGTGCTTCGAACATCCGAATGTGGGCGGGCGGCGTTCCGTTTTGCAAATATGGTCATTTTCGTTATCATCAACTCAATGATGCCGATTCAGAGTGGGCAATTATGGTTGATGAAAGTGTTAATATTAGACAAGAACGACTTTTGTTAATTTTAGGGGGTCAATCTTGGGAATAAGCAAAATAAAGGGCGGGAATTTGATAAGTCATTAAGTGGTGCAGATGTTGAAGTTTTAGGAGTAGAAATAGCAACTTCTTGGACTTCAAAAGCCATCTCTGAGCGGATTGACAAACTTAGAGAATCCTATAAAATAGCCTATGGAGTTTAGTAACGAAGGCAATAATATTCAGGGAGCATGAAAGTTGCAAAATATGCTTACCTTCAATGATTGTACCCATACATGGGCAAAAGCCTTAGAAAACCTCTACAAAGACGATGCGAATTTTATAGACTTTTTACGGTCAGTAAGTGCTTTAAGGAGAAAATGGATTCTCAGCAAAAACTCCCACCTTTTACCACCTCCTATGCGAGTAAAATCTCGTTTTTATCAGGTATTTAATCAAAAAAGCCCTAAATCTTTCAATTTAGGGCTTTTTTCATTCTTACTCCTCCATTAAATCTTTGAGAATCTTCTGAGCTGCAATCGAAATAACTGTACCAGGACCAAAAACGCCTTTTACGCCCGCATCATACAAATACTGATAATCTTGGGCAGGAATTACGCCCCCTGCAATGACCATAATGTCTTCACGACCTTGCTTTTTGAGTTCTTCAA
This sequence comes from Arcicella sp., assembly GCA_034519515.1. Taxonomy (GTDB): domain Bacteria; phylum Bacteroidota; class Bacteroidia; order Cytophagales; family Spirosomataceae; genus Arcicella. Next base: position 13,383 of record JAXHOK010000054.1, read on the forward strand.
TCAATTTCGGAACAAGCGTTTTATGCCCTGCTGCCAAACTGGATGCTCCCACCACGTGAACATCGTTTTCAACGGCTTGTTTTGCCACTTCTTCGGGGGTTTGAAAGAGGGGCGTAATATCAACATCAAAGCCCAGGTCGGCAAAACTCGTAGCGATGACTTTTGCCCCACGGTCATGTCCATCCTGTCCCATTTTTGCCACCATAATTCTGGGTCTGCGACCATCCATTTTCGCAAACGCATCTGCCATTTCTCTGGCGATTCTGAAATTTTCGTCGTCTGTCACTTCTGCTGAATAAACTCCTGATATTGAACGAATTATGGCTTTGTGTCGCCCGTAAACTTTTTCTAAGGCTGAGGAGATTTCTCCCAACGTTGCTCGATTTCTGGCGGCTTCAACGGCTAATTCTAATAAATTTCCTTCGCCACTTTCTGCTGATTTTGTTAGTTTTTCTAATATATTGACAATTAATTCACTATTTCTTTTTGATTTAATCGACTCCAACCGCTCAATCTGCGAAGTTCTAACCGCCTGATTATCAACATCCCGCACCTCTAAAACTGTTTGTGTTTCAATCTTATATTTATTTACGCCCACAATCACATCCTTTCCCGAATCAATTCTGGCTTGTTTTCGGGCAGCGGCTTCTTCAATCCTCATTTTGGGCAAACCCGTTTCAATCGCCTTCGCCATACCACCTAACGATTCCACTTCCTCAATCAATGTCCAGGCTTTTTTGACTAATTCCATCGTCAAATATTCCACATAATATGAACCACCCCAAGGGTCAACCGTTTTGGTGATTTGAGTTTCGTGTTGCAAGTATAACTGCGTATTTCGAGCAATTCGAGCCGAAAAATCTGTTGGTAAAGCCATGGCTTCATCCAAAGAATTGGTATGTAAACTTTGAGTATGTCCCAATGCCGCCGCCATGGCTTCAAGGGTTGTTCGGGCAACGTTATTAAAAGGGTCTTGTTCCGTCAATGACCAACCTGAAGTTTGGCAGTGTGTCCTGAGAACCAGCGACTTATCACTTTTCGGATTAAATTGCTTCACGATTTTTGCCCACAATAATCTTCCCGCTCGCATCTTAGCAATTTCCATAAAATGATTCATACCAATCGCCCAAAAGAACGATAATCTTGGGGCAAATTTATCAATATCCAAGCCCGCTTTAATGCCCGTACGGAGGTATTCAAGCCCATCCGCCAGCGTGTAAGCCAGTTCCAAATCTGCCGTTGCCCCTGCTTCTTGCATGTGATAACCAGATATGGAAATTGAATTAAATTTAGGCATATATTTAGCCGTATATTCAAAAATATCGGCAATAATTTGCATCGAAGGCAAGGGTGGATAAATGTAGGTATTCCGAACCATAAATTCCTTCAAAATATCGTTCTGAATAGTTCCCGACAGCTTTTCGGGAGAAACACCTTGTTCTTCCGCCGCCACAATATAGAATGCCATAATGGGCAAAACGGCACCGTTCATCGTCATTGAAACCGACATTTCATCCAAAGGAATTTGGTCGAAAAGGATTTTCATATCTTCAACCGAATCAATGGCAACACCCGCTTTGCCAACATCGCCTTCCACTCGTGGATGGTCGGAATCATATCCTCGGTGCGTTGCCAAATCGAAAGCCACAGAAAGCCCTTTTTGACCTCCTGCTAAGTTTTTTCGATAAAAAGCGTTTGATTCCTCTGCCGTTGAAAAACCCGCATATTGGCGGACAGTCCATGGTTGTTGCAAGTACATTGTCGAATAAGGTCCACGCAAATATGGGGGAAGCCCAGCCGCAAAATCAAGATGTTCGGCATCGGCTAAATCTTCGGCAGTGAAATATTTTTTTACCAAAATCCCTTCGGCAGTTTTCCACGGTTTGGGTTGTGGTTTTTCTACTGTTTTGTTTTCGGAAGAGGTGAAATTTATGTTGGATAAGTTTGGTCGCATATTGTGGAATATTCTGTCTGAATTTGGATTCGATTTTTTGGATTAAAATTCGATAGAAATCCAAAAAATCCATCAATCTGATACGGTGCGACGTTTCGCAATCCAAATTCAGACAGAGTTATTGAGATAAAATTACTGTTCAAATTTCTGTGATATTCTTCTATCAATTAATAATTCAAAATCTTGTTTAAAATCTTCATTTTCAGATGTTTGTAGTTTTACGAACGGCACTTCGTCAAACCTAAACTTATTCACGCCAACCATCGTATTTTTCCCAGAAATTAAATTATTTTCCTCCGCCTCAAAATTTCTATTAATTTCATTTTGAATAAAATTGCTCTTGAAAGCCTCCATAATTCCACCTTGGCTTTCAATTTGTTGGAGAAGTTTCAAGGCTTCTCCACTAATTTTCGCAGTTAGATTTTCAATGAAATAACTTCCCGCTGATGGGTCGATAACTTTATCAAAATAAGACTCTTCTTTCAAAATAATGGAAATATTTTTAGCAATTCTTTTACCAAATTCATCAGATTCCTTGAAACTTTCATCAAAAGCCTTGATTGTCAAGGCATCACAACCACCAATTACTGCCGACATTGCCTCCGTAGTTGCCCGTAACATATTGGTGTGCGGAGTGATTGAAGCACTGTAAAATGACGACGTTTCACAATGAACTGAAGGAACTGGAATTTCCTTTTCGCTCATTCCGTAACCCGTTCTCAGTATTTGAAACCAAAGCATTTTTAAGGCTCTGATTTTAGCAATTTCAACAAAATAAGTAGTTCCAACCGATACTGAAAATTCGATTTTTTGTACAATTTCGAGGAGAGAGAAACCCTGTTCCGAAAGCCTATCAATCGTCTCAATAGCACTGGCTAATGTGTAGGCTAATTCCTGACCCACGTTTGCCCCAAAATTGTGGAAGTGGTGGCTGTTAAGTATAACAGTGCGAAAGTGCGGATAATTTTGCACTTTTCTAAGAATCTGCCCCAAGCCGTTCCAGTAGTTTTCATCCCAAATCCCCTTACACATCCATATTGCTAAGCCGTCATAATTGATTCCACCCTTCCATTGGTAGGGGGCAATTTGCTGCAAGGAATTTACTAATCCTAAGCAATTATTTTCGACTTTTAAAAAAAAAGGTGTATCAGACAGTTTGATATTCCTTAACAATTCCTTAACTTCGACTTGCCAATCACGCACACCATCAAAATCAATTGTAATCTCATTTACCCCCGCCAGTAAACCGCTGATTATCAAACTGTTACAATCTTTTTCATTAGTAAATTTTATTGTCTCTCGATATTGCCAAGAAGCATTAACTCGCTGATTTTGAGCTTGTTGAATTGATTTTATCCGTATATTTAAAGTATCTTCCTGATCGTAATACGCATCAACTAACACATTTTCATCAATACGCCAAAGTAGTGTTTCGTCAAAGTCTTTACCTTTCAAATCTTTGATGACTTGCTCTTTCCAATGTGCTTTTTTATGTTGCTGAAAATCGCCGAATAGTTTGTATGTCATTACTTGTATTATTTAACTTTTCAAAGTTATTAAAAATTGAAAAAATGTACTTTTTAGGCAAATAATCAATATTTTTCTCAAAAATAGCTTGTTTTGTTATATTATTTTGATTTATTTTTTTTCTGTTAAAAATGCCTTTTTATTTATGAAATGCTTTGGATTTTGGTATTAAAATTCGATAAATTTCACTATTTTTGTCCACGCAATTAATTGAATATTTAGCTATTTATCCTTCTTTACTTACAAATTCTTGATAACCAAAGGTTTAGAGAAACTTCGTGTGAGACCCGCTATATTTTCACCTTAATTTTATGTACCCGACCGTACAACCCCAACCTCAAGCAAGGCAAGTTTGGTTTAAATGTCTTGAAATTATACATAAGGAAATCAATGAGCAAAGTTTCAAAACTTGGTTTGAACCTATTGTGCCGTTAAAGGTAACAAATCAAACGCTTTCGATTCAAGTGCCGAGCCAGTTTTTTTATGAATGGTTGGAGGAAAACTATGTCCACGTGCTTCGAAAGGCGATTGATTATGCTTTGGGAAGGAACGGAATGTTGGAATATTCGATAATAGTTGACAAAGGAGACAAGAAAAACCCGCCAATTGCATACAATGTACCAAACCAAAAACCTACTGTTCCTGTTCAAGCTCAAAAACGACCAGAACCTACGGTTTACGAAAGTCCATTTCAATTAAAAGACCTTGATTCGTTAGATTTAGATTCGTATTTGAATCCACATTATACTTTTGACAATTTCGTAGAAGGAGACTGCAATCGTTTGGGGCGTTCGGCGGGATTGGCTGTGGCAGAACGTCCTGGAGTAACATCTTTCAATCCCTTGATGATTTACGGTAGCGTTGGTTTAGGAAAAACGCATTTGATTCAAGCCATCGGCAATTATATTAAACATACCCATACTAATAAATTTGTGTTGTATGTAACTTCTGAAAAATTCTGTACACAATTTATCAATGCCATTAAAAACAATACGCTTCAAGCATTTACTAATTTCTATATGCAAGTTGATGTATTAATTATTGATGATGTACAGTTTTTGGCAGGAAAAGAGAAAACGCAAGAATCATTTTTTCATATTTTTAACCATTTGCATCAATCGGGTAAGCAGATAATTATGTCGTCTGACAGACCTCCTCGTGAACTGGCAGGGATGCAAGACCGTTTACTTTCCCGATTCAAATGGGGACTTACTGCCGATGTGCAAACCCCTGATTTAGAGACTCGTATCGCCATTATTCAAAAGAAATTACAGGCAGATGGTATTTATATTGACGAAAAAGTAATTGAATATTTGGCTCATAGTATAGATACAAACGTCAGAGAAATTGAGGGTGTTATTGTCTCATTAATGGCTCACGCTTCATTAAATCGGAGAGAAATTGATATGGATTTAGCTCGTGCTACGTTGAAAAATATCGTGATGGATAGTGAAAAAGAAGTAACGGTTGATTCAATTTTGGACGCTGTTACCAATCATTTCGACGTTCAGATGAATGATTTGAAGAGTAAAAGTCGCAAGCGAGAATCGGTTTTTCCACGTCAAGTAGCGATGTATTTAATGAAAGAATTTACGAATCTTCCCTTGAAATCAATTGGTTATCATTTTGGCGGAAGAGACCACAGTACCGTTATTCACGCTGTTCAGACGATTAGTGATATGTTGGAAACGGATAAAGATGTTGAAAAAACAATGCAAAAATTATATAAGTATTTTAATCGTGTTCGGGTGAAAGCCTAAATACCTCCCACTCTATTCAAAGGTTTAATTTATAATTTGGGTAAGCCGTCAAAAAACCTCTGATGTTTGTACTGACCTCATTCTCTTGGATTTGTTCAGTTTTGGTTATTTATTTTTTAAGAATTCTGAATTATAATCTTTGCTTGACCGTAAGATTGTCTCAATTTTTGATTCAGTCTTGCGGTTTTTTTTATCACACAATAAGTATTGGGCTTATCTAAAGAAGTCTTCGCTTGAAGCGAAGACTTCTTTAGATTTGAAGAACATATTATTAGAGAGCGAAAATATCTTGGTTTATTTTCAATTTTCGAGAATAAATGGTTTCTTTGTATTCGTCCAAAGCCAGTTATCAAAAATAAACTACTGTTGGGTTTTGACTAAAATGTTGATTTATTTTCACCACAAAAATTACAAAAGGTAGGAAATTTAAGCACAATTGGCGAAGTTTAGAAACCCACAATTTCGACAAAATAGTTAAAACCCAACACTACCTTATCTATTTATATGAAAAAAAATATTCTCCTAATCACTTCTCTTTTGATTTTACAATCATTTTCTTCTTTTGCTAATCACGTGATTGAACCTATAAAGGATATTCAAATATTTGATATTCAGTCTGTTCTGGATAATCCGAAAGGGAAAATAAAGATTCGTTTTGTGAGTACAGCCGATAAGTCTGACACCACAAACCGCCCGAAAGGTTTTTTTGCCAAAGTAAGAAATGTATTTAACGTTTTGCTGGATGCTTCTGATAATCCACCTTTTAAGATTGAGGTTGTGCGAGAGAAGGAGAAGAAGAATTAGTTTTTCGGTATTTAGAACTCACGATACCAAAGACTTCCACCCAATCAAGATTAAAGCGAAAATATGGTATTTGAAACATTTTTTCAATCATTGATTTACCTTAAAACTCTGATAATCAATTAGCTACGATTGTAAATTCACTATTTTATTTATTTTTTATTCTCTATAAAAAAAATGCTTCGTCAAAACGAAGCATTTTCTATGTAAGTTAGGGAGCATATAAATTTAAACATACCCACTTCTGGTATGAACTTCCCGAAAGTAAAAATAACTTTCGGGAAGTAAATCTCTCGGTAACTTCCCGAAAGTTATTTCTACTTTCGGGAAGTTTAATGGAAGTCATGGGTACTTTATTAATTGGATGCTCCCTTATTTCAAATACCTCCAATCCTCATTCCCTTTCAAAGCAATTACCGTCTGATAAATCAAATCAATTACTGCCTGAACATCATCTTTTGAAACCGTCTCAACCGTGGTGTGCATATATTTCAAAGGCAACGAAATCAACGCCGATGCTACGCCTTCGGTTGCGTAAGCGAATGAATCCGTATCTGTACCCGTTGAGCGTGAAACTGCTTGACGTTGGAATTTGATTTCATTCGCATTTGCTACATCAATAATAAAATCACGAACATTATTTTGAACCGCTGGTCCATAACAAATCACGGGTCCCAATCCACATTTCAAATCGCCTTGCTCTTTTTTATTATACATCGGCGACTGCGTATCATGGGTTACATCGGTGATGATTGCTAAATCTGGCTTCAATCTTCTCACAATCATTTCAGCTCCCCGAAGCCCAATTTCTTCTTGCACGGCATTAACAACGTATAACGTAAAAGGCAATTCTACTTTGTTTTCGTGCAACATTCGGGCAACCTCCGCAATCATATATCCACCCATACGGTTGTCTAAAGCACGCCCTACGAAATAACGGTTATTCAGTTCAGTAAGTCCGTCATTGAAAGTTACTACTGTTCCCACATGAACGCCCATTTCTTCTACTTCCTTTTTATTGGCGGCTCCCAAATCAATAAAAATATCATTGACAGTTGGGGCTTTGTCTTTGGCAGTATCACGCACGTGAATGGCAGGATAGCCAAAAACACCTTTCACCACGCCATTTTTTGTATGCAAATTACACCGCATTGAAGGAGCAATCACGGCATCTGAACCGCCATTTCTTCTGACGAAAATGTAACCATTGTCATCAATATAATTGACAAACCAAGCGATTTCATCAGCATGGGCTTCGATGACTACTTTGTAATTACTACTGCCTTTGATAACTCCCACGGCTGTTCCGTAAGTATCAATGATGGTTTCGTGGATGTATGGTTTTAGGTAATCTAACCAAATTTGTTGTCCAGAGGCTTCAAAACCTGTTGGTGAGGCATTATTTAAGTATTCGTACAGGAAAGATTTTGCGTTTTCAGTCATTTTAAAATGTATTTTATTGATTTTTAACAAAAATACAAAAGCCCACAGGTTTTCAAAGACAAATTTTTAGCAAATATTCGTAATATGAATTTTAGCGGTAAATAGCATCAATCGTCCATTAACTAATTTATGAACTGGAATTGATATTTTCTTGTAGAAAAAACTTAATTTCCAGTATGAATAATCCAAAAAACTATATAAAAAAAGTAATTGTTGTTGAAGACCACCAAATTCTTTTGGAAAGTATTAGCCTGTTAATCAGCACAATACCTAATATTGAACTGGTCGGAAAAGCCTCTAATGGACTAAAAGCGATGCAGATTTTGGAAAATGAAGAGGTTGATATTATTGTTTCAGACGTGCAGATGCCCGTGATGAATGGCATTGAATTGACTTGGAAAGTAAAACAACAATTTCCCCATATTAAAGTCTTGATGCTGACAGTTTCAGAAGATTCTCAGACCATCAAAAATGCCTTGCAAGCGGGTGCTGATGGTTTTATTTTTAAATCTGCGGAAAGAGAAGAACTAGAAATGGCAATGGAAAGTTTGATGAATAATAAAAAATATTTTAGTGATAAAGCTATTCTAAGCCTTGCTGAAGCTCAAAATGAGGTTTTCATTTCAGATAAAGAAGCCTTGAAAACGATGCTGACCGAAAGAGAATTGCAGATTTTGAAATTGATTTCCCAAGAAATGTCGGGTATTCAAATTGCCGAAAAATTATTTATTAGTCCAACAACGGTTGAAAGCCATCGCAAGAATTTATTTTCAAAAATTGGGGTGAATACCAGCGTTGGATTGGTAAAATACGCCTTGAAACACGGTATTTCATGAAATTAAATTGGCACGCAGATTACGCAGATTCCTACGGCAACGCAGATTCTCGCAGATTTTAAAATTAAGTTTAAGATTCACTCACAACCAAATAAAAAATCTGCGAGAATCTGCGTTGCGAAGCATCAAGACGGACGGTCAGTCTCATCTGCGTGCCATACAATACCCTCAAAATTATCTACAAAAACCCCTAAAATTAAGGATTGATTGATGATAGTTCCCTCCGCTAACTTTGTATCAATAAATTTATTTACCCAAAACCCATAATCCCCAAAATCATGAAACAATCCTTTTTTTCTCTTGCTGTGCTTTTAGCGGTGATTTTTGCCTTTTCGTGCAATACACCCGTAGCACCCGATGCTGCTAAGGCAAATTCAGCCAAAACTGCTGCCGTTACCACCCAAAAGGTTATACTTTTGTATGGTAATTATTCACTTGTCAATAATAACAAAGACATTAAATTGGTGGACGGCAATAATTCTTTACTCTTGGCAGTGTCTTCATTATTAGATGGGAAAGCGATGTTTGGCGATAATAAAACCAATAAATTTCAAGGTTCTTTAATTTTCAAAGATGAAGGGAGTACTTACACACAGATTAGTAAATTCTTAAAAATGTCAGGTGCAGGTTATTCTGCCAATAAATTAGATCCAACAGGTTCGGCGGGAATAGTGATTCCAAGAAATCCTCCTGGATGTGGCGTTGGAGGTTGTCCAGGAATGCCTTCTTATCAAATGCATACTTTTGAAGTTAATATTACCATGCCTATTTATGTTGAAGCAATCACTCGTTAACAAAAGCTAAAAATACCTCTCAATTAATATTGAGAGGTATTTTTATATCAAAAATTGCTCCTTTCTCATCCTCAGAATCACAGGTTAAGATTCCATTTAAGGCTTCAATTCTTGATTTAATATTGTTCATTCCATTACCCAAACCATTTTGTATTCCAACTCCATTATCTTTCACTTGTAGTATGAAAATATCATCTTGACTGGTCATCGAGATGATAGCTTTTGTTGCTTCTGAATGTTTGATGATATTATTGATTAATTCCAAGATAATACTATAAACATTCAGTTCAATTTGTACGGGCAGACGTTGTTCCATTCCCTTATATTCAAGGTTAAAAGTTAATTGTTTATTAAGATTTATTTTCTCTAATAATTGATTAATTGTTATTAAAAGTCCATCCTTTTCCAATCCCGCAGGCATGATATTGTGCGAAATATTACGAACTTCTGAATAGGCATTTTTAAGCATTTCTCGCACATTTTGATAAATTTTCTGGTCGGTTTCTGTTAAGGTTTTGCCGCTGATTGCTTGCATTGACATATTTACGGCTGATAGAAGGCTACTTACGTTATCGTGCAATTCAGAGGCAACTCGCTTACGTTCAATGCTTTGCCCTGTAAATAATGCCGTTTTTATTTCTTCATTTTTTTGGATTAACTCTTGATTGGCAAGAGCCAACTCTTGTGTACGTTGGGTTACTCGATATTCTAAATTCTGATTGGCATTTTCTAATTGTTCCTGAGCCAACATAATTTGAGTTTTCTGTGATTCAATTTGCCTATTTTTGAGGTTTAATCTTTGATTATTCCAAAATAAAACTCCTGCTAAAATCAAAGCCAGTATTCCACCTAAAAGAAACATATTTCGGGTTTGGGCAATCTGTTGTTTTTGCGTTTTTTCTTCTAATAATTCAATATTTTGTTTCTGTAACTGGCTCTCTTTCAAAGTATTATCATATTCAAACTGCAAAGAACGAATACGACTTTGTGTACTTTCAGTGGAAAGGCTATCTTTTAAAGTCATGAATTTTTCGTGATATTTTAAGGCTTCTAAGTTGTTTCCTTTTGCTTTGTATGCTTCATAAAGTATTTTATACGATGATGGCAGAGTGATTGCTCCGCCTTGTTCTTTCAGCACCTTTTGAGCTGTCAATATCATGGGAATTGCCTTTGAATACTGTTTTTGAGCGATAAGTACTTCGGCAATATCTATTTGAGTAGAAGCGTAATTAATACTTTGAGGTTCATAATATTTGAGCAATTCTTGAAAGAGATTATTAGCCTTTTCATAATTTTTAATTTCAAATTCAACTTTTCCTAAATAATAAAATCCTAATGCTATAAAATCTTTATCTTTCAATTTAAGGGCTAATGCCTCCATTTCCTCAAAATATGACTTTGCTTTATTGTACTTTTTTTGATTGAGGTAAATACTACCCAAATTGTTCAAACTTGCTAAGATTTCGTTATAATCTTTTCGTTCTTTTGCTAAAAATAGTGCATCCTGTCCAAATTTAAAGGCTTTCTTGTAATCTTCTAAATTAATATATGCTTCGGTTAAATTACGTTTGCTATCCAAAATCCTTTTCTCATCCCTGCTTTTTTCAGCCATTCCAAGAGCTTTATAATAATTTTGGGCAGCCATAAAATGATTACCTTCCAACCCGTACAAATACCCAAAATAATTATAACTATGGATAATATTGGTTTCGATGCCTCGCTTTTCAGAAATCGCTAATAATTTCTTGGTATAAATTAAAGCCGAGTCCGTATTAATAAACGTATAATGATACATCAAAACCTTTGCCTTTCTTGACCACATTGTGTCACGTGTGTAAGATTCAGGCATTGCTTCAATTTTGCTCAATTCACTTTTCAAACGTTCAATAGTTTCACGTTGCCCAAAAGCTGAAATACTTGATTGTAATAAAAATAGTAGTAAGATTTTTTTCATAAAAAATGAAGATTTATGTATTCATCGGGATGACAGTTTATCCTGCAATATCCCTAAAATTAGGGATATAAAACCCCTCAAATTAAGGATTTACTTCTTTATGGTTTCTATGGAACTTTGTTGTGTAAAATTACTTACCTCAACAACAAGACCATGACAACCCAAACGCAACCTTCCAGATTTTTTTTGTTGCCCAATAAGCACAAACGGAAAGATAAAATTCCGTTTGATGATATTCTTTATTTACAAGGCAATGTCAATTATACGCTCATTCATCTGTATAACGGTAAAATTAGACTATCGCCCCGAACCCTTCTCTATCATATTCAACACTCATTGAACGATTCATTCATTCGGATTCATCGGGCGTATATTGTCAATAAAAAACACATAAAAGATAGTGAAATATCTGATATAAAGCACATTACAAGCCTTTTTTTAAAGGACGAAACACAACTTTCTGTATCAAGAAGGAAGCGGAATGCTCTTCAAGAATTATGAATTATAAGTTATGAGTTATGAGTTTTTGCAAAATTAAAACTCGCAAATTCAATTTTTTAACAACAAAAAACGAAACAATGAAAAAGATTTATCTCATACTCACTTTCTTGCTGTGTGTATATGTACAAACAGCCATTGCCCAGATGGGCGTAAATTCAACGGGGGCAGCCCCAGCAACTTCATCAATTTTAGATGTAAGTTCGACGACAAAGGGGTTTTTAATGCCTCGGATGACCACGACTCAACGGAATGCCATACCATTCCCAGCCCAAGGTTTGATGATTTTTAATACTACTACGGCTGAAATAGAAGTCCAACGGGGTTTAGGATGGGTTGCCGCCAGTAGAATGGCAGTGCCTCTTGATATGTCAGCGAACACAAGTGGTTCTGGTGGTTTAGCTCCCATTATAAAAGGTGTAAATACAGGTTCGGGTACAGGAGTTTTTGGAAATTCAGCAACTGGAATGGGTATATATGGTCTTGGAAATCAGGGCGTTTATGGAGTTGGTACAGTTACTGGTGTTTTTGGGACATCGAACACTGGAACGGGGATATTCGGTTCAACCGATTCATTCAGAGGCGTTTGGGGCAGAGGACTCACCACGGGTGATGGTGTGTATGGTGATGCGGTAACTGGTAATGCAGTACGTGGAGAAGCGTCTAGCAGTGGAACGGGTGGATATTTTAGAAGCGTAACAGGCCAAGCCCTCGATGCTTCAACTGGAAATAATTTTGCTATCAGAGCGGACAATAATTCTGCTAGCAGAGCAACAGGTTCTTTCTTCAATATTGCCTTAGGAACAGCTGTAAAAGTCTTTGGTGGAGCAAACGCTCTCGATATTACGGGTGGTATTAAAGTAACAGGCAATGCTAATAATAAAGCAGCTTTTAGAATAATAACTAATACTGCAGTGGGAGGTAATACTTCCTCAAATGAATTAAGAATTCCAAATACAACTTTGGCAAATAGTATCACCGATATTTTGCTCGTTACTCACAATTCTGTCCCTGTCAGTTCTGCTTTCACTCTTTTAGACAAAGCCTTTGGGGTATATTGGAATTCAGGGACTTCAAGTTGGAATATTTTTTTAGAAGATATGTCAGCGATGCCCAACAATACAACTTTCAACGTACTGGTTATTAAGCAATAACAATTCATTAACACACAGTTGTCTGAATTCGGATTCGTCAGATTAACGGATTGATGGATTTAATCCATTTATAGAGAACGACATAATCAGACGAATCCAAATTCAGACAAAAACGCTCGGATAAATAGTGATTTAATCCTTTTTAATTCAAAAATCATGAAAAATTACCTTTTTTCTCTTTCAATACTTTGTAGTATTCTGTCTTGCTCAAAATCCAGCGACGTAGCACCAGCAACAGGTACAAGTTATGTTTCCATGAAAATCAATGGCGTGGAATGGAAAAGTAGCGTTGGAGCAGGAGCCGTTTCAGCCGATGGATTTTCTGCCACGGGAGCATTGGAAGTTACGGGCGGAAAAGATATTTTGGCAATGACGCTGATAAATTCTAAAAATATTGGAACAGCGTATAAATTTGAAGATACTAATGATAGGCTCTTCCAATTTACCCGTCAATCTCCGAAAATGACTTATTTTATTGCGAAAGATTCAAAAGGTTCCTCAGGCGTACTTACCATTACAAAAACCAAAGTTGCGGGTACATTAACGTATGCAAATGCTACATTTTCGGGTACTGCGGTTGGTTCAGATGGTAGTAAAATTGTGATTACAGAAGGGATTGTGGTGAATGGACAGGTGAATTAATTTCCGATAATTCGTACTAATATAGTAAAATATCTGATTTAAAAATTATTTGGCACAAATTCAGATTTTTAATCAATGGCAAAAAACTCAAACCCCTAACTATTGATTAAAAATCTGATTATCAGCAAGTTACAATAATTAATTTTTAACCTTTTTCGCTTGTGCCAAATTCTTTATTGTTCGATAAAATTTTTACTTTTAGATACAAGTTGTTTGTTGATATTTATGATCAAAAACCTACCTCATTTTTGTCCTTTTTACCAGATAAGCCGACATGATTTGTTCAAAACCTTCGGCAATATCGGCTTCAATAAAATCTATTCGATATTGTCCGCAACGTAGTTTCAATTCATGGTAAAATTGTTGCAAAGTCTTACGATAATCCAATTTCACTTGCGAAGGATTGAGTTTGATTTTCTCATTGGTTTCCAAATCAATAAACTCATAAGGACGGTCTTCAAATTCAAAATCCGACTCGGTTTTTTTGTCCGTAACATGAAAAATCAATACTTCGTGAAGGTTATGTTTCAAATGTTGTAAAGCCCCAAAAAGTTTTTCGGAATCAGCAATATTATCAAACATATCACTGAAAATAATCACTAATGAACGCTTATGAATCTTCTCCGCAATTTGATGGATAACATCCGCAACGGCAGTTTTCTTATTAGTAGGAGGTTTTTGAAGAAGACCATCTAAATCCAAAAAAATCTTGTGTACGTGCGTTCCCGTAGACTTTACGGGTGTTTGAATTTCAATTTCATCCGAAAAAGTGGTTAAACTTACTGCATCTTTTTGCTTTTGAAGCATATACGCCAAAGCCCCCGCCGCCATCGATGAAAACACAATTTTACCACTTGTTTTTTCAGGATAATACATCGACGAAGAAGTATCAATCAATAAATGACAGCGAAGATTGGTCTCTTCTTCGTATCTTTTAGTGTAAATTCTATCGGTTTTGGCAAACACTTTCCAATCGATATGACGTGTGCTTTCACCAGTATTATAGAGGCGATGTTCGGCAAATTCGACCGAAAAACCGTGAAAGGGTGATTTATGTAGTCCTGTGATGAATCCTTCAACCATTTGTTTGGCAAGGAATTCTACGTTTCCGTATTCTCTAATTTTAGCTAAATCCATGTTCAGTTATCAGTTTTGAATATCCTGATTCTTTCTCTATCTCAAATTTCGTACCTGTTCTTTGTAAAACCTAATCCCAAATTAACTAATTCCAAAATCCCTATTTCCTTTTCTTCCTACTTTCCAAATACGCTTTCCGACGTTGTTTAGAGAGTTTTCTCAGATATGAACTCACTCGCAAACGGCGGTATTTTAATTGTGGATATTTTCGTTTACGCCAATTCTTTTTCAATCGATAATATCTTTTATATTTCAGTTTAGTTTTCTGATAAAATACAGGAGCAAAACGTGGTGGTGCTGTCAAACTCAATGAATCGAAAGGCTCCAGCATAATATCCCCATCAAATCCTACTATTTTTAACCTAACATTTTCTAAACCTTGGTTGCCAATTCTAAGCCATCTTGCTGGATTGCGTGTGAGGTCAATAATCCGCCCAGGTTTGTAGGGACCTCTATCGTTTACCCTTACGATTACGAAGCGTTTATTGGCTAAATTAGTAACCTCCACCATCGTTCCGAAAGGCAGAGTCATGTGAGCAGCAGTATATTGATTTTTCTGGAGAATTTCGCCTGTGGAAGTAGGTTGATCATAGAAAAAATCAGCATAAAAGGAGGCTATTCCAAAGGATTCATCCCCTAATTTTTGAGCAAAAATATTTGTGGAGACAACCACTAAGATTAAAATGATTCCCAGAAGTTGTTTTTTCATTGTATTATTTTTCGTGGATATTTTTTAAATCGGAGTGCCTCAAAATCTTCAATAATATTTTGCAAAAATACATTTTTGCCGTTCTAAATAAAATTTATTATCAGTAAAGTTCAAATTTTCCTTCTATTTATAATGTTTCACAAGTAAAAAACAAATATTATTTTTTAGATTTTTTTGAAAAAAATAATATAATTCCTATTTTTACCCAGCTAATATTTTTGAACATAATTTTATCCAGATTTCGTTCAAAAATATACATCATTAAATCAAACCCTAAATTATAACTGTACAGTGGAAGAAAGAGATAGAGAAGAATTATTTTCAAAAAGAATTAGAGCGGGAAAACGTACTTACTTTTTCGATGTCAAATCAACACGCTCAAATGATTATTACATCACCGTTACCGAGAGTCGCCGTTATCAAAAGGATGATGGATTTGGTTATGAAAAACACAAAGTATTCTTGTACAAAGAGGACTTTGATAAATTTGCCGAAGGATTAAACGAAGCAATTAACCACGTCAAAACTGAATTATTGCCTGATGTAGATTTCACTCAATTCGCCCGTGATGATGAAGAACAACAACAACACTCGCAAGAAACAACTGAACCACAGGATGGTTTTGGAAGCGATTTGAAGTGGGAATAAGTATTGTAAAAAGCATTTTTAAGAGCCTCTGAATTTTCAGGGGCTTTTTTATTTTAAATTGATTAATTTTGCATTTCTTTTCAAATTCAGAAATTCAAAAAATTAAGTAACTAAAATATAAATGGGATTACAAGTAGGAATAGTCGGTTTGCCAAACGTGGGTAAATCAACTTTATTTAGTGCAATATCATCAAATAAGGCAGAAGTTGCCAATTATCCGTTCTGTACTATCGAACCCAATGTGGGTGTGGTAACGGTGCCAGACAACCGTCTGAAAGTGTTGGAGGAACTCGTGAATCCGCAGAAGATTTTGCCAACCGTAATTGAATTTATGGATATTGCAGGATTGGTTAAAGGTGCTTCAACGGGTGCAGGTTTGGGTAATAAATTTTTGGCAAATATTCGTGAAGTTGATGCCATTCTGCACGTGGTAAGATGTTTTGCGGATGACAATATTGTTCACGTTGAGGGGCGAGTGAGTCCAGTTTCGGACAAAGAAATCATTGATTTTGAATTACAATTAAAAGATTTAGAATCAGTTGATAAGAAAATTCAAAAAGTCGAAAGAGCCGCCAAAAATGGTGAAGCCAAAGCGAAGGCTCAATTAGCCATTTTATTGCAATATAAAACCGTTTTGGAATCAGGAAATTCTGCCCGAACCGTAAAAGGACTCGATGCAGATGCTAAATTTGATGCCATCGGAGACTTATGTTTACTGACCGATAAACCCGTAATTTATGTGGCAAACGTGGATGAAAAGTCAATAGCCGCTCAAACTAACGAATACGTGGAGGCTCTGAAAGCCAACGTTGCTCCCGAGGGTGCAGAAGTAATCGTAATTTGTGCGGCGTTGGAGGCTCAAATTGCTGAAATGGAAGATGAAGATGATCGTCAGATGTTTTTGGAGGAATATCAGTTAACAGAATCGGGCTTGGATAAATTGATTCGTGGGTCGTATGCTTTGTTGAATTTGATAACGTATTTCACCGCAGGACCAAAGGAAGTGCGAGCTTGGACAATCCAAAAAGGTTGGAAAGCCCCAGCCGCTGCGGGCGTAATTCATTCAGATTTTGAAAGAGGTTTTATTCGTGCCGAAGTAATTAAATTCGCTGATTATCAACAATATAAGTCTGAAAACGCTTGCAAAGAAGCAGGTAGATTATCCGTAGAAGGCAAGGAATATACCGTAATTGATGGTGATATTATGCATTTTAGATTTAATGTATAACAATAGGCAATAAAAAGGCGAATCTTTGAGAACTCAGTTCCAAAAGATTCGCTTTTTTGTTTGTACTTGTGATATTTTGCCTATTGCTTACAGCTTCCTATAATTGCTTCCTCAAACGAGCCACGGGAATATTTAACTGCTCACGGTATTTGGCAACCGTTCTGCGGGCAATGTTATAACCTTTTTCATTCAAATATTTCTCTAATTTATCATCTGATAATGGGTTTTTCTTAGGTTCATTATCAATCAATTCTTTCAAGATATTTTTCACCTCACGGCTCGAAACATCTTCTCCCGAATCAGTGGCGATGCCTTCTGAGAAAAAGTATTTCAGAGGGTACAAACCATACTCAGTCTGAACAGATTTACTACTCGCAACCCGTGAAACTGTTGAAATATCCATCTCAATCTGATTGGCTATATCCTTCAAAATCATGGGTTTAAGTTTAGTTTCATCACCCGTTAAGAAGAATTCTTTTTGGTAATCCAAAATAGATTTCATTGTTCTTAATAAAGTATTTTGACGTTGTTTAATGGCATCAATAAACCATTTTGCCGAATCTAATTTTTGCTTAATGAAAGTAACTGTTTCTTTTATAACTCTATTATTTTTATCGCTTTTATCGTAAGTGTCCAGCATTTCGTGGAAAGAGTGACTCACTCGCAACTCGGGTGCATTTTTTGAATTTAATGATAATTCTAATTTACCATTGGTATTCGTCAAGATGTAGTCGGGCATCAAATACTGAATAATTGTGCCATCCTCTTCTGCCGAACCTGGACGTGGATTTAGTTTCGTAATTGCCGTTACGGCACGCTTCATCATTTCATTGTCGATACCCAAACGCTTCTGAATTTTGTCATAATGCTTTTTAGAAAATTCCTCAAAACTGCTTTCTAAAATTTTCGTAGCATTCAGTACGCCTAAATCATCCGAATCTTTGCGGTGTAATTGTAATAATAAACATTCTTGCAAGTCACGAGCAGCGATTCCAGGAGGATCAAAAGTTTGAATACACTTCAAAATACTTTCAACGTCTTCAATCGTCGTATAAACTCCCTGCGTAAAAGCCAAATCGTTTACTACCGCTTGCATTGGGCGACGGATATATCCATCGGCTTCAATTGAACCAATCAATTGTCTGCCAATAATTTCTTGTGTTTCTTCCAATCGAAGAAATCCTAATTGGTCGGTGAGGTGGTCGGTTAAACTCGAAATCATGGCGATTGGCATTTCCTTATCATCATCATCGCCAGAACCGTCACCTTGCATTTTATAACCCGCATAATCATCGTGAAGATATGATTCGATATCTATCTCACGGTCATTGTATTCATCAAATTTTTCATCTGCATAATCATCAAAATCCTCGTCGTACTCATCACGTTCTTTCACGTCATTTTCCATTTCCATACCTTCTTCAAGGGCAGGATTGATTTCGAGTTCTTCTTCGATTCGGGCGGAAAGTTCAAAGGTTGGAATCTGCAACAATTTGATAAATTGAATTTGTTGCGGAGATAATCTTTGTTGTAATGACTGGTTTAAGGAAAGTTTTTGCATAATGCTCAGGCTGTAAGGGTAATATTAATGAATCAGGTTGGTATCGTTTTTGTGGCTCGCACCAGTAATCACCTGTCTATCAATAATCTTGCCAAATTTATGAAAATATTTTCTGCAAAGTCCAACATTCAACGATAAATAATGAAAACAAATTATTAAATCATTAAAAATCAGATATTTAATTACGAGAAAATATTTACAAAAAAACTTACAATTTTATTTTTTTTGTGAAAAAAATTAATAATTTTTCTAAAACTTAGGACCTGAAATATACCTGATTGAAGGAATAATCTACTGTAAAATAGGACGAAAAGAAGCATGAAAGGTTACACGATTCTCATAAAATAAACAAATGTTAATTATTTTTCAACCCTTTTTTTTACCTCAAATATTCAATCAAACAGACTTAATTCGGTAATTGAAAGATTTGTTGGTAATTTTGAGAATAGAAAATTAAATAGCTTAAAGGTGTGGGCAATAAGTAATGAGAAAGACGGCGATATTGCTTATTACTCATACCTCACTGCTCGAAGCTCAATACTCCAAAAATGCAAATCAAACAAATATTATCCGAAGCCATCATTGGCAGCGAAGTAACCGTGAAAGGCTGGGTCAGAACCAAGCGAGTGCAACCCAATGTGATTTTTATCAACATCAATGATGGTTCGACCATTCATAATATTCAGGCAGTTGCCGAACCCAGTTTAATCAATGAAGAAACGCTCAAATTAATCACCACAGGCTCGTGTGTGGCAGTTACGGGAACATTAATTGAGTCAAAAGGTTCTGGACAGAGAGTGGAAGTTGAATTGAAATCTGTAATTGTTTACGGAACGGCTGACCCAGAAAAATACCCTTTGCAACCCAAAAAACATAGTTTGGAATTCCTTCGTGAGATTGCCCATTTACGCCCACGGACGAATACTTTTTCAGCAATTCTCAGAATTCGTCATGCTTTGGCATTTGCCATTCACAAATATTATAACGACAACGGTTTCTTTTACCTACATACGCCCATCATCACAGGGTCGGATGCGGAAGGGGCTGGCGAGATGTTCAGAGTATCGACCCTCGACCCAAAGAATCCACCTTTGAACGAAGATGGAAGCATTAATTATAAAGAAGATTTCTTCGGGAAAGAGACTAATTTGACCGTTTCGGGACAATTAGAAGGAGAATTAGGTGCAATGGCATTGTCTAAAATCTATACTTTTGGACCAACGTTTCGTGCTGAAAATTCAAACACGGCTCGCCACTTAGCAGAGTTTTGGATGATTGAGCCAGAGGTTGCTTTTTATGAATTGGAAGACAATATGGCTTTGGCAGAAGACTTCACAAAATCGGTGATTCGTTACGCCTTAGAGAACTGTGCGGACGATTTAGCGTTCTTGGAAAATCGTTTGAAAGACGAAGAAAAATCTAAAAAAGCCGAAGAACGTTCGGAGTTGGATTTGATTCAGAAACTTCGCTTTGTGGTTGATAATGAGTACGTTAGACTCACTTATACCGAAGCCATCAAGATACTTTTATCATCAAAACGTCATAAAGAAGGCAAGTTTCAATATCCCGTTGAATGGGGAATTGATTTGCAGTCTGAACATGAGCGTTATTTGGTAGAAAAGCACTTCAAAAAGCCCGTAATTTTGACAAATTATCCAAAAGACATTAAGGCTTTTTATATGAAATTGGATGAGGATGGAACGACGGTGAGAGCAATGGATGTACTCTTTCCAGGTATCGGAGAAATTATCGGAGGTTCGCAAAGAGAAGATAATTATGAGAAATTATTAGAAAGAAGTAAAGCCGTAGGCATTCACGAAGAAACAATTTGGTGGTATTTGGAAACCCGTCAGTTTGGTACAGCTCCACACTCAGGTTTCGGAATTGGCTTCGAGCGTTTGGTGATGTTCGTAACGGGTATGACCAATATCAGAGACGTAATTCCTTTTCCAAGAACACCAAAATCGGCTGAGTTTTGATACTTTTAAATTCATTCTAAAATCCTCATAAGTTTTCAAAACCTATGAGGATTTTCTATTATCGCTTTTTTAGTATATTGACGAAACGAAACATCAAAAATCATGTACACAACATATCATTTTTCATCAGCCCAGGAATTGAGTGCTGATATTTTAGATTCAATTAAAGCTACATTCAAAAAGAAGCCTATCACAATAATAGTCGAAGAAGAAGAGTATGATTATATTTTGAGTTCAGAAATGAAAAACATTTTAGACAAACGCCTGCGAGAAGATAAAACTACATACTTAACTGCGGAAGAATCTATCAAACAATTAGATAAAAAATATGGCTTATAAAATTATTGTTTCCCCAAGAGCCCAACAAGAAATTGAGGATGCCATTGATTATTATTCTCTATAAAGTGATGATGCTCCCAAACATTTTAAATCTTCACTTCTGGATTCCTGTAACATCTTATCATTCAATCCATTTTTCATAGTAGTTTATAAGAATATCAGAGCTTTTAAAATAAAGCGTTTTCCTTATTCACTATATTTTATCGTTGATGAAGATAATAAAGTTGTTATGATTTTATCCTGTTTTCATAACAAACGAAACCCTAAAAATAAATCATATTAAGATGAAAAAAATATTTTTTCTTTTCATAATTTTAAACTTTTTTAAAACATCTTTCGCTCAAACCGAAGACGAAAAAGCGGTCAAAGCCGTTGTGGTTCAACTATTTGAAGGAATGCAAAAACATGACTCTACGATGATTAGAGCCTGTTTTCACCCTTCCGCCCGTATGCAAACTATTGGTGCAGACCGTAAAACTGGCGTGGTTGGACTCACTACTAATGCTACGATTGATGGCTTTGTAAAATCAATTGGTTCAATGCCGATGAGTGTAAGTATTGAAGAAAGAGTGTTGAGTTATGAAATCAAAATTGATGCTAAAATGGCTACGGCATGGACTCCTTATGAACTGTTTGTAAACCATAAAAGCCAACATTGTGGAGTTGATGCTTTTCAATTTTTTAAGACCGAAAATGGTTGGAAAATTATTTCAATAGCTGATACTCGACGGAAATGTGATTGATTGTTTGAGGCATGAGCTACGAGCAATGAGGTAAAATAAAATCCCTTTCAAATAAACATTGGAAGGGATTTTGTTTTATTTCTAATCAATTTCAAAATGCACAGGGTCGTAATATTTAGAAAAATTACCTCCCCACGTTAGGCTATGCTTTTTTGCAACGTCCACTACTTTTGTCGATAGCCAACGCTTTTTCTCACTTCGTTTTTCAATCCAATTTTGTTCCCAAAAAGTGTTCTGATATAATACAATATCAATGGCTTTTGCGTAATTGTATTTGGAGTTTCCAGGGCTTGCATTTCGGGAATCTTGTCTCTTTAATCTGGCTTGCTCCTCGAATGTTCGATGGGTGCTTGTTATATAAACTTTCCAAGAAGTCTCTTTTTCTATCTTACTGACAAATTCTACGAAATGGTTATAGTTATCAATATTTACACTTTTGATTTTCAATAATTTACCTTGATTATGTTTTGAAACATAAAAATCAAAGATTGGATTTTTGAGCATAAATAAAATGAATATAAATATGATTATTATGGGAATGCACCTTTTTGCTTTTGTCATTGAAATTACCAAATTTCTTGATTAATCTAAGTAATAATCTATCAAAACTAATGAATAAATGACTGTAATTAAGCGAATTATAATTGAATAAAATCTGCGTAAATCTGTCAAAATCTGCGTGCCAATTTACCCCAAACTACATACTTCTATTTTCATAATCCTTCTCAAAACTTGGGCTTTCTGTCTTGCCCCATTTATCCCAAAAAGTAAAATATAATCCGAAATTAAAACGGTAAAATTTGTGGTGATGGCTGTGATGCGTTGCTCCAATTAGGTGTTTTCCTAAAATATTTCCAAACCAATTTCTTGGATAAATCTCAATATCTAAATGATTAATTGCCGCAGTTACGGTCATAATCGTTAGGTGAAAAATGATAGCGTAAAGGTGCATCGGAATAAAAATTACAATCAAAGGCATAATCAAGGCTTCTAATATTCCTTCGATGGGATGAAACGAAAACGCCGTCCAAGCGGAGGTAATTCTACTGTCGTGATGAACTTGATGGACTTGTTTATAAATCTTTGGATGGTGCATCAAACGATGTAACCAGTAGTAATAAGTCTCATGAATAAACATTGAAATCAAGATACTCAGAGGAAACCACCATAAAGGAAAGTCATTGATATTCAGATAGATATCCGTGTAATCTTTTTGCCAAAGCACACCTAAAGAAGCCCCGATAATTGAAAAAATTAAAGCTGTCAGCATCGACCAATAGATTTCTTTTCTGAATTGTTTTGGTGGATACGCCTTTTTATTAATCTTGCGTTGTTCCCAAATTTCTTTCTTCCAGACGTAAAAATACAGATGAAAAATACCACTCAAAATGAAATATCGAGACACCACAATTACGAACATGGCAACACACAACGACAAAAAAACAAGAGGTTCAGTAAGGTCAAGAGAAAGAATATATTTCATAAAAATATTGTATTATTTTAATATTTTAATTTTATCAAATTTGAGATTTTGTCTGTTAAAATCTGGGTTGTAATCTGATACAAGAATAACGTTTTGACGATTGTAAAAGTTAGTATTTGTGGATAGAATTTAATTTACTTGTCAATTGTGATTTAAGTTAGTAAATTTTATTTTTATTTAATTATTTGATATTCAATGGATTACAAAAAATTTAAAAAATTATTTTAAATAAAATTTGGAAGTATGAAATTATTATTCAGAACTTTGTGAAAAGAAAAACAAACAACAAAATGCTAAAATCAAGTCGCAACATAACGAAAACATCGCAAGGCTTTATGCCCTGTTATGATGATGTGGCTTGTGTGGGTTATTGTATTATTTTCGATTGAGTTTAAATCAATCTTAGAAATTTACAACAACCCGACACCGCAAATGTCGGGTTTTTTAATGGCTTATTATCAAAATATTCAACCAAAAACCATGTTACGTTCCAATTCATTTCAGGTCATAATCCCCAAGTCGAAGTGTTCAGCAATACTACCGACAGGCACGAGTATAGCTCATGCAATAAGTCAGATTTCGACAGAAGGTCGTTTTGTGGTTGTAGTGGGTGAAGACCGAGACAGTTATGTTCCTGATTATCACGGATTTAAGGCGTGTTTTGATTTTAAGAATCAAGAAAATATAAGAGTTTGGCAGATGCCGAGTTGATTGCGTTGCGTACGCATTCATTCATATCAACCCGACTCGTCAGAAGATTAGTCGGGTTTTTTATTGCCCAAAAATATGCGTGGTGCGATTTGAGTTTTGACTTGGTTAGAAAATGAACCAAAAAGAATGAAAAAAGAAGAGTCAAAACAAGATTTGCATTGATTCAGAACGAATCAGGGTATCGGGATGATGCTTAATCCGATGCCTCACAAATGAAATTGTGTTTCGTTATTCGATGTTCGTTGCTCGATGTTCGGAAATATGAAACAAAAAAAACACGAAATTTCACCGTGAAACTATCCATCAAAAGCAGCCCTGTCCGTATGTGTGTGGTACGGACAGGGACGGATTTAGAGGAGGAATTTAAAAATTTTCACGCAATGCTCAATTAACAATATTCAAGAAAGGGAGCATACAAATTTAAACATACCCACTTCTGGTATGAACTTCCCGAAAGTAAAAATAACTTTCTGGAAGTAAATCTCTCGGTAACTTCCCGAAAGTTATTTCTACTTTCGGGAAGTTTAATGGAAGTCATGGGTACTTTATTAATTGAGATGCTCCCTAAATAAAAAGTAAAACTAATTCCTTACATGAATAATTTAATATTAATTACTTACAACAAATTATAACTGGGTGTTCCACAGATGGCTATACGGACTTGCTTTGGAAGCAAGCTCTCGCTGGATTAGGCATCCCCATTCAAATCCAGCCACTCAGACAATAAAATGGAAAGATAGCTCAGCAGGTAGAGCGATGGTTTGAAGAACCATGTCTGCGGGGGTTCGACTCCCTCTCTTTCCGCAAACACCTAAAAATCAGAGAGTAATGCAGTCGGGGTGCTGTCGTTGTTTGCTAAACAAATGGAATGTAAAAGTTTAGGGTTCGATTCCCTTGCTCTCTTCAAAATAAATGGAGGTAGTCCGAATGGACGAGGAAGCAGTCTTGAAAACTGTTGGTCGGGAAACTGATTTGGGAGTTCGATTCTCTCTGCCTCCGCATTTGGGGAAATAGTCCGTAAGTGGAAGCGGGGCGGTCTGTAACACCGTTGCTTAATAGCCTTGGAAGTTCGATTCTTTCTTTCCCCACAAATTAAATAAAGTGTCCTACGGTGTCAATCCGTTAGCAGCCAAACCTGTACCTACACCTGATATTGTAAAAAATATCGAACTTAAAAGATTAAGAATTTGTGCATTGATTGTTTTCATAATACCTCCTTTTTGATTAAAACTATTTAAAATATTTCCAAAATAAAACCCTAATATACTCAATAAAAAAGGCACAAGTACTTCACTATTTGAACTAACATTGATTGAACAGGCATCTATTGACACCGTAAGACTAATCATTAAACACCAAATTATTAAATTAGTTTCAAAGCCGTTAAATCAGAATTTCAATAAAATTCGTAGCGTGCTATTCATCATAAATTCAATATTTTAAACACAAAAATCATGTTCAAAAGAATATCAAACCCAACGTTAAATGGATTCTTTTGTGAGAATAAAAATGAATTTACCAATAACAAAATTGTACAAAAACAATGGGAGATATTCCGAGTGAATTATTGGCATCCCTCCGCCTAAGAACCGAGCGAAGGCGTAAAAGAGATGCCATTGATGATAAAAAATAAACAATTAATCCGCTTATATCGTGAAGACAGAAGCCTGCGAAAACAGAAATATGAGCTTCCGATGATTGATTTAGTACCGCCAATCCAACGGGGTTGGAAACGCTATTTCATTGTGAGAGAGGATGTTAGAAGAAGTAAAATGGGCGTTTTCTATGAAAATTTACTTCAAAAAATAAATACCGTTCAGCATAGTGCCGATAAAACTTTTAAGGTAAAAAAAGAAACGAAAAGGCAAACGAATTTATGAAGCCAAAGAACAACTCTTGAAAGAAATTTACACTTTTGAATTAGCAAAATTCAAATTGAATGAGCGTGAATTGGCTTGCTTTGAGCTTAAAACCGTTCGAGTGATTCGATACAAAACGTATTACGAAAAGCAAGTTTATATTTTCAAGGAGCCGTGGCGGTATATTTTACGCATCCGCCCGAATATGATTGATAAAGTGAAGGCTCACGATAATGAATTGGAACAACGAATTGCCGAAGTTGATGCCAAGGTTTGGCATGATTCAACAATAGGTCAACTTATAAAATTAGGTTTTGCCAGTTCCTACAATTGGCACGACGGTCAGAATCCAAAATATTTGAATCCTTTGAAAAATGTGGCTTTTCAAGATGTTGAGGAGGTTATGGGATAAGATTTTGTCATCCCGCCAGAGGAGGGAACTGAGTTTAACTTCCCGAAAGTTTGTCGCTTTCGGGAAGTTCTGAAAAAATCTATTTTAGGGTTCAGTTCATATCATTATAATTAATAGACTGGTAGCTCAGTGGTAGAGCAATTCTCTCATAAGGAATCCGTCGTAGGTTCAAATCCTATTCAGTCTACAATATTTATATTACTAAAAATCAGATACTTATAAATTATTTCAAAAATACTTTCTCTACGCAAATAGGTTGCGTATCACGTTTAGAAATTTGTACCATCAAAATAAAAAAGTTCTTTTCCTACAAATGGAGCATTGGTCTAATGGTTACGATGTATCACTGTCTATGATACGAAACGGGTTCGATTCCCGTATGCTCCGCAATGAAAGTCGTTATTAAACCTGACGTGGGTTTCTGTATAGCCCCGTAGTATTGGCAAAATAATGTTCAATATGCTGTTAAAATTGCTTTCATTAATAATCTGTCGGTCAAGGGTTCGACTCCCTTTCATGCTCCAAAGGCGTGATAACTCAGTTGGTTAGAGTAGCAGAAAATACAGGTTCGAATCCTGTCTATCTAATGCGATAGTTGAGTAATTGGTAACTCTCATGGACTGAAAATCCATTTTAATTCTCGGAGTTTATCACTCCCAAAAATGATTAACCCAGTCTGGAATTTTCGTATGGAGTTTTCTTCGGAAAATAGCCAAATTTTAATCAGGACTTGAAACATAGTAGATACCGTTCAAAAATCTCTAATTGATTTTGAGCTAATTTCTGATAATTTTTAAAAATAGATACCTCAAATTTAGAGAAATATATTCACAAAAGATATCACAAAAAGCCAAAACCAAATCGTTTTCAATCAAACTATGTTCGTTAAATCGAAGTTTAGTGTTAAAAGAAAAAATAAATATACATAGAAAAATGTTAATAATGCGTATAAGTGGGTTTAGTATTAAAAAATGGAGCTTTAAAAAGTTTTTGTCCGAGGGCAATTATTGGTTTTGGACTAATAAAGCCGTATTTATTTATGAAAAAGGAGATTTATTTCACCCTCCTATTGATTTGAATATTTTATTAAAGGAGAATGAAATTGTTGAAGCCTTGATGATTATTGAAGTGGCTGATAATGAAATTGCGATTCAATTTGAGGATAAACGTTTCAAAACTATTTTAACGGCTGGTCGATATGCGTTTTGGAAAGGGGTAAAGAATTATACTTTTACGAAGGCAGATTTGAGCAACATTGAAATTGATGCCACGATTGATACGCAATTGATGACCAACAAATTTATGGCATACGTTCGTCCATACACCATAGAATCCTTTGAAAAAGCCTTATTAATTGTTGATGGAAAATTTGAGCGTATTTTGGAGGGGAGGAACTTATTACTGGTGGAAAAATAATATCAGCATTCAGATTGCCAAAGTGGATATGCGTTCGTTGCAGTTAGAGATTTCTGGACAAGAAATTTTAACAAAAGATAAAGCCAATTTAAGATTAAATTTCTTTGTACAATACCGCATTGCAGATATTGTAAAAGCTGTTTTTGACAATAAAGATTACGAAAAACAATTACATATTTTGATGCAATTAGCGTTGCGTGAATATATTGGAGGCTTAACTTTGGATGAACTTTTAGAGAAAAAAGACTCAATAGGTCAATACGTTTTAGAAAATACTGCCGAAAAAGTAATGGCACTTGGCATTGAAATAAAAAACTGTGGTGTGCGTGATGTCATTTTACCTGGCGATATGAAAGAAATCATGAACCAAGTTTTGATGGCTGAAAAGAAGGCACAAGCCAACGTAATTATGCGTAAAAAAGGAGAGGGAGGGGGAGGGGGAGGGGGGGGGGAAAAAAGAGAGAAGGGAGAAAAGAAGAAGGGGGGGGAGGGGAAGAAAAGAAAAGGGAAGGGAAAAAAGAAAGGAGAAAAAGGGCGGGGGGGGGAAAAAGAAAACAGAAGAAGGAAGGGGAGAGGGGGGGGGGCCCAAAAGGGGGGGGAAAGGGAAAGGGAGAGAGAGAAAGAAGAAAAAAAAAAAGAAGAGGAAGGAACGCAAACAGGGGCCTACCAAAAGGGCGAAAGGGAGAAGAGAAAAAGAAAGGAAGGGGGAAAAGCCGGCAAAAGGCTAAGAAATAATCGCCGGGGGGGAGGGGAAGAAAAGACAGAAAAAAGAGAAAAGGGTGGGGAGGTTGAGAGAGGGCTCTTAAGAGGATATTCCCTGTCTGCTCCTAGAATAGGGGGCTGGCTGTGGTGCTTAAAACCGACGCTACAACCCAAGGCGAAAAAGAAGGGGGGGAGGAAGGGATCATAAAAGAGACACGAAATACGAAAGGCCCTCAAGAGGAGAAACCGAAAAAAAAAACAGGGGCAAACGCAGAAGAAGAAAAGGGAGGCTGATTTTTGACCGCCAGACAAGAAAGACAAAGAAAAGAGATCTCGTAACAGACGCAGCGAAAGCAAAAACCGAGAGCAAACAAACACCAGGGACAGGCGAGCTAAACACCGCAAAGGAAGAGGCCAAAAGCCCAAGCCACGCGGGCACTAGCGCTCGGAAGAAAGAAGGCCGATCGCTCGAGATAATATAAAAAGGGCAAAAAAAGAAAGCCCCAAAAAGGAAAGAGGATTCGGCCAAAATAAACAAGGGAAACACAGCCAAAGCCCGTGAAGAAACCGCATCGACCCGTAGTTTGTTGAATACTGCCAAATTAATGGAAGAAAACGAGATGCTTTGGAAATTGAAAGAGATGGAATATGTGGAGAAAATTGCCGATAAAATTGGCTCAATTTCGGTATCGGGTAATGGTCAGATTATCGACCAATTAAAGCAAATATTTGTAAAAGCTGCATAAAATAAGCCGTTGATTTTCAACGGCTTATTTACTTTTTTACAACCTAATAATCTCCGCACCAATGGCATTCAAACGAGTATCAATGTTCTGATAACCTCTATCAATTTGCTCAATATTTTCAATAATTGAAGTCCCCTTCGCTCCCATTGCCGCAATCAGTAACGAAACTCCCGCACGAATATCGGGCGAAGTCATCCTAATTCCTCTCAACAATCGTTCACGATTTAAGCCAACAACAGTGGCACGGTGTGGGTCGCAAAGAATAATTTGAGCACCCATTTCAATCAATTTATCCACAAAGAACAAACGACTTTCAAACATTTTTTGGTGAATCAAAACTGTTCCCTTTGCTTGAATTGCCGTTACCAAAACGATACTCAATAAATCGGGCGTGAAACCAGGCCAAGGAGCATCCGAAACCGTGAGCATCGAACCATCAATGAAAGTTTCGAGTTCGTAACGGTCTTGGGCGGGTACATAAATATCGTCACCTCTGATTTCCAATTTGATTCCTAATTTCTGAAAAGTTTGTGGAATAATGCCCAAATCAGCCACAGAGCAGCTTTTTATCGTGATTTCTGATTGTGTCATGGCTGCCATTCCGATGAACGAACCAATCTCAATCATATCTGGAAGCATTGTATGTTCCGTGCCAAAAAGTTCAGAAACACCTTCAATCGTTAATAAATTTGAACCCACACCCGTGATTTTTGCTCCCATTCTGTTCAACATTTTGCATAATTGTTGAAGATAAGGCTCGCAAGCGGCGTTATAGATAGTGGTTGTGCCTTCGGCTAAAACTGCAGCCATTACAATGTTTGCCGTTCCCGTTACTGAGGCTTCGTCCAACAACATAAACGCACCTTTCAAATGTGAGGCATCTACTTCATAAATCCCACCATCTTCTTGTGAATAGTTGAATTTTGCTCCCAATTTCATAAAACCCAAAAAGTGGGTGTCTAATCTTCTACGACCAATTTTATCCCCACCTGGCGACGGGATTCTACCACTTTTAAAACGTGCCAAAGTGGGTCCCAACAACATTACTGAACCACGAAGGGCAGCCGCCTTTTTCTTGTAGGTTTCAGAATTAAGATAATCCATATTGACTTCGGAAGCATCAAATTTCACCGAAGATTCGCTCATACGAGTGCAACGCACGCCCATATCGCCCAAAAGGTCAATCAATTGATTTACATCACGGATGTTTGGAATGTTGTGAATTGTTACGGGTTCTTTGGTCAAAACCACGGCACACAAAATCTGCAATGCTTCGTTTTTGGCTCCCTGTGGGATAATTTCTCCCTTCAATTGGAGACTGCCTGTTACTTTAAATGATGCCATTAATTTTTTATCTTCTATTGTTGTTTCTGTTATCATTTCTTTCGTTTCCACCACCACTTCTTCCACCGCCATTGCTTCTACCTCCGTCATGACTTCTCCCGTTTCCTCCGTTGCTATTTCTTCCACCGTCATTACTTCGTCCTCCTCCGTTGCTTCTTCCGCCATCATTGCGTCCTCCGAAATTTTGACGACCTCCCCCGCTACTGCTTCCTCCACGACTGTCGTTTCTGCTATCACGACCTCCGCCTCGGTTATCGCTTCTTCGGTCGTTTGAAGAATCTTTGTTGTTATTTCTAAGATTTCCTAACGATGAATTACCCGAAATATCTTGTACAATCTGCCCTAAATCACCTCGTGAAAGTTCCATAATATGCCCCCAAATCACGACATCATCAACTACTTCTCTATTCCAATTTTGATAAAAAGTTTTCATCAAACGGGCAATATGAGCAACCAAAATACGCTTCTCATTATCGTCAGGTTCAGCAACCGCCCTCGCAATCAGCAATTCAACATTACGTCCGTAATAGCGATGTTTCAAATGTTGCGTATTGTAGGGAACAGTTTTTGGTTTTTTACCAACAGCATCGGGCGAAGGTGGAGGAAAAGGACTTTCAACATCCAATTTGAATTTGGACATAATATATAAATCATCCCATAATTTATTCGTATAGTCTTGACTGTCACGCATATTGGGGTGAACCTGACGCATCAATTCCACTAATAAATAGGCGTATTTTGTGCGTGTATTTCTATCTTGAACCGTCATGATATGGTTCACTAATTTCTGGACATTGGTTCCGTATTCTTTCATAATCATTTAGTGATTGGTGAATTGTGATGCAGTAGTTAGCATAAAAGCCAAAAACCTTCATTATTGTTAAAATCACTTTTATTTTGTCTATTTGACAAAAATAGAAAATTTAGGTCGGATTTTTAGAATTAATATCTAAATCTTGTTAGAAGTCATCTCTGTTGGGATGTCCAATAAAATTCAAAATTCTTTGAGTGGCTTAATTTTTGCTACAATTAACATAGTTTTTCCTTTTTCGAGAATTAGTTTATCCAAACATCGAAAACCAATAATCGACAAAACATACCGCTATATGTTGAAGAAAATATTATTACTGAGTTTCGTACTCGGTTTTGTCGCCTATCATACAACTTATGCTCAAATTATTCAATATAAGCATCTTAATTTAAAAACGGAACAGTTTTCGTTGCCCAATCGTAAGTTCTATATTCAGCGAATCGTCTGTGATTTTAATCAACCCAAATACTTTTTAATCAGAAAAGGAATCATTAGCCATCAAAAGCAAATGACTTTGGGCGACAGCGTTCAGAAAGTTTTGATGAAATACTTGAAACCTTCTAATACTTATAAAGCGGGGCTTGTCCCTGTATTAATAAGAATCAAGGAATTGAAAATCAGAGAAGAACGCCATTTTTTAAAAGAAGAAGGTATGGCTAAAATTACGATGGAATTTTATGTTGAAACGGATTTAAAACCCGATAAAATCTTTCAGTCTAACGCTTTCAGGACATATTCGGGCTTTATGAATGTAACGCCCCAGCATGACGTAAATCTTAGAGAAGTAATCAAATATTGTATCATGGATTTCAATAATGCAAGGATTGATTTCTCGAAATATGTAATTCCGAATAAGATTTTTAAGGCAAAACGGTAGCCTCTAACGTAAGACGGGACGCTGGTTATTCGTCCATTCATCAGTTATTTCAGCTAATCGTCACGATAATATTTTGAGATGATTATTTTCCTGCCTACATTTCTAACAATATTCCCAACTAAGCGTTTTTTATAAAACTTAAACTAAAAACAAAAGGAAATGAAATTGACAAAAATTATCGCTTCGGCATTTATTATGATGGCTACGGCAACTACTTCTTTCGCTCAAACGGCTGACGATATTGTGGTAAAACACATTGAAGCAATGGGCGGAGTTGAAAAATGGAAGGCATTGAAAAGTATGCAAATGAACAATAAATTTAATGTTCAAGGTATGGATATTGAAAGCAAAACCAGCATTATAGCAGGGAAGAGCCTAAAAACGGAAGTCTCAGTGATGGGTCAGGAAATTATTACGGCAGTTGATGGAGAAACGGGTTGGATGCAACGCCCAGCCATGATGGGGGGAACGGGTGAACCCGAGGATATGCCAGGAGCAGAAATCAAAGAAACATTAAAACAAACCAATTTAGGCGGTTCATTATTCAACTACAAAGAAAAAGGTACTACCATAGAATTAGTAGGCAAAGAAAAATTAGACGGAGCTGATGTTTATCATTTAAAATTGACCGAAAAAAATGGAGATATTAGCAATTTGTTCCTTTCAGCAACTACTTATTATACTTTGAAATCTGCGGGTAAGCGTAAAGTTCAAGGACAAGAAGTTGATGCAGAGGTAAACTATTCAAATTTCAAACAAGTTGAAGGTTTAACTTTTCCTCACACAATGGAAGTGCCAAGTCCAATGGGGGGAACAATGACGATTGAAACGGAATCAATCAAATTGAACCCAACACTTGATGAAGCCATTTTCAAAAAACCTGCGAAAAAATAGTTTGTAGAAAAGAATATTGAAACCCCTTCAATCATTTTCAATGGTTGAAGGGGTTTTTCTTTTTGGCTTTTGTAATTTTGCAGAAAATAGCTTTGAGCAATGAGCTATGAGTTTTGAGATACCTCATACTCACTGCTCAAAGCTCATAACTCAAAGCTGTAAATGTACAAATTCATAATCCAACCACTTTTATTCAAATTTGATGCTGAGAAAGCCCATTACATCACTTTCGATTTAGTCAAATTTTTGTTCAAAATCCCCTTTGTTCCGCAAATCTTTAAGGCAATTTACCACTATGAACACCCCAGTTTGGAAAGAGAAGTTTTTGGACTGAAATTCAAGAATCCCGTTGGACTTGCCGCAGGTTTTGATAAAAATGCAGTAATGATTGATGAGTTTGCCAACTTAGGTTTTGGCTTTATCGAAATTGGTACATTAACGCCAAAAGGACAACTCGGCAATGATAAACCCCGCCTTTTCAGACTCAAACCCGACCACGCCATCATCAACAGAATGGGCTTTAATAATGAGGGCGTAAAAGTGGCGGTGGAACAATTGAAAAAACGGAAAAGTGATATTTTAATTGGGGGAAATATTGGTAAAAATAAAGTAACACCCAACGAAAATGCCGTGGATGATTATTTAATCTGTTTCCACGAATTATTTGAAGTAGTTGATTATTTTGTGGTTAATGTAAGTTCGCCAAATACGCCCAATTTGAGAGCCTTGCAGGAAAAAGAGCCTTTGAAAAATCTTTTACAAACCTTACAAGATGAAAATGTAAAGAAAGCAAAACAAAAGCCTATCCTTCTAAAAATTGCTCCAGATTTGACCGATTCTCAATTAGATGATATTATTGAAATAGTCCAAGAAACTAAAATTGCAGGAGTAATCGCTACAAACACCACAATTTCAAGGGAAGGATTGAAATCGGATAAAAATTTAATGCAAGAAATGGGCGGTTTGAGTGGAAAACCTGTAACGAAACGCTCGACTGAAGTAATCAGATATTTGTCTCAAAAATCGAATAAATCATTTCCAATTATTGGCGTAGGCGGCATACATTCGCCCGAAGATGCGATAGAAAAATTGGAGGCAGGAGCATCCTTGGTTCAGATTTATACAGGATTTATTTATGAAGGACCAGCGTTAGCAAGTCGGATAAATCGGGCTTTGATTTCTAAAAATTCTCAATAAAATTAATCACTTTCCAAGCCGATTTTTCAACGATTTGACAAAATTCTTCTCTTTTTTCGGAGGATTAAAGATACCATAAGCAGGAATAATGGTTTTAAAAAAGTGGAAATGGTTTCTCAATAAGGCTTCATTATATCCAGCGAACAAACTCTTCAAAACTGGGTACTTGCTTGTTTTTGAGGACTTTATATGTTTTGAAAGTAATTCTGGTTTATCAGGAGAATATCCACTAAAATGAAAGAACATCAAATTTTCGGAGTTATTCACAACTAACTTTTCGTTTACCAAACTCAACTTTCTTTCGTGTAAATTCCAGTAAGCCAAATTGTAAGCAGGGCTGTATTCAATCAAAACTTTTTCAAAGAAAAGCGGTACAAAATTGGCACATAATTGGTCGATTCCCATGCCGTTACAGAAGTCATAATACCCATAATCTTTCAAGTGATTTTTCCACCAAGTCAAGAATTTCATGGTATTTTCAGACCGCTTCATACCCACAAAACCCGTGTTGTAAAGTCCAGCGTTTAGGAACTGTTTTTCGTTCCATTGTTCCTGTAAATCAATGGGTTGCGTAATATGGGGCGTGAGAATTATATCAAAATTATCAAGATTTTTGATGATAGGTTCAACACTTTCTGTAATCCAAAGGTCAGTATCGAAATAAATCAGTTTCTCTAATTCGGAGTATTTTTCAAAAAGATATAAGCCAAAAACAGGCTTGCAAGCCGTTGCAACCTCCATCACGGTATAGTCGCCTTTGAACCCAGCTAAATTAACGGGTTGAACTTCTGAAATCGGAATGATTTTATAAGAGATCTCAAAATCTGTTACAGGTAATTCATCAACCAGACCAATGATTAATTCATAGTCAGGATTCGTTTTTCGTAAAGATTCGCCCATCGTGAGGGCTTGATAAAGGTAATTGGCAGTACAAACTGTGTATATTAATTTCATTTAATTTATTCAAATAAATCGCCCAATGCCGCAACGTAGGGTGCTTTCCAAGAGGCTTCTTGGTCTTTGTAACGATGATAATCTCCTTTAATGAGCAATTTTAAAATATTGGGAATCCTTGCTACATGAAAAGGTGAAAGCGAGCCTCGGCTTTCATAATAATTGATAATTTGGTCGAATTTCTGAAAATTTGGATTCTTTTTTTCAATTCGTTCTTCCAAGGCTGTTTTCAAAACACAAAAGTAGTCTCTTTTTGCTAAAAAGGGTGCAAGTTTCTCATTTCGAGGTCTGGAAAACCTATCTTTCAAACTGACCGCTTGCCCTGCCTCTTTGGGTCGAGTACCAATTTGCTGGAAACTATGCTGACGGTATGAAATTAGTTTCTCCTCAATCATACCCAAAGAATCCAATATCGCCGCCACAATCGTTATCCAATTATCATGAATCATCTCAGGAATATGCGTAGGAAATGGCAAAACAATATCCCTTAATTCCTTCCGAAAAGCCATCATACAGCCCGCAGTCCGATTACCTGCCAATAAAATTTCTACCGATTTTCCACTTTTCCATAGTTCTCTTTGTTCCTTATGAAAACGCACTGCCGACCAAAAGTTTTGATTTAGACTTTCGCCTTTTTCATTAACCAAATCAGCATCTGAAAAGACCGCCACATTATTTGGGGTTTTCAGAAAATAAGCGTGGATTTTTGCCAATTTATCAGCGTGCCAAAGGTCGTCTTGGTCGCACATCAAGATAATATCACCCGAACAAAGAGAAATAGCTTTCTCGAAGTTTTTGGTAACTTTTAAAGGTTTTTCGTTTGAGAAGTATTTGATATTCAGGATATTACTAAATTCTTGAATAATATCAAAGGTGTTATCCTTGGAGCAATCATCCGTAATGACTACCTCAAAAGGGAGTAATGTTTGATTGGCTAAACTTTGGAGTTGTTCCCTCAAAAATCTCGCACCGTTGTATGTACAGAGGGCAATGGATAAGGTTTGCAATACAGTTTAGAAGGATTTACGAAGATGAACTTCGTGGAGGTTTAAAACCTCCACGAAGTTTTCTAATGAGATAATGGTGGCTTCAGCGGGAATCGAACCCACATCTAACGTTTAGG
Organism: Arcicella sp.; assembly: GCA_034519515.1. Lineage (GTDB taxonomy): Bacteria > Bacteroidota > Bacteroidia > Cytophagales > Spirosomataceae > Arcicella. The sequence continues at coordinate 49,619 of JAXHOK010000054.1, forward strand.
AAACGTCTATTCTATCCGTTGAACTATGATGCCGATATTCAGTTTTCAGTGAACAGTTATCAGTAAACAGATTTATTTCACAAATTTCTTGAAAATATACTTAAAATCAAATGACAACTAACTATTTGCTGATAATTGTTTATTGATAATTGTTCACTGATAACTGACCAGCGAATTTGGATAAATACTCAAATGTTTTTCTCTAACTAATTCCAAAATCGCATTTCTCAATTCGTCAATATTCTCTTTTTGCTCTGCCGAAATAAAAACTGTTAGCGGCTGTGGCGTGTGCATATACGATTTTTTCAAAAACTCGGTAACTTTTTCAATTCTGCTCTGTTGATTGACGGGTTCATCACCCGAACCAATTTCCCAATCTTTAATTTCAATTTCTTCGGGTGAAAACAAATCTATCTTATTGAAAACCAAAATGATAGGTTTATCAGCTGCTTTAATATCCGTCAAAGTATTATTAACTACCTCGATTTGTTCTTCATAATTTGGGTGAGAAATATCCACTACGTGCAGTAAAATATCAGCCTCCCGCACTTCATCCAAAGTCGATTTGAACGCTTGAATCAACTTAGTAGGCAATTTACGAATAAATCCAACAGTATCCGAAAGTAAAAACGGTACATCACCAATGGTAACTTTTCTCACCGTAGAATCCACCGTGGCAAAAAGTTTATTTTCTGCAAAAACATCAGCTTTTGCCAATCTACGCATCAAGGTAGATTTGCCAACGTTGGTATATCCCACTAAGGAAACTCTCACCATTCGCTCACGACTTTTGCGTTGCGTATGTGACTGTTTATCAATGAGTTCCAGTTTTTCTTTCAAAAATACGATACGGTCTTTGGCAATACGGCGGTCAGTTTCCAGTTCCTTTTCACCTGGTCCACGCATACCCACACCACCCCGTTGCTTGGAAAGGTGAGTCCACATATTGGTTAAGCGGGGTAACACATATTGCTGTTGAGCCAATTCTACTTGCGTTCGAGCTTGAACGGTTTGGGCTCTCATCGCAAAAATGTTAAGAATCAATAAGCTACGGTCAAGCACTTTTACTTCCTTCTGAAATTTAGCAAATTCGCCTTCAATATTTCTGATTTGAATGGTGGATAATTCATCATCGTAAATAATCATATCCACGTCATTATCAATTACAAAGGCAATAATATCCGCCATTTTTCCCTTGCCAACGTATAATTTATTGTCGGGCTTTTCGAGCTTCTGCGTAAAAGTATGTAACGTATTGATGTTGGAAGTTTCCGCCAAAAAAGACAATTCATCCAAATATTCCTTCGTTTGTTCGTTGGTTTGTTTTTGCGTTTGCACAGCCACCAATACGGCTGTTTCTCTTAATTCTTCTGTGTTGTGCATATTTATTATTTTGAATTATCCAACATTCCCTCATACCCTGCCAAATGCAAATAATTCTCTTCTTTTATTAAAAAATCATGCCCGAAATCTTTGGCAATTACCACTACTTCGGCAGGTTTCAAACTTCCTTTTACGGATAATTCTTTCGCCAAGGCAACTAAAAATGTTTGATTGGCTTCCAATAATTCACGAGTTTCTTGGCTCAAATCTCGCATCATTCTTTCAATTGCCCAATCCGTTACGCTGATGTCCATGCTGTATGGGCCTTGGTGGGCGTAATAAGCCAAGAAATTTTTGTCAAAACCATATTTTCTAATGTATTCCATCACCATAGAAGTGGCTTCTTCACGGTCGAATGTTCTGGAAATGGTGGCGTTGTCTTCTCCAAAAATAATTTCTTCGGCAATTCCTCCCGCCAAGAAAATTTTGACTTTATGCAAAATATTTGCCTTTGATAAATGAATCAAATGTGGGAATGCAAAGCCTTGTGCGTAACGTGAGGCTACTCGTGCCTTCAATTGCAAAGGGGCAAGTCCCAATAATAATCCGTAAATAATAGCATGTCCAGACTCATGAACGGCAATATTTGCCACCATATCGGGCGAATTATCTTCACGGATTTGGTCAATTTTACCAACGTAATCCAGTTCAATTGTTTTCTTTCCTGCTAAAACAGCCGTAATTTTTTTTCTTTTAAAATCATAATCCATCTTGATGTGCATCAGATTTCCCATGAAAGCCTCAAACAATAATTTTGAAAGATTGGCTTCAATAATATCGGTAATACTCGAAAAAACGGGTCGCACACCTTGCACAGGGAAAACGCCATTTTGATATATCAATTGATTCAAATTTTCCATAATTTCAACATCAACGCCAAAATGTTCTTTGTTTTTCTTGATAATAGATTTCAATTCTTGAACAATCAATGCTTCAAAATCAACCTTGCGTAAAGACTTGTAAATCAGGTGAATATTACCAAAACGAGCTACTTGCTCAGGTTTAAATTTACGTGAAAGAGCATTTTTTATATCTACAATCGTAATTTTTTCGGTGTAGGCTCTAAAGATATCTGCGTTGATGTCGGTCTCGCCCGTTTCGTTTGCCATTGAGTATGCTTCGTCCAAATTTCCCGAAATAATTATCAACGTTTTGGCGTGCGAAATGGGTTCATAAACTTTCTTTTTATCACGAGTTTGTTGCATCATTCTCAACACATCTTCCTCCCGCATTTCGGCAATTTCATTGACGGTTTCTTTCAAATTAAAGATTTTCTTCAAACTTTGTGCTTCCCAAACGCCAACCGTTGCCTCTTCTTCCTCCTCAATGTTACTCATTCCCATCATCGGATTAGTGGGGTCAGTCGGCATTGGTGGAGCATCTTTCAGTTTCTGAATCCGCTTTTTGCGTTGCATCGAAGCGTATAAATATCGCTGTAAATATTCATCAATGGACTCTTTGGAATCACGTTTTGCCAATTTCCCATCCGACAATAATTCCCAAAAATCTTGGAAACGAGTGTTTAGAAGCGGTTTTCCTTCCGAATCAATGGTATAAAATCGTTGAATTTCATCGAAAAGCACAATGGATGGTTTGGCATCATTTACGCCATTACTATCCAAAATTGAAGACACATTACTATTCCAAGTACTTTCGCCGTTAGAGAGTTCGACTTCCACAAAACGGTCTTGAAATTCCAACTTCGAGACCATTTTTCTGATTAAATCGGTTTTCCCCACACCCGTCATTCCCCACAAATTGACAATGATTGGGCGTGTTAAAATCTCTGGCATCAAGTACCAAATTTGAATATAGTCCACCAATTCGTCAATGATGTAATCTATTCCAATAAATTCACGTTTCAACTCCGCTTTGATATTTTCTAAGCGTTGTTTTTTCGTATTTATCTCTTCGAGGTTGATATGTATTTTAGGTTGTACTGACATTCTTTTTTTGGATTTTTATGTTGAAAAAGGTTTAGATACCGTCTTGATTTTCGTTTATAGATGATTTTGTAATAATTATAATGTAAATGTACCAAATATGTTTCAAAACAGATTGATGTATAAGGAATGAAACGGTTTTTAATTGATAATCTGTTATGCTTCAAAACCAACAAAGCCCTCGTAATCACGAAGGCTCTGTTGGAGGTAAAATACTTCTCTTGAAAACGAATGTTACTTCAAGGTAGCAATCAATTTCTCATTTAAAGCAACATAATCAGCATTTTTAGCCTCTTTTGCTGATTCAATTGATTTCATAGCGGTTGCCGTTGCACCTGCTTTATCGCCCATTTTAGCTTGAATCTTAGCTTTCAAGTGCATAATCCAGAATGCTCTTGGGTTCATTTCAATCGCTTTATCAGCCCAAACCGAAGCCTTCGCCAAGTCTTTTCCAGTCTCAAAATAATAATTTGCCGCTTGGAAATATGGACGATTATCCATGTTCATAGCATTATCAATTGATTTTGAAATCTTAGCATCAATATCCGCCGTTACAGGAATTGAAATGGCTGTTTTTTCCCACATTACATGGATTTCAGCGCTGGCTGGCATAACGTTAGCAATTTGCACCGTAAACGTTTCAATATTCATGGGTAATGCCATCGGCTTCACTTTAAATTTTGCCACATCATCAGCTGCCTGATAACCATCAATACCCCAATTATTAATTCCTTTGTTCAAAATAACTTCCCACTCGTTTTTATTTGGAATCGTGTAAAGTGCATAAGAACCTGCCTTTACAGCCACTCCACCCACATTTACATCTTCGCCGAAGGTTACTTTTGTAGCACCGTTCGCCCCCGTTCTCCACAATTTACCGTAAGGAGCCAAATCACCAAACACCACACGACCTTTCATATTTGGACGTGAATAAGCAATTTCAATGGAAGACAAAGCAAAATCTTGCTTAATGGTTTGCATTGGGCTTGGAGCTGGAGTTTTCACGCTTTGGGCAGATACCCCCGCATTTACTAACATTAACGCCACAATTGCGTACAATAATTTTTTCATAATAATTTTTGAAATTATTACCGATTTCTTCAAACTGCTTTGAGTAAATCGGTAGATTTTAGTTTGAAACACAGCAAAATTACAAATCCAAATCTAAACTATCAATTTTAAGTTCAGTAATAATACTATTTAAAAGTAATGATTCACTAATATATTTGTCATATAAATACCAAATTAAGAACATTTCATGAAGCCTTTATTACAAAAACTTCCCTTACCCGCCGACTCTTCATTTGTTTTGGTTGATTTTGATGTTCCTTATTTTGAAACGCCTTGGCACTTCCATCCTGAATATGAAATCGTATTGGTAACTGAAAGCACAGGACAGCGTTTTGTGGGTGAACACATCAAGGAATACAGAGCGGGAGATTTATGTATGATTGGTCCGCACGTACCGCATCTTTATCGGAGTCATGAAGAATATTACGCCCAAAATTCTGACCTTCGAGCCAAGTCAATCGTGATACATTTTAATGATGATTTCTTGGGAAAAGACTTTTTCAAAGTTCCCGAAATGAAACATATTCATTCGTTACTTGAAAAATCTAATCGGGTTTTGGATATTATGGGAGAGTCTAATCAGCTTATTTCCAACAAGTTAATAGCAATGTTTAAAGAAAATCCAACCAAACGGCTTTTGTCATTATTGGAAGTATTGGATAATCTTGCCCTTTCGGAAGAATACGATTTTCTGACCTCAGGGAATAGTTTTGGCACAAATATTAAAGATTCTGACCGAGTAAATAAAGTCTTTGAATACGTGATGAAAAATTTTAGAGAAGAAATCCGATTGGGCGAAATGGCAGATTTGATAGCAATGTCAGAAACCTCTTTTTCACGCTATTTTAAAAGTAGAACCAATAAAAATTTCTCCGATTTTCTCACCCAAATCCGCATTGCCCACGCCTGTAAATTATTAGTAGAAGACAGCATGGGCATCACCGAAATTTGTTATGAATCGGGATTCAATAATCTTTCAAATTTTAATCGAAAATTTAAGGAAATTATGAATATGACTCCTTCGGCTTATCAGAGGGAATTGTTGAAGAGGGGGAATGGGTAATTTGGGATTGTAGAAATCACTTTTTTGAAATAGAATTAAATTCAAAGATATTAGTTTACTTATTGCATTTTAACGCAAATCCATTAATTTTATCATCGGTCACTTTTAGATGAATAATATTAAAAAACAGTTTGCATGAAAAAGATTTATATTTTGGTTATTGGGATATTTTTAATTGCTTCTTGCTCAAAAAGTAGTATTGAACAAGAACAAGACTTATGTAAAGATGCTAAGTCTGTGCCACAGATAACGTTTGTGAAATTGTCTAATACATATGCCCTTAAAAAAAATATTTTGGATAATTTTTACAAGCAAGACAGCATTTCAGTCACTTTCACGTACCAAGATACCGAAGCAGATATAGGGACAAATTTCAGTCAAACTATTGTAAATTCAGATGGTTCAAGATTTTCAGGATATGTAGATATATACAAAAAAAATGCAGATTTAACATTTACAAAATTGGTAACAAAAGAAAGTTATAATTTTTTTTTGTCACCAGTAAATACAAAAAGTAGTTTGGAAATAAATGCTTCAAATTATCTTGTTCGGATCACTTCACTTAGCAGTTGCAGTGGAGAAATTACATACAGTATGCTTTTTGACCTTGCCCTTTTGGAATATGTAGGAGGCTTGAAACTAAATGATAAAGTCAAGTTTCAACTTTATATAAGAGACCGTGTTGGTCATACCAGTAACATTATAGAGACTTCTGAAACTACACTGTCAGAAAATCCTTAATGCACTCTAACTATTTTGATTAAAATATTAGTGTCATACAGAATGCTCATTTCTTCAACGACTTTAAAGCCTCTTCAACTTGCTTTTCTGTCAATGAAATAATACCTGACATTTTTATTTTGCGAGAGTCATAACCTACTTTTTCAACCCATTTATCAACTCCTCCTGCTTTTAATATTTCTGTGGCAGAAACTAAGCCACCAACTTTTCTTATTTTATGTAGCATTGTTGTTCGTTTTTAAGTTTAAAATTATTACACAAAGATAAGCATTCTTATAAAATATTCTGTAACGTAGATGAAATGAGTCTCATTTACAAATAAAACTACATTTGATATGAATTGTCTTTTCTCCCCAAATCCCCAAAAAGTATAACAAATCAACTCTTTTTATTCTTAAAATCATGGAATTGTGAAATTTCTTCCATAATTTTGCACCCGAAAATATAGAGTGATTTGGTGAGGGAGTGACAGAGTGAAAATTATGTTTCACAAAAACCTAATCCCCAAACCTAACACCTCGAAAACAGACAAAATCACAAAACAATTTTATTATAATGGCATCAGTCAGACCAGATGAAGTATCGGCAATATTGAGAGAGCAACTCTCAGGAGCAAAATCCGAAGCTGAACTTCAAGAAGTAGGTACCGTATTGCAAATCGGTGATGGTGTAGCCCGTATTTACGGACTAACGAAAGTACAAGCGGGTGAATTGCTCGTTTTTGAAAACGGCTTGAGAGCCTTAGCATTGAACCTCGAAGAAGATAACGTTGGGGCAGTATTGTTGGGAGACGCTTCGGGCGTGAAAGAAGGCGATACCGTAAAACGTACTGACGAAATTGCCTCTATTAAAGTAGGAGACGGTATCTGCGGTCGTGTGGTAAATACACTCGGCGAGCCAATTGATGGAAATGGTCCAATCACGGGCGATTTGTATGATATGCCTTTGGAGCGTAAAGCACCGGGTGTAATCTTCCGTCAGCCAGTAACGGAGCCTCTTCAAACAGGTATCAAGGCGATTGATGCCATGATTCCAGTAGGTCGTGGACAACGTGAATTAGTAATTGGTGACCGTCAGACTGGTAAAACTACCGTTTGTATTGATACCATTATTAACCAAAAAGAATATTACGAAGCAGGAAACCCTGTGTATTGTATCTATGTAGCGTGTGGTCAAAAGGCTTCGACAATCAAGCAAATTGAGCAAACCTTGCGTGCAGCAGGTGCAATGGCATACACAACCATCGTGGCGGCGGGTTCATCTGACCCAGCTCCGATGCAGTTTTTTGCTCCATTTACAGGTGCGGCAATCGGTGAATTTTTCCGTGATACAGGTCGTCCAGCCTTAGTAATTTATGATGATTTATCGAAACAAGCGGTTTCATACCGTGAAGTTTCTCTTCTTCTACGTCGCCCACCAGGACGTGAAGCCTATCCAGGAGACGTTTTCTATCTTCACAGTCGTTTGTTAGAACGTGCCGCCAGAATTACAACTTCTGACGAAATCGCCAAGACGATGAACGACCTTCCAGATTCTATCAAGCATTTGGTAAAAGGTGGCGGTTCATTAACGGCTCTTCCAATCATTGAAACACAAGCGGGTGACGTTTCTGCTTATATTCCGACCAACGTAATTTCGATTACGGACGGTCAGATTTTCTTGGAATCAAACCTGTTCAACGCAGGTATTCGTCCAGCGATTAACGTTGGTATTTCAGTATCTCGTGTGGGTGGTAACGCTCAAATCAAGTCGATGAAGAAAGTTGCGGGTACTTTGAAACTTGACCAAGCACAATATCGTGAATTGGAAGCGTTTGCAAAGTTTGGTTCTGACCTTGATGCGGCAACAAAATTGACCATCGAACGTGGTAAGCGTAACTTGGAAATGTTGAAGCAACCAAACGGAGCTCCACAAAGAGTTGAAGAGCAAGTAGCGATGATTTTCTTGGCAACCAAAGGTTTGTTGGATAACGTGGCAGTAAGTAAAGTTCGTGATTTCGAGAAAGATTTTATCGGAGTAATGAAAGCTACCCAAAAATCAACAATGGATGCCTTGAAAGCAGGAAAATTTGATGATTCTTTGACTGATGTTTTGACAAAAGTTTCAAAGGAAGTAGCTCCCAAATATGCATAGAAAGTTGTAAGTGATAAGTCACAAGCCGCAAGTTTTATGACTTATCATTATCCTCTTATAATTGCGTCATTTATATAATGACATAAAGTACCTTATTCAAAGTCAATGTCGCTAAATAAACTAACGACTTTTGACCTATGACTTAAAGACTTAAAGACTTAAAAAAATGCCTTCATTAAAGGAAGTCCGTAACCGAATCGTATCGGTAAATTCAACTCAGCAAATTACCAAAGCCATGAAAATGGTTTCGGCAGCTAAACTTCGCCGTGCCACAGATGCCATCGTGCAGATGCGTCCGTACTCACAGAAATTGACTGAAATGATTGCGACTGTTTCGGCAAATGCTGAGGGGTCGGGTGAAAATCCATATACATTTGTCCGTGAAATTAATAAGGTTTTAATCATCGTGGTAACGTCCGACCGTGGACTTTGCGGGGCATTCAATGCCAACGTTGGTAAAATGACTCAAAGCCTTGTTAACGAAAAATATGCCTCTCAACAAGCCGCTGGCAATGTTGAAATCATGGCAATCGGCAAGAAAGGTGGAGAATATTTGCAACGTCGTGGATACAATGTAAGCACGAAATTTATGGACATTTATACTCGTTTGAGCTTTGCGGCAGTTCGTGAAGCAGCAGAAGAAGCCATGAATGGTTTTGCAGCGGGTAAATATGACGTAGTGGAAGTGGTTTATAATCAGTTCAAAAACGTAGCCACTCAAATTTTGACAGCTGAGCAAATGTTGCCAGTAGTTGATAAAAAAGAGGTATCTACCACAAAAGTATCATCAGTGAACTATATTTTTGAACCTTCGGAAGAAGAAATCATTAATGAATTGATGCCCAAAGCCTTGAAATTGCAGGTTTACAAAGCCGTTCTGGAATCTAACGCTTCTGAACACGGAGCAAGAATGACTGCAATGGACAAAGCAACCGACAACGCAGGTGAATTATTGAAAGAATTGAAGTTACAATATAACCGTTCTCGTCAAGCAGCGATTACCAACGAAATACTTGAAATCGTGGGTGGTGCAGAGGCTTTGGCAGCGGCGTAATCGTAATGTTATATTCATAAAAAAGGCTTTTCAAGAAATTGAAAAGCCTTTTTTATGAATATTATTTTATTTCTGACCACCACTTATTCTTAACTTTGTATTTTAGTAAACACAAATTTTGAAAACATCAAAAATGCAAAAAGTCTTATTTATTGACCGTGACGGCACAATTATCATTGAACCCCCTACTGACTTTCAAGTAGATTCTCTCGAAAAATTATCATTTTTACCAAAAGCTATATCAAACCTCAGAAAAATAGCCGAAGAGTCTGATTTTGAATTAGTTATGGTAACAAATCAAGACGGATTAGGGACAGATTCTTTTCCAGAAGATACCTTTTGGTTGCCTCAAAACAAAATGATGGAGATTTTGGAAGGTGAAAATATCCATTTCTCAGAAGTTTTTATAGATCATACTTTTGAATATGAAAACGCACCAACTCGCAAGCCCAAAACGGGAATGTTAGAAAAATATTTGGATACTGAAAAATACGATTTAAAAAATTCATTTGTCTTGGGCGACCGTTTGACGGATGTGCAATTAGCGATAAATTTAGGAGCAAAAGCCATTTATTTAGGCGAAAAACCCTTTGAAAATTCAATTCAAAAAGAAACAACCGCTTTGCAATCAAGTGATTGGGATGAAATTTATCAGTTTCTGAAATTACCCGAACGCAAAGCATCTGTAGAAAGAATTACGAAGGAAACAAAAATTTGGATTGACTTAAATTTAGATGGAAAAGGCAAAGCAAAAATAGAAACAGGCTTAGGCTTTTTCGACCACATGCTCGACCAATTAGCCAAACATTCAGGAGCAGATTTAACCGTAAAAGTAGAAGGTGACCTTCACATTGACGAACACCACACCATCGAAGATACGGCTTTGGCACTCGGAGAGGCATATTTAAAGGCATTGGGCGATAAAAAAGGCATTGCGAGATACGGTTTTCAATTATTACCCATGGATGAAGCCTTAGTACACGCTGCCATAGATTTTTCGGGAAGAAATTGGATGGTTTGGGATGCCAAATTTAGCAGAGAAAAAATTGGCGAAATGCCAACAGAAATGTTCTTTCATTTCTTCAAATCATTTACCGACACTGCCAAATGCAACTTAAACATCAAAGCCGAAGCCAACAATGAGCATCATAAAATAGAAGCTATTTTCAAGGCATTTGCCAAGGCAATTAAAATGGCAACCAAGCGAGAAATCAAAGATTTAGATATTTTACCCTCTACAAAAGGAGTTTTGTAATTTAAAATTATGAATTAAAAATTAAAAATGTTGGTTCTCTGACAGTTTTTGTGGAGCTAATAGTTTTTAGCAACATAATTCCACATAAATTTCTGATGATCAAACCTGTAAGGTTTTAAAAACCTTAGAAGCCGTTTTAAAATATATTCTGAATAAAGTCTGATTGTATTTTTTGAGTAGCGGAATCATATTTTTTTAAGGAATATACAGCGTATCTTGTGTAAAAAATATGGTTTCGATAGTCAGAATAAGACAATCAGAATTTGTCGTAAGATATTTTAAAACGGCTTCTAATAAGTTTACTCATTCCACAAAAACTGTCAGAGAACCAAAATGTTCTACTCCGACATACCCAATTTTTACTCTGGAACATCATTTTTAATTTTTAATTTTACATTTTTAATTATCCCCTTTATCTTTGCAACATAATCAAGTAATCAAAAAATAAACATACAATCATGGGATATTCAGGAGCAGCGTTTTTTATAATTCTTTTAGCTATTTCGGCTTTTGTAGGAATCAAATTACAAAACATTTATAAGGAAAGAGGTAAGTAGAATCTTTCTGTTATTTTTTGAGAATGCCAACGTTTTTTTAGCGTTGGCATTTTTTGTTTATATAATCAGGAAATCATCTGATATTTTTTACATTTGTGTATAAATAAAAATGATATGACAGTAAGTACACAGCCATACAGCCCTCCGTTAAAATTGAATCGTCCGATTCGTAGATATACGCTTGAACAATATTTAGAAAAAGAAGCAAAATCTATTGATAAACACGAATTCATCAACGGTCAAATTATAAAAATGCCCTACGCAAAAGGTCCACACAATATTATTGCAGCCAATATGATGGCTCAATTGATTAATAAAACAGAAAATCTTGAAAAAAACTTTACGGTTTTTGCATCGGATCAAAAAGTATATTTCCCAAGTATCGATGCAGGAGTTTATGCAGATGCTTTGGCAGTTTGCGAAAAACCATTGTATTGGGACGATAACCAACTTCTTTTAATTAATCCTATTGTGGTTGTTGAAGTTTTATCAAAAAGCACTTCCAAGTACGATAGAACTGGGAAATTCGACAAATACAAAACTCTCGAATCTTTCAAAGAATATGTGTTAATCCGTCAAGACGAATATTATGCTGAAGTGTGGTACCGTGAAAGCCCAGGGCGTTGGCAAGAGACAATTGTTACGGATTTGAAAGGAGAATTACCTTTGCAATCGGTGGGTATTACGGTTTCAATGGAACGGATTTATCGGAATGTGGAGTTGAATATACTAAACTGAATTAGGTTTGCAATAAAAAGGGGACTTCGTTACGTTAATATTTCATGCAATTAATCTTAGAAGAATCACAATTATCGTTGTTGCAAGAACTTCAACGTAATACCTCTGATAGAGACACCTATCAGAAGTTGACGACCTTGTTGATGATTCATCAAAAATATCCCTTTATTGAAATTGCGTTCATCTTAGGTATTGACAATTCTACGGTTTACCGTCATTATCATCAATATACTGAATCCAATACTTTCAACGAATACTTAGCCACTCATTACAAGCCTTGTGTGGGTAAACTAACCGCTGAACAAAAAGAGCGAGTCAAGGCTTATGTTCGGGCAAATATCTGTCATACTTCACTACAAGTTCTAAGCTTTATTAAAGATACCTTTGACGTTATTTATAAGCCAGATAGTGTCATTGTACTACTTCACCGCTTAGGATTTGTTTACAAGAAAACTAAATTAGTTCCCTCAAAAGCTGATTTGGAGCAGCAAGAACTCTTTATTGAAGAGTTCCGAAAAATTGAACAAAATCTATCCTCGGATGAAGTAATCCTATTTGGAGATGGAGTACATCCCCGTCATAATACTGAATCCACTTATGCTTGGATAGAGAAAGGACAAGAAAAAGAAGTCCTTTCTAATACAGGCAGAGTTCGGGTAAATATTAACGGTGCTATTAATCCAGCTAACCCAACGGAAATTGTTACCCACGACTGCGAAACAATCAATGCTGTAACCACTTTGGTATGGTTGAAAATGATTGAAGAACGTTTCCCACAGATGAAATCAATCTATCTGTATGTTGATAATGCCCGCTATTATCGGTCTAAATCGGTACGAGAATATCTCGAAAACTCAAGAATAAAGATGATTTTTCTGCCCCCATATTCGCCTAATTTAAACCCCATTGAACGACTTTGGAAGTTCTTGAAAAAGGAAGTCATAAAATCCGATTATACACCCGACCCCAAGGTATTCCGAAAGCGTATTGACGACTTTTTTGCCAATATTGATAAATACAAAGAACAGTTAAATTCTTTGATAAATACAAATTTTCAAAAACTCAAATCACAAAACTGTGATTTGCAAACCTCTATGCGTTAAGTATATATCAATAAAAAAATGACAAGTTATAATTATATACTGTGGTTATAGACGTTATATTTCAGAGTAACTTAAAAACCACAACATTTAAAAATGAACAAATCACTACTTTTTGACTCGCCAACAAGAAATGTTTTTTTGAACGTTTTAAATGTTTTAAAAAGAATTTCTGATAAGGATTTTATTGAAAATTCTTGGGGAGATAATCCAACAGATTATGGAATCTTTATCATAAGTTGTCAAGAAGCATTAGCAATATTAGGTAACTATTCACTTTTTGATTTACTTTTAAGCAATAGAGGAATATGCAAAGATTTAACAGAATATTTACCAAATTCATTTATCGATAAATTTACCCAACTTTTAATTAAAATTGATGTTTTTCAAGGCTATGAAAAAAGAGCCAAATTGCTACTTAGGAACTGAAAAACAATAAGTAGACGTTTTTTAAATGCCCATTTTTGCACCACTCTACGTTGCGGAATGCCACCCAGATTAAATCCTCATTTAGCGATGCTAAACTGCGGCGACCGTCGCACGGTTTTATCGCCTTGATTGGCACAAAAAATAATATTTAAAAATTCATCCACTTATTATTTTCCCGTTCCTTATCCATCTATCATAAATCTCCCTTCTAAAAATAATCCAAAAAAATTTGCGAATACAAAAGATTGACGTACCTTTGTAAAAAATTAGTACAAAAACATCCGCACGTCTCTGTGTACGCTTCGTTGGCACGAAGCATCTCTTCAAAGAGGATACGATTATCAGTTTCAATATTTGCAAGTTCAAAACTCCGCACTCGAAACTCAAAATTCAAAACTCCTCCAGTCGGTCTCCCAGAGCTTTAACGGATGTTCGGGCATCATTAAAGCAATACAATTACAAATCAATTAACAATTAGTCGCAGAAACGAGTGGAGCATCATGGCGATGCCCAAATCATTCTTCATGTCGTTAGATGTGGCGAGCAAAAAATCATGAGTGAAATCGCAAGATTAAGATTTGATGAACTTCCCGTGTCGGAAGATATTAAAAAAGCAGTAGCTGATATGGGTTTCGAGACAGCCTCTCCAATCCAATCAGAAGCAATCCCTCCATTGTTGGAAGGTCGTGACGTAATCGGACAAGCCCAAACAGGTACTGGTAAGACAGCCGCCTTCGGTATTCCGATGATTGAAAAAGTTATCGCATTCGATAAATACGTTCAAGGTTTGGTGCTTTGCCCAACCCGTGAACTAGCGGTTCAAGTAACAGAAGAAATCAAGAAATTAGCCAAATATAAAAAAGGCGTTTGGGTTACTACTGTTTATGGTGGAGATTCAATCGAACGTCAGATAAAGTCCTTAAAATCAGGAGCAAACATCGTGGTAGGTACGCCTGGACGTGTGATTGACTTGATTGAAAGACGTGCTTTAAAATTAGAAAACGTAAAAATGGCAGTGCTTGATGAAGCAGACGAAATGCTCGATATGGGCTTCCGTGATGACATCGAAAGTATTTTGCAAGAAACTAACGAAGATAAGCAAACAGTATTTTTCTCGGCAACGATGTCTAAGCCAATCATGGCATTGACGACTCGTTATCAGAACAATCCAGTATTGGTAAAGGTGGTGAAAAACGAAATTACTAACGTTAATATTGAGCAATTGTATTTCGATGTGAAAGGCAAAGCAAAAATGGAAGTAATGACACGTTTGATGGATTTACACGGAATTAAATTGGCTTTGGTATTCTGTAATCAGAAGAAAAAAGTGGATGAAGTGGTAGAAGAATTATTATTGCGTGGTTACACTGCCGAAGGTCTTCACGGAGATTTGCGTCAGGCACAACGTAATAATGTAATGTCGAAATTCCGTTCGGGTTTGGTGTCTGTGTTGGTTGCAACTGACGTAGCCGCTCGTGGGATTGACGTAAATGATATTGAAGCCGTATTTAACTATGATATTCCTTTGGACGAAGAGTATTATGTACACCGTATTGGTCGTACAGGTCGTGCTGGAAAATTGGGTAAAGCTTTTACTTTGGTAGTTGGTGCGGAGCGTAATCGTTTGAGAGAAATTATGAATTATACCAAAGTTAAAATTGACAAAGGTGTAATTCCAACGTTCTCTGACGTGGTTGGTGTGAAAAAAGGAATGTTTATTGACCGTGTAAAAGCAGCCGTTGCAGACGGAGGTTTGGAAGTTTTCAATGATGTTTATGCTAATTTACAACACGCAGGTTTGACTACTGAGCAAATCATTGCGGGATTGGTAAAAATGAATATGGGCGTTGTGAAAAGTGAATTTGCTGACGAAAGTTTAGATGGCGACAGCGACCGTAACCGTGGTAGAAATGACCGTTTCGAGCCTCGCACAAGTGGCGACCGTTTCGGACGTGGCGATTCTCGTGGTGGTGGACGTTTCGATCGTAATGATTCCCGTGGTGGAAACGACCGTTTCAGTCGTGATTCAAGAGGTGGAGATTCTCGTGGTGGCGACCGTTTTAACCGTGATTCTCGTGATGCTCGTCCTCGTACAACTTCATCATCAGACCGTCCTCGTTTTGAAGACCGTGGACCACGTTCTGACAAAGCTGGAAAGCCATACCGTCAGGATGATAACATGGTGAGAATGTTTGTAAATATTGGTTTTGACGAAAAAATCTCTCCTGCCAACATCGTAGGTGCATTTGCTGGTGAGACTGGAATTCCAGGAAACACGTTGGGACAAATCAATATTTTTGATAAATATACTTTCGTAGATGTTCCAAAAGAATACGCTTCGACAGTTTTGAATAGAATGGAAGGTGCTGCCATCAAAGGAAAACGTGTAAACGTTGAGATTGCAAAGCCTGTATAATATTAGGTTTTAGGTTAAATGGTTTTTGATTGAGGATAATAGTGTGGCATACTAATCCCTACGTTCCTTTAACCTAATCCTTTTGAAAAGCGTTAGTCGATGATTCGGCTAACGCTTTTTTATGGCGCGCAGATACTTCGTAACGCAGATTTTTCTCTATATTCAAGATTATTAAATCAAATATTATCGAAAGAGGATCTGTCCCTGTATTTAATAATTACTTTTGAGAAGTCAGTTTACTCAATTTATCCGTAGCGAGGGAATTAATTCCCTCGCTACGGATAAATTGAGTAATTTTATGTTCAAAATTGAAAATAATAATGGCTAATTTAACATTAAACAACTATATAACAGAAACAATTTGTGCCGTTGCTACACCCGCTGGTGTGGGAGCAATTGGCGTGATAAGAGTCTCAGGTTCAGAGACTTTTCCGATTGTTAATAAAATATTTAGGGGTAAAAATCTTGAAAAGCAAGCCTCTCACACCATTCATTTTGGAACAATTCGAGATGGTGAAATGATTGTGGATGAAGTGCTGGTTTCGCTTTTTAAAGCCCCATCGTCCTACACCCGTGAAGATACCATCGAAATATCTTGTCATGGTTCTGATTTTATTATTCAAAAAATTCTGAAACTAATTCTCCGAGAAGGTGCAAGACTTGCCCAAGCGGGAGAATTTACACAAAGAGCCTTTCTGAATGGACAATTAGACCTTGCCCAAGCGGAAGCAGTTGCAGACTTAATCGCCTCAGATTCAGAGGCTTCACATCAAACTGCAATTAATCAAATCAGAGGTGGGTTTTCCAAACAAATTGCTCAGTTACGTGAACAACTTATCAATTTTGCATCACTTATAGAATTAGAATTAGACTTTGGTGAAGAGGACGTAGAATTTGCCGACCGTGAGGATTTAAGACAATTGATTTATCGAATTCAAACGGTTTTAGTGCCACTGATTGAAAGTTTTGAAATGGGAAATGTTATCAAAAATGGAGTTCCCACCGTGATTGTGGGTAAACCCAATGCAGGAAAATCGACGCTTTTGAATAGACTTTTGAACGAAGAAAAAGCTATTGTTTCAGATATTGCAGGAACAACTCGTGATGTAATTGAGGATGAACTTTTTATTGAAGGAATCAGATTTAGATTAATTGACACCGCAGGACTTCGTAAAGCCACCGACACCATCGAAGCCATTGGCGTTGAACGGACTATGCAACAAATGGAAAAAGCGAGTTTGATTGTATATTTGTTTGATAGTGAACAAATTACGGGAGAAGAATTAGCAAAAGTAGAAAATGAATTAGCAGAACAAGATGTACCAATATTGATGGTTGGTAATAAAGTGGATAGAATTTCGGAAGATAAAAAACAGTCTATCATCAAATCACTTCATCACTCAGCCCCCATTTGGATTTCCGCTTCTGAAAATCAAAATATTGAGGCTTTGAAAGGTATTTTAGTCAAAAAAGTAAAAACCAAAGAGATAAAATCAGGTGATACGGTTGTTACTAACCTTCGCCATTTTCAGCATCTTTCTCAAACTAATGAAGCGTTGAACAATGTTTTGGAAGGGTTAAGTCAAAGTATTACGGGTGATTTTTTGGCCCAGGATATTCGCTTTGCTTTACATCATTTGGGGGAAATTACAGGACAAATTACCACTGATGATTTATTGGCGAATATATTTTCTAAGTTCTGTATTGGAAAATAGACTTTATGTAACTAACTTATTATCAATGTATTACAAAAAATTAGCGATTTAATCTAATGTGAATTTTAACATAAATCACAGCTATTTAGTAATTATTTGTATCATATTTGTACCACAAAACAAAATATAAATCCCATGCTTGAACTCCTTTCTTCGCTTGCCCTCGGCATTGGGCTTTCTGCCTGTTGTGGTTTCCGAGTTTTTGTGCCAATGTTAGTTACAAATTTGGCATCTTTGGCAGGTCATTATCATTTCGGCAATGGTTTGGAATGGATGGGAACGATGACAGCTTTTTACATTTTCGCCTCCGCAACCATCCTCGAAATCCTTGGATACTATATTCCTTGGTTTGATAACCTTTTAGATTCCATCGCTACGCCCGCCTCCATCATTGCGGGAACAATCTTGACTACTGCTTTCATTTCGGGCGACCTCTCCCCTACTCTCAAATGGATTTTGGGATTCCTCGTGGGCGGAGGAAGTGCAGGAGTAGTACAATTAGGTACAACTGCTACCAGATTAGCCTCCACCGCCACCACGGCAGGTTTTGGCAATCCAATCATTGCTACCATTGAAATTGTTTTATCTATAATTTTCTCAATTTTGAGTGTGTTTCTCCCAATTCTCATAGGCGTAGGAGCAATTTTATTAGTGATGTTTTTAGGTAAAAAATTAGTACGAAGATTGTGAATCGTTGTTCGAGTTTCGATGTTCGGTTCGAGTTTCGGAATTTATGACTAACAATTAATAACTTACCTTAAAAGTATTGCCATACATCGAAAAACGAATATCAAAAATCGAAATTATGAATTTAGAAAAAATTACTTCCGAGGTATCGTCCCTTGCCCGTCAAACGGGTGAGTTTGTCAGAACCTCTGCTGCCAACTTTTCAACTGAAAATATTGAGTATAAAGGACTTAATGATATGGTTTCTTATGTTGATAAGGAAACCGAAATCCGTTTGGTAGATGGTCTCCGCAAAATTCTTCCCGAGGCAGGTTTTATCGCCGAAGAAGGCACTGTGGAACAAGCTCAAAGTCAAGAGCTTGCTTGGATAATTGACCCTGTGGATGGCACAACTAATTATATGCACGGCATCCCCGTTTTTGCGATTTCGATTGCATTAATGCACAATCAGAAAATTGTTTCGGGCGTGGTTTATGAAGTAAATCGAGATGAATGTTTTGCGGCTTGGCTGGGTGGTGGGGCATATTTGAACGAAAAACCAATTCGAGTTTCATCGGCTAAATATCTAAAAGACAGCCTAATAGCGACGGGGTTTCCGTATTACGATTTTGAATTAATGGAAAATTATATTCAGATTTTGAAGGAGTTGATGCAAAAATCTCACGGATTGAGGCGACTTGGAGCAGCAGCCGTTGATTTAGCTTATACTGCCTGCGGAAGATTTGAAGGCTTTTTTGAATATAACCTCAAACCGTGGGACGTGGCAGCGGGTACACTCATTGTGCAGGAAGCGGGGGGAATCGTCAGAGATTTCAAAGATGGCGATGATTTCGTCTTCGGGCGTGAACTAATTGCGGGTTGCGGAATGTTTTCAGAATTAGAAGCGTTGATTCAGAAAAATTGGAAATAGGTGTAATCTCATGGAAAATATTATTATTGCCCTCATATTTCTTTCTGCCCTTTTTTACTTAGGAAATTTAGTCAGAAAAAATTTTAGCCTAAAAAATAAAGCAGGTTGCTCAAAGGGATGCGGTTCATGCGGAGCAATTGATTTTGATAAAATTGAAGCATCAATATCGGTTAAGGATGAACGGTAAAAGGTGAACGGTTTGGAGCAAAAAGCCTCTCAGAAATCAATCTGAGAGGCTTTTTGCTCTATAATCTATCCTCTAAACTCTACTCTTTCTTCTTATCAACTTGCGTAACTTTCACAGTACTTGACGGTTTTACTGCCAGTAAATCAGTCATCAAGCGTTGCGTTTCTTTGAGATAAGTATCTTTTTCACGCTTATCTTTCAAGACTTTTGCTTTCGCTACTGCAATACTTACGGAATCGGTAGCAGGTTTAGGAGTAGTAGGTTTTGTTGCTCCACCAACCGCAGAAGTTGTTGGTTTTGACTGATCACCTAACAATTCATCCGTATCAAGCAAATTCTTTTTCTTTTGGTCTTCAATTTCCTTTTTGCGTTTGTCTTCTTGCAACGAAACTGTTTTCTTTTCTTTTGCTTTTTTATAATTATCTATTTCGGTCAAAAGTTTCTTTAAATCCGTTTCTGTTTTCAAACGTTCTTGGTATCTTCCACGTAAAAATGACACTTCTTTTTCCGTAATATTATTGGTTGGAACATACTTTGTAGTCGCAATCATGTCCCAAGGCAAAGCACTTGGTTGTGAGCTTTCGCCAAATTCAGAAGCACTGAAAGACGATGGCAATTCAATATCGGGCGTTACACCTTTGTGTTGTGTACTACTGCCCGTAACACGATAAAATTTCTCCATCGTAATTTTCAACTGACCAACGCCTTCGGGTTCACCTTTCAAGAAACGCTCTAAGTCAATCAAACTCTGAACTGTTCCTTTTCCATACGTCTGTTCACCGATAATTAAACCACGTTTGTAATCTTGAATTGCTCCAGCAAAAATTTCTGATGCTGATGCCGAGAAGCGATTTACCAAAACCGAAACAGGTCCATCATACGTTACAAATGGGTCTCTATCATATTCAGCAGAAATTTCACCGTCTGATTGCTTGCGTTGAACCACTGGACCTTGGGTAATAAATAACCCCGTCAAACTAACGGCTTCCGTTAATGAACCTCCACCATTATTTCTCAAATCCACAATTACGCCATCCACTTTTTCCGCTTTCAATTCGTTCAAATAACGCTTTACATCAGCAGTTGTGCTTTTAAAACCTTGTTCTCCGCTTCTTGCTCCTTCAAAATCACGATAAAACAATGGGATCGTAATCAAACCATATTTATAATCTTTACCATCACGGTTAAAATTCAGCACCTCTTTTTTGGCAGTACCTTCTTCCAACTTGATTTTCTCACGAACAATACGAACTTCCTTTGGAACTGAACCCGTCGGAGCATCAATTGATAAAATTTTCAATCTAACCACAGTACCTTTTGGTCCTTTGATTAACTTAACGGCATCATCCGTAAACCAACCTACAATGTCTTGAAAAGGTTTATCATCGCCCTGAGCAACGGCAGTAATTCTATCTTTTGCCGTTAATTGGTGACTTTTATAGGCAGGTCCACCCACGATTAAGTCCACAATCTGAACGTAATCACCCTCATTTCTCAAAGTAGCCCCAATTCCTTCCAAAGACTGCGACATTTCCTGATTGAACGTAGAAGCGGCTTTCGGGATAAAATAGGTCGTGTGCGGATCAACACTTTCCGTAAAAGCATTCATAAATTGCTGAAAAACATCCTCACTCTTGGTTTTGTCAAAATACTTTTCCGAACGCTTATATCTTTCCTTCAAATCCTTGACGGCAGAAGTATCGGCTTTGCCACTGATTTTCCAGTCTAATAAGGTACTTTTAACTGCCTTTCTCCAAATATCATCCAACTCAACATTGCTTTTTGCCCAAGATGATTTCTCACGGTCAGGCGTATAAGTTTCATCAATTTTGAAATCCGATGGTTTATTTAATAGAGACGTGACAAACGTAAAACGTTCTTTGGCTCTCTTGCGATAAACATTATAGATTTGATAAGCTGCCGACAGGTCACCGCTCTTCAATTGGTCATCTAATTCAAAACGAAATTTCTCAAATCCCTCCACATCCGTAGCTGTAAAATTCATCTTGTTGAAGTCTAATTCTTTGATGTATGTATCTAAGATTTTAGAAGACAAAGAATCATTCAAAGGTACTTTTCGGTAATGATAGTTACTCAAAATCTCCGAAACCATATTCTCTACTTTTTTCTGAGTAGCGGTTGGTTGCAAATCATCGGCTGCATATTTATACGCAACCGTAGTCTGATTTTGAGCAGTTGGTGAAAACGACTTCAAGCCAAAAAACGCCAACAGCGAAACTGGTAGAAGCAAAAGCAAGTATTTTGTCATATTATTTTTCATTTTTCAATTCCTAACAATTCAACTTCAAAAACAAGGGCAGAATAAGGTTTGATGGTTGGTCCACTTCCACGGCTTCCATACGCCAAGGCTTGTGGGATAAATAATTTCCATTTTGAACCAACGGGCATTAACTGCAAGGCTTCAATCCAACCTGGAATTACTCCCGTAACAGGAAATGTAATAGGCTCTCCTCTTTGTACGGAACTATCAAAAACAGTTCCATCAATTAACGTTCCGTGGTAATGTGTTTTTACTTTATCACTTGATGCAGGTTTTGGTCCATCACCCGCTTTCATGATTTGATATTGTAATCCACTTGGTAACGTTATGATGCCTTCTTTGGTTTTATTCTCAGCTAAAAACTTTTCACCCGAAATTCTGTTTGGTTCAAAAGCCTTAGCTTGTTCACGTTGCATATACTTCTGAACCAACTGATTCGCCATCATATCATTAAAAGGAGTTTTCTCACCTTTCATGACTTCATTAAACCCTTTTTGGAGTAATTCCGCATCAATTTCGATATTCTGAGATTTAAAATTCTGTGCCACTAAAATACCTAATCCATAACTGGCAGAATCTTTCAAAGAACTCAAAGACGATGGCGATGAAGATTGAGAAGATGGCACACTTACTACTTCCGAACTGCGAGTAATAACTCGTGGCTTATTATTGGGACGTGATGGTTTTTTAGTTTGTGCATCTGCAAAGAAAGGAATCAAGGCAACGCCCGTACAAAGTAAAAGATTTTTTAATTTCATGATTAATGTTTTGTTTGTATTGAGTCTTGTGTACAAGATATTGAGTATTATCAAATTTAGGCATCCTAAGAATTTCTCAGTACCCAATACTTAATACATTGTACAGTTTTAAAGATAATAACGAAAATTGAGCTTACAAAATTATTATCCTTCAACGGTTTTATTGATAAACAAAAAAACGGTCTGAACGTTTTAGGTTCAGACCGTTTTTTGCAAATATTTTACAGGAAATGATTATTTCAAAACATTTACTCTGTAAAAGAATGGGGCACTGTAAAAAGCACCACCCGTGATGTTCAGACCTGTGTTGGCAGCAGTAAAAGTTTTACCGTTGGTCAATTTCATAGATCCCAAAATTTCAAATCTATCACCTACTGAAACATTGGCAGCCGCAACTTTTGAAGCCGTCAAAGCCTCAGCACCTGTAACCGCAAGCGTTGCTCTTGGATAACCCGTTGTGGGATCTTTCGTAAAAGCTGAAGCAGCAATTGTTTTAATGGGCTGCACAATTCCTGCTCCTGCGGCGGTTCCGTTTGCTGGGGTTGCATCCACAAATCTTACGGATAAGTCATAAGAAGCAAAATCTGCTCCTTTATTTGGAGTAACTGCCTCAGCCAAAAATTCCATTTTAGTACCCGCCATGTTGGCAACACTGAAATTAAAAGTGGTCAGTGCAACTGGATAAGGAGTAACTGTGCGAATGTAACCACCATTTTCTAAAGCCTCTAAATCAATGGGGGTAATCATTTCGGTCTTACAAGCCGCTGAAAAAAGACCAATGGCTAATAAAATTGAATATATTTTTGAATGTTTCATTTTACGTTTTGTGTTAAAGATTACTTAATAAATCCAGCAGGATTACTATCCCAAAATACAGGTAATGTCATATTTGTCTTTTGCTTTGCATTAGAGTTTCTTTGAACATACGACAAAGGATAATAAAATGAACGGGCAAAAGCACCTGGATTTGGATCTAAAGCTGGTTGCTGATTACGTGGCATTCCCGTGCGGCGGTATAAGTTATAAGACTCTATACCATTACCATACAAAGCATAATAATATTCAGTAGCGATAATATTCATTCTATCCCCATCATTGGTTGCCGCAGCATAAGCATCCTTTGCTTTTTTAACATAAGCCTCAACTTCATCCGCAAATACAATTTTATTGGCAGCTTCAAATGTAGCAATTTTTCCACCTTCAGCCGAAGCCAACGTAAATGCTCTTACATCCGCCATTGATTTACGAATGGCTGATTCTAACAATGTTGCAGCGTTTCCAGTAGTCCCTAAGGTCAAAGCTGATTCTGCTAACATGAAATCTGTAAAAGACGACATAATGATTGGGTGGATACCCGCACCTGCGGCACCCGCAACCAAAGCAACGGGTTTGCCATTATCGTTGTCATACAATCCTCCTGCGGGATAAGGCCCCCAAGCCGTTCTTAATAATCCGTCTGGTGGAATTCCTTCGTTACTCAAATGATCTCTACCCCAATATCCTACTGGCGTTGGTAAACAATAATAATCAGTAGCTGCGTAATGGTTTGGTTTTGCATTGTTCACACAACGTACTTCGTTTACATTTTTCGTGTTGACAATTACTTGACGATAAAAATACGAACGAATCCGTGGGTCTTGGCGGTCATACATCCCTCCCATGTAAGAATTTGACTGATAATCACCCGCACCCGTTGGTGAATACTGGTTTGCATACCGTGGATGGCGATTGTTTGGATTTACTTGATTTGTTCCATACTTGAAAGTAAAGTTTTGAGCCGTTGATGAAACCAATTTTCCACCTGCTATCAAAGCATTAATTCCCGTTCTTGAACCTGCCGCATCAATTAGTC
This sequence comes from Arcicella sp., assembly GCA_034519515.1. Taxonomy (GTDB): domain Bacteria; phylum Bacteroidota; class Bacteroidia; order Cytophagales; family Spirosomataceae; genus Arcicella. Next base: position 73,892 of record JAXHOK010000054.1, read on the forward strand.
TGCGGTTTAACAAGATTTTCAATTTCAATGTATTTGCGGCACGAATCCAACTGTCAAGATTTCCGCTGTAATACAAATCGGTTGCTAATCCAGCCTTTGACTTTGCATTAAAATTCTCAATGGCTTTATCTAAGTCAGCGACGGCAGCCGTATATACAGCCGCTCCACCATCTACTTTTGGGTTAAAATTTTCTGGATTCAAAGCATCCGTTAAAGGAACATCTCCAAAAGCATCCACCAAATTCGCCGTTACTGATGCTCTGATTACTCGTGCAACTCCAGCATGAACGAAAAATTCACTTTTTTCCGCTAAGGGAATCAACGTTTTTATATCATTTAAAATGCCTGCATAAGCCGTTAACCATAGATTTCCAAAGTTGCCATCAAGTCCCCCTGGCGATACAGCATTGTCATAAACGGCTGCCCCTGCATTCAGCATACGAGTTAAACGCATTCCTGGGTCACCAACTTGGGTGAAATGTTGAGCGTAATCAATTTGAATGCGACTTGCCAAGTAATTGACATCAGTATTATTGGTCGTAACTGCATTAGGGCTATCTAATAAATCAAGTTTACAAGAACTAACGCCAATGATAGACAAAGCCAATAAATATATTTTTATATTCTTTATCATTTTTTTATCTAAATTATTGTGAAAATATTAATCAAGAAATCATCTTGAAATTTTATTTTAGAAAGTAATTTTAAGGGTTCCTCCAATTCTTCTTGAGCTTGGTCCGGTCAATAGTTCAAAACCAAGACCATTACCAACGCCTAAACCAAGGTTATCAGTATCTAAGTTTACGCCCGTAGGAATATTCAAGGCTTTATACCAAAGGTTGTTTCCTGAAAAAGTTAAACTTGCTCCCTTCATCCCTAATTTAGAAATCAAATTTTTAGGTAAAGCATACGTCAAAGATACTTCCTGTAAACGAACCGTTGAAGCATCGAAAATACGTCCTTCGTCGCCAAAGAAATAAACGTTATTAAAGTTTACGTCTGAACCCGTTACTTGAATATTATTTGGCGTTCCGTCAGCTTTTACGCCTGGGAAAATAAAAGTTTGAGCTCTATCATAACCAGATTCCTGTCCAGATTCAATTGTTAAACCACGACCCAACAATGCTCCTGCCGTTGAAGAATACATAGCCCCACCATGACGATAAGTAACCATCACGTTTAATGATAATCCTTTGTAATTAAACGTGTTAATCATACTCGAATTGAAAGCGGGATTAGGGTCTCCTAATTCAATTGGCGTTGCAGTTTGCTGTAAATTACCGGCTCCATCTATCAATAATTGTCCTGCTTCATTACGACGGTAACCAATTCCTTTGATGATATTAAATGGTCTGCCAACAACTGCATAATTACCCAAAGCCGAACCAAATCCAGAAATTTGAACTTCTTTGATGTCATTTCCCAAGTCTTCTACGGTTGGTGTATTACGTGAATAAGTCAAGGCAACATCCCAAGAGAAAAGCCCTTTTGTAATAGGTGTTCCGTTTAAACTAAATTCAAATCCTGTATTACGAATTCTGCCTACGTTAATTGTTGTGCTGGTGTAACCTGTTGAGGCATCCAATGGAGCAGTTGTAATCAAATTACGAGTAACTCGGTTGTAGTATGTAAAATCGAAACCTATTTTGCTATTGAATAATTTTCCTTCCAAACCTAATTCAGTTTCAGTATGTAATTCTGGTTTCAAATTTCTGTTACCCAAAACGTTGTCCACTGAATGTGTTTGAATTGGAGCAGATGTTAACCATCCTCTTGCATTTTGATTTAAGATATTTCGAGTTTGATATGGATTGGGGAAACCCGCTGATGTACCAACACCTACTCTCATTTTTAAATAATTAAGTGTTTTAGAGTTAAACCCTTTGAAAGCAGAGGTTGGAACAAAAGATATACTACCTGATGGGTAAAAAATCTGACGATTATCAGCTTCAACGGTTGATGTCCAATCATTTCTACCTGCAAAATTCAAGAATAAGAAATTATCATAGTCGGCGGTTACTTCGCCAAATACCCCCATTCTGGTTTGCTCAGTCGTTCTATTGAAAGCAACATTATCAATAAAGTTATTGTGACGATAAAGACCACGAGCAAGCATATTTTGACTTAAGATATTATATTGCCCGAACCGATCATTGCGCATATTACCGCCCAATTTCCCCGCCAAAGTAAGTTTATCAGACAAAGACTTCGTGTATGACAAAATCAAGGAATTATCCACAATCGTACTCTTTGAATTAAGAGTATTGTATAGACCATTCACCAAAACAGTACCTCCTTTGTTCAACATAAACTCTTGAGTCTCATCGTAGGTATCCAAACCAATTTTATAGAGAGCTGTAAAGTCCTTAGAAATCTCCCAATTAAAAGAAGTTGCCGAAAAAAATCGATTTACTACACCCGTTGTTTTGTAGTTATTTAAAATCCATCTTGGGTTTGGAATATCATTTCCACTGCGGAAATAGACCGAACTGCCATCAATAGGGTTTTCGTAGGGCCAGTTTGTTAAATCTACTTGACGTGGCGTGTACATTACGTTCGCTAAAACCGAAGGAAAATCATTAGCATTATTCCCTTGTCCAGAACTCAAAGGTGGTGAGAATTGGTCAGTATTCGTGAAACTAAAAGAAGTGTTTGCTGTGAGATTTTTAGACAACTGAGCATTAATTCCTAATCCCAAGTTCAATCTTTTCAAGCCATTATTTTCTATGTACCCTTGTTCATCGTTATAACCCGCCGAAACGTTATAACTCACTTTCTCGCCGCCACCAGATATGTTCATCGAGGTATTTGAAACAATGCCTGTGCGGAAGAAATCACTCACATTATTAGGAAAAACCTGCATAGTGTACGGGCTAACCGAAGCAACGTAGGGCGCTAAAGCCGCTCTCGTACTTAAATTTGTCAAGAAAGCGTAAGGGTGATTGGTAAGACCCGCATTGGTATTTTGCGAAGGGTAAGTTCTCGCTTCTTCCAAAGATGGTCCCCAGTTACTAAAGAAGTATCCTAAATTCTGCTGAAAACCACCCACATAAGAATTTTGATATTTGGGTAAATGAACTGTGTTCGCAAATATTGATTGCGTGATTGAATACTCCGTTTTACGAGCCTTCTTACTACCATTTTTAGTTGTTACTAAGATTACACCATTACGTCCTTGGTCACCGTAAGTAACCGTAGCTGCTAAACCCTTCAACACCGTAACATTTTCGATGTTGTTTGGGTCAATGTCTAAGAAACGACTCGAAGAAGTTTGTCCTCCACCTGTAAAACCAGCCGAAGAACCATCTCCCGCCAAACGTGAGTTGGTGTTTGAATTGAAAGGAACGCCATCTACCACAAAAAGTGGTTGTACAGAACCCGTAATTGATGAATAACCACGAATGGTAATGTTCGTTCCTGTGCCTGATACTCCCGAAGTTGAGGTAACGTTCACACCCGCAATCTTGCCTTGCAAAACACGACCAACGTCCGCTTGTGGACGGTCTTCGATGTTTTTCTTGTCGAGGGTAGTTACAGAATAACCCAAAGCACGTTTTTCACGTACAATTCCTTGGGCAGTTACCACCACTTCCGAAAGTTGTTGAATGTCAGTTGATAGTTTTGCATTAATAGTTGATTGCCCGCCAATGGCAATTTCCAATGGAGCAAAGCCAACAAAAGTAAACTTTAGTGTGCCACCAGAAGATGGAACATCAACTGAATAATTTCCAGAGCCATCGGTGGTTGCACCTTTATTTGTGCCTTTCACTTGAACCGATACACCTGGAAGACCCGAGCCGTCCTCGGCTGAGGTTACTTTACCTGACACTTTTCTATCTTGGGCAAGGAGACTTGCACAAAAACAAAATGTCATAAATAAAGTCATGAGTAATTGTTTCTTCATGTTCTATTTAATTATGGTTAAAAATTTGTTAAATGAATAAAAATTGTAATACGTAAAAATAGTAAATTTAATTATATGAAGCAACACAAAAATCAAAACAAAATTTGGTTTCATCTCTAAATACTTATGTTTTATAGGCATTAATGCCTAATTCATAGCATTTTATTTTAAAAAACTGGTTTAATCATGCTCTATAGATATACTCCCACTTGAAATAATAACAAAAAAGCGAGCCAAAATTGGCTCGCTTTTTTTGAAGATTTGGTTATAAATTAATAACCTTCATTTTGTGTTAAGCTCTTATTGGCATCTGTTTCTCTCAATGGAATTGGAAAAACTAATTTGGGAGAGTTGAACGCCCATGTAGAAGTTTTATTTCCATCCACTTTCGTAATAGTCTGCTTATTACGCTTAATATCGTGTATCCAATGTCCTTCAAAAGCTAATTCTAATCTTCGCTCTTTCAAAATTGAAGCTAACGTTATAGTTGTCAAGGCTGTTGCTTTGGCTCTGGCACGGATTCTATTGATGTCCGCCAAAGGTTCTGCTCCCAAGGCTGCTCCGCCAGCTCTAAAATTGCCTTCGGCACGAGTCAAATACATTTCAGCCAAACGAATTACTGGGATATTAACGATTCTTTCTCTCCATTTTGAAGTAAAAATATCGCCTGCGTCATAAAAGAATGTTCCTCTTGTATCGCCTACCTCGTAACTATTCAAGTGCTGATCATTCACGAAAATATCACCACGACCTTTGTTTGAAGATGAAGCAAAGAAGGTATTTAACTCATTGACAAAGTCTTGGTCATTGTTTTGAAGAGCAAAAATATCCTCAGTTGAATTGGTCTTATTGTTAAAGGCTTCTCCAAAAGTTCCTGTTAATGTATATCTATTGGCAGTAATTACTCGGTTAGCGGCTTGTCTGGCTCCGTCATAATTTGCTTGCATCAAATATACTCTTGATAATAGAGCGGCTGCCGTTGATTTATTTACATAGATTGACGGTGAAACAGATAACAATGCCTCTGCACTTATCAAATCGGCAATCACTGCTTTATAAACTTCATCAACTGTATTTCTTTTTACAAAATTGGCATCTGTAATTTTTATGGTAGGAGTAGTCACCACAGGTACACCAAGATTAGTGGTTGGACTGCCATCGCCATACGTTTTTGCAAATTCTCTTACCAACTCAAAGTGCATCCAAGCACGAATTAATTTGGCTTCACCCTCAACTACTGCTTTTTTTGCTTCGGTTACTACGCCTAAGTTCGCCAAAACCGTATTTACTGTGTTGATAGTACGATATGAATCCAACCATGTTGCTTGTGCTTGATTATTATCTTTGAGCATTGACTTGCTAAAAATTTCACCTGGGGCAACAAATGTTCCACCCCACTCAATGTCTCCATTGTCGGCAATCAGCTCTGCATCACGCTGGATATTTCCACCCAAAACGTCACCATCGCCCATTGAATCATAAGCACCAATCAAAAGGGCTTCTACGTCTGATGAAGTTTGAACGGCTGTGATAGCATCCACATCGTCAATGGGTTTGACATCTAATCTGTCGGCACAACTCATTAGCATTAAACTCATGGTTGCGGTGAATATGTATTTTTTATGTATTTTCATTTTGATATTTCTTTATGTGTTACTGAATAAAAATGGGTTGTGTTCTTAAAAACCAAGATTTAATCCTACCGTAATAGTTTTTGGCTGTGGAGCTGAGTAAAAATCACTTCCAGCTGCTACTCCCGTTAAATAATCTGTATTTACTTCGGGGTCCCAACCTGAATACTTCGTAAAAGTTAATAAGTTGTTTGCCGTAGCATAAACTCTTAATCTTGAAATTTTCAATTTATCAGTAATTGATTTTGGCAATGAATATCCCAAAGTGATGGTTTTGAGACGAGTATAGCTACCATCTTCCAAATAACGAGATGACTCTGCCGTACCATTTCCACCAACAAAACGAGCCTGTGGAACATTCGTGATGTCACCAGGTTTCTGCCAACGATTCATTTGGTCAATGGTTTGATTATCATAAAAATCTCCATTGGCTGACATAAATTTACCCGCTCCGTTATAAATATCATTACCATATACTCCTTGGAAAGTGATGCTTAAATCAATGCCTTTAAAAGTAAAATCGTTGGTAATACCACCAATCCACAATGGATTTGGATTTCCAATAGGCACATTTTCTGCCTGATTCACATCATTAGTCGTAGCTCTATCAACTGTTCCATCAGCATTTTTTGTATTTTTAAAATACAAGGCATCACCATTCTGAACATCTACACCTGCATATTCAGGACCAACGAAAACGCTCAATGGCTGACCTTCAACGGCTCTGTTCAAAAATCCACCTGTGATTACTTGTCCTTGAAGATTTAAGATTTTATTGGCGTTGGTTGCAGCGTTAATAGATGCTCTCCAAACAAAATCACCGAACTTATTATCAGTTCTCAAAATAAACTCCCATCCTTTATTCTCTAATTCACCAACGTTTCTTAGTTGTCTGGTAAATCCACTTGTTCCTGGTACGTTTACATCTAATAATAAATCAGAAGTTGTTTTTGAGTAATAATCAACCTCGGCAGATAATCTATTATTAAAGAAACCTACTTCAATACCAATATCAGTTTGCAAGGTTTTTTCCCACTTCAAATCTGGATTTTCTAATTGAAATTGTCTCTGTCCAGGCGTTCCAGAATATCCCTCGGCAGAAAATAATCCTAAACTCGGGAAGTTTGCAATTTCAGCGTTACCCGTTAAACCATAACTACCACGAATTTTCAAGAAACTGATTTGACTAACATTTTTGATAAAATTTTCTTCCGAAAGAATCCAACCTGCTGAAACAGCGGGGAAGAAACCGTAACGATTATTTGCTCCAAAACGTGAAGAACCATCAACACGTCCGCTAAATCCTAACAAATATTTATTATCAAACTTATAATTCAATCTTGAAAAGTAAGATAAGAAGGTAAATCTTCTTTCAAATGAATTCGCATCTGCTTTGGTAGCCGCTGCCGCAATCGTCTTGTATGAATCACTTGGCAGGTTACGACCAGTCGCATCAATCGCTGTTCTTTTTGAGTCCTGATAACTCATACCCAATATTGCATTCAAATCATGCTTTTGATTAAAGACTTGATTGAATGAGAAGAAATTGTTGGTATTGTAGTTAAAAATGTTGATATTCTCTCTAATAGATTCACCATTTCCTGCATTCACTGAGTTTCTAACAGTTTTCTTTCCATTATATTGATCATCATTTCTGTTTGATAAGTCAAAACCGTATTCAGTACGGAATGATAAACTTGGCAAAATGTTATATTGTCCATAAACATTACCAATCGTTCTATATGTTTGGGTAGTGTTTGAAGCATTATCAATACTCAATAATGGATTGTAATACTGCGTAACGTCTGCACCATTAAAAGTATCTGAATAATCACCCGTTCTTGGGTCAATTAGTGGCGATATTGGTGAAAGTGCAACAATTTGCATAGGTGTTGAGAAGGCGTTATCATTTGATAAACGACCATTCACAGAACTCGCCAAACTGGCGTTAATTCCGATAGAAAGTTTATCTGTTGCCTTATGATCAAGATTCAAACGTGTACTAATACGTTCAAAGCTGTTTCTAAGAATAATACCGTCTTGTTTCATATAAGCACCCGAAGCAAAGAATTTCGTTTTATCCGTTCCACCATTCATGCTTAAATCGAACTGAGTTGTTTTACCTGTTCTTAGCACTTGGTCTTGCCAATCAGTATTTGTATATTTAGGCGAAGCAGGATTTTCCCATCTCTCTCTTTCACCTACTGCATAGCGAGTAAAACGAGTTTCACCTCCCGCAGCCGAAAATCCAGCATTCACACGAGCTTCTTTAAATAACTCAACAAATTGAGCAGTATTTAAAAATTCACGACGGTTAGTTGCTTCACTGATACCTGTAAAGTAACCTAAATTAAAATTGGTTTTACCAGCCTTACCACGTTTAGTAGTTAATAAAACAACACCATTCGACCCTCTTGCTCCGTAAATAGCAGCAGCAGAAGCATCTTTCAAAATTTCAATTGATTCTACATCATTGAAATTGATGTCTGCAATGGGGTTTGGAGCGTTTCCAGCAGAACCGGCAGGAGTGGTCGTCATCGGAATTCCATCAATCACGTAAAGTGGCTCATTACCCGCAGAAACGGATGATGCACCACGAATACGCATTTTCATACCTTGACCCACTTTGCCGTTTCCAGACTCCACAAAAACACCCGCTGCTCTTCCTTGAATGGCTTGCTCAACTGTTACCACTGGCAAGTTTTCAATCGCTTTTGAACTAATTTGAGCAACGTTACCCGTCAAATTAGATTTCTTTTGCGTTCCATAACCCACAACAACTACTTCATTCAAAGCATTGTCATTTTCCGTTAAAGCCACATTAATTGTACTCTGTGTACCAATCGTAATCGTCCGTGAACTGAAACCCACCGAACGGATTTCCAAAATATTGCTTCCTGTGGGTACACTCACAGCATAACTTCCATCAGCACCTGTTGAAGCACCTTTGGTTGTTCCTTTTACTTGTACACTTACACCTGGCAAGGGCGAGCCATCGGCTGCTGATACCACTTTTCCTGTAATGCGACGATCCTGAGCAACCATGCTCAACGAATAGCCTAAAAACAAGAGCAAATTGAATAATAATAAACGTTTGTTCATGAAAATTTGGGTTTTAATTATGTGTTTTAGTTTTAGTTTCTATTATTTTACTAAGCACAAAACTGCAATCTTTGGATTAAGTAGTTGTACTTAAAAATGTATTTTTGGGGGAAAACAAAGTACAAAAATACAAATTTTACACTCGAAAGGCAAATTTTAGATGTTTTCGTCTTTTGTTATGAGATAGATTGAGACTTCTCAATATAATTATTAATCACTTCTGGGAGTATTAATTGCTGAGTAAATTCGTAACCTGCCTTAAAAATTTGGGAGGCTTTTCTAATGTCGGCAGGGTCGAAGATTTTTAAGGTAGGCGGCTCAATCAGTAAATCACACTGAGCTAAACGACTTTGGGAATTATTGTTTATTGCCAAAAATAAGGCTTTGGTCAAAATGGTGGTTAGTGACCTTGAAGTCTGCTGAATTCCGTAAGGATTACAATGACTTCCAATAATAAAATCACATTTATTCAATAACGGTTCAATAGGCATATTGTTTAAAACCCCACCATCAATCAACGTTCTGTCTCCTAATTTTACAGGTTCAAAAAGCCCTGGAATGCTGCATGAAGCCATCACGGGTTTTAATAATTCACCTTTTGAAAAATAAACAGCTTCGCCAGCATATAAATCTGTTGCATTTACGGTGAGCGGAATTTTTAATCTCTCAAAAGAATTGTGAGGAATATATTTTAAATAAACTTCTTCCGCACGGTTCATGTGCAATAATCCTGACCTGCTCCATGATGGACGCATGGCACGTAAGGTACTCGTTGAAATCACTAACTCATAAATATGGTCAGGCGAATATCCTGCGGCGAACATTGCCCCCACAATCGACCCCGCACTGCAACCCGAAATCATCGAGATTTCAACGCCTTTCTCTAACAAAGCCTTCAAAACGCCCAAATGAGCAATCCCTCTGGCTCCTCCACCTGATAATACTAAGCCTATTTTCATGTGTTTAATGTTGAATGTTACAATGATTGAATGATAGAATATCAACAAAAATAAGGTTAAAATGAAGATTATGAAAGATTTTGAGCAATACATTTACTACCTTCACATTTTCATAAACCTTTCTTCAAAATGAAAATAAATGTAATTGATGCGGGATATTTTAAATTAGACGGTGGGGCAATGTTTGGCGTTGTTCCCAAAAGTTTTTGGCAAAAAATGATTCCTGCCGACGAAAATAATCTCTGCTCGTGGGCAATGCGTTGCTTGTTGATTGAAAACGGCAAACAGCTAATTTTAGTCGATACGGGCATGGGCAACAAGCAAGATGCCAAGTGGCAGAGCTATTATTACCGCCACGGCGAAGGGGAATTAGTGAAATCTATTCGAGAAAAAGGATATTCTGAAAATGATGTGACGGATGTGATTTTAAGCCACTTACATTTTGACCATTGTGGTGGGGCAGTTCGGTGGAATGATGATAGGACGAAGTTTCAAATGACTTTCCCGAATGCTCGTTATTGGACTCATTCTGAACATTTTAACTCGGCAATGAATCCTAATCCCAGAGAGAAAGCTACTTTTTTCAAGGATAATATTTTACCTATTCAAGAAGTAAATCAACTGTTTTTTGTGGATAAAGTTTCTGCAAATCCTTTTCAAAATATCGAAATACTTACTGCAGATGGACATACTGAAAAAATGCTAATGCCCAAAATTTCTTACCAAAATAAAGAAATTCTTTTCATTGCCGATACTATGCCCTCACACGCACACGTATCTGTACCTTATGTGATGGGATATGATATTCGCCCGCTACAAACGATGATTGAAAAACAAGATTTATTGACCCAAGCCGTTGAAAATGAATGGCTTATCTTCTTCGACCACGACCCGTTGTATGATTGTGCCACAATCGGGCAAACTGAAAAAGGATTTATTATTAGAGAAAAAGGACTACTGAATGATTTTATTTGAAACTATTTTAATTTCTTTTAAAAATCTGCGAAAATCTGCGTTGCGTAGCATCTGCGGTATCTGCACGGTTCGCAGCAGCGATGTTATTTTTACAATTGGTATCAATTTTGTCAGAATTACTCATTAATTTGGTACAATAAATTTCTAATTCCCCAATCCCTAAATTTGAACACCCGTCTTGCCCAAATACTTTCTGCTTTGTTGCATCCGCTGATGATGCCAACGATTATTTTCGCTATCCTTTTTTATGGAGCTCCCGAGTCTGTTCAGAATCTCGAAACGTTTAATGGCTCTGCCCGTGTGGGAATGTTGAGTCTGAAAATGGGGCTTTTGATTTTGATATTTTTGCAGACTTTTGTTTTGCCTGTTTTTACCATTTATGCGCTTCATCGGTTTGGATTTGTGGGTGATTTACGCATGGAAACACTAAAAGATAGACGATTACCCTATCTAATTACCGTAGTGATTTATACTTTTATAGCTACTTTCTACACCCTCAAACTCCAACAATTACCTGAAATTTCAATAATTCTTACGGGTATTGCCTTTTCAGTTGCCGCCGTTGCAATAATTAGTCTCTACTGGAAAATTTCTGCTCATGCCGTCGGTATCAGCGGAACTTTGGGAGCATTGATTGGCATTGCTGTAAAGTATGGAAACTCTGAATTATTTTACCCCATTTTAATTATCGTTTTAATCATGGGTTTGCTCATCTCTGCCCGTTTACATTTGAATGCCCACACGCCCTCACAGGTGATTGCTGGCAGTATTTTGGGCTTTATTGCAAGTCTTTCAGTAGTATTTTTTAATTAAATTATTCCCAAAATAACCGTTCACCTTTGACCGTGAACCGTTTACCGAAGATATATGTACGAAAATCTTATTTACGAAATACAAGCTGGAATCTGCACGATAACACTTAATCGTCCAGCGGTTTATCATGCACTCAGCCCCGAACTGATTCAAGAAATCACGAAGGCTTTTACCCAAGCAAGTGCTGATAATTCAGTGCGGGTTGTGGTGCTTACGGGTGCAGGCGACAAAGCCTTTTCGTCAGGAGCAGATTTGAAAAATGGTCTTGGAAATGTTAGTAGTTTAGGCGATTCTCTTCGTAAAAACTACAACCCTATGATACTGTCAATCAGGAATTTACCTAAACCTGTTATCTGTAAATTGAATGGTGTGGCGGCGGGTGCGGGTTGTTCTTTGGCTTTGGCTTGTGATGTAATTATTGCTGCTGAAACCGCTCGAATGTCGCAGATTTTTGTCAATATTGGTTTAATCATTGATGCAGGTTCTTCTTATTTTTTACCCCGATTATTGGGTTCACAAAAAGCCTTTGAATTGGCTTCAACGGGACGAATTGTAGAGGCTCAAGAATGTTTGGAATTAGGATTAGTTAGTAAAGTTGTTCCGCAAAATGATTTGGATAAGGTGGTAGCAGAAACGGCTCTTATGTATGCACAAGGAGCAACGCAGGCGATTGGTTTAATCAAAAAAGTATTGAATCAGTCTTATCATTCAACTTTGGAAGAAATGCTAGAAATGGAAGCCGTGAATCAAGATATTGCAGAAAAAACACCTGATTTTATTGAGGGCGTTACGGCATTTTTGCAAAAGCGGAAAGCGGATTTCAAGGGTCTGTAAATTTGTCTGAGCGACGTTTCGCAATCCAAATTCAGACAGAAGCACTCAGACAATCTAAATCAAAAAAAGTCGTCAGCATAGCCAACGACTTTTTTAATAACCCTAACCCATAAAAAATCTATGAAAAACTTTAATATGCAAATTTGAAATCAGGAAAATGTCGTCTGAAAATTGACGTGCCGAGAGAGAGAATGAGCGGAATAATCAGATGATTAATCCTTGAATAAAAAGAAGTTAGTATTATGTCTTAAACTAATGGTTCTTATCATCATCACATCTTGGCGGTATGTTTTGCTGATATTAATTGTTATACAAATTGCGTGCCAAAAAAACAAAATCCTAATATTTTTCTTAAAAAAGAGAAAATATTAGGATTTTTTTATCAAAAGTGAATCAAATTCGTGTTATAACCTACTTCTTTACCACTTTCACTTCAATTCTTCTATTCTGTGCCTTACCCGCTTCATTAGTATTGCTTGCCACAGGATTTGAAGAACCTTTACCAGCAAAATCAATTCTGATGTCTGAAATTCCATTGGCAATCAATAAATTTCTTACTGTGAAGGCACGCTTGGCAGACAATTTACGGTTCTGTAATGAATCGCCTGTGTTGTCAGTATAACCTGTCAATTTCACTTGTACTTTGGGATATGCGGTCATAATTTTTGCTAAATCTTGAACCGTTTTTTCAGAACCCGCAATCAAAACAGGTGAATTTGATTCAAAATTAAGGTTATCAAACGTAAAAGTCTGATTGACTTTTGCCGTTGAATCAGTCAAATATTTCGCAAATTTATAATTGAAAGTCCCTTCGGGCAAGTCAAGTTCCTGACCGTTTGGCAAACTTATTCCAGCAGTTCTAGCGGCAGGAACATTTACCGAAATAGCAGAATCCACTTTGGTAACTACTGTATCTTTGGACAAATTTGTGGTGTCAATATTAGCATTCGTAACCTGCTCCATTTGGGAAGAATCAGGTTCTAAAGTTACAGTTGAATCCGACCTTAGTTTACTCCAATCATACGTTGCTGCAAAATATCCAACACCCGCCAACACTAATCCAATCAGTATTGCTGGCAAAAGCCATTTTGGAATGTTCATGGCACCGTTTCTTTCGTCATAATCTTTATCCGAATAACTAACTTCCTTATATTCAGCAGGTTTATTATTGACAGGCTTGTTGATTGATGATGATTTAATGGGTGAACCTGGGGCGTATTGAATTGGTTTTATTTCCTCACTCATGAAGGTACTCAATCCTAAAACATCAATCATTTTAGGTTGTAAATCTTCGGGGGTTTCGTCCAAAAGGTAGCTCTTTTGTTCTAAAAGAGTATTTGCCAAACCAATTTTATCCAGTCCTTGGGTAGTAACTAATTTACCTAATTTGTCCATCACCAAAGGGGCAACCATGGCTAACAAGGAAGTTGCTGATGAATTCCGAACACCAGCAAACTGCGAAATCATGGTGGCAATTGAGCTTTTTTTATCGGGTAATAACATACTTACTACGTTATTTCCTTTTTCGGTAAAACTTACAAAACTCTCTTTATTTTTTAATAAACTGTCTAATTGCTCAATAATTGTTCCGTCGTGCTTGCCTTTTTTCACCATGTTCATCAAGGTTGTTGCACCTGTTTCGTTGGTGGCACGTTTCATCAGACCTCCCACAACCGTTGGAATCAATCCTTCAATGGCAGTTTTTACTTTGTCTTCCTTCTCTCCGATGATGGCGGCGGCTTTGTTGGCGACTTCCCCGACTAATAATTCCTTTAATTCTCCAAATAAATTCATACCTCGTTTTTTAAAAATGCTTAATACTCCACAAAATTACAAATTAAGTAGGGTAATACTAAATTTGAAAATTTGAAAATTTGAAAAATTATTATAAAATACTAATAATCAAATATTTACAATAAACACAATTCGTATTTATTTCTCAACATAAAAAATAGAATACAGGAAAAACCTTCTCTTAGAAGCCGTTTTAAAATATCTTACGACAAATTCTGATTGTCTTATTCTGACTATCGAAACCATATTTTTTACACAAGATACGCTGTATATTCCTTAAAAAAATATGATTCCGCTACTCAAAAAATACAATCAGACTTTATTCAGAATATATTTTAAAACGGCTTCTTAACTAATCGTAAGTTTGAGTTTAAATTTTATAAATCAGGTAATTATCTGAAACTGCTGACTAATTTTGCAAAGTATCAACAAATTCTCTGATTCATTTTTACGAGAAAACCGAACATTTCAGATAATGATGTGTTTTCAAAGTAGGAGATATTCCAAAGAAAATAATTAACATTAGACCGTAAAACCCACAAACTTCAAAGTTTTCTCGGTTACAATATCAAATAAAATCAAAATGCAACAGACTGAAACAGCCATTTTATCGCAAAATAACACAGCTACTCACTTCAAAACGGGAGTTTTAATTGTAAATTTAGGTACTCCTGATTCGCCTGGAACCCCCGATGTACGCAAATATCTTCGTGAATTTTTAATGGACGGACGGGTTCTGGATATTCCTGCCGTATTTCGTTGGGCTTTGGTAAACTTAATAATTGCACCTTTCAGAGCCCCCAAGTCAGCAAAAATTTATGGTGAATTATGGGAAGAGAGAGGTTCACCCCTAAAATTTTATGGTGTGGATGCAGAACGGATGCTCCAAGAAAAATTAGGCGATGACTATGTCGTAAAATTGGCAATGCGGTATCAGAGTCCAAGTTTAGATGAGGCTTTGGAGGAGTTCAGAACTTCGGGATTTCACAAGATTATTGTAGTGCCTTTTTTCCCGCAATACGCTTCCGCAAGTACGGGTTCGGTGATGGATAAAGTGATGAAAATCGTTTCTGATTGGCAGATTATTCCAGAAATAAGATTTACCAATACCTTCTTCGACCACCCTAAATTCATTGAGCACTTTACCGCAACGGCTCGTAAATATATGGCTTCCGAAGATTTTGAACACTTCGTGTTTAGTTATCATGGTTTGCCCGAAAGACAAATGCGAAAGGGCGATTGCACGGGGGAAACCTGTAAATTTGGCTCATGCTGTGATTCCCTTCAACCCATGAATCAATATTGTTACAGGGCTCAATGTTTTGCTACTACCAGACTGATGGTCAAAGAGTTAGGCTTGCATGAAGGAACATATACAACCTCATTTCAATCACGCTTGGGCAGAGATCCGTGGATTAAACCTTACACGGATGATGTGGTGAAAGCATTGGCAGAAGGCGGAACGAAAAAAGTATTAGCTTTCTCTCCTGCTTTTGTTTCGGACTGTTTGGAAACAACTATTGAAGTTGGGGATGAGTATCGTGAAATGTTTGAGGAATTTGGCGGTAAGCACTGGCAATTGGTAGAAAGTCTGAACAATTCTCCGCTTTGGATTGAATTATTGGAGGATTTGGTGACAAATAAATAAAATTGATTTTCGATATTAAAGGGTAACATAATTTGAGATTGTGTTACCCTTTTTTGATTTCTTAAATTTTCTTAAAATGACGAACGGCAAGAACCGTGTAAAATCTTTTCAGTAATTTGCATTGTTCAATTAAATCAACAAAAAATGAAATTAAAACTAACCCCATTGTTATGTGTAGCAGGGATACTTTTGTGGTCTTGCGATAAAAAAACAGCTCAAACGGACTCGAAAACCACGTTCTTGGATATTTCGGGACGAGATACGACCATCAGCCCTGCCGATGATTTCTTTAAATACATGAATGGAAATTGGATTAAAAATACCAAAATTCCTGACGACCAATCGGGTTGGGGGTCTTTTTATACACTTTCGGAAGAAAACCTCAAAAAAACCAGAGCCGTTTTGGAAGAAGCGGCGGCAGCGAACGCTTCGGCAGGAAGTTTGGAGCAAAAAATAGGCGATTTTTATGCTTCGGGAATGGACACCGTTGCCATCGAAAAACGGGGTACTGAGCCATTGAAGGCTAATATTGCGGCAATTTCAAGCATCAAAAACTATAAAGAATATTTGGATTATGTATCAAAAAATGAAGATAATCGTGGTGGTGCTTTATTCAGTTTTTATGTAGGAACGGATGATAAAAATTCCAGTAAAAACATGGTTTCCTTCTTTCAAGGTGGCACAGGTTTGCCCGAAAAAGATTATTATTTCAAATCTGATTCAGCTACGTTAAAAATTAAAAATGCTTATTTAAAGTACATAAAGACGCTTTTCGTGCTTTCGGGTTCTGACGAAAAATCGGCTACTCAGAATGCTAATGATATTTTGGCTTTTGAAACCAAATTAGCAAAATCGCACAAATCGCCCGTTGAATTGCGTGATCCCATTAAAAATTATCATAAATACGCCGTTTCGGAATTGCCAAAAGTTTACGCAATGGACTGGAAAGGCTTTTTGGAAAATATGACCATCAAAACCGATACCGTATTGATGGGGCAGCCTGAATATTACAAAACGATGGGGAAATTATTAGAATCAACTCCGATTGAAACCTTGAAAAATGTAGAGAAATTTTTATTACTCAATAACACTTCTTGGTATTTGACAAAGGCATTTGGAGCGGCTCGTTTCGAGTTTTTTGGAAAGACTTTGAATGGTCAAAAAGTACAATCTGAGCGTTGGAAAAAATTGACAAATCAAACCGATGGTGGTCTTGGAGAGCTTTTGGGGCAACTTTGGGTGAAAAAGCACTTCACGCCAGAAGCCAAAACCAGAATGTTGGAATTGGTAACAAATTTGAAAAAAGTGTATCGTTCTCGGATTGAAAAATTGGACTGGATGACCGCCGAAACCAAAGCAAAAGCGTTGGTGAAAATGGATAAAATTATTCAAAAAATTGGTTATCCAGACAAATGGAAAAATTTTGACGATGTTGAGATTAACAGAGCAACTTATTTTGAAAATGCTCGGGCAGTAGGTCGTCATAGATATAAAGAAATGGTGGAAAAATTGGCAAAACCTGTGGATAAAACTGAATGGGGAATGACTCCGCCTACGGTGAATGCCTATGCAAATCCAGCCTTTAATGAGATTGTGTTCCCTGCGGGAATTTTGCAGTTTCCATTTTTTGATAATGCTGCTGATGATGCCGTTAATTATGGAGGAATCGGGATGGTGATTGGACACGAAATGACGCACCTTTTTGATGATCAAGGTCGTCAGTATGATGCCGAAGGAAATCTCAAAGATTGGTGGAAGCCCGAGGATGCCAAAAAGTTCAACGAAAAATCGAAAGTAGTTGTAAATCAGTACAATGACTTCACGATGTTTGGCAATATGCACGTGAATGGTGAATTGACTTTGGGAGAAAATTTGGCTGATATTGGCGGAATTGCCATTGCCTATGAGGCTTTCAAATTAACCAAACAAGGACAAAGTGATGAGAAAATTGACGGCTTAACACCCGACCAACGTTTCTTCATGAGTTTTGCCCAAATTTGGCGAATCAAAAACCGTGACGAAACCATGAGAGTTAGAATGACGACTGACCCACACTCACCCGAGGAGTTTAGAATCAACGGACCTTTGAGAAATTTTGAGCCATTTTACAAGGCTTTCAACGTGAATGAGAAGGGTAAAATGTATTTAGCTGTGGATAAACGAGCGAAGGTTTGGTAGATTAATTTATCATCTGAACTTGGATTCGTCAGATTTAAGGATGTTTTGGATTATGTATCTATCTTCAATCCAAAAATCCGCTAATCTGACGAATCCGAATTCAGAAATATTGGGTATTCCATTTTTAACAATAATTTCACCCAAAATGATTCCACAAAATCACTCCCGCCACTCCCAAAGCCGCAAATACAAACAATAAAACAGCCCCTGCTGCTACGTCCTTCGCTTTTTTGGCTAATTCATGATATTGCGGAGAAGCCAAATCTACAACACTTTCAATGGCGGTATTGACGGCTTCCAGAGCCAAAACTCCGCCCATCGTAATAATGACGGCAAGCCATTCCATTTCTGAAAATTCAATAATATTTCCTGCAATAATCACGACCACAACCGCCAGTAAATGAATTCTGAAATTGTTGTCGTTTTTGATTAAAGAAACGATGCCTCTGAGTGCGTGTGGGACGCTTTGGATGAATTTATTGGGTTTAATCATGGATGGACATTTGCTTAAGAAACGGCATAATCTGACAGTTCTCGATATTCCTGATTTTCTATTTAAAAATTAGTCGCTGTAATAATGATACTTGGAAATGGGCATAATTTTCAATAGTCCAAGTTTTGATAGGCAAGGACTTTCGACCTCTTCTAAAGTCCTTGCAGAAAGTAATCCAAAAATTTGGTAAAAGTAATGCCCCGAAAATAAAAATTGTAAACACAGAGACAGAGTAATTCCGATTTCCAAGCATAAAAGCCTTCATTCTGATTTCATCAACTGGATTCATATCATAGTCTAATAAAATGTGTTTTAAATCATGGCTTTCATATCTTGGAACTAATCTCAACTTATTTTCTTTCAAACTTTTTCCAATTTTATTTCCTAACGTACCTTCTGGCATATTCAACAAATCTATCCCTTTATTTTCATAAAAATCAACATCATGAAATAACTCAATTATTGATACTGATAGGTTAAAAAAAGCCTTGATTATGTTTTGAGACAGTTTCATATTACTCCTCTCTCAAATTTATCAATCCATAAAACATCCAATAAGCTAAACCAATAAAGATTGAAAACTCAAAGGTCATCAAAATTGCCGTTGGATTTTTGAGCGAATGTAAGATAAATTTCAATAGAACGAAGGGATGCAAGAAAAAATCCCAAGAATTAAAGCGTTCTACTCGCCCCAAGAATATCCCAAAACCTGATAAACAGATTGAACCAAAGGTGAAAACATTACTCCAAGTCAAAGAAAAAATCTTTGTCCAAACTTTCTGAATCCAATATAAAGACAGCAATCCACACGCCAAACTGACGAAGGCATACGTAAAAATCATAATCTGATAATGCCAATAAGTATTCCCCGAAAGCGATTGCAAATGCACTAAATCTGTAATAATGTAAGGCGAATTTGGAAAAAATAATAGCCAAATAAGACTCACAATCAGCACTTCCCAATTTTGCAAAGCATTGATTTTGACCTTATTTTCAAGCCAAAGAACGATGAAAACGGGAATCCAAGCCAGAAACAGATTCCAATTGATGCCCCACAAAGCCAAATTGCGGGTCAAAACGGTTTTCAGAACAAACAGCCCAATCGCCGAAGCCGACATCAAGCCCAAAATAAAAAGAATTCTAAAACGATTCACGGGGATATTTAAGATTTTCATGATTGTAACACGGACAGCCTGTTCGTTTATTTTAAAAATTTTTCTTCTAGCCGTTTAAAAAACACATCCCGAATAAAGTCTGATGGTTTTTTTTGAGTAACGGAATCATATTTTTTTGAGGAATGGAAAGGGAGAAGAAGGAGAAAGGAAGAAGGAGAAAAAAAGGGAAGAGAAAAGAAAAGAAGGAAGAAAAAGGACGGTTCTTTTTACTTTCGGGAAGTTGAACTCCAATAGAACTTCCCGAAAGTAAAAAGAACTTTCGGGAAGTTACGATGGCATTATTTTTCTATCCCTCCCTCCTCATTCGCATACCCACGATACCAATCAATATTACGAGTCAAATACATCACAACTGCCAAAATGACCAATAAACCAATACTTCCGAACAAAAGCGAATAATCTTCCAACTGTAAAAGCGAATAGAAAAAACCGTAGAGCAAAACTAATATCCCATTGAAAATTAGCGTCAATCGATTGTTTTTAAAAATACTTTTGGTGTAAAAAGTAATCAAACTCAAAATCGTTACACAGCCAATTAAGTACGCCCAATTGAAAGAAAGGTGTTCAGAAATTGCTAAAAGCAAGATATAAAATAGGCAAATTGCGAAACCAACCAACAGATACTGAATAGGGTGTATTCTTTTACGATTCAGTATTTCTACGAAGAAAAAGGCAATAAACGTAATGACAATAAACATGATGGAATACTTTGTTGAACGCATTGTTTTCTGATATTCATCCACGGGCAAAAGTAAACGCACGCCCGAAGAACCTTGCAATTCGGTATTTGGTGGGTTTACGGCTTCAACTGCAACTTCACGGTCATAATTATTGTGAACATTCGAGCCAATAAAATTTCCCAAACCTTGTTGTGGATAATTACGATTGAGATACAATTCATTCCAAACAGCTTTAAAACCCTGATCCGAAACTTGACGTTCGTCAGGCAACGAAGCACCCTCAAAACTTGGCGTTCCCCAAGGTGATTCAATCGTTACTTTTGTAGTCTTTCCGAAGGGTAAAAATGCAATACTTTGGCTACCGTTAAGATTAATTTTTACATCAAAATCAAACCTTTCTGACTCTAAATTAATGGGAGAACTCACGCCCGAAGCAAATAATTCATGGGTTGCCATGCCAGGATTCATTTCCAGTACCTGATCATTAACTTTCATTTTGATTGCCTCTTTGATACCTTTTACGTCCGTGATGCCGATAGAAATGAAAGCATCCTCAAACAAGAATCTATCTTGGGGAATATTGAGCAAATCGGTATTGGGTTTCTTGAAAAATCCCTTCAAATGCAGTTGTGAATTATAAAGCATCACCACATAGATTCCTCGGTAACGTTTCTCGGGCGTAAGGCTTCCTGTAACGTTTAAATCTTCGGGCAAAAAGTGGGCGTGTTGAATCACAGTGGACTTATTGCCCTTTTCATCCGTTTGAACGGTTTGATACGGAATCGTGATAACGGCACCGCCGATGGTCTGACTACTCCCCCATTTTGAGGTTATTTCTTCGACAGCATTATCCCGAGTGAGTTGCCGTTCAGAAATCAGATTTTGGAGAATGGCGGTAGGAATCATCAGAATCAAAATCAAGATTCCGACCGTGATGAGCTTCAACATGACCGAGGTTTTTACCCAAGTATTGAAGCGTTCAAAAAGTGATGTTTTTTCTGTTGTTTGCATGGTATGTAACACAGACTGCCAGTCCGTAGTGAAAAATTACTTTTCTAAATCCTTGAAATACAGATAATTATAAGACAAAGCATTCCCCAATGAATATACATAAAAAAATAAAAATACTTCTATCGTTTTTAAGAAATTGGCAAATGAAAAATTGGAGTCGATGAAAAGCACCGAAACCTCAATTAAAACACAACTTATAATAGCTACTTTCATGTAATTCTCGAATGTAGTTTTGTAATTAGCTGAAATCGAACTTACTACTAATTCAACAAAAATTACTTGAACTATCAAAGCTATACTGTAAGATAAAAATAAAACAGTAAACAAAGACTCAAATTCTATTCGTGGATTCTCCTTCAATATTTCTATTAAAAAGAGGGACAATCCAACCAAACATAAACCTGCGAAGGGCGACACAAAAACGGCTAATAATCTCATATTCCCCCCAATTTAATTTCCTCAAAAACCCGTTTATCATCATAATTCCAAGACTGCCAATCTTTCTTTTGGTATTTATTTTTGAATTTCAATAGTTGATTATCAATGAATTCTCTTTGTGAAAAAATAGGAGTAGAACTGTATTCAGTGTAGTCTCTAATTTGCGTAGATAAATCAACTTTCGGGTTATTCAGTAAGGATTGTAATTCGGGTAGAACGGTATCACTCAAATTCATTAAATAGACCACATCCGTAACTTGGGCAACATTGATATTATATTTTGCAATCATTCTATCCCAATTAATTAAACTACTGATTATCAATACAGTATAAGTAATCCAGACATTTTTGCGAAGTAAAAACCAAATCGTTTTTAGCTCTTTGACTTTCCAAAAGGTGGTGATAAGTCCCGCCAGTGTCATCAGCAAATATACATACACGCCAATACGCTTGTAGGTGAGTCCATATTGGTCAATATAGATTTGATTTTTGTGGATAATTCCCAATAATAAAAGTCCATTTTGGAAAATCCAAACGTAGGTGAGTCTTACCAATAATTGATTTTTAACATAAAAATTTTGATTCGCTCGGAAGTAATACAGGATAATTCCGATGGCTAATAAAATACTAAATATTAGCGTATTAACTCCTTCATGCACGTATTTTGAATAATCCATGCCATCGGGAAGTTTTTTACCCGAAAGAATAAAAGAAAAATCAAAAATCAGATAAAAAAGCAAAAGAGCATTCAACATCACCAAAAGAATTACGCCTTTTTTATTCTCCAATTTCAAAGCAATAAAATCAAAATTTTGCTTCATTTTTAATTTTATCCTCGTAAGAATATCCGTTTTTGAAGCATCCCATTTGAGAGTTTCTTCATTGCCAAAAGGATTAAAAAAGCCCGTCAGCATAATCCAGCCTACGAAAGTGAAAGAAATTAGGCTCAAAGAAATATTGATTTTGGGAATTTTGATAAGGTCGGCAAAAACTGGGTTTGCCGAAGCATACAGAGCATAAAATACCAAAGTAATCGTTAGCGGAATAATATAAACCGAAGCCGTTTTGAATGAAAATACGCCCTTCGATTTTGGAGCTTTGGAGTCGGTTAAATCAATCAAATATTTAATGGTATGCGTAAAATAGGGAATCACCATTGACAATAATCCATGCAAAGCCGACACATACACGGACGAGACGGGACTATACGTGAAACCAATCACCAAAATCATGGAAGCAATATGGGCAATAATTGCCAACTGTGAATGATGCCAAACAATCATTAAAGCCGTCAAGAACGCCCCCAAAGCGGATATTTGCCAATTTCTATTTCTCAATAGTGTGGGATTTATTACCCCAGAAAAAGTTAATAAAAATCCATTGAAAATTAGAAAGTTAATACCCGCCGTTTGTTGATAAAACAGACAGCTATACGCCACAATGGCGAAAAAGAGGAAGATGTTTTTGAGTTTCATGTTGGTTGATTTTAGTTTATTTGAGTTTTGTCATCCCGACGTAGGAGGGAACTGGATTATGAAATCATAAATCACACTTTTAGGTATTCAAATCAGTTCCCTGCTACGTCGGGATGACAGGTAAATCAATGTATGTTTCACAAATTACTTTGAAACACAAAGTATAATTTTATTAAAAAAGTCTATTTAAAGACTTAAAATTACGGACTGGCAGTCCGTGTTACATACCCTTAATCAACGCCTCCAAAGCGTTCAAATGTTCTTGAAAAGCCTGTTTGCCCTCGCTGGTGGCTTGAAAAGAGGTGTTTGGTCTTTTGCCAATGAAGGCTTTTCTTACTTGAATATATTTCTCTTTTTCCAATGCCGTGATGTGTGAGGCTAAATTGCCGTCAGTAACGTTGAGGGTATCTTTCAAATCGCCAAAATCCACCCAGTCGTGAACCATCAGGATAGACATTATGCCCAACCGTACACGATTTTCAAAGGATTTATTGATGTCAGCGATTAAATTTTTCATTTTATTTTACTGTATGTAGTTGGCACGCAGATAACGCAGATGCCTACGGCAACGCAGATTTTCACAGATTTTATTATTCTACTTCGTTTTTATATTCAAGTATTTTTTTAGATAAGTGCAGAAAGTGCATTAAATCAAAAATAAAATCAGCGTTACGAAGTATCTGTGTCATCTCCGTGCCAAAAATCAACTCTCATACTTCCGATACATAATCACCCCATACGCAATATGCAACACTCCAAAACCCAAAGACCAAAACATTAAACCTATTCGCCATTCGTCTAATAAACCGCAAGCCAAGCCCAACACTACCTCTATATATCCCAAATATTTTACATCATCATAAGTATATTTTGAGGCGTTGATTAATGCCAAACCGTAGAAAACCAATGTCGCAGAATCTATCAAATGTGGGGCGTGTTGCAATAATATCAAACAGAAAAAACCACCAGCCACCAAGGGAACAGCCATATTGACCAATAATCTTCTGGAAGTATTATCCCACAATCTCAAACCCTTTTTCTTAGCGTGTCTTGCCGTGAAAAAAAAAGCAAAAATTAAGGAGAACGTCAAAACCAAAATACCATCAATCACGATGAAACGCAATAAAGATAGATTCTCCAAAAGGTTTAAATATTCGCTTGGGTTGTCTTGCAAGATGCGGTCGTAAGCGATGTATGCACCCACAAGGGCAAACATCCCAGCAAATACGCCCGACAGTCCGCTTAATGAAATAAATCGAGAAGAACGTTCCATCAACGAACGTATTTCTGTAAGGTCTTGAAGATGTTGTTCCATATTTTCAAATTACTTTGTGATGCAAAGTAAAATTACAAAAAAATAAGATGCAAACATTTCACGATTTATTTTACATCGGTATGACCATCAATATTGTAAATTTTTATCAATCAATGGTCAAAAGTTGTAAAATCAGTTCTTTCATTACAAGGGTATCACTGTCGTACTCTTCACTTCCGACATCACAAAGGAACTACTGATGTGGGCAACACTCTGTAAATCAGAGAGTTTCTTCTGATAAAATTCATTATAGGCACTCATATCTTTCACAATTACTTTCAATAAATAATCAAAACTGCCCGAAATTACACTGCATTCTATCACTTCTGGAAATTGCTTTATGGCTTGTTCAAACTCTTCAAAATGGTTTTTTTGCTGTTTATCCAACGTAATATTACAGTAAACTAACATCGGATTTCCCAACTTTTTTTTGTTTAAAATGGTAACGTATTTTTCAATTACTCCCTCCTGCTCCAATCGTTTGATACGGTCGTGGGTGGGAGTCATCGAAAGATTAATCTTCTGCGAGATTTCTTTAAGGGTAAATTGTGCATTTTCTTGAAGTAATTGCAAAATACGAATATCAGAAGCGTCTAAGTTCATCAGAAAAATTTACTTTTTAGGAATGAGTTTTTAGGTATTTTTAGTAATATTTTCTGTAAATATCGTAAAATATTAGTATAATTCCTTTTTATTTTCATTTTTACAAAATGATTTTCTGTTTAGTTAATTTTGTTCATCACTTCATTAATGAATAGGGTAAAGGGGAGTTGGAAAAGATAATAGTTTTTCAAAATCCCTTAAACCCAAAATCCCGAAAAAATGATTATTGGCGTTCCCAAAGAGATTAAAAATAATGAAAACCGTGTGGCTCTAACGCCCGCTGGTGTGTCAGAATTCAAGAAAAATGGTCATGCTGTGTACGTACAGACACAGGCTGGGGCTGGAAGTGGTTTTTCGGATGAAGAATATGTGAAAGCTGGTGCTGCGATTTTACCTAACATCGAAGAAACCTATGCTATTGCCGATATGATTTGTAAAGTAAAAGAGCCAATAGCTTCTGAGTATTCTTTAATCAAGGAAAATCAATTGTTATTCACTTACTTTCACTTTGCTTCTTCGGAAGAGTTGACCCACGCCATGATTGAGCGTAAAGCGATTTGTTTGGCGTATGAAACCGTAGAAAAAATTGATAGAAGTTTGCCATTGTTAGTACCAATGTCGGAAGTGGCGGGTAGTATGGCGATTCAAGAAGGAGCAAAATATTTAGAAAAACCAATGGGTGGACGTGGTATTTTGTTGGGTGGTGTGGCAGGTGTGAAACCCGCAAATGTATTGGTTCTGGGCGGTGGAATTGTGGGAACGCAATCGGCAAAAATGGCAGCAGGTTTGGGTGCAAACGTAACGATTATGGACGTAAGTTTACCTCGTTTACGTTATCTGGAAGATGTGATGCCAGCCAATGTTGATACTGTAATGTCTAATGAATACAACATCCGTGAAGCCATTAAATTGTCAGATTTAATTATTGGGGCGGTGTTGATTCCAGGGGCAAAAGCTCCACATTTGATTACGAGAGAAATGTTAAAAGAAATGCGTCCAGGAACGGTTTTGGTGGATGTGGCAGTTGATCAGGGTGGTTGTATTGAAACTTGTAAACCAACAACCCACGAAAATCCAACTTTTGAAATTGATGGGATTGTTCATTATTGCGTAGCGAATATGCCAGGAGCGGTTCCATATACTTCAACTTTGGCATTAACCAACGCAACTTTACCTTATGCTTTACAATTAGCTAATAAAGGTTGGAAAAAAGCGTGCGTAGAAAATGACGAATTAGCAAAAGGATTAAACGTAGTAAGTGGTGAAGTAGTCTATAAAGGCGTTTCTGATGCTTGGGGCTTGCCTTTAAGTGATGTTAAACAAATGGTTATTAATTTCATAACTACTTGCTTTTTACAGCATTTTATACCTGTATATTTGAATTGTGTTTAGCCCCGTGCTAAGCAAAAATATTAAATAGTGGTTAGGTATTAAGCAAAATCCGTCATTTCTAATGTCGGATTTTCTGTTTTTATGTCTTTACGGGACTTATGGTGTCTGAACCCTCCCGGGGAAAAAAAAAGAAGGCTAAAGGGGAGGGGTCCGGGCGGGGGGGGCCCCGGACCGCCCTCAAAAATGCTTCAGCGATGAAGAAGTAAATATTTTGTTGTCCGTTGCCCGAAACCGTAATCTACTCTAAGGTTCACATTCTCTTTTCGATTAATCTTAAATCGTAAACCTCCGCCATAACTTGGCATTTTAGGTTGCTCAACTCAAAGCCCTCCATGGTATTACTGAAATACTTCCTACCCCTGCAAAACCCACAATCCCCCAACGTTTCAAGAGTTGTAAGCGATATTCTGCTTGGAGAGCCAACAGATTTTTATCTCGATAACTTCCTTGAAAATAGCCCCGCATTATCATTTCACCGCCCATTTGTGCCAATTCATTGAAAGGAACATTTCCGTTGGATAAATATCCAAAACCTTGAAATGCCAGCACATCTTGACGTTTGGGGAAAGGTTTAAGGTAAGTACGTGCATCAAACTGCCAGCGATTGAAGGTGTGCGTGCTACCCGTGAGATTGCCATGCGTTGAATAAATCAATTGTGTGAATAAACCTTTTGAGGGATTTAATATATTATCTCGACTATCGAAAAGATAAGAAATATTCAACCCCGAAACTACTGAACCATTATTCCCTTCAATATTCGCAGTTTCCAACATTCCATTAGTTTTCGATTCCACGTTGAACATATTAAAATACCGCCAACCTAAACCCACAAAACTGTTTTTACCAATTTTTCGATATGTTACATTATCAAATCTGAAATAGTTACAAATCACAACTTCGCTTTTATTCATATCAATATCATTCCCAATTCCATAGAAAGTGAGTGGAAATCGGCTGAAGCCTAAATAGCCTATGATGTAATATTTTTCTTGATTTGTGAAAATTTGATATTGTGAACGAAGTAAATAACTACCATTCAAGGAATATTGAAAAGAAGCATTTACATTTGAAACCCGTGTGAGACTATCATCTGTTTTGCCCAATTTATAAAAGCGTTTGATACCCGCCCCAATCACAATATCAGTTTCGGGCATATAAAAAGCAAAGGGTGAAATGATGTATTTGGGCGAAGTAAAAAAGCGAACAATTTTAGAGTTTTTAAATCGTGTAGAGTCCTCAATATCAGTGGCTTGTGCCTGAATTGATTGTATTAATAGGTATGCAATTAGGAGAACTTTTTTCATGATTTATATTTATGAACCTGTTTAAACTTGTGAACACCAGCCACGAATATAATGCCAATAACCTTCAATAATTACCAAAACTTCACCCCCGCCAAACGATTCATTTCTAATTTTGCCAGGGACATCTGATATTGATATTGCAATTGCGTAAATTGAGCATCTTGCAAAGCTGTTTGTGCCGCCTCAATTTCTATATTAGTCAATACACCATTTTTATAACGAATATTGGCTAAGTTCAGTGCATATTGAGCTTGTTTGACATTTTCCTGAGATAAATCTAACTTACTTTTTGCCGTGTTATAATCATTTTGAGCCGCTTCCAAATCTCTTTTCAAAGTTTGATTGGTTACATCGACTGAATATTTCAACATTTCACGGTTCAATTTAGCAATCTCGGTTTGGTGAGCCCCACGGTGTCCAGTATAGACAGGTATCGTCAATTTTACCCCCACGACAGAGTTTAACTTGAAATCGTCCGTAATGGCAGGCGTTTCCCCATTGATTCTGGGTAAATATCCGTTTCTGATTCCCACTTGGGCATTGGCGGCAAGTGTGGGCAATGAACTCATTTGGGCAATTTTTACGTCACGCTCTGCAATTAAATCTCTATTTTTCAAGGCTTTCAAATCATAATTACTGGTCTGTGCTTGCGTGGTGGCAGTTTCTACAGATAAATCTGCCGTTCCAGTATTGAAATCTATTCCCGTAGGAATCATGCCGTGAGCATCTTTTCCGATTAAAGAAGACAAATAAATTATCTGTCGTTCCAGTTGACTTTGTAAATCGGTCAATCGACTTTCAGCATTTTTATACCGAACTTGAACCGATACTTGATCATAGTCCAAAGCATCGCCTTGTTTCAAACGACTACTAATAATTTTACCGTTATCATCCACTAATTTTAATTGCTCTTTCTGTACTTCAATGGCTTTCTGAGAAAAAATTATGCCGTAATAAAGACTGGCGACTTGATAAGCAAAAACGTTTTTCAAACCTTCGACACCCGTTTTTGCCAATTCTGTTTCCAATTTTGACCGTTCAATATTCACAAATTGCTTACCCCAATCATATATCACATAATTTCCCCCAATGTTGGCATTGTAATTCATATTGGGTTGAAATTGCAAGGTTGACGACACTCCGCCAAAGGCAAATTGTGCCTTCGCCACGGGATCAATCCGAATTATCCCAATTTCGGTTTGTACGGTAGGCTTCAAAGCAGATTCTTGAATTTTGGTTCGGTAATCACTCATCAAAACGGTTTGCTGTTGCTCCTTAATTTTTGGGGCATAATCAATAGCCGAACGTATTAGCTGGTTAAGTGTTTCGTTGGTTTTTTCTTGTGCATAAGTTTGCACAGATAGGGAAAAAAGGATGGTTAAATATGTGTATTTCATTAGTACAATGATTTGATTTTAATCAAAAAGTAAAAGGTAAAAAAAACGCCTTTATTGGTGTTTTCACCAACAAGTCGGATTCCATTTTGTTGATAAAAACACCAACAAAGGCGGTAAAAATGCTCCCCTCTCCACGGGAGAGGGGCTGGGGGTGAGGCTCTTTTGTGATTGCGACAAAATCTTTATAATTCCGTGAAATTTTTAATTATCAATGACTATCAGCAGCGGCTTTTGCTGCTTTAGCGGCTTCTTCGGGAGAAACTTTATCTCTCCTCAATAAAAAAATTAAAGGAAAAATGAGGATAAATAATATTGAAATTAATCTAAATGTGTCTAAATATGCCAAGTAATATGCTTGCTTTACCACTACTGCTTCCAACTGTTTGTATGCCATTTGTGTCGCATCAAAAGCATTGCCCGTTACAGAGGTCACGTTACGAACGGCATTAGATAATCTTTCATTAAAAAGTGGATTGTCGGTGGACATATTTTCCATCAAATCTGAACGATGTTGTGCTGCCCTACTGGTGGCATAATTATTCGCCAAAGCAATCCCAAAAGCTCCTCCAAGTTGTCTAATCATATTAGTTAGGGAAATTGCCGCTGGATATTCTTGGGGTTTCAAGCCCGAAACTGCTTGGTTTATGAGCGGTAATTGCAACATTGCCACGCCAGTAACTCGGCATAATTGCATCGGGAAAAAATCCCAACGTCCCATATCCGTAGTGGATGTTCCTGAGTAAAATCCGAAGAAAATAAAGAACAAAATACCTACTGCCATAAACGGAATTGGCGAAGCCCCCGCTCCCATTCTTTTACCAATAATGGGAAATAAAATCACTGCCGCAAAAGTGGGAAACATCAAAGATAAACCCGTTTCCAAAGCCGTGAATCCGTTGATTCTTTGCACCATAACGGGATAAACAAAAACGGAAGTAAATAAGCCAAAACCTGCAATCAGAGTCAAAAATGAAGCAATCGAGAACTTTTTATACCGAAAAATATTCAAATTCACTACTGGATGTTCGGTGGTTAATTGCCGCCAAATAAAGCCGATAATTCCCACAATTGCCATCAGTGAAATAATAACTATTTGGCGAGATTCAAACCAATCTTCTGATTCTCCTTTTTCCAGTACGTACTGCAATGAACCTATGCCGATAATTAACAGTAAAATACCCAGGTAATCAATCGTAATTTCTGATTTTCTCTTGCCTTCCCCTTCTTTTTTATCAATGTAAACAAAGGCTAAAATGGTGGCAATCAAACAAATAGGAATATTAACATAAAAAATTTGAGACCAGTTATAATTTTCGATAATATAACCACCCACAACAGGACCCAGAGTTGGTCCAAGCACAATTCCCATACCGAACAAACCCGAGGCAATTCCTCGATCTTTGGGGTCGAAAGCATCGAATAAAATAGATTGCGAGGTCGATAATAATGCCCCTCCGCCAATTCCCTGCATAAATCGCCAGAAAACCAATTCCCAAAGCGATTCGGATGTTCCGCAGAAATAAGAGGCAATTCCGAAGATAATCATGGAAGTAATGTAGTAATTTTTACGCCCAAAATATTCTCCCAAAAAACCCGTCATGGGAATAATAATGACGTTGGCGATGGCATAAGACGTAATTACCCACGCAACATCCTCAATCGTAGCACCCAGTGAACCCGCCATTTGGGTAAGGGCTACGTTTACGATGGTGGTATCAAGCAACTCCATAATGGCTGCCGTGATGGTTGTTATTACGATGATATATTTCTTCACTAATTAAAAATTAAAATGTAAAAATTAAAAATGTTAGCACTGCACTACGGTCACTTGTTCGAGCGAGACGTTTTTATTATTGAAGCTAATATTTTGATAATTTCAGAGACATCACTGTTGAGTGAATTAAACATTATTTCGTCGATAAACTTTGTTTCTTTGAGAATCAATAACCAGTATTCTGTTTCAGCAGCTTCTTTAAGACTTATGCTGAGTTTATGAATAAAGTCGTTTTTTGATTCAGCGTAAATAGCCTCGTTTACATTGGCTCCAATAGAAGTTCCAGAGCGAAGCATCTGTTTACTCATTACATACTCTTTTTGATTTTCAACTAAATATTTGTAGCAATTGACTATTCTGATAGCAAAATCTATGCTTTTCTTTCTAATTATATTATCGTCTTTCTTCATGGTCGTAATGAATTTTTCTGATTCTAACGGATTTTGTGGCGGCTTACTTTTGAAAAATATAACTTATTGAAAATCAGTATATTAATAATTTGAAAAATTAATTTTGTGGTAGCTATTTTATTTGTAACTCATTGATTATCAGAGTACTTTGTTATACCCGCCACAAAATCTGTTAGAATGAGGAATTTTTAATTCTTAATTCTTACTTTTTAATTCTATGGAAACCTCCATCGAAAGACCCGCACGTAGCATATTTTTGTATTTTCCCAAATCTAAAATCTCAATTTTCACGGGTACTTTTTGCGTAACTTTTACGAAGTTCCCAGAAGCGTTATCAGGAGGTAACAAAGAAGTTTTTGCTCCCGTTGATTCAGCAATCGACAGAATTTTCCCTTTCAAAGGCTTGTCGGGATAGGCATCCATTTTTAAATCAGCTTCGTCCCCAATTTTCAGTTTACCCACTTGTGTTTCCTTAAAATTTGCCACTACCCAAAAAGAATTATCCTGCACAATGGTCATCAAAGGTTGCCCTGCTTGAATGAACTGCCCCGCTTCAACGCTCTTTTTACCGATACGTCCTGAACTCGGAGCATATACTTTTCCATAAGTCAATTTTAGTTTTTGCTGTTCAATTTTGACCTTTTTTACTACTAAAACTGCCTCTGCCTTGTGCAAAGCTGATTGCAGAATTGGCAATCTTGATTTCAAAGTCAAAACATCTTCCTGACCTGCTTCATATTGGGCTTCGGTAACGTCACCAAAAGCCTTTCCATCTTCTGCTTGCTTTTGAGTAATGGCATTGCCTGCTAATAAATTTTTATCACGCTCGCCATCTTTCCTACTTTTTTCACGACGTAAGAACGCTATTTTTAAATTTGATTCACTTGACTTGACCAACATATTAAAATTATTGATATTAGCCTTTGCATTTTCAATATCCGTTAAAGATTGCTTGTAGTCTGCTTCCAGTTCTTCCAAAACCAATTTAGCTTCATCTGTATCAATTTCTGCTAAAACTTGGTCTTTTTTTACCAAATCATAATCTTTTACATTCACCGTTTTTACATAACCTGCCATGCGTGGCAACACAGGAACAAAATAGGTTTCAATTTGGGCATTGTCAGTTTCTATGTGTGAAGTTGAATACTTGTATTTTGTATATCCAAAATAACCCGCTACTCCCAAAACAGTAATGAGGATAATTTTGGGTAAGATTTTTGTGATGGGACTTTGTTTTTCCATTTCTATTGATGAATTTAATGATAAAGCTCAATTTGGTTTCTTTGAGCAATTAGTAAACCTAATTGACAATGCGAAGTTATTATGAATCAAAATAATAGTCAAGCATATTGACTATTATTTTTTATTTTCATACCTTCGTACAAATATTCCAAGAATCAGTGCTATGAAACACGATAAATTAGAAACAATAAGAGCATTTAAAGAAGAAGATAAGAACCGATTGCTGGGTCGCTTACTGAACAGGTCGTATCGTTATTTAAGCGAAATAGCTACTGATTTTTTAAAAGGAAAAGGCTTTGTCGATTTCAGAATCGGTCACATTATCGGTTTGGTGCATATTGATTTGGATGGTTCAACCGTAAATCAGATGGCATCAACAGCGGGAATTACGAAACAAGGAATGAGTAAAGTGGTGAAAGAATTGAGCGATAATGGCTATGCTTTCACAGAAAAACATCCCTCAGATGCACGTTCAATTGTGGTAAAATTAACTGATAAAGGGATTGATGCCCTCATGGAATGGAAGTTATGCACGGAGCATATTGACGAAAAATTTACGAAAATATTGGGTTCGGAGCAGCTGGAAGGGTTAAAAAATATTTTAGGGGTACTGGTTGAACACTTTGAATCAAATCCAGAACACGATTCAGAAAACCAGATTCTTTCATCAATTATGTTTGATAAAGAGTAAAGTTGAATGAAATTTCGGGCTAATTTTTTCAAAATTATTCATTGATATTATAAGGTAAAAATTCATCCACATTTGTTCCATAACGGTGAAGATCACGAATAATCGTTGAGCTAATTGGAGCGAGGTGCGGAGACGTTATCAAGAAAACTGTTTCAAGACCTTCAACCAAATAACGGTTTACTTGAGCAATTGAGTTTTCGTATTCAAAATCGGTGGTATTCCGCAGCCCTCTCAATAAAAAACTGGCATCCATATCACGGGCAACATTGGCGGTTAAATCATTGTAGGACACCACACTAACGGGCTTTCCCTCGAAGGTTTCTTCAATCCAAGCAATCATTTTTTCAATCGGGAAATAACGTGCTTTGTTAGAATTATGACCAATTCCGATGATTATTTCATCAAAAATCGTGAGTCCACGAGTAACAATATCTTCATGCCCTTTCGTAAAAGGATCAAATGAGCCAGGGAAAAAGGCAGTTTTTTTCATAAATTCTTGATTCGATGTTCGTGATTCGATATTCGATGTTTGTTTTCCGAATATCGAATAACGAGCATCAAACATCGAAAAACTATATTCCAATCTTTACATTAGTCAAATATTGATTCAATAAGTCAAAGTCTTCGGTTTGTTCTTTAATATTTCCGTATAATCTCAAAATGATTTCATCGGGTTCAATTTCCAATTCATTCATCGTGAAAAGCACATAATACACTAAATCCTGAGCAGTTTTATACTCAAAACGATTGCAAAATTTTAAAGCTCCATTGGCAGTTATGACCATCGTAAAATGATGATTTCCAAAATACAAAAATGCTGTTTGGGCTTTGCTGATGAATATCGCTAAGTCAATCATTTGACTGGTTTTGTGCTGATATTTTAAATCAATCAGGGGGTAAGTACCTGAAAACCAGTTATATAATTCACGTTCGGAACTGTAAACATTCACAATTCCTAAATCTTCGTGCATACAAATCTGCACTTCCTCCACATCCGTTATGTGCAAACCTTTGGCTAATTGTAAATAACGATTTGTGTATTCTTTCTTAAATAAATCTGTTGGAACGAGTGTGAAAGACTGATTATCAATGATTATTTCAATGGCTTTCCAACGCAAGGATTTCAAAAAATCATGAGTAGCATAAATTTGAGTCAGATAAAAAGCGATGGAATGATTTTCTTTTGATGCGGGAAAATCATATTTTTCAGACACAACCGTCTGATTATCAACAATATCAATTACCGAACAAGCAAAAGAAGATTCTGAAACTTCGCACGAAAGCTGATATTGCGAGAGCTTCTCGATATCAAACCCTGGAATTTCGAATTTTTCGGTTGGCGGAATGTGTAAAGTAGCTGTCTGCATTACGAAATGTTTAGCCACAAATTTAGTCATTGTTAGAGACTATGCAAAATAATAAAGTCGATGAAGAAGTCACAAGTCGTAAGGTGATTATTGTCTTGATACTATTTTACCTTACGACTTATGACTTACTGACTTGCGACTCATGACATTTTAAATCCAATTTTATCCATCAAAAATGCCTTGCTAATTTCTCCGCATTGTTTTGGCGTGCGGGTTTTGTCGGGTACGCCATCTAATTCAACGATACCCCATTTTTGAAATTTAATCTTTACTAAATTATCGAAAACGCCTTTCAAATTAACATTTCCCTGTCCTAATTCCACAAATTTATAGGCTTTTGGCTCGTTGGGTTTGTCGGACAGCGGACTTTGAACATCTTTGAGGTGCAAGGCTTCGAGAATATCTTTATACTGCAAAACTGCTTTGGCAGCATCGCCGCCGCCTTGATGATAATGGGCAACGTCTAAGAGTAAACGTAAGTATTTGGGGTTCATGGCTTGCACAATTACATCCACTTCTTCGGGGGTTTCGCCAAATTGATTCATGTGATTGTGGTAGGTGGTTTGGATGCCCAAATCAGCGGTTTGTTTTCCGATTTCATTCATCACAAAAGTCAATCTTTTTAGTTCTTCAGTGGTTGGTAATTTCCCTTTTTGGCGGAGTGAATTGGTCAATTGGATATGCGTTCCACCCAAGGCTTTTACAAAACTGGCGTGGGCAACGTGATAATCAATCGTGCTGGATTCTTTGGCGGGGTCAATTTCCACATTTCCACTCGAAAACATTGGTAAAGCCAAATTATTTACTACGATTTGGTCTTTTAATTCCGATACTTTTGTCTTGTAGGTATCATACGTATTTGCCCGTAATTGTACGCCCTTGAAGCCCAAAGCGGCAATATCTTTCATGGCATCCAAATCTTTGCCGCCCCAAGTGATGGCAGAATAAGCTAATTTGAGATTGGGAACTTTGGTAAAACTATCCCAAGAAAAAAGCGATGCGGAGGTCAAAAACCCCGCTTGATATAAGAAGTTACGACGTGATATTTCGGACATTTTGTTTGTGTTTTTGAATGATGATGGAAATAATAGCAGAAGGACTCATGAAATAAAATCTACTTTAAAAAGAAAGACGAAAAATACCATCCTTTTTATTCTTCAAAAAACTATCAAAATGTTTGTTTTATAAAAATTAATTTCACACATTTACTCAACATTTAGCAGCTACGATTTACCGCCGACACCAAGACACCTGTTTTGCCTGTCTCTTTTTAAAATTTCCCCCTTTTTAAAAACGCATACAACCACTATTATCTAAAACTCGTCTTTGCTCCAAACGCTTTTTGGGGGTGTTTTGTATTATCTAATTTTTAACAATTTAAACTTTTATTATCATGAAACGAAGAAAATTTTTGATTGCTTTGGGGGTTGTGCCTCCTTTGGTTTTTTCATCCTGTGGAAAAGATGAATTGCCCAAAACTGCAACCACTATTACTGGAAAAGTAGTTGATGAAAATAATAAGCCTGTAGAAGGATGGGGACTTTTTTTTACAGGAATAGAAAGGAAGGGAATTTCAGGTGTTGAGACTTTTGCAGAACAAAAATTTACAGATTCAAATGGAGTATTTTCCTTTTCTGTTGTTGTACCA
This sequence comes from Arcicella sp., assembly GCA_034519515.1. Lineage (GTDB taxonomy): Bacteria > Bacteroidota > Bacteroidia > Cytophagales > Spirosomataceae > Arcicella. Next base: position 110,146 of record JAXHOK010000054.1, read on the forward strand.
CCAAATACTGATAGTGTCAATTTTTTGCCTTTGGGTTTTCGCTTTGATGATAAATTAAATAGAAAGAATCCCGATTATTTACTATTTATTGAAGTAGGAGGAAAATTTGAACCTCGCATAAAAGATGAAGCCGCTCCTATTATTGGTAAGTCAAATATCTATAATTATCAAATCAAAAAAAGATAAAATATGAAAAACTATAAATTCGCCCCCCCCATTTATATTCTTCAATAAAAATTTTATTTATTTTATTGCCATCATCTAATTCTTTTGCTCAGAGTGACAAAGACCTCAAAGATGCTCTTTCTAAATTAGATACTACTGCATTCAAGGGTAAAGCAATTACGCCCTTGTTGGTATGTGATTTTATCAGAAAACTACCCGTGCCGTTGTGCGGTGTTTTCACCCACAACAGATGCGAAAGCAACAGCCTACAATGACCCACTGCTAAGAATAAGCCCGTAATATCCCCCTCCAAAATTATTTTTCTACTTTTACTTGTTTCATAAAAATTAATTTCACACATTTACTCAACATTTAGCAGCTACGATTTACCGCCGACACCAAGACACCTGTTTTGCCTGTCTCTTTTTAAAATTTTCCCCTTTTTAAAACTATTGCAACCACTTTTATTCAAAACTTGTCTTTACTCCGGATATTCTTGGAGGTGTCTTTGTATTATTTAATTTTCACATTTTAAACCCTTATATCATAATGAAACGACGACATTTTATTACTGCATTTGCTTTGCTCCCGCCTTTATTACAGGCTTGCCTAAGCGAACCAATACCCCCAACAATTTTTACAGGAATTATTATTGATGAAAGCGATAAACCCATCAAAGACATTGATTTATACTTTGGAGGTAATACAGGAGGATTCAACCCAAAATCCACTTTTGAATTGAGAACGAAAACAGATGAAAAAGGTTACTATTATTTGGAAAAGATTATACCTCCTCAAACAGTAGATATAACTTTTAAACCCGAAGGAAATTCTATATATACAAACGGTCTTTATGATTTCTTGTGTTTAGTCAATGGAGTATATCAATTCGAAATCCCTATCATCACTCAAACAAAAAATGAATTCAATTTTAAAATTGTCAAACGTAAATAACCCCTTGTTATGAAAAATCTCAATTTCACCCCCCCACAAATACTGTGCCAATTTATTAGCAATAGCCATATTGTTATTGCTAAATTTTAATACTATTTCGCAGGTAAATACTGCAAATTTCGTGAGTACGCTTCGCCCTTTGTATAGCCTAACCGATGAAAATTCAAAGGGCATACCCACTCTTCGTTTAAAATCTTCTCGATTTTTAGTTTATCAGTCTTTCGCTACTTCCTCAAATATTGATGTTCCTGTTGATTTGTCCGCAGCTTTACAAAGAAGTAGAAATCAAATTACAGAAACAAATACTATCCCAATTGGTATATTAAATGCAGAAATTGATTTTCTTAATCATAAAGAAAAGGAATTGGTTATTGCGGCTTCGCCATTGCAGGAGGACCTATTTCAAGCAGATGTGCAATTTAAGATAAGCCCTAAGCTCATGCAAAGTAATTTAGCGAACAGTATTGAAAGTATTGAACTAAGTTTTGATGAAGGTAAAAGCTGGAAAAGTTATAGCTTTTCTGATCAACTAATTCCCCATCATTTCGATAAGATGGATGAACAAACTATTGGAATAAAGTTGAATACAAAGAAAGGAACTTATATCACTTTTACGGAGATAAATATAAGACAATTGGAACGTCCAAAGGTATTTCTTACAAAATCTGTAACGGTAAAATCTGAAATTAGTAACCCCAAAGCCAAAGTTTTAGAAAGTGTATCGGGTGGCGAATACAGAATTTTACTGGGCTGTGATGGTGTTTTTGATAAGCCTGTCATTGTTGCAGAAGGCTTTGATGCTGGTAATAATGTAAACCTTGATGATATTACGGCAAAATACTATAGATATCTGTACGCATTGCGTAATAACGGGTTCGATTTGGTTGTGGTAAATTATAATGATGGTCGAACCTTTATACAAAATAACGGAAACGTTTTGATTGCGGTTATTAATCAGGTAAATGCCACGAAAGTTGGTAACAATAAATTGGTAGTTATCGGCGAGAGTATGTCGGGACTTGTGGCAAGATGGGCATTGAGAGACATGGAATTATCAAACATAACGCACAATGTGAGCCATTTTGTTGCCTTTGACTCGCCCATGCAAGGGGCAAATGTTCCTCCTGGGTTTATAGCATTAAGACGCTGGATTCCTGATGCAGCTTTTCCAGTATCAAATATTTTTTCATTGTTAAATGATATTTTTAATGTTATCCCCGAAGTAAGAGCTATCGATGAACCAGCCGCCAAACAATTATTACTTACGTTCAATGGAGGTTCGCCCGCATCAGAGTTCACGGCATTTCAGGCTGTATTGAATAATATTGGTTATCCGAGACAAAATGGGATTAGAAATATCGCTTTGATTGATGGTTCATTAAACGGAACAAGACAACCAAGATTTACTGTATCAAATAATATTCTAACTCCTATTGGGGAGTTGAATCCTGGTGACCAGATGATGGATAATACTGAAATTCTTATTCTAAAAATGAAGGTTTGGAGTAATAATCCAGGTCTAAGTACTCAAGTTTTTAAAGGAGAAGGCACAGGCATTCCATTAGATGTTTATCGTACTTCACCTATCTGCCTTGATAGAGTTCCAGGAGGAAGAATAAGTTTTAATAGAGGAAGTATTTATTCAAGTTTTTCTTTTGTGCCTACATTTAGCTCAATAGATTATAGAGGGAACTTAAATAATGATGGAGATTATACATTTCGTCCATAAATACGTTACTCAACTCAGCGTTAACCTATTCAGCCGTAACTCATGGTAATAACACATATCGGGATACTTCTAATGAAACATGCAAAAGGTGGAGGAGGGTCCAATGATATTGGAGAGCGTGAATTTAGTTTACTTAGGACTATTACAACTTGTACGCCACCTCAGCCACCAGTACCCTCAAATATACAATGGGGACCAGACCCTACTGAATTAGTGAGGGATGAAAGTGCCCCTTGGTTTCAGTTTGAAATACCACGTGTATTGTGTAAAAATATATCAAGCAATGGAAATTTTTTCAATATAGGGTTTAAGAAAAACTATGCTGAAGAAGGTTTAGATGGTACATATACTACGCTGTTGAGAATCAATCGCCCAAATGGTACAAGTGCGGAGTTTGCTAATAGCCAATTTAATGGTTTCGCTCTCAGTAATAGTACAGCCGAAGGACTTTATATAATTTCAACTTTTAGGCGATATTTTGGTGCAACCAATAATGAAGTACGAAATTCTGTAACCCTTGATGTAAGAGGAAACTGTCCTGCAAGAAATTCTTGTAATTATAACGATGGAGATTTTTTAGGGTATAACTTCCAAAATTTCTTTGTTAGAGTAGTAGGGGGTAAATACTATGGTGTTACTTCCAATGGGACATTTGTATCTAAATCCTTTTTACAATCAAAAAATCTTCCAAATGTTTTTCTGGACTGTTTAGAACAGACTGATACAAGGGGGAGTGACTGCGATTTCACTATATCTGCCAGTGCCAATCCGAATAATGTCAATTGTGGAGGCTCATCCCAACTTGTAGTCTCCTGTTCAGGTCCGAATTGTTCGGGCGTTTCTTATGCTTGGAGTAATGTTAATACAGGCTTACCTGCTTCTACTAATGTAACTTTACCAAATAGTAATGGAACAGTAAATTATATTGTAACAGCTTCAAAATCAGGCTGTAATAATAATACCACAGGGGTCTCGGTGACTGTGAGTGGATGTGGCGGAGTACTCCCAGCCTGCCAATGCGGTTTCACCTTAATAACCGCTAATCAACACGTGAGCGAATAATTCGGGTTCAATATGCTTTCACATTCTTCTTTTGACCTTCATCGCTCTAATGGAAGTATTTGATGGGGCTACTGAAATAGCCAATAATGGAACAACCGCTTACACGGTAAATTCTTCAACGGTTACTTTCAATGTGCCAACATCTGTAAATAGTGGTAATTATCAGTTTAGAGTAGATGCAGATAATTGTGTAGGCACGGGTACTCAGCCTTTCAGTTATACAAAACCAAGTGGCGGTACTGACTGTAATTTCACAGTCTCCGCCAATGCCAATCCAAGTAGTGTAGGATGTGGAGGAGCTTCTCAACTTTCAGCCTCTTGCACGGGTTCTGGCTGTTCGGGCGTTACTTATGCTTGGAGTAGTGGCAACTCAGGCTCGCCCGTTAATATTACCTTACCAAATAATAATGGGTCGGTAAATTATATACTCACTGGTTCAAAACCAGGATGTGCCAATCAAACGGCTAATACTTCGATTACGGTTAGTGGTTGTGGGGGTGGTGGCACAACAAACCCTGACCGTACCGAAAACGGCATAGCCAGCGACAACGGAGCCAACAACCCAGGCGGAGAAGGTGAAGCAAATTGTCTTTGATAACAATAATTTCTACAAAATGGTTAATCTTCAACCCAACGGGTGTTATTGACTATGATTTTTCGGGTAATGATGCTTATGCCATCAATAGTTATACCATAACCACCGCCAATGATGCCCCCAACCGAGACCCCAAAAACTGGACTTTGCAGGGTTCAAATACTGGCTTGCCAGGAGACTGGGCAAACTTAGACACAAGAAATAATCAGTTTGAGAATGTCCCTCGGTATCATACCATAACATACAATAATTTCAACAATACCACTGCCTATAAATATTACCGTTTAAACGTAACGGCAAACTGGGGTGATAATCTTTTACAAATTGCTGAAATTCAGATGTTTGGTCCTGCGGGTAGTGGTGGCGGTGGTTGCACAACACCCAATCCACCTTCCATTAGTTCGAGTTCTACAACCTCTCCTGCTGACTTAACGGCAACGGGGTGCAGCGGTTCAATCACTTGGTCAAATGGGCAAACTGCCAATCCATTAACAAATGTAGGGGGGGGGGGCGGGTACCTTTTTTTTTTCTTTGCTGCTATAGCTGTAGGTGGGTGGGTTGTACGGAAGTTGGGGCATCAAATTCAATTACTATTGGCAGTGGTGGTGGTGGAAATTGCCCTACTTACAATAACCCACAATGGTTTCACTGGGATAATGCTTCGAGTAGTCTTTGGTTTTGCTCGTTATGGATTAACGGGAAAGGTATGTATGCCGCCACGGATGCCGATCCAGCCACGCCAGCGCTCACCCGCCGAAAACATTTTGTCAATTCCGGGAGTGAATTCGACCTTTAGCTAATTGTTTCTTGGATGTGGTTCTAAACAAAGAATCATATGGCATACAATCCAGAAGAAATACCCGAAAAAACCATACGTACATCAAGCACTACGGGCAAAATCAAGATTGTTTTCTCGCTCCAAAAGCAGAAAACGTTTGGTTGAAAATTTTAATGATACACAAAAGGCAAATCATTGGTTGAAATTTTAGAAAAGGAAAAATCAGGACGTAATGCGAAATGGAATATGATTTACAAAATTATCCATCGGGGGCGTATTTTGTTGATTTCCAAAGTTCTGAAAAACGGGAGATTTTGAAGGTGATGAAGGTGAATTAAATAATGCTTGAAAATCAAAAAAGCCCTTCAATTTTAAAATTGAGGGGCTTTTATTTCGCGTACTATACTACGGACAAGGCTGTCGAATCGTCGAACCGCCGTGCTACGGAAACAATCTGTTGCAAAATCTCCAAACCATCCGTATTGTTTAAAGCGGGGTCGGCGGCACGTTCTGGGTGGGGCATCATTCCGAAAACGTTACGGTTTTTATTACAAATTCCTGCAATATTTTCAAGGCTTCCGTTGGGGTTTGAGGCATCGGTGATGTTTCCATCGGCATCGCAATAACGGAAAAGAATTTGGTCATTATCGTTCAATTCTTTGATTACTTCGGGCTTGGCAAAATATCTTCCTTCTGCGTGAGCGATGGGAATTTTGTATGCCTTATTTTTGTCTAATCCGCTGGTTAATAATGAATTAGATGTTTGAGATTTTAGATAAATATTCTTGGAATTAAATTTCTGATGGTCGTTTCTCAATAAAATCCCTGGCAATAATCCTGCCTCTACCAAAACCTGAAAACCATTACAAATTCCCAATAAATATCCTCCACTATTGGCGTGTTCAATCACACTATCCATGATGGGCGAAAAGCGGGCAATTGCTCCCGAACGCAAATAATCACCGTAGGAAAAACCACCTGGAATAATGATAAAATCACAACCTTGGAGGTCGGTATCTTTATGCCATAATTTCACGGCTTCATGCCCCATTGATTGAAAAATCCCAACGGTATCATCATCACAATTTGAGCCTGGGAATACTACTACACCAAATTTCATATTTTAATTTTGTTTTAATCGGTAAAAATCTACTATATATTGTAATCTGCCCAAAATTTGAGGCAATTCATTCAAACTCAATACTGAATCATCATCCGTATAAATGGTATTATCTTCTAACTTCAAAAACAGCCAAGCGTTGGCAGTAGTAACAATTCCAAAAACTTTATCGTAATGAATATTATGTTTTTCATTAAACACCTTCACACCCAACATCTGAGCAGCACACTGTGGTTTTCCTAAATCTAAATCTCCTCTTTTGGCTTCAATTACACTAAATAGTGGAGCATCAACTGTATTTGAGTAGGTTTCTCTTCCAATGATAAAATCACACTCTCCATTTAAGCCAGTCAATGGGTCGGCATTCAGAAAATCGCCTGAATGAATGGTGATAAATTCCTTGTTTAACTTCTTGATTTCCAATAAAATAGGTGAAACAAATGCTTCTGACTTAGCTTTTTCACTTCGATTGGGTAATAATTTATACCCTTCAATCGTCTCTTTCAACCATTCGCTTGGTTCAATAGATTTTATATCAGAAAATTCAGTAAGTTTTTGCCGTTTGTTGCGAATACCAAACTCATCTCTGATTTTTTCTAAGGAAAAGTTTTTATAGGACATAAGATTGGGAAGTTTTATACTTACTCTTGAAACTGAAACAAAATTACTTTCTACAAACCGTAAATGAAAACTAAATCTTCTCCGTTTTGATATAAAATAATTCCGTAGCAATCTTAAATTCTTTGCCTTCAACTTTCGGAAACGCTTTCTTTTGCCAATCTTTTGTGGGTTTGATTACTTCATAATTTTGTAAACCAAATCCTGCTTTGATGGGCATTGTGTCTTCGGCATCTTTCCAACGATAACGTAACTCTATGTTATTGCCTTCCGCTGCTATTTGATACTGTAAAACGGGTATATGATTGGTTTTTAGATACATATCAAAAACAGGCGTAAGGTTTCTACCTGTTTTTTCGTTAAAATAATTGATAATTTGCTCCGTATTTACATTACTAATTCTAAATTTAGTGGCTAATCCTTTCAGGGTTTCAAACCAAAGTTTATCATCGTTCACCACATTGCGGAGGGTGTGCAACATCCATGTTCCCTTGTAATAAATATCCGAATCGGGGTGATTGTAATTGACATCGAAAATTCCGATTAAAGAACCTTTATTCCGAATATTAGCTTTTTGTTTTTCTAAATATTGAATTGACCTTTCGTAATTGTTCGTGCATTCCACATACAAGGCTTCCATATAGGTCGTAAAAGATTCATGAATCCACATTTCGGCTTGGTCGTTGCAGCTCAATGAGTTACCAAAATATTCATGTCCAGATTCGTGAATAATGATAAAATCAAACCCGTATTCGTTGGTTTTATAATTATTACCATACGCCACCGCCGACTGATGTTCCATGCCCAAATAAGGCGTTTCAACCAAGGCGTAACCGTCTTTGGGGAAAGGATATTTTCCAAAATATTTTTCATAGCAAGCCAACATCGGCTTCACTTGCTTGAATTGGGCTTTGGCTTTTTCAAGATTAGGTTTCAGAACGTAATAATCCAAATCCAGATTTGAACCATCTTGGGCGGTGTAAGTATCCTTGAAATTGGCATAATCTGCAATATTCACTGTGATATTGTAATTATTGATGGGATAACTCACAAACCATTCATATTCAGTATAAGGCATTTCTTTCACGCCTTCAAGCAACTTATTATCAGACGGTTGCGAAATATTTTTCACATCTTTTGTACTCCGTAAATTCCCATTTGAAACAAACATTAACCCTTTGGGAACGGCACAACTGAAACGAACGGAATCTGGTTCGTCTGAAAGGTGGTCTTTGTTGGGAAACCATAAACTTGCCCCCGTTCCTTCGCAAGAAACCACAATCCAATCTTTACCGTTAGAATCTTTTTTCCAAGTAAAACCACCATCCCACGGTGGATTTCGGGCAATTTGGGGTTTACCACGGTATTCTATTTTGATAGAATAATGCTTACCTTTTTTCTGATTTTCGGTAAAATTAATAAAAGTAGCATTGCCCTCACGAGTAAATTTTACGGGTTTTTCATTCTGTAAAATATTGGTTATCTGCATATTAGCAAATAAATCAACCTGCATTTTCTTGAAATCAGTAGTGGCTCGGTAATAAATAGTATTTGAGCCTTCGATACTTTGGGCATAAGGAATTACCTTCAATTTGAGGTCATAGAAAGTAACGTCATAGCACGAACGCAAAGGCGAAAGCATACCTCTGAGTGTGTCTTGGCGAGTGTATTGGGCAGTTGCTTGGCTGATGACAAAAAGCATCAAAAGAGTAAATTTTAACTTTGGCATTGTGATTGTATTAGTCTCGTTGTTTGTTTTCAATTACAAAAAAAGCGAACTTTTATAATTTTCGAAAGTTATTTAGGAATATTATCCATACAAATTTAATCTATGAAACAACTCTCTTTAATTCTGTTAGCTATTTTTCCTTTCTATATTCTTGCTCAAAATCCAAGTCCTAAAACTTTAACGTTTGATTATCAAGGAATTAGGAGTAATATCAATTCCGCAAAATTAGGCCAAAATAGGGCAAATGTAAATCAAAAAATTACTGTTGATTTACCAACGCCCAACGGAACAATAAAGTCTTTTGAAGTGGAAGAAACTTCTAATTTCAACGCAGAATTGAGTAATCAGTTTCCTGAAATTCAGACATTTACGGGTGTGTGTGTAAAAGATAAATCGCTTTCAGTTCGGTTTGACATATCACCTTTGGGGTTTTCGGGAGCTTATGTTCAACAAGGAAATTTTGATATTATCGAACCAAAAGATTTATTGCAAAACCTCTATCAAATCACCCCTTTTGACGAAACACAACACGGTTGGGAATGTGGGCTTGATACCTTAGTGAAACGAAAGTTCAGGAACAATAGAATGTCAGCCAAAGCAAATATCAGTTCGGGAAATGTGTTGAGGACTTTTAGAGTTGCCATTGCCACAACGGGAGAATTTACGAATGCAAATGGCGGACAAACTCAGGCATTGAGTAGAATCAATAACTTTTTGACAATCATCAATGCTATGTATATCAAGGAGTTATCCATTCAGTTTGCTTTGGTGAATAATACAAATATTATTTTTACCGATGCTTCTGCTGACCCATTTAACCCCGCTGCCAGCAGTAAAACCAATGAATCGGGAACGGCTTTTAGAGGGTTCAATACGAGCGGAATACTTGCTTTCAGTTCGTATGATTTCGGGTTTACCTTACACGTAAACGGAACCACGGGCAGTGGTACATCCGCCAGCGGTGTGGCAACTCTGGATGTCATTTGTGATAATTTTTCCAAAGGACAAATGTGGACTCAATATGCAGGAAACAATACTAATTCAAGTATAAATAGCTTAGTCGGAGGGATTTTAATTCACGAAATTGCTCACCAGTTTGGAGCAAGCCACACGTTTAATGGGCAGGGCGGTAATTGCACTAATCAATTAGGCGACCAGTTTGAGCCAGGCAGTGGCACAACCATTATGTCATACAGAGGTCTGTGTTCAAGCCAAAATTTATCGGGCAGTGCTGATAACTACTTTCATATCAGTAGTTTAGAGAGTATTTTATTGGGAATATCCCTCCAGCCCAGTTGCGGAACAACGACAACCTTGACTAATACAGTTCCCGTTGTGAATGCGGGTACAGATTATACCGTTCCTGCTAATACGCCCTTTTTATTGAAAGCAACCGCTACCGATGCTAATGGTGATGCACTTTCTTACACTTGGGATGAAAACGATGAAGGTATTTATAATGATGCGGGGGCTTTGGGGCAAACCAATGGTGTAGGCGGATATTCGGCAGTACGAAGCAGAACAGCTCCACTTTTTCGTTCCAGACAATCCACGACAAGCACTCAACGCAGTTTTCCGAGAATAGATTTTATCTTGAATAATGCCAACAATCCAACCGACACAGAAGGCGAAGATTTATCAATTGCTCAACGAATTATGAAATTTACTTTTACAGCAAGGGACAATAAAACTACGGGTGGGGGTACAGTTTCGGATGATATTTTGATAACGGTGGATAGTTTGAAAGGTCCATTTTTAGTAACTTCGCCCAATACCAATGTCGGTTGGGAAGCGGGAAGTTCCAAAACCATTACGTGGTCGGTCAATAATACTAATCTACTCAGCCCAAATATTGATATTCAGATTTCTTCCAATGGCGGAACATCGTTTACAACCCTTGTGAGTAATACGCCCAATGACGGTTCTGAAACGGTAATTATCCCCAGTAATACTCCTTTGAACGCCACCGCCCGAATAAAAATAGTGAGTACAAACAGCACTACGGCAGAATTTTTTGATATTTCAGATACCAATTTTACGGTAACTGCTCCCTCTTCTTGCCCCGCCAGCAACGCTACTTTTTTAAGTACAAAAACGGGCTTATGGAATGATTTAACCGTTTGGAACTGTGGAAACAGATTGCCTGGGGCAACTGATACGGTCAGAATTGTGGCGGGTCATGTGATTACGCTGAATGTGAATGCCCAGATTAAAGCCTTGAATGTGTTGGGGAGTTTGGTTTTTCAGGCGGGGAGGGTCTTGAGTTATTGATTTATCGGTTCACGGGGAACGGTAAAAAAAGGTGAACGGCTTTACAGGTGAAGGATAAGCGGTTTTGACGGTACAGGGTAAACGATACACGGAAAACGGTTAAGGGAAATAGATTTCATACCCATAAAACCGTTTACCTTTGACCTTGAATCTGTAAAGCCGTTTCCCGTTAACCCCTAAAACCGTTTCCCCAAGATTTAAAGCTCCTTCAAATGCCTCTCCAAAGCCTCCGAATCTTTTATCAATACTTCACGAGCTTTTGAACCTTCAAAAACACCCACAATTCCTGCGGCTTCTAATTGGTCAATTAATCGCCCTGCACGATTATAACCCAACTTTAAACGTCTCTGTATCAAGGATGTAGAACCTTGTTGGTGCGTTACGATTAATCTTGCGGCATCATCAAAAAATGGGTCTCTATTGTTGGGGTCGAAATCTGATTTATCGTTTCCACCTTCACCGTCACCTTCAAACTCGGGCAGCATATAGGCAGAATCGTAGCCTTGTTGATTACCGATAAAATTACAAACGTCTTCCACCTCGGGCGTATCGACAAAGGCACATTGCAGTCGGATAATCTCTGAACCCGTTGACAATAACATATCTCCCATACCGACTAACTGCTCTGCTCCGCCCGTGTCCAGAATCGTCCGAGAGTCAATTTTTGAAGTAACTTTAAACGATAAACGTGCGGGAAAATTCGCCTTGATTGTACCTGTAATCACGTTCACCGAAGGGCGTTGTGTGGCAATAACCAAGTGGATTCCGATGGCACGAGCCAACTGAGCCAAACGAGCAATGGGTTGTTCAACTTCCTTACCAGCGGTCATCATCAAATCCGCCAATTCGTCAATAACCAATACAATATATGGCATGAAAAAATGCCCTTTGTCGGGATTCAACCTACGATTTACGAATTTCACATTATATTCTTTTAAGTTTCTGCAACCTGCATCTTTCAGTAAATTATAACGATTATCCATCTCCATACACAATGAATTAAGCGTATGAACCACCTTTTTTGTATCGGTAATAATGGCTTCGGCAGTGTTGGGAAGCGTTGCCAAAAAGTGCCTTTCGATGTGGTTGAAAAGTGTTAATTCCACCTTTTTGGGATCAACCAAAACAAATTTTAATTGCGAAGGATGTTTTTTGTATAATAACGAAGTCAGAATCATGTTCAAACCCACTGATTTACCTTGACCAGTTGCTCCTGCCATCAACAAGTGAGGCATCTTGGCAAGATCGGTCATAAAGATTTCATTGCTAATGGTTTTACCCAAAACAATGGGTAAATCGGCGGTAGATTTTTGGAATTTCTCCGAACCTATCACCATTTTGACAGGCACCATTTCACGGTTTTTATTCGGTACTTCGATACCAATCGTGCCTTTTCCAGGGATTGGAGCAATAATACGAATACCCAAAGCCGCCAACGAAAGAGCAATATCATCTTCCAAATTCTTGATTTTTGAAATTCTTACACCCGCATCTGGGATGATTTCATAGAGCGTAACGGTTGGGCCGATGGTGGCTTTAATTGAAGCAATCCCGATTCCATAATTCCCCAAAGTCTCCACAATTTTATCCGAATTAGCTTTCAATTCTTCTTGTGAAACGTTGGGTTTGCCCGTGTCATACTCCTTCATCAAATCCAAGGTTGGGAACTTATAATGCGGTAAATCAAGCGTTGGATCATACAAACCAAATTTTTTCAATAATTCCTCATTGGCTGAATCTTTTTCATCCAAAACGATTGGCTCTTCTTCTTCTTCAATGTGTTCGGGTAAATCAGAAGCATTTTCAATCACCAATGAAACCTCACCTTTTGGGGGTTTATTGGCTGAAGGCGTAACCACGGGAGGCAAAAATGGGCGGATACTTTCTTCATCAACATTATCGAAATGGGGCATTGCCAAATCCTCCAAATCATCTTCGGGAACGGCTTGAAATTCCTCTCTAACTCGTTGGATATTCTTCGCTTTTCCGATTTCTTGGTCGGTTTCAACTATATTTTCTTCATGTTCATCTTCTGCATTTACGGCATTTGGATTAGCATTTAATTTATCCGCAACTTTGCTCATGGAATCAATTCCGTAGTAGTAAACGATGAAAACCACCAATACAAACACGATAACTAAAATGGAAGCCCAGCCAATGAAATTATACAGAGAAGAATTGACAAAATAACCAATGCCACCACAAACATTACTCATAGTTGCCTGTGCATCAAGCATATACACAAAGAAACCAAAGAAACAACTAAACCAAAAAATATAAAACAACACTTGCCAAGTGAGGCTTTCGAGGGCTAATAATTCTCGTTTGAAGGTCATTTTATAACCTGCCACAAACAAGACTGGAATCAACAGAAATGCTGACCAACCGAAGAGTTCAAAAATGAGAAGATTAGATAATTTTGCTCCGTAAAGACCGAAAGGATTAACAGGGGCTTTTTTACCCTTATTGGAAAGTGAAGCCAACGAATCCACTTCGCTTTGGTCGGCATCACCAGTGAAAAGGTGCGAAAAGAAAGCGAAAAGCATGAAAAACGCCACCAGCATAAACAGAATTCCAAGCACAAATTTGAATTGTTCACTTTGGCTTAAACTTTTCAAATTAAAATTGAACGAAAGTTGTTTTTGGGGTTTTCGTTCTCTGGGACGGTCAGGGTTTTTAGGGATATTTTTTGCCATTATAAGGATTTTCGCTATTTGCCGTAAGGAAACAAATTTTGAATATAATTGTCTATAAACAAAGTTCGTAAATTTGAACCTGTTTTCAAAGCGATTTTCTCTCCCTAATAAACAATAGACCACTGATTTGACGGATTATACGGATTTGCACAGATATTAAAATTCAAATTGGATATTGTAATCCACAATCCTTACAATAAAATATCTGTGTCAATCCGTCAAATCTGTGGTGCTATTGAACCGAAAATCTATTTCTTCAAAACAATTTTTTTAACGTGTAGCTCTTTACCTTCAGAGGTGATTCTTAAAAAATAAACACCATCACTTTGCCCTCCTAAATCAAAAATTGTTTCCTGATTGGGCTTTTGATTTTTCTGTGATTGAATTACTAAACCTGCCACATTAAGTATTTCATAATCAGCACTATAAGCATTTTTTATATAAACATAACGGTTGGTTGGATTTGGATAAACCATTGAATTGATGGGTTCTTCGTTGGCGGTAATAATAAATTTTGAAGTATTTTTCAGAACCTTCAAACCACCCGTGTGTGTTCCCACAAGTATATCGGGAATGTAATCATTATCTAAATTTGCCACGGCAACGGTTATTCCTCCACCTATCTGTACTCTGCTATTTTTACCCGAATACTCATCAAAAATTAACGAACTATCTGCCACAAATTTTGCTTGATTTTGGTCGATAAGATTTTTAAAAATCCCCAGATAACCGTCCCTTGTTCCCGTGATTAACTCTTCTTTTCCGTCACCATTCAAATCAGCGGAAGTTAAAGATATTGCTCCTATGGTGTAATCTGCAATGATTCCCCCAAGCTGCTCATTTTCACGAACATACACAGGTTTTTCTTTCGTTCCAGTATTTCTGTGAAACTCTATTCTTCCGCTACTTTTTCCTAATAAAAGGTCTTTCAAACCATCTTTATTGAGGTCAAAAAACAGTGGGGAGTCACCATTTGCAAGTTCTTTTATTTCGGGTAAAATGACTGTCTCAACGAGTTTCAAATCAAAGGCTTTTCCCCGTGCCGCACGATTTGGAAAGTAACGAATACTGACACCCGTGAAAGAATTGGAAATAAATCCAAAATCATCTACTCCATCATTATTAAGGTCTGAAACAAAAGGTTTTATTTCAAATAATTGTTGATTTTTAGCAATATCTAAATAATCGGAATTGGTTAATTCAAAAGTGCTATTCCCCTTATTTTCGTACAAATAAATACTGGCTCGATAGCCCGTTTCTCCACGGTTTCCAGCATGACCGACGAGCAAATCTTGATCACCATCGCCATCAATATCCGCAAAAGTAGGAGCGGAATTTTCGCCTAAATCTACCATCGTGTTTTGTAAGAAATTAGATTGGACAAAGTTAAAATTAGGCTTATCATTTTGCCCTGAATTTTTATAAAACCAAGCCGATTTTTGAAAATCTACGGTTTGTTGAGCATTGTCGTACCCATTGGGAGATGCCACTAAATCTTTTACGCCATCGAAATCTAAATCCTCTGAAAATATGGCTGGAAAAACAGGAAAATCAATGGGGTATTTATTGGGAAAGTTATAATCTGCCGAATTAAATTTTGCTTGATTTAAAGTACCTACATTGATTAAAGAAGCTACTTTATTTTTGGTAATATGCCCGTATAAAATGTCTTTTAACCCATCCCCATTCAAATCTAATAAAAGTATTGAATTCCCTGCGTGCATTACCTTTGAAGCCTTTTGAGATTTGAACGGATCCTCCAAAGGAACTGGGTTATTTCCACATTCTTGATTGAAGATAATATCATCAAAATGCTCCTTAAAGAATCCTCCCCAACAATCACCTACTCGTCTGAATTCCAGAATATTAGCATTTTTATAGTTTTCAATACTGAAATTTTTATGATAGAAAGTAAAGTTTCCCGAAGAGTCAAAAACGACAATATCATAATCTCCATCATTGTCAATATCCACGATGGCAGGAATGTCCGTGGCATTTACATAGAGATTAATTTTACCAGAAAAGCCAGTTGAAAATACGGGGTCTGCCACCAATTGAAAGTTTAATTTATCGGTAGAAGTATTCCTAAAAACCTTAATTCCACTGGGTGTATGGGTAAAAATATCTTTCTTCCCATCACGATTGTAATCTATGAGTAAAATCCAATTATTGACTTTTGGAAAAGCCGTTTCATATTGTGGAGCATATTGCCAAAAATACTTACCCGAATTATCCTGTTTTGCCAAAAAAGTAGAGATTTTTTGAGCCGTCCTATCAAAAACCACTAAGTCTTCAACCCCATCATTATCTAATTTACAAGTTGAGAATTGAGGGGCGTTCAAACCACCCGCAAAGGCATTCTGGAGAGTTTGTCCGTTTTGAACTGCTTTGAGCGAATTGTCGTATTTGAAGGTAAAATCTTGGGCTTGAAGATTTAAGTAAGAGAAAAGTAAGAGCCACAAAGACACGAAGACACGAAGTTTTTTTTCAATTTGTGTACGAAAATACGAATCTATCAAAACATCAATCGTATTTGAATCAGCACCATTTGAATTACCTACCAAAAAATCTTCTTCATTCCTATTCAAAGTAGAAGTTGCATTGGCATAAATCCCCCTTTGAAGGGGGGCAGGGGGGATGTTATTGGCGTAAGCAAATTGGACTTCGAGCTTACGCTTGTGTGTACTGAACTGTGCGTCCCAGTGAACACCAGCTACGAGGACAGCACAATCTACTTGTATCACATTTTGCGATAAATTTATAAGTAAATATTTCTTAAACATATTCAGATTTAGGACAAAACCCCATTTTCAAATTAACTTTACGACCAATTACAATTAAAACGAAAAAAATGATGATTTCGCTTACTGATTTATATCAAAAATACGGAGAATGTTCAGGGGTTTCCACCGATACCCGTAAAATCCCTTCTGAAACCATGTTTTTTGCTTTGAAAGGTCCCAATTTTGATGCTAATCTTTTTGCCGCACAAGCCCTTGAAAAAGGAGCAAAATTTGCCGTTGTGGATGACCCTTCGGTGGTTACGAATGAAAATATTTTGTTGGTCGAAGATGTTTTAGTATCACTACAAAGTTTAGCAAATCATCATCGCAAACAATTAAAAATACCTTTCGTAGGTTTAACAGGTTCAAACGGAAAAACTACTTCCAAAGAACTGATTAACAGTGTTTTATCCACAAAATATAAAACCTATTGCACCCAAGGAAACCTCAATAATCACATCGGAGTTCCACTAACCATTTTAGCAATTCAGAATGATGTGCAAGTCGCTATTATAGAAATGGGGGCAAATAAACAAGGAGATATTAAGGAATTAGTAGAAATCTGTGAACCCACGCATGGCTTTATTACCAACATCGGAAAGGCACATTTGGAAGGTTTTGGCGGCTTGGAAGGAGTGAGAAAAGGCAAAGGTGAATTATTTGATTGGTTGGCACAAAATAACCAAACTATTTTTGTCAATATCGCCTCCTCTCCTACTTATGAAATGGCTCAGGAACGTCAAGGATTCAAAGAAATTATTACTTACACGACTGATACAAACCGTAGATTTCCGACCGTTGTAACGATGTTGGAAGATAGCCCTTTTGTGGAATTCATTGACCGTGATGGAGGATTTTACACCTCGCACCTCACGGGAGAGTACAATTTTCAAAACATGGTTGCCGCCATCAGAATTGGACAACACTTTGGCGTTGAGTTGCAAACGGCTTGTCGGGCGGTGGCTGATTACTCACCTAATAATAATCGTTCGCAATTTGTACAAAAAGGCTCAAATAATGTCTTGATGGATGCTTATAACGCTAATCCGTCCTCTATGTCAGCGGCAATTACCTACTTCAACGACTTGAAGGCAAATAAGAAAATGGTGATTTTGGGCGATATGTTTGAACTGGGAGAAGATGCAGAATTAGAACACCGTGCTTTGGGCGAATTATTAACAAAATGCAATTTTGACAAAATTCTCTTGGTAGGAAAATTGATGGAATACGCCATTCGGGAAATCCCTATGATGAAAGCCCTTTATTTCCCCGATAAATTTGGTTTGCATACATGGTTACAAGATTATCCACAAACGGATATGCACGTACTTGTGAAGGGGTCGAGAGGAATGAGCTTGGAGAGTGTTTTGCCGTTTCTCGATGCTCACAAGATTATCTGAACTTGGATTCGTGGGATTAGCGGATTTTTAAGATGAAAAAATGACACAAATCCAAAAATTCCATCAATCCAACGAATCCAAATTCAGACAAAAGCTACAAGAATAAGGGGATAACAATCCGAAATCTTAAATCAAAAATCCGAAATCCCCAAAGACCGTTTACTCATTTTTGTTACCACTTACTCAATCAACTCAAAATTATCCTGATTTCTGTGCTACATTTGGGTAATTCATCGTTTCAGAAGAATGTTTGACCAATACTTTTAGAAACCAAATCACAGTTTATTTTAAACAATTATGGATAATTTATCTCAACCCAACAATCAAAAATCTGGTAGTAACAATGCCCTCAAAGCGGGTTTAGTCGTGATGACACTCTTGGCAGGTGGACTTGGCTATATGCTTTTGCAGTCGAAAGAGACCGTTACGAACCAGCAAGAAGTCATTTCTACGAAAGTGATGGAATTGGCACAAACTCGCACAAAATTAGATTCTATTTCACGTGAATTAGATTCGCAAATTGCTGAAGTTCAGAAACTTGGTGGTGATGTAACGGAACTCCAAAAAGCTAAGGCTGAATTAGAGCAAGACAAGAAAGATATTCAATCGAAATCATCTTCGGAGGTGGCAAGTGTTCGTTCTAAATACGAAGGAAAAATTAGAAACTATGAAGCCTTGTTATCATCAAAGGAAGAAGAATTGGTAAAACTCCGTGAAGAAAATGGCGTTTTGGCAAATGAAAATCAGTCGCTCAAATCTCAAACAGAGACGTTAAGAGATGAAAATCAAGGCATTGCATCCAGTGCCGCCAAGTCAAAAGAAGAAGCTGCTCGTCAAGTGGAAGAAGAAACTGCCAAGAATAAAGTACTCTCTGAAAAAGTAGCAAAAGCGGCTGCCCTCAGAACTGAATTTGTGAAAGTGATTGGTATTAATGAGCGTGGTAAAGAATCAGAAGAGAAGAAATATCGTGCTAAGAGGTTGTCAAAAATTAAAGTAGTTTTTCAATTAGCAAAAAATGATTTAACCGAAAAAGAACGCAAAACCGTTTTCATCAGAGTGCTTGACCCAGACGGTTCAACAATTTTTGATGCTTCAACAGGTTCGGGAAATTTCACTATCAACGGTCAAGAACTGGCGTACACCACTCGTGGAGATTTGAATTATGACAACGAAAATCTTTATATTGAAATGGTTTATAATCGTGGAGGAACGCCATACCGTGAAGGACAATATAGAGTAGAACTTTATGCCGAAGGTTTCAAGATTGGCGAAGGTGGTTTTGAAGTAAAATAATTGTAATAGAATAATGCAAACAAAAAGCCCTCGGATGTTTCGAGGGCTTTTTGTTTTATGGTGATAGATAAAGGTTGTAAATACGATTCCGACTTGTGTTTTTCCAAACCAAAATTATTTGATTTTCATCATAAGAAAGCACTCGAAATACTTCATTTTCATATCCTTTCAAGGTTAAAAAAATGAGTTGATCGTCTTCATAAATGTTATCAATTTCAATATTTTTCTCATTCAACTTTCCATCTTCTATTCCGGTACTGAACGAATCAATATATATGGCTTTTGTTAATTCAAGTTTAGTTCTATTTTTCATAAATGCCTTAAAATCAGATATTTTCAAATAAACATCAGTATATATGTATGCCCAAATTAAGGTATTTATTGAAATGGCAACTTCATATTTTGTACCATTAGGATTTCCAATAGTTGTATTATCAAGCGAATAAATAACTTTCCCACCCAACAATGCTGCTCTCATTTTAGCTTTTTGAAATGCAAGTGCTTGAACCGTATTTACATTCGAGGCTCTTGATGTGCCATTGGAAGTAACGGTAAACTCTTCAAGAAAATGAAGCCCAAATATATCTTTTTCAGAACGGGTTATCTTGATTTTTTCAAAATCTAATGCACTTTTAATCTCTTCAAGTGCTATTGCTTCATTAAAGATTTGTATTCGTCCAGACTTAAATCGTACTTTGCCAACAGTATTTTTATGGATAGAAATAGTAACCTCCTCATTCGGAAAACTGTATTTGATTAAGTCAGGGGAAATTTCTTTGACGCTTCCCACAATTAGCCCATTTTGTGTAAAAATAGAGTCCAATTGAATTTCCTGAGCTAAAACTATTTGGTTTATAGAAGTTAAAACCATCAAAAGAATGAGTATTTTTTTCATAGAATTTTTGTTGAATTTTATTTATTACATGACAATTTGCTTCTAATTTCCCCCTACTTATCAGCAGACAACTTGTACCTTTCTTGATATTAGAATTAGAGTATAATTAAAAATAGTTTTATTAAATTGCTCCAAAATTATTCTAAGACAACGCAAATCCTTACCCTTCTGGATAAATACAAAATAATAGACAAATTAACTGATTTTTTAATTTTTATAGATAAAATAACCAATTTTATCTTTTTTAGGAGTTAAAATAAAAACTTTGATGTAATATTTTTAGAATACTAAATTAAGGTATTAATTTTGTGTTATTCTAAGAAAAGTATATAGATTTTAAATTAATAAAAAATGTCAACTGAAACACAACAGTACGTTCCGTACAAAGTGAAAGACATCGCTCTTGCTGAGTGGGGTCGCAAAGAAATTCGTTTAGCAGAAGCTGAAATGCCAGGATTGATGGCTCTTCGTGCTGAATACGGTGAGGCTCAACCTTTGAAAGGAGCAAGAATTGCAGGATGTTTGCACATGACAATCCAAACTGCCGTTTTAATCGAGACTTTAACAGCTTTGGGTGCGGAAGTAACTTGGTCTTCATGTAATATTTTCTCTACACAAGACCACGCCGCTGCGGCAATTGCGGCTTCGGGTGTTGCGGTGTATGCTTGGAAAGGCATGAACGAAGAAGAATTTAACTGGTGTATTGAGCAAACTTTATTCTTCGGTGAAGAGCGTAATCAGCTGAACATGATTTTGGATGATGGTGGTGATTTGACCAATATGGTTTTTGATAACTATCCAGAATTGATTAGTGGAATCAAAGGTCTTTCTGAGGAAACCACAACGGGTGTTCACCGTTTGTATGAGCGTTTGAAAAACGGAACTTTATACCTTCCTGCAATAAATGTAAACGATTCCGTTACAAAGTCTAAATTTGACAACAAATACGGTTGCAAAGAATCATTAGTGGATTCAATCCGTCGTGCTACTGACATTATGTTGGCTGGTAAGGTTGCGGTTGTGGCAGGATATGGTGACGTGGGTAAAGGTTCAGCAGATTCTTTGAGAGGTGCTGGATGTAGAGTTTTAGTAACTGAAATTGACCCAATTTGTGCTTTACAAGCAGCCATGGACGGTTATGAAGTAGTTACAATGGATCAAGCGGCTTTGCGTGCTAACATCTTTGTAACGGCAACGGGTAATTTGAAAATCATTCGTGAGCGTCATTTCAGAGCGATGAAAGATAAGGCAATTGTTTGTAATATCGGACACTTTGATAATGAAATTGATATGGCTTGGTTGAACGATACTTATGGTTCTTCAAAAGAGCAAATCAAGCCACAAGTAGATTTATACAACGTTGATGGAAAAGAAATCGTAGTATTGGCAGAAGGGCGTTTGGTGAACTTGGGTTGTGCTATGGGACACCCATCGTTTGTAATGTCAAACTCATTTACAAACCAAACTTTGGCTCAGTTGGAATTATGGTGTAATACTGACCAATACGAGAAGAAATTATACATTCTTCCAAAGCATTTGGACGAGAAAGTGGCAAGATTACATTTGGCTCATATCGGCGTTACTTTAGAAACTTTGGAAACCGACCAAGCTGATTACATCGGAGTAGCGGTTGAGGGACCATTCAAGTCTGAGCATTATCGTTATTAAGATGTAGCACGGACGGTTCAACGATTCGACAGACTTGTCCGTGAGCAAATACAAAAACCTCCTCACTAAATTTATTTTGGCGAGGAGGTTTTATTTTATTCTCCCTAATTTTACACCATGTATAATTTACTCATCGAAATCACGGGCTGGATTGGCTCCGTTCTCATTGTCGGAGCTTTTGGATTGAATTCTCTCGACAAAATAAAATCAAATTCTTTCTGGTATCAATTGGCTAATTTAGTGGGAGGTATTTGCTTCATTATCAACACTTTACATCACAAAGCCTATCCTTCTACGTTCGTGAATGTGGTTTGGGTTTTTATTGCCATATTTTCCATTATTAAAAACAGAAAAGCATGAAATTTATAGATTTAAGCCATATTATCGAAGAAGGCGTTGTAACCTACAAAGGTCTGCCCGCCCCCATCATTTGCGATTATTGGACTCGTGAAGAATCCAAACAATGGTATGAAGAAGGAACGTCTTTTCAGATGGGGAAAATAGAAATGGTTTCCAACACGGGAACGTATTTAGATACGCCTTTTCACCGTTACGAAGACGGTAAAGATTTATCAGAAATATTGGTTGAACAAACCGCTATGCTGGATGCCGTGTTGGTTAAAGCACCTCATAATCAAATACTAAGGATTGACAAATCGTATTTTGAAGGTTTGGATTTAAAAGATAAGGCAGTTTTGGTAAATACTGATTGGGATGAAAATTGGAAGACTGATAAATATTACTCAAACAATCCTTTCTTGACGGCTGATGCGGCTGAATATTTGGTTTCGCAAGGCGTTAAATTGGTGGGGATTGATTCTCACAATATCGATGACGTTTCGGGTAAATCTCGTCCTGTGCATACAATTTTACTAAAAAATGAAATATTGATTGTGGAACATCTTTGTAATATGAAAGCCATTCCTGAAAATATTTCCTTGAAATTTTCTGCTACTCCGCCCAAGGTGAAAGGTATGGGAACTTTTCCTGTGCGTGCTTATGTGGTAGTTGATTAATCTAAAAAATGAAAAATCTTCTTGAATTAGATACCCTTACCGTTGCACAAAAACTCTTGGGATATACGCTCGTGCATGAAAGCGAAGAAGGTATTACGGCTGGAATTATTGTGGAAACCGAAGGGTACTTGCAAGGTGATCCTGCTTGTCATGCTTATCGAAAAAAGAGTGTCAGAAATGCCCCCATGTTTGGCGAAGCGGGAACAATTTATGTCTATCAAATTTATGGAATGCACTTTTGTGTAAATATTTCCACGAATCAAAAAGACGTTGGTGAAGCCGTGTTAATCAGAGCCTTAGAACCAACATTGGGAGTTGAATTGATGCAAGAAAGGCGAAAAACCGAAATACTCAAAAACCTCTGTTCGGGACCTGGGAAACTGGTGCAAGCATTGGGAATTCATAAAGGAATGAACGACTGGCACATCTTAGATTCTGATTTAAAAATCATTGCACCCAAAAAACAAGTTATTGATAATGAAATAGTTACAACTACCAGAATCGGTATTACACAAGGGGCAGATTTACCTTATCGCTTTTATTTGAAGGATAATAAGTTTATTTCCAAAAAAGGTTGAGACCATATACAATTAGCATAAAAAGAGAAATAACTTCAAGTTGTTTCTCTTTTTTTATGGTCAAAACTCTTCAATTCCTCAAAGTGTGGCGTTTGTTACTCACATCATAAACAGTTGGTATTGGCACAGAGTTTTGAACCACAATTTACAAATCAAAACATCACAACAAAATGGAAAGAGTTGATAAAGAAATGCGGACTGATATTCAGAACCAAAAAAGACAAACTCTGGCAATTTATTGCTTTTAATTGCTGCAATAGTATTGGGGCTGACGGCGGTGGGATTTGTGGGGGCTTCATCTCAACCGACCCCCAGAACGGACAGCAAGTCGAAGAGTTAGGGAGCATCCAATTAATAAAGTACCCATGACTTCCATTAAACTTCCCGAAAGTAGAAATAACTTTCGGGAAGTTACCGAGAGATTTACTTCCCGAAAGTTATTTTTACTTTCGGGAAGTTCATACCAGAAGTGGGTATGTTTAAATTTGTATGCTCCCTTATTGGTACGATTTGAAGTCCAACACCGACTTTAATTTTTCGCCTTTTTAGCGTTAAAGCCAACATTTCGTAAAATAATATCATTAAGACCAAAAAATATGACTAACGGAGTTCCATTTCTTAAAAAATCAATCGCTATCATTTTAGCATTTGTGGTATTGACCTCTGGGATAACTTCTTGTAATTCATTCAAAAAACTTAATACACAACAGCGTGGAGCCATCATTGGTGCAGGTGCAGGAGGTGCTTTGGGAGCAGTAATTGGTCAGAAAAATCCAGCTCTGTACGCCATCGCAGGTTCTGTAATTGGGGGTGTTGGTGGAGCAGTAATCGGGCGATATATGGACAAGCAAGCAGAGAAACTCAAAAAAGATTTGGGTAATTTGGCGGATGTAGAGAGAGTAGAGGAAGGCATCAAAATTACGATGAAATCGGGCGTGTTATTCGATTTCAATTCATCCAAAGTAAATTCAACGGTGAATGATAATTTAATAAAATTTGCCGAAACCTTGAAGCAATATCCTGATACTGAAATCTTAGTGGCGGGTCATACCGATAATGTAGGCACAGAGCAATATAACATGACACTTTCGCAACAAAGAGCCAATGCCGTGGCTAATGTTCTGAAAACCAACAGTGTAACTCGTAATAGATTAACGGTTTTAGGCTATGGCGAAAAAAATCCACTGGCTGATAATACCGCAGAACCGGGCAGAGAACAGAATCGTAGAGTAGAGTTTGCAATTGTGGCAAATGATAAATTAAAGAAACAAGCTACCAAAGAAGTTGTGGCTAAAAACTAAAACGCTAAATATAGGACTTATGAAAACGAACCTCATCAAACTACAAATTTGCATTTTTGCACTTACTCTTATCAGTTCAACGGTGTTTGGGCAAGTGATGAATCAAGACAGCATCAAACAAGCAGCCGTCAGAGATTCAATTCGTATTTCAAGAATAAAGGACAGCCTTTATAATGCTTCTCTGAAAAAGGAAGTGGCGAGCGTAACAACGCCAAAAGGAAACGGTGTAACGCTGACGGCTGACCCAACTAATGAAAGTATTTTTTACAGAGGTGCATTCATTATAGGTACCGGAATTGTCTATCAAAAGGACTTATTGCCTGTTATGTTAATGGGAGAATACGGACTTGGCAAAAACATCGGTATCGAACTAAGAACATGGTATGGCAGCAAAACCACAGACGGTATTAGATATCAAGATAGTTTGTTTGGGCTTGGTCTGAATTATCATTTCACGGGCAATGTGAATAATTCAGCAAATGCTTCCGATAAATTTGACATATATATTGGTGGGTTATACGGTAAAATCATTCACGAACAGGGTTCTGCGTTCTATGCACAAACGGGTGCGAGGTATTTTTTCACCAAAAGAGTCGGAGCTTTTGCCAACTTTAATCTTGGATTAATTGGCAACCGTGGCACTAATTTATCGTTTGGTTTAGCGTATAGTATTGCAGATTAGTATTTTTTTGAGGAACTATTTATCAAAAAATGTCTAAAAAAATTGTCTTGATAGTTAGTAACGGGAATTAAATAATATCATCCATTAGGAACTGAAAAACAATAAGTAGACGTTTTTTAAATGCTTTTTTTTGCACCACTCTACGTTGCGGAATGCCGCCCAGATTAAACCCTCATTTAGCGATGCTAAACTGCGGCGACCGTCGCACGGTTTTATCGCCTTGATTGGCACAAAAAATAACATATAAAAATTCATCCACTTATTATTTTCCCGTTCCTTATCAGCCCCGCTATAAACCTATAATTTACGGAAATCAAACTCATGGTGATGACAGAATTGGTTTGATTTGCCAAAAATTGAAGTTTGAAAATATGGATATGAAAAAGTTATTTGAAGACAAGAAAACTTATGCCGAAACACTCAAAATTAATCACGGAAATGTAACGATTTTCACAGACACTCGTGATTTTCATACGCCCAAAGAATCGAATTATCGCCCCTATCCACATCAGCCTTTCAAAGATTTACCTGCCAAGTTTTTTATTGAAAAAATGAAAATACAAAACTTGAATATTACTTATTCGGAATATAATCCAGAGACAGATTTGGTGGGAAACGTTGATTTTAGCCACGTTAATGGCACTTTTTCAAATTTAACGAACGATACTATTCCGCTTTCAAAAAATCCTCATTGCTTAGTTTCTTTGAAAGCTAAATTGATGAATAAGGCGGATATGCATTTGAAATTCAACTTTAATGTTGCTTCCTCAAATGGAGATTTCACTACTTCGGGCAAGGTCCTTAATATGCGGAGGGATTGTGTGAATCATGTGATAAAATCGTTGGCAATGGCAAAGGCAGATGATGTATTTGTTCAAGAATTTTCGTTTAACATGAAGGGAGATAAATATGGTTTGAATGGAACTTCTACGTTGATATACAGAGATTTGAAAGTAAGTTTTTTCAAAAATAAAGATGAAGATAAAACCCTCAAAAAGCGTAAATTTTTATCATTCTTTGCCAATACTTTTGCGGTAAAAGACAGTAATCCAATTCGGAAGAAACCCCTAAGAATTGCCACCATAAAATACCGTAGAATACCTAAAAAGCGTTTCTTTATACCTTATGGAAGGGATTGAAAGGGTCGGTTTTGTAATTCAGCATACGCAGCCAGACGATAGTCAGACGAAGTAAAACCTTACTAAAATGAGGTATGCTATTGTACTGTATTTTTTGCGGTCTGACTATCGTCTGAACGAATTTCATGTTCTGAAAAAATCAGAAAGGATAACCCACCGCAATATTCAGAATCAAGTTTTCACTCCGCCAATTGGCATCTTTCAAGTTAAAATTCTTTAAAACCCAACGGTCATCTTCGGGTAAAAATGGTTTACGAACGGGCGTGGCTAAATCAAAGCGTAAAACTAAAACGCTGAAATCTAAACGTAAACCAATGCCCGTTCCGATGGCGATTTGTTTATAAAAATCGGATTTAAAAATGGCACCATCCCCATAATCATCACTTTTTTGAAGCCAAACATTACCCGCATCTATAAAAAATGCACCATTGACATATTTATTAAATTTTACCCTCAATTCAGTGTTCAATTCCAATTTAATATCCCCCGTTTGGGTACCTAAAAACTGACTATTTATATCACCCGATGAAACATAACTGCCTGGACCAATGGCTCTTGCAGGAAAAGCTCGAATACTATTATTTCCTCCTGATGTATATTGCTTTACAAAAGGTAATGTTTTGGAATTACCGTAAGGAATACTATATCCAATCAAAAACCTATTCGCTATTTTCAAACTTTTATTAATACTATAAGCATATCTGAAATCTGCGTCAAAACGGGCATATTGGGCTATTGAAACACCAAATAATGTTTGCGTACCCGCTGTATCAGCTCTGGCGGATAATAAACTGGCAAGGTTTCCAGCCACTTCTACTCCTCCCGTAAAACTAAAAACGTGATTCGTATTTCTTTTAAGTGTAGGCGTATAATTAATTACATAGTTTGAACTCGTAATAATGGTATTTTCTAAAGCCTGCAAAATGGCGAAAGGATTATCACTCCGAAAAACGTCTATCAAAAAATCTTCTGAAAAATTTTCAGCTTTTACCAAGTTTACAGAAATAGGCGTTAAGGCGTGTTCAATACTATTATTTTGTTTCCAAGCATAGCCCATTGTGATTCTGGACGAAGTTAAATTGTACAAACTACTACGATTATTTACTTCATAATCAACCCCAATATTTGTTTTGGGCAGCGACTGATTCGTAATGGGATTAACCTTGAAAAAAGGCAATACAAAACGGGGAATAGTCAGTACCGCACTAATACCATAGATTTTATTATTGATAGCTCCGAGAGTTGAACTGATGCCACTCACCTGAAAATCGAAGCCTACTTTTGCACTAATTTTCAACAATTCTGCCCCACCAAAAGTATTTTTATTGTTCCAAGAGAGTCCCAAACTTGTTCCCGTAAAATTATTGGATTTTGTCGTTGCAGTTAATTCTAAACCCACTGATTTAGCTTTTAAAGGCGTTAAATAATAAAAAACATCCAACAAAGCAGAATCTGAACGGGGGACTAATTGAAAGGTATTTCTGACAAATTTGAAATTACTGTTAAGATTAATCAACCGAGATAAGGACAAATCTTGAAGATTATTACTGTATCTGACACCACGCCGAAATCCGATGGCTTGCGAGAATATACTTGGACGATATGATTCCGTTTTATCCTTAATTTTTAAGCCATTAAACTCCACTTCGCCCATTTGAGCTTTTGAGCTATCTGCCAAAATAATTTCGCCATAATCAGACAACACATGAACATCCCGAATAAAATAGGGTTTACGAGCCACTTGTGAAGTGGTTGGCTTAATTTCAAACGATAAATTAGCGGTATGATTATTTTTTGAAGAGTCGACTTTGGCAATAATATAATCGGCTTGAAAATAATAAAAACCTCTGCTTTTCAGGATGTTATCAATTCGATTACGTTCGGCAGAAATGACCTCAAAACGATAAGGAACGCCTTTTTTGAGGGTTGAGCCTTTCTGAGTATCTCTAAAAACTTTGCCAATGTCAGTGCTATCATTTGGTGAAAAAACAACACTGTCTAAATAATATCTTTGTTGCAAGGTGGCGGTATAAACTGCGGTTGATTTACGGTCTTTTTCCACTAATTCACCCGTTGCCGTTGAACGAAAATAACCTTCATTGTTCAACAAAAGAGTTATTTGTTTAACGTTGGCATTAGTTACACTTCGGCTGGCTAAAACGGGTGGTTCACCAAAGCGTTTTCTGAAAGAATATTTTAGTCCTTTTTCTTTCTTAGGTTCGCCCAAAAGGTAGTAGAACCACACTTTATAGGGAAATCCAAAAATGGACGAATTGGGTTTTGGTCTAACAAATTCAGTTAATTGTGTTTCAATATTTTTAACTTCTGCTTTGGGAATAATGGAATCGGGAATCATTTTTACCTTCGCTCCCACGTATAGGCTTTCCCCTGCGGGCAAGTGCTTGGTTACGGAGCAACTGGCTAAAAATAGCATTGAAAGGATGGCTATTATGAGTATTTTTAATAAAATATGTAAGTTTTGCCCAGTGGTTGGTGTCCTCACCAACCACACTGGCGTAAGCAATATCCGTGTATGCTTTCGCACGTGTGGTTGGTGAGGACACCAACCACGGGTCGAAAAAAATGCTTACGCCAGTGTGGTTGGTGAGGACATCAACCACGGGTCGGAGTATGTGTTGGGTATTAAAATTCATAATTTATAACTCATAATTCATAACTACTTTCTCTTTTTCTGAAATATCTCCACAAACCGTCCATATTCCATCGTTACTGAAAAACCTACGCCCGTTTCAACAATAAAACCCTCCAAAACCGACTGAAATTGATTCTTGCGAAATGCCCTAAATAAATACCGTCCGTCTTGGGTTAGTTTATAATTAACTGACACATTATCAAACACTTCCGATGGATTTCTGGATACTTTTGAAGTATTTTCTAATTCAAAATTCCGCCCTACTTTTACCTCAATTCTGTTATTAAAAAAGGCTTTGGATAAACCCAAACTCAAATCAGTACGGGTGCTGGATTCGCCATTAAAAAAGCCTTGCGATGAAGCCAAATTAATATCTAAATTTACCCCTTTGATTAAGTCAGAAGCTAATTTATCCAATTGGTCAGACAGGATTTTACTCACACTTTGTCTGGCAAAAGCCTCGGCATTCGTTCCCCCACTGCCACTTGAAAAGAAATCAGTTGAATTTTGAGCAAAAAATCTATTCAGAATCAAAAGAGCAAAAACCTGTTTATTGACTTCATTCTTATCGTTTTTATTAATATCATCCAACTTTGCTTCAACGTCTGTAAATACTTGATTCGACAGAAGTCCTTGTTTATCTTTCTTTTGAGCTTTAATTTTAAAGGAAACATCAGGTTTTGAGAGTTTCCCTGCCATCGTCAATAAAACTTCAAAATTCATTTTTTGACGGTATAGGTCTTGATCACTCGTGATTATGTTTTGCATTAAATCAAGCGGGGCAGTATTGACATTATAAATTGCGGTAATGTTTACATCGGCATTGGTTGGGTCACCCGTCCAAGTTAAACTGCTACCCTCTTGAATAGAAAATTGGCGTTTCAACACTTCAAAAGTGATGCCGTAACTGCCTTCCGTAAGGTCATAAGAACCCAAAATATAGGGCTGACCAGCGGCATTGATACCCGCATTCAGACGAGCATTTCCTTTCACCACTAAGTTATCTCCGTTGATCTCATCCACCACAATCGTAAATTGAGATTTATCATCGGCTTCGAGGTTCAATGATATTTCCGAAACCAAATCATGGGCTATTTGCAATACCTGCGAGCTATCAATTTTAGGGACTTCTCCCGAAGGAGTTTTATTATTCACAAAAACTACAATCCCTTCTGTTTCAGAGACTTGAGTGTCAGTATTTGGTATAATTATGGAAATATCACTTTTTTCACGCACCTTAATATCACCTTCAATTTTTGCTTTGGAAGAAATACCGCTCAAACTCAAATCAACATCAACAATGCCTTTTCCGTAGAAAAAATCATTATCTTTTCGGGTGGAATTTATTACCAAAAAATTGTCAGCTTTTACAGTTAAATCATATTTTACATCGGGGATTTTTGTTAAAACAATCGCTCCATTCACTTTCAAAGGCTGATTCAAAGTATCACTCACCGTAAACTGATTCAGGCGAATGGTTTGTCCTTCAAAAATCATTTTTTGTCCATTAATCAAATACCGACTGCCCAAAGCTGAAACATCAAAAGCGACTTTGTCGAAATTAAGATTCCCCGTTAATTGCGGGCTGTCAGTTGAACCTTTGATGGATGCCTCACCGTTCAGATTTCCTTTCGCTCTTCGCAATTGCCCAAAACTGAATGCTTGGACGGTTTCAGCACTCAGTTTTTTAATATTGAGATTGAAATCAAATGGATTTTTAGATTTCAGATTATAATTCCCCGTCAATAAAAGGTCATTATTTTGATTGACCAACGTGACTTTTGTAGTAATAATATTGGCACTTTGATTGAAAACATTTACGTTCATATCACCAATATCGGTTTTTTGAAAACGAAATCTTTTTACGGCAATATCACCCGTGAAAGAAGGTGAATCCATGTAATTACTAAGTAATATTTTTCCATCAATTTTACCTCCTGCCAAGGTAGAATCTGTCCCAAAAAGCGTAATAAAATTTTCGATATTCAAGGAATCTGATACTAAGCTAATCGGTCCGTTCGGCGTAGCAGTTGTGCTATTGATGGAAAGTCGCTGCTCTCCCCTTTCGATATTAAATTTATTGACCAATAGCCCCGCTTTTCCATATTGAATATAACCCGTTGAATCCACTTGCCACGGAGCATAATTTAACAGTAATCCACCCCGTCTGAATCTTATACGGTATTGATTTTCAACGTTTTGCAATAATCCTGCAACGGCATGGCGGTCTTTATCAAGCGAATCTTTGAAAGTGGTATTAAACGAAGCTATATTATTCCGAACTTCGCCCAAAAGACTGGTTTTTCTTATTCTAAAACCTGATAAAATAACGCCATCAAGTCCACCTTTGTAGGTTAAAGCATTGGCATTACCCACCATTGAAAAGTTAGTTTTTACAATCTGAATCGTATCATATTCTACGAAAGGTAAATTCAAATTAGCCCGAAAAATAGTGTCGGCTTGGCTATTCAAATTGGCAGTAAATCTGGCAGTATCTAAACGAGTCAAACCTGGCACAAAAGCCTGTATGAGTGGATGTTTTACGAACTTAAAATCCATCGCAATATTAAAAGGTTGTGTAACGGGTTTGTAAGCAATATCAGGCAAAATAAAATAGCGATTGATGGTGGTGATAAAAATATCCGACAATTGTAAATAATTGAAATTTCCATTGATATTTCCCTTTACAAAAGGGGCATCTATTGAAATTTTCTTACCCTCCGCACTATTTGAAGCGATTAAGATGGTATTTTCAATTTTCACAGGTTTGCCATTTTGTAATAAAGTCCCTTGATTAATCGTAATTTGTCCAGATGGATTATCGGGATTAGTGCCTTGCATATCCACGACAATATCGCCCTTAATACCGATATTGTCGGCATAAAATCCCAAAGGTTTGAGGTTCAACTGCCCGATTTTTACGTTACCTTTTATGCTGGGAAATTCTTTTGAAATATCCGCTTTTGTATCAATATCTAAGGTAATATTGGGGTCTTGAATTTGCCCTTTTAGTTCAGCAATTTGATTGGCAATATTGGCTTTCAAAACCACATTTTTATAATTATATCCCTTCAATTCAGCCTGTTGGATTGTGCCATCAACGGAGGCTTTTACCGTTTTTGGGTCGAAGCCAACTCCTTTGATATTTACCGAAAGGGTAACTTTACCAATTTGCTCGGTTTGTTTCAAAAACTTACCCATTTCAAAGTTATCAAACGTTAGCAAACCATCATATTGCTGATTTTTATCGGCGGTAATATTAACCAATTTTCCTTTGAAAGTGGCACCGCCCAAATCAGATTTCAAGGTAGTATTTAGGGCTAAATTATCTAATTTTCCATCAATTTTTCCCACGATGGAAACCTTGTTGGGTAGTTCAATATTATCAGGAATTGAACCCTTGGGAGCAATTTTTAGTAAATCTTTTTTGGTTATAGAAAGAGCCTCAACGTTCAGATTAAGAACCGTTTTATTGACATCGGGTAGCCCCGAAATTTGTCCTTGAACTTTGATATTCGCCTGATCAAAACCACTCATTGAGAATTGTCCAATTTTCAAGTTATTAACCGTTCCCGAAGCGTTGCCAT
The DNA here is from genome assembly GCA_034519515.1 of Arcicella sp. Lineage (GTDB taxonomy): Bacteria > Bacteroidota > Bacteroidia > Cytophagales > Spirosomataceae > Arcicella. The sequence goes on from JAXHOK010000054.1 coordinate 142,858, forward strand.
CAAATTTCAAAATCTCATTTTCGTTGCCCTTAAACGGAGGTGTATTTGCCAAGGCGGGGGCTAAGAGCAGAATATCTTTGAATGATAATTGGCTATTTTTCAAACGAGTTTTTACTCGCACTTTACCAATATTATTACTCAATTCATCAAAAGAGGCATAATTCAAAACCAATTCATCACGCAAGATAGATTTTGGGGTTTTAAACAAGAACTTTTTGAGAAAAGTCTGACGATTGGAATACATAAAATCGGTTTGCAGATTTAGTAATTGAAAGCCCGACTTTTCTTTGAAAGCACCGCTATAAATCCAACCCGATATTTTATCATTGGAATAAAAAAAACGTTCAGAATTTAATCGTAAATCATTGATTTTAAGATTATTATAATCAATTCCTTTTCGTTGAATTGGTTTGGTAGCATCCAGATATTGAATATTATTTTTGTCAAAAACAATCTTATCAACCAGCACTTGCCAATTGCTGGGCTTTGAATTTGTGGCTCTTACTGCTTCTTCTCTCGGGATAATCGACTTCTTCCCAAAAATCACCGAGGCATTTGTGTTGAATAAATCAACGGATTTTAGATGTACCTTTTCGCCCGATAAATATAATTGTTCACCTTTGGCATTGAGTCTGCCCAATTTTACGGTATTCAATAAATTAGATTTCTCTTCAAGAATTTTCCAAGTAATATTTTGAATATCCAATTCATTAAAAGCCAAATCAAGCGAGTCGGAAGAATTTTTGAGGGTATCAGTTTTTGAGGGTAAAGATTTATATAAACGCAAATTCATATTTCCACCATTGAGAGATAATTTATCCAAATGATATTTGGAAGTTGCGGGGTCAAAATCCGTAAAAGATGTACCAGTATTGCCCAAACGCAATTTGCAGTCCACGCCCGTAACATCATCCAAATAAGAAATTGATACATTTTTGAATTGAAGATTCTCAATTTTATATTGTAGAGGCACGCCTTTTGTGGTGTCTTTTACCGTTTCGGGAGGCGTTTTGGAAGTAAATGCGTTGATAATATACGCAAAATTAAAAGTAGTATCGGGAAGGGTTCTTTTAATGTTTATTTTAATATTTTGCAGATTGATTTCATTGATAGATACTTGATTATTCAACAAACCCATCATATCCATATTGACATATACTTTCTGCCCAGCCAGCAATGTATCACCTTGATTATCAGAAAAATATACGCCCTCTAACGCTATCCAATCGGGAATTTTATAGGAAATTTTCTGAATACTGAAAGGTTTATCAATCTTGGTTTTGAGATAAGAAACCACTTGATTAGTCAAAAACTGCTGACCCGAAGGAGTTTGCAAGAAGAATGCGACTCCACCGATAAACAGCAATAAACCCAAAAAAATAAAGAGAAAAATTTTAAAGAATTTCCGCATAGAGGTCTAAAAAGGGTAACAAGTAACAGTGAATAAATAATAGATTTAAACTATTGATAATCAGGTATTTAATGCCTATAATATTCAATTATTTAATTTAGCTTAACTACGATTTGTACTGAATTACGGAAGCCTTCGGTGAAAACCGAAGGCTTCCTTGTACTACGAAATTAACCTTCTATATTTTCAATAAAAAAGCACAATCTCTTTCACAAAAGATTGTGCCACCTAAAACTAACGCTTGAAAGTATTACTGTCAAAAACGGGATTAAATATCATTCCCGTTCCCAGTTTCACATTTCGTTTGTCAATGCTACTGTAATATTTCCCTGCTGATGGATATTTTATGCCAAAATCAGAAGTTGTATAAGTATTGAACTCTCTTGTAATTTCTTCACCAGAGGGCAATTTTTCTTGCTGTTTTGTCAAAAGGTTAGTGAAGCTATCAAAATACAAGTCATATTTAATACCTTTACCAGCCAACTCAATGTGATGTACTCTTTGGGCTCCCATCACTTTCAATCCTACATAAGTGGCGATATAACCTTTTGCTTGATAATCATAAAATGGGGCAAACATATCCAAAACTTCACGTTTCATATTAGCACTTTCTTTCTCGCTCAACCCCTTAGTTTCGTAAGTTACAGCTTTATCTCGACTGCCCAATGGCACTTTAAAAAACGCATCCGAAGAGCTGATTCCATAAATAAAACCACGCTTCATGATGGTTTTGGTTTTTAGCATTGACATATCCGTCATGGAGGCTTTGACCTCCATATCATAATCACTGGGGGCATTTGAAACGAAAGATTGTTTGAGGGTATAGGTTTTCACTTTGTCCCAAAGTTCTTTTCCGCCCGAAGCCTTGTAGTGATTATTGAAAATGCTATCGACTGCAATTTGAGCCATACCATTGAAGACAGTTGCTGTCATTAAGAGTATAAAAATGCTGATTTTTTTCATTTTGTAAAGGGTTATTATTTAAACTGTACGATATTAAAACGAACAAATAGAAATTATCGTTTCTATTTGTTTAATAAAATGTGGGTAGTCCTACTAATGTGAGGCTATTGATATTGGCGTTATTAGGGGTGGCACGGTTCAAAACCGTGCTACCCCTATTCCATTGGCATTATAGTGATGACATTACCAAAATATGTACGATAAAATTATTGAAAAGGGTTTTGAGAAATATGAAAATACCTCAAAACAACCCTTGATGTGAAATCAACCCAATGGCAACAACCGCCAACGCCAAGCCAATTTTATTGAGATTTGTTAGTTTTTCTTGAAAGAAGATGAGGGCAATAATAGCAGATAATAATATTACCGAAATATTATAAATCGGTAAAACATAAGCCCCATTGTTTTGAAAAGTATCCAAGGCTTTTAGGAGGAAATAAAAAGAAAGAAAATTCGGAATCCCCAGTGGAATGGCTGCCCACAAACTCTTTAACTGCAATTTCTCTTTTCCTTGTAAGATTCTGATAATCAACACAATAATTCCAAAAATAATTGAGCCAATCAGAATGGTAAGCGTAAAAGGAATGGTATTACCAGAAGCCGTAACGTAGCGGGCATTCAGAAAATTAAAGGTAGTATTAGTGATTCCGTACATCACAAAAACGGCAATCGGAAGCAACCAATCACTGGTATTTACGGAACGTTTTTCGGTATTTTCTTCTTTTTTTAGCGTACTCAAAACCACGGCAATCATTGCTAAAAATAAGCCCAAATAATTCAAAGCATCAAAATTTTGACTGGCTTTCAACACAATCAAACTAAAAATTACGGGAATTACTAAGGAAATATTATTGGCTAATGAAGTAGCGGTCATGCCCATACGTTGAGTTGATGCCCCCGAAAGCAAGAAAGTTACGACAAAACCAACGCCCAAAAGCATCGCAAAAAGTGAAGACAGTTGTGTGAAATCTGGATTAAAGTGTTGATTATCAGGCAAAAAAAGCAAACCCGTCAAAAAACATACGGGATAGTTGAGAATAATTGCCTGAAAAGTATTTACGCCAAAACGGGGATGTAATCTAAAATTAATGAGTAATAAAACGGAGAAGAGAACACTGAGGGCTAAGTAAATCATGTCTTTAATTTAATAAACCCTCGCAAGCGTTTTAAACGCTTACGAGGGCTGTGAATCCATTTTAATTTCTATAAACCAATCAAACCAAACATTTGGAACACTAATTATTAAACCGCTTCAACAATTTGATTTTTCTTCGGAAAAGACTTCAAGGCAATGAATAGAGACAGTAAAGTCAATATTCCAGCCATCATAAAAGCTGCCCCTGGGAAGTAAATAGGAGCTTTTTCATCAGAAAAATAAGAGAATAAATTGGATGCAATCAAAGGTCCAATAATGGTCGTTACACTTTGCATACTGGTAATGCCCCCTTGCAATTCGCCTTGTTCATTGGGAGCAACTTGTTTGGTAATCAAACTCTGAATGGCTGGTCCTGCAATGCCACCTAAACCAAACGGCAACATGGCGGCATACATCATCCAACCACTGGTAGCGAAAGAAAAGAAGACAAATCCCGCAGCATAAAACAGCAATCCGATAATTACAGAATTTCTATCACCAATTTTTGGATTGATAATTCTATTCAATCCGCCTTGGACGATGGCAACGATTAGCCCTACGAATGCTAATGAATAACCAACTTGTGCTCCGTTCCAATTAAATTCTTTCATTGTGAAATATGACCATGTACTTGGGTGCGTTTGTCCCGCAATTTGTAGGAAAAATAATGCTCCAATCAAACCCAACAAAGCTGGATATCGAGCAATATTTTTGAGCGAACCCACAGGATTTGCCCGTTTCCAATCAAATGTTCTATGATTTTCGGATTTCAAAGATTCGGGCAATACAAAATAACCATAAAGAAAGTTGAGTAAAGTTAAACCTGCGGCAAACATAAAAGGTACTCGGATGCCAATATCACCCAAAAAACCGCCAATAACGGGTCCAATGATAAAACCAAGCCCAAAAGCGGCACCAACCATTCCAAAGTTTTTAGAACGATTTTCGTCATTTGAAATATCAGCAATATAAGCCGTTGCGGTGGTAAAACTTGCTCCTGTAATACCTGCTAAGATTCTCCCCACAAAAAGCCAGGCTAATGTTGGAGCATAGATTAGTAATAAATAATCTAAGAAAAACCCGAAAAGTGAAGCCAAAATCACAGGGCGGCGACCATACATATCACTCAAGCCACCCAAAACTGGGGAGAATAAAAACTGCATAACAGCATAGGCTGCCATCAGTAATCCTGAGTATTGAGAAGCCTCACTAAATCCTGTATTGGTCAATGTCATCAATAATTTTGGTAATACAGGGATAATAATTCCGATGCCCAAAACATCAATAACGATGGTAATAAAAATGAAAGTGATAGCAGGAGTTCGATTAACAGACATGAATATTTGTGGATAAATTATTCTACAAATTTAGGCATTTTTTGGAGACTTTTTCAAAATGAGCAAATTGTAGGGGAGCATCTAAAAAATAATCTCCCTTGTAAAAGTCCTTCTCCACGGGAGAAGGATTTAGGATGAGGCTTTTAGTGGGTATGCTATTTTTTAGATGCTCCCTAAAACGTTTCGATTCACGTTTCGATATGTAGAACGATATAACTTATCGAAACCTGTCAGGTTTTTGAGGATTCTAATTCTGACAAGTTATTTCGCACTCTATAATATGGACAATGGCATAAAACAAAAAGGAATCAGTAAGTATTTAACCTACTGATTCCTTTCTAATCAATTAAAAAATGAAAATTACTTCACATCAAATCTATCCAAATTCATCACTTTTGTCCAAGCCGCTACAAAGTCATGCACAAATTTATCTTTTGCATCATCACATCCATAAACCTCCGCAATGCCACGAAGCTCAGAATTTGACCCAAAAATTAAATCCGCTCTTGTGCCTGTCCATTTAATCTGTCCCGTTGTGCGGTCTGTTCCTACAAAAACATCTTGCGACTCGTCAGAAGCACGCCATTTTGTACGTAAATCAAGCACGTTCACAAAGAAATCATTGGTCAGACTTCCCACATTGTGCGTAAATACTCCGTGATGTGAACCGTCAAAATTAGTACCCATTACACGCATACCAGCCACTAAGACCGTCATTTCTGGGGCTGTCAAGGTTAATAATTGTGCTTTATCAATCAATATATCTTCTGTTGAAGAAGTATATCTTTTTCTTTGGTAATTTCGGAAACCATCAGCAATCGGTTCTAATACGGCAAAAGATTCAACATCTGTTTGTTCCTTAGTAGCATCTGTACGACCTGCGGTGAAAGGTACAACTACCTCATAACCAGCATTTTTAGCCGACTTTTCAACTCCTACGCATCCTGCCAACACAATTAAATCTGCCAAAGAAACTTGCTTTCCGTCAGTTTGGATAGCATTAAATTCGCCTTGAATAGACTCCAAAGTATCTAATACTTTTGATAATTGCGAAGGATTATTCACTGCCCAAAATCTTTGGGGAGCTAAACGAATCCTTGCACCATTTGCCCCACCACGTTTATCTGAACCACGGAATGTTGAAGCAGAAGCCCAAGCCGTTGAAACCAATTCAGAAATAGTCAAACCACTTGCGGCAATATTTGCTTTCAAATCAGCTACGTCGGCATCGTTAATCAATGGATGCGAAACTGCTGGAACTGGATCTTGCCAAATTAATTCTTCCGTTGGTACTTCTGAACCTAAGTAACGGTCTTTGGGTCCCATATCACGGTGAGTTAATTTGAACCAAGCTCTGGCAAAGGCATCCTCTAACTTCTCTGGATTTTCCAAGAAGTCTCTTGAAATCACTTCGTATTTTGCATCAAACCGCAGAGCTAAATCACTCGTAAGCATCGTGGGTGCGTGGCTCAAAGCTGGATTATGAGCATCGGGTACTGTTCCTGCTCCTGCACCACCCTTGGGTTTCCACTGAAATGCTCCTGCTGGGCTTTTGGTCAATTCCCACTCAAATCTAAAAAGGTTTTCTAAATAATTATTACTCCATTTGGTGGGTGTTGTTGTCCAAGCACCTTCCAATCCGCTGGTAATCGTGTGTTCTCCGTGACCACTACCGAACGAATTTATCCAACCCATGCTCTGATGTTCAATAGCTGCTCCTGCGGGTTCGCTGCCCACATATTTTCCTGGATCTGCTGCTCCATGCGTTTTTCCAAAAGTGTGTCCACCTGCAATTAAGGCAACAGTTTCTTCATCATTCATTGCCATACGTCCAAACGTTTCACGAATGTCACGAGCCGAAGCCACAGGGTCTGGATTTCCGTTTGGTCCTTCGGGATTCACATAAATTAACCCCATTTGCACGGCTGCCAGTGGTTGTTCGAGTTCACGGTCGCCTGTGTAACGCTCGTCACCAAGCCATTCTTTTTCTGAACCCCAATAAATATCTTGCTCAGGTTCCCAAACATCTTCACGACCACCCGCAAAACCAAAAGTTTTGAAGCCCATTGATTCTAAAGCCACATTTCCCGTCAAAATCATTAAATCTGCCCAAGAGATTTTCTTACCATATTTTTGTTTGATGGGCCACAATAATAAACGAGCTTTATCTAAGTTACCGTTATCGGGCCAACTATTCAAAGGCGCAAAACGCTGAGCTCCCGAACCCGGCACCACCACGACCATCTGCAATACGATAAGTACCGGCACTGTGCCATGCCATACGAATAAAAAACGGACCGTAATGACCATAATCGGCGGGCCACCAGTCCTGCGAATCAGTCATTAAATTATGCAAATCTTGCTTTAAGGCAGCATAATCAAGGCTTTTGAACTCTTCGGCATAATTGAAAGACTTATCCATCGGATTTGCCAATTCAGAATTTTGTCGTAGTATGTTCACATTCAAAGCATTTGGCCACCAGTCACGATTAGTTGTTCCACCGCCAGCACTTTTGTTCAAAGTTTCATTACTGTGAAAAGAACCGTTTGCAGGAATAGCACCATTGCCATGAATAACGGGACATTTCCCCGTACTTGTGGAAACACCAGGACTGCTGGTGGTGTTGTCATTGATTTTATCTATGTGAGCCATAATTAGGTTTTGTTTTTGTTAAAATAAACACAAATGTAATTAGAATTAAATTATTGAACAAACTGATATTATTTATAAAGTTATAGATTTTACTTATATAAATTTCTAAAATAACTCACCGTGCGTAGCTTTAATAATTGCCCTCAAAGCAGATTTTACTAATTTGGTAGGTGAATTTTCTGTTGCAAAATAATAGCCTACTTTCATACTGAGGAATGGGTAAACAACAACTTATAACGGTTTGTATGATTCTTTTACTGATATTTAAGAGCTATTTTTCGTTAAGGAGCAGTACTATTTGCCTTAAAATACCCCTTAGGAACTGAAAAACAATAAGTAGACGTTTTTTAAATGCCCTTTTTTGCACCACTCTGCGTTGCGGAATGCCGCCCAGATTAAATCCTCATTTAGCGATGCTAAACTGCGGTTTTATCGCCTTGATTGGCACAAAAAATAGCATTTAAAAATTCATCCACTTATTATTTTCCCGTTCCTTAACTATCAAAAAAATAATTCACCCAAACCATTACAAGTTATTATTTGCCCATTCCTTACCGACAGAAAAACACAAAAAAACTGACCTTGAATTTCAAAGTCAGTTTTTTAAAAAACATATAGGCAGAAGCCTATGGTACTTTTAACGCAAATCATTCACCTCCACGCCAGGATATTTACTTTGGTCGAAAACAAAGAATTTATCATCTACAGGCACGTTTGGCGTAAATTTATTCACTTTGAAAATCTGACGTTTTCCATTTTTATCGGTGATTACCCAACTTTTTACGGATTTATCTTTCTTATTCAATTTGATTTTTACCTTCACCACCTGCGCTCCTTTCTTTTCGGGCGAAAGCTCAATTACTTCATAAGTATCTGCTCCTTCTTTTAGCTCCTGAATAAAAACATAACGAAACCCTTTTTTATCGAATGAATAAACTTTGGCAGGATTCAGGTCATTTTCCGAAGGTTCATATTCTGAAATATTTACTTCGTTTGTTTCTTTAATGTACGTTGAAACCTCTTTACCATTGTTGTAAATCTCCTGTCCGCTGGTTTTTAAGCGATATTTCTGACCTTTTACCGTGATATTCCCCTGTATTGATTGGGTTGTTCCCTCTGTTCCATAAGTAAAAGCGGCGGCAAAAGTTTTCATAGATTTGTACTTTTGTTGCATAGCATCAATTATGGCACTGGCTTTTGTGTCTTGTGCATTTGCCCCAAATGCGCTGATTGTAAGGCATAAAGTAAAGAAAAGAATCTTATTTTTCATTTTTTGTGGATTATGGTATTTGTATTTTTGGTTAGACAAAGTTAATACCAAATGGTTTGACTAACCGTTAATGAAACGTTAAAATCACTAAAAGGTTCACATTGGCACGAAAGATGAATATACTCTAATTTTGGAATTACGATTTCGGATTTATTAAAATTCGTTTAGTAAATTCATATCTTTGTAAGTAAAAATCTATATTTTAAATTGTTCCATATAACGTTAAAATTTCAAAATCGGTATAAAGTGAAAGGCTAATACCTAACACCAAAAACCTAAAACCTTTACATTTCCTTATGCAATCTTCAATTAAAAAATTCATACCACATCTTTTTGCCATCGTGGCGTTTTTGATTTTGGCGGGCATTTACGCTTCACCCGTTTTTCAAGGAAAAGAACTTGCTCAACATGATATTAAAATGGGTTTGGCTAGTTCACATGAAGCCACGGAGTTTACAAAACAGACGGGAGAATATGCTTGGTGGACAAATTCAATGTTTGGCGGAATGCCCTCTTTTATGATTCAAGGAGGTTATCCGAATAGTATTGGCTCAAAAATTGGAAGTACTTTGATGAATGTTTTACCAACGCCAATCAACATGATTTTTTTGTTGATGCTGGGAATGTACATTTTGTTAATTTCCTTGCGTGCCAATGTCTGGCAAGCGATTTTGGGAGCAATTGCCTTTGCATTTTGTTCATTAACGATGATTTTAATGCCCGCTGGACATACTTCAAAAGTAATTGCTTTGGCTTATGCACCCATGTTGATGGCTGGTGCGGTTTGGTGTTTTAGAGGAAAATATATCTTGGGAGCTGCTCTCACTGCTCTTTTTATGAGCCTCGAAATATATGCCAACCACGTTCAAATAACGTATTACACAGGATTGTTATTAGTTGGATATTTTGTTGTTCAAGCCTTAGACCATCTTAAAAATGGACAAATTAAACCTTTAATTTTTGCCTGTTTAGCCTTTGGCGGAGGAGCACTAATTGGGCTTGGAAATCACACCATGCGTTTGTGGAATAATGCCGTCTATGCAGGAGAAACCATCCGTGGAAAATCTGAATTAACTTCCAATAAAGAATCAAAGGGTGGTTTAGACCGTGATTATGCCTTTAATTGGAGCTATGGCATCGGGGAAACGGGTACATTTCTGATACCTAATTTTTACGGTGGTAAATCTGGCGGAAGTCTGGGAGGAGCAAAATCTGAAACCTTGAAAGCAATGGTTAATGCAGGTGTTCCCGAAGAAGGTGCAACTGGTTTTACCGAACAAGGTCCATCTTATTGGGGCGAACAGCCAGGCGTTGGTGGTCCAAATTATGCAGGGGCAATTGTTATATTTTTGTTTGTTTTGGGGGCGTTTATCGTCAAGGGAAAAATCAAATGGTGGCTTGTGGCTTCGGCAATACTTTTTACCATGCTTTCGTGGGGTAAAAATCTTCCATCGCTGAATTATCTGATTTTTGATTATTTTCCAGGCTATAATAAATTTAGAGGAGTAACTTCCATTTTATCAGTTTTGCAATTGGCATTTGTGATTTTGGGAATTTTGGGAATCAAGCAAATTGGGGAACAAAAACCCACTTTCAATGAAATCAAAAAACCTTTAATTTATTCATTGGCACTCACAGCGGGGTTTTCATTGATTTTTGCTTTGCTACCTTCTCTATTTTTGAGTTTTAAAAGTAATAGCGATGCCACCATGCAAATTACGGGCGATAAAGGTATTGATGGACAAATTATCAGAGCCATCGCCACCGACCGTGAATCATTGACTCGTTCAGATGCGTTTCGTTCGTTAATATTTATTTTGTTGGCAGCGGGCTTGCTTTGGGCTTGGGTTTCCAATAAAATTAAGGACGTTGTTTTTTATCCGATACTGATTTTATTACTCACTATTGATATGTATAGCGTGAGCAAAAGGTATTTTAACAATGACAATTTTGAATCAAAATCAGAAGCCGAAGCCACTTTTGAGCCAAATGCTTTGGACATCCAAATTTTGCAAGACAAATCTATTTATCGGGTATATGACGGTGCTGGCGGAGGCGTAACGAGTGATGCAAGAGCCTCTTATTTTCATAAATCATTAGGGGGTTACCACGGGGCAAAACTTCGTAGATACAGCGAAATCATTGAAAATCAATTCTCGAAAGGCAATATGGCGGTCTTTAATATGCTGAATACCAAGTACTTCACTCAACCAGCTCAGCAGCAAGGCGGACAACCAACGGTACAGCAAAATCCAGATGCTTGTGGAAATGTTTGGTTTGTAAAAGAATTTAAGTTAGTCCAAAATGCGGACGAAGAAATGAAATCTTTGGATAATATTAATCCTAAACAAACGGCATTTATTGATAAATCTTTTGGCGACCAAGTAACGAATCTGAAAATTACCTTTGATAGCACCGCCAATAAAATTAGTTTGACAGATTATAAACTCAATCTAATGACTTACCAAAGCGATACAAAGACTGATCAATTAGCCATTTTTTCAGAAATTTATTACCGTGGAAATATTGACTGGAAGGCGTACATTGATGGCGTTTACAAACCTCATTTACGAGCGGATTATGTTTTGAGAGGCTTGGTAATTCCCGCAGGAAAACACAAAATCGAGTTTAAATTTGCCCCCGAAACCGTTGAAAAAGGTGGTAAAGTAGATTTAATTGCTTCAATTATGATGGTGGGACTTTTGGGATTGGCTTTGTTTTTTGAGGTAAAAAGGTAATGATTGAACACGAATTAACCCACAATGGAATTGGGGTTAATTCGTGTTCCATAAAACAGCAAATAATGTTCATTTACAATATTCCAAAACTGGAAAGAATCATTGATAATTATAAAAAACAGAAAAATAAACCTGTTGATTATCACGTGCAGTTTTGTTTAGACCAAGAAAATTTAAAAGATGCTATTGAAGCGGCAGCACGGGCGGTTGATGATTATGGCAAAATCCATTTTCATCAACGCAGAGTGTCAAAAGCGGATTTAATGGCTTTGGCTGAAAAATTAATGTCGCTTGAAAGTGAGTTTGCCAATGCCAAAAATTTTGATGAAATCTACGGAATTATCAGAGAAACGAATCAGTCGGGCATTAATGAAATTACGATTTATGATACCGCTTTCAGAATTGGAAGTTATTTGAATATTTTTGCCGATAAAATATATCTAACCAGTGGCACTCGCATTGGGGCGGAACATTTATTGGGAAAACTGGATGATAAAAATACACTCTTGCCAAGTGATTTGCCCACTCCTTTTCAACGAAAAGACCTCTCAGTTCCTGATATTGAAGATATTTTATACGTTTGTAGAAATGAATTAGAATATTGTGTAAGAAGCCGTTTTAAAATATATTCTGAATAAAGTCTGATGGTATTTTTTGAGTAGCGGAATCATATTTTTTTAAGGAATATACAGCGTATCTTGTGTAAAAAATATGGTTTCGATAGTCAGAATAAGACAATCAGAATTTGTCGTAAGATATTTTAAAACGGCTTCTAAAATAATAAACGCCTGATAGTTTAAATCTATCAGGCGTTTGTTTATAATTAAACCAACACTTTTTGTTTAACAATTGCCTCATAGGCACCATCCCAAAGGTCAATTCGTTTTTGGAGCGATTGAATGGTTGCGTCTTCGGCGTCTCTCCAAAATTGTTCATTATCACCACATAAATTAGCCGTCATTTGTAAAGCAAGATTGCTGTGATGGTCGCCATCAACTTCAATGTGTCTTTCTAAATAATACTTAAAAATTGAAATACTCTCGGGAGTACCCGCATGAATATCATTGATGATGGAATGAAACATTCCTGGAATCAAGTCTTCTCTTCCGAAAGTAAAAATGGCAGCTTGCAAATACTCTTTCTGGCTGTTAATAATTTCAAAAGTGAAATTAACGAATTTTCGAGCCGCTTCGGGTGCTCCTGCAACCAGAAAAGCAGTATCAAAATCACTCGTTTGCTGTAATACGGAAATAAATTTTTCAATTTGGCTTGTGTCAGCTCCGCACTGTTGCATGGCTTCGAGATATAGTTCGAAGTGACTTTTTCGATTCCCAAAAGCATCCACATCAGACTCTTCCCCGACCACTATTTCGTTAATCAGATGCCGAGTATCAGCCGAGCCTTTCGGATACCACGGAACGCTTGTGCAGGTGAGATTATTCTGTAATGCTTTCAGCAAAGACATAAAATCCCAGACTGCAAAAATGTGATACTCCATGAATATCTTTAAATCATCAAGCTCATTGATTACCGAGTAAACTTTGTGATTTATAATCCGTTCTCTCAGTGGTTGAATAGCGATATTAATTTTTTCTGAGTATTGATTCATGATTTGAATATAGATTTTTCTTGTATTTACGAAAAAAACGATTGTATGGTTTCTACATTCTGTTCATTTACTTTGTTATTTTTTCGCAAGTTTTTTGGTCAAGAGAATATGAAGATGTATCAATCCAATATAATATTTTTCTTAGAATATAGGGCTTTAAAACTTCCCATTTCATCTTGTTCAATCAGCCAAACTTCATAACTATCCGCAGGAAATTTCGCTTCCCAAATTTCATACGAAAAGCTAAAATCATGGTAAGATTGGTTCAAAATAGTCTTTTTGAGTGTATTTATTACAGGAACAGCAGGTAATAAAAATACACTTTTGGCTGATTTTAAACCTAAATAAATCACATTTTTATCCGCTGACTTCGCCGTAAACAAGACTCTATTTTTCAATTCTTGGGCAATGGTCAGTGCCTTCGACATAGTGGTATCGACCGTTCCTTTGAACTTTTCACTACTATTTTTGTCTCCTTTTTTTATCAAATCCACCAAAGGCAAAATCTCTTTTTGAGACAATTGATAGATGCCCGAATTATCCAAATTATTGATTATCTCTCCCATGTAGGTGGGATGATTGAAAAACATTTTTTCTTGATATTTTTCGCCAAAAGTCAAAAACATCTGATAATTTTTCCAATAATATCCATCTAACTTCATTTCTTGCTGTTGTCGATAAACGTCTGGAATTGAAGCGTAATAACTATAAATATTTAGCCCCAAACTTAAAGGAAGAAAGATAATGATGCCCAGTTTGAGAAGTTTTTTATTATTCTGAAAATAAAATAAATAACTCAAATACCCCAAACAAAGCATAACTGCACCAAAAATCATGTATCGCCGAGAAAGTAATTCGCCGCCATTGTAAACCTTAAATTCGGCAGGGCGGCTGAATACTAACATCAGACCCGTCAAAGCCAAAAAGCTCAACCCAGCCAACATAAACCACATTTTAGGTGAATATTTTTGAAACCTTGAAACCCAAATTTTCCAAACTAAACCTAACATCATAGTCAATAAAAACACTCCCGTGAAAATGCACATCAGAATATCTGGATAACGGTACATCTTAAACGGATGTGGAATATTGGCATAAAAAACGTTCCCCCAAAAGGTTAGCGTAAACAGAACATTCAAAAAAGGATGTTTGAAAAGGTTAGTTCTGTCGCTTGGAATGAAATCATAATCGTATTTGAAATAAAATAAAACCGTACAGAAAGCCACAAGAACCCATATTCCTAAATGTTGCCAGCGTTTCTGAAACGACAACAATAATAATCCAACTATCCAAATTCCTAAGCCATTGCCCGAAGTAAACATCGTGATAATGGCAAACAAAATGGAAAAATAAAATGCTTTTGATTGTTGAGAACTTAGTAAATATAAAGTCAGTAAAGCGAAGAAAATGATGGGTGTATTTTGGATGGCGGCGATGCCCCAAGTGGCGTTTTCAAAGTAGGTATAATTGAAAAGGAGCAGACTGACGGGGATAAAATAAAGCCAAGAAAGTTTAAAACTACGAAAAATATCAATAAAGAAATATAAAATTCCCAATAAAAACAAATCACCAAAAATAATTTGTACTTTGATATTTTCACTCCCAAATATTTGATAAATCAGCCACATCATCGTTCTTTCAAAAGCAAAACGATGCTGATTTACTTGCTTTAAGAACGCCTCTAACCATCCTGAAAATGAGGTAGAAACTTGCATTTTATAGATAGAATCCAACAGAACATAATCATCTTCAAAAGGAATGTTATCGGTTGAAAAAATTATGTTAAAGAAAAAGAAGACAATGGGAACTATAATAATTCCTGCATACAGAAAATGTTGTTTTTTGGCAAAAAAAGGTTTGAGTATTGTGATAAAACTCATCAAACCCAATAACAGCATTACATCAAGATAAATGATAAAATTAGTGGATAGCATTACGTTACAGGATATTTCAAGTATGTACTGATAAAATTCAACTATAAAGTTAAAAATCATTAATGAGTAAAACTATAAAATAACGTTTAGTAGTCTCCAAAGTTTGTAAGTGGCATCGAACAAGACTTCATAGAATTGACATGAATTGTTCGATACATCTTCTACTTTTAGTTGCATTTTACAAACCCTTTTCAATTAAAGATTTACGACTTAAAGACTTATGATTTTTCACCTCATACTTACCAAAGTAACGCCCGCACCGCCTCGGTCTGCGTTTTCATCTTGCGTTTTGGCAACTTGTTTGTAACCTCGCAAATGATTACGAATTAGGGTTCGTAAAATTCCATCTCCTTTACCATGAACGATTCGTAATTCGTCATAACCCACCATGATGGCATCGTTCATAAATTTATCAACTTCTACTAAGGCTTCTTCGCCCCTCATGCCTCTTAAATCAAGATTAAAGGAGAAATTTTGCATTTTTTCATTCAAATCTAAACCACCGGTTTTGGCTTTCCCGATGCTCATTTTTTGTTTTACTTCTTTACGTGAAATCTTTTCTAAACGGTTCAACTTGATGGTGGTTTTCAAATCTCCCATCGCCACTTCGGCATCTTTTCCACGCAGACTTAATACTTCTCCAAAAGCCTCTTGTCCTTTGATTCTGACCATCGAACCCACCGTTATTTCACCCAAAATTACTTCAATTTCCTCTTTCTGAGTTTGTATTTTTTCTTCTTTCAGTGGTTTTTGAATAATCACTTTCTCAATCACCAAACCAGTTTCAAAATCCTGTAAATCTTGTCTAATTTCTTTGGTGGCTAATTTCTCGGCTCCTTGCTCACGAATTTCCTTGATGGTTGATTCAATCTTTTGGTTGGTATTCTTGATTAATTCCTTCGCTTGCAATTTTGCAGTGTTCAGAATCGTCTTTTTCTCATTGTCTAAATAGCTTTTCAATGAAGAATATTGTTCCAATAATTGATCCAGTTTACGTTGCTTGGTGGCGTTTTCTACGTTTTTATCGTAAAATACCTTCTTCTCAATTTCTAATTCCTTAATCAATTTCTCGAAGCTAACTTGCTCATTACCAACTTTTTGCTTGGCTTTATCAATAATATTTTTGGGTAAACCAATCTTGTAAGCAATCTCAATGGCAAAAGAACTTCCTGGCTTTCCGATTTCCAACTCATACATCGGTTCGAGGTGTTCGGCATCATATCGCATCGCTCCGTTTACTAATCCTGCGGTTTTGTCGGCAAACGTTTTCAGATTGGTATAGTGCGTATTGATTGTTCCAAAAGCTCCCAATTTATTGAGGTCTTCCAAGATACTTTCGGCAATGGCACCGCCCAAACTTGGCTCAGTTCCCGTTCCAAATTCGTCAATCAAAAAGAGCGTTTTCTTGTCCGAATTTTGAAGAAAAAACTTCATGTTCGCCAAGTGCGAAGAATAGGTACTGAGGTCATTTTCAAGACTTTGTTCATCGCCAATATCAATAAAAATGTTTCGGAACATTCCAATGGTGGAATGTTCAGCCATCGGCACCAACAGCCCACATTGATACATATATTGAAGTATTCCGAGGGTTTTGAGTGAAATAGATTTCCCCCCAGCGTTTGGTCCTGAAACCAACAAAATTCTATTTTCATTATTCAATGTAACCGTCAGAGACTTAACCGTTTTTTCTTGTTTTTTGAAAGAAAGAAATAACAAAGGATGAATGGCATTTTTCCAATCAACCACTTGGCTGTTAAGGCTTAACGGAGCAATTCCGTTTATTTCAATCGCTAATTTTGCTTTGGCTCTGATGAAATCCACAATCCCCAAGAATGTATATGCCTTTCGCAAAACGGGTACGTTTGGACGCATCTGGTTGGTTAATTCCATCAAAATTTTCACGATTTCTCTACGCTCAGAAGACTCTAATTCTCGGATTTCGTTGTTAGCTTCCAAGACTTCGGTAGGTTCTAAAAATACCGTTTTCCCCGAATCAGATTCGTCATGGACAAAGCCTTTTATCTTGCGTTTGTGTTCTGCGGCGATAGGAATTACCATTCTGCCACCTCGAAGGGTCAAAGAAAAGTCATCCGAAATCCAGCCATTTGAA
Source organism: Arcicella sp. (assembly GCA_034519515.1). Classification (GTDB taxonomy): domain Bacteria; phylum Bacteroidota; class Bacteroidia; order Cytophagales; family Spirosomataceae; genus Arcicella. Next base: position 160,018 of record JAXHOK010000054.1, read on the forward strand.
CGGGCATTTCTGAGAATTCCATCCAATTTTTTCCGTAAATCAAACTCTTGATGTTGCATCCGTTTGCGAATGGCTTGCAATTCGGGACTGGCGTTATCTTTTAATTTACCACGATCATCAATGATTTTGTCAAACGTAGCTAACAAATTTTTAATGGCTTGCAAGGGCGACTGTGATTTACTTTCGGAATCATCTTTATGGATTCTTTCGGCAAAAGCACTTCCAACCAATTCTCTCAACGTTGGGTATTCTTCGGGTTGTTTTCCATCAAAAAAACGCAAACATTCTTGAATAGTTCTGAGGGAAAGTTTTACGTTAAAAAACTCTTCTTCGGTCAAAAACGCTCCTTCGATGGCGGCTTTTGATAATTGATAATTAACATCTAAGAAATTCTGAGAAGGCAAAGCCGATGGTTCAAATTGAAGAATATCCTTCATTTCAGCCACCTGTCGAATCATTTTTTGAACTAAATCATAATTATCCGAAAACCGTATTTTTTCCACAAATGCACGCCCCAGCGGACTGATACACAAGCCATTGAGCAATTCACGGATGCGGTCGAAACCTAATTTATTTTCTATATTTTGGGGGTAAAGCATTTATTTTTTATTGGTTTAATAGTTACAGGGGAATTTGTCTGAATTTGGATTAGGAACGGGAAAATAATAAGTGGATGAATTTTTAAATGTTATTTTTTGTGCCAATCAAGGCGATAAAACCGTTCGACGGTCGCCGTAGTTTAGTATCGCTAAATGAGGATTTAATCTGGGCGGCATTCCGCAACGCAGAGTGGTGCAAAAAAGGGCATTTAAAAAACGTCTAATTATTGTTTTTCAGTTCCTTAATCAGATTAGTGGATTTTCAGGATTAGTATTTAACCAAAATCCAAAAAAATCCATAAATCTGACGAATCCAAATTCAGACAAATTTCGTTTTCACTTTATTTAGAACCAACATTCATCATAATTAGTTTTTAAATCGCAACCACACCATTTTCGTCCGCCAATAATTCCTGCACTTTCAAAACAGCATCTTTGTTCAAACGACCATAGAGGTGCGGAAAGTCAATATTGATTCCGAATAAATCTTCAAAGACCAATTCTGAGGTTAATTTTGTGGTATCAATGTGAAGCAAAAAGATTCGTTGAACGCCTTTGAAATAATTGGCTAATGTGCCATTTACTTGTTCACGAGTGGAAAAATGAAGGAATTTTTCTTGTTCTAATGTTTCAGATTCGTAATAATCTTTGTCGGCAAAAGTGTCCCACCATTCGGGTGAAACTAAATGATAAACGGTTGTTGGATTCATGTTTTTTCTTGCAAAATTAGGCTGATAATCTAACAAAAACAGAAAAATATGAATTTGAACATTTCAAAAGGTGCTGGTAATTAGCTTATGAGTATTTTCAAATTGTAAAATTTCCAAATTATCAAATTAAAAAATGTACGAAATCATTATCATAGGTGGCGGTTTGGCGGGTTTAGTCAGCAGTATTCAGTTGGCAAAAGCTGGGCGAAAAGTACTGGTTATTGAAAAGAAAAACTACCCTTTTCACCGGGTTTGTGGAGAATATATTTCCAATGAAACTCGTCCGTTTTTAACTTCTCTTGGCGTAAATTTCAATGAATTGGGCATCAAAGAAATCTCTAAATTTCAATTTACTTCACCTTCGGGCAGAATCTTGGAAACTGATTTAGATCTGGGAGGCTTCGGAATTAGTCGTTATAAATTGGATGAACATTTATTTCACTTAGCAAAACAGAATGGCGTAGAGTTTTTATTAGAAAATTCTGTTGAAAGCGTTGATTACCAAGATGATAAAATGATTATTAAAGCCCAAAATCAAACCTTTGAAAGCCGTTTTGTGATTGGTTCTTATGGAAAAAGAACGAAATTAGATGCTACTTTGAAAAGAGATTTTTTTACACGAAGAAGCCCTTACATTGGTGTAAAATATCATATCCGAACCGATTTTCCGCAAGATTTGATTGCCCTTCATAATTTCAAAGATGGCTATTGTGGTATTTCTGCCATTGAAGATGATAAACACTGCTTGTGTTATCTGACCACCCGTGAAAACCTCCGCCAGCACGGTTCAATTGAAGAAATGGAAAAACAAATTCTTTGGAAAAATCCACACTTGAAAAAAATCTTTACCGAATCAGAATTCCTTTATGACAAACCCGAAGTAATCAACGAAATTTCTTTTGCCCCCAAAACCGCCGTTGAAAATCATATCCTCATGGCGGGTGATTCGGCTGGACTCATCACGCCCCTGTGTGGTAACGGAATGGCAATGGCAATTCACGGAGCTAAATTATTGACAGATAGTGTTCTACAAAATTATGATAATAGAAATTTAGTAGAAACTACACATCAAAAAACGTGGAATCAGCATTTTAGACAACGCCTTTGGGTGGGCAGAAATGTGCAGAAATTGTTTGGTAATGAAGTGGTTTCAGAGATTGCGTTGAGTAGTCTAAAGTTAGTAAAACCCGCTTTAAGGGTAATCATAAAAGCTACACACGGGGAAGTTTTTTAGAAAAATTCAGATGTTATCCTAAACCCCTTTCATCATTCCAAAAGATTGGTTTAACTAAACTCTAATTCGTGGCTCGCAATGATAAAGCCCGTAGGCAACAGCTTTTGAATAATCTTTGATCAATCCAACAACAAGCGGACGCTCTACGAAGTTTTAGGTCGTAGGAACGCTTCGGTAAACCTGCGACCAGTTTTAGTCCCATTTATAATCCTATGCTATTTTTTGCCCCCAAATTCTGAAAAGCTCACCGCTACTGGTCGTGGGTTTAGCGAAGCGTTCCAACGACCCAAAATCACATAGAGCCTCTCGCTCGTTCTATGGATATATTACATTCGTTCTATTCTACCCCATAAAATCCCCCCAACAATCTTCTTCAACCCTTCCACCGAACGATTAAAAAAGTATGAGAAGATAATTTTAATTACCTTTCAACCCTAGTTTTGTCAAGTCAGTTTTGCTCAAAGCATAATTTGCTTCATCCAATTTCTTTTTTACAATTTGTTCGCCTGTTTGATATTGCGTTGTTTTTTTAGCTGTTTTCATGTTTTCCAATCAAGTAAAAGTCCATTTAGTAATTCCCAAAATTGCTACTACGCCAATAAGGTAGATGCTGGAATTCCAAAGTTTTGGTAAAGCGTTTTTATCATTTTTAGAGTCAATGGTTTTTTTCTGTTCAATACTTCTGAAACCCTTGATTTTGTACCAAAATATTTGACCAAGTCTTTTTGTGTAAGATTATTTTCTTCCATTTTGTACTTGATAGCCTCAATTGGGTCGAGTTTTGGCATTGGATAATGTTCTGCTTCGTATTTTTCAATCACCATTAAAAGCAACTCTAACATATCTCCTTCTTTGGTATTGGGTTTTGCAGCCCAAACTTCATTTAATTTTTTAAACGATTCTTTGTATTCAGTTTCGTTTTTTATTGGCTTAATTTCAAAATTTTCCATAAGATTCAATAATTTTCTACTGTTTTTGCATCTATTTTGTCATACTCTTTGTGGGTACCCACAAATTTTATCCAACACGCTTTATATTCGTAGTTGAAGGAGACAATAAGTCTAAATTTATTTTTGGCAATGTTAAAAACGATTCTTTCGTTGCCCACATAGTCAGCACCTTTAAATTCTGCAATTACTTCCTGTGGAGTATCGTAGTCCCCATTATTCATTTTTTCATACCAACTCAATAAACCCGTTTTTGAGTCAATATGAATCTCCCAAAATTCTTTTAAAGTACTTTTTGCGACTATTCTCATAATGGTACAAATATACAAATAGTTCCAATATTTGGAACTGTTTGTGAAGTAAGTTTATACATTTTTTTACAAATTCCGAATCAAACCACAAAAAGGGGTTAAGATTTCACAATCCCAACCCTTAAATTAATTCAGTAAACGAGCGAGACGCTCTATGAGGTTATAGGTCGTAGGAATGCTTCGCTAAACCTACGACCAGATTCAGGCTTCTCTCTCGCCGTTTGTTATTTTAAAACTTTGTCTATGTCTATAATCTCAAAATACGGGTTTTGATTAAAAAGGTATTTCAAAAACGGGATATGATTGGAACCGTAAATAATTAAATAGCATTTGTCTTTTTTATAGTCCACCTGTCTCATAACATTATTAAAATTCCTCAAATTAGTTCCATACCAAAATGTTCCTACATACTCTGTTGAACTCATGTCGTTACCTGTCCCCATACTTAGAAAATAATTCCATTCTTCGTACTCGGCTTTTTGTAGTTTCTTTTCTGAATTTAAGAATAATAAAAATTCTGATAAGGAAGATTTTTGTAGCAAAGAGTCCTGTTTAGAAAGTTTGTAAGGATATGGCAAATCGTAAAATTTTGCATTTGTCCTTGTTGAGTCATTAAAGTTGCCTAATGCAATATATAAATCCTGAATTTCTTTGTCAACAACGTTTTTGGGCTTGTAAGTTGTATCAGTTAATTCTTCTGGCTGATAATTCATTCCAAATACTTTTATATGTCCAAGTTTTTTTGCAACCTTCATTCCAAGTTGGAAAATTTCGTTAGCTTTTGTTCTTAGTCGTATTGGTTCGTTTCCCCTCTGATAATCAAAATAGATACTGTCATAAAATGCTTGATTCTTTTCTGTAAACTCCAAGAATATTTTGTCTGGTTTTTGATTAGCAAGTTTATTTACAATTTCATTTACCTCTTTCTGGCGTTTTTCTGTAAACAGGTTTGAATGTAATTTACTTGTACTGTCAAGACTTTGATTGAAATGAAACGTCCCTAAAAGAATTACTTTAATCTTTTTAGGGCTTGTCTGTGCAAATACTGTGGTATACAAAATTGTTAAAAGAAAAGTAGCTATAATTTGTTTCATTTTAAATGCTTGATTAATTGTGATGTCGTTTTAGCCTGACCGCTAACGAGTGTATAACCGCCATAGCCACTCTTTTTGCCAAGTTTATGGCGGTTATATTTCATATATCTGCAACCTTTTTAATTGAATCAAATATCTGAAATACTTAAAATTAAAAATATGTAAATTTTTCATAAAAAACAATTATTCTGAATAAACTTTACAATTCAGTAAAAATAGTAGATTCCTAAATGGTTTAAACACGTATTTTAAAAGAAAATTTGTGATAATATCTATACTAAAGTACGCTATTTTTGATTTTTTTTAAAAAAGTTTATGGTATGAATATGGGCCGAAAATCAGACCCAATTATACTTAAATTTAGTGTTTTGTTTATTCAAAATGAGTAAGATTCAATGCAAGGTACTTTTGACAAGAATTACCATTTTTATTGCGACTATACTGCTGTATCGTTGGATATACGCCATAAGATACTTGAATAAGTATAAATATTTTATCTCGTACCAAAAAAAAGGTAAAAGAAAGCATCAAATCTCTCAATCACCTTTTTTACGATTTTAGAAAACCAGATTAATCTCACCGCTCCATAAAATCCCCCCCAACAATCTCCTTCAACCCTTCCACCGAACGATTAAATTCGTAGGCGTAAGATTCTACTTTTTTGCCTTCAAAAGCTACGTCAATCGTATTTCTGATGAAAACGCTGTTTACGTTGTCGTTGGCAAAAAATTCTTCGTATTCGTCTAAAATTGCTAATAATTTGATGGGACTGGTTAATTTGTATAATTCTCCAATCGTCTTATCTGCCTGATTATCAGTAGTTACAAAAGCGGGGTAGCCTTCTTCTTCAACCATGAATAATTTGCCTTGTGCTTCTGCCATGCCCACAAATTCCGAATTTTTTTCGATGAATTTGTGCAATTCGTTGCCCGCTTCTTTGCGGAGTGTTCCGTAAACGAAAAGGTATTCATTTTTATCAGGTTCGGGTAATTTTGCTTCTTCGACCGTCAAAACCAAATCTTCTTGCTCCACCACCGTGCCTTCGTTGAGGGCAATTCTGCCCACAATTCCTTCAAACGGAGACGACACAATCGACTCCATTTTCATGGCTTCGATGATATAAAGCGGGGCATTTTTCTTGACTTCATCGCCCGTTTTTACCAAAATCCTACTCAAACGTCCTTGCAACGGTGCACCAATATCACCTTTGCCCGAAGCCTTCACGTGTTGGGCTTTTACGACTTTGATGGTTCTGTCTAAAACCTTGATTCTACGAGCCTGTCCGTTCAGTTCAAAAGTAACATTCCGAAGCCCCGATTCGTCAGGTTCAGATTGGTTTAAGTATTTGACAATGATGGTTTTACCTTCGTCAATATTAATCAAAATCTCTTCGTCAGGTTTCACACCGTACAAAAATGCTTGGGTAGGAATCAAAGAAACTTCTCCGTAAATCTGTTGGTTTTTATAATAATCTTCATAGACTTTCGGGTACATTTTGTACGAAAGATAATCCAATTCTCCTTGCTCATTTTCTGGGAATTTCGTTTGGAAATCCGCAAAATCTTGTTCAAAATCAATTGGTAAAATCGAATCATTCGGGCGAGTCGTCATGGCGGCTTCACCTTTCAAGATAATTTCCTGCAATTGTTTAGGAAAACCACCGTAGGGCTGTCCCAAGCCACCTTTGAAGAAATCTTTAACCGATTCTGGAAACGAAAGCGTTGCCCCCCGTGCATATACGTCTTCGGCAGTTAATGAGTTGGCGGTCATGAAAATTGCCATATCACCCACCACTTTTGATGATGGCGTAACCTTTACAATATCCCCAAATAACTTGTTGGCTTCGTGGTAATTATGCTTCATTAACTCAAATTTATCACCCACGCCCAAGGCAATCGCTTGCCCACGCAAATTGGTGTATTGTCCGCCTGGAATTTCGTTGTTATACACCTCGGCAGTTCCCGCTTTTAATTCCGATTCAAAAGGATAATAAACCTGACGGATATCCTCCCAATAGTTGGAATATTGGTTCAACAAAGGCAAGTCCATTGCACATTCACGCTCGTGTCCTTGCATCATTGCCACGATGGAATTGAAATTGGGTTGAGCCGTCAAACCCGACATCGCTCCCAACGAACAATCAATAATATCAACACCCGCTTCGATGGCTTTCAGATAGGTTGCTGCTTGGATAGAAGATGTGTCGTGGGTGTGTAAATGAATCGGAATATCAATGGCTTTTTTCAATTCTGTTACCAACAATTGAGCCTGATACGGACGAAGCAACCCCGCCATATCCTTGATACACAATATATTAGCCCCTACATCTTCCAAAGCCCGAGCCATATCAAGATAATATTGAAGACTATATTTTTCATTCGTAAAAACATCACCCGTATAACAAATGGATGCTTCGGCAATGGCATTTGTGCGTTCTCGAACCGCCCGAATCGACACTTTCATGGCTTCAATCCAGTTCAAAGAATCAAAAATTCTGAAAACATCAACGCCCGATTCAGCCGATTTTTCGACAAATTTTTCAATCAAATTATCAGGATATGCCGAATATCCCACGGCATTTGAACCCCGGAAAAGCATTTGTAGAAGCGTATTAGGCATGGCTTCACGGAAGGCTTGAAGACGTTTCCACGGTGATTCGTTCAAGAAACGCATTGCCACATCAAAGGTTGCTCCGCCCCATACTTCCATCGAAAATAATTGAGGGAAATTCTTAGAGAAACCTTCTGCCACCGCCATCATATCTTTGGTTCTGACCCGTGTTGCCAAGAGCGACTGATGACCGTCTCGGAAAGTGGTATCAGTGTAAAGAATTTGCTTTTGGGCTTTAATATGCTGACTGAATTTTTCTGCCCCCATCGATTCCAGAAGCTGTTTATTGCCCGCTGGATGCTGTCCGAAAGTGTCAAAATTGGGGATTATTGGCGTGCGAAAAGTACGTTCATTTTTAACTTTTACGTCAGGATTTCCGTTCACCACCACGTCGCCCAAATACCGTAAAATTTTGGTCGAACGGTCTCTGGTTGTTTGGAAATTGAACAATTCTGGGTGCGAATCAATAAACTGCACCACGCATTTACCTTGTTGAAAAACTGGGTGAGCAATCACATTACGCAAAAATGGAATATTGGTTTTCACGCCCCTGATTCTGAACTCGGTCAAGGCACGAGCCAAACGTTGCGAAGCCCCTTTGAGGGTACGCCCACGAGCCGAAACTTTCACCAACATTGAATCAAAATAAGGCGAAATTTTTACGCCTGGGTATGATGAACCTTCATCCAAACGAATGCCAAAACCAGCGGCATTTCTGTACGCAATGATAGTTCCAAAATCGGGCTTAAAGCCATTGGCAGGGTCTTCGGTGGTGATTCTGCACTGAATGGCGTAACCATTGAGCGGTATATCTTCTTGACGAAGAATGTAAATTCCGTTGTCAGAAAGTTTATAATTCATCGCAATCAAAATCTGCGTCCGCACGATGTCCACGCCCGTAACTTCCTCAGTGATTGTGTGTTCCACCTGCACCCGAGGATTCACTTCAATAAAGAAAATGTTTTCATCTTTATCCACCAAAAACTCAACCGTTCCTGCACAATAATAATCAACTGCTTTACCGATGGCAATGGCATAATCGTATAATTTCTGACGAGTTTCTTCTTTCAAACCAAATGAGGGAGCAATTTCTACTACTTTTTGGAAACGTCTCTGTACGGAACAATCACGTTCGTAGAGGTGAACCAAATTGCCGTGTTGGTCGCCAAGTAATTGAACCTCGATGTGTTTGGGTTGGTCGATGAATTTTTCGATAAAAATAGTATCATCGCCAAAGGCATTTTTTGCTTCGTTTTTTGCTTCATTAAAGGCATTGATGAACATTGCTTCTTCACGAACCACCCGCATACCACGTCCTCCACCACCAGCAGCAGCTTTTACCATCACAGGGAAACCGATTTTTTTGGCTTCGCTCAATGCCACATCCACGTTGATTAATTCCTCTTTTGAGTCTTCAATCATCGGAACATTTGCTTTGCGAGCCACTATTTTTGCGGCTACTTTATCGCCCAAAGCGTCCATTGATTCAGCCGAAGGTCCGATAAATTTGATACCTTCCTCACGACAACGACGAACCAGTCCCACGTTTTCCGAAAGGAAACCATAACCTGGGTGAATGGCATCAATTTTCTTTTCCTTACAAAGTTTAATGAGTCCTTCAATGTCCAAATAAGGTTTTAAAGGTTCATCATCTTTACCGATTTGGTAGGCTTCGTCAGCCTTATAGCGGTGAAGCGAATAACGGTCTTCAAAAGTATAAACCGCCACCGTGCGAATGCCCAATTCGGAGGCAGCACGCATGATACGAATAGCAATTTCGCCACGATTAGCGATGAGAATACTGTTGATTTTTTGAACGTAAGATAGTGCCATTTTCTTTTGATGAACGGTAAACGGTTCACGGTTAAAGGTTTGTGCTTAAATATTTATAAACTTAGAGAAAAGTCTTTAAACTGTACAAAAATTGATAAAAAATTGGGGATTTTATAGAAAACACCTTATAAAATTTGGCAATATTAGAAAATTACAATTTTATTTTGTTTCGTTACTATTTTGAGATTATAGGCTGAGGTTATGGGAATCAACTACTTAGTATTTGAAGAAAACAGGTTGATATTGATTTGTTTAAATGGCAAGATTTAGGCCTAAAACCAAACCCCACATCATCGCAAAACTAACTAACATGGAGACGTTTACCAACATTCCCGCTACTTCGGTATCGTAGCCTAATTCATTGGAAAATGGAATAATAGTCATGCCCACGGGGATGATAATAACGATTAGAAGTACGTTGCGATAAAGTTGTTCGACAGGTAAGAAAAAAAAGCACAAAAAACCAATCAAAAAACCCCAAAAATAGCGAATGGATAATACTTTTGACACTTTTTTGAATAAATCTGGTGTAATATGGAGGTTCATATAAATTCCCATGATTAGTAAAACAATCACCTTGTTTCCTTTTGCCAGAACGTCTAAAATATCCAATAAAATTTGAGGTAAAGGAATGGCGGTTAGATTGAAAAATACGCCTATTAAAATGGCTTGAAAAGGTAGTAAAGTAATGATTTTTAACAGAGCCTGTTTGGTATTGGCTTTGATATTCGCTCCTTGGTTTTTATCCGACATAAATACGCCTGTACCATAGACTAAACCGAAAACGGCAAAGGAATTTCCAAAATCGAACATGGCGGCGTACACCATTCCCGAGTAGCCCCAAATGCCCTCTATGAGTGGATAGGCGAACAACCCGAGATTAAAACCGCCACTGCCCATGATGAAAATTGCCTTCATTTTTCGAGGAAAATCTCTGAAAAAATAAGTAGCCGTAACCATCGTTATCAAAGAAAAAAGAAAGGATAGCAAGGGTAGGAGTAACAGATTCCACTCAAAATGAATTCGCAACATCGTAACGAACATCAAAGCTGGAAAAGTGGTGTGCATCAATAATTTAGAAACAGTTTTACCTTCTTCTTCGGTGATGATATTCTTTTTTTTGAGAAAATAACCCAAAAAAATTATTGATAGTGCAGTCAGGAAAACGGTATTGGTTTGACTCATTTATTGCATGATTAGTGATGTTTGGTTTTCACTTATGATATCATCGAAGCTGTTTAAAATTCATACAAAATCTTATCATCATCACTCCAAACTTTCAAATGATGGGTTCCATCAGGATTCATGATTAACTCCATAAACCCAGGTTTACTGGCTGAAAACAAACAATCTTTCTGTTTTATTTCACGTTTCAAAGGAGTTAATTTACTTCCAGAGCCACTTATCAAAAATAAATTATGAGGTCGTTGAATCACTTGCAAATTATGTTCATGCCCTGCGATGGCAATAACCCCTTTATGTTTATCCAAAACGTCATACATGCTTTGAGCTAAATTTCGATAACGAGCAGAATTCATCTCCGACATAAAAGCCCGATTCAATCCCAATGGTCTGAAAATGCTCAACGGGGTGTAAGTAGCCAGACCATAGACAAACGTTTTGTCCTTGTGATAGCCATGCTCACCGTAATCAACTATGGGATGATGGGACAAAAAAATGGGGATTTTCTTCTGTTTTTCAGTTGCCGTTAAAATAGAATCAAGCCTCAGAAAATATTTTATTTCATCCTGCTTATAACTCCCGTCTTTACCCACTTTATGAAAAAATTGACGGTGCAACCACCAATCTAAATCATTAAAAATCAGCACGATATTGCCAATATTCTGCACCGTTGGACCTGGCAATCCATACTCTGGAAGAAAATGTTTAGCCTGCTTTGAACCCAAAGAATCTTTTGCGTATTTATTGATATAATTGGCTTGACGAATCACATTCACGTACCCTTTCCAACGCCCCTTTGCCCAGTCGTGATTACCTGGCATAAAATACCAATCACCTTTAAAGTCTTTTAAGGTGTGTAATTGCGTCAATAATTTCAGTTCAGCATCTTTTGAACCATCAAGTCCACGGGGATAAATATTATCTCCCAAGAAAATAACCCCTCCATTTTCAGTTGCTTCCAAATGCTTTTGGAGCGTTTTATGCACCTTATTCTGCACAGGTTCATCACCAGCATCACCGATTAAAAACAATGAATAAGGTTTATTTTGAGCCTGTAAAGTACTGATTGTCAGGCATAAATATAAAATTAGCAGTTTTTTCATGATTTATTATTATGATTCAGCTTCTACTAACTTCTCGAAAGTTCCTTTTACTTTCGAGAAATTTTCTTCTATTAACTTCCCGAAACAATATCCATTGCGGGTAAAAAGAACTTTCGGGAAGTGTTCTTATGTTTCAACTAATCCCGAATTACTCAATCTCCAATTCCCTCATTTTACTCACCAATACCTCATTAATTTTCCGATAACTTTCCACCGTCCATCCTGCAATGTGAGGCGTGAGTATAACGTTTTTTTGTTGAAATAATTGAGTATAAACCTCTTCTTGTTTTGGGGTTAATTGGGATAATTTTTCATTTTCCAAGACATCCAAACAAGCCCCTTTGATTTTCTTGTTTTGTAATCCATTCAAAATCGCTCTAACAGAAGCCACTTCACCTCGTGAAGTGTTAATAAAAAAAAATGGTTTCTTGAATTTCTCAATAAAATCATCATCGACCATCATGCGTGTTTCATCAGTAAGCGGCACGTGGATTGAAACGACATCTACCTCTTCAAAAATGTCTTGCATCGTAGCTCTTTTAACAAATAATTCTTCATCATTTATTTTCTGAGCATCGCTATCGAAAGCCAATACTTCTACCCCAAAACCAATCAATCTTTGTGATAATGCCTTGCCCATATTACCATACCCAATAATTCCGACAGTCATACCACATAATTCGATACCACGATTTTCTTCACGATGCCAAATCCCTTGACGCACTTCGGCATCAGCAAAATTTAATTTATTAAAGAGCATTAAAATCATTCCGATTACGTGTTCTGCCACAGCATCAGAATTGCCCTCATTAGCGGCAAAAACTTTGATGTTTCTCTCTGTAACTGATTGTAAATCAATTAAATCCAAACCAGCCCCTGCCCTACCGATAAATTCTAATTTCGTACAAAAAGATAAAAATTCTCGATCAATTTTTGTTTTACTTCTAATCAAAAGTCCTTGATAATCTTGGATAATTTCTAAGATTTCAGCTCTTTTAATATCGGGTTGATAATTTACCTCAAAACCCAATTCTGCCAACATCGGGAAGATATTTTCGTGTAAATCATCAACAATTAATATTTTTTTCATATTTTAAAAATTTATAGGAGTTAAACAGTTGGATAGTTAAAGTAGTTTAAAACACCTCAAAACAGGTTTCCAAATCACTGAACCACTCAACTTTTTAACTCCTATAACTCCTTTAACTTTCTAAGGAACGGGAAAACGTTTACTTATTGTTTTTCAGTTCCTAACTATTTTAAAACTTCAATTTCTTCAAATTATTCAAACTAATCTGCACTCCCTCCAAAGGTGTGCGTTTATAGGCTTCCAATTCCACAATGTAATACTTCGCCCCTGAAGTTTTATCATTGAAAATCTGTTGAAAATTAATATCACCTTCTCCCACTTCCACACTTTCATTTTTTACGGGGTCATGGTCTTTTACGTGAAAATGCGTGAAACGATTTGGATATTTATGAAACCAGTCTTGGGGCATTTGTTTGGCAAATTTCACCCAATATAAATCCATTTCAAATGTTACTAAACCCTTATCAGTATTGTCCAAAAGGGTTTTATACAGCATTTCTCCGTTGTGTTCTTTGAATTCAAAATCGTGGTTGTGATACCCATATTTCATATCCATACTCTTGCAAATTTCACCCGCTTTATTAAATATTTCAGCCATTAATTTACCCTGCGAACGGTCTTCGTCTGCCATATATGGAGCAATTACATACTTTTGTCCCACTTTTTTGGCATCTTCAATAGCTCGTTTGTAACTATCAGAAATTTGACCATTCACAAAATCCTTGCTCGTGATTCCAACGTGTGCAGACGGCATTTTCAAGCCATTATCAGCCAATAGTTTAGCAAAGTCAGCCGTTGGAATTCCAAAGAATTTACCTTCTTTATAATCAAAACCTTCTACTTGTTTATAGCCCATTTTGGCTATTTTTCGAATAGTTCCCTTGGCATCTTTTCCCATATCTTCACGGACAGACCATAATTGTACGCCAATGTTGCGAGCTACTGGTTTTCTTTTGAGTCCAGCCCATGAATCGTTATTCAATAAAGCAAAACCAGCCGTAGCTAATGCTCCATTTTTCAAAAAATCACGACGAGATTGTTGTTGTAATTCCATTTTTCTATGATTAAAATATTTTGACTCAAATTTTATAAAAATACCCACAAACATAACGTTCGTGGGTAGGAAATTTCATATTATTTCCTTTTTATTTCTTAAAAGCCGAAGGAATAACATCTCTCCGATTCTTAACCACATCTATGGCCGTAAAAATGGCGTGCAACATAGATGATTCAGAAGCAGTATTTTTGCCTGCAATATCATAAGCCGTTCCGTGGTCGGGCGAGGTACGAACTGCCGAAAGTCCTGCCGTGAAGTTTACCCCCGTTTCAAAAGCAATATATTTGAAAGGAATCAAACCTTGGTCGTGATACATCGCTAACACCGCATCGTAATGCTTGAATTGTGCTGCTCCAAAAAATCCATCCGCAGGGAAAGGTCCGAAAACTAAGTTACCCTTTTTCTTAAAATTTTCAATTACGGGCGAAATCATTTCCTTTTCCTCCGTACCCAAAAGTCCGTCTTCTCCCGCATGAGGATTTAAGCCCAAAACAGCAATTTTAGGTTTTTGAATCCCAAAATCTTTCTTCAAAGAATCAATTATCAAGGTTAATTTTTGGGTAATTTTTTCGTGGTTTATTGCCCCACGTACCTTTCCAAGTGGTAAATGCCCCGTTACAACCCCAACCCGAATTTCCTCAGAAACCAAAAACATGAGTGATTCTTTGGCTTCAAATGCTTCCGTGAAATATTCGGTATGACCAGGAAATCGGAAAGTTTCTGATTGAATATTGTGCTTATTTATCGGGGCAGTAACCACAGCATGAATACTTCCCGCTTTCAAATCCTCAGTTGCTTTTTGCAGACAGGCCAATGCTGCTGCTCCCGCCTCTGGCGTAACTTTACCAGGAGTTGCATCGGTGGTTTTGTCATCGAAACAGGTAATTAGATTTGTTAATTTGGGGTTAATCTGCTGAATAGCTTGGATATTATTGAGCGTCCAATCTTTCAATTCTAATGATTTTCGATAAAATCCCAATACTCTTTGCGAGCCGTAAATCACGGGGGTGCAGAGTTCTAAAATGCGTTTATTGGTGAGGGCTTTCAAGATAACTTCTGGACCGATGCCGTTATAATCGCCCAATGTAATGCCTATGATTGGTTTTTGATATTCCACGTTTTTTTATTTTAGCTGTGAGTTTGTGAACAATGAACATTGGGGAAGAAATGAGAAATGAAGAATAAAAGGAAAAATGAATTTCTTAACGCTCAAATCTCATGGCTCACTACTTTTGACCGCAATTTCCAAAATAATGCTGAAATAAAAAAGGTTTGAGCCTTAGCCCAAACCTGATTTTAAGATACTGACCCTCATCACTTAAATCCTAACCCTTATTTACTCGCTTTCGGGTTTTCCTTTTTTAGCTTGTAAAAGCCCATTTTTTATTAACTCGTTGTTCTTCCAAACCTTTTTTTCAGACTTAAATTTGGCTTTATCTTCATCGTTAACCGTCTGTAAATCAGATAAATCTGGACAACCTGCATCCACCCAAGCCGTAAACCAAAAATCAGCAACACAACGAGCCGAAGCCAACATTCTTTCATTAACTGTATTACCCAAACGTTCGCCATAGACCTTAGCAAATTCTCCCGAATAGTTTTTCCGCATTGCACCGAAACGTTCAGAACGTTTGAATTTTCGTTCTTCCGTAAAACCTTCGGAAGCCATAATTTCATCCGATAATACTTTATCCAACATCATTTTTGACTCTTTAATTTTCACCCAAATCTCAGCCAAAGGGTCTTTCAAATACTTGGCTTTGTGGTTTTGATAAAGATTGTAATTTTGAATATTCATTTCGGGAACGGTGCTTTCCCAGAGTGAATGTAATCCTCGTTGATTGGTCAGTTGCCCGTCATAATTGATGGTTGTGTGCAAGGGAACGTGAGCATCGGAAATATAATGCCCCAAGTCAGCAGAATAATATAAAATACTGTCTTTCAATTTATTACGAAAGGCATTTGTTAATTTTTCTTGTAATTTCACAATCTCCCAAGGCACAGTCCCGTACTTTCTGAGCGTATCGGCAGAGTATTTTTTTACGGCTTCTTCCCAGGTTTTGGGCATCGTTTCGATGGAGTTTTCGCCAAAAATTGGTGCATCAATATCAATAAAATGTTTGGTTGCTTCGGTTTTATCGGTATTTCGTCTCACATCAGGACGGACAGAATTATACACTTCATAATCTAAATTTTTGTAAAAGAAAAAGCCCATTTTTTTCGGCAAAGAATAAATGGCGAGTTGAGAAATAGTTTTGTGACCCAGAAAGCCCCAAGAACAACAGCCTACTGTAAGAAGGATGGCTGACACTTTCAAAATTAATAGTTTGTTATACATTTTAAATAAGGAATAATTGTTTCGTTTCGGGTAAATTTATAATTGCAACTCAAAATAGAGAACATCTGACAAAGGATTATAAACGTAAGGCAAGGTTTCAACAAAACCAAATGATCGGTATAAAGTAATGGCTTCTTTCAATTTCGACACAGTATCAAGTTTCATAGTGGCGTAAGCAGATTTTCGGGCAAAACTAATCAATTCCTCTACTAATTTTCTCCCCAAGCCCTTTCCTCGTGCCTCTGGACACACATACAAACGTTTCATTTCGCAAACTCCTTCACCAATTGGTTTTAATGCAACGCAGCCGACTGTCAGACCATTTTGCTTTGCCAAAATAATGCAACCCTTTGGAGGTGAATATACTTGATGAAGCGTTTGGAGTTCTCGCTCAAAATTTTGAAAACATAAATCGACTTGGAGAAATTCCGAATACTCAATAAAGATATTTCTAACCTCTTCAAGTTCTTCTTTTGTATATTTCACATACTCTAATTGCATAATCTGAATATAATTTTTCAAGAATTAAAGATCCTGGTAATGATACCAAAAGGCTTTTCTACTTTTGAACATGAATTTACAAGAAATATTCCAAAACATCATTGCAAATGATGCCCTCCATGCCAGATTCCTAAACACTTTGTCGCTCATGGAAAACACGGGAGCGAGAAAAATCTCAGCTTCTGAACACAAAACAAAAGTATCATTTCTCATCCTAAAACACGCTTGTGAAGAAGCCAGACACGCCTTTTACCTCAAAAAACAAATTTCAAAAGTGGCAAATCTGGAAAATTTTCCTACTTATGAAAATCAATTTCTTATTGCCCCTTTCGCCAGTTATACCTATTTGCAATTACTTGATATTCAAGTTTGTAGATACTTAAAAAAGGCTTTACAGTTATCGGGAGAAGACTTAAAATATGCCGCTTATTTATTGGTAACATACTCGATTGAGGTGCGAGCAGACGAACTTTATCCAATATACCAAACGGCACTGGATGAGGCAAAATCGAAAGTAAATGTCAAATCAATCATTGTAGAGGAAGAGGGACACTTGGAAGAAATGATTACGCAATTAAAATCTTTTTCAAACGATTGGGAAATTCACGCCGAAAAGGCTTTAGAAATTGAAAGAGGGCTTTTTAAGATTTGGGTTGAGGAGTTAGCCGAACTATCGACTCTTTGAATAAATATAGAGTGAAACACAACTTATCAGAATAAGAATCCTCAAAACCTGTCAGGTTTTGAAAATCTATAAGGTTTCGTTCCAATAAGTTATGTAGTTCTCTATAACCTTCTGACAAAACAATGAAAGCCCTCCAAACAAGTTTAAAGGGCTTTCATTGTTATATTTCAAATGCTTACTTCTTGAAAATTCGATACAGTCGTCCAGCATCCGTAACCGCATATAAAGCACCGTCTTTACCCTCTGTTACATCACGAAAGCGTTGATATTCTTCCGAAAGTAAACGCTCTTCTCCAACAACTTTATTGTTTTCAATCACTAAACGAACAATGTGCATACCACTCAAACAACCCACAAAAAGGTTATTTTTCCACTCAGAAATCTTACTACCAGTGTAGAAAGTCATACCACTGGGTGACACCGAAGGATCCCAATAATAAGTGGGTTGTTCCATACCCTCTTTTTGCTGGATAACATCGCCAATTTTCTTTCCACCATATTCAATACCGTAGGTGATGGTGGGCCATCCATAGTTTTTACCCGCTCTGACGTGGTTTATTTCGTCACCTCCTCGTGGTCCGAATTCATTTGAAAAAAGTTCGCCCGTGGTAGGATGAAAAGCCAAGCCCTGCACATTACGATGCCCGTAAGAATACAATTCGGGTTTGGCATCCGCCTGGCTCATAAACGGATTGCCCGATACAGGTTTTCCATCGGTTGTAATATGAATGATTTTTCCCAGACTTGAGTTTAACTGCTGAGCCTGTGGACGTGTTACCAAATCAGAACGTTCGCCCGTGCTAATAAAAAGGTTTCCGTCTTTATCAAAAACAATTCGGCCGCCGTAATGCAAAGTGCCTTTGTAGGCAGGTGTAGCACGATAAATTATGCTTACATCTTCTAATTTTGTTTCGTCAGTCGATAATTTCCCTTTGGCAATTGAAGTGAGTGTTCCTTCGTCCATATCACCCGAAAAAGACCAATAAATCATTCGATTTTTATCAAAATTAGGGTCAATCGTAACACCCAGAAGTCCTCCTTGTCCTTTAGAATTTACGGCAGGCAAACCCGTGATGGGCTTGCTCAATTCGCCACTGGTTTTAGCAATTCTTAAAGTACCTGCTTCTTTTTCTGTGATGAGTAATCTCCCATCGGGCAAACTTTTGATACCCCAAGGAGAAGATAGTTTATCAGAAATGACTTTGAATTCATAAGCCGTTTTAGTTTTTATACTCCCTACTCTGGTTTGCCCAGCAAAAGCTGGTTTGTACTCTGGCGAATTAGGAGATTTAGTTTCAACTGTGGGCAGCGAACTAATACTTGCCACTTGTTCCTTAGCTGCTTGTCCACACGAAGCATACACCATTGAACTGAATACCAACGATATGAGGGCTGTTTTTTTCATTTTACGAATTAGTTTGTTTTAATTATTTCAACTCAAATTTACATTTTATAGTTCACAACCCTACTACAACGCCAGAAAGTAAAAATACTACCAAAAAAGTATCAGATTTACTTGGCAACTAATACTATTATTTTATTTTATTATTTTTTGGCACGGCTTTTGATATACTACAAATATCCAAGCAATTCCGCCAAATTAGTTAGGACTTCGGAAGAAAGAAAACCGAAAACATTAAGTGCCAATAAAGTTTGGCACGAATTTTGAAAACAAACTATTAGACATCTAAACGTAGATTTCTAATTACAATTGACAAAACATCCAATCTTTTTGCCGCCACTAAAAGATTTTGGGTAAAGCTAAGGAGTTTGAGTTCTCCTGATTTTCAGAGAGAACTCAAACCAAAAGCCTTGATATAGCTGAACCAAAATTAAAAAATTAAGTGGCGGAATTTATCAAAAAATTCCTTTCTCGCAGAAATTTTCTCTGTAAATTTTACCATCTTATTTTTATCTTTTTGGAATCAATTTAAGCAATGAGCTTCGAGCCATGAGTTGTGAGTTTTTATTTTCTCAAACCTCATTGTTCACCCCTCAGAGCTATTAAAAATTTTCCCCGAAGCGAGCATAAATTTAAAAATGTTGGCGGACGTTTTTAGAGGGCGAACTTCGGGAAAAGACCTTACGGGGAGGAAAGTTTTGCACGCTGCGAGTGTTGGCGGACGCAAAACAGATGTTGTAAAATGATCAATTCCATATCCGTATTAACAAGTGAAGAGTGGAGACTATTGATGATTAGTGTTGGCGGACGCTTTGAAATCAATCTCCACTCGACATTTGTACTTCAACAAGAATATAATCCTTACTTTCATAATTTTAATAATCCAACCCATAAATACAACCCTGTTAAGTCTTACGGCTTTTCAGGGTTTTTTTTATGTTCATTTCGTACATTTGTAACTTAACGGTAAATCTCTTAATATTTATGCCATATTCAATTTTACAGTACAGCGAGTTTGATTTAGCAACGGTCAAAAAGAAATTTGGAAAGACCCTTGAATACCTCCAAACGGGAAACTTCAAGAGTGCCGAAGTAAAAAAAATGCCTAATGCAGGTTTTTTTAGGGCAAAATTAGACCGTGAAAATCGCCTGTTATTCAAATTTGTATCTTATCAAGGACAAAAATATTTACTGCTTTTGGAATTAATCCTCAATCACGATTACGAAAAATCTCGTTTCTTGAAAGGTGCTGAAATTGACGAAAATAAATTGATTGATTTGTTAGGCGATGCCAATTTATCCTCAGAAATCTTTGAGCCACTTCGCTATGTGAATCCCAAAAAGGCAAGCGTTTATTTTTTGGATAAATTTATCTCCTTTGATGATGCTCAAATTGATATTTTACACCTTCCCGTTCCGCTGATTATCATTGGGTCGGCGGGTAGTGGCAAAACGGCTTTGACACTCGAACGCCTTAAAATATTGAAGGGTAACGTAGCCTATATTTCGTTATCCCCATTTTTAGTGGAAAATGCCGAGAATCTTTATTATGCCCAAGGCTACGAAAACAATAATCAAGAAGTGTCTTTTTTGTCGTTCAAAGATTACCTTCAAAGCATTAGAATCCCCGAAGGAAAAGAAATTAATTTTCGCCAATTTGAATATTTTTTCTCCCGATATAAAAATACCGTCAAAATTCGTGAAGCCTATAAATTATTTGAGGAATTTAAGGGAGTTTTGACAGGGGCAAGCATCGAAAAAGAATACTTGAGCCGTGATGAATATTTGGCTTTGGGCATAAAACAATCAGTTTTTATGGCTGAACAACGTAGTGAAGTGTATGATTTATTTGAAAAATATGTGGCTTATTTGAAATCTGAAAAATTGTACGATTCTAATATGGTTTCGCACCAGTTTTTATCACTCACCAGTCCAATATATGATTACGTAGTAGTGGATGAAGTTCAAGATTTTACTAATATTCAATTACAAGTCATTTTCAAATCACTCAAAAATCCAGTCGGATTTGTGCTTTGTGGCGATGCCAACCAGATTGTTCACCCCAATTTCTTTTCGTGGTCGAGTCTAAAAACGATGTTTTATCATTCTGATTTACAAAGTGATATTATCAGAGTTCTGCACACCAATTACCGTAATTCGCAAGAAGTTACGGAACTGGCAAATACATTACTGAAAATAAAAAATACTCGTTTTGGCTCAATTGACAAGGAAAGCACCCATTTGATTGATTCTATTTCGAGTAATTCGGGAGAAGTTGAATTTTTGGAAGATAAGGAAAAACTTAAACAAGACCTCAATAAACGCACCAAAAGTTCAACCCAATATGCTGTTTTGGTGATGAATAATGAAGACAAAGCCGAGGCTCGCAAGTATTTTGAAACACCTTTGATATTTTCAATTCAAGAAGCTAAAGGTTTGGAATATGAAAACATTATCCTTGTGAATTTTATCAGTACCTACGAAAAAGAGTTCAGAATTATCACGGAAGGCGTTACCCTCGATGACCTCAACAAAGACCTTGTTTTTGGACGAAACCGAGATAAGTCCAATAAAGAATTAGACACTTTTAAGTTTTATATCAACTCGCTCTACGTTGCTATCACACGTGCGGTTCAGAATTTATATCTGATTGAAAAAACGGCAAAACATCCAATGTTACCGCTTTTAGGTTTGGTAAAAGCCAAAGAAAATACTTCCGTAAAAGAAGTGCAGTCGAGTCTGGATGATTGGAAAAAAGAGGCTCGAAAACTCGAAATGCAAGGCAAAAAGGAACAATCAGATGCCATTAATCAGATGATTGCCAAACGTGAAAACCGTATTTTGTTATCAGAAGAGGAACTGGAAACCTTGAAAAAAGATGCCCTCAACCCCGAACATTTTAATAATCAAGCCAAGAAAAAACTACTCAATTACTGTATTTCAAACAATATGCTGGATTTGATTAAGCAATTAGCAGATTTGAAATATCCCGATGCCCGTAAGTATTTTGAAAAATTAGAAAGAGAGTTTAATGTTTATATACAGGATTGCATTTCTGATAAAATTGATGCTCAAAACCGTTTTATCAAACTTTATGGCGTAAATTTTAATAATATTAAAGGTATGAACGGTTTGATTACGGCGGCGGAATATGGAAGCATGAAAAGCCTAAAATTCTTACTCGAAAACGGGGCAAATCGCCAAGCAAAGTATGAAGATTTGAATGTTTTTGATTGGGTAAATAAACAATATATCCTTGAGTTGGCAAGAGTTTATCGTGCTATTGAGGATAAGAAAAAATACACACCAAGCCCACTTCCACTCAAAAAATTCCCTGCGATTTATTCCTTACTTCGTACTAATTCAGTACAAGTAAAAGTGGATAATAGGATTCTGAAAATTGGAAATCATACGATGGAGTATTTCCTGCTACATTTTATGGTTTCAATGTATAAAAAAATCATTGACATTAAATCAACCAATGCCCGAAAAAGGTATCACGGAATGGAGAATGAGTGGAGCAAAAGTATCCTTGCCCGAGAAATTCAGAATTATGAAATGGGACTCATCATGGATGATTTTCTGTATTTTTTGGAGGCAATGCCCAACGAAATTTTACCTCAATTTCGCCGACAGAGGCAGTATATCAATTCGATTTTAGCAAAAAATGAAATCGACAGAAATGACCCCTACAATCGTAAATTGTTCAAAAGAACCACCAGGGGAGTGTATCAATTAAATCCAGAATTAGAAATTATCATCAATTGAAAAAGAACATACACATAGGGGTTTTAAGTATTTTGTGGCTTTTGAAGATGCCCATTTTCGCCCAAAATGACTCCACAAGTCGTTCAAAAGAACTACAAGCCATCACGGTTTCGTCTTCCAGATTTACGGCAAAAGATATTCAAACACCTTTTTCTATTACGGTGCTTGACCAATCTCGGTTACAAATTGGAAATTCAAAAATATCCATTTTTGAGTCATTGGGGGCAATTCCAGGCGTTTTTGCGATGAACTCCGAAAATTTTGCTCAGGATTTACGCATTTCTATTCGTGGCTTTGGGGCAAGGGCGGCTTTCGGAATGCGGGGTATCAAAGTTATCATGGACGGCATTCCAGAATCTATCCCCGACGGCACAGCAAAAGTGGGAAACTTGGATGTTGGAACAATGGAACGCATGGAAATTATCAAAGGTCCATCTTCGGGTTTGTATGGCAATGCTTCGGGCGGAGTTATTAGTATTTTTACCGAAAATCCAACCAATCTTTTTGCTGAAATTCAAACGCAAATTGGAGCTTATGGTTTACAACGCTATCAATTCAAAACGGGGCAAACGGTCAATAAATTAACGTATTTCATAAGTGCCTCTCGCCTGATGAGTACGGGATTTCGAGCGAATAGTGCGATAGAACGCAATTTTTTCAATGGAAAACTGATGTATCATTTCTCAGAAAATATAAAATTGACTTTCTTGGCAAACCACATCGACAGCCCCAGAGCCGAAGATGCGGGTGGACTCACGCAAGCAGATATTGACAAAAACCGCCAACAAGCCAGACAACAAAACTTAGATTTTGATGCTTCCGAAACCTTCAAACAAAGTAGAATTGCTTTGATTTATGACCAAAAAATCAACGAAAAACACGCTCTCAATGCCAGAGTTTTTTATCTGAATCGGGATTTTAATAGCAAGCAACCTTTGGAACCCAGCGGACAAATTGCTTTTCAAAGAACCTTTGCAGGTGGTGGATTCAATTACCAATTTACTACGAATAAATACCGATTAAAAACAGGCTTAGACCTTGAAAATCAGCAAGATAATCGACAACGATATGACAATAAGAGAGAAGGAATAAGAAGCACTTTACGCCTCAATCAAGTTGAAAATTTCAATAACGTTGGCGTATTTTTATTACAAGAATTAAATATTTTACCGCAACTAAAACTGTCTTTGAATACTCGTTTTGATGATATTGAATTAAAGATTTCGGACAATTTTCTTTCCGATGGTAACCAATCAGCAACACAATCTTTTCAACGATTTAGTCCGATGATGGGATTGTCCTTCTCCCCTACCCTTTCATCGTCAATTTATACCAATATTTCTACCAATTTTGAAACGCCTTCCTTGAATGAATTGTCTAATAATCCTGTGGGAACGGGTGGGTTTAATCCAGACTTAAATCCGCAGAAATCAAGGAATTATGAGTTGGGTTACAAAGGAATTTTAGGTAAAAAATTTAGAGTCGATGCTTCTGTTTTTTACATTGAAGTTGAGGATGAAATCGTGCCGTATCAACTTGCGGGACAAGTGGGCAGAAATTATTTCAGAAACGCTGGGTTATCGGAAAGGAAGGGCTTGGAATTAGGATTAACCTACAAAATTTTTAACGGATTAACCACTTATTTCAACTATACTTATTCAGATTTTCGGTATAAATCTTACCAAACCACGGCAGGAAAATTTGATGGAAATACCTTACCAGGAATCCCCAAACACAATATTTATGGTGAAATCAGATATTTCCCAACAATAGGATTGTACGCTATTGCACAAGTGAGAAGCATCAGTAAAATCTATGCTGATGATGCCAATGCCATTGAAAATAAAGGATATGTAACGGTCAATTTAAGAACAGGTTATCAATACAAAATTGGCAATTTTCAGCTTGAACCTTTTGTGGGTGTAAACAATGTTTTAAACGAAATCTATAACGCCAATATCCAAATAAATGCCGCAGGAAACCGTTATTTTGAACCCGCACAAGGAAGTTTTTTGTTTGGCGGAATAAGTTTGAGATTTGGCAAATAGTTTATCAAAAATCTCTTACCTTTGCAGTCCCAATTTAATCATTGATACAATGAGTTTGATGATTCTATCATTCAAAATTGAAAAAAGGGGACGACCGGTATTGACAGTATGCGCAGGTCTGTAATAAGCACGTCGGGAGTTGGTCTTGATCTCCCGTAAATAATCAGTCTAAACAAACAATCGGCAATACACAGTATGCCATGGCAGCCTAATTCTTAACTGAATTACGTTTTGAATAGTCCCAATTAGATTGCGACTATTCGCCACCTCCCACTCCGCCAAACTTTGCCGTGGAGATTTGGGGGGACGCTTCGCAAAGTCGAATATTGTGATTTCTCTAAGCAAATATTTAGTACCCAGAGGATAAGGATGGAATTAGGTCAGGCTTGAACCTTGACCATCTCGAAATAATAATCAAGACTAAGCGTGTAGAAAGTTGCGGAGTTCCATGTCTGGACGAGGGTTCGAATCCCTCCGTCTCCACAAAAAAGCCCTCAAATGTTGTATTTGAGGGCTTTTTGTTGTTTAAAGTCACTTCTTAATAAACCTCACGATACTACTTCTTCCCCCATTCCCAACTCTCAAAAAATACATTCCCGAAGCCAATGTTTCTACTGAAAAAGTTTGAATTGTATTCAAAATGGGTTTAGACCAGTGAACTTTACCATATATATCGGTCAAAGTTGCCTGGAAATCGGGAGCAAGAAAATCGTTTATCTCTATGGTTATTTCTTGATTACTGGGGTTCGGGAAAAGCGTAAAAGACATAGTATTTTCTCTGAAAAAATTAGGAATCCCATATCCCAAAACTCTGTCGGGATTACTGTACTGACTGCCTGATTTTCGCAAATTATCCATCACTTGCATCGCAGTCAAAGTTGGATTTGCTTGCCAATAACAAGCCACCATTCCACACAAAATGGGCGATGAAAAAGAAGTGCCGCTACTGGTGGTTAAACTACCATCTGACGGGTCAAGCACAATCGCACTCTGCCCCTGAGCCACCAAATCGGGCTTTATTCGCTTATCAGCGGGGTTTCCCTGCGAACTTGAAAGGGCATAAACCCTGTTAGCATTCACTGAACCAACCGCAATGATAGAATCGGCATCGGCAGGGGTCGAGATATATTTCCAGTTTGACTGCCCGTCATTACCCGCACTCACTACGCACACAATCCCCACTGCCGCCGCCCAGTCTGCCGCCCGTGCCGCAATGGTAGTATTGCCATTCATTTGGGCGTAAGTATGGTCGGTAGAAATATCATCAAATGTAGTATATCCTAAGGACGAATTAATTAAATCAACGCCCACACTGTCAGCATATTCAGCCCCCAAAAGCCAATTTACTTCCTCAATAATGTACTCACTTCCATCGTCTTCGGTTCTCAGTAATAAAAAAGAGGCATCGGGGGCAGTGCCAATCATCTTACCAGGCACATTTGCCGCCATGCACGAAAGTACTTCCGTTCCGTGTCCGTCATCTTCATAAACCGAAGACTCTTTTTTTACAAAATCATACGTTCCCACAATCCTTTTGGTATCAAAAAGTGGCTTGAAACCCGCAATTGAATTAACATTATAAAAACCCGAATCAAATACGCCAATCAACATACCTTTTCCCGTAAAATTCTGATTATGCAATCGGTCAGCCCCAATCATGTTCACTTGCGTTTTTGCCAATCCATAATCCAAAGATTCCGTTGCCAATGCTTCAAATTTAGCAGCTTTTCTGCCAGAACGAGTCCTTGGATTATCAATAGTTCCCTTCACTTCCAAGCCTTTCACAAACGATAATTTTAGAATATTTTGTAAAACAGTATTTGAACATTCCACCATCACGGCATTCATCCAACGGGAAGAATACCAAACCTTCGCCCCCGTTTTTTTAATTTCGTTGATGTAAGTTGGATTAACGGGTAAATCACGAATAACAACAGGGATATTTTGCTTGATTCTGCGACTTACTGAACGTTGCGAAAGAAATTCCAGAGGCTTGACAACCGAATAAGGAGAATTGTTTTTATCCTTCAACGTAACCAAATACTTGGCAGAAGACTGAGCCTGTGCTGGAGTGATAAGTAGTAAGTGATAAGTGATAAGTAAAAGCACAAAGATTAATTTACCCACACAAACGTTGGTGTTAGAATTTTGCCACTGCCTAATCCCTAATCCCTTAATCCCTAATCCCCAATCCCTAATCCCTAATTCCTTATTTCTCATAGCTTTTAATTTTTACAATATATTTAGTTCCAAAGTCTATTTTACCTTTTCCTAAACAATCTCCTGAATTACAATAAGATACGTTCGTTTTTTCTTGATAAATCCTACCGATTCCTTCGGCATATACTTCTATTCTACGTTTTAAATCAACCAATGTCGAATCATTTTGTTGGATAACAGTCAGCGTTCGATTAAAATTTTGTCTGTTGGTTTGAAAAGGTTGAAAGACTTTTTTCAATTCGTAAGTATCTTCTCCCAAAGAATTATAAGCGTTTCCATTCCATTTCAAACCTTCACTTACGGGAAAAATTAACTTGACGAAAGTTACATTATTTTCTGTTTTCAAAGCCTTATCAATTCCCTTTTTTGCTGTAAAAACCGAGTCAATCACCCATTTTTGGGAGTCATTTTCTCGGCGATACCTCTCAATCCGTAAAGTTTCATTGCCATTACTTTCTGTGGAAGAAGAAACAAATATTTCTTTTAATTGATAGTTTTTGACCACAGGGATACTCGTGAGGGAATACTGCGTTTCTTCTATGTCATAAATAACTACCTGATTTTTAATGGGATAGAAAAAATCTTTTCCACTCACGGGCGGAGAAACACAACCACAATCAAGTTCATCCCGACAACTTGAAAACAAGCCCAAAACAAAAAGGGCAAAGACTGTATTTTTCTTTACCCGATTTGATAAGGGAATTTGTAAATAAAAATGAACCATGTTCAAGTCCCACAGGGACGTTATTTAAAAACTTGGGACAGTGTCCCAAGCTAACAAGTAATGTCCCATTGGGACAAATCATACGGTACTTTTGTGATTACAATTTCCCTAAAATGGTTTCAAAAATTAATTGGATGGCACTAACCATGCTCTTTGCAAATTTGATTGTTCCTCGGTTGGAGTTTCCATAGAGGTCAAAATATTTTTCTCAACCACCTCTGGAATAAATACTTTACCCGATAATTTAGTTTCAACCTTTTTTTCACCATCTTTTCTCAAAACCACATAATTGACTTCATCCCCTTCTTTGGCATTTGCCAAAAACTCTCCTGCGTGCTTGTTCTGAAAGATTGGCTAAATCTAAGGTTTTTCCATTTAATGAAACTAATTCATCGCCCGCTTTGAAACCTATTTTCTTTCCAAATTCATCAACTCCGTCTTCATCAATAATAAAAATCCCTTTGGTTTCAGGATTGATTCCTAAATTATAGACAGAGAAACCCAAGGTTTTTTCACGCTTTTTCCGTTCTTTAATGTAGTCAATTCCAACACTTTTTAAGGTCTCGGCAATTGGCAAAGGCTCTTTTCCTTCCACGTATTTGGCAAAAAACTGACGAATTTCTGGAATCTTGGTTACCTCCGTAATTTTATCAAATAATTCTGCATCATTAAAAGATTTGTCTTTGCCATAATATTTCGACAAATCCTGCATCAAGTTTTGCGTTCCGTATTTTCCACCCGATAATTGGCGTAATTTTATATCCAAACAAAGCCCAATCAAAGCCCCTTTTTCATAAACATTGTTGTATTGGTCCTTATGTTTATCCAAAACATCCACCGACATTTCCGTAAAAGGTAAATCTTCCTTATAACGGTCTTGCATATTGCCAATTTTACCTTTTAACATTCCCAAATATTGTGGCAAATCAATTAGTTTATACTTCATTTGCATATGCCCTGCTGCATATTCGGTCATTCCTTCGTACATCCAGAGGTGTTTAGACATTTTAGGTTTATTGAAATCAAACTCGCCAATTTCCGTCGAGTGAATACTCAAAGGCGTAACGATATGGAAAAATTCATGCGCACAAACGTCTTTGATGGTCTGCGAAAGTTCGTCGGCATTTGATTCGGGCAAATAATAAAATGACGAATACGAATGTTCCAAAGCACCATAACTTCCATTTTTCAAATTATCTGAAAGTACAATCAAAAACGCATATTTTTTAATCGGTAATGAACCTCCTAAATATTCTTTTTGAGCCTCCAAAAGCGTTTTTACATTCTCAGCAACTTCGGAAGCAGTAATTTTTTTATTAGGTGAAAATACAGAAATCAAAACATCTGCCCCGCCCACTTTCAAAATCGTGGTGTCGGGCTTGCAGTACATGATGGGAGCATCCACCAAATCGTTATAATTAGCGGTGGTAAACGTATCTTTTTTGTCGTCAGTCTTTGAAGCTACCAGCGAAGTAGCACCATAGAAACCAGCAGGTTTCGTAAAAGTAACCTCATAGTTTTGGCGTTGCATTTCACTAAAATATCCCACAAAACCGTGCGTATTGATGGCAAAAAGTTTATTAGTTTCAATATTCGTTCCTGCGGGTTCAAACACGTATTCTCCCGTAATCTCGGGCGAATCCCAAGTATCATCTACTAAATAGGTAATTTTATTGAGGCTTTTTGCACCTTTGATTTTATAACTATTTTTATCTAATTTTTCTACTGAAAGAGATTTTCCAGAAGCATCAAACGCCTTAAAATCAGAGACATATCTTCCAAAATCATAATTTGCATACGTCCCAGGAACAATCTTGGGCATATTATAAATGACTTCGTCTTTCATCATTTTAGGCGTAATCAATGACACTTCCAATTTATCATTTTGGACTTTGGTTAAATCAATAAAAAACTGATAATTACTGTTTTGGGTAACCTTCTGAGCGAAAGTATTTAGGCAAAAAAACAATGCCGAAAGGGTTAATAATCTAAATTTCATTCGAGAAAAAATGTTTGTTGAAAAATAAAAACGCAAGTTAAGAATCTTTGATGGGATATTAACGTGGAAATTGTGTGTACGGTACATCAGCCCATAAAAAAAGCCCGATTTTGAGGTCGGGCTTTTGGGAAATCATTGTATTTTTTTACCTCTTCAAGTTGTATGTTGTTTGCAAAGTTTTTGCAGCATTCACCTCAGTCTCTGCATTAAGTCCTTTTGCAGCAAAGACGTATGAAGCAAACACATAAGCAAGGAAATCATTACTGAAAAAATCAACAATAAAATCTCCATCCGTACCTTTGTTTGATAACTTGGCAATTCCTAATTTCATCTCTGATGCAGACAATGTTACAATGTCAATCTTTTGTACCATCAAAACACCCTTTGAATCCTTCTTAAAATTAGAGGTAATAGTTAGGAGTTTGTTATCTGCCGAAACTGTATATTTACCAGCATCAAGTTTTCCATCGCTATCGGGAGTATTTGACGTGCCATCAGCTTTGAGTTCGAATGTGTAAGTAGCAAACCCTTCTCCTATTTTTGGGTCAATTTTAGATAGTTCAGCAGTAGTAACATCAACTGTTTTTTTATCAGTTATCACCCCCAAACCACCAAGTGTCCATTTCCCAACAACTGTAACGGGCGTTGCGGTTTCCTCAGTTTTGCTACAAGATGAAATGATGAATGTTAAAAATGTAGCTAAAAATAATAAAGTAATTTTTTTCATAATATTTTTTAAAGTTTAATTGAAATACAAAGTTACATCTTTTTAACTCAAAATATGATAACTCCATTTATTGAGCGGTAAAGAAATGGGCTAATTTTGATAAATAAGCCCCTTTTTTAATCCGCAATCCAAAATCGTAAATCCAAAATCCCAAATCCAATCTACTCCCACTCAATCGTAGCGGGCGGCTTTGAAGAAATATCATAAACTACCCGATTCACGCCTTTCACTTTATTGATAATTTCATTGGAAATATCCGCCAAGAAATCATACGGTAAATGACACCAATCCGCCGTCATGCCGTCCACAGACGATACTGCACGGAGGGCAACTACACGCTCATAAGTACGCTCATCGCCCATTACGCCTACCGACTGTATTGGCAATACGTAACTG
>JAXHOK010000029.1:0-77579 GCA_034519515.1 Arcicella sp.
TGCCCCCCCGGGGCGCCCCGGGCCTCATTTTAAGGGTCTTCCACGACCCCTAGGAGTCTGCCCCATGGGCTAATACAAAACTGGCCTCCGTCGGTAAAACGGCGGGAACACGCCCCCGCAAGGAAAAAAAAGTAACAGAGAATAAAAGACAAAGCAAAAAAATGCATAAGAAAAATGAAACAAATAAAGTATAAAGTAATAAAGGATGTAAAGATAAAGAAAATCAAAGCAATTCACACCTCCGTCGGTAGCACCGACGTCCGCTGGGAGCGCGTCTTAGCGCACACGGACCCTGCTAAGGCAGTGGAGAGCGGCATCCCGGGACCAGCTCCAGGCCACCCCAAAAACCCCCCGTTTTGACCCCCCAAGGCCCCTTATATATAGTACTATATACTGGTGGGAGGGGGGAGGGGGGGAGGGGGGAGGGGGGAGGGGGGGAGGGGGGAGGGGGGGGAGGGGGGAGGGGGAGGGGGAGGGGGGGAGGGGGGGGGGAGGGGGGGGGGGGGGAGGGGGGAGGGGGGAGGGGGGGAGGGGGGGAGGGGGGAGGGGGGGAGGGGGGAGGGGGGAGGGGGGGAGGGGGGGGGGGGAGGGGGGAGGGGGGGGGGGAGGGGGGGAGGGGGGAGGGGGGAGGGGGGAGGGGGGGAGGGGGGAGGGGGGAGGGGGAGGGGGGGAGGGGGGGAGGGGGGGAGGGGGGGAGGGGGGGAGGGGGGAGGGGGAGTCCAACCAAATACCAAAACCATCTTTATGGTGCCTTTGTAAAGGTTTTTCAATATGTGGCTTATCGTACGCAAGGCAACCCTGACCAAAACGAAAGTTTTAGCTTAAACTATTTTCTGGAACATTTTATGATTCTAATGAAATACCAGCATTGGCAATGACTCATTCTCAGAACTGAAAGGTAAAAAAATGAGTTATGACCAAGCAGTGGTTTTGACGAAGGCAAATTAGTCGCCTGGCATATTGGGGTTGCACAAAGAGATACATTATTATATCTAACAACCAACTTTGATGATTATAATATCAACAAAGGAGATTTACCAGAACTATACAAAGTTATTTTTAGGGGATTGATAAATTGAAAGTGGAGGGAAGAAGTGGAGAAAGCATTAAAACTGGTTGATGAAATTGAAAATGAAAATGATAACAAAGTTCTTTTTAAAAGCGTATTTTCTTGAAGAATGAAGATACGGAAAAAGCAAAAAATGTCTATTACAAATCAGAAGTGAAGGAACATTAATAGTGCATTTAATTTAGGTTGTAATATCAAAACAAAATAAATTGAAAAAAGCTGAGGAATATTATCTGAAAGCTACAAAGTAGAACACACATGATACAAAATTTAGAAGTGATTTTTATATCACAACAAAGGTCAAATTAAAAAGATGCCGAAAAGTATTATTACAAGTCGTTGAAAAGGTGTAACAGAAGTATTTCAATTTATCGATTTACATTAAACAAATAAATTTGAAGAAGCAAAAAATAAGTCTTTAAAACCGTTGAAAATAAATTTACAAGTAAAACGACAATCTGAAGAATTTCTGCTTTTATTTACCAAATGAAGAAGAATAATTGATGACGCTTGAAAAGTATTATCTTCAAGCTATTAATAATGGAGATTTTGATGCTTTAAATAACTTAGGGCTGTTACACTATTCTCAAAATAAAAATAAAGAAGCTGAAGAATGTTTCTTGAAAGCTCTTGAAGCAGGAAATTTAAACGCTTTGAAACAATTTAGGTATGCTATATATATAGCACAAGAAGTAAAATGCTAAAGAAGTCTGAAAAATATTATTTAAGAGCTATTGATTCACAAGAGAATGAAATATCACGAGTTGCGAAACACAACTTGGCATTACTCGCACTACAGTATAAATCAAAAGAAAGTGGGAAGCGTATAATTTAATTCAAGATTACAAACTGAATTAATCCATTTCACAATTCGGCAGATGTACAAATTTTGATAAATATATGGAATGGTATTTTTGAAAATGTAGAAGAAAAAGTAAAAAAATAATTACAGAAAGTTGAGAAGGAAGATTTAACTTGGTTAATCGAAAATCTTTTTACATACCAAGAACGAAATCCAACTTAGTCCAATCCGCTTTTTGAAGATGAAGCATTAGGGAAAGATTTAAGAGATAAATATCAATTACTCTACTACGCAACGCTCATTTTGAACCATAAAACGGAGAATAATTTGCTCTTTGCGTATTCCCCAAGAAGTGATGCCTACGGTAGAGAAAATTGTGGCAGAAGTCAAAGAAAAACAGGCTTTTTATGCAGAGGAAGTGGATTCTTGAAATTTGTAAATGGCTGTCATTACCACTTAATTTTTGGAAATGTTTAACCGTGCCACTGCTTCAAGCGGTGGCACGGATTTTCCTTCCATAAGTCTATATCACACCTTCCCCTCCATCAACTTCTTCAAGCCCAACATTTCATCTCGCAATCTTGCCGCATTCATAAAATCTAATTCTTTGGCGGCTTTTTCCATGTCGGTTTGTACTTTCTTGATTTGTTTTGCCAGTTCGTCTTTCGTCATGTACGCCACCACGGGGTCGGCTGCCATTTGGATTTCTTGTGGTTCGGTGTAGTACTGGACGTTTCTGAGTGGTTTGCCCATGACATCGGCAATGGATGTTTGTTCCAAAATCTTTTCTTTTGATTTCAAAATGGTCTTGGGCGTAATGCCGTTTGCCAAATTATATTCTATCTGGATTCCTCTCCGTCGGTTGGTTTCATCAATGGCTTTTTCCATCGAACCCGTGATGCGGTCGGCATACATCAAAACCTTACCTCGGTCGTTTCGGGCGGCTCGCCCTATTGTCTGAATCAGCGAACGAATGTCACGTAGAAAACCTTCTTTGTCGGCATCCATAATTGCCACTAATGAAACCTCGGGCAAATCCAAGCCTTCCCGCAAAAGGTTCACACCCACTAACACGTCAAACACGCCCAAACGCAATTCACGCAAGATTTCGATACGTTCCAAAGTCTTCACTTCCGAGTGAATATATCGTCCCTTGATGCCTACTTTTTCCAAATATTTAGATAATTCCTCCGCCATTCTTTTGGTCAAAGTCGTTATCAAAACTCGCTCTTCACGCTTAATTCGCTCGTGGATTTCTTCCAATAAATCATCAATTTGATTGATACTTGGGCGGACTTCAATCTCGGGGTCAAGCAGTCCCGTTGGGCGGATAACTTGCTCAACCACAACACCTTCCGAACGCCGAAGTTCATAATCCGCAGGGGTTGCCGACACATAAACGGTTTGCCCCGTGATGTTTTCAAATTCTTGAAAAGTGAGCGGACGATTGTCCATCGCTGAGGGCAAGCGAAAACCATAATCTACCAAAGCCTCCTTGCGTGAACGGTCGCCTCCCCACATGGCTTTTATTTGGGGCATCGTGGCGTGACTTTCATCAACTACCAAAAGGAAATCTTCGGGGAAAAAGTCTAACAAACAAAAAGGTCTTTGTCCAGGTTTTCGTTGGTCAAAATAGCGTGAATAGTTCTCAATACCTGAGCAATAACCCAATTCACGCATCATTTCCATGTCAAATTCAGTACGTTGTTTGATGCGGTCAGCCTCGATGATACGGCTTTCGGATTCAAAGAATTTTATCTGCGAAACTAAATCATCTTGAATAAAATTGATGGCATTATTCAATACATCACGTCCCGTTACGAAAAGATTAGCAGGGAAAATGGCAATCATTTTTTCGTCCGAAAGTTTCTTGCCCGTTGCAGGGTCAATGCGTTGGATGGCTTCGATTTCATCGCCAAAGAAAATAATCCGATAGCCAAATTCAGCATAAGGCAAGTTTATATCAACGGTATCACCTTTTACTCTGAATGTGCCACGGGTGAACTCGACTTCGGTGCGTGAGTACAGAATTTCTACCAAACGAAACAAAAATTGGTTACGAGAAATGATTTCACCCACACCAAAACGGAGAATACTTTTACGGTATTCCTCGGGATTCCCCATACCATAAATACATGAAACAGAGGCAATTACGATAATATCTCTTCGCCCAGACATCAGCGAAGAAGTGGTTGAAAGCCTTAACTTATCAATCTCTTCATTGATGGCAAGGTCTTTTTCGATGTAGGTATTGGTGGAAGCGATGAAGGCTTCGGGCTGGTAATAATCGTAGTAAGAAACGAAATATTCAACGGCATTTTCAGGAAAAAACTGTTTGAATTCACCGTATAATTGTGCCGCAAGGGTTTTGTTATGACTCAAAATCAAAGTCGGGCGATTGATTTCTTTAATCACATTCGCCATCGTGAAAGTCTTTCCCGAACCCGTTACGCCCAAAAGCGTTTGGGCTTCTTCCCCTTTTTGGATACCTTCCACCAACTGGGCAATTGCCTGTGGTTGGTCGCCAGTGGGTTTATATTCTGAGGTTAATTGAAAGTCCATTGTTGAAATTTTTGTAAGGAGTAAAGATAAAGAAAAAATAGCCAAATTCACAGTACCCTGATAGGCGGATTTTTGGGAGTTGGGTTATAAAAAAGAGTCAGACTTTAGGGTCTGACTCTTGTGTTCTTACTTTCCGAAAGTTGTTTTACCCGCAATGGATATTTTTTTGGAAAGTTTATAGATAGTTCAACTTCCCAAAAGTAAAAAAAAATTTTGGGAAGTGTCAGTTTGTGTCAAACCCCACCCACTTTCTCAACAGGCAAATACTCACTCACCAACGGAACTTCGTGAATATCAGAAATTTTTGATAAATCCAAACTCACCACGCCCGAACCTACTTTATCAGAAAACATGGGCGAAAATTTTGCTCCAAATGCCACTTCTTTAATATGATAAGATGAACGGGAATGAACCGTTTGATTGAAAGTATCTTCGGTAGCTCTTATCAAAATCAAAAACTCTACGTCCAGTTCCAACATTTGTTCTTTACTCAGACCAAACATGGGGCTATCCTCGGTGATGGCGTGAACGATTGTCCAGTTAGTCGGGAAAAAATTCACTTTGTTTCTCTCCAAAGTAAGCCCGTTGTACTTCCTAATTTTCTTGCCATCGGGCTGGGTTTCTAAGGTAGCCATTACCAATTCTACTTGAAGGTCAATGAGTTGATTGTCTCTTTCGTTCACAATTCTGAACATAAAACCCGTAATATCAAGATAGGGAGCAATGACTGCTTTATCGGAATAAATAATTCGGGCAAGTGGTCTGGAAAAACGCCCGTACAGTAAACTGGTGGCTAAGGCAAAAATCAAAAGTCCCAATAATGATTCAACAGCCGCTACCGTACTTGCCCCAAAACCGATGGGAGCAATACGCCCATAACCGACCGTAGTGAGGGTTTGGGAAGAGAAAAAGAAGGCATCCATAAACCTACTTTCTGGTGAAGAAAGGTCTGATCCTTGTAGGTTTTCAATACCCACAAGTTCATAAATACCTGCAAAAATGAAATTTAACGTTAGGTAAAATACAACAATCAGCCACAAAAATCTTCCCCACGAGCATACAATTAGACGATTGAAAATATTTAATTTACTCCAAAAAGTCCCTCCTTCACGTTTTACATTAAAACTTCCATCCCTGTTCAAAAGCCGAGTGTCTGGGTCGTTGATTTGTGTACCAAAACCCAAATCACGGCGTTTTTGTTCGGCTTCTACCAATCTGTCTTTTTTATGTTTTAATAGTGCCATTTACTCAATGATTGAATGTTACAATGATAGAATGATTGAATGAGAACTGGGTGAGTAAACCGAATAAATAGGTTTTGAAAATACTCTGTATCTTTAACCTTTTTACATTATTTTTCGTTTCAAGAGTACATTTTGAGGAAGGCTTCGTTAAGGGGGATGCCCAATCCGAAGCCTTCCTTTGTGTACGCATTTGAACCTTGAATTTTAGAAAATATTGACAATCAGCGAAAAACAAATTCAAAATGAATTATTTTTGCCTAAATATACGTTTGTAGTTATGAATTATGAGATGTGAATTATGAATTTAAGTCTCTAATTTTCAAAATTTATAATTTAATCATTAATCAACATGAGAAATTTCTTCTTAACCCTAATACTTACCGCCACAATTTTCACGGGAAAAGCCCAAGTAGCGGGTGCAGCAAACCCACACGCTGGGCAAAAAATTGAGTGGATGACTTTGGAACAAGCCTTTGCTGCAACCCAAAAAGAGCCTCGCAAGATTATGGTGGATGTTTACACGGGCTGGTGTGGTTGGTGCAAAGTGATGGACCAAAAAACATTCATGAATGACCGAGTGGCAGAGTTTGTAAAGGAGAAATTTTATGCCGTAAAATTAGATGCTGAAATCAAAGATACCATCACGATTGGCACACAGAAATATATCTGGCAAAATGGCTATAATCAAGCAGGAGTGGCACTGTTGCAGGGAAAGATGTCGTTCCCAACCATAGTATATTTAGATGAAAAATTCAACATGATTCAACCCGTACCAGGTTTTCAAGAGGCTCAACAGTTTCATCAAGTAATCACTTTCTTTGGTGATGACCATTATAAAAAGGGCAATTGGGACAAATATCAAAAAGATGTTTATCCAACTCAGTATGCGGAGGGGAAGAAGTAGATATTAGAGAATAATGGATAGCGTTTAGAGAAATAATACTTTTGAGGGTTTTTTTCATAAAAATAGGTCTGTGCTTTCGCACAGACCTATTTTTATGAAAAGATTTCAAAGGTACTAACCGTTCACCTTTGACCGTTTACCTTTCGCCTATTTCTAAAACTGATTTCCTTCCAAATCAGCAACCGTCACCATGTATTTAGATTCATTATTTCCCAAACGAACTTTCAAGTGATAATTTCCCCCCGCCAAATAATAAACTGGTTTCAAAACGCCCGTTTGCGTGGCTTCGCTGTATTTATAGTCGCAAGGGATTCCCATGCCCGTATCAGTTGTGAGAATTGGTACTAATCTACTATCCGCCGTTTTGATGTGAATCACATTATTTTCTTCTGTTTGAAGGCACTTTACCAATTCCGCAGGGGCTTGTAGGGCTTCAACAGTCATCTTTACGGGAGCGTAAATAAACGTTTTATCAGCCTCATCTTTTTCTACAATACGGTAATATTTTGTCCCTGAGTAAGCACGTGGGTCGGTAAAAGTGTATAACATTTTTTCCTCTGGGTTAGGCAAAACCATTATTTCAT
Source organism: Arcicella sp. (assembly GCA_034519515.1). GTDB lineage: Bacteria > Bacteroidota > Bacteroidia > Cytophagales > Spirosomataceae > Arcicella. Next base: position 7,166 of record JAXHOK010000029.1, read on the forward strand.
CCAAATCATAAAAAAGTTCTTTATCATAGCCACATTGGATAATGTACCGCTTGGCTTGATGTCCATTAGCACTCACCCAAGTCAATTTCACCTTGTAGTTTTCATCCAAAGCAATCTTGAATGAAATTTTCGAGTTATTCATCGTCTTGATGGGTTCAGCAACGGAAGCCTTAAAAAATACGGGTTCAATGGTTTTTTGTTCGTCAAACCCTTTGATATACAGATACGAAATATCTTTGGGAGCTAATAATTTGAATGGTTTTGCGGGAATAGCAAATGATAAACTTATAGTGGTGGTTATAAGTAAAATACAAAAAAGATTTTTTTTCATGGGGTTATGTTATTTTTATGGGTATGTATGTTTTTAGTATCAATATTTGTACCAAGATTTAGCTTTGAGGTATGAGATGTGAGCAGAAGAGGTATGAGTAATGAACTTTGAAGAAAAGTATTTGCAATTTTGAGCCATAATCAGGACACGAAATTTAAAATTTATTCCCAAGTTGGTTTATCAGTATAATACAATTTCATTGCTCAAATCCCATTGCTCATTACTTACTGCTCAAACCTCATTGCTCAAATCTCACAACTTATTGCTTATAACTTTTTTTCCAAGTATTTTTACAGAGAAATTTAAATACAATGAACGGTTTTATAAGGATAAAAAGATTTTTTGTAAAATTCCAAAGTCCTTTCTCAAAAATTCCAAAATCACTCCATGAAAACAGCAACTTTTACGCTCGAAAGAGACCTCGAAATTTTCAATTTGATTAATCAAGAAGCTCACCGTCAAGAGTATGGTTTGGAGTTGATTGCTTCTGAGAATTTTACTTCAAAACAAGTCATGGAAGCCCAAGGCTCTGTTTTGACCAATAAATACGCCGAAGGACTCCCTGGCAAACGTTATTATGGTGGTTGTGAGGTAGTTGACCAAGTAGAAACCATCGCTATTGAGCGTGCCAAAGCTCTTTTTGGAGCATCATGGGCAAATGTGCAACCACATTCAGGGGCTCAGGCAAATGCCGCAGTTTTCCTTTCATTTTTGAATCCTGGCGATAAAATTTTAGGCTTCAATCTTGCCCACGGAGGACACCTTTCGCACGGTTCGCCCGTGAATTTTTCGGGAAAATATTTTCAAGCATTTTTCTATGGTGTAGAAGAAGAAACAGGTTTGATTGATTGGGATAAAGTAGAGGCAACCGCTTTGAAAGAAAAACCAAGATTGATTATCTGCGGAGCGTCTGCCTATTCTCGTGATTGGGATTACGCCCGTTTGCGTGCTATTGCGGATGAAATCGGAGCAATTTTATTAGCTGATATTTCTCACCCATCGGCACTGATTGCCAAAGGTTTGTTGAATGACCCAATGCAACATTGCCATATCGTAACGACAACAACGCACAAAACTTTGAGAGGACCACGGGGCGGTTTGATTATGATGGGAAATGATTTCGTGAACCCATTTGGACAAAAAACCTTGAAAGGTGAATTGAAAATGATGTCGGCTTTATTGGACGGCGGTGTTTTCCCAGGTACACAAGGCGGACCATTAGAACACGTAATTGCGGCAAAAGCTATTGCTTTTGGGGAAGCTATGACTGATGATTTCCAAGATTATGCCGAACAACTCCAACGCAATGCCAAAGTAATGGCACAGGGTTTTGTGGATAAAGGTTACAAAATTATTTCGGGTGGAACAGATAACCACTTGATGCTCATTGATTTACGTCCAAAAGGATTGACGGGTAAATTGGCAGAAAATACCTTGGTAAAAGCCGATATTACCATCAACAAAAATATGGTTCCGTTTGATGATAAATCACCATTCGTAACATCAGGTATGCGTGTAGGTACTGCCGCCATGACTACTCGTGGCATGAAAGAAGCTGAAATGTTGCACATCGTAGAATTGATTGATAGCGTTTTGATGAACCATGATAATGAAACATTTATTGGTTCTGTAAAATCAGAAATCAACAAATGGATGGAAGCATTTCCTTTGTATGTGTAGGAAATAGAGACATTTTGTAAAAACCCTGACAATCCAAAACGTTGTCGGGGTTTTTTGTGTTTTTGATGTAACTTTGTGAGATAATCAAAATATCGAAAACGATGGTAGGAACAATGATTTCGGGTTTTTTATGAAAATGGGCAAATTGTATTAGATGAATTGCCCAAAACCAATAAAAAGGTTCAAGTATTTGTCAGCTTTGCTGAAATTGTTGAAATAGAAGAAAATGGTGAGAAAAAGCATCAATTTGGTATTTTAAAGGAAAATATTACCACAGACGATGAAGTTTAATGGAAAATTTGAAAACTATAAACACCTCATTAACGTAATTTGGTAGATAGGATAAACAATCCAAGGCAAATATAAAAATACAACATGGCATTAGACCAAGAATTTGAACAAGAAATAGATGAGGCAGAAGGTAAAGAAATGACCTTTTTTGATCACCTCGAAGAACTCCGTGGGCATATTATTCGCTCAATTCTTTCTATTTTGGTGTTCACGATTATCGCATGGATATACCAGAAAGAAATTTTCGGTGGAATAATTATGGCTCCCACCAAAGTAACATTTTGGACGAACAAGATGTTAAATACTTTGGCAGACTTGTCGAATATTGATAGTCTCCATTTTAAACCTGCCGCTTTTGTGCTTCAAAGTCGGGAAGTATCGGGGCAGTTTATGATGGCTTTCACCCAGTCGATTATGGTGGGTTTATTATTCGCTTTTCCCTACTTTTTCTGGGAAATTTGGCGTTTTATCAAACCTGGATTGAGACCCAAAGAAGCTAAGGCAGCTCGTGGAGCAGTTTTTTGGGTTTCATTGTTGTTTTTTTTAGGTGTGATGTTTGGTTATTATATTGTTTCGCCGATGGCAATAAATTTTTTGGCGAGTTATCAATTAGACGAATCCATCCAGAATCAATTTGATATTAATGATTACATATCCTTACTTTCAACGATGACTTTGGCGTGCGGAATTACTTTTCAGTTACCCATGATTTCGTTCGTGCTTTCGCAGGTAGGAATTCTTACACCAACATTGATGCGTGAAAATCGTCGTTATGCCATCGTAATTATTTTGATTATTGCGGCACTCATTACGCCATCACCCGATATGATTTCACAATTGTTGGTAACAACTCCATTATTAGGGCTTTATGAAATTAGTATTTGGGTTTCGGCAAGAGTGAAGAAACGGAAAGATGCGGAAATGTTAGCGTAATAAATAATCTAAATTCATAAATAATGGGTATGCTATTTTAAGATGCTCCCTACATAATTATATTTAAGATTCAATACTAAATTAAAATGTCAGTAAAATATTTTCATCTCACCGTAAAAGAGATTATCCAAGAAACTGCCGATACCAAAACCTTTACATTTTGGCATCCAGTTCATGCACCTGTGCAGTATAAAGCAGGTCAATTCCTCACTTTGATACCCGTAATTGATGGGCAAAAAGTACGCCGTAGTTACTCTATGTCGTCGTCACCTAATAAAGATGCTTCGATTGCTATTTCAGTAAAAAGAGTAGCTAATGGCTTGGTTTCCAACTATTTATGCGACCACGTAAAGGTCGGTGATGCCATTGAAATGATGGAACCAATGGGGCATTTTGTGGCAGAACCGAGTCCTACCAAAGAACGCACCATCGTGCTTTTTGGTGGAGGTTCGGGTATCACGCCTCTGATGTCTATTATCAAATCGGTACTGCCCATTGAGCAAAATACAAAAGTGTATTTAGTATATGGTTCAAGAGATGAAGAAAGCATTATTTTCAAGAAACAGTTAGCTGAATTAGAACAGAAATACGAAGGACGTTTCCGAGTATTACACGTGTTGAGCCAACCCTCTTATACTTGGACGGGCTACAAAACTCGAATTCATCAGGCTTCGGCAGTAACGTTTTTGAAGCAAGATTTTGCCATTGATATTGCTAAGGCTGAATACTTTTTGTGTGGACCAGAGGGCATGATGCAGGAAGTGGAAAACGCCCTAAAATTATTTAATGTACCAGTAGATAATATTCACCAAGAGCATTTTGGAACGGGAATTATTGAAAATACTGAAGAAGATGATGATGGTTCTTTAAAGGAACAAATGGTTACTATTCAGTATGAAGGAACTGATTATCAAGTATTTGTAAAACCCCATGAAACAATTTTAGAAGCAGCCCTGCGTGATGATATTGATTTACCATACTCGTGTCAAGCAGGTATGTGTACGGCTTGTATGGGTAAATGCACGTCTGGACAAGTGGTGATGGATGACGAAGACGGATTAACTGAAAAAGAAGTAAAACAAGGATATATTCTGACCTGCGTGGCTCACCCAAAAACAGCGGGTGTGGTGATTGAAGTGGAGTAATAATTGAGTGATTTTGTGAATGGTGATTGAGCAATTTTCACTATAAACAAGGGTATAAACCATACTAATTAAACCAAAATATGATTTTAGAATTAGCAATAATAGATATTAAACCCAAGAAAAACGAAGAGTTTGAAGCTGCCTTAACACAAGCCCAAGAGGTTTTGGTAACGGCAAAAGGCTATGTTAAACACGAATTTAAAAAATGTATTGAGCAACAAAATCGCTACATTTTACTGATAACTTGGGAAACCTTAGAAGACCATACCGTAGGGTTCAGAACTTCCGCTTTGTTTCAAAGATGGAGAATAATTATTGGACCATATTTTGATAAAGCACCTGTGGTTCAGCACTTTGAGGGAGTTTAATCATACAATTCTCAAATAAAAATCTCCCGTTGTTTTATGTTTTTATTCATAAGACAACGAGAGATTTTTTGCAATTTCTCTATCAAAATATAATCTTCCTACAAATTCCCCTTCCTCATTTCCTTCACCGCATAATCAGCCGCCCGAGCCGTGAGAGCCATATATGTTAGCGATGGATTTTGGGTTGAAGTAGAAGTCATCGAAGCCCCGTCCGTTACAAACACATTTTTACACTGATGCAAAGCATTCCATTTGTTCAACATCGAAGTCTTGGGGTCTTTACCCATTCTGACTCCACCCATCTCGTGAATATCCAAACCAGGAGTACGATTTGTATCATTAGTACGAATATTTTTGAAACCAGCCTTCGTAAACATTTCAGACATTTGTTCAAAAAAATCCTTGACCATTTTGCGGTCGTTATCGTCATACTCTACCGAAATTTTCAACTGCGGAATGCCCCACGGATCGATTAAAGTTTTATCCAAAGCCACAAAATTAATTGCCTTTGGAATGGTCTCGCCCATCATGTGTGAATTTAAACTCCAAGTATCATTCAACGTAGGATTCAGTAAACTCTTTTTCAAATCTTCACCCAAACCACTGCGGTCTTCGTGCGAGTGTCTGTTTGAATAAAAGCCAGCCGCATAACCTCTCAAAAAGTCTGTCTCTTGCTTAAAAACATTTCTAAAACGTGGAATGTATGCAGCATTAGGACTTCTTCCATCAGTTTTACTATCTAAATATCCATCATATTCTGCCGAAATATTAGCAGTATAATTATGAAAAGCCACGTATTTTCCCAATACGCCGCTGTCATTCCCCAAACCATTTTGGAAACGATTAGACGTTGAATTCAAGAGAATCAAGTTGGAATTGAGAGCCGCTGCATTCACAAAAATAATACGAGCGTAATACTCAGTCATTTCCTTTGTGTTGGCATCAATTACTCGCACGCCCGTTGCCTTTTTTTTCTTTTCGTCATAAATGATCGAATGAACCACTGAATGTGGACGCAAAGTCATTTTTCCAGTTTTGGCAGCCCACGGAAGAGTCGAAGAATTACTACTAAAATATCCTCCAAACGGACAACCACGTTCGCAAATTGTACGGTTCTGACATTGTCCACGTCCCTGAGCAAGGTGAATTGGATTGGGCTTGGTTAAATGTGCCGCTCGTCCAATGATAACGTGTCTGTCTTTATAATTTTTGGCAACTTGTTGAGAAAAATGCTTATCCACACAACTCATTTCGTGAGGGGGTAGAAATTCGCCATCGGGCAAACTTGCCAAGCCATCTTTATTACCGGCAATACCCGCAAATTTCTCTACATAACTATACCACGGAGCTAACTCGGCATAATTGATGGGCCACTCCACCGCAAAACCATCACGGGCAGGACCCTCAAAATCATATTGCGACCAACGCTGTGTTTGCCTTGCCCACATCAACGATTTCCCGCCCGTTTGGTAGCCCCTAATCCAATCAAAAGGCTTTTCTTGAACGTAAGGATGTTCGGCATCTTTTACGAAAAAATGTTCTGAACCTTCATAAAAGGCGTAACATTTACTAATTACTGGATTAGCATCAATTACCTCTTTTTTTAATTGTCCCTTGTGTTCAAATTCCCAAGGCTGAGTCATAGTAGTTGGGTAGTCGGTAACGTGTTTTACTTCACGTCCACGTTCCAAGACAAGTGTTCGTAAACCCTTGCCAGTCAATTCCTTAGCTGCCCAGCCACCGCTAATCCCCGAGCCAATCACGATGGCATCGAAGGTTCTATTTTTGATTGAATCTATATTGATATTTGACATTTTTTTTCGATGTTTATTTTTCGATGCGACCGTCGCTTCGGTTCGATGTTTGTTTTTCGATGCGACTGTAGTTCGGTTCTATGATCATTTTTTGATGTTTGATTTTCGAAAAACTCCGAACATCAAACATCGAATCACGAACCGAAGCGTCGGACGCATCGAAATTAAGCAGGCACACACCCATGATAACGCCCCGGCACGAACTCATAAATCCGTAGATTAGTCATCACATATTCTGAATTCAAATAGCCTTGAATAGTGATATTTTTTACCAATTTGGCAAAACTTTTATCATCATTATCAGATGATTTCAACATAGAATTAATGATGGATAATTTTTGCTTTCCATCACACTCAACAAAGGATTTCGAATAATCTTTTTGGGCAGTTTTCTCCGTCGATACCAAACCTTTGGCAAAAACTTCTTGAGCTTTTTTGTCGTAACAATCAGCCACCATTTTTTCCACAAACTTATTGATTATCAAATCCTTAGCCCCTGGGGTATCGGTCTTTGGAATTATTGTTTCCACGATTTCTGCCAATAAAGTTTCTTGCGAAAAAGTGAGATTAATGTGTTGATTTTGGAGAGTGTTCACACTCCAAGCATTTGCCCAATTCGGTAGTACAATGGCACTACTAATACTAAGAGCTACAGATTTCAAAGCGGTTCGTCTTTGCATTTTGGAGGAAATTAAATATGAACATACGGAAGGCTTCGTATTGAACGAAGCCTTCCGTTAAAATACTAATTTTAAAAGACTGTTTTGAACAAATATACTCCAATAACGTCAAATCAGAGTATTTCTTTCACCACAACTTTGTCAGGAGTTGGGTAAAGAATAAGTTTAGAAAAATCTTCCTTCCAAAAATCTAAATCCAGTAACTGGTTTCGTTTATTTTTTGTGAGCGTAATAATTACTGTAATGTTGTCACTATCAGCGTATTGTACTTGAATTAAATCAACATCATAATCATCAGGATTGTTATCAACCCCTAAACTGATGCTACCCATTTTACCGCCTTCATACTCAAAAACATCTTCACAGATGGGATAATCTTGGGTAGTAAAACCTATTTTTTCGAGCATAAATTCAATTAATACTCGTTCATTTTCTCTGATTTTTCTGGTTTGATTCATAATGTTATTCGGAAAAATGGATGGCACGCAGATACCGCAGATACTTCGCAACGCTGATTTTCGCAGATTTTTTGAACTGAGTTTATTTATTCATTCATGGTATGACTTTGAGTTATGACACGAATATCAGAATAAAAATCTGCGAAAATCAGTGTTGCGAAGCGTCTGCGTAGTCTGCGTGCCAATATCACAAAAAAAAGCGAAAACCTTTCGATTTTCGCCCCTTTTATTGTGTGTATCTCGTTCGTTAATGTTTGAATTAGAATCTGAAGTGAGAGAACGCCTTGTTGGCTTCTGCCATACGGTGTGTATCATCTTTCTTCTTCACTGCGGCACCTTCTCCTTTGGCAGCCGCCATGATTTCATTTGCCAGACGGTCAATCATCGTCTTATCGCCACGCTTACGAGCGTACAATATCAACCATTTCATACCTACTGACAATTTACGGTCTGCACGAACTTCAGTTGGCACTTGGAATGTTGCTCCACCCACACGACGAGATTTAACCTCGACGGCTGGCATTACATTGTTCAAGGCTTTTTTGAAAAGTTCCAAACCGTTTTTTTCTTTGGTTCTATCTTCAACTTTTTCTAATGCACCGTAAAAAATCGTGAATGCCGTTGATTTTTTACCGTCGTACATCAAGTTATTAACAAACTTGGTTACCATAACATCCTTAAATTTAGGATCTGGTAGGACATATCTTTTTTTTGGTTTTGACTTTCTCATTGGAAATGTTAAGTTTTTAAGTTTAGCCCGTCTTCTGCCCTTAACGAAGCATACTGGACTGTTTTTCAATTTGGAAATCTTTTAATTTGGAAATGAATTTTTACTCATTTTCAAATTATCAAATTAAAACATTTTCAAATTACTTTTTCTTACCGCCTTTGCCTTTTACTTCTACTACTTGACCTGGCTTAGGACGCTTCGATCCGTATTTAGAACGACGCTGACGACGACCTGCTACTCCTGATGTATCTAAGGCACCACGGATAATGTGGTAACGTACACCTGGTAAATCTTTCACACGACCACCACGAATCAATACGATTGAGTGTTCTTGCAAGTTGTGTCCTTCACCTGGAATATAGGCGTTTACTTCTTTGCCGTTGGTTAAACGTACACGGGCAACTTTACGCATAGCCGAGTTTGGCTTCTTTGGCGTTGTTGTATAAACCCTTGTACAAACACCACGACGTTGAGGACAAGAATCTAAGGCTGGAGACTTTGACTTGAACGTCAATTGCTCTCTGCCATTTCTTACTAACTGTTGTATAGTTGGCATTTTGTGTTGTTTTATTGGAGATACACGTTTCTTTCAATGAATAAATTTTGAATGTTTTAATGATAGAATAAGATGACGAAATAGCAAACTACTCAATCAGGTTACGCACCCCGCTTATCATTTACTCATTCAATATTGATTTAGAAAGGGGTGCAAAATTACGGGTTTTCTTTGATAAACAAAAGGTTTGTGGGTGTTTTTTAGATAGTTATCAAAAAGTTGTCCATTCAAAAGCAATACATCATTGTACTCTCCTTGTAGTCTTCAACAAATCAAACAATTAAATACAATGACTACTAAAAAATTATTTTTAACCCTGCTTACAGGATTAACATTCAAATCACTTTCGTTAGGGCAATCTGTTTCTGAAACTTTGAAGACATCTTCGGTAATAGGAAAGACGGATACCAGCAAAAATGAAAAAATAAGAACTTTATTTTCAGGCAGTAAAAAATCAACTAAACCCATCAAATATTTGGGGCTTTCGGTTGGCTCAGAATTTCAATATGGCTCGGTAGCGGGAGAGTTTACGCCTATGGCTGGCGGAACAGTCATGCTACATATTGACAAAAAGTGGGGAATTGGGCTGACTGGATATAGCACGATGAGAAATTTTACGCCAACGGCTCTGAATGCTAATTCATTATTGGAAATGGATGTGAAGTATGGAGGTTTAAGAGTGGAATATACACCCAATCCAAACGCCCCAATCCACGTTTCGTTTCCATTATTGATTGGCGGAGGAATGGCAAGAGTTGATTCTGCCAATAGTTATCGTGATGGATGGAAATATGGCGGCAGAGGTAGAAATGACCGCCGAGACGGTTTCAACAGTGATAATACTCGATTTTGGGTAATTCAACCTGGAATTAATGTGGAGGCTAATATTATTCGTTACTTGAAAATTTATGCGGGAGCAAGTTATCGACTTACGCCTTCGGTTAATACGGAAAATACTACTACTTTACCAACACCAACGGCTGGGCAGTTGAGTGGATTGAATTTGAATGTGGGAATTAAAGTGGGGCTTTTTGATTATAAATTGCATTCTGAAAAGAGGATGAAAAAAGAAAAAATCAAGAAGGAAAGAGGATAATAAATATTTTTTAAAACAAAGCAATACAAAATATTACGATTGTGTAATCTATTTCAAACAACAATTATTTTAACAATTATTTCAACAATTATTTCAACATGAAAAAATCATTGATTTTATTGACCGCTCTTTGCGGGTTATTCTTGGCAAGTTGTCAGCAACAAGATGCAATACCATCTGACGATGAAATTTTGAATTCGATGGAAGCCTCTTCGGCTCGTTCGGCAGCAAGTTCTGATACTATTACTAAGCAAAAATGTAAAGGTAAATTGACTTCCGTAGAGATTACTTCTCTGGCAGCGAGTATTACCACTTACATCAACACCAATTACGCAGGGGCAACTATCAAATTTGCGGGTAAAGATGAAAAAGGACAAACCATTGTGGGTCTTGAATTGAACAGCGTTCGCACAGGTTTATTGTTTGATGCTAATGGTGTTTTTGTTCAGAAATTGGAAAGATTTGGTGAGAAGTCAAAATTGACCAAAGTGGAAGTTACGGCTCTTCCAGCCAGTATAACCACTTATATAACAGCTAATTATGCAGGATTTACCATTAAACGTGCAGGAACTAATACGGATGGAAATTACATTATAGGTATTAAAAATGATACTGACCATAAAGTACTAAGATTTGATGCCACGGGTAAATTTACAGAGGAAATGGCAATTCCTCCTCATACTGGACAAAAGAAAAAGCGTTAGTTCTAAATCGGGGTTAGGATTTAGATATTAGGGAATTAATCCCCTAATAATCAATAGATTAGGCTTTAATAAAACTCGATTTAATAATTAGCGTAATTACTTAACCACAATTTTTTTCATAAAAAGCCCGAAGCTAAGATTTAGTTTCGGGCTTTTTTTATGGAATTAATCTTACTTTTTTACTTCATAATAAGGTGTTGATTCTGGTACTTCAATGACGGGTGGTCGCCAATTTATTTTTTTACCAAATTTAAAAGTAAATCCTCCGCTGACACCAATCAAATCAGTATAACCCACACAATTTTGAGCCGTCATGCCCGTATATTTTACTTTTACAAATATACCTAACCTATCCGCAAATTCCTGTAAATGCAAACCTACGCTGGGTGAAAAGCCCCAATTAAGCGTATTGCAAGTAGGAATGGAAGCTGCATAAGAAGCATAATTTTCATTAATATTCAATTGTCTATCATTGAAAAAAACGCCTGTTTCAAGTCCTATAAAAGGTTTCAAGAGTTTTTTACTCCAAAGATAATATTCTCCGCCAACCGTTACTGGAATAATAGTTTTGTAAGAATATCCGTAAAGTTTTGAAGAATAATCAACGTTTGAGACTGCCACCAAAGCCTTTCGCATATCATAGACACCCGCAGTGGCGGTGAGCCTAAATTTTTCAGAAATGTGTTTTCGTAAGCTCAATTCCATACTTGACCCTGCAAAACTTGGATTATCGCTAAATCCGTTTTCAAGAGCGTAGCCAAAACTCGTACTGACCTGTATTTGGGCGGCAACCAATAAGGGCGAAAGTAAAAGAATAAGTAATAGTTTTTTCATAGTCAGTTGGCGGGGTTTATGTTAGAATAGAACGAATATAGCGAATTATTGTTTAGGTTAGTGATTGATTGTCAATTATTTAGCATAAAACGTACCACGGGAATCCTTCCCGTGTATCGCACTCCAATACACGGGAAAGATTCCCGTGGTACGTTACTTCAAAACATACGCCAAAGCCTCTTCATTCTCTGCAATCCATTCGGTGATTTCCGTTGCGATTTGCTTCATGGATGTCTCTGGTTTCCAGCCCGTTAAAGCGGTAACTTTGTTATTATCTGTAACGTATAAACGAATATCCGCCGCACGGTTTTCAGCTACTTGACTGATGGGAATGGTCTTACCAGTAACTTCTTGACATATTTTGGTGAGTTCCTGCAAAGATGCACTTACTTCTACGCCACCACCTACATTAAGGATTTCGCCATTGACAACATCAATGTTATGTAATTGATAATCAACAAGTTTGTATAAGTCCTTTACGTGTAACATATCACGGGTTTGTCTGCCCGAACCACCGTAGCCGATGTAAGCTAATTTTTGTTCCCAGAAATGTTTTGCTACCCAAAGCACCATAACGCCTTGGTCTATTTTGCCCATTTGCCAAGGACCCGTCAGCACGCCACAACGATTAATCACGGTTTTCATACCATAAAATTCGTTGTATTCATGAATCATTAATTCCGAAGCCAATTTGGTTGCTCCGTATAACGACCTTGCCCCGTCCAAGGGGAAATCTTCGGCAATTCCTTTGGCAGAAACGCCTCTAACTGATTGATTATCAGACAATACGAAACGAGTTTCGGCTTCTTCAAAGTTCAACTTTTCAATGGCTTTGATGGGATAGACTCGGCTGGTGGAAAGGAAAATGAAACTTGCACCACATTTTTTGGTATAATTCAAGCAATTGATTGTACCCATTAAATTGGTATTTATCAAATAATCGGGCGTGCCGTCTAAACCCGCTAAAACAGAAGGTTCTGCCGAGGCTTCGATGACGAAATCAACTTTGGGCAGAGCATCAAAATCCTCTTTATTCCGAATGTCGCCATGTACAAAAACTGCCCCAACTTTCGCCAAACGAGGCAAATTGAGTTCTGATCCTTTACGTTTGAGGTTATCCAAGCAGATAACTTCATATTGTGGATAATTGGTTTTGAGGTTAATGGCAAGTGCCGAACCAACGAAGCCTGCTCCGCCTGTGATTAATATTTTCATGTATGTTTATTAATTTCTCTCAATTAAAACTAAAAAATGCGTAAATAACCACCATGATTACTTACGCATATTAATTGATTTTATTTTCTTTATTATCTAACTGGAATTGGCTGTTTAAGATTTTTTATGATATTGCTCATTATGGCTACTTGTTCCTTAATAGACGGACTGTCCAAGTTTATGTACGGCAAATTATCAGAAACAATAATATTTGAGGTATCAATTTTGTTTTTCTTAGTTTTCATCCTTTCGCTGAATTAAGTATGCTTTGTAAGTATGATTTTTTTCAAAAGCTTCTAAACTATTATTTTCTAAAAGACCAAAAACTTGATAATAAAGTTCAGAAGTTTCGATGAATTTAGAGATGGTTGCCCTGTATAATCTTGTACGTGATAATGTACTACCTGTAAAGAAAACGTTTTTATTGGGGTATTTTTCAAAAAACAAAGCTAAGTAACGCAAATTAAATAACCTCACCCATTACTACTCATTCTTTTTGCCCCGTTCTTCGTTGGTAAAACCGAATCGTCGGAACGCCTCATTTAGCGATGCTAAACTGCGGTTTTACCGCCTCGAAAGGAACAAAAATAATTCCGTATCAATGGATGATATTATTTAATTCCCGTTACTAATGTTTTTACGACTGTGGACAAAACATTCTTCATATCTTTATTATCCACTTACTGATAAGAAATCCACTTGTCCGTTTGGCTGTAAATCTCCAAAAACAAGTTGATGAATATCGGGTGCACCTTCTATTTCAAGGTAAATTACCGCTTTCTGAATTTTTTTGTCACCATTTGAACTTTCAAAAAAATAGCGTAATCCATCAGGAGTAGTTTCAGTTGTATAGGTTAGTTTATCCATAAATTGGTTAAAGTATATATTTTCAAAAGGTTATCTCTCACAATTTCCCCGCCTTCATTTTCCCCAATTCCTCCTCATATTTAAAAGTCAATCCTTTGCGAACTTTGGCTAATTCCAAGGCTTTTTCTTGGGCAGCGATGGCTTCGGTTTTTATGCCCATTTTGTAAAGTAAATGTGCATAAGTGTTCCAATAATCAGGGTTTTCGTCTATTTCATTGGCTTTTTTTGCCCATAAAATTGCTTTTTGTAAGACCGTTTTATCGCTCACATTTCGATAAAATTCGTCCGCCAAACCGTCTAAATCAGAAGCAAAATTGATGCTTGCGTAACGGCTGTGGAGTTTTTTCATGGCATCAAATCTTACCTTTCCAATCTTTACGGAATCTTCTTTGCCCGTGCGATAAGGCAACATAAACTCCTGGAAATGAGCCTGATTTTGCTTAGTTAGTTCTTCTTTCGTAATATTCATTAAATATTTATCCGCCAAATTTTGGGCTGTTTCCAAATATTTAACCGTGTTGTTCATCGACTTATAAAACTCCATCCGATAACGCTCATTTTGTCGTCCTGCTTCCACGGGATTTAGTTTAAAATTAAATGTTGCTAATCGTTCTAATAAATCTAAGTCCTTCCTTTTCAAAGCATTACGAAAATATTCTGCCATCGTTATCGAGATATTATCCAACGTTGAAATACCAATTTTTTTAAAATACGTTTGACTTTGTAGTAACTCAATCGCTTTACCATTGAGTGAGAAAGCGTTATTGGCAACTAATTTCAAGGTCTTTTCAGAAAGCTGTTCCGACACGGGAATTGCCAAAAGATACTGTTCCACTAAATCCCGATTATCTAACATCATTGCCTTACGTTTGTCGATAAAATCTGCCAAGAAACTGGCATCTCTCTTGCCCGCCCGATACTGGCTTTCGTAATCTTCCAAACGCCCTTCTTTGTACTGATTCAAAGCATTATCTACCGATTTCATGAACTCACTCACGGGCATATACCCCGCATCAGTAAGCAAAACGTTTTCGTTTTTATCCGCCCAAACCAAAAACGGATAGGCACTGACTTGAAAACGAGCCGCTAATTGAGGTCCTTCGCCTTTTTCTGCATCAATTTTGAAATTGATAAAATTGGCGTTCATTTTCTGGATAACCTCGGGTTTGGAATATACTTTTTGCTCCAACTGTTTGCAAGGTCCGCACCAAGTGGTAAAAAAATCCACGAAGATGGGTTTATTTTGAGCCTTCGATTTGGCAAGAGTTTCTTTCCAAGTGCCTTTCTCGAAATTAATTTCTTGGGCGTTGGTGAAGAATGGGAAGAAAAGGAAATATAGGAATCTTTTTTTCATAGTTGCATGGTGGTTTGCCTCGTGGTTGGTATCCCCACCAAACACAGGACAGAATAGCCGAAAGCTGACTGCCAAAAGCCATCTACTTCTCACTCAATTTCATCAAATGCTTGGGGTCAGCTAACCTCACAACCTCTTTTTTTGAGAATTTTATCAACCACAAACCCACAAAATCACCTTTTTTACGGAAAGCCAAGCTATCCAAATTATTAGATTTACCCAACGCCTCAATTTGTGTTCTTTTCAAGCCGTCCAATTCGTTTTTCAACATAATGGGTTCAGTATAAAAGAAAGATAATTCATCATCCGATTTTTGGATATTATCAATTTGGGGTAAACGCTTTTCTGAATTATATTGATAAGCATCCAAAATCTCATTTACCTTTTTGCCAAAAGCTGGATTTTGCAATTTCAGAGGACTACCCAAAGAAATTTCAACACGATAAGTTTTTGATAATGAATCAATCACGGCCCTTTTCGCAAGATTTTGAACAAAATTTCTGTTCAACGAATCCACAATTTTATGCCCCCATTCGTCCACTTGTGCCGTGAATTGGGCGGGCGTGATTCGCTTTACCTGTCGCTCTTTTAGTTCTTTAACCGCCGCTCGGGTATCAATTCTTTTCGTAAAATCACAAGCGGTGAACAGTGAACAACAGATAATAAAGAGCAAACAAAATTTTATGGATAATGTGGGTTTCATATTTTGTTGGTTTTTTTGCAAAGATAATCATTGTCGTACGGGAATCTTTCCTGTGAACGGGTATAAAAATGAAATTTTAAAGCGTTTATCATAAAATAAATTAGACCACAGATTTTACAGATTTTACAGATTTAAACAGTTTCTTAATAAAAAATCCGTGAAAATTTGTTTAATCTGTTCAATCTGTGGTCTAATTTTTCTTTTTCAAATGATTTAAACATCCAGAAAAAATACGGGAAAGATTCGGGCTGCGTAAGTCCGGCACGTTTATCGCTTCAACCGTCCGCTTACATCACCCGCCACCACGGCTTCAATTTCTTGGACACTCACAATATTAAAGTCTCCTTCAACTGTATGTTTCAAAGCCGAGGCTGCTACGGCAAAATCAAGAGCTTTTTGAGTGTCTTGGTAGGTCAATTCTCCATAAATATAACCCGCCATAAAGGCATCGCCCCCTCCTATTCTATCCACAATATCGGGAATGTTAATTACTTCGGTTTCAATCATTTTCTCGCTATCCCAGCACCTGCCCATGAGCGTATTATGCGAAGCTGAGATTTGCCCTCGTTTGGTATTGATTACTTTTTTGACTCTTGGGAATTTTTCCATAATCTGTTTGCAGACTGACTTAAAACTTCCTTTTTCATCATTAGGAGTTATGCCAAACATATCGGCAGCATCACCTTTACTGCACACAATTACATCGCAACATTCCACTAATTCGGGCATAACTTCACTGGGCTTTTTGCCCCATTTCCATAGATTAGAACGATAGCCTACATCGGCTGAGACCTTGATTTTCAAGCGATTAGCCGTTCGTACAGCTTCTAAACAAGCCTGAGCGGCACTTTCAGAAATGGCAGGGCTGATTCCTGTAAAATGAAACCAATCAGTATTTTTTAAGATTTCTTCCCAATTGAAATCAGTAGTTTTAAGCGTTGCAAAAGAGGAATCTGCACGGTCATAAACCACCTTGCTGGGACGCATAGCTGCCCCTTTTTCTACAAAATAAATCCCGATTCTATCGCCCCCATAAACGATATGTTCTGTATTGACTCCGTATTTTTTAAAAATAGCGGTTGCCGAACGCCCCAAATCATTGTCAGGAAAACGGGTGACGTGGCTGGCATTTAAGCCCAAAATAGCCAAAGATGAAGCAACATTGGCTTCGCCTCCACCAAAATTTATATCAAACTGAGTAGCTTGTGGAAATCGAGTAAAATTTGGCGTACTAAGTCGCATCATGACTTCGCCGAAGGTAATAACTTTCATAATATTTTGTTTACAAATACTTCCGAACCGCATCCGCAAAGCCTTCCAATTGGGTTAAATCTTCGCCCCAAAGACTACGGTTGGCTAATACTTTTTCTAAATCAAAATTTTGCCATTGTTCGTAAAAATAAGGGGCAAAATTACAATTAATAGGATAATATGCTCCATTAGACTCTCCATAATACGTGCCGTTTACTTCCTTTTCAGCCTTCATAAACTGTAAATAAGCCGCAAAACCCATCGCAAAAAGTTCGGGAGCTTTTCCGAATTCTTTGTAATATTGAAGCAAAATTGGAATATTTCGCATCTTCATTTTGGTGGTGTATTGAACAGAAATATCCAACAATTTATGGTTCAAAAACGGATTACGGAAACGATCAAGTACCATTCTGCCGAAGCGGTCTCGGGTTTTGGAATCAATTTTGTAAGGAATCGCCAAGGCAATTTCGCCCAACATTAAATTGGTAATTATTCTACTCAAATATCCATTCGCCATCACATCTTTTACCAATCTGAAACCCAATAAATACGACATTCCACACTGTAAAGAGTGGGTTCCGTTCAACATTCTGAGTTTCAATTCTCTGTAAATCTCAATATCTTTTTCAATAATTACCCCTGAATCCACTTGGGCAAATGACAATACTTTCCGCACGTGTTCATCACCTTGAATTGCCCACAAGCGATACACCTCCGAAAGCACCATCAAGTTGTCTTCATAAGCCAATTTTTTCTGTAAATCCTCAATCATTTCTTTCTCGGGTTTTCCAGGTACTATTCTGTCCACCAATGAGTTACAAAAATGATTGTGCTTATTTATCCACTCAATAAAATCTGGTTCAAGGGAATTTCTTTGGGCTTGTTCCAACACAATTCCCTTCAAAACATCGGCATTATTCACCAATAATTCGGTGGGAATAATCACCATTCCGCTCTCTGCCGAACCCTCAAAGTGCTTCCAACGCTCGTACAGAAATGCCAATAGTTTTACGGGGAAAGACGAAGGAGGATTATTCGTAATTTTATCACCATCAATGAGTGCAATTCCGACTTCGGTAGTGTTGGAAACGACAATTTGCATCTCTGGATTTTTGGCACAATGCAAAATTTCCTGCCACTGTGAACGAGCCGAAAGCGTGCGTGAAATAGAGGCATTCAAAATATATTCCTCTACGGGCTGACCGTTTTCAATGCCTTTTACCAAGTGCGTGTATAGCCCGTCCTGCTCATTAAAATCATCGGCACCACCTTTATCCGTTGATTTTACCACGACCACTCGACCCTTGAAAATGCCTTTTTTGTTGGCTTTATCAATGAAATAATCGCAAAGTCCACGCAACAGAACGCCCGTGCCGAACTGTAAAACTTTTTCGGGGTGATTAAAAATTTCACTATTGGGCAAGTCCAAATGCTTGCTCAGATTCACAGAATTAGAAGCTAAATGTGATTTGTTGAGTTTAAAATTCATTCGATATTATTTTTTCTGTTTATTTTTTGAAAGCAGTTTTAAGTAATTCATATACTCATAATTTAGTGAAAAATATGTATTGAATCAACATGAGTAGTTGTTCGTATCTCGATGCGACCGTCGCTCGGCTTGATGTTCTTGGGTTAGTGAGTTAATAGTTGGTTGATTTCTATAAAACGGAACGTCAATAAAATGCTACTATGGATTAAAATTAGTGAACCAATTAATTTAATAAAATATTTAGTCTATTATTTTTATAGATTAAATAGATTTATTATATTTGTAGAAGAATTAACCTCAAAATCATATTTCAATGTACTTAATTATTCACACAAAATGACTTCCGAATTAGAAAAAACTCAAAGTATGACCACCTCCAATGCCCTCTATTCCTCTAAATGGCTTTGGTTTGGTATTCCTGCATTTTTATTAATGGGCTTAGCAGGGGTTATCATTTATAACTATCACGCTGTTTTTTCAGTAGAAAAATTGATAGCGGGTATCAATCAAGATTTTTTTATTTACTTAGCTATCGGAGTTTTCGCACAATTAGTTGATGGCACATTAGGTATGGGATACGGAGCAACTTCTACCTCTTTCCTTTTGTCGGTTGGCGTTCCTCCCGCCATCAGCAGCACGGGCGTACACGTGGCGGAAATGTTTACTACGGGTGCATCGGCGGTTTCGCATTATAAATTCAAAAATATCAATAAACGTTTGGTTACTTATTTATTAGTTCCAGGTGTAATTGGCTCTGTAATAGGGGCTTATCTCTTAGCGGATGTGATTGATGGCAATGTTATTAAACCTTTCATTTCGGTGTATATGATTTTTTTAGCCGTCATGATTATTATTAAAGGCTTACGAAATAATAATGTCAAAAAGAAAACCAAAAATTTAGGAATTTTAGCCACTTTTGGTGGGTTTATGGATGCCATTGGTGGCGGAGGATGGGGACCCATCGTAACTTCAACACTCATTGGCAGAGGCAGAGACCCCCGTTACACCATAGGTTCGGTGAATGCTGCCGAGTTTGCCGTTTCGTTTGCGAGTGGTATTACGTTCTTGCTTTTTACAGGCATAAACGGCTGGCAGGTTATTGCAGGCTTGATAATTGGGGGTGTAATTGCAGCACCTTTCGGAGCATTTTTTGTCAATAAAATCAAAAGAAGACCCATGACAATTGTGGTCGGAATTATGATTATCTTTTTGAGTGGAAGGACTTTGTGGAAATTATTTTTGTAGAAACTTTTCCAATTTAAACGAAAAAGTTGTCCCTTTTTCCAGTTTAGAAACCACCGAAATCTTGGTGCGGTGTCCTTGCAAAATGTGTTTCACAATTGCTAAACCCAAACCCGAAGAGCCGTCCGAACGACTACGGGCTTTATCGACCCGATAAAAACGTTCAAAGATTCTATTCAAATGTTCGGGAGCAATGCCCTGTCCGTCGTCTCGGATGGAAGTTTTCCAAGTGTCTTTTTCTTCTTCAAAAATTACCCAAATATTGCCATTTTCATTGCCATATTTCACCGCATTTTCTACTAAATTTGTTATCACTTGACCGATTCTTTGCCCATCCGCCCGAACTAAAATATTGCCTTGCGGGGCTTTCACGTGCATTTTTACGTTACGAAGGGATGCTTTATTTTCTAATTGTTCAAAAATTTCTTTGGTAATATTCCGCAAATCTATTCGCTCTTGGTGCATCTTAATATCACCCGTTTCCATTTGTGAAAGAGTTAATAAATCCTTTACCAAAATATCCAAACCGTCCAGACTTTTGGCGGCTTTACTAAGGAATTTTTCTCTGACGTTTTCATCATCCATTGCTCCGTCCAAAAGCGTATGCACAAAACCCTGAGCCGAGAAGATTGGCGTTTTTAACTCGTGCGAAACATTGGCCAAAAACTCTCTTCGGTATTTTTCCAAACGTTTCAGTTCTGTAACTTCCTGTTCTTTTTTTGAAACATACACAAAAAGCTCGTCATTGAGTTTTTTCAATGGATTTTGGTCCTTCTGTAATTTTTTTCTGGAAACCCCAAAATCCTTCATTTTCAAGCGATTAATAGAATCATACATTTTATTGATTTCTTGAAAAACTAAATAATCCAACACAAAATAAATCAACAAGCCCGCAATTGTCAGCGAAGCTATAAAACTGATAAACAGGACATTACCATTCGTTTCGGGAACAAACGAAAGGAAGGAAGTCGTAAAAATGGCAATGACAACTGCCAACAAAAAAGCTAATAACTTGGGGTTCAAGAGCATTGTGTTTCAATGATAGAATGAGCGAATGATAGAATGAATGAGTAATATATATTACCTCTTTCGACCATAAAATACAAATTTACGATTCTTCATTCCATCTATCAGTTTTCCCAAATTATTCTTTCGTAAATTTGTATTTTCGTTTGAAAACTTGAAATCGAATAAGTAGGCTGTGATAGAATAATATCTGGAACTTACTATTATTCTATCAGGTTACGCACCCCGTTCATCATTCACTCATTCACTCATTGAATATATGCAATTAAATCAATTAACCGCAATTTCGCCAGTTGATGGGCGTTACCGCAAGCAAGTAGAAAGCCTTGCTCCTTATTTTTCAGAATTTGGATTAATCAAATATCGGGTTCAAATAGAAATCGAATATTTTATCACGCTTTGTGAAATCCCTTTACCTCAATTACAAAATATTAATAATTCCCTATTTCCCTCATTAAGAGATATTTATCTTAATTTTTCAGAAAACGATGCCCTCTGGATTAAGGAAAAAGAACGTGAAACCAATCACGATGTTAAGGCGGTTGAATATTTTATCAAATATAAATTAGAGAAGTTTGGTATTGAGGAATATTTGGAATTTATACACTTCGGACTGACCTCGCAAGACGTAAATAATACCGCCATTCCGTTGTCATTAATGGAAGCAATGAACCATATTTTAATTCCAAAAATCAATGAAATCATCGCTAAGTTAGAAGAACTATCTATTGAGTGGAAAGATATTCCGCTACTCGCTCACACACACGGGCAACCCGCCTCACCCACTCGTTTGGGCAAAGAATTTAAGGTTTTTGTGGAAAGAATGGAACGCCAAATGGATTTATTGATGACTGTTCCGTACTCAGCCAAATTTGGTGGTGCAACTGGTAATTTTAATGCCCATAATGTTGCATATCCAGAAATTTCGTGGGTTGATTTTGGCAATAATTTCGTAAAATCGTTGGGATTAGTTCGTAGTAAATATACCACTCAAATTGAGCATTACGACAATATGGCGGCTTTAATGGATAACCTTAAACGCTTGAATAACATCGTTTTAGACCTCGACCGTGATATTTGGACGTATGTTTCGATGGGGTATTTCAAACAAAAAATCAAAGCGGGCGAAGTAGGTTCATCAGCCATGCCACACAAAGTGAATCCGATTGATTTTGAAAATTCGGAAGGTAACGTAGGCATTGCTAATGCTTTGTATGAATTTTTGGCGGCAAAGTTACCCGTTTCGAGATTACAACGAGATTTGACGGATTCAACCGTTTTGCGAAATTTGGGCGTTCCGATTGCTCACCAAGTGATTGCTTTGTCGGCATTGTTGCGAGGTTTGAATAAATTGGAACTCAATCAAGATGCCATCAATGCTGATTTGGAAGACAATTGGGCGGTAGTTTCGGAGGCAATTCAAACCATTCTGAGACGTGAAGGCTACCCACAACCCTACGAAGCCTTGAAAGCCTTGACTCGTAAAAACGATAAAATCACGGAGAAAACCATTGCTGAATTCATTGATAATCTGGACGTTAGCGATAAAATTAAGTATGAATTGAAACGAATAACACCTTTCAATTATTTAGGAGTTTTCGAGTAGAATTTATGGCACGCAGATGAACGCAGATGCTACGCAACGCAGATTTAAGAGGATTTTTTTATAAGCGGAACAGCTTTTATTGGTAAATACTGCATCTGTATAAGTAGGTAAGTTTTCTAAATTTTAATTTTAGAAAAAGTGAAAGTTATACAAATAAAAAATCCTTTTAAAATCTGCGTTGCGAAGCATCTGCGTCATCAGCGTGCTAATAATCCGAACCAAAGTTTTTGTTTTTAAATTTTAAATACTAAGTTTGTAACATAAAAACGAAGCAATGACAACAAATTTCAAAAATACAGCATGGTGGTGGCAATTGGCAAACGTCGGTTGAACAGTCCCATTTTGTGTTTTCGTTAAAAAGATATATTCTTACGAAAAGGCTTACTGTTCAAAACAGTAAGCCTTTTTTGTTTACGTCCCTTCCCGAAAGTTCTTTTTACTTTCGGGAAGTTGAATTATTAATAACTTCTCGAAAGTAGAAAAAACTTTCGAGAAGTGACGTAGCCTTTTTTTATTTACGTCATTAGCTCAATTGGTAGAGCGTTGGTCTCCAAAACCAAAGGTTGTAAGTTCGATTCTTGCATGGCGTGCAAACAAAGAAATCAAAATATGAAATTCAACGTTACAACAACATCCAAAAAATCGCTTGCCGATACTATTACGCCCGTAGGTATATTCCTAAAACTCAGAGGTCAGTTCAAGAATACCGTTATTCTGGAAAGTGCTGATTATCACGGCAAAGAACACGGTTATTCGCACATTGCTTGCGACCCCGTGGCGAGTATTATCATCAACAACGACATCGTTACCCAAACTTTTCCCGATGGAACAAAGGAGATTTTTCCTTTGAAAAAACGTAAAGATGCCGTACAAGCCTTGATGGATTTTGCCCAAAGATTTCAGTGGGAACGCAAACCAGACGATGCTCCGATGGCGAACGGAATGTTCGGGCATATTGCGTATGATGCGGTTGAGTATTTTGAAAATATCGAAATTCAAGAGAAAAATCAGAACACCGAAATTCCTTCGATAATTTATTACGTCTATCGTTATGTGATTGCTATTAATCATTTCAAAGATGAGATGTCGGTTTATGAGCATAGTTTCAAAAGTAGTGAGCAACAAGCTGTGAGCCATGAGCAAAGTGTCCCTTTTGAAAAACTTGATTTTTTGATGAATATGCCGCATTACGCCACTAAGCCTTTCAAACTCACCACCGAAGAAATTACTAATTATACCGATGATGAAATGCGGGGCATAATTAATGAGTGTATCAAACACTGTTTGCGAGGAGACGTTTTCCAAATAGTGCCTTCACGCCGTTTCAGTAGGGAATTTTCGGGGGATGACTTTCAGGTTTATCGGGCTTTGCGGTCGGTAAATCCTTCGCCCTATATGTTTTATTTTGATTATGAAGACTATCGAATTTTCGGAGCATCACCCGAAAAACAGATTGGCATTAAAGGAAATATGGCAGAAATTCACCCCATTGCAGGGACATTCAGACGCACGGGTGATGATGAAAAAGATGCAGAATTAGCCCGTGAATTATTGGCAGACCCCAAAGAAACCGCCGAACACGTGATGCTGGTGGATTTGGCAAGAAACGATTTATCAAGAAGTTCTGATGTCGTACAAGTGGAAACTTTCAAGGAAGTACAATTTTATTCACACGTGATTCATTTAGTTTCAAAGGTTACTGGACACATGACGGAAGGCACAAATCCACTACAATTGGTGGCGGATACTTTCCCTGCGGGTACACTTTCGGGTTCGCCCAAACACAATGCCATGACGATTATCAATCGTTTGGAGAATGTAAACAGACATATTTACGGTGGAGCGATTGGTTATATGGATTTTGTGGGTAATTTCAATCATGCCATCGCCATTCGTACATTTATGAGCAAAAATAATACGCTTTTTTATCAGGCAGGTATGGGTGTAGTAGCAAAATCGGTGGTAGAATCTGAAATGAATGAGGTGAAAATCAAACTGGGAGCTTTGCGGAAGGCATTGGAAGTGGCAGAGGGGATTTGATTAATTCGATGTTTGATTTACGATATTCGATGTTCGGTAAAATTTGTTTAAAAAATTACTAAAAATGTACAAAA
The DNA here is from genome assembly GCA_034519515.1 of Arcicella sp. GTDB lineage: Bacteria > Bacteroidota > Bacteroidia > Cytophagales > Spirosomataceae > Arcicella. Next base: position 31,653 of record JAXHOK010000029.1, read on the forward strand.
TATACGGCATAAAAAACTGTGATACCATGAAAAAAACCTTCGATTGGTTCACGCAACACAATATTCCTTTTGAATTTCACGATTATAAAAAGGAAGGCATTTCAGCAGAGAAAATTCAAGAATGGCTAACCCAAAAACCTTGGAACGTGCTAATAAATCGGGCGGGAACAACTTGGAAAAAACTATCCGAAGAAGAAAAAGCTACTGATAATTTTACCGCCATTGAGCTAATGATTACAAAACCTTCCATGATAAAAAGACCCATTATTGAAACGAACAAAATTATCGCAATGGGCTTTAATTCAGACACTTACAGCGATTTATTTTTATGAAACTATCATTTATTGGTGCTGGCAATGTGGCTTGGCACCTGTCACAAGCACTTGAAAATGCGGGGCATAGCGTTCAAGAAATTTTTAGTAAAGACTTAAAGAATGCTCAGTCGCTGGTTGCTCATTTGTATAATGCCAAAATTCAAACTACGCTCAATTTTACCCATTCAACGGCAAAAGTTTTCTTCTTGTGTGTAACGGATGATTCTATGCCCGAAGTGGTGCAGCAATTGGTGTTGCCCGAAGATTCTGTTCTGATTCATACCTCAGGCAGTAAATCGTTGGCAGATTTGGATAAAGTCATTAATCTTCACAGCGACATTCCCATCAAAACGGGTGTGTTTTATCCCTTACAAACTTTTACGAAGGGCTTTAAAGTTGATTTCTCAGAAATTCCAATCTGTATTGAAGCGGAAGATGAAGCAGTAGAGCAGATTTTGATTGGTTTGGGGCAAGATATTTCTGATATTACTTATGCTGTAAGTTCCGAAGAAAGGCGTGTACTACACGTGGCGGCAGTTTTTGCCTGTAATTTTACTAATCACTTACTGGCAATTTCACAGGAATTATTGAAAGATAATGATTTAGAATTTGAGTTATTGAAACCACTTATTTCTGAAACTTTCCGAAAGGCAATGACTTCAGAAGATATTTCAAAAGTGCAATCAGGTCCTGCCAGCCGTGGCGACCAAAAAACGATTACTCAACATCTGCTTTTTTTGAAACAACAGCCTGATTATCAGCAAGTTTATCGGATTTTATCGGAGAGTATTACAGAGAAAAAAGAGAAATTATAAGGTATCAACATCCACAGATTTTTTCTTTATATTTCCAATTTAAAAAATAAGCTAATGCAATAAAAAATGCACTTAAACTACCAGTAATAAATTCGTATTCGTGTCCTAACCAATTGATTTCAAGAGTCTTAACAGCCACAGTTCCAAGCAATAGAGTTAGTGGAATCATATTTTTATGTTTCATATAATCATTCCATAAAATCACACCTGCCAATACTAAGCTCCCGCCAATGAACCAGATTTCCCACTCGTGATTTCCTAAAAAATTACTTCCCAAAAATGGCAATAGCGTTATCAAAACGGGCGTAGCAATACAGTGAATTGCACAGGCAACAGAAAGATAGAATCCGACCTTTTCCATTTTGCTGTGTTCGTGTGTATGTTTTGTAAATGTAATCATGTTGCAAAAATAACATATTGCAACATGATTGCAAAAGAAAAACTCAACTTTTTTATTGGTACAAATAAAAAAAACGGGTGGCACGGCTTGAAACCGTGCCACCCATTCACAACCCAATTCTTTTAATTTCTCATAAACTTAACCCAGCTGATATTCGGGCAAAGAAGCAATATTTTGAGCAATCATTTGTACCAATTCAGCACCACTCTTACCCTCTGTTTTATTTTGAATTACCTTCTTTTGTGATTCAGACAATGGTCGAGATAATAAATAGGATTCGATTTTACTAACCAAATCTTGCTGATTACTGGATGAAAAAGTATTCTCAAAACCATGCCAATCTATTTTGGCTTGAATACGATTGACTCTTTTGCTCAAATATTCCGTGTTTACATCACCATCATCTTTGGGTTTGAAAGTTACTTCGGCATTTTTGAAAATGACTTCTGGTAATTTCATACGAGTCATTAAAGTAGAAGAATCAATCCAACTTTTACCACCTGCCCACCCCGCTACATTGGGTGGGTAAAATAGAATTTGCCCTAATGACTTTTGAATGAACAAAACAGCTTGCTTTTGTTGAAAAGTGATGCCAAAATTCCGTTGCATACCAACCAATAACTCAACGGGTGATTTGATGCGAGTACCAATATTTTCAGTACGATAGAACCAGTTGCTCGTAAAAATATTTTCCATCAAATCCGCCAAATCATAATCAGATGAACGAAACCGTTTGGATAGTTGCTCAATTACTTGATTATCAGGGTTTTCATTCACAAAATAATGGTAGATTTTGGTCGTAATAAAAGTGGCAGTTTGAGGATTTTGAAGAATAATTTTGATAATATCTTCCCCTTTAAAATTACCCGTTTTGCCTTGAAAAGTTTTCTCTGCTGAATCATGCTGACGGTCTCGAAAATCAAATTCTCCACGACTATTAAAACTCCATCCCGTGAAGGCACGAGCGGCTTCTTTGATGTCATTTTCAGTATAATTTCCACGTCCCAAGGTGAATAATTCCATCACTTCACGAGCAAAATTTTCATTGGGCGAACCTTTCTTATTTTGCTGATTGTTAAGGAATTGCAACATGGCAGGGCTTTTAGAGACGGCTAATAATAAGTCACTAAATTTACCCAAAGCATTTTGACGAATGACGTTAATTAGCTGTTGGTCAAAAAGCGGTTGGCGACTCCTACACGCAAAATGACCGTGCCAAAAGAGTGCCATTTTCTCTCGCAACATTCCCCCGCCCGAAGCCATTTTATTAACCCAAAGAAAGTTCAAGTCTGTGATTTTATCCCGATTTTCTTTTAATCGTTCTCTAATCATTTCAGCAGATAAAGTGCCTCCCATTAGCAAGGTATCTTTTAGGGCTTTTCTCTTGACAACAGTAGCATTTTGTTCTTCGATTACTATTAAAGGCTCATTTTTAGCGGAATCTTTCAATAAATATTTCACCGCTTTTGCGGGTAATTTATCGCCAAATTCCTGTACTTGTGCGGGGGTAGCTCCAAAGCCAGCACGTTGAAATAAATGTTCTATTTTTATCTGATTTGAAATTTTCATAACGGTCTTGTTTTTGCGGTAAGACAGTTTTGGGGTCTGGAAGGTTTAAAATGGAGGGTAATTAGTATGACTTTGGATTCGCTATGTTAATAAATTACAGGGCTATTTCCCCCAACCACAGGACTTACACTTCCCGAAAGTTATTATACCCACAATGGATATTGTTTCGGAAAGTGTTAAAACCCAAAAAGCCTTCTCAGTTTGAATTGAGAAGGCTTTTTTATATACATCAGTAGGCAAAACTCATTGCTCATGCCTCATTACTCACTGCTTTTTACTAACCTAACAACACTTCAAGTTCTTTTTTAAACTCAATCAAAAGGGTTTCCTTCATTGAGATTTTACGTTTTTGAGTATTGATTTTGTTCATTACCAATTTATCACCCATCTGACCACTGTACTGCATATCAGTAATGTAGGCATCTAATTCATTTTTCTCTTTTTTGGTCATATAATCCATCTGATTAATCATGATTTTCAATTGCTCAACTCTTGGTTTTTCGTCCAAGGCTGGGTGGCGATAACTGATTACTCTCAATAGATAATTCATCTCAAAAATCTTATCACACACATTTCTGAAACGCTCGGCGATACTACGATCGAGATTTTTGGTCTGGGCAGATAATTCTTTCCATTTCACCAAGAAATCTTTTGCTTTTTCGGTAGTTTGAGGAATCTGAGACTGAATTTTCAATAAATTTTCTAATTCAGTAGTCATTTCTTTCATTTGCTGAACTCGTGGGTCGATTCTCACGGTCATTACAATGCCTTTCTCCTTGTTATAACGCTCGAAAAAGAAATCATTAGAACGTTTAAATTGCTTCCAAAGCATACTTTGCTTTTTAGGTGGTACGTTTACTATCGTTTTCCACTCTTTCTGCAAGTTTTTGATAACTTCAAATGCCACATCTACATCTTTTTCATAACGTAGGTTACGAGCATCGTCCACAATACGTTGAAGTGTAGCTAATTTTTCGTCAATAACACGGTTTTTCTCTGCGTAATATTCACGACGACGCACGAAGAAGTCATCAACTATTCCATCAAAATCACCTTGTACGCCATCTTGAAGTGCTTTATCGACAGGACCCGTTTTCAACCATTTCGATTTAATCTCCATGATTTCTTCCGTTGCCACTGCCCAATCTTCATTTTTGGCAGCTTCTCGCATTTCTTCAATTAAAGCCTTTTTAATTTCAAGGTTTTTGATTTGATTATTCAAAATCAATTCTCGAAGTTCCAGTTCCAAGCCGTCCAAACGTTCGAGCAAAGGAATGAAATTTCCGATACCATCGAATTCTGTGAGACTTTTGCGGAGTTGGAGCAATTTGGTCAAGTAAGAGCCTTTGTTTTGGGCTTCCTCCACTTGTTCAAACAGAGTGCTTACTTTCTTTTCAGCAATAGAGAAGCGATTTACAAAATATTGTAGAGCTTCTTCTTCGGTGTTTCTGACAACGCCAATTTGACGTTCTTCATACTCTGAGTAGGCTTTTAGATAGACTTTACCGTCTTGACAGTAACCGTACTCGGCAGGGTTCTTAACTGTGTTTTCCATTGGTTTACTTTGTGCATGATTAGAGTTTCTGGCAAGGCTCATTACTCTAAGGGATTCATGGTTTAGGTTAATTGTTATTTTAGCAGTTTTGATTTAGCTTGTTTGTATCTATAAATATGATGCAATTTACTGATTTTCAACAAAAAATCTAATCATTTACCCACATAATCCATTGAGCGGCAATGTTTTTATACAAATATTCTATTTTTAAGGATAAATTTCGAAATCTCGAAAACCATCAATTATTATTATCTTTGTAAAAAAGGATTTTAAGAGGAGGTTTAATGTAAATGTTTAACCTAAACTTATAAATTCATTAGGTCAAAAAACAAAATTTACCAATGAGTCAAGAAACCATCATATTTTCGATGGAGCGAGTTTCTAAAACCGTTCCACCTCAAAAACAAATTCTAAAAAATATTTACCTTTCGTTTTTCTACGGAGCAAAAATTGGCGTTTTGGGTCTCAATGGCTCAGGAAAGTCATCACTTCTACGAATTATTGCGGGTAAAGACAAAAGCTACACGGGTGATATTGTATTCTCGCAAGGATATTCTGTGGGAATGTTGGAACAAGAACCTGAACTCGACCCCACCAAAACCGTGAAGGAAATTGTGGAGGAAGGCGTTGCCGAAGTGGTAGCTTTATTGAAAGAATTTGATGAAATAAACGAAGCTTTCGGAGAACCTGATGCTGATTTTGACAAATTGTTGGAACGTCAAGGAACAGTCCAAGAAAAACTTGACCACCACAACGCTTGGGAATTGGATACTCGTTTGGAACGTGCGATGGATGCTTTGCGTTGTCCTCCGTCCGACCAAAATGTAGCTAATCTTTCAGGTGGTGAAAAACGTCGTGTGGCACTTTGTCGCTTGCTTTTACAAGAACCAGATGTGTTGTTATTGGATGAACCAACTAACCATTTGGATGCTGAGTCTGTCCTTTGGTTGGAAGAACATTTACGTCAATATAAAGGAACGGTGATTGCTGTAACCCACGATAGATACTTTTTGGATAACGTAGCGGGTTGGATTTTGGAATTAGACAGAGGCGAAGGCATTCCGTGGAAAGGTAATTATTCTTCATGGTTAGAGCAGAAACAAAACCGTTTGGCGAAGGAAGAAAAAACTGAATCTCGCCGTCAGAAGACTTTGCAACGAGAATTGGAATGGGTGAGAATGTCGCCAAAAGCTCGTCAGGCAAAATCGAAAGCTCGTTTGGATGCTTACGATAAATTGATGTCGGAAGAAAACCGTCAGAAAGAAGATAAATTAGAATTATTTATTCCAGCGGGACCACGTTTGGGTAATAAAGTAATTGAGGTTCAAGGAGTTACAAAGGCTTACGGAGATAAATTATTATTCGATAATTTAACATTCTCATTACCTCCTGCGGGAATTGTGGGAATAGTTGGACCTAACGGTGCGGGTAAATCAACGCTTTTCAAACTTATCACGGGGCAAGTTCAACCCGATGCAGGAACTTTTGAAGTGGGAGAAACCGTACAAATGGCATACGTTGATCAAGAGCATAATCAATTGGCGGCGGACAAATCGGTCTTTGAATTGGTTTCGGGCGGAACAGAAATGACGCTTTTGGGCGGAAGACAAGTAAACGCTCGTGCCTACGTGAGCAAGTTCAATTTCAACGGAGCCGACCAAGAAAAAAAGATTGGGAATCTTTCGGGCGGAGAACGAAATCGTGTGCATTTAGCAATGATGTTGAAAGAAGGAGCAAACCTTTTGCTTGTTAGATGAACCTACCAACGACTTGGATGTCAATACGTTACGAGCTTTGGAAGAAGCCTTAGAAAACTTTGGTGGTTGTGCCGTAGTGATTTCTCACGATAGATGGTTTTTGGATAGAATTGCCACGCATATTTTGGCATTCGAGGGCGATTCACAGGTGTATTGGTTTGAAGGAAACTTCTCTGACTACGAAGAAAACCGTAAAAAACGTTTGGGTAATGATGCCACACCAAAACGGATTCGTTATAAGAAATTGGGAGATTAAATTATTAGACCACAGATTGTACGGATTAGACCGATTTTCACGGATTCATCTTTTAAAAAAACAAATAGTAAATCTGTGAAAATCAGTACAATCCGTACAATCCGTGGTCTGAATTTTTAGCTGAACTTCAAATTATCGTTATATTTAATTTAAAATCGTTAAAGCTATGGTCGTAGAAAAAGAAATAAAATCAGAACTGCCACGCACACTTGCCGAATTCATGGTTTGGGAGCCCAACGATGGCTACAAATACGAATGGAATGATGGCGAATTAATTAAATTTAGTGGTATGGACAAAAGACAAGTTAAAATTTATGATATTCTCAATACAATTTTTATTGAGAAGAGTTACTGGAAAATAGGCACTTTTGTGGCTGAATATGATGTTCAACTCACTGGTATTCAGATGCGAAGACCTGATATCGCATATTTGACAAAAGCCCAAATAAACGAAGCTACCCAAGGAGAAGACCCCATTCCAGAATTTGTGGTTGAAATTATTTCTGGGAACGACAATATCAATAAAGTCATTGCAAAAATTGGGGAATATTATAAAGCAGGGGTTAAGGTTGTTTGGTTGATTTTTCCCGAAGAAAAAGAAGTACACGTTTATACTTCACGACGAGAAGTAAAGATTTGTATCGAAAATGATATTTGCTCTGCCAATCCTGTTTTGTCAGAATTTGAAATTGGAGTAGATGAATTATTTGGATAGAAATTTCAAAACTTAACATTCAAAAATATACAAGCCATTGAATTTAACACGCAAATAATGAACGATATTATCACGATTCAAAAGCGGTTTAATGACTTTGGAAATAAGCGTGTGAAAGTCATTTTATCGGATGAAGAAGACCCCTATCAATCCGCCAAGGAATCTTTATCAACAGCTAATAAAATAGCCAAAGATACAGGACTTGACCAAATGACTATGGAAGAAATCAATGCAGAAATTCGAGCGGTTCGTGATGGAAAATAGAATTGTTTTAGACACAAAGTAACGCAAATTAAATAACCTCACCCATTACTACTCATTCTTTTTACCCCGTTATTCGTTGGTAAAACCGAATCGTCGGAGTGCCTCATTTAGCGATGCTAAACTGCGGTTTTACCGCCTCGAAAGGAACAAAAATAATCGGGCGGCGTTCCGCTTCGTATTAATGGATGATAGTATTTAATTCCCGTTACTTAGTTTCAGCATTGATTGGGAATAGTTGGGAGCATCTAAAAAATAGCATACCCACTAAAAGCCTCACCCTAAATCCCTCTCCCGTAGAGAGGGACTTTTAAAAGGTATATTATTTCTTAGACGCCCCCTTATCCAAAGCAGATTTTGTTTGAATATGTTTTAGAAAATAAATTCATTGTATGTGTTTCAGAGGTGATTTTGGATGATTATCGAGATGTACTAAACCGTCCGAAATTTAAGCGATTTCCGAATTTTGTAGAAAAAACGACTGATTTATTAGACAGTATTGAAAAGATTTCTGAATACTATCAGCCAACAACTACTATTGAACGAACATTTGATCATGCTGATAATAGATTTTTGGAATTAGCTATTACAGCAAACGCTCATTACATTGTTACTGGAAATTTTACTGATTTTGATTTTGCCGAATACGAAAAAATCAAAATATTGAGTCCTAAATATTTCTATGAAGAAGTTTGTGTAAAATAAATTATAAATCTCTAAAAATCAGGTAATTAATTGTTTGATTTTTAGAGATTTGTTATTCAATATCAATTATCAACGCCTCAATACCCCTTCAAAACCTCCCTTGCAATTACAATTTTCTGGATTTCAGAAGTGCCTTCACCAATGGTACAAAGTTTTGAATCTCGATAAAATTTTTCTACTGGAAAATCCTTTGTATAACCATATCCGCCAAAAATCTGAACGGCATCCGTTGATACTTCTACGCATATTTCTGAGGCGTAAAATTTTGCCATTGCCGCTTCCTTGGTCATGTGTGTACCTTCCATTTTGAGAGCAGCAGCTTCACGAGTCATTAATTCGGCGGCGTGTACTTTTGTTGCCATTTCTGCCAATTTGAAGCTGATTCCTTGAAAATTGGCAATCGGTTGTCCAAATTGATGGCGTTCTTGGGCGTATTTGGCAGCGGCAGACATGGCACCTTTCGCAATGCCCAACGACAAGGCGGCAATAGAGATTCTCCCCCCGTCCAAAATCTTCATGGCTTGTTTGAAACCGTCTCCCTCTTCGCCCAAACGAGCAGAAACGGGTACTCGGCAATCTTCCAAAATTACCTCGGCAGTTTCAGAAGCCCTCATGCCCAATTTATTTTCTTTTTTCCCGTATTTCAAGCCAGGATTATTTCTTTCTACGATGAAAGCCGTTGAGTTATTTTTCCCGCCAACTTCACCCGTGCGAGTCATTACGACTACAATATCGCCAGATTTTCCGTGCGTAATCCAGTTTTTTGAGCCATTTATCACGTACTCCTCACCTTCACGAGTGGCAGTACACATCATACGGGCGGAGTCTGAACCCGTATTGGCTTCGGTTAAAGCCCATGCTCCAATCCACTGACCCGAAGCGAGTTTTGGTAAATATTGTTGCTTTTGTTCTTCCGAGCCAAATTGAAGTATATGATTGGTACACAAAGAGTTATGAGCCGCAACCGATAATCCAATTGAACCACAAACTTGGGCGATTTCATCAATGACCGACACATATTCTTGGTAACTAAGTCCTGAACCGCCGTATTGTTCGGGTACGAGTACACCCAAGAATCCATGTTCACCTAAATTACGCATGAGGTCGATGGGGAAAGTTTGGGCTTCGTCCCACTCCATTACGTGTGGGCGGATGTAGCGTTCGGCAAAATCTTGGGCAGATTGGCGGACTAATGTTAATTGTTCTGATTTGTACATTTCTTAGTTGATGATTTTATTTTCAATGAATTATTAATGAATAAATTGGACAGAATTCCGTTTTCAAATACATTTGTAAACAGCAATTACGGAATTTTTATTACCTTAGATTCTTGGAAATCTCTCCATAAAGTGCTGTAATTTCTTAAAATTATTTTATTATGCAAGACTTTTTGTCAAATTCAGTAGTCGTAAAGATGGGTCAGGAAGGAGTGGCGAAGGTGACTTTCAGTAATTCTCCTACTAATTCTATGCCAATTGCACTATTGGAAGAATTGGCAATAACCATCACAAAATTGGGTGAACAGAAAGAAGTACGAATCATTATTTTGCAAAGTGGCGGTGAACGTACTTTTTGTTCGGGGGCAGATTTTGAAGAATTGAAGCGAATAAAGGATGCAGCGGCTGGAAAAATATTTTTCAACGGTTTTGCAAAAGTTATCAATTCCATGCGAAAATGCTCTAAAATTATCATCGGACGAGTGCAAGGAAAGGCAGTTGGTGGAGGTGTTGGACTGGCAGCAGCGGCAGATTATTGCGTAGCAACCAAGTTTTCAGCCATCAAATTGAGCGAGTTAAACATCGGAATTATCCCCGCCGTGATAGAACCAGCCGTCGAACGAAAAATAGGACTTTCCTCATTTTCGAGGTTGTCGCTGAACCCTACAGAATTCTTTTCGCCCGAGTGGGCAAAGGAGCAAGGGCTGTTCATGGAAGTGTATGAAAACATAGAAATGATGGATGAAGCCGTAGAGAATTTGGCAAACCGTTTAGCCAATCACAGCTCAGAAGCCCTTTTGGAATTAAAAAAGATTTTTTGGAAAAATACCGAACATTGGGATTTGCTTTTAACCGAAAGAGCAGAGGTTAGTGGACGGCTGGTGTTGGGACTGGATTTGGGGTAAAACGTTAATCTTTTGTTAATAAATACTTTCACAAATACAACCACGTTTTAACCTAAAACCAAACAAATAAACCAATGAACAAATTAATCAAAACGCTTACATTCAGCATCTTAATCGTTGCTATTGTTTTTATAGCTGATGCTCAACAAGTTATTATGGAAAAACCACTCGTTAAAAAAATTGAAGTAAACGGCAGTGCCGAACAAGAAGTTTTACCCGATGAAATCTTTGTAAATATTACGCTTCGGGAGTATTTTAAGGATAAAGACAATAAGAACAAGGTGGATATTATGGCTTTGGAAAAGCAATTACAAAAAGCAGTAGAAGAGGCGGGAATTGCCAAAGAAAACTTTACCATTGGCTCAATGAACGGCTACCGTGAGTGGTGGGGACGTAAAAAACCGACTACTTTTTTAGAAAGCAAAAGTTATATTTTGAAAGTGCCAAATCTCTATAAAATTGACGGCATCATTGCTCGGGTGGACGATAAAGGTGTGGCTTCTACCAATATCGCCCGTTATGAATATTCCAAAATTGAACAATTGCGTAAGGATATAAAAATCAAGGCTTTACAGGCGGCAAAAGCAAAAGCTCAGTATCTTTTAGAAGGCATTGGCGAACAATTGGGCGAGGCTTTTGAGATTACAGAAATTGATAATGGTTACCAGAGTCAGCCTGTGTATTCAAATATGATGATGCGAAGCGTTGCTCCGATGGCAGCTGATGCAGCTGTGTCCGAAAGTACGATTGACGTTCAGAAAATTAAAGTTCGTTATGAAATCAAAGCTGTTTTTAAGATTAAGTAAGGAGAGTTTATGAGTTTAGAGTTGAAAGTTTATTAGTTAAAAATTGGCGGATAAATTCAACTTATAAACTTTTGACTTTCAACTCATAAACTCTAATTTAGTGGCACGATTCAAAAGGTCGTGCTATTTTTGTTTCTTACCATTTTTTACCCATACCAAACGCTATGTTTTTAGAGAGGGATTTCACACAGATTCACGAATTAGGAATTGATTTAGAAACTGTTTACCAACAAATTAACGATTTCAAAGAGGGTTTCCCTTTTATGCAATTGCAAAAAGCCGCTACACCTAATGATGGGGTAACGCAACTAACGGAAGAGCAATTGATCAAGTATTCGAGCTTCTATGATAGCAAAGTCGCCAAAATCACACCACTAAAATTTGTACCTGCTTCGGGGGCGGCTACACGGATGTTTAAATCGCTATTTTCTTTTTTGGAAGAAGGTAAATCAGATAAATCAACAGACCAATTTTTTGAACGATTATCGGAGTTTGCTTTTGCGGATGATTTGAAGAAAATTACCCCAGAAGATGCTGATAATCAAACCATTGCCGACTATTATTTAACCCGAAAAGGTTTGGAATACGGCACACTTCCGAAGGGATTATTGAAGTTTCATCAATACGAAGATTCGGCTCGAACTGCCTTGGAAGAACATTTGGTAGAGGGGGCAAATTATGCCCAAAATAACGGAAAAGTACAGCTTCATTTTACGGTTTCACCCGAACATTTGAGTCGTTTTCTGAAATTACTGAATAAAGTTGTGCCTGATTATGAGGCAAAATTCAACGTAAAATTTGATATTTCATTTTCGGAACAACGTCGCTCTACGGACACCATTGCGGTGAATATGGACAATACGCCTTTCCGTGAAAAGGACAATTCGCTACTTTTCCGTCCCGCAGGACACGGGGCTTTGTTGGCGAATTTGAACGACATCAACGCTGATATTGTCTTTATCAAAAACATTGATAATGTTGTTCCAGACCGTATCAAACAGACTACTTACGATTACAAAAAGGCTTTGGCGGGAATCCTGTTGGAATACCAAGATGATATTTTTGACCATCTCTATAAATTGAAAGAATGGGCTTCTGAGCCACTTTTGGAAGAAATTTCACACTTTTTGGAAGAAAAATTGTGCATTCTCCCTCCACCCGAATTTGCGAATTTTAACCATAATCAGAAGGTAATGTATTTTCAGAAAAAACTGAATCGTCCTTTGCGGGTGTGCGGTGTGGTGAAGAACACGGGCGAGCCTGGTGGTGGACCATTTTGGTGTAAAAATTCGGATGGCAGTACGTCTTTGCAAATTGTGGAATCTGCCCAAGTGGATATGAATAACGAAGAGCAAAAAGGTATTTTCAATAATTCAACGCACTTTAACCCTGTGGATTTGGTATGTTCGATGAAAAATCATCGTAATGAAAAATTTGACCTTTTGAAATTCCGTGACCCAAAAACAGGTTTCGTTACCGAGAAATCAAAAGATGGAAAAGCCCTCCAAGCCCAAGAATTACCAGGACTTTGGAATGGCTCAATGGCAGACTGGAACACGATTTTTGTGGAAGTCCCATTGATTACTTTCAACCCTGTGAAAACGGTCAATGATTTATTGAGAGAGGAACATAAAGCATAAGTATTACATTCATAAATAAACCCTTCCAAGCGTTTTTAAACGCTTGGAAGGGTTTATTTATTTATACCAATTTTAAAGATTTGGTGCGTTTTTACGGAAGCCGTCCTTCAAAAGGACGACTTCCGTTCAGACTCATATACGCAATGTCTTTTTAAATACTTTTCACAAATTTGGCAGGCACGCCAGCCACTACAACATTTGCAGGAACGTCCTTTGTAACAACCGAACCAGCAGCTACTACTGAATTTTGCCCCACGGTTACACCTGACAAAACAATTGACCCCGCCCCAATCCAAGCATTTTTCTGAATTAAAATCTTGGATTACGCAGTTTAAAATTTTGGTTATTTCGTAAAAAGCCTTAATGAGATTTATCTTTACGAAAAAACTTCGATGAAAAAGGCTAATTTACTTGATTTGTACACTGATTTTCTAATGACCTCTCCTGGTATTGCCTCAGCATTGGTCATGTCAAAAGTGTTACAAGATTCTTACAGCCATGATTCTATCACCCGAATGTTAGCTCAGGATAAAATAGAGCAAAGTCTGTATTGGAAAATGATTAAACCCACTATCAGACAAGTTGAGTCGTCCGAAGGCGTGATTTCGGTTGATGACACCACCGAAACAAGCCATATAGTGAAGAAAATGAGCTAATTAGCTGGCATTTTTGCCTTTATTGGTGTTTTTCACCAACAAATCGGACTCCATTTTGTTGGTGAAAAACACCAACAAAGGCGAAAAGATATAAACAGAAAACCAGCCCTTCCGAGGACTGGTTTTTTGTTTTATATTAAATGATTTTTATTTATCAAAACCAAACTTGACAAGACCTTCTTTACTTATTTTTAATGCCTCGAATGGCTCCATACCATCAAACACTTGGTCTTGTTCAACGATATAATATTTCATACCCGAAAGTTTTTTATTGGCTAAAATTCGTGCAAAATCAATCGTTCCTCTACTTACTGGGGCAAAACGACCTTCTTTATCCATGTCTTTTACGTGCCAAATTTTAAAACGACCTGGGTATCTCTTGAAGTACGCAACTGGGTCTGCACCCGCTTTCGTAACCCAATATAAATCCATCTGAAAATTTACAAATTTAGGGTCAAGATGCTCTAACAGATAATCTATCGGTACTATTCCATTTTTATTAGGTTTAAATTCAAAGTCGTGGTTATGATAAAGAAATTGCAGTCCAGCATCTTTTGCTTTGTGGGCAACAGTGTTTAGAATATTAGTCAATTTCTCAATATCATCTTCCATGTACATAGCTTTCGCTTTTGCATCGTATTTAAACATTCCCATGGGTGGCACGGGAGCGATAAAATACTTAAAACCAGCGGCTTTTACGTTGGCAATCAGCGTATCAGCATTCGTCAAAGTCATTGAACCCATGTGTACCGAGATGGGCGTGAGTCCCAAACTTTTCAAATAAGCACTAAATTCAACGGGAGTCATTCCATAAAATTTACCGTTCTTGTAATCAACCGCTTCAATATATTTATAGCCCAAATCTGCTACTTGTTTGAGTGCAACTTTTGGGTCTTTTCCCATTTCATTACGAACGGTGTAGAGCGTCATTCCGCCCCATTTTTTTTGAGCAAAAATTGCTGTACTCATCGAACACACAAAAACTACTGCGAGTAGCTTTACTAAAAGACATTTTTTCATCAGGTTGTTTAATTCGGATTAATGTTTAAAAAATTGAATGAATAAGTCGCTAATTTCGTGAAAAATTAAACAATTCACGGATATTTTAATCTTTTTTGTAGTTTTCCCTATAAACTGACTACGAACAACTAATTTTAATAGATTACCCAGAAACTACTTTATAATGTCATTACGATAACTTGTTATAGAGAACGACATAAAATATTGTACAAATGGGAAATCAAGCACAAGAGAAGCTAGTTCCATAATCAAAAATTCAATTTATTTTCAGATGAAAAAACGCCATCAAGTCCTCTTGGTTTTATCCATTCTTTCGGTAATCACCTTCCTCGACCGTATCGCTATTTCAACCGCTGGCAAACGAATCACCGATGATTTGGGGCTTTCGGATGTGCAGTGGGGCTGGGTTTTGGGTATTTTTACACTTTCTTACGGTATTTTTGAAATTCCAACGGGGCTTTTAGGCGATAGATTGGGAGCGAAAAAAGTGTTGATTCGGGTAGTTTTGTGGTGGTCGATTTTTACGGTGCTGACGGGTTTTGCCACGGGCTTTGCTATGCTTTTAGTCATTCGTTTTTTGTTCGGTATGGGCGAGGCGGGTGCTTATCCAAATACCGCCATTGCTCTTTCCAAGTGGTTTCCTGCTTATGAGCGTGGACAAGCCCAAGCCATTATCTGGACGGCTTCTCGCTTAGGGGCGGGGCTCTCGCCGATTTTAGTGATTCCGATTCAGCAAAAATATGGTTGGCAAGCCTCTTTTTATGTCTTGGGCGTAATAGGTGTAGTCTGGGTAATTTTCTGGTATTTTTGGTATCAAGAAGAGCCTGAAAATGCGAAAGATATTACTAAAAAAGAACGTAACCTAATCCTCAAAACTCGCCAATTATCGACTCATTCAGTACACATTCCTTTATCTAAATTATTGAATAACAGCAATTTGTGGTTTTTGATGGTGATGTACTTTTGTTATGCTTGGGGGGCATATTTCTTTCAAGGATGGTTGCCTAAATACTTACAGAGTGGCAGAGGAATTTCTGAAAATGAGTTGAAACTGGTGAGTTCAGTACCTTTTCTGTTTGCCGCAGCGGGTTGCTTTTTTGGCGGAATTTTGAGTGACTTTTTAGTAAAAAAATACGGCAAAAAATGGGGTAGAAGAATTGCTCCTATGATTGGAATGGGGCTTTCGGGTGTATTTTTGATTGTTTCGGCATCCACGGAAAATAATACTACCGCTATCATTCTGCTTTCAATCGGAATGGCTTTTATGGACGTAACCGCACCCGTGTCGTGGGCTGTGGCAATGGACATTGGTGGTAACAGAAGCGGTTCCGTATCGGGGGCAATGAACACCGCAGGACTCGCAGGGGCGTATCTCAGCACAGTGAGTTTTGGGTATTTAGCTACTAATTTCAACTACAATTTTCCCGTTTTGCTTTTAGGAATAATTGTCTTGATTGGAGCTTTTTTGTGGTTAAAAATTGATGCGAGTGAAACGTTGATTTCTGATTAAATGTCTATCTGCCCCGTGGTTGGTGTCCTCACCAACCGCATTTGCGTAAGCATACAAGCCAATTTGCTTTCGCAAGTGTGGTTGGTGAAGACACCAACCACGAGGCTGACGGACTGGCAGTCCGTGTTACAGTTCCACCACAATCGCCTGATTAACAGGACGATAAGCCAAATTCACCATCGAAGCATTTACGAATAAAGTATCTTCCACTTGCTGCTGTCCGTAAGCCTCATGTATGTGTCCGAATACGTGCAAGCGGGGGCGAACACGATGTTGAATAATATCCATCAAATCCGCACAGCCTACTTTTTCGCTTCTTTCCGTATTATCCAAAATACCAAACGGTGGACCATGCGTTATCAAAATATCCGTATCAGTCGGAATCATGTCCCAATGCTTTCGGATGTCTTTGCCACGTTTGCGGTTGAAAGCCCAATCATAAAACCAAGGCTGAATAGGCGAACCCCAAATCTTTAAACCTTCGATGGTTATTCCGCTGTCATTCAAGTATTTAGCATTGGTTATTAAGGCTTCTGCTTCTTTGGGGTAACGCTCAAAACCAAAATCATGATTGCCCGAGATGATAACTTTATGGGGATGTGGCAATGTACCAAGCCACTCGTTGAAATCCCTAATTTCGTTCATGCCGCCTCTTGAAGAAACGTCTCCCGCATGAATCAACAAATCACCATCGGGGATTTCCATGTGGTTGTGCAAACTGTGGGTGTCGGAAATACAGACTATTTTCATGTTGTTTTTGGGGGAAGTGGTAAAACTCAAAATAAACTCATCTGCTCCACTTTCGGCAGAAATCTGGGAGCTTCGATATTCAGCCCGCAATGCTGATTCAATTGCTCAATCCAATACTTTGAATATTCGGGTGAAAGGATATTTTCATTCACGTGAACAAAGATCCAAAGTTCTTGCAAACCGCTTTCTATCCAAGTCTTGATGCGTTGTACCCATGCGTCAATCCGTTGATAATCAGAGGTATGTTCATTACCAATCCAACGAATAAAGGCTTTCGGGACGGATAAACTTTGGTGAACCACATCACGCCTACCCGCCACATCCGTAATGACCGTAGCGTGTCCGCCCTCGTGAAGCATCTGTAAAGTTTCTTGCCAAACGGTTTCGTTTTTGAACCAGTCTTCGTGTCTAAATTCAACGGCAATTTTCAGATTATCGGGTAATTGTTTGAAGTATTTTTCTAAAATTTTGAACTGTTTTGGCGTAAAATAGGGGGCTAATTGAAGGAAAGGCAAGCCTAAATTATTGCCTAATTTCATGATTTGACGGCAAAATTCTTCTGTTAATCCTTCACAATTTTGAAGGAGTTTATCATGAGAAATTACTTGGGGAAATTTGGTACAAAAGGTGAAATCGGGCGTAGATTCTGTCGACCAACGGTCGATAGTTTCATCACTCGGGATTTGATAATGCGTAACATTCAACTCGATGGTATTGAATTGTTTGGCGTATAATTTCAGAAAATCAGGCGTTTTAGCGTTCTGAGGGTATATTTTACCAAGCCAATCTTTGTTTGACCAAACGGGGCAACCGACATACACCCTCACCCGATGCGTCGGTCGCCCCGACCCCTCTCCCATTGAGAGGGGAGTATTTGTAGCAAAAACCTTTTCATTAAAAATATTATCTGGTTTTAGGGTAAAATCTATCTTATCTATATCTTGTATTGGCAATTTTCCGAAGTCCATTTTGTATTACATTTAAGGTGAAAATTCTTCTACGATACCGTTTTCAGTCCATCTGACTTTTGGCACTTTGCCATCTATCAATTTCTTGTAAAAATATTGTACCACTTTATCATTTATCCCTTCGTAAACCTCAAATCCTAATTTTTGCAAAAGGCTAATTGAAGCCTCATTATTTTTATGCGTATTTGCCAAAATTTCGTGACGCTTGAATTGCTTCGGAATAAGACTTAAAAGGTGAGTGGTTGCCTCAAAAGCATATCCTTGTTTTCTAAACGGTTCTGCAATAGCATATCCAAATTGTGGTTTGGGGTGAACTCCATCATAAAACTCCATATTCAAATCATATACGTGTAGCACGCCAATTGGGGTTTTGTCTTTCAGGTAAATAATCCAATCGCAACCACCTCTTTTACCCGAAAAACGATTACTTTCAAGCATGAAAAGTGTGTACTGTTGCATGGCTTCTTCGGTCTTAAATTCCGTCATCACGAAGGGGCTTTCGTCTTCTCCGAACAATTCCACGTAGGTTTTGTAATTACGCCAATTAATCATTTTGTAGGTCAATCTTGCGGAATTGGGTAAATTCTTAAAATCAAAATGTGGCTTTGCGTTGGGTCTTCGCATTTTGCGGTACATTTTGAGCGTTTCAAGATTCTTTTCAGATAGATTTTTCATACGAGATGGGGGTTGTGCAATTAGCCCATTATTTCTGAATTTGGATTCGTCAGATTAGAGGATTTCTTGGATTAAAATTCGACTCAAATCCTAAAATCCGTTAATCTGACGAATCCAAATTCAGATAAAGTTTACATTAAAACTAATAAAAAAATCAGTAAAAATCAGTACAATCAGCGGTCTAATTTTTATGTATTATTAAACAAAAAAGGGATTAGGCTTTCTAAAACCTAATCCCCAATAACTAATCACTAATCCCTACTTCGGGTCAAGCCCTTTTCCGATTCTGAAAAGACAATCTTGCAAATGATATTTGCTCATTTTATCCATATTTGGCTGAACCAAAGCAAGTTTAATTTCGTCTTTCAAAGCCGTCAAATGCCCACGAGTTACGGAGATAATATCGGTTTTGCGAGGGTCCACTGCCAAAGGTACAACGCTACCTCTTCCACCGAAGCCGAACGATGGAGCTACTCCCGTAGCATTCAAAGTGGCAAGCATTTTTTCGACATAAATCTTCTGTAAATTTCTGCGTGAACCATCAATTGCCTTGCGAGTACGAACTTCTGACCATACGCCATTACGCACATCCGTAAACATTTCATCCAAACTATACGACGACGGAAATTTACTGTTCGTTTCGATGATTCTCTGCAAACGGTCGGTCGTCATCAAGCTATTCAAGGTTGCTTCTTGGATTCTGCTGATGGCATCAACGCCTTGGTCGGGGCGAGTTTTTGACATAATTTTTTCATCCATCAACCAAGTTGGCGTTTCAAAAACCTGACGATTCAACCATGAAACGGCATCTTTTTGAAGATTTCTTGGCGTTGGTTCATAGACTGCACCCATTTCGTCCGTAGTTCGTGGGGTTTCATAAATTCCGCCCACATTTTTGGTAACATGACCAATATAACGGCGATATTGATTGACAATTTCACCGTAAGATTCCGTTAACATATCGTAGTCTTGGGCTTCTTCTTTTGTCCATTCCGTTAAATTGGGTAGGATTCTCTTCAAGTTTTTAATACCATAATCACTCGCCAACATATTGTTATCACCAATACATTCCGACTGTGTTCTGGGGTCATAAGGATTAGACTCCGTGCCGAACCATATCCGTGGATTCTTGGCGTATTCACTCAAAAACTGCTTATTAAGCGTTTTGTGGTCATCCTCGGGCGTTTTTCCTTCCAAAGTTTGGTACGCCCATTTGATTGCCCAAATGTCGTATTCACCAATTCTTGGATAAAGGTCTTTTACGCCATCTTCGGGTTGTGCCACGTAATTGAAACGGGCATAATCCATAATCGAAGGTGTATGTCCATGAGCCGCAATCCAAGCTGGATTTCTTAGATTTTCAACGGGAATTGTACTACTTGAACCAAAATTATGACGCAATCCAATCGTATGCCCCACTTCGTGCGAAGACACAAAACGGATTAAATCGCCCATCAATTCATCGTCAAATTTATTCTTTCTGGCACGTGGATCCACGGCTGCGGCTTGGGTCATGTACCATTTTTTCAAGAGTTTCATCACGTTGTGATACCACCCGATATGACTCTCTAAAATCTCACCTGAGCGTGGATCGTGTACATTAGGTCCGTAGGCATTTTCGATGTTCGAGGCAAAATACCGAATGGCCGAATATCGAGCATCTTCCAAGCTAATGGTGGTGTCATTATCTGCCAAAATTTCCCCTCTGATGGCATTTTTCCAACCAGCGGCTTCAAAAGCTACTTGCCAATCATCCACGCCCATTTTCAAATATTTACGCCATTTTGCGGGCGTGGCGGGGTCAATATAATAAACTATGGGTTTCTTGGGTTCAATCAATTCACCCTTCTTTTGCTTGGCAGCATCTTCGGCATTTTTGGGTTCCAAACGCCATCTGACGGCAAAAGTACGGTCGTCGGTACGTTGTGAATTTTCGTCAAAAGTGGTGTAACCATTCGCAAAATAACCGATACGTGGGTCGAAAAGACGTTGTTTCATCGGAGCGGAAGGCAACAGAATCATCGACGTATTTATCTCCATCGTAACTGCCCCCGAAACCGCAATAGCAGGAATACTTACCGAAGGAATCGGACTGGGAGAAGGTAGTCCAAACGAAGGAGTCGGTGGCGAACCATTGAAAGTTTTTACCGTTTTTACTTCAATATTCATCGGAAAAGATTTGATGGTTTGAATATAAGAACGGTCAGCGGCGATTGATGTAATTTTATAGGTTGTTTTTGTAAACGGAGGCAAGGAAACAATCTGATTATCACCCTTGAAAAAATCCGTTACATCAATAACCGTTGTACCTTTTTTACTGACAGAATCCTTTTTAAATGCCTTAACGTCAAAGGCTTGTGCAATAGGTTGCACGTTAGAGTTCTGAACGGCTTTATACATCGGAGCCGTAGAATCTGGTGAAACGTTGATGTACTGAATGGCTCTAACAAAGACTTTATTGCCGGGTCCTTTCTCAAAATTAATCACTTGACGGTTCAATAATTCTCCTCCATAAGTACCCGGAATAGTGGCAGTTTTGACGATACGAGTAACCGTCATAATATCATGCCCCATCAACGAATCTGGAATCTCGAAGTAGTGTTTGTCCTCCACTTTATGCACCGTAAAAAGCCCTTTGATTGATTTGGCTTTGTCGGTAATTACCTCTTTGTATGGCTTAGGTCCAGTTTTGGGAGCTTCGGCAGGTTTTGGGGGAGTGGCAACTGCGGGCGGAGGTGTTTTGGTGTCTCCTTTTTTGTCTTGGGCTTGGGCAGTGAGGGTTAGGCATACCACCGAAGCCAAGCATAAGGCTTTTTTCGTAATTTTTAGCATGATGAAATAGTTTATTAGTGTTTTGTGAATAACGAAAATACGCAAGAATGGTTTGAATAAAAAATAGGTTGTGATGAAAGGGCGAAGAATGTAGATGAAATTGCTGTATCTTTTACGCAGTCGGACGGCAGTCAGACGAAGTAGAAATACGGCAGTTAAGACATATTTTCTTGAAAACTCTTTTCGTATTTTTTGAATACGACCTCTCTACTTCGTCTGACTACCGTCTGACTGCGTAGAACAGTACTCGGCAGTCAGTTTTCCTGCTTACCCAGTATTGATTTACTATCTCTTCAGCACTTTCCTGACAATTTCTTTCTTTTCTCCTTTCAATCTCAAAAGATAAGTTCCTGTCGTTTTATTGGACAAATCCAGCTCAATGCTTTTTTGTCCTTTCACGTTTTTTTCTAAAAATACGTTTCCAGTAATATCCATCATCGTGATTGAATCAATTTGTTCCAAATTATCAACCCGTAAAATGCCACTGGTCGGATTTGGTGATACAAGAGTGGTATCATTAATTTCTTCCTCATTTGCCAAAACCACAGGTGTAACAACTACCACATTTTCCAAAATCTCTTCAATTTTTACGCTCGTGATGGTAAATTTTGCAATGGCTGTTCCCATATCAAAACTCATACGTGCCTTATTATCAGTGGGTTGATTCATGGTAAAGATATACGTCATATCTTTTTCTTCCGTTCCGAAAGGTAGTGATGGATAACCCGAATAGCTGGCATAATCTCCCGAAGCACGCCCAATATAATTGGTAGCACCCACATTTTTATCCGCAAAACCCCGAATCGTTACCAAATATCTTTTCTTATTTTCTATGGTAATATCGGTTTTAGTCAATTGCACGTGCCAACCATTGGCAACGGCTGTTTTTACGTCGATAACTAAATTAGCAGGATTCGTTAAAACCGCTTGCGAACCTGGCTGAACCGAAACCGCCCAGCCTTGAATATCGCTACTGAAATTACTTTTGTATAATTCCTTTGTAGGTAATTTTACCGCATTGGGCAATGGGTTTTTGATAAGGGCATCCACCAAAGATTGTCGGTATGTTTTGGTGGCGGGGTCATAAATTCCGAAGCCCGCACTAAACTCCCAATAGTTCCAACTGTAACCTCGTAATTCAAACCAACGAGCCAAAAATGTAGTCCATTTGTTCCTACTGGCAATATCTGCCTTCGAGTAAGCCCCAAATTCTCCAATATTTACGGGAATATCGTTTTGTTTCAGAAAGGTTTTCAAACCACTAAATTCGGATTCCACCTGATTTCTTTCCATCTCCAAATCTTCCCATTTTGTGCCGAGCCAACTGTTGGCATCCCCACCAATCCATTCTGCTCCTTGGTGTGTAAACTGAAAAGGATTGTAATAATGAATGGATAAAATGAGGTTTTTATCATCGGGTAGTTTCAACTTCGGAATCGCTCCAAGCCCGTTATAATCGCCAGGTCCAACCAAAACTGCCCTTGTCGGATTCGTTTTGCGGATGGATTTTAAGGCATCAGCCATAAACGTATTCCATAATTCGGGCGTGAGTTTATCGTGGGGTTCGTTCATGATTTCAAAGAGTAGTGATTGATTATAATCTTTGAAATAAGTAGCAATTTGTTCCCATTGGCTCAAAAAACGAGGTTTTACTTTCTCGGGGTCAGTAAAAATTTCTTCGTGATGGTGCATATTGATAATCACATAGAGTTTATTGGCAATGGCATTATCCACAATGGTTTTGATGCGAGCCAAAAACACGGGACTAACCGTATAGGGCGAAGTTTGCAGAGCACGGTCTGGCACATCCCATCTGATTGGTACTCGCACAGAATTGAATCCCAATTGAGAAATTCGTTCAAAATAATCATTCTGGAAGGGGTTTCCCCAGGCGGTTTCCGAAGGGGCTTCAAACATATTGCCCATATTCATTCCTTTTCCCAATTTTTTATTGATTTCAGAAACGGTTAAATTTTGGGCTAAATTGTTTTGTACTATTGCTGTGAATAATAGAAGACTCAAAATAGTTTTGATTGATTGTGCCATGATATTTTAGGAAAAGGCTCAAAATAAATGATAACAAAGATAAAGATTTGGTTGAACTAATGTTTGGCTATTTCTTTTAAAAATAGGATTAATAAAAGAAGAAAAATGGAGATACATTACTTATTTGTACCTTTGTTGCTTGAAAACATCAGAAAATATGAATCATAATAAATTTAAAAATATCACCACTTTCGTCTTTGATATTGACGGTGTAATGACCGATGGTTCAGTTCACGTACTGGAAACGGGCGAGCATTATCGAGTATTTCATATCCGAGACGGTTATGCCATTGAGCGTGCCGTGCAGGCGGGTTATCGTATTTGTGTAATCACGGGAGGCAAACATGAAGGTGTGCGAAAGCGTCTGCAAAATCTCAAAATCCACGATGTTTTTATGGGTTCGGGTGGGAAAAGTAAGTTAGAAATTTATGAAAAATGGTTAGATGATTCGGGGATTTCGGAAGAAAACATCTTATATATGGGCGATGATTTACCCGATTACGAAGTGATGAAACGCCCAAATTTATTCGGCACTTGCCCTGCGGATTCTTGTGAGGAAATTCTGGATATTGCCAATTATGTTTCACCTCAAAATGGAGGAAAAGGAGCGGTCAGAGATGTGATTGAACAGGTGATGAGGTTGAAGGGGGAATGGTTGAGGTTTTGAATATTTCACTTCCCGAAAGTTAATTCTACTTTCGGGAAGTTCTGTTAATTTAACTTCCCGAAAGTAGAAAAAACTTTCGGGAAGTAACTCTACTTCACCACCAAAACCTTGTGCATTTTCAAACTCCCCAAGGTCTGAACTTGCAGGATATACATTCCCAAAGATAAGTTTTCAGTAGGCGTTATTTCTACAATAGTCTGGGTTAATTTATTGGTTTTCAATGAAATAGATTTTCCATTCAAATCATTCATTACAAAATTAGCTTCATCGGCATCTTCCACTTTTACGTTGAAAGTTTTACTAAAAACTGGATTAGCAAACACGCCAAAAGGCAAAGAAGCATCATCAATAATGACGGCTTGGGGGCGAAAAACTTGGGCTGCTCCGTCTTTATCAACTTGTGAAAGTCGGTAATAGTTTGTGCCAAAAAGAGCCGAATCATCGGTGAAACTGTACTTTTTGATGGTCTTTGATTCTCCCGCAGCTTCCAAAGTAGCAATCGTTTTATAATCAATCGCATTACGACTTCTTTCCAACACAAAGACATTACTATTTATCTCTTGGGCAGTCTCCCAACGGATATTAACTTTCTGATTATCAGTGGTTTCTGTTTGAAAGTAGGTTAGTTGAACGGGTAGGGCGGTGGCTTGTAGATAAATTCTGTCTAATCTAAAACGGTTCAGAGCCGTTACGGCATCGTTGGTTTTAGTTATTCTGATGTACAGAGTGGACTGATTGTCGTAGGCATTAGAAAGTGTTTGATTTGGGAGCGCACTACAACCTGAAGTCGGATTAACAGCATTTATATTGGTCAAAGGCGTGAATACCGCTCCGTTTGTACTAACTTGGATTTCAAAATTACCCAATCCAATATTGGACATTCTATAATCAAAACTTAGTGTAAAAGGTCCGACGAAACCAACAGTACTGGTTTGAATTTGGATATAATCACCTGTATTCCAGCTATTTGCAGAGAATCCTGTACCTGAACACATATCGTTACTAAAATTACTGATACCGTTTTGAGTGAGCGTAGCATTGCCCGATGAAGCAGTAATAGGCGGAGGAACATTATCGCCATATCCCGCAAAATCAAACTGAAAAACATATTGAGCATCGGAAACACTCGCAGACAGGAATATACATAATAAAATAAATAGCTTCTTCATTAGTGGGCGGTTTTGAAAAAATATTTTCATTATAGAGAACGACATAACTCATTGGAACGAAGCCTGACAGGTTTTGAAAACCTATCAGGCTTTTGAGGATTCTAATTCTGACAAGTTATGTAGCACTCTATAAAGGTATTAATTTATTTGAGAATAAAAAAGTCAAGGACGAAGAGGGTGAAAGATTAAGGGATTAAAAATAAACCCTCGCAAGCGTTTTGAACGCTTACGAGGGTTATGAAACTAATGACTCATGAACCTATTACAATCCCTCTTTCACGGTATCAATAAAACATTTCACTTTGTCGGGGTCGGTGTCTGGATAAACGCCGTGTCCTAAATTAGCGATATATCGTTGATTACCAAATTGTTGCATCATCGAGCGAGTTTGCTTTTTTATTTCATCAAATGTACCGTAAAGTACGCATGGGTCAAGATTGCCTTGGAGGGTTTTGCTTTCGCCAATCAATTGACGGGACTCGGTAATGTCCATATTCCAGTCCAGCCCGATTACTTCACAATTGAGTTTACCCATTTCTTCACGGGCAAAAAATGCTCCTTTGGCAAAAACCGTTACGGGTACTTCCGTGATGGCATCACAAATTTGACTGATATAAGGAAGTGAATAAATACGGTATTGTTCGGGAGAAAGGATTCCTGCCCACGAATCGAAAATCTGAACCAAATTTGCTCCTGCTGCCACTTGGGCTTTTAGGTACAGGATGGTGCTATCCGTAATTTTTTGCAAAAGGGCGTGCGAAAGGGCAGATTCGGTATAAAGGTATTTTTTAGCTTTTGAGAAAGTCTTTGAACCACGCCCTTCAATCATGTAACAAAGCAAAGTAAACGGAGCTCCTGCAAAACCAATCAAAGGCACACGTCCGTTCAATTCTGTTTTCACGATTTTGATAGCATCTAAAACATACTTCAAACTTTCTTCGGGGTTTGATACTCTTAGTTTGTCCACATCCGCCATTGTAGAAATTACTTCTAGAAAAACAGGTCCTATTTCTTTCTTCCATAATATAAGGCAATCCCATTGCTTCGGGAATTACCAAAATATCCGAAAAAATAATGGCTGCATCAACGCCCAAAATATCCACGGGTTGAAGCGTAACTTCTGCCGCCAATTCTGGATTGGTTGCCAGCTGTATAAAGCTACCCGCCTTCTCACGCACTGCACGATATTCCGCTAAAATTCTTCCTGCCTGACGCATCATCCATACGGGAGTACGTTCGGTTTGCTTCAGCCACGAGGCGGCAGCAATAATAAATCGTTTTGTAAGATTTCCATATAATTATTCCCCAATATGCTGAATTTGAATACAAGATACGATTGAGGAATTTTGGTGGATTTATCCCAACAAGAAATCCTAATTGCAGCAGACGGTAAATAGCCAAATTCATCTTAAAACTGTTTCTATCTATGTTTTATTAGATTTTGAATGGTTATTTTATACAATATCAAATCATGAAATAACGAAGAAAGTACATATTTCTCAAGCAAGCCTATTTTATATAAGATACTGAAAAACAGCATTTTATAAAAATATTGCATTTAATAAGTTTATGTCAATTTTCATTAAATACTGTACTGACAATCCTAAATTTTTCGGCATTGATTTTGCTGGTAATCGCCTGATTCATAAAGTTGAATCAATTCCCCTAAGAAAGTATAATACCATAATGATGAATGAGTGAATGTTGATAAGAGATCTGAATAAATAGTTCTTCCTTGTCTTACCCCTCTCTTCAATCTTGAGTCTTGATTTAATTTTAATTTTTCACTGATGGCACAATCATTTTTGTTGTTTCGGATAATGTCGTTGTCGATTTTATAGAAGCAAAATTGATTGATGTATTAAGTTCCTAAGTATTAGGTACTAAATTAGAAACAGACTGATACTTACACCTAGACATCATCTGAATTGTGCTTTTCTGTTTTTTAAATTCAATTAAATATCATCGCCTGCTATGCGCATAGTTGAAAAGAGTACTTGAAGGATTTCTAGTTTTTTTCGTGCAGTTGCACATATTCCCTGCAGCTGCAAAATGAGAATAAAACCGCTTTTGGGATTGTTTGTGATTGTTTTTTACCAATCTTTTTTGCTTTTCTGCAGTGTGTGCCACTACAAGCATGGAGCTTTGGGTGAGCAGACAATGCAGGTTGGGTGTGGAAAGATTCTCTCTG
The DNA here is from genome assembly GCA_034519515.1 of Arcicella sp. GTDB lineage: Bacteria > Bacteroidota > Bacteroidia > Cytophagales > Spirosomataceae > Arcicella. The sequence continues at coordinate 59,052 of JAXHOK010000029.1, forward strand.
GATAATGATGTGGAAAAGTAGAATTTCACACAAACGGTGATGCTTGCAATAATTTGCAGGGTCTGGGGAAAAGATCCCGCCATCAACACGTGCAACGTAACCAATACCACGGTTTTGCGGTTGGTTCGTCCCAATTAAGCTTCGCTGGGGCAGAGTGGTTGGTATTGACAATGATGCCTTTTGCGAAAATGGTTTTGGTTTTTCTTTGAAAAGGGAGAGCTTCTTATATGAAGGATCTTTGGGGTGTGATATTGTGGTCGCTGCAGGCGGCTATGCCAATAAATGGTGTTTGGAATGAATAATGCAGTTTAATTTGGGGTTGGTCTGAACGGAAACGTTACGTTTAAAATTAGGTTTTGGTATTGTTGGAGTATATTGGTTAAGTTTGGTAGGATAAAGGTGTTAGAAGGTGATATTAAGAGTATTGGTATATTGATATATTTGGGAAGTTAAAAAAATTAATTTGTTGGATAAATAGGGAGCTACAAAATATGGAGGAGGGTGCAGCATTTATGTGCCACTACGGAATAATATTTTGGAATTGGTATGATATGAAGTCTGTCAAGGTTTAACGAAAACCCACAATGGTGATGTTTAGATATTAGGTGCAAGAGGCAAAGGTAGGAGGATGAAATATTTGGTGGATGTGGTGGGGTTTAAGGAAGCTGTGGGGGATGAATAATGTATGATGTATTGAGTAGAAAGGAGTGTGGAGGTGAAAGTGGGTTGAAATAGAATTTATGCAAGGGATTAGGATGAGCAGGTAGAATGAGCATGATAGAGGGGTTGATTATTAAAAAAGTGGGGGTTATGGTGGTGGATATGTTAGGTGGTTGTGTATGAGGGTAAAGGGGTGTGGTGTTGTGGTAATGGTAAGGGGAAAAGGAGTGGTTATGATGATAAGAGGAAAGGTAGGTTTGAAATAGTATAAGTGTAGTAGGTGGGGGGGTAGTAAGAATTGATAGGTGGTAGAAATTTGTATGATGGATGGTTTGAAGGCATAGTGGATGATGGTGTTGGGGAAGTAATATGATAAAGAGGAGGAGGTTGGATGGAGGGTGGTAAGATGGGGGATTGCTTAGCGGTAGAAAGGTGGATAGAGTGGAGGGGGAATGTAGTTGGTGGTGGGGTTTGGAGATTGGAGAGGAAATTATGATGTGAAAATTTTGGAGTGATTAATTAGTAGTGATAGTGATGGAAAGGTTTGGGAAGAAAAGGGTAAGATATGGGTTGGTGTGATGATTGTAAAATTGGGTAGGAGGTATGAGTGGTGTTGTATGTGGTATAAAGTGTAAGGCATTGTATGTATGTGAATGTGGTTTAAGGTAGGTATAGGAAAGTGGGGAAAGGGTGGAAGTAAGAGGGGAAAATTGAGGGTGGTTGGCATTGAAGGTGAAATGATGTTGAGGTGCTTGGGGTTAGAGGTGTTGGGTGTGGAGGAATTAGGTTTATATAGTATATTTGTTTGTGTGGGTTTTGGTTGTGGTGGTGGGTGTGGGTTGACCAAGTAATATGGAAAGTAGGTGTAAAACCAGAGAGAAAGGGGTGGAAGTGTCTAGTGGAGGAATAGTAAAAAGGTGGTAGATTTAAGGTTAGTTTGTGTATAGATATAAATGTAGGTGGTTGGCAAGGTGGTTGGGGACGTATAATTAGTTTGTAATATTTTTTAGTTTGTTATTATTTAATGGGTTGAGTGATTGTATTCAATCTCAAAATTATTAAAAGCACCACCCAACTTTTGCTTGGGGTATGGAAGTGGAATCGGTAGTTTTTGTTTTTGGTGATGGGGTGTTTGTGGTGACGGGCGGATGTGTGTGTTTGTGGTTGGGGTTGGAAGGATGGGGTGATGTGTTTTGTTGATATGTAAGGATTTGCAATATGCAAAGGGGGATTGAGGAAAAGCAGGGGGTGGTGGGGTTAAGGGGGTAAAATGGGGTGGAGGGTGTAAGGCACGGGGGGTGAGGGGAAATGTTTAAAGCGTAGAAGAGATAGGATGGAAGGGGAAGATTTGTTCATTGTATATTATATAAGTAATAGCTGTTAATCTGTGTGTGGCATAAAATTATGAGTGGAATATCCAGGGGTGGGGACAAACAGCAAACAACAACCATGGTGGAGGAGCTTTAGGTTTATTTAGAAAGTGGTGTGATTATGCCCCTCGTATAGACAGGTGGCAAATAATTAAATCTGCCAAAATAAAAATTTATTGTGTGTCGATAGGTTTTTTATTGATGAATTTGGGGGTGTGAGTTTATGGAAAATTGGGAAGTACGGTAGTCTAAAATTCCTTCAAAGGGGTGTTATGAATAAGTTTGCTTGGGGTTTGTGGTTTCTTCTTGAGAGGTAGGGTTTTTGTAATTTATTAGTATAAAAAAATCCGATTTTTAATTAAATATTTCTAAGTCAATAATATTATTCCAATGCAATAAAGATTAGGCATTTTTTTTATTTGTTGGTATTATCACGGAGGAGGTAACAATTATAATATTCGTTCTTTCTGTCATTATCAGCAAAGCAGTAACTTAAATGGAGTTTGGTGGTGATTGTAGCCCCTGGTTAGCCAATAGCAGTGTTGCCAATAGCAAATTATTACAGAAATAATCTATAAATTTGCGATTTGGCCCCAAGATAACCTTCAGCTTGGCAGAGGAGGCATGACTTACGTGGCTTGAGTTTGGCGAGGAATGGGTGCAGCTTGGTTAATCAGCGGTTTATGGTGGAACGTAGTGTCATATAGAAGTCATCAGCGAATGGAGTTTGACCTTTATCCAAAGTACATTCCCACGACAAACGGCTAAATGCGAGTGTTACGCCAGACCCACAGGCTACGAATCACAATTCGCGCAGTACGATAGGGGCTAACAGCCGCCGCAACAGGTACGCTTGTTGTGCGAATCGCAATGATCCCGCCCGGGCAGGAACGCCATGAATAGCTTTTCTATGGGGGTTTTGCAGTGGTTGTCAGGTTAATTTTAGAATTTCCATTTTAATGCCCCACGTATCAAAACCTGTGATTCCATTGCATTATGGGACTGGCTTTGACCAATAACTTAAGTTTATGTGGGTGGCGGGAAGTTGTGTGGCAGATATGATCATTTACGCCAGAAATGTAGTTTCTAAGAATATTTATTATTAGATGGTTGTCGGCGATTGTTCCTGGAGTTTTGACGAAGTAGAAACATAGCCCCGATTTTAGGGTCGGGGCTATTCCCAAGTATGGTACAATATTTGACTTGCTTGATTTTGGGTCTAATACAAGATTTATTCATATAATATTTCAAAGAACTTTCTGATAAAAGTAAGTTTTGACAGAAAAATACAAGCCATTGATATTCAATTACTTGCTTTATTTTCAATAAAAATAATACAAACGCAATTTTTTATCACAAAACCTTATTAATAGAGAATTACTCAATTTTTCGGCATATAATTTGCCTGCGAGTAAAATATCTGATTCAATACTACTTGAATCCAACTCCTTAAGTAGCCCATCAACTTTATACAATTAACGTCAGTAGAAACAGTTTTTTCTAACGAAAACCTGTCTGTTCATCTGCCTTTACTCTGTCAATCACGAGTAATTATTACGCATTAAAAAATAATACCATGAATCAGATTTACCGCCATGAATCTCATCCTGTGGTTGGTGTGTTCACCGACTGCTTGACCAATCTTTTCAATCAAAGCAAAAAATACTTTGTAGGGTTGTTTTGTATGTTGTTGATAAATTTATTATCAGTACAAATAACGCACGCCCAAACTTGGTCGGCAAGTCGGTATCTAGTGGGTTGGTTTGGTGATAGCCCCGTAAATACGCCCAATGCTACGCCCGATAATGTTGCCCCTCTGAGCAATTTTGTGTCTTCGCCTATGACGGCAGGGGCGGGGATAGACTTGACTTACATAAATGAAGGCACAGGAGCCGGTATTACCATTTTTAGAATGGCTAATGTGAACTCTACTGACTTTGCGGCTGCAGTTTCTAATAATGATTATATAACTTCTACTATTACAGTACCAAGTACGGGTGGCTTGTTATATAGACTAACGCAATCAAGAACCAATACGGTTAGTTCGGCAAGTGGCGGTAATTTAACTTACAATCTTGTCATAAAAGATTTGACTACTAATCTATCTACTACATTTATTTCAAATGCCGCTGCTACAACAACGGCTACTACCACGACGGCTCTTACTCCCTATTTATTTACGGCAGGTCGTAGCTACGAACTCAGATGGTATATCAGCACAGGTGCTGCTACTTCGGTAACTCGTGCTTTAGATAATCCGCAGTTATTTTTCCAATCTGCCACCGCACCTAACTGCCCACTTGGCCTTGGTTTTCAATCTGTGACCAACGCAGTAAGCTGGGTTTCCAACGGAAATGTAAATGGTTTTACTACAATTAATGATAATATCCAAGATAATACCGATGGTGATCATTTGTACAGTTCTGGAGCTAATGTGAGATATACAAGTCCTCAAGGTTTCAAAGCTGGTGACATTATTACAATAAGAGCAAAATATAACGATACCAGAAACGGAGCCTTAGTGTTGTCAAGTGCTACATCAGGTGTGACTTTTAGTTCTGGTTCAGTTATGGCAAATGCATTTAATGGTTCAACTTATTCAGATGTAACCTACACTATCCCTGCAGGTACGCCTACCTTTACTACTTTAAATGTTACTGGGGCTACCAGTGGTGGACTTTATGTACATATTGATTTTGTGGGTTCTTCTTCGACATCATGTGTTCAATTTATTAATAATGTTTTTCATGATGTAAACAATAATAGCATTAAAGACAGTGGTGAAAACATTGCATCAGTGAACACCCCGTTATTTGTGAATTTGATTCAAGGAGGAGTTGTTGTTTATTCTTTTCCTGTTGAAACAGTAACAGGTATCGGAAATGCTTTTTCAGTGGCTGATGGTACATACACTGCGGTTTTAGCAACTTCTGCAAGTTCAACAACTGCATTATTGCCTTCTGACGTCAATTCTGCTGCTGCTACTCAATCTATTACAGTAACTGGTGGCGTAGTAAATGCGAATAACGCATTGAATTTTCCCTTGACGTTAGTAGATTCAGATAGTGACGGTATTCCCAATATAGTGGATATTGATGATGATAATGATGGGGTGTTGGATGTAGTGGAATGTGCTGATATTAATAAAGTAGAATATTTAGATTTTGCTGGATGGCCAGCAGGAACATCGCTTAGAGCTGTTCCTTATCCAGGAGGAGGAAATGTAACGGTCAATACCGTAAAATCATACAAAAAAGATGGAGTCGATGTACCCTATGTTCATGCTGTGAATACTTTTGGAGCCAGTTATCCTGTGGCTCGTGAAGGTTCTTCATTAGCAGGAAATTATGTGGCAGGTTCTTCATTTTCAAATATTTGGAGTGGATTATACAGTCCACCAGCCGAAACAAATACGCTGAATCTTTTGAGAACTCAGCTAAATGGTCCAGGAGTATTTGAGCATGAATTGGAAATGGACTTTACCACCACCACCAAAGGAACAACGGATGCAAGTTCTTTGATTTCCACGGGTGGATTTTATGCTAATGGACAGGGATGGACTAATCAAATTACGATTTCTGCCGTCAAAGCGGATAATACCTTAGAAACCGATTATAGTGGTTGGATTGCGGTGCCATCAAGTGTGGGAACTACCAGTACGGCAGGAGCAGCTTACGTCAATCCTTGGCAGACCCCCGTATTTTCAAGTACGGGCATTGTGTTAAATCCTGTACCAAGCCCAGCGTATAACGGAAATGATGATCAACGTTGGGTAAACTTGCAAACCCCCTCAAATAAATTTTATAAAAGTGTAACCATCAAAAGAAAATTAACCACCACTGCGGGTTATTACGACTTTGAATTTTGGGCTTTTACCTTGGCTTATTCACATCAATTAAGTTCGTGCGACACTGATAATGATGGAATTGTAAATACCTTAGACCTTGATTCAGACGGAGACGGTTGCTCTGATGCCAAAGAAGCCTCTATTCCAGGAGCAGGAAACGCCAATACATTTGCCTTCACGGGTGCAGTTGGTACAAACGGTTTAGTAAATACCTTAGAAACCGTTGCAGATAATGGAATCATTAATTATCCTTCAACATATAGCCAATACGCATTATCAACGGCACTTAACGCCTGTGCAGATACTGACAATGACGGCATCGGTGATTTAGTGGATATTGACGATGACAATGATGGGTTTTGGGGGGGGGGGGGGGGGGGGGGGGGGGGGGGGGGGGGGGGGGGTGATGTAATGATGGTGTAGGGTTGGTTCGAGGGGTGGGCGCTTGTGGTGGTGGGGGGGTGTAGAAGTGTGGGCTGTCGGGGAAGAGAATGGTGAAATCTGGGTGGGGATTGGTAGGAGTGGGGGGGGGGGGGGGGCGGCAGGAGGGCATGGGGGAGTGTAAGGAGTACTAGACGGCAGATAATGGAATATTAATTATCCTTCAACATATAGCCAATACGCATTATCAACGGCACTTAACGCCTGTGCAGATACTGACAATGACGGCATCGGTGATTTAGTGGATATTGACGATGACAATGATGGTGTTTTAGATGCCACTGAAAGTCCAAGTTGTTTTTATACAGCAGCAGAGGCTTCAACTATCATTAATGTTACCTCCGATTTAACAGTTGAAGCAGTAGCAAGACCATATACAAATGCCTATGATGGCGTAAACACTACAGCAAGCTATACAGGATGGGCACTAAATCAATCAAGCGTTGGATTATCCGCTTATGAAATCACCCCAACAATACCAGTAGCGATAAGTTCTATTGATTTCTCAATGTATAATTTGGCGATGACCAATGGTGCAGCCAATACATTAAAATTACAAGGATATGCCAACAACGTTTGGGAAGATTTGGATGTAGCCGCTGTGAGAACGGTTATAAATGCCACGCAAACATTTACCAATACTTTGCACCCTAATAAGATTTATGAAAAATTCAGAATCACGGGTGGTGCTGGCGTTGCCTATTATGGAAGAACACAAGAAATATATTTGAATATATCGAATTACATTGCTTCTGCCAATCCAAAAGCTACTTGTACTGCCAATGCTGATGGCGATTTACTACTCAACCATTTAGACACCGACTCAGACGGAGACAATTGTAATGATGCAGTTGAAGCGAGTGTTGGACCAAAAGGAACCGTTGTGCCTTTAACGGGTGCAGTGGGTGCAAACGGTTTAGTAGATAGTAAAGAAACCGCCGTGGATAATGGAATTGTTAATTACACTTCTACTTACAGTACTTACGCAACATCAAATACTTTAATCGTTTGTGCTGATACTGATAATGACGGTATCGGTGATATAATTGATATTGATGATGATAACGATGGAGTGCTGGATGTAATGGAAATAGGGGCAAGTTGTACTGCATATAGTGCCCATCAGCTACGAGTACCACTATTGGTTACTTCTGAATTGACTGGAACTGCTGGTAGCACCAGTAATTTGAATGATTATGACCTCCAAACTGGTTTTTCCGTAAGTGGTTCAACAGCGGGCAAAGTGGTTTTTGAAGTAACACCAATTGTGCCAATGGCAATTTTACAAATGGATGTAGATGTAACAGTTTTTTACCCAGCATTATCTGGAAATTTTCATCTCGAAGGGTACAACGGTACTGCTTGGGTTGTTTTATCAGGTTCTGTAAACCAAGCTGGTTTATTAGGTAATAGCACAAGTAGTCCAGTAGGTTCATCCTCGGGTAGTCACGTTTTTCCAGTAACTCAAAATAGTGGGGTTTATCAAAAATACCGATTGGTTGGTGAAGCGGGTTCAACTATTGCAGCTTCTGCTGGTGGAACGAATATAGTGAGAGAAATATACTTACAACCACTACATGGTCAGCCAGCGTTGTTTAATTCAACTTGTACACCTGATGCTGATGGCGATGGTACGCCAAATCAATTTGACCTTGATAGCGATAATGACGGTTGTAGTGATGGAGTTGAGGCAGGAAGTACATTGGCAAGCAATAACAACATCACGGTGATTCCGACTGGAACAGATGCCAACAATAATGGACTATTAGACCAATATGAAACGGGCACTACTGGCACAATCAATTACACTTCCACTTACTTGAAATATGCAACAGTTAATACAATTAGTGCTTGTGCAGACACTGATGGTGACGGCGTAGGTGATTTGGCAGATATTGATGATGACAACGACGGTATTACCGATGTGATGGAAGGTTTGTCAGAGGGCGGAGCAGCCTGTCCGAGTGCAAGCTCATTTACATCTACTAATATTTTTAGATATACCAACCAAGAATCACCTTCTACTGGTAGCAATTGGGATATATTTTCTTTTGACCCCTTAACTTTTGCAAGTGCCGAGAAAATGACTTACGGCGATGGACTTTTGTTTAGAGAATATGGCACGGGTGCTCAAGTATATCTTTTGAATTATGATGCCGACCCAGTGATAGGAAACTCTTTTTATGAATTCAAGTTTACTACTGTTTCAGGTACACTGGCATATCCTTTACTAACAACTTTTACTGGTACAAACTTTGGCGTAGCAGCAACTTTATCATTTAGAATTTCTGAGGATAATTTTAAAACCTCAATTTTATTGAAAGGACCTACTGTCATTAATAATGCTGTCAATGCAAGTGCGGTATTCGATGTTCCTTTTGCCATGCAACCCAATAAAACCTATCAACTTAGGGTTTATGTGCATAGCCCTCAGCCAACAAATGGCGGTCAGTTTGACGAAATGTATCTGAAAGGTGTTGCTGCAAGTGGAGTTCCAAATTTAAGTGCCTTTACGGCTTGTACGCAAACTGGTATTACAACTTTGGACACTGACGGAGATGGAGTGCCAAATCACTTAGACCTCGATTCAGACGGAGATGGTTGCTCAGATGCTATCGAAGGCGGTGCATCATTTAGTAGTGCTGATTTAGTAGTTTCTACAATGGCAGGAGGAAACTCAGGTACGAGTTATACAGGAACATCAACAAGTCCAGTTACTCAAAATTTAGGAAATACCGTAACAACTTTGGGCGTACCAACGATTGCAACCACTGGTCAAACCATTGGCACGAGTCAGGATAAAACTGCACAAGATGCCAACTGCGTTACTTGCGTAGCGGGAACAACCGCCCCAGCCATCACGCCAACCACAGCAACGAATACTTGCCCAGCAACGACAGTTGATTTATCAGCTTTGGCAAATACAGGCACAAAACCAGCAGGAACAAGTTTGATTTGGAGTACCCACAAAGTACCAACCTCAGCGGCTGATACTTTAACCAATTTGACCACGGTTTCAACGGCAGGAAAATATTATGCTATGTATTTTGACAAAGTAGGTAACTGTTACAGCCCAGCGGATTCAGTAGTGTTTGTTTACCATTGATTAGATGTTGACGGAATGTGTGTTGTTTAGATGATGATAATGATGGTATTTTGATCTGTTGAAGTAATTGTACGGGTCATTCTATAATTGAGTTTAGCTTTGGTGGAAAGGCATTGAGGGGTATGTTTTGCATAATAAGGAACTGTAAAGTTTTGCTGGTGTTATTGAGTGGGCACATTTCTGGGTTTTAGGGACATTTCAATTTCGCAGGTCTCTTCCTGTGGAGTAATGGCTGGCGAGGAGGGTAAGAAGCCGCAGTAGCGATGTTTTGGGGTCTGGGGAAAGGGGGTAATGAAAGTGTTAATGGGTAAGTGGTGGAACACACACTGCAGGGGTAAGAGAAGGGGGAAAATTAAGGAAAAGGGGGCAATGCTCTGTTCACTGATTGCGGGATGGTCGCCGGCGGGACGGGTAGTGCAGAAGGGGGAAACGGTAAGTAATTGGGACAGCAGGGGAAAGGGGGAATTATACAGGAACTTCAACAAGTCCAGTTACGCAAAATTTAGGAAATACCGTAGGCAGTACGGCAACAACTTTGGGTGTTCCAACGATTGCTACCACAGGTCAAACAGTGGGAACAAGTGAATAAAACTACTTTTGATGCCATGCATTATGGTAGCAGGAACAACCGCCCCAATTATCACGGCAACTACTTTGACAAATACTTGCCCAGCAACTACGGTTGATTTATCAGGGTTGGCAAATACAGGCACAAAACCAGCAGGAACAAGTTTGGTTTGGAGTACCCACAAAGTACCAACCTCAGCGGCTGATACTTTAACCAATTTGACCACGGTTTCAACCGCAGGGAAATATTACGCTTTGTATTTTGATAAAGTAGCTGCGTGTTATAGTCCAGCGGATTCGGTGGATGTAACGATAACGGCTTGTAATTTATCACCTGTTATTACTTCGGGTACAACAGCGACAACGCCAGAAAACGTAGGTACAACCACGCCAGTTTATACAGCAACAGCGACAGACCCAGACGCAGGTCAAACAAAAAACCTTCTCATTTGAAACGGGTGGAGTGGATAACGGACTTTTCAGCATCGACCCAACTACGGGGGCTGTAACATTCATTGCCAGTCCAAACTTTGAAGTGCCAACTGATACGGGTGGAAACAATGTATATGACATCAAAATAAAAGTATGCGATAACGGAAGCCCAGTATTATGTGCTACAAAAGACGTAGCCATCACAGTTACCGATGCGGTAGAATGTGTAGCGGGAACAACCGCCCCAGCCATCACGCCAACCACAGCAACGAATACTTGCCCAGCAACGACAGTTGATTTATCAGCTTTGGCAAACACAGGCTCAAAACCAGCAGGAACTACTTTGGTTTGGAGTACCAACAAAGTACCAACCTCAGCGGCTGATACTTTAACCAATTTGACCACGGTTTCAACGGCAGGAAAATATTACGCTATGTATTTTGATAAAGTAGGTAACTGTTACAGCCCAGCGGATTCGGTGGATGTAACGATAACGGCTTGTAATTTATCACCTGTTATTACTTCGGGTACAACAGCGACAACGCCAGAAAACGTAGGTACAACCACGCCAGTTTATACAGCAACAGCGACAGACCCAGACGCAGGTCAAACAAAAACCTTCTCATTTGAAACGGGTGGAGTGGATAACGGACTTTTCAGCATCGACCCAACCACGGGGGCTGTAACATTCATTGCCAGTCCAGACTTTGAAGTGCCAACTGATACGGGTGGAAACAATGTATATGACATCAAAATAAAAGTATGCGATAACGGAAGCCCAGTATTATGTGCTACAAAAGACGTAGCCATCACAGTTACCGATGCGGTAGAATGTGTAGCGGGAACAACCGCCCCAGCCATCACGCCAACCACAGCAACGAATACTTGCCCAGCAACGACAGTTGATTTATCAGCTTTGGCAAATACAGGCACAAAACCAGCAGGAACAAGTTTGATTTGGAGTACCCACAAAGTACCAACCTCAGCGGGTGATACTTTAACGAATTTGACCACGGTTTCAACGGCAGGGAAGTATTATGCTCTGTATTTTGATAAAATAGGTAATTGTTATTCACCAGCGGATTCGGTGGAGGTAATGATTACGGTTTGTGCAACACCGTTTGCGGTAGTGAATCCAAGTCCACAAACGGCAACAGTGAATCAGCCAAAAACAGGAACCACCCCAACGGAATTAACCCCAACGGGCGGAACTGGACCTTACGTTTACTCAGTAGATAATACGGGTTCATGCGTGATTCCTTCGGGTGGAACGGCTTTGCCATCAACCAGTAACTTGACGGTAACTAATTCAGCAACAGGGGCTTATACATACACAGCACCCGCCACGGCAGGAACGTATTATTACTGTATCAAAGTTTGTGATAGTAGCACGCCAACGGCAAGTTGTATTACGAAAACTTATACCTTGACGGTAACAGCGGCTTGTCCAGTAGTAGGGGCAGCAATTCCAGGTTTGAAGTAAATTGTTAGTGAAACGGAAGGCTTCCTTCAAAAGGAAGCCTTCCGTAAAGATTGAAAGAATTATATCAATTGCATTTTAGCAACCTTTGGGTCCACGATGGCGATGTCATGTTCAAAGTCAAGTTTTATACGCCACTTTTGCATGGTTGCCGCACCGATGATGGCGTCTTCTGAAAGTCCAGGGATAACTAAGAATTCACCGGAAAGCAAAACATCATCCATATAGAAGTCTAAGCGAACGGCTTGGGTAACTTCTATGTAATGACCAACGGCAGCAGTGCCAATCATACGGATTCGTCCTAATTGAGTCGGGTTTTCAAGGTCTTCTAATTGGTCAGGATGAATACAAGACAAATTGGCTCCCGAGTCAAAAAGCGTATAAATATTCTTCTCGCCTTGCGAGCCAGCGTATAGTAGCGGAGTTTTGATGATTGACATGATGTTAAGTTTTTGAAATTTTATTACAAATATACCACAAAACCATCTACAAGATTTAAGTAAAAGTTTGTAGATGCACTGGAATCCACGGATTCTGAAACGTTCTTTTAAATACCATTAATCAGTATAGACGGAAGGCTTCCTTTTGAAGGAAGCCTTCCGTAACAAACGAATCCACGGATTCTGAAACGTTCTTTTCAAACCCACAAAAGGGTTCTTTTAATTACAAATAAAACAAGTACAAATATGAAAACGACTACCGCCATAGTTGAAAGCCAAAAACTGGTCACATCAGTAGGCAATCTTTCTTTCTTTAAAGGATTCAATGACTCATTGAAAAAAACTACGCTTGTGTTGAAGGCGACTTGCGTACTTATTTTGGCTTTTACGATTTCGAGTAGTAGCTCATTATTTGCTACTGACAGATTCGTAAAAGTGGGTGGTAGTGGTACACAATCGGGTGTAGATTGGGATAATGCTATGAGTAGTATTGCCACGGCAATAACTGCTGCCAATGCTGCTTCTCCTTCCTTGAACAATGTTTATGTAGCTGCGGGTTTGTATCCATTATCTGCCAAAATAACAATTCCGAACGTGAATATGAAAATTCAGGGAGGGTTTCCAAGTTCGGCAACTGGTACAGATGTTACGGGGTATAATGCCACTACCAATGTTACCACGATAAACGGAAATGGTTTCGGTATGTTTCAAGCAGGAACTTCGGGCGTGGGTTACAGTAGTGACCTTATTATCAAAGGGTTTGCCTTAACGGAAGGCGTTGCTACGAGTGGCTCAATCTTTTATGAGGCTTCAAGTACCTCCGCAACGTGTAGTTATTTATTTGAAGATTTAAAATGTATTAATAACTGGGCTGAAAACGGAGCATTCTTCTTTACAACCGTAAATGGACCAACCGTTGATTTCAAGAATTGTATTTTTGACGGTTGTAACGCCTTCAACGGTGGAGCAATCCATATCACCACGGCTGGCAATACCACTTTCACGATTGATGGTTGTGCGTTCAGTAATTGTAATGCAGAAAACGGTGGAGCAATTTACAATACCACAGGTCCAACGAATTATAAAATGAAAATCAAAAATAGTTCATTTTGTAATAATCATTCTTCTTTATACGGTGGTGCTATTTACACAACCACTGCCCCCATTGAAATTACTACTTGTTCTTTTACCAATAACTCTACAAAGATGAATTATTGGGGGGGGCAATTTTCGCCACGACCTCATCAATAAACTGCACGGGTTCAACTTTCTACGGTAATCATGCTGATTTGGGAGGGGCGGTTTATCAAACAACGGCTCAGGCTGGCTTGGCGAGTCATTACGATAATTGCACATTTGCGTATAATTATAACATGGATCAGCAAACTTCTGTGGGAGCGGCTGATGGTGGAGGGGCTTTACACCTTGAAGGTATAAACGTAGATTTCACGGTTGATAATTCAGTATTTTATAGAAATTCAGTGCCTGGTACAACCTTTGGTGGAGCAATTCTTGCCTCGGGTGCTGCGAAGTGTACTTCGATGGCAAATACGGTATTCTTGGAAAATAAAATTGGAGTTAGTACAACCATAAGCGGAGCCGATTTTATTAGTTACAACGGAACAAACCGTTTCCAATCAATCACCAATTCAACACTTCAATTAGCCAGTGCTGCCGCTTATTTGAATCAAACTGGTACGCCAACGGGCGGATATACTTTTGGAACGGGTAATGTATTTAGTAACACAACGGTTGATGGTGGTGCTGCCGCTTTAACGACTGTCGCTTGCCCCGTCAATGTTTTATCTTTTGCCACAACACCAGCACCAGCAATAACTCCAGGCGTAGGCGTAATAGACTGCAATAAAACGCAAATATCGCCAGCACCAGTATTTGGTACGGCTTCACAATTAGATTTAATCGTAACGGTGAATGTAACCACCATTGGGTCATTTGCCCTCACGGTTAGTGGTTCTGGGTTTAGTTTAGCCAATGGCGTAACCAATTTAACAGCAACTACTACGGGTATTCAGGCATTCCATATTCCAGTATATTATGATGGAACGGCTTTGACAAATAGCCTTCAATTCACAGTAGGAACGGCAGGAAGTTGCACGGCAGATATGACCAAAGCACCAAAGGTAATTTCTAAGAATATTTATTCATTAGATGGCTGTACAGCGATTGTACCAGGGGTTTTGACGAAGTAAAAAACAGCCCCCTAACCCCCGAAGGGGGAACCAAAAATCGGACTCGAAGAGGGGATGCTAAAATTGAACTCGAAAGTTCCCCCATCGGGGGCGGAGGGGGCTTCTTTAATTTTCCGCACACAAGTAATAACATACTTGTATCACCAAAAAGGTACAATAATTGCTGATAAATATTACACATTAAATAATAACAGAATATGAACACAACTACCGCACATTTTGAGTCATTGGGCAACCAATTTTATGTAAAAAGGACACATTTTCAAGTTTTCTGAGCAATCAGAAGGGCTTGAAAATGTGTCCTTTTGTGGTTTTTGGATAGAGAGATATTCAGCGTGCCAGTATTAGTTCTTTTAATTTACGGAGGATGAAAATTATTTGGAGAAGGTCTTTACGTTCAACCGTATTGAAGGTATAGCTTGAATAATACGTTTTGTCTTGTAAAATAGCAAATTCCCAGAAGCTACCTGTTAGCCAAGCACCATAGATAGGTTTTTGGTCATTATTCTGGTGCTGTGCAATAAGCATTGCAGCAAGCATTTGTCCTTCTGGATCGTTTTGGGTACGTTTTCTACGCTTAAACTCTTGTAGAAAAAAATAGGGAAGTTTGGGTGACGACAAGCCAAGAGGCGAAGCAACAAGGCAATCACAAGTTACGGAAAGGCGTTTGTGGTCTATTTCGGCAGAGAGGTCTCTTTCATAGAAAGTACTGATTTTTCCTTCTTCCTCAAAGTCGGCAATGTAGAACAAGAAACTAATGAGTTTCATTTTAACTTCTTCTTCATTCCAACCGCCTACTTTTTTAAAAGATTGTTGATAAATTTTTTCCAAAATAGCATTATCCTCAACCGTTAATTCTCCCTTGGCATTCATCCAATCATCAATGAGCGTACCGCCATAAACTTTTTCAAGTTGAAAGGCATCCAATAAAACGTCAGTATCAGTTGATAATTTAATATTCTTTTCCATAACGATAAGTATTAATTATTTTTTGATTTTAAAATATTTCACAAATATACCAAAATTCTCTATAAGCCCTTTTAGGCGGTTTATAGAAACCAAAGAATCCACGGATTCAAAAACGTTCTTTTCAAACCCACAAAAGGGTTCTTTTAATTACAAATAAAACAAGTACAAATATGAAAACAGCTACCGCCATAGTTGAAATAGCCAGCAAAGAGCAAAGCATATTTTGCTTAAAATTTTCCTTCAAAAAATTCGGTATCATGCTGAGTGTCATTTTTTGTTTATTGGGGCAAAGAGAGCGAAGGTAAAAGCACAGTTACCTGATTTAGGTACACCTGCGTATTCCACTTTAAAATGTAGATTTCTCAATCGCTGATATTGGAGGTTTGGGAGGCAATGTAATTGGTTTGACTACAGACAAGAAAATGTATGTTACGGGACAAAATGAAGGCTTTTCAATTAGTATTAAGACTTCATCCAACTCTAATTTGCCTTATCTTCCTGCTTATACGTTTAATTCTATACCATCTCCAGCCGGAGAAACCGTGAAGAAAGTAGATGTAATGGTTGTAGTGCCTACGATATTAACAATGCTTACACAGGAGTTGTTAGTTCTTTTGGGGTGTTTAACCGGAAAGCGGTAAACTGTATGTATGGGGCATTAACACAGGTTTATTAGACAGCGCATTTCCTGTTTCTTTGCCACTATCCACAACCCAGACACTACAAAAGCTCGTGAGAAGACCCGTGCAAATTACAATTTTGGGAGAAAGTAGCTTTGTAGATTTTGATATGCCTAATCAGTTATAGACGCTTAATGTTGGTGAAGTAAACTATTGGGTAGCAATAGGCACATTGTGGCAAGGCGTATGTTAATGGACGATTGGGACAAGGTGGTTC
This sequence comes from Arcicella sp., assembly GCA_034519515.1. Lineage (GTDB taxonomy): Bacteria > Bacteroidota > Bacteroidia > Cytophagales > Spirosomataceae > Arcicella. The sequence continues at coordinate 75,471 of JAXHOK010000029.1, forward strand.
GTTAAATCCTGCGGGAAACACAACCACATTTTATGCTCTTCCTAATCCAAGTGGGGTAAATGCTACTACTTTTAAATATGTTAAGGTTTGGGCATCAGAAAATAGAACAGGATTATATCTAAAAGGAAATGATGGTAATATCTATTATGCGGGGTCTGCTAATCAGAACTATAATAGCACGGGTGCTCCAAACCTTTTTTATTACACAGATGGTATTGGAAATATTTTTAATAATAATGGTACGGCGGGGAATCCTACTTCCTATAATTTTATGACAGATGCACCTGCTTTAGTGCCGTTTCCAGCAGGTGAGGACATCGTAAGAATAGATTCAAGAATAGTAACAAATACTTTAGCCATTAGTGCTAGTGGAAAAGCTTATGCCACAGGAATATGGAAACAATCTGTGGCAACGAATGGTATGTTTAATTTTTACAGATTCCCTCTAAAAAATACACCTGTTTTAGGTACTGAGCTGTTCAAAAATCCCCTTCCTGCTACTGGTGTCCCTTTAGATACCACTTATTTCTTGAAAAAATTTGTAGAGGTTGCTACCCCTACTGGAGCTACAAAAATTACAGAGTTTGCTAGTATATCTCCAAGAGATAAATATCCAAACTTCGTTATCGTTGGAGACAACAAGCAGGCGTATTGGTCTGGTACTACCAATGAAGGTATAGGCTTTTATAATAAAGTAGATTATTTAGATTATTCAATATTGTGTACTAATAATAGATACAGCACTACGTCGGCTAATGCTTGGAGTGTTCCCGCTCCTGAACTTCATAATGCCTCCAAAATATTTGCAGGGTATGCAGGTATGTACATAATTTCAGGCTCAAAAATAGGGTACGTGGTAGGGACTTTTCAATTAGGTACAGATGCTTTTGGTAGAACAACTGATAATGGTAACGTTCAAAATTTAAATAGGTATTTGCTTCCCACACCAGTAGGAAATGAAAAGTTAGATTTTTGTAATGCAGTCACCAGTTCAGGGTGGGCGGTGGCAGTAACCACCCCAGGCGTAGGCTCAATAGACTGCAACAAAACGCAATTAATACCAGCCCCAGTATTTGGTACGGCATCTCAAACAGATTTAGTCATTACCATTAACGGTAACCACCGCGTACCCTTTCCCTCGCCAACGGTGAGTGGCTCAGGCATGACTTTGGTCAGTGAAACGACACCATTACTCGGCCGACCACAACGACAGGCATCCAAACATTTCATGTTCCCATATATTACGATGGCGCAACAGCATTGGGAACACTCACGTTCACGATGTCTCCCCAGCCACACCAGCGGCGGGGGAGGTTGTGCGGCAGATTTGAGCAAAAGTCCCAAAATGCCATTACCCCAATCTGGACTTTGGAATGTATTGCCAACGGTGGGGATAGGAGCTTAAATAAATTATGAATGGGGTTTTTATGATGATTTATTACTCATCATCGAAACGGAAGTCTTCCTTTAAAAAGGAAGACTTCCAAGGTAACAAAATTATATCAATTGCATTTTTGCAACCTTGCAGGATCAACGATGGCAATGTCGTCGATGTTCAGAATCGAGTTTGATCTTTACCTTTTGCATGGTTGCCGCACCACGTGATAGGCATCAGCTACGAAGTCAGGAATGGGCACTAAGAACTCTCGTGCAAGCAAAAACATCCCCCATATAGAAATCAGCGAACGGCGATGGGGCACTTCGATATAGTGACCAACGGCAGCAGTACCAATCATTCTGATTCTGCCTAGTGGAGTGGGGTTTAAGGTCTTCTAATTGGTCTGGATGAATACAAGACAAAATTGGCTCCTGAGTCCGAACAACATATAATAATATTCTTCTCGCTTGCAGGCGCCAGCGGTATAGTAGCGGTGTTTTGATGTTGACATGATGATTGATTTTAAGAATTTTTATCACAAAGATATATTCATTTTGATATTTTTCCGCATATAATTAATGGTACACAATTAATTTGCAAAGAGAGGTACAGATAATTGCTACTAAATGGTAGGAACTGAAAAACAATAAGTAGACATTTTTAAATGCCCTTTTTTGCACCACTCTACGTTGATAAAATCCTCATTTAGCGATGCTAAAACTGCGGTTTTA
>JAXHOK010000008.1:0-4429 GCA_034519515.1 Arcicella sp.
CATTACGTATTGTTCTGTGGCGTCGTGCGACGCCATATTAGAGCGGTCGCAAAGTCCGTGTCCTCCAACGCTAAGTATTATGTAAAGGCTTGATAATTAACAAATTAACTCTAAAATCACTCCAAAAACCATCATAATACTGGTCGTTGGAACGTTTGTTCACGCTTTTTTATTTTGTTAGCTTTTTTTAGGCTTTTGCGACAATTTTAAGGCGGTTTGTTCTTTTACTTTTTCGCAATTTATTTCGCAGTTTTTGTCCCGCTTATCGGCATTTGCGACACGATGAAGGCGAAGTTTTACAGGGCTAACTTCGCAAAAACTTCTACGCAAATTGTCCCGCTTAGAGGCTCATGCGACACGATGAAGGCGAAGTTCAAAGGCTTTTTTTCGCAAAAACCTCTCGCCCACTTGTTTAAAATTTGCAAAGTTGGTTTTCACCAAGTATATTTGTTGGGCTGGGTTGACTGGTTGGCTTTTGCGTCTGGCGACGCAATATTAGAGCGGTCGCAAAGTCAGTTTCGTCCAACTCTATGCAAATGAGTAAAAGCTTGATATTCAATTAATTAACTCAAAATTCAAACCCAATCATCTTGCTTGCGAGTCGTTGGAAATTTTTAAAAATCTAAGTTTACTACCGTAAAATAAATATCCTAAAAATAATTAGGACAACACAACGTTTTGTGGGTAAGTTTATTAAAAATATCCAAACAATGAAAAAACTAACTTTTGCTATACTTTCTCTCCTACTTTTATCTTGTGAAGAAAAACTACCAAAACCAACACAAGAAGGCAACAATACCTTTGGTTGTAAAATTGACGGTAAAACTTGGATTCCAAACGGTGGAAATGGTTTTATGCCTGCCAAACCTATTAATGGTGGTTTTTTTAGAATTGACCCTATTAATCCAAGTAAAATTGGTGTTTATATAACTACTTATAATAAAGAGAGCGAGATGCTACAAATTTTTCTGACTCAAAGTGTAGCTGGTAGATATGACTTAAACCAAAATACTCAAATATTTCCCAATAATATTTACGCCAAAAATCACGCATATTTTTTAGATAAAAATAAGATTAATTATATAACATCATCAATTAATACTGGCATGGTAGAGATTATAAAATCTGATACACTAACAGGCATTATTTCAGGTAACTTTGAATTTAATTTAGGAAGTTCTAACAACTTAAAAATAAGTATAACAAAAGGCCGATTTGACATAAATACAAAAACAGTAAACAAATAATACACAATGAAAACAACTTTACTAATGCTGTCGTTATGGGCAAGCATGGCGGTAGCCTTTGCTCAATCTCAAGGTTTCAACACCACTTTAGAAGCATCTGACTATGCTTTTGCTCCGTTAGATAAATCATACGTAACTTCCAAAATCTTGTATGATAGGGTTTTTCATAATGCTGATTTACAGTTCTTTAACACTCAAACCGACACATCATCTGCTCAACATTTTCTACAAGCCTATTACGAACTTTATCTTTCTAATTACAATAATTCACAGGTTCTCACACCACAGGATATTGATGATTTAATCTGGACAACTCAACAATACCCAGCAGTTCAAATTGGGGTTTTGTTAGCCAAATTCCATCGAATCAACTACGATGTTATCGAAGCTGACTCAGAAGGACAGTACCACCTCAACAACAACTATTCCTACAATGATTTGTATATTGAGCAAGATATAAATGTGGTTTCTTTACTTCAATCTAAAATATTTACAGGCGTTAATTTCTTTCAATTACCCGATTGGGGCATTTTTAGCAATAGAAATGTTTATCCGACCTCAATTACAATTGATTTCGGTGATGGTTTACCAATACGAACCATCAACCCTGGCGTTGAGCCTGTTAGTGCAAATTATACTACGTCAGGCGAAAAGATTATTAATTTTACTGTAAACCTCAATAATGGCACTCAATTTACCGCAAAATCAAAAGTTTTTGTCATTGGTGGGGCTAACCCAACCCCAATAAGCAGTGAGTTTGCCAAAATTGCAAAGACTAAACAACTACAAAGTCCAATATTTCCATATAATGACGGTATTTCTTTGGTAGATTCAATCAGAATTCAAGCAAGCATTCCATTTCAAGGCTACAACGAATCTTCTGCTTCAAAAGGTGCTGCCGACGTTCTTACTTATTACGCTGCTGGTCGAACAACACTACAAAAACCAATCGTTATCTTAGATGGTTTTGACCCCAATGACCAAAATAAAGGAGGATATTTGTATAGCCAAAGACTTAGTTATGAAAGAAATGGAATACCTGCACAACTTGGGAACGAACTTCGAGCGAATAGTTCACTCAATGGATATGATATTGTGGTAGTGAATTTTCCCAATATGCTTTTCAAAGCCAATTCATCAATTATTGTAATTTATATGACCCGATTTACGGCACTTGTCTTCAACAACGAACTTTCTTTCTCCAAAGAACAAGAGTTGGTGGAACTGATTATGTTGAAAGAAATGCAAGAGTAGTGGTTAAAATTCTTGACAGTCTTAATACTAAACTCCAAGCGAATGGAAGTTCCGAAAAATTAATGATGATTGGACCAAGCATGGGTGGGCTGATTTCTCGTTTAGCAATTCGATACATGGAGCAAAACAACATAAACCATAACCTAAAACTTTGGGTTTCGTTTGATTCCCCACATTTAGGGGCAAATATACCCATCGGGTTTCAACAAATGGTCAAATTCTTTGCCGATAAATTAAACCCAAAGATGCAGTCGATGGACTTTCTTCTTTGTCTTCACCTGCTGCAAAGCAAATGTTGTTAGACCATTACCTCAAAAATACTTCCACAGACCCCGAAGTTGTCGCTGGGGCAGAAGGGTTCAGAAGTGTTTTTGCCCAAACTCTTGCTGATGCAGGGTTTCCACAAACATCATGTTTAAGGAAAGTTGCACTAAATAATGGTGCTAAAAATGGCTTTACAACTTTTTCTACCTGCACAGAAGGCGTTCATGTAAGAGCAAGATTCACAAATACGACTCTCGTTGTGTGCAAAGCTGTTGGGCTTGGTTTGTGTGCTTTAGGTCCATTTGGGTGTGTGGTGGGTGGACTACTAAATGTAGGTTGTACGGTAGGTAGAAATCGTATTTTAGATACTAAAGTTTTCACAACTCCCTCAAATACAGACCGTTGCAAAATTTTTGAAACTTCCATTGCTGGCTTTGGGCTTACAAATTATACCTACTATTCAAAAGGACAAGGAAACGATAGAATGGGTTTAGATGTTGTTCCTGCTGGTACTTATGATGTATTTGAAGCTATCACAGGAGCGATTCCAACAAAACTCACTTGGAAAATACTCAAAGAAGATAAGTTAAACTTCTTCGTCAGAACATTAGCCGATAAATCTTTTGATGCTACCAGTTTTATTCCTTCAGTCAGTTCTTATGCAATGCTCAATTCTAATCGAAATTGGGGAAATTCACTTGAAAATGTCAATGTTCCAACCGAAACACCTTTTGATGCCATTTATGCCCCAACCAACGAAAACCAAGAACACGTAACCGTTACGGAAGCAGGTGTAAGTTTTCTATACGAACAAATAGCACTTTCAAATAACTGCTCAAATAGTGGTGATTGTCCACAAAGTTTAATTTTGACAAATACAATCACTAACCAAACAAGCACACAACAAGCGTCTGAAAGTATTACAGCAAATAATCAAATCATCAATTCAAAAGTCACTTACAAAGCTGGGCAAAATATCAATCTCAATGAGGGTTTTATTGCTGATTCTCAAACAGGTACAGTTTTCAGAGCATTTATTCAAGGCTGTATTTCTTGGCAATCTTCAAATATTGGTAGTGGTTCAGGCAGTTCGATTACTTCAAATAACACGTTGATAATCAATGGTAATGGTTCACTTGGTGGCACTTCTGATAATGTCCATTTCTATCATACACCTGCATCAAGTGATGTTAGCATCATTGCAAGAATCAACTCAATGAATCCAAATAATGGTGAAAGGGCTGGAATTATGATTAGAACAAATACCAACGATAATTCTCCATTTTATGAATTTATCATTGATGGAAATGGTAATGTAGGCAAACTTAAACGCAAAAATACAGGTGATAATGTTGATTTTGTGGGTTTTGCAGCTTGTCCTACGAGTGGCAGTTGGATAAGATTAGACAAAACTGGTAATACAATAAAATGCTACATCAAAACCGATGATTCGGCAAGTTGGGCAGAAGTTGTAGGCTTCGATGACCACAACGATAATAATTTAGGAGGTTCGTTTGAAGTTGGTTTTGTTGCTTATGCGGGTGCATCGGCTATTTTTAGCAACATTACAATAAATGGAAATCCTATCAATTAGATTTTCAAATACAAAGTCATAGCCGACATTATAGAAGCGAAGTTTTTAAACGTTAATTCTCGAAAACTTG
>JAXHOK010000033.1:0-119922 GCA_034519515.1 Arcicella sp.
TCACACGATGAAGGCAGAACGGTAAATAATGTTTTTGAATACGATATAAAAGACCATTTGGGGAGTTTACGGGTAAGTTTCAAAGATAGTTTAAGTATTGCCAAAGTAACGCAGGAAAGCCATACGGGTGTATTTGGGGACGTTTTGCCAAGTTTAATTTATACAAATACGCCCAAAACTGACAACTTTGATTACACAGGACATGAGCGGTTAAAAACCTTTAATTTAGGTTATATTGATGCGTGTGAAAGGTTATATGATCCCTTTGTGCCACGGTTTACCACTATTGACCCGTTAAGTGAGATTTCAAGAAGATTTAGCTCCTTTACTTATGCTAATAATAATCCAATAAGATTTATTGACCCTGATGGGATGGCAAGTGAGGAAGCAAATGAACCAGAATATAAACGTACAAATGTTGAATTTTAGTAAATGGTTACAGAATACCTCAACAAGTCAGAATAATACGGGAGTAGCTCTGCTTAGCGGGGCTTATTTAAATGCTGGGGATGGTGGCGGCGGAGGTAATAGTAATAGTGGTGACAAACCAAATGTCGCATCGGGTAGCCTTTAGAAAGTGGGTATGAGAAATGCTGCCGTTAGAAGTGGAACAGGTGGTATCGCTTTGGACGGTGCAGGAACTGGTACTGCATTGAGAGGATTAGCGACAGGTTTTGGTTACGGACTTGTAGTGGGAGGTATCTTTTATATTGGAACGGGAGGATTTCAAGAATTGGTACCTGATATCCCCCTCACAGATGTAGATAGTAAGACAAATGACAAAAAAACAATAACGTTATTTAGAGGAGTTAATCCATCCTATATGGCACAATATATTCTTGCAAGACAAGGAGTTGCAATTCCAAGAGGAGGTAGTGCCTCACCAAGAGAACATAGCCTAGGTAACACAAATAGCATATTTACATCATGGTCGGAAGACCCTAATGTTGCTGCATGGAGAGCTGGTTCATCGGGTGTGATTTTGAAAACTCAAATGACTTTTGGAGACCCAAGATTTTTTCCAAATGTATATTCTAAATACCCAGGTGAAAGGGAATATCTAATAATTGGTCCAGTTACAGGAGCAAAAATATTAAAAAATCTTGGAATACAGGAAATTGGAATCCAACTCAAATAAAATAGCAAAATGACAACGAAAAAATTATTAGAAATTATCAAAAAAGGAGAATTGAATTTAAAAACAATTAAAGAAACAGATTTGGGAGAAGTTTTGGCAAAATTTATCCAAACAAGGCAAGTTTTATTTGATATTTATTCTTAAAAGAAGTGCAATGTTCGAGAATGATAATTTTTTACAAAATTTTGATGATAAAAGTGTTTATGAAGGGCTTAACGAAGTTGTAAATAAATTATATCATAGCATATCAGAAAACATACTTTTTATTGCTGCTAAAACTGATGATGGCGATGAAATTAGTTTGTTTTTTCAGGAAGATGATAATTTATTTTTAGGCTACATCTACGTTTCGCCTTAATTGGTCTGAGGTGCGTAAGCAACACGCCAAGTCAGCCATGTAAAAAGTGGCAGGCTTGGCGTTTTTTAAATACCCCGCCGGCGGGGTAAAAAGCTAAAAGAAACCAATTTTATTCTATCCCCACATAAATCCCGTATAAAGGAATATTTATTAGCCAATCCTCCTGCCGAGATTTACTCATTGACGTTCTGATGGCAGTTTTTGGGGCATATTTTCCCACATAAACCTTCAAAACTTTTTAGCCGTTGTTGGTATATATTTTAGGCAACAGTTTCATTTTCAAGCCGTTGTTGGTATTTTTGGGGCCCCAATACTTGCGACAGCAAAAAATCGGACGAAATCTCTAATGTTCGAGTTTTTGCTGTCGTACTCGTTGTTGGTAGAAAACACGCAACAACGGCATGGGCAGTTTTTTTCTCAAAAATACATACCACCAAAGGCAAATTACTTTAATTGAATATAATTATTTGGAAATTGCCTAAAAAAGTAACTTTCGCAAGTGGTCAATGGGTTAGTTATCAATATAATGCCAGTGGCACAAAACTGAAAAAAACTTTATCCACGGGCAACGTTACGGATTATGTAGGTAATGTTTTGTATGAAAATAATGTTGTTTATCAAATTTCACACGAAGAAGGCAGAGCCATTTTGAATGGTACAAATTATGATTACCAATTTGATATAAGTGACCATTTGGGCAGTTTGCGGGTCAGTTTTAAAGACAGTTTAGGTATTCCAAAAATAACGCAAGCCCAAGATTACGACCCTTTGGGGGTGGGAGTTACAAACTGGTAAAAAGCAGAGCCAAAAGCCCGATAATTACGCGTTTTAATGGTGAAAGAAAAATGATAATTCTTTTGGCTTAAATTGGGTAGATTTCGGAGCAAGAATGCAAGATAAAGTGTTGGGTAGATGGTGGACAATTGACCCAATGGCGGAAACATCAAGGCGATTTAGCCCTTATGTATATGCTTTGAACCGTCCAACTATGTTTATTGACCCTGATGGAATGGAGGCAGAAGAAGTAAAAAAGAATGATGACTACGTGCCTGTAAACGTTGAATACTCAAATGGTTACACAACTCAAAATAGTAGAGATAATACAGGGGCAGTTTCGCTTAGTGGAGCGTATCAGAATGCTGGGGGAGGTGGTGGAGAAAGTAGCAGTGGCGGTGATGATAAACTGAAAGTAAATCACATCACTAATTACGTTAAGTTCAATATGAAGAAAATGAAAAATTTTGCAGATAATCTTAAAAAATCACTTTGGGATGTAAAAAACACAAACTTGATTATTTATGGAAACGGAAAAGCCAGTGATAATTTTTTTGGAGGACAATTCAAGCAAGGAGGGAAGAACAGTTGTAATGGATTTGGGAAAGGATAATCAAATATTTTGGCTAATGTTAGTTTATGCTCCTACTCGTAGAGCAGATGATGGAGGAGCTTCTAATTTGATAGATTTATTTGGAGATAATCACCCTGTATTAAAAAATAAAGACTATGTTGAGTCAAGAGACTATGAAGGTTTATACAAAAATATAAATCAATCTAAATATGTTGGTCATGAAAAAGGTTATGTAGAGTATACTGGAAATTATTATTTACCAGTAAGTACCTATAATCAAACTAGTACAGAGTATAAATACTTCTTGATTGGAGTAACTCAACAGCAAGCTAAATCAGGAATTTACAAAGAAATAATAACTAAATACAAATAAAATGAAATTAATAGCATTATCATTATTAGTAGTTTTAAGTATTCTCACTTTTGGATGTGAGAGTAGAAGAACTTTAAGAATGACCGAAAAGGAAATTAATTCTTTGGATTCCCTCGGCTATAAAATTTATCCATATAAAAAAGATAGGCAAGGGAATTATCATCTTGATACTGCTAATAAGAGAAAACTTGATACAATAAATGTTTCACCTTAGTTTCAGCCAATGTTTGAGGTGATTCAATTTTGGTATGCAAATTTCGCCCTTGTTGGTGTTAAATTTTTGAAAAAGCCCTCAGCCAGCCGTTGTGGGTGTTTTCACGGGGCTGCCCAAGTCCATAACATATGCGTAAGCAACACGCCAAGTCAGCCATGTAAAAAGTGGCAGGCTTTACGTTTTTTAAATACTCCGCCGGCGGGTAAAAAGCTAAAAGAAACCAATTTTATTCTATCCCCACATAAATCCCGTATAAAGGAATATTTATTAGCCAATCCTCCTGTCGATATTTGCTCATTGACGTTCTTATGGCGGTTTTTGGGGGCCTATTTTTCCCACATAAACCTTCAAACTTTTTAGCCGTTGTTGGTATATATTTTAGGCAATAAGTTCAGCCAGCCGTTGTTGGTATTTTTTCTACCAACAACACTTGCGACAGCAAAAATCGGACGAATAATGTTCGAGTTTTTGCTGTCGCATTTGTTGTTGGTGAAAACACGCAACAACGGCATGGGCAGTTTTTTTCTCAAAATACATACCACCAAAGGCAATAATTGAAATTTTTTTAGCAAAAGAGTTCTTAGAAGAATGGAAAAATAGTTTGAATAATGAACCAACTTTGGAAGAAACAGCGAAACGACTATTTGATTATGCGGTTAATGATGCCTAATTTCGTTTCCAGCCGTTGTAAGTGTTTTTTTCCGCTCCACAACACGTGCGTAGCCTACACGCCAGTCAGCCATACAAAAAAGTGGTAGGCTTGGCGTTTTTTCGCACGATGAAGGACAGAATAATTGACGGGCAAAATGAATACAATATCAAAGACCATTTTAGGGAATTTGAGGGTTGCTTTTAGAGATTCTTTGGGTAATAAAAAGATAACGCAGCAAATTCTTATGGTATTTTTGGAGAAGATTTAACATCTTTAAATTATTTAAAATCGACTTGGAAGGCTGATAATTTTAAATTTACTGGTAAGGAAAGTTTACAAGGAACGGGTTTTATTGATTTTGGAGCAAGGTGGTATGATAATATTGTGCCACGCTTCACAACGATTGACCCGTTGATCTAGATTTTGAGAAGATTTAGCCCTTTTACTTACGCCAATAATAATCCGATACGGTTCATTGACCCTGATTTTGTTATGGCGGAAGAAAAAGGATTTGAGTATTCAAATGGATATACAACTTCTAACAGTAGGAATGAAACGGGGGCAGTTTCACATGAAGGGGCATTTCAGAATGCTGAGGGGGCGGTGGTGATAAACCAAAAGTAAAAACAGGGCGTGGCGGTGGAGATAATGGAACACCTCATAGTCCACCGGAACACTTACAGGCATCATCGTTACAAAATGCTTCAATTTCTCAGGGTAAAATGGATTATTTTTCTCGTGAGGATGAAGCCGCCCAATTGGGGAGTTAATATTGCAGGGGCAATTGAAGGAGGATATAGTTTGGCAAAAAAAGGGTTAGCATGGCTAAAAAATGGATTGAATGGTTTAAAATCTCTTTTTATTTGGATTAACAAAAAGCCTAAAATCTTTCAGTGGTGTAGAAAAGGCATGGCAGTCAGGAGCAACCCCAAACTCAATTTATACATATCTCAGCAGTGATGGAAAAGCAGTTTCAAATTATATTTACAATGCTGAGGGAAAAGTGATTTATCAGGTGGATTTTGGCAAACATGGAAAATTCTTATCTGGGCATGGACATGAAATGAGTATTACGGGTAAATTAGGAAGCGGTTGTCATACAAGTCATATTCCATTCAATCAAGTAAATCCTGATTATTTCAAAATACCATTAGGTGTTCAATATTCAACTCCCCCAGGTTTTTAATCAATTAAATTTCATAAACATGATAAACGAAATTATTAACAAATATGAACAGCTTTCAGATGCCCTAATCTCTGAAATTACTATAAGTCCTCTATTCAATCAAGGAACATAGAAGTGATAATAAAGTGCATGAATAGTCATAAAGATTATGAGTGGGAAACTATAAAGTTAATATTTATAGATGTTTTCCTCTTTAAATTTATTGAAAATGAAAATACTTCTCAAGCACTTTAATAAATAGTGCTTTTAATAAAAAAAGAAAAAGGCATAATTGTTGTAGATTTTTTTGCTTTAATTTTTGGAAATAATGATTTAAAAGAAAATGTAAACTTCCAGATTTTATTATTAAATGCAAAACTCTAAAATATGAACTTTTGCCATAGGTAGTAATTTCGCCCTTTGCTGGTGTTTGCTTTACCTTAGATTTTCGCCTTAGTTGTAGCCGTTGTTGGTATCTATTTTAGGCAATAAATTCAGCAAGCCGTTGTTGGTATTTTCGCCCTTGTTGATGTTAAATTTTAGAAAAAGCCTCTCCCATGCCGTTGTGGGTGTTTTTTCCACCCACAACATTATTGCGGCTAGCCACACGCCAAGCCAGCCATTTAAAAAGTGGTAGGCTTGATGTGTTTCAATAAAAAAGCTAAAAGAAACCACTTCTACGGGCGATGTTACGGATTATGTAGGGAATGTAGATTTATAAAAATGGTAACGTTTATCAAGTCTCACACGATGAAGGCAGAACGGTAAATAATGTTTTTGAATATGATATAAAAGACCATTTGGGGAGTTTACGGGTAAGTTTTAAAGATAGTTTAAGTATTGCCAAAGTTAATGCAGGAGTGTTTCCTCGCATATTGGCGTATTTGGTGACGTTTTGCCAAGTTTGATTTACACCAATACGCCCAAAGTCAATAATTTTGATTTTACAGGGCATGTGCGTTTGAAGTCTCTTAATTTAGGGTATATTGATATAGTGAGCAAGATTATATGACTCTCTTTGTGCCAAGGTTTACAACTATTGACCCTTTGGCAGAGACCTCTCGTAGATTTAGTCCGTTTATTTGGAAACAATATCTTTCGGTTTATTGCTGTGTGTGAGGTGAGGTTTGGTTTCTTGGTTCTGCAAATAGTAGAGATAATGCGGGCAAAGTTCTTTTAGTGGGGTACTGAGTGGGGAGAAGGAAAAGGTGATAACCAGCGCCCAAAATGAGAACATAAGGCTCAATTAATAATAATGAAGAGGTGAAAAACAAGGAATGATAAACTCCAAACTCGATTGCGGCAGGCACTCTTTTTTCCTCTGAGGGTGTGGATTGGGTTTCCCATTGAATGTTGTTTTCATTTTTGTGTTGGTGGGTTTTGCCTAAAAATTAAATTTTGGAATGTGGTGAAAGGAGGTTGGGAAGAATTTGTTGCTTTTGAAATGGAATGGGGTTCTTTCGGGGTTGGGGCTTTTCTTGAGCAATAAAGCTTAGTGTTTGGGGGGTGCCTTGCTTGAATATGATTGGTGTTCTGTTCTGGCTTTTGGAAATCTCTGTATTGGGTTTGGTTGTTTGCGGTGTTTGATTGTCCGCCATCGGTGGGGCCTTTTTGGATACTTTCTCGCGGTGGGGGGTTCTATTTGGGGTAAATAAAATATATAATAAAATAAAAAGAAATGAAATTATGATTTTGAGTTGAAAATGTATGGCTTATTTTCAGAAGATATGGCCCTGTTCGGTTTTTTTTGTGAGGAAGGAGATAATGGAGTGAAAGAAGAGATGGGTCGAAAATATTTTTATTAAATTTTTTTGAAAGAGTCTTAGAAGAATGGAAAAATAGTTGAATAATGCCTGAAGAAGCGCGTTTTGATTTGGTTTGTGCTTTTCGTTTCCGCGTTGTAGTGTTTTTCCCTTCCCCGTGCGTGGCTCCGCCAGTGCTTAAAAAAGTGGTGCTTGGCGTTTTTTCGCCGTGAAGGAGAATAATTGATGGGCAAAATGAATATAATATTAAAGACCATTTGGGGAATTTGAGGGTGGCGTTTAGAGATTCTTTGGGTATTGCTAAGATAACAGGTAAATTCGTATGGTATTTTTGGAGAAGATTTAACATCCATAAACTATTATAAAATCGACTTGGAAGGGATGAGGATTTGGATTACTGGCAGGCGAAAGCTTGCCAGGAACGGGTTATACTGATTTTGGAGCGAGGTGGTACGATAATGCTGTGCCAGGTTTCACACGATTGATCCCGCTCTGTGAGACTTCGAGAAGATTTCAATGGCCTTTTACTTATGGAAACAATAATCCAATCCGGTTTATTGACCCTGACGGAATGGCAAGTGAAGGATTTGAGTATTCAAATGGTTACACAACCTCAAATAGTAAGAATGAAACAGGGGCGGTTTCGCATGAAGGAACGTTTTTAAATGCTGACGGGGGAGGTGGAGATAAACCAAAAGTGAATACTAAACCAACTGCAACTTATGCCGCAGGTGCAGCAGCAATGGCACAAAGAACTGGTATCAGCACGGTGGCAGAAGGTGGAGCAGGAGCATTGGAAGGATGGGGAGCATCTGGTCTTGGAAGAGCGGCTGGCTCGGCAGTTGGAGTTGTTGGCAGTTTCCTGTGGTTAATGTTAAATATGGAAGGAGATACTCCAAGACATATAGATATTCCAATTGATGTTACACTCAGTAAAAGTAAAAAAGAAGAATATATCACGCTTTATAGAGGTGTATCAGAAAGTGCAGGAGCATATTATGCCGCAGCAAAAAGAGGAATTGCAGTTCCCAAAGGATTATCTTCCATATATTCTCATAGCATACCAGATGACCACACAATGGGTGATAATTACAGTATTTGGACATCATGGTCAGAGAAAAAATATGTTGCAGAGAGTTTTTCAGCGGGTACTATGGGGATTGAGAGAGGAGTTATTTTACAAAAATCCTTTCCTAAATCTATGTTAATGCGTTCTGGGCTTGCTCAGGCTATGGGAGAAAGTGAGTGGTTAGTTCCCGGAGTTGTAACAGGTGCAAAAGTATCAAATAATAAATTTTCATCAGGAAAAAAATAATCAAATGGAAAAAGATATAATTATATTCAAAACATTAATACTATCACTAAATCGTGGTGAGCTTAAAAATAAGTATTTTCAAAATTTTGAGAACACTGAAACCTTCTCACGTTTAAAAGTAAAAAGGTTTGATATAATAAATATATACACAATCCGAGAACGAATTCAGCTTGAAAATAATCAACGTGAAATTGCTAATCAGATTCACGATGTAGTTAAAAATCTTGAAAGTAGTAAAGATGAATTTATCTACTTATGGAAGATTCCAGAGTTTAAAGAAAGTGAAAATATCAATCATTATATCTTCTTTACTAATCTTGAAATTACAGACTGTTATGGTATTGTTAATTTTCATGTCTAATGAGTTTTTGTATTAGTTTACCTTGTTATCAAAACGTCAAGCCAGCCATGTAAAAGTGGTAGGCTTGGCGTTTTTTTATTCCAAACAAACAGGCAACTGGACAGATGCAAACAATTGGTTATCAGGTATCTTACCAAATGCTAATGATAACGTAACTATCAATACGGGGCATACTTTAACAATTCCAAGCGGTCAAATTGCAGGAGCAGGAACACTAAATGATAAAGGAACACTCCGTAATTTTGGTACGCTGAATATGGGTAAAGCCACCAGTTCAGATTTGTATTTGGAAACGATGAGTTATCATATTCGAGGCGGACTACGTGGAATAAATTTAGATGCTTCGGGGAATGTAAAGAATGACTTATTTTCAATGAAATTATTTTATGAGGACGATTTAACCTATTTTGATGGAAATATTAGAAAGCAGGAATGGAAAAGTAGTATTGATAATTTAAGCCGAAACTTTGTCTATCGTTATGATGGAAGTTCGAGAATCAAAGCAGGGGTTTATGGAGGTGGGAAAACAGGCGAAAATTATACGCTCAGTAACGTAACTTATGATAATAACGGCAACATTAAAAACCTGATTCGAAACGGTTTAAGGGCTAATAATACGTTCGGAATAGTTGATAATTTGGCTTACACTTACAACGCCAATAGTAATAAAATCCAAGAAGTAAAAGACAATTCAACTGAAACGGCAAGTTTTGCGGATGTTGTAGGAGTAACTGATTATACTTATAATCCAGACGGTTCTTTAAAATCTGATGCGAATAAGGGGATAAATTTATTTGAGTATAATTATCTGAAATTACCGAAAAAAATCACTTTTGCGGACGGTAAAACCATTAACTACCAATACTCTATCAAATGGTAAAAAGTTAAAAGAAACCACTTCAACGGCTATATTACGGATTATGTAGGGAATGTGATTTATAAAAATGGCATCGTTTATCAAGTTTCACACGATGAAGGGCAGAACGGTAAATGAATGGGCGTTATGGCATGAATATGATATAAAAGACCATTTGGGGAGTTTACGGGTAAGTTTCAAAGATAGTTTAAGTATTGCAAAAGTACCGCAGGAAAGCCATACGGGCGTATTTGGAGAAGATTCTTGCAAGTTTAATTTATATCAAAACGCCCAAAGCCTGATAATTTTGATTTTACAGGACATGAACGGTTAAAGTCGCTTAATTTGGGTTATATTGATGCAGGAGCAAGATTATATGACCCTTTTGTGCCAAGGTTTACAACTATTGACCCGTTAAGCTGAGATTTCGAGAAGATTTAGTCCATTTACTTACGGGAACAATAATCCAATACGATTTATTGACCCTGATGGAATGTCTGCCAGAAATATTGATGGTTCAGTTACTTTTAGTGGATATGCGGGTGATGATGGGAATGGGAATATTTCGGGAACTACGAAAGGAGATATATCTATAACAGTAACAACCACAAATGATAAAGAAAAAGGCAAAAACCATAATGATAGCATTTAGTGGGTTAGATGGGAGCAGTGAAAAATGTAACAGAAACTGCTGGCAATATCATAAATGATTTATCAAGAGTGGGCAAAAGCAAAATGGAATACCATTTGTTGGGAAAGCAGTTCCTTCTTCATGGGGAGATGCCAAAAGTATGTCGAAAGCGATTGATTTTATTAGAGCAAATTATGAGATTGGATCAAATGATAAATTAGTAATCTATGGTTATAGCTGGGGCGGAGATAATGCAGTAGAATTAGCTCAGACTTTGGATAAAGTGGGAATAAATGTTAATTATCTATTTACTATTGATGCAGCAAAAGGTCCTGTTTCAGGAGGATTGGGATTAGATTTAGTTGATAGAGAAATCCCTTCAAATGTAGAAAAGAACATAAATTTTTATCAAACAAATTTCTTTTCCAATAATAAAGGTGAGAATAGAAGTGGTATTTTTTCGAGAGGAAATCCAAATGTTGCACAAGACCCTACAAAAACGACAATTTTTAACTCAAAATGGAATCAAGCATTCCATAGCTACAATAGACAATATAACTCAAAAAACAGTTACTAATTTTATACAAAGATGGCTCTCAAAATAATAAAAATCATCCAAGGAATATTACCTAAAAGTATTCTTTTCAGTATTGTGTGTATGATGGTTATACTACAATTAAACGGTACAACTTTTGACAATAAGTATATATTTCTTAGAAAGTTTATAGAAATTATATTAGTATTTGGCATCGGATTATTACCAATTATCATTTCATTATTATTCATAATATATTTTGTACTTATTTTTTATAATAATTATGAAATACAAAAAAAAGACAAAGTTAAAATATCCTTATTTTATGTAGGGTATTTTATTGTAGTATGTTTATATTTTTATTTAGGATTAGTTGCCGAAGGCAAAATTTCACCTTAGTAGTTTTTCATATTAATACAGTCGGGTATAATCTTTTGAGTTTAATTCTTGCATCGGCAGTTTTGAATTGCCACTTAACTCCTTTTCGCCCTTGTTGGTGTCAAATTTTAGAAAAAGTCTCAGCCAGCCGTTGATTTCTATGACAAAACCAAGGAAAAATTCACGGAATTTTCATATTTTTCTTTTCTTTGAACAACGGACATTACACGATGCAAAAGTTTGGCTTTTACGGCATTGAGAACAGACATTTTTCGTTTGCCTTGGGCTACTTTTCGTTCGTAATAATCTTTAAGTTGATGGTCTAATTTAACTGCCGTCAAGGATGCCATGTGTAAGACCGATTTGAGGGTCATATTAGCCATTTGGGATACTCCAGTTCTACCTCTGACACTTGTTCCAGAAGTGTAGGGGAAAGGAGCTACACCAGCATAACAGGCTAATTTTCGAGCATCGTCAAATAAGGTAAAACCATCTGTATAAACGATTAAAGCAATGGCTGTTTGTGTACCAATACCGACCACCGAAGTAACCAGAGTAAAGAGTTCTTTGAGGTCGGTATCTTCATCTAAAAGTTTTTTAATTTGCTTTTCGATGGCGATAATATCTTTTTCAAGAGCCTCAACACTTGACAGCATGGCTTTTGAAAGTAAATTAGCCATTTTAGTATCACCCATTTGACGAAATTCTTCAACAGGGACAGTCAATTTTTGTTTGCTTTTCATTAAACGGTCTCGTAAGCTGGTCAAATGTTTAATTTTCTCAATGGTTGAATTTAAAGGCTTCCAAAGTCTTATATTCTCCTGATTCTTAGAAGTATACGTGGCAATTCTTAGGGCATCAACTTTGTCAGTTTTACCCCTCTGAATACCGCCAGATTTCTTAATACGAGTGCCAGACTCTACCCAAACGTTAGCTTGATTTTGAGCCACAAAACTAAGGATTGGATAAGTATAAACTCCCGTAGCTTCGATACAAATTAGGCATTTGTCTAATGAAAAATTGGGTATTTTGGCAAAGCCCTTAAACAATTTTTGTATTTCATCAGGCGTATTTGGTAGATGATAATGAGTAGGTTTTTCATGACTTCCATCAGTCAAAATAACCGCATCAAGCGTTAACTTCGAGACATCAATACCAACGATAAAAGGATACATTATTTCAGGGTTTAAAATGTTAAATATTAGTCTGAATCCTGAGTATCTATTAAAACCTTAATAACGGTGCTTGTCACCAAATTTCTATATGATACCTCTCAAAATAAATCAAAACAGGTCTGCATCAACGGATAAGCCCTTATGCTTTTTTGGTGTTATAGTTCACCTGTTTTGATAGATTGTTCAAGCTACAAAGTTAGCTCAATACTTTTCCACAATTGTGGATAACTTTAAAGAAAAAAAAGAAGCAAAAAAAAGAAAGTTTTACAGTAATTATAGCTTCGCTTATTCTTAGAATATTTATAGTGAACAAAAGTAAAGGTTGGTATTTTTTCTACCAACAACACTTGCGACAGCAAAAATCGGACGAATATTGTTTTCGAGTTTTTGCTGTCGCATTTGTTGTTGGTGAAAACACGCAACAACGGCATGGGCAGTTTTTTTTCTCAAAATACATACCAACAAAGGCAATAAGCATTGAATATAATTATTTGAAATTACCAAGACGAATTGTTAAAGGTGGCGTTACAATTTTAAACCAATATTCTGCCAGTGGTATAAAATTAAAAGAGACAATCGGAACGCAAGTGACTGATTACGTGGGGAATGTGATTTACAAAAATGGCGTTTTATATCAAATTACACACGATGAAGGCAGAGTAATTGATGGACAGAATGAATACAATATCAAAGACCATTTAGGAAATTTAAGAGTTGCTTTCAGAGATTCTTTGGGTATTGCGAAAATTACACAATCAAATTCTTATGGTATTTTTGGAGAAGATTTAACATCTTTAAATTATTTAAAATCGACTTGGAAGGCTGATAATTTTAAATTTACAGGTAAAGAGGATTTGCTCGAAACAGGCTACACAGACTTTGGAGCAAGATTATATGACAAATTAGTGCCAAGATTTATTACGATTGACCCATTAGCGGAAACTTCAAGACGGTTCAGTCCGTTTACTTACGCAAATAATAACCCAATAAAATTTATTGACCCTGATGGAATGGAGGCAGATGAGGCAAGTGAAACTACGGGTTATGAATATTCTAATGGTTATCAAACTCTTGATAGTCGTGATAATTCAGGAGCTATTGAAGTAAGTGGAGTAGTTCGAGTTACAGGGGGGAATGGTGGAGGAGGCAGTGACAGTGATGAAAAATATTAAATGACTCCAAACTGGGCTTCAAAATCTATATTTAAAGTCCACCAAGCAGCAAATGAAATAGCAGTTTTAAGTAATGGTAAACCTACAACTAAGGGGCAAAGGCAAATGAAAGATTTTAAAGTAGAAGCAATGAATGCAGGTACAGAATATGCAGATACTGACCAGTTTCAAACAGGGGAAACTTCGTTTAGACATGCTATGCGAAACAGCAAACAAACTGTTTTAGAAGCTATGACAAAAGCGGATGTTTTTGTTAGAAGTCAATTCATGAATGCTAAAAAATTATTGGCAGAAGGCAAAACTCATCAAGCATATTTTGAATTTGCTGTTGGATTGCACACTTTACAAGATGCAACTTCCCCTGTTCATGGAGGATTTCAAGTTTGGAATGGAAATGAATCATTGTTAGAATTGATTGGACATGGTTCACGAGAATTACACTATCCTGGATTTAATAGCAATCTTCAAAAAGTAAGTAATCAATATTTACAATGGTTTGAAAATAGTAATAGCCCACTTCCCAAAGGAAACTTATTTTTAAATATAAAAACAGACTAACATGAAAGAAATAGTATTTGCCATTACAATTTTTATTCTATTTTTTATTGCATCAATATTTTTTCAAAAAAGAATGATACAATTAAATAAAAGATGGCTAATTATTAGCCTTATAATTTACATTGTCTTAATCAATGTATTTTTTGATATGCTCTTAGATTTCATGAGATATTTGAAAACTATTAAAATTTATTTTGATTTTGGTCACGCAAATTTATTGTTAATTATATTATATTTTTTGTGTATGGCTGCCGCAATGGGATTTGTTGTAAACATTTTTATTCTAAGGAATAAAATAAGAAAATAAGTAAAATAAAACTAAGAATTTACACACGCCAAGTCAGCCATACAAAAGTGGTAGGCTTGGCATTTTTTATTGCAAATGAACGGAATGTTAGTGGCAATGAAGGAACGCAATTTCGCCCTTGTTGGTGTTAAATTTTAGAAAAAGCCTCAGCCAGCCGTTGTGGGTGTTTTCACGGGGCTGCCCAAGTCCACAACATATGCGTAAGCAACACGCCAAGTCAGCCATGTAAAAAGTGGCAGGCTTGGCGTTTTTTAAATACTCCGCCGGCGGGTAAAAAGCTAAAAGAAACCAATTTTATTCTATCCCCACATAAATCCCGTATAAAGGAATATTTATTAGCCAATCCTCCTGTCGAGATTTACTCATTGACGTTCTGATGGCAGTTTTTGGGGCATATTTTCCCACATAAACTCTTCAAACTTTTGGACTTCAAATTCTCTTCCGCTTTCACTTCAATTGGGATAATTTCGTTTTTAGATTGTAAAACAAAAATCAATTTCTGCCGTGGCATTTGAGGCAGTCCAATAGTATAATTCTTTTTTGATTTTCAATTGCTGACAAACAAATTGTTCTGTCAAAGCCCCTTTAAACTCAGTGAGGATATTATTTTTCTCTAAAAGAATTCTTGAGTCCAAATCTGCTATGGCATTCAACAAGCCAATATCAAGGAAAAATAATTTGAAAGCATCAAAATCCGCATAAGCATTGAGTGGTAAAGTGGGTTTTTCAACTCTGTTTATTTTCAAAACCAAACCCGCATCCACCAACCAATTAATGGCAGTCTCAAAATCTTTCGCCCTTCCTCCTTTTTTGATTTGACCATAAATAAATTTTCTATTTTCTTTGGCTAATTGACTTATTAAAGAATTCCAGACTAATCTTATTCTTGGTACGACTTCATTGGGTGCGTGTTTGGCAAAGTCGTTTTCATAACCTGCCAATATTTTTTGCTGAATTGACCTAACCGTCTCTAAATCTTTATTTTCGATATAGTTTGAAACAACCTCGGGCATACCGCCAACGAAATAATATAATCGTAAAATCTCGACCAGTTTTTCATGGAAAATAGCTATCAATTCCCAATTTTTATTTTGTAGTTGATTCGCTAATTGCCTTTCGCCAATATTATCCAAAAACTCCATAAAATTCATGGGAAACAAAGACATGAAATCAACTTTACCAACGGGAAATGAACTATTTTTTTGATTAGAAATGCCCAAAAGAGAACCTGCTGCTACAATATGATATTCAGGAGCTTGTTCATCAGAAATATTTTAGGGCGGTTAATCCTTTGTCAGCCTCTTGAATTTCATCAAAAATTAAGAGCGTATTTTGGGGGTCAATTTTTTGTTTTACTTCGATTTCAATTACCGCAATGATTCTGTCAATGTTGAAATCGGAGGTAAAAATTGTTCGTAATCTTGCACTACTTTCAAAGTTGAGGTAAGCCATTTGTTGAAATTCTTGCTTGCCAAATTCTTTCATCAACCAAGTCTTACCCACTTGCCTTGCCCCTTGAATAATTAGAGGTTTTCTGATTTTTGCGTTTTTCCAAGCAATTAATTCTTGAATTGCGAATCTATCCATATTAATAATTTTTTGAATTGGTTAGCAATTTACATTTTTTCCTTTGTAAAAGTGTAGAAGTCCTACACTTTTACAAAGGAAAACTGTATTGAATCTACACTTTTGCAAAGGAAAATAGAAGTTGTCTGACATAATAAAACGACTAATCCGAGGTGCCAATGCAAGATGACGAGTGAGATAAATATGTGCAAGAAAATACTTCCAAATTGTCATTTAAAAGACAAGTTGTCAAGCATTTACCAGTTTTCTTTGTGAAAAATAAATACTATGAGACTCTTCTTTTTATTGCTTTTGGGATTAATTTCTTATAAAATTTCAGCTCAAACCACACCTGATGCCATTGTGGGCGATTGGATAACAAGCGAGCAAAATGCTACCATTCGGGTCTTCAAAAATCACGACAAATATTATGGTAAATTGCTTTGGTACGCCCCATTCAACGAAAAAGACGAAGGTAGGAAAATTGACCCTTCCGAAAATTCAAAATTTTTGAATAAAATGGTGATGAAGGATTTTGTTTTTGATAAAAGCGAATGGAATAGTGGCGAAATCAATGATTTATACAAAGGCAAAAACTACAAGGCTTTTTCTGAAATTAAACAATAAAAATCAGTTGGAAGTAACAGGCTATATTTTGTTCAGATGGCTTAGTCAAACGTTGGTTTTGAATAAAATGGAGACTACAAAGCAATTAGTCGAAAAGTGAAAAGCTACTGATTTTTTTAAAAACTTTGCCTTTCCCCCAATTTTTCCCGAAATTGAAACTTCATCACAAAACCTTAAAAAATGAAGTCAAATTTTATCAAAACGCTACTAATTGGTATCGTCTCCTTGTCGCTTTTTTCTCCTTCAAAAGCACAAAAACTCAACACAGATTTGCTGAAAAACATGAAAGCCCGTGCCATTGGTCCAGCGGCGATGTCGGGCAGGATTACGGCAATTGATGCTGTCGTTGCCAATCCTGATATTATCTATGCGGGGGCGGCTTCGGGCGGGGTCTGGAAAACCGAAAATGGAGGAACTACGTGGACTTCTATTTTTGATGAAAATCCTATTATAAACATCGGCTCAATTGCTATTCAACAGTCTAATCCATCCGTAATTTGGGTGGGAACGGGGGAAGGGAATCCTCGAAATTCGGTAAATCTTGGCGGAGGAATTTATAAGTCATTGGACGGTGGAAAGACCTGGAAATCAATGGGTTTGGAGAAAACCAAAAATATTCACCGAGTAATTATCGACCCCACAAATCCTAATGTAGTTTATGCTGGCGTTATCGGAAATCCCTTTGCCGACCATCCCGAAAGAGGCGTTTTCAAGACCATTGATGGCGGACAAACTTGGGAGAAAATCCTTTACACCAACGAGCGTTCGGGTGTGGGTGATATGGTGATGGATCCTTCAAATCCTAATAAATTATTCGTGGGAATGTGGGAACATCACCGTACTGGTTATGACTTCAAATCGGGCGGAAAAGGCTCTGGATTTTACATGACTTTGGACGGTGGAAAAAACTGGATAAAACTCCAAAACAAGCCCAACGGCATTCCAGAGGGCGAATTAGGAAGGATTGGCGTTGCCATTGCCAAGTCTGACCCCAACCGTGTGTATGCCTTGATTGAGTCTTCTAAAAATGCCTTGTATCGTTCAGATGATGGGGGTTTTAAGTGGGAAAAAGTGAACGATGATGATGCCGAGGTTATCAAACGAAATCGTCCTTTTTACTTCTGGGATTTGGCGGTTGATACCAAAAACGAAAACCGTATTTACAGTATTTTTCAGATGATTTCGATGAGTGAAGATGCTGGAAAATCGTTCAAAGTGATTGTGCCTTATGAGGGCGTTCACCCCGACCACCACGCCTTTTGGATTCACCCCGAAGACCCTTCTTTTATCATCAACGGAAACGATGGCGGCGTGGCAATTTCACGAGATAGAGGTAGGAAATGGACGTTTTCGGAGACTATTCCCATCGGTCAATTCTACCACGTAAATGTGGACAATGAAATTCCGTATAATGTTTACGGTGGATTGCAAGACAATGGTTCATGGCGTGGTCCTGCCTACACTTGGCAAGATGGAAGTATCAGAAATTGGCACTGGCAAACAATGGTTGGTGGGGATGGGTTTGACATGATGCCTGATTTGCAAGATGCCCGATTTGGTTACGGAATGTCGCAGGGAGGAAATCTGGTTAGATATGATGCTGAAACGGGGGGCAAATGTTTTTATCCGCCCAAGTACGCCCGACCTCAAAAACCCGCCTTCGTTTCAACTGGAATGCGGCTTTTGCCCTTGACCCAATTGATAAGAAAACGATTTATTACGCTTCGCAATTTATCCATAAATCAACCGACAAAGGGATGAATTGGGAAACGATTTCGCCCGATTTAACGACCGATAATAAAGTACAACAAAAAGCAACGGACGAAACGGGCGGACTAACGATGGATGTAACCTTTGCTGAAAACCACTGTACTGTTTTGTGTATTGCCCCTTCGCCCGTGAAAGCTGGGGTAATTTGGGCGGGTACGGATGATGGAAATGTGCAGGTGAGTCAGATGGATGTGTAAAAATTGGTCGAACGTTACGCCCAAAATCAATGGATTGCCCAAAGAATCTTGGATTCCGCAAATTCGGGCTTCTACTTTCAATGCAGGTGAGGCGTTTGTGGTTGCCAATAATTACCGTCAGGGCGATATGGGAGTGTATATTTTCCGAACCAAAGATTACGGACAGACGCGGACTCGAGTTAGTAGATGATAAAAAAGTGGTGGGTTATGCCTAAGCCGTTCAACAAGATGTGGTTGAGCCAAAATTGATTTTCGTAGGCACTGAGCAAGGACTTTGGGTAAGTGTGGACGATGGCGTAAATTTCACCCAATGGAAAGCAGGTTTTCCGCCCGTTTCAACGATGGATTTAGCCATTCAAGAACGGGAAGCCGATTTGGTAGTTGGGACTTTCGGAAGGGCGATTTATATCTTAGACAACATTCGTCCGCTCAGACAAATTGCAGCTACGAATGGGCAGATTTTGGACAAAAAATTAGCTTCTTTTGACAATACAACGGGATATTTAGCCAATTATAGAGATGCCGCAGGAGCAGGTTTTGCGGGCGATGGCAACTATTCGGGAGAAAATCGAAAGAAAGGTTTTAAGTTGAATTATTTTTATAACCCTCCGAAAAAAGATACTAATACGAAGAATCCAGTAGCTAAAATTGATGCTAAAAGTAAAGCAGAAAACAAAGTTACGGAGGTGAAAAAAGATACTACTAAAAAGGCTACGATAAAATATGATACGGTTTATGTAAAAATTTATAATTCCGAAAAATAAACTTATTCGTAGCCTGCAACACAAGCCTGATTCAACTGGTTATCAGTCGTTTAACTGGAATATGACATGAGAAAGGTGTTCGTTTTCCATGTTGACCAAAGCCCAAGAAAAATGCGGCTGATGGCAATGGGATTGAGGTTTTGGCAGGGAAATATAAAGCAGTTTTTCAATGTGGCGATGCCAAAGATTCAACCATGATTGAAATCAAAGACGACCCTCGTGTACCGATTGCGAGAGAAGTAAAAATGGCTCAACGGGCATTGTATTCACGTATGGAAAAGTCAATTACGCAACTCACCGAAGCGACTGACCGTTTGACCGAAGCCGAGGATGTGGCAAAATCTATTCAGAGTCAAGTAAAAGATAAAGAAGGAAAAGAATTTGAGGATTTGGGAAAAGCCAGCAAGACGATCCAAGATTCAATCAAGGTAAAAAGAGAGATAATTACGGGCAGAAAGTTTGAAAAACAAGGCTACGGGCAGACCTTACCAAGTTACGCCACAGGGCAAGATTTTTGAAGCCATGAATTATATCAATTCCAAGCAAATCACCCCCACCAAAGCCGATGAAAATTTGGTGGAACAACTGGAAACTCTAACAAAAGAATCCATCGAAAAAGTCAATAAATTCTTTGCGAATAACTGGCTTGAATACCGCAAAAAAGTGGAATCAACGCCCTTGAAAACTTTTAAGGATTATATGCCGATTGGGGAGGGGAAGTAGGGTTTTTGAATTGAATTTTATACTCATGTTTGATGTCTTTATGAAGGCATTAAACATGAGTATTTTATAAGTGCTTTCAAAAGCAAAATCTGCGAAAAATCTCGCGTTGCCGAAGGTATTCATGTCATCAGCGTGCCATTCTTTACAACCTACTCTACATAATCCAAATCCTTAGAAAAACTTTCTTCCAGTTGTGAAGTTGCCCAAAGTGCTAATCCAAAGCAAATTATGCCCACAATCAAGGCAGATTGCAACAAGCCAAACAAAGGAATCAAGGCTTTGAAACCAATGGTGATTGGAATTAATGCCCCCCGCACGAAATTGGGAACGGTCGTAGTTACAGTAGCTCGAATATTTGTGCCAAATTGTTCGGAAGACATCGTAATAAAAACTGCCCAATAACCGCCAAAAAAGCCCAAAATTAAACAAAGAATATAGAAATTATCGGCAGAAATCCCGTTGGCATTCAAATAGATAATGGTAAAAATAGCTGCTAATCCGATAAAAATGTAAATGGTTTTCTTTCTACTTTTCAGTGATTGACTCAAAACGCCACTCAAAAAATCGCCCAAAGAAAGCCCTGCGTAACAAAACATAATCGTTTTTCCGCCCTTAATTTCGCCTTGAATATTGAGAACTTTACTCATTTCGGGAGCCGCCAAAACCAAAATGCCGACAACATACCAAACGGGTAGTCCCATCAGAATGCAATAAAAATATTTTGTAAAACGCTGATTATCAGTAAATAAACTAAAAATATTGCCTTTCTGAACGTGTGCATCAACATTTTGAAACATGGCAGATTCAAATGTGCCAAATCTTAAAATCAAGAGAAATAAACCCATACCGCCACCGATGAAATAACAAGTTCGCCACCATTCGGGGTCTTGGCTTGCACCTCCGACGAGTGCCGCCGTTACTGCACCCAAGGCACCCGTACCCGCAATGAGCAATGCCCCGATGCCCCGTTTATCTTTGGGTAATGTCTCATTCACGAGCGTAATACCCGCCCCCAACTCGCCCGCAAGCCCAATACCCGCAATAAAACGCAGGATTCCGTATTGTGTGAGGGCATCCATAAAAGCGGTATTTTGAACCAAACCATTCAAGGCATTGGCGGAAGAATACAGCAAAATTGACCCAAAAAGAACCGATTTTCTGCCTTTTTTATCACCCCAAACGCCCCACAAAATTCCACCAATCAACATTCCAGCCATCTGAATATTGAACAAAGAAAGTCCGAATGAAAGTTGTTGGGCGGCATCGAAACCTAAACTGGCAAGGCTCGGATTGCGGACGACGCCAAACAAAATGAGGTCATATACATCCACATAATAGCCCAAAGCGGCTACGGCAATGAGGATTTTGGCATTTTTTGAAATAGTGGTTTCAGACATTTTGATAAATTTTGGGTAAACAGGAAAAGAGAGAACGGGGAACGGATTTTCATTACCCGTTCCTGCCCTGCCCCGTGGCTGGTGTCCTCACCAGTCCACATACCACATAAGCGGAAGCTCAAACTCCAATTTGCCTACGCTTATGTGGACTGGTGAGGACACCAGCCACGGGGCAAGGGGTTTTCATTCCCCGTTTTTCTCTTTTCAATAAAGTCGCAATTTATAAATTTTACCCGATAAAATAGAAACCTTTTTAGTGAACAGGCAATAAAACGGTTGTGCAGAATAAACACAAAACGATGAAATTTTTCCGTTTTTACTTATCTTTATGACTGAAAATTTCCTTTGAGAAAATTGTAAATCAAAGATGTATTGTGTTCAAGTCCCACAGGGACGTTATTTAAAAACTTGGGACTTAACGGAATGCCGTCCAGTCCAAGCTAACAAGTGGTGTCCCGTTGAGACAAATTATACCGTACTTTTAAAATTACAATTCACTTTGAAATCTCATGCAAATCACACTTAATTTTACAGTTTTACTGCTCGGAATTATCATTTCATCTTCGTTTTTTGCTACGGGTTTATTATGGTTTTCTTCGCAAAATAAACAATCAAATCGCTTTTTGGCTCTCTTGATTTTTACAATTACCCTTTGGCTGATAGACCATTTTCTGAGAATTGCAGACATTTATGGACAAAATGCTAATCTATATTTTCTCCCAATATTCTATTCTTTTGCCTTTGGACCACTGATTTATTTTTATGTCAAAAGCCTTGTAAATCAATTGTTTATCTTTCAGAAAAAAGATTTTTTACATTTTATTCCCGTAGTTTTTCAGGCTGGTTTGTATCTGTTTTTAACCACAAAAAATTATGATTTCAAGAACTGGTACTGGATGAACGTACATCAGTTTATTACCTACAAGATTGAATTTGATGGCACTTTTATTTCGATGCTGATTTACTTGGTTTTATCCATTCAGATGCTCAAAAACTATCAAATTTATGTGGTGAATAATTTTTCGGAAACCTCTAAAATTCGCCTAAATTGGCTTAAAATTATCTTGATTATTCTGGTCGTTTTATGCGTACAATGGTTGATAGAAATCATTTTGCGAGATTTCTTTAATCTTTATTTCAACTATGATTATTCGGTTCAGATTTTGGGAATTATGGCTTTGACGCTTGCCATTGGAGGTATCAGACAAGCAAATTTATCGGAGGTAAATTTTGAAGAAGAAATTGCACAAAAGTCTCACATTCAGGTAGATAACCAAGTTTTGCAACAAATAAAATTAGGTATGGATAGTCGGAAATTATACTTAAATCCTACTTTGACCTTAGCCGAATTTGCCAGAGAATTGAAACTAAATCCGAAAACTATTTCACAACAAATCAACACAGGATTAGGCAAATCTTTCAACGATTTTGTGAACGAATATCGAGTGGAAGAAGTAAAACTACGCCTCAACTCACCCGACCTCGAACGCCTAACTATTTTGGGAATTGCTTATGAGTCAGGCTTCAATTCCAAAACTACTTTCAATCGAATTTTTAAAGATTTTACAGGTCTTGCTCCAAGAGATTTTTTGAAATAAAATGTCCCAAATCAGGTTTTGGGACGTGCCAAATCCTACTTTGGGGCGTTTACACCCATTTTTTTCTTCAATTTTGTGTCGTTCATTTAAAAACATAACGACATGAAAAAGCTCATCATTCTTTTATCCATTTTATCTTTTACGTTTTCGCTATTCGCCCAAAAAGCCTGGACAGACCACACTCGAATCTTACCAGATACGCTCAGAAAAGTACCCGTAGGCATCACGATTTACCATAATCCCAACCCCAATTATCCCGTTTTGAACGATAGTAATGGTGAATTTAGCGGTAAATACGTCTGGAAACATAGCACTTTTGTTCGTTCAGAAACAGAAGATTTGGAAGTGATTGGGGCGGGAAGTTTTATCTGGTATTCTGAGCAAGGCTGGTTTACAAATGTGCAGTATGATAAAACAGAATTTACAGAAAAGTTCAACTGTAAAGATGGCATTTTGAGAAAAGGTAAAACCTATATTTTCAAGAGAAACTACCGCTTTGGCGATGATTTGTATGGTGGTGATGCTCTTTGGTTTGTATTGGCAAGAGATAAAAATGGAAAAATTTATAAGGGCATTGGACTAATCGAAACAGAAGGGGAATTGGAGTACAAAAAGTAATAGTCAAAGGAAGGCTTCCCTAAATAACATTAAAAACAATAAAACAATGAAAAATATATTCGTAATATTTATCGTAATTATCTCATTATCAATCAATTCAAACGCACAATTGGTGTTTAAGGCTAACCTCAATAAGAGTAAATTTTCGTGGACAGGTTATGCCGCTGTGGGTGATTACGCACCCACTGGCACAATACAACTAAGTGCAGGAAGTATAAATTTTGACGGTAAAAATATCTCAAAAGGTATCTTTGAATTTGATATGAAATCCATTACCCACGAAAATAAAGACCTGATGAACCACCTCAAAAATGAAGATTTCTTTGACGTAAATAAATACCCCAAAGCGACATTTATTTTAGAGAAAATCACGAATAATAAAGCCATTGGTTTACTGAAAATAAAGGGAATCCAGAAAAGAATTTCTTTTCCTATTTCGATAAAAAAATCAGAAAATGAGGTTCAGATTCAAGCTGTTTTTAGTGTGAACAGAACTGATTTTGGTATAAAATATAACTCAACCAACTTCTTTTCAAACCTTGGTGATTATGCAATAAAGGATAATTTTGAGTTTCGATTAGATTTATCAATGGACAAGATGATAAAGTAATTTTTTTCTTTGAGATTGATTATCTTTACGACTTAAAAGCCCATATTGAAAGGGTAAAGATTTTTTAACATCATAATAACCTTCTGGAATCGGAGGAAAAATATTCAAAAATGGCAGTAGATGTATTGTTAGGTTTACAGTGGGGCGATGAGGGAAAAGGTAAGATTGTGGATGTGTTAGCTCCTAAATATCAAGTAGTTGCACGTTTTCAGGGCGGTCCAAATGCGGGACATACGCTTGAATTTGATGGTTTCAAGCACGTTCTGCACCAAATTCCATCGGGGATTTTTCGTCAGGAAGTGCAAAATATTATTGGTAATGGTGTGGTGCTTGACCCCATTATTTTCAAGAAAGAAATTGATGGTTTAACCGAAAAATTTGGGATTAACGTACAGGCAAATTTAGAAATTTCCAAAAAGGCTTCCATTATTTTACCCACGCACCGCTTGTTGGATGCTGCCTACGAAAAAGCCAAAGGAGTTGATAAAATCGGCTCGACTTTGAAAGGAATTGGACCTACTTATACCGATAAAATTTCCCGTCAAGGCTTGCGAGTTGGGGATATGATTTCACCCAATTTTCAAGCAAAATATGATAAATTGGTAGGTATTCACAAAGGAATTTTGGATGTTTATCAATTTGAATATGATTTGACCGAAGCCGAAAAAGAATTCTTCGGAGCGGTTGAATTTATGAAACAATTTCATTTGGTTGATTCTGAATATACTGTTAATCAAGTACTTACGGATGGAAAAACTATCTTGGCAGAAGGAGCTCAGGGGTCTTTGTTAGATGTTGATTTTGGGTCATATCCTTTTGTAACGTCTTCCAATACCATCACTGCGGGGGCTTGTACAGGCTTGGGCGTTGCACCCAAGAACATTGGCGAAGTTTACGGAATTTTCAAGGCTTACGCTACTCGTGTGGGTTCAGGACCGTTCCCGACAGAATTATTAGACGAAGTGGGTGAGCGTATGCGTGTGGAAGGGCGTGAGTTTGGTTCAACAACGGGTCGCCCCCGCCGTTGCGGTTGGATAGATTTACCCGCTTTGAAATACGCCATGATGATAAACGGTGTTACGCAATTAATCATGATGAAGGCAGATGTGTTGAACATTTTTGAAGAAATCCAAATCTGTACTGCCTATACGTTACCCGACGGAACTGTAACTGACCAAATCCCTTACGACATTACGGATGTTGTATTAACGCCTGTATATCAGACCCTTAAAGGTTGGAATTGTTCATTGGAAGGTTTCAGAAAGTTTGAAGAATTGCCTTCTGAATTATCAGAATATGTTGCTTTCTTGGAAGAGAAATTAGGCTTACCCATCAACTTCGTTTCCACTGGTCCCGACCGTGATGAGTGTGTTTTGAGAGGGAATTTGGCGTAGTTTCGATGCGGTCGGCGTTCCGATTCAGATAAAATTTGTAAAACTAAAAATATCATAATGAGACTTCAAGTAATTCAAGATGGATATGGACAAAACACTGGTGTATTTGTACCTATAAATGATTGGAATACAATCATTCAGAAACACGAAGACCTTAAAATCTTGGTAAATACTGAATCAAAACCAAAGAAAAAATCATCCTCTTTGGCAGGTTCGTTATCTTCTGAAACGGCTGAAAAAATGCAAAAATACGTCTCAGAAAGTAGAAAAGAATGGGAAAATAGATAGCATCATTGTTTCAAAAACTATTCACATTAGAAAAATCAAAAAAGTAGATTTACCAGATGCTATTATTGCGGCACTGCATTAAGTTATGATTTGACTTTGATTATACGTAATGTTAATGATTTTGAAGAATTCCTAATTTACGAGTTGTAAACCCTCATGATTTGTAAATTATTCATACTTTATAAAAATGCTCAAATCCATCAATTTGAGCATTTTTTGTGAAAATTATCCGCTAAAATGCTACTAAAATTCCTTCTTTCAAACCACTCAACAATTTTAAATTGGAAATATCAAAAACCTCCCTTAGCTTTCCAAAATAATAATTACCTTAAATTATTCACGGCATGAGTGCAATCAAAATTACGAATCTGCAAAAAGTTTATGGAAGTTCTTTGGTTCTGAAAGGAATTGATTTGGAAGTCGATAAAGGCGAAATCATTGGCTACATCGGACCCAATGGAGCAGGCAAATCCACTACTATCAAAATCTTGATTGGAATGATTCCAGATTTTAGCGGAGACGTTGAAGTTTTGGGAAGAAATGTAAAAGATAACCCTATGGAGGTCAAGCGGTTAATTGGCTACGTCCCTGAAAATGCTCTGCTCTATGAAACCCTTTCTCCGATGGAATATCTCAGATTTTTAGGCAGCTTATACCAATTAGAATCATCTCATATCGAAGAAAAAGCTACTGAGTTACTTCGCCTTTTCGCCCTCTACAATCAGCGAGACGACCGCATGACAACTTTCTCGAAGGGTATGAAACAGAAAGTTCTCTTGATTTCAGGAATGTTGCATAACCCCGAAGTGATTTTTCTGGACGAACCGCTGTCGGGCTTGGATGCCAATGCCGTTATTTTGGTCAAAGAGATTTTAGCACAATTGAAAAACGCTGGCAAAACTATTTTTTACAGCTCGCATATTATGGATGTGGTAGAGAAAATTTCTGACAGAATAGTACTGATAAATCAAGGAATAATCATCGCCAACGGCACTTTTGAAGAATTGAAATCTCAGCGAGAATCAGGTTCATTGGAACAAATTTTCAACCAACTTACGGGCAATAATGAACACGTGCATTTGGCGGAGGAGTTTATTCAGATTATGAAAAATTAATTTTATGGCACACGGATTTTTAGAAATATTTAGTGCAAATATCAGATAGCAATAATTGTAAATCCGTGTCTAATCCGTGTCATCTGTGTGCCAATATATCCACATCGAAACCATGATAAATTTTTACCAAAAATTCCTCCGCCTCCTCCGTCCGCTATTCATTGGTTTGGGCGTGAATTTTGAACAATTGCGAGCCATCGTTGAAGTAAAATTGAAGATGGATAATCGTCGTACACGGTATAATCAGTCGGCAAAAAAGCAAAACGAATCCAATTCCTCCTTCTTTTGGACATTGTTGATTTATGCTGGTCTATCCAGTTTTTTGGCTATTTTTATTTTCATGTCAGATTCCATCGTGGCAATTTATTCAATCTCCTTCGCCTACACCATGTTTATGTTGGCAATGACTTTGATTACTGATTTTTCAGCCGTCATTCTTGATTCAAACGATAATGCCGTCCTACTCCCCCGCCCCATTGACGACCGTACTTTGTTAATTGCCCGTATTACGCATATACTCATGTATTTGCTTTCGATGCAGTTGGCTTTATCATTCGCCACTATGATTGCAACGGGCGTAAGATATGGCATCGGTACGGCTTTTATATTTCTGATAATCAGTACATTATCTTTAATTCTAATCGTTTTCTTGACCAATATTTTGTACTTGGTTTTGATGAAATTTACCAGCGAAGAGAAACTCCGAAACGTCATTAATTCCTTCCAAATTGTCTTGACTTTTATCTTTATGGGCGGGTATCGTTTGGTAGGACAGATGATTAGCATGGAAACCATTATGAATAATTTGGCGGTGCAAACTCGTTGGTGGCATTTTCTGTTGCCCCCAATTTGGATGGGAAATACGATGGATGCCTTCATTAACCATCATTTTGGAACAACCCAAATCATCTTTATTTTACTGACCATTATGATGCCTTTTGTGGTAATGTATTTGGTAAGTAATGTTTTCTCGGGTATTTTTAATGAAAAAATTGCTGGAATGGACGTTGCCAAGAAAGAAGAAAAATTGCCTAATGAGGTCAATAGAGAAGGTTTGGCAGAAAAATTATCAAAAATATTTACTGGAACACCTGCCGAAAAAGGAGCTTTTGAGTTTGTCTGGAAAATCACCGCCCGAGACCGTAAATTTAAACTTCGGGTTTATCCACTTTTGGGTTATATGCTCATTTATCCACTCTTCATTTTTGGTTCTTCCAAAGGCGGACTTTCTGAAAGAATTGACAGTATGCGAGAATCCGAATCGCTTTCGTTGATGATAATTTATTTTTGTTTTACTATCTTTCTTTCTATCCGAAATCAAATCGGTCAATCCGAAGATTTTAAGGCGGCTTGGATATTTAATCTCGCTCCTGTTGCCCAACCTGGCGAAATTTTGAGTGGTGCATACAGGGCAGTTTTAGTGAAGTTTATGTTACCTACTTTTCTTTTTTTAGGAATAATTATTTCACTAATTTGGAACATACAATTGTTAGATGACTTGGTTTTTGGAGGATTAGCCATCATTAATCTTAGTCTGTTGAATGCCATCGGGGGAACAAATAAATTGCCATTTTCAGTAGAAATTACGAATAAAGGTGGCGGAACATTTGCTCGGAATTTATTATTTTTTATAGTATCGGGCGTTGTTGGTTTGGTTCATTATTTCTTGATGCAAGTGCCTTATGTTATCCTTGTATTCAGCATTTTGCAGTTGGGATTATCATGGTTTCTGTTAAAGGAATACCGCAAATTGGGCTGGGAGAAGGTTTTTATGGAAAAATAGCGTGATTTTTTTAGACCACAGATTTGACTGATTATACGGATTTGCACAGATAAAATTAAAAAATTCGTGAAAATCTGTACAATCCGTAAAATCTATGGTCTAAATTTTATTCTTTCTAAAACCTAATATTCAAACCAATCTGATTCCCCGTAAATGTAAGATTTTCAAAAATAACTCGTCCTTTTTTCAGATGTGAACGATGCACGCCGTACATAATTCCATCGAATAATAATAGAAAACCACCTTGCAAGATTACTGATTGTCCAAAGCCTTTCAATTGGTCTTGGTCGGAGGTTGAGTTCTTACTTTTTTCTAATAAATAAACTCCGCCCATCACATAAGCAACGTCTAAACCCGTGTTGAGCAAGAATACTTTTTCAGTACCACTTTGTTCTTCCAAGGTTTGAAAAGCACTCATACTTGCCTGATTTTTAGACTTTTGTAAAAGCCCCAAACCCGCCAAAGCTCCGTTTACCACGTTCCAATAAATATTCATTTGGTAAAAAGCCTTTTCACTTCCCGAGGCATTGGAAAGTAAAATCCCATTTGTAATCAAGTTTGCACCCGCCCATGAACCCAAAACAGTCATACCTTGTCGGTTCAAATCAAGGCGTTCCTGATTGAAATTAGGAAGTGTTAAATTTTGCGAGAAAATATTGGTCGAAAATGACAAAAGGAGAAACAGAAATAATAGATTTTTCATGTTGATAAAGTTTGTTATGTTTAAGTAATAAACGCAGTAGATTGATTAAATGTTAGATTGGTACAACTTTTCAGAATACAAATACTTCAACAACAATTGATAATGATAATTTTCCAATCTCTAATATTTTCTAATATTTACCCAAAAACTGATTACTTTTGTATCACAATTTCAAATAGAGTCAATCAGAATAAATGGGTTTATAAGTTATGGGCTTTTCCGCTCATAACTTATGACTAATAACTAAAAACTATGTCATACGGTCTTTTAAAAGGAAAGAGAGGAATCATCTCAGGGGCATTAGACTCCAATTCAATTGCTTGGAAAGTGGCTCAACGTGCCAAAGAAGAAGGAGCAATTTTTACGCTAACCAATGCCCCACTTGCCATGCGAATGGGCGAAATCAATAAATTAGCGGAAGAATGTGAAGCCAAAATCATCCCTGCCGATGCCACATCAGTTGAAGATTTGGAAAAACTCTACGCAGGCTCGATGGAACATTTAGGGGGGAAAATCGACTTCGTGTTGCACTCAATCGGCATGAGTACAAACATCCGTAAAAACCGCACTTACGACGATTTGAACTACGAATGGTTCATGAAATCGTTGGATGTTTCGGCACTTTCGTTTCATAAAATGTTGCAAGTGGCGGATAAAATGAACGCCATCAATGACTGCGGTTCGGTGGTGGCTTTGTCATACATTGCTGCCCAACGTTCATTTCCTGATTATACGGATATGGCACAGGCAAAGGCGATGTTGGAATCAATTGCTCGTTCGTATGGAGCAGTTTATGGCAAGAAAAATGGCACGAGAGTAAACACCGTTTCGCAGTCGCCCACCAAGACAACCGCAGGTACAGGCATCGCAGGATTTAATGCTTTTTATGAATATGCCAACGAAATGTCACCTTTGGGAAATGCCACGGCAGAAGAATGTGCAGATTATGTAATTACTTTATTTTCAGATTTAACCAAGAAAGTAACGATGCAAAACCTTTTTCACGATGGCGGATTTAATTGTGTAGGTATTTCGGAGGGAATTGTGAATCGGATGGGATAAGGTTTTAGGGTAACGATATTGTAAAATGACAGCCTACCAAAAGGCTGTCATTTTATCTTTAATTAAACTTAGGAATGGGTAAATAGTAACTTGTAATGGTTTAGGTGAATTACTTTTTTGATAGTTAGGGGGTATTTTAAGGCGAATAGCACTGCTCTTTAACGAAAAATGGCTCTTAAATATCAGTAAAAGAATCATATAAACCGTTACAAGTTGTTGTTTACCCATTCCTAAGTGCTTAGGATAATGAAGTAACAGGGAAGAAATAAATTTTAAGCAATCAGGTGTGAGCGTTGAGGGATGCGCTATGAATCAGCATCATACTTTTACTTATAGCTCATTGCTCATTACTCAATACTTTTAGCTTTTTTCAAATCTTTGGAACATTTTTTGCTTATAATAAGCACAATCGTTATTTTCGTATAAAAATAAACGATTGTTAATCAAGTATTTAATCACTAACTTATGAGCAAAAAATCCAAAGATTATCATTTTTTCAACGGTTTAGGTAACATTAGCTTTATCAATC
This sequence comes from Arcicella sp., assembly GCA_034519515.1. Lineage (GTDB taxonomy): Bacteria > Bacteroidota > Bacteroidia > Cytophagales > Spirosomataceae > Arcicella. The sequence continues at coordinate 31,044 of JAXHOK010000033.1, forward strand.
GTTCTTCTTTTTCCTCTTTCTCTAAGAGAATTAATGTTCTGTTTTTGCTTTTTTTTTCAAGTTTACTCTTAAATATTGAAGCAAAAAATATTCAGCAAATCCCAGCTTCAAAGCTCAAAGTGGTTGTGGCAAATGGTCCTAAGTCTGATAAAAATAAGGCAAAGGCAAAAAGGGTAAAAACAAAAATTAAGAAAGCAAAGGCTGTTCCAAAAGACACTATTTCCGAGATTGACCCAACAAATGCAGGCTCACCACTTTATAATAAAAACTAAATTCAAAAAATCCTTAGTAATGATTAACGAGTTATTACTCTAAAATCACAAATCACTCATTCACAAATTATTTATTAACCCATCATGAAAAAAATATTCCTTAGCCTCATTTTAGGTGTCTTTGTATTTGCCACAGGTTTTGCCCAGACCGCAGATCTCAATTCAGCCCTTAGATTTATCAAAGCGGGAAATACTTTACGAGAAGTAAAACAGTATGACCAGTCAGAAGAATACCTGAACAAAGCCTTGAATATTGTCAGAAATAAAGATAGATATTGGGAAGCCGCCACCTACGAAAATTTGGGTTTCCTTTATCGTGATCAAGAAAATATTTTGGAAGCCTCACGCAATTTTGCCAAAGCCATTGAGATTTATAATAGCTTGAAAATGTCAATAAGTGAAAAAGCTCTCACCCAATTAATGAGCGGTCTGAAAGATACCGAAGAACTCTTTGCGGGTATTGATATTGGTTCAAAAGGGGTAAAATTAAGCATCATTGGTGTATCGGTCTCAGCCAAAAAAGGTTTGACTTATAATCTCAGAAAGAGTATGTCAATCAACACCGAACCCAGTGCTTTGTCGGCAGCCGCCATCAGAGAAACTGCCCAAGCCGTTAAAGATTTGATGGACACCGCAACTGTGAGAAACTCCGTAATTTCTGACCGTCTTTTTGTGGTAATGAGTAGTGGTTTGAAGCAAGCCATGGACAAAGCCACAGGGAAAGAAGCTGAAATGGTTGCTGCTGTAAGAGAAGCCATAAAAAATCCAAGCCAGAAAATTGATGTTATTTCGTTTGAAGACGAAGCAAAATATGGTGCATTGGCGATGATTGTCCCCGAATTGCACTTATCGTCTTCAATCATGGATATTGGCGGAGGTAACGTGAAAGGCGGATATTTATTGAATCGTTCAAAATTTGAAGCCGTGAATTTTCCCTATGGAACAAAAGCTTTTGGAAAAATCGTAAAAACGAAATATCCAGATGCTGACATCAAAGGTTATATTGCAGGCGTAGATGCTGAGATTGCCCCCGTGCGTGAGGAAATGGCGATAGAAATGAATCGCAGAGTAGGCTTAAAAAACCGCAAAAATGTGTATCTCTTGGGTGGAATTGCTTTTGTGATGAATACACTTTTGCATCCAGAACGTGCCGCCATCATTGGTCGCCCTGTGGAAGTGAGTTTGGAAGATGTTAAGAAATTCCGTCAAATGGCGGTATCAAATTATGAAGAACTGATTTCGCCAGACTTAGGTACAATTTCTGACCCCATCGTGAAGCAAATTGCCGAAGAAGACATCAAGATTATTACTACTAAATTATACAATAACCAAGACATCATTGCGGGAGCAACCATCTTGGAAACCATTATGAAAGAATACGCCCGTGATGGCGTTCAGAAGCGTTTTTACTTCATCAAAGGCGGTGATGTTGCCTGGATTTCAGGTTATGTTTTCAAACTGATTTCTAATGATTATGCGGTGAAGAAAGAGTTGTAGAATGATAGTTGCAAGAAATAAAAAGCCTTCTCAACGCAAGTTGGGAAGGCTTTTTTTAATAAATCCAGCCGAAAGAAACTTTATCGTATTCTTCTGATTGTTTGCCGATTGAGTTTGTCTTCACTTTGTTTAATCGAATCTCGCCAAGTATTTCGATTAAAAATCGCTCCGTTGTTTTTCATATTTTTGTTTCAAAATTACTACTTTAACAAAAACTGAGAATGAACGAATCGTTATCAAATTGTAGGAGCTGTTTAAACTTTTCGTTTTGATTGGAAATTGAATTCATTTTTAATCTGATAGATTGAAATTTGCGAATAATAGCATCGCTATTGTGAGTAAATTTTAGACTATCAGGTTAGAGATGAAACTATTTTACAACGAAAGGAATAAGTTTAAACAGCTTCGTAAATAAAATCTATTCAAACGTTGCTTTAATCGTAATTCCCTCCCAATCATCCGTGCGGAAAGGATTGGCGGGTAAACCTTCCGTGCTGAACAAATTGGCATCCATCGGCGAGTCTGCCCAAGCGTATCTGACGGCAATGGCTTTTTGCTTTTTGGGATGTGTTACCACCACCTTATCACCCACAATTTCGGCTTTGGCGTAATGAAAAACCTTATCTTCTCCCGCAATTTCAAAGCCTTTCAGATACCCAAATTTGTCTTTTACCGTCAAGCCGCCTCCCACGTATTTGAAGGAAATTGTAGCGTTACTTACTCCAAATTCAACTTTATCATACATCGGACTTGAAAAAATAATATCCTGACCATAATCTTTTTTTAAGGCATTTATCGCCAAACGGTGTCCCACATCTTGTTTATTAGTTGGGTGAATGTCATTTGGATTTCCAATATCAGTAATGACTGCCATACCCGTTTTGGGCAAAGATAAGGTCATCGTTTGTGCCTCACGGAGTTCTGCCCAACTGCTACCTTGATTACTGTTTTGATAACCTCCATAATTGGCAAGTTGAACGAAATAAAATGAAAAATCATCATTCCATTTTTTTCGCCAATCATTAATCATTAACGGGAAACTTTGGCGGTATTGATATGCCCTGCCCGCATTGGTTTCACCCTGATACCACAAAGTTCCACGAATGGTAAAAGGCACAAGTGGGGCAATCATGCCGTTGTAAATAGTAGTACCAACGTTATTGCTACTGTGAACGTACTCGTGTTTGTCCGCAAAAGAAGGCATCAATTTCCAATCGTCGGCAAGGCTAATTTTAGTGTTGTTGGCACTCACGAATAGGTCTTCGTTGGCTCCCATTAGCCCCGAACCATACCAAGATGGCTCAATCATTTTACCAAATTTTATGACCAAAGAATTTACTCCTACTTGCCAGGTATTGGCAGGAAGCACTACCTTTCTGATCCCTTTCATCATACCTTCTGCCACTAACTTGCCATTGATATAAATTTGATTTTGAGCATCTTGAATACCTAAACCCAACGTAGTTAGCTGATTGGTCATTTCCGCAGGAATTTCTACATGGCGAGCCATAAAACCATTTCCCCGAAATGCCCAAATACCCTTCCAGTCCCATTGTCCCAGCGGACTGCCGCCATTATGCCAGGTTGAAAAATCATAACCTGCCGAAATATATTTTTTTTCGTCTTCTGCCGTTGGCATAAAATCAGTTTTAAATAATTGTTTACGCAATTTTTTATCTTGCATAGCATCGGCATCCGTCCAGTTACTGGGTAGATTTTGGGCGTAATTTTTAAATTCATCACTACTTGCCATACCTTCCTTGCTAATCCAACCTTCCACCTGCGACCCTCCCCAAGACGAATGAAGCAAGCCCACGGGAATATTGAGTTTCTGGTAAATTTCACGGGCAAAGAAAAAACCAACTGCCGTAAAATCACCCACGGTTTCTTCGGAAGCTACTTTCCACTCGCCCGATTTCAAATCCGCTTCGGGAGTCATGGTTACTTCGTGTTCCACAAAAAAGTGGCGAATTTGAGGGAAATTAGCGTTCTTTTTTTCTTCTTTAAAATTATCAGTCTGTTTCACCGACCATTCCATATTAGATTGCCCAGAGCAAAGCCAAACTTCACCAATCAGTATGTCATTGATTTTTAAGGAATTAGTTTTGTTAGAAATCGACATTACGAAAGGACCACCTGCTTCCAAAGGATTGAATTTTACCGTCCATTTACCATTTATATCGGTAATTACGGTTTGAGTTTGCCCTGCCAAAGTAACCGTAATTTTGTCCTTCGCCGTTGCCCAACCCCATACAGGAATCGGTTTCTGTCTCTGTAAAACCACATGGTCAGAAAATAAACGAGCCACTTTTAGTTGAGCAAAAGTGAGTTGGCTAATTGCTAAGAAAGATATTAAGAATATTTTTTTCATTTGTTCTTGGAGAAAATAGAGAAGTTTTCGTTTTAAACGAAGACTTCCCTGAATTAATACGAAACGTCTATTTCAAAATCTCATTAATTTTCGTTAATTCATCCGTTGAAAAAGCCTTATTTACCAAACAGCCCAATGAATCTTTGAGTTGATTGACCGAACTTGCACCAATCAAAACTGATGTAACTCGTTCATCTTTCAAAAGCCAAGCCAACGCCATTTGAGCCAAAGATTGCCCCCTTTGCTGAGCTAATTCATTCAATTGAAACACTTTATTGATATTTTCTTCCGAAACTTGTTCCACCTGTAAAAATCCGTGCGACTTGGCGGCTCTCGAGCCTTCGGGAATTCCTTTCAAATATTTATTGGTCAAAAGCCCCTGAGCCAAGGGTGAAAACGGAATACATCCCACACCAGTTTCGCCTAAAACATCCATCAAACCACCCTCAACCCAACGCTCGAACATTGAATACTTAGGTTGATGAATGAGACAAGGCGTACCCAATTCCTTCAAAATTTTAATGGCTTCGGCAGATTGCTCGGCACTATAATTGGAAATGCCCACGTACAAAGCCTTTCCCTGACGCACCAAACTATCTAATGCCCCCATAGTCTCTTCCATGGGCGTATCAGGGTCGGGGCGGTGGCTGTAAAAAATATCTACATAATCCAAGCCCATACGTTTTAGGCTTTGGTCGCAACTGGAAATTAGGTATTTGCGTGAACCCCATTCACCATAAGGACCCGCCCACATATTATAGCCAGCCTTGGATGAAATGACCAATTCATCACGGTATTGAGCAAAATCTTTCTTATAAATCACCCCAAAATTCTCCTCTGCCGAACCCGCAGGCGGTCCATAGTTATTGGCAAGGTCAAAGTGTGTAATACCGTTATCAAAGGCTTCGTGAAGAATGGCTCGATAATTTTCAAAGACATCCACCCCTCCGAAATTATGCCAAAGCCCCAACGATATTTCGGGCAATTTTAGTCCACTTCTACCACAACGGCGGTAAGTCATACGCTCATAACGAGCATCATTTGCTAAATAAGTCATTATTTTTATTTAAAATTAATGTACTGACAATCAAATACTTATGAATTTTATTATGTATTTTATCGGTGGCACGGCTGGAAGCTGTGCCACCGATATTGAAAATCTAACCTTTAAAATTTCAATACCTCAAACTTTTCAAATATGCCAAACTTTTAGGAATATTGATAAATTCTTGATTGCTTTCGTCCTCAATGAAAAAATGTTTGATTCCGATACGGTTTGCTTCTTTCAAGATATTCACCCAGTCGGCTTGTCCTTCGCCCAAAACCACGTCATTTTCAGCGGGTGTTCCGCCCGTAAAATCGCCAACTACTCCTTTTTTGAGGTCTTTTACGTGCATCAATTTCCAACGTTTACCGTATTTTTTTAATAATTCTACGGGATTTCCGCCCCCATGTATTGTCCACAAAACATCCATTTCAAAAGAAACATATTCGGGATTGGTGTTTTGAATGATGTAATCCATCAATGTACCATTCTCGTATTTTTGAAATTCAAAGCCGTGGTCATGATAACAAAAAGCGATACCATTTGCTTTCAAAACTTTTCCGATGGCATTAAAGTCATCCACCGCTTTTTTAGCGTTTTCAAGCGTAAAATGCCCTTTTTGATGCGGAATCCAAGCACACATCAAATATTTTGAGCCATAGATTTTGGCAATATCAGCGGCTTTTTGCGGATTTTCTACCAATTCATCATATCCACCACCTGTTGAAGGAATGCTTAATCCACGAGCATCACAAGCCTTTTTAAATTCTTCGGGAGTCATTCCTTTTGGATTTCCGCCTTCAATTTCGGTAAAACCCATTGCCTTGATAGTGTCCAAGGTTTTCATAATATCTTTCGGAAAACTATTCCTAAACGTATAAGCCTGTACGCCAAAAGCAGCTTTGAAAAGTGGTTTGCCTTTTTGAGCAAGAGACATCATTGAGCAAAAAATAAGAATGGTGGAAATGAAGGTTTTTTTCATGGGTTGGGAATGTTTTTTTAGGAAAATATTTCCATAAATATAAAATCAAGAAAGCCAAAAAACTACTCGAATTATAATAGTACCGCAAACAAAAAGCCCTCCAATCCTAAAATCAGAGGGCTTTTGCATAAAATATTGATTGAAGTAAATCACTAATTCTCAAGTGGAACGCCACCCGATCATAAATCACAAATATTTATGCCAACGCTGCTTTCAAATTATCATCCAACGCTGCTAAAAACTCTTCGGTATATAGATAATGCTCACCGTGATTTACTTTATTTCCGTGAATACAAACGGCTAAATCTTTGGTCATTTTTCCTGATTCAACGGTTTCAACACAAACTCTTTCCAAAGTTTGGCAGAAATTAATCAAGGCATCATTACCGTCTAATTTACCTCTAAATTCCAATCCACGAGTCCACGCAAAAATAGATGCTATTGGATTGGTTGAAGTTGGTTTTCCTTTTTGGTGGTCACGATAATGACGAGTAACCGTTCCGTGAGCAGCTTCGGCTTCCATCACAGTTCCGTCTGGCGTAATCAAAACGGAAGTCATCAAACCTAACGAACCAAAACCTTGGGCAACGGTGTCAGACTGAACGTCTCCATCATAATTTTTACAAGCCCACACAAAATTTCCGTTCCATTTCAAGGCAGAAGCCACCATATCATCAATCAAACGGTGTTCGTAAACAATACCTTTGGCATCATAATCTGCTTTATAATCTGCTTGGAAGATTTCCTCAAAAATATCTTTGAAACGACCATCATATTTTTTCAAGATGGTGTTTTTGGTTGATAAATATAAAGGCCAGCCTTTGCTCAAAGCCATTTTGAAACATGAATGAGCAAAACCACGGATAGATTCCTCGGTATTGTACATTGCCATAGCAATACCATCGTTTTTGAAGTTGAATACTTCAAATGATTGCACGTCTGAACCGTCTTCGGGTGTGAAAGTTATCGTTAATTTTCCTTTTCCTTTCGTAACAAAATCAGTTGCACGATATTGGTCTCCGAAAGCATGACGACCAATCATGATTGGAGCTGTCCAGTTGGGTACTAATCTTGGTACGTTTGCACAAACGATTGGCTCACGGAAAACCGTTCCATCCAAAATATTACGGATAGTTCCATTTGGTGATTTCCACATTTGCTTCAAACCAAACTCGGCAACACGTTGCTCATCGGGAGTGATGGTGGCACATTTGATGCCGACACCGTGTTTTTTGATAGCGTTGGCGGCATCAATTGTTACTTGGTCATTGGTTTCGTCACGGTGTTCCATGCCCAAATCGTAGTATTCGATATCTACATCCAAATAAGGTACAATCAATTTATCCTTAATAAATTTCCAGATAATTCGAGTCATTTCATCGCCGTCCAATTCGACAACGGGGTTTGCAACTTTAATTTTGTTCATCGTAATATATTCTATTTTATAATTAACCAGTTTTTTGTAATCGATTTGGGGGCAAAGGTACGGAATGAATCAATACGGAGGAAAATAATTGAGGGAATATCGTTTCAAAAGAGAAATATGGTAATTCTTGTACCGTAAAATAAAAAACCAAGTTTATATGATGAACGCTTACGCCAAAACCAAAATTCTTCCTTAACATTGCATTATGATTAAATAAAAGAAATCAAACATATTATTAGCGTTTAGCTTAAAGTTCCTGTATTCTGAAAGTTCGAAAATTTAGTGCATCAGGGAAGTTAAAGCTAAGCGTTCATGCGGTCTGCGTGGACGCTGTCTTTACTTTGATGCACAGGTCTTCGAACACCTCAGATACAAGTATGGCAGTGTTTCACGCTATTTTTATGTTCAACCTTAAACAAATCTTTGCCATGCAAAAAATCTACATTACCGCCGTACTTTTCATTTTCATTTTCTCTTCCCAAGCCCAAAACCTAAAAAGTAAATACTACCGAGATTCTGTACAAGTAGATTCTACCAATAAAAATAAAGGTCATATCGCAAGTTTTAGTAGCGGGGGGACAAATAATAATTACGTTCCCGATGTGATTCCACCGTCTCCCAATGCCGCTTCAATGGGCAAATTTGGAGACATTGCCCTCAATTTAAGTTCGGGTTTGCCCAATTTGCCCATTCCACTTTATACCGCTATCGAACACAATATTTCTGTTCCCATTGGTTTACAATATCGTTATACAGGTTTCAGACCTTCCGAAGATGGCGGAGTTTTGGGGCGTGGGTGGTCGCTTAATGCGGGCGGAATAATTACCCGCACGCAAAAAGGAGCATGGCATGATGAGAAAATTATTGATGCTGCCCAACGCCGTGGAGGTTATTTAACGAGTGGTTTCGCCACGGCACAAGTTATTGACCCCATTACGGGTTTGTGGATTTGTACTGCCAGCACCTGCCCTTATCCCTTTGGCAGTTTTCAAGATTTATACGATGGTGAACCCGATATGTTTAACTTTTCTTTCAATGATGCTTCAGGAAAAGGGGTTTCGGGAAAATTCTTTTTCGGAGCTGATGGTTTAATTAAAATTGTGTCTGACCAAAAACTCAGAATTGAATACGTTTGGAATAAAAATACAGTCTTCTTGGGTGGAATGGGTTTCCAGAATCTAACTAATTGGACGATTACCACCGAAGGTGGGACTAAATATCGTTTTGGTTTTACGGGAGCAACACTCATGAATGTAGATATTGCTGTTTCTACTACTGAGAGCATTATAAACGCTTGGCATCTCTACGAAATTGAGTCTCAAACGGGTGAAAAAGTTACCTTTACTTACACCAATGACTTTGCGAATGCTTCTAATCAGATTTCAAAATCTCACGCTACAACCTCTTTAACACAAAATTACGTTTCTGCCTCGGATGGAAGTTTTTTTCAGGAACAGTCTCCCCAATCCTTTGAGAGTAGAAGTACGGAGACTTTTCTGAAAACGATTGAAGGAACAAATTGGAAAGTTGAATTAACCCATTTAGATTATACCATTGGTCTCCCGAGTACGCTTAATTCATCCAAACAATTACAGTCCCTTAAAATATCCGCAAAAACCAGTCCTTTAACTACGCTAAAATCTTTTAATTTTATCTATACTGGTCTCAATAACACCGCTTTATTGACTTCTATTCAGCCCAAAGATAACCAAGGAAATATTGCCGTTCCCGCCCATGTATTTGAATACTATAATGGTTCTATTCCTTCAACTATCAATGGAACAAATCCTAATATTGACTATTGGAATTATTATAACGGGGCAACAAATTCTACTTTATTACCCCAATTTGGAGCCAATAGAAACCCGAACTTAGCGGCAACCCGAACGGGGGCTTTGAGGAAAATAACTTATCCCACAAGCGGAACAACTGAATTTGACTATGAACTAAACGAGTTTAGTTACATTCGAGAAAATGCTTACACCAACACCAGAGGCACTATTGGCGGTTTGCGAGTGAAAACCATGACGGATACGCCTGTGATTGGGCTACCCGTAGTGAAGCAATATCAGTACAACGATTTTGGAAATACTGCTCGTTCAAGCGGAGTGGTGGAAGAAATAACTGTACCTTATGCTTTCAACGCCACGATTGCCGTAAGTTGTAATGACGAACTGCCCACGCCTTGGTATTCTTGTCCTACCAATAACAGAATTACTTACACAGTTTTCAAATCAGAGCCTTTTTATCAAATGAGCCGTGAACCCGCTTATTATTACAATGTTCGGGAGATTGTGAACAACGACAGCCGTAGCGACCACGTATTTACTTCTCATTTTGATTTTCAAGATTTCTTGGGGCGAGCTTATGGTTTAGGCAATAATTCCGTTGGACCCGTTTCAAGTCAAGATTTTGCTCGTGGTTTACCCAAAAACACCAAATATTACAAAAATGTAACGGAACTGATTTTTGAAAAAAAATATAGCTACTTGCTTACGGATAGGTATAAATCCCCTACTTTTTATATCGGGACTGCCTTCGTAAGAGACGGTTCGGGCGAAAACATTGTTTATTCCAAAGGCTTAAACACCTATTCGGGTTGGCTCAGAAAAGTCATCGAAACGGATATTTTTTATAATGGAACAGCCTCTTTTGCCACTCAAAGTTTATATGATTACAATGATAACCTTCAAGTGTACAAAAAACGTCCACCGAAGGAAAGGCGACCCCCATCGTTTTCTCAACCAATTTAATGTTTGATTCGAGAGCCATTGAAACATACTATTTATACCCACCAGATTTTCCCAGCAATCCTACACTTAGTGCCATGACGGCACGCAATATCATCAACCCGATTATTGAAAAGAATTCGCAATTGTATGATGATGAAAGTAATCAAGTATTGGCTAACATTGACTACGAAAAAACTTCCTACTCGCTCTTTGGCAATGCTTATTTACCCTCAAAAATTGAAACAAAGATTGGCGATGGTATTCAGCAAACTGCTATTGATTTTTTGAGTTATGATAATCGTGGCAACCTTTTGCAATATAAAACCCGAAGCGGACAAACGACCACTTTAACGTGGTATAACACAACGGATTTAGGGAAAACCGATTTGTTGAAAACCCATACCGTGGGCGGTGGTTCAACGGGAACGGTTTTATCCCGAAGTATGGCTTATGATTATAAACCTTTGGTGGGATTATCTCTGGTCACTGATTTGAATAATTATTCCGTCAGTTATCAGTACGATAATTACAGTCGTTTAATTTCCGTCAAAGACCCTCAGAATTATCTCTTGAAGGACTTGGCTTACCATTATGCCAACCAAGCGGCTCTTTCGGGCTTGGGCATTACGCCCACAAATACTATGAATTACGTGGTGAGCCGCACCGCCCGAGAAGCCCAAACGGGAACGGCTTTGGATTCGGACGTGGATAAAACCACTACGCAATTGCAATATTTAGACGGACTTGGCAGAAATTTGCAGAGCTTGATGTGGAAAGGGACACCCGACAAAACGAAGGATATTCTTTCGGGTTTGAGTTTATATGATGCTTATGGAAGAGCTTATAAAAACATTTTACCCACACCGTCCGATGCCCTCACGGGGGCGTATAAAAATAATGCTGAAAGTTTAGCATCCACTTTTTACGGAGATACCTCACCGAGTACGGAAACCGTTTTTGAAAATAGCCCAATGAACCGCCCCCTCAAACAATTTGGAGCGGGGCAAGCGTGGCGAACTGCCGATAAATACGTTTCGATGGAATACCGAATTGCGGGAAGTGAGGTGGTTCGTTTTGATGTAAACTTTGATGATGACGGAGCCGTTGCCAGTAATTATCCTGCAAGTTCATTATACAATAATTTAACGTTGAGCGAAAGGAACTTCCAGACTTTGGAAGTGAAAGACCGTGAAGGCAAAGTAATCGCAAAGTTGCAACAGTTGGAAGGAAGTTTTGTCTATATGACAACTGGATATTGTTATGACAATCTGGGAAGGCTAAAATACGTAATTCCTCCCGAAATTTACAAACAATTTGCCAATGGAACAACTACCAGTTTCACGGAAAATGATGCCATTTTCAAAGAAGGAATGTACGGTTATGTGTACGATTCAAGAGGCAGACAATACGGTCGGCATTTGCCAGGGGCGGGATGGGAATATTCAATTTTTGATAAAAATGACCGTGTAGTCATGCGTTTTGATGATAAACAAAAAGCGGAAAACTACGTCAGATTCTCGAAATTTGATGCTTTGGGACGGATAATTGCTTCGGGCATTAAAACCATCAGTAGCACCGCCACCCGTGCCAATATTCAAACGGCTTTTGATGGATTAACCACGGAAACGTATGAAGAAACTGGAACGGCACTTTTGGGTTATACAAATCGTTCATTTCCAACGGCTTATGCTATTGCGGATGCGGATGTGAAAGAGGTTTTTTATTATGATGATTATCTTTGGAATACGGATGTGAATTATAATTTTCAGAGTGCGAATGCCTTTCATACGCAGGGTTTGGCGAAGGGGTTGGTTACGGGTTCACTGATAAGAAATTTGGAAACGGGTGCGTGGTACAAATCCATCAATTACGTAGATTACAAGGGCAGAATTATTCAGCAATTTTCTCAAAATAATGTGGGAGGAATTGACCGAATGGATTACCAATATCGTTTCAATAATGAAGTGCTAAAAATGCGAATGACCCATCGAAAAACGGGGGCAAAAGATTTGGTGGAATTGTACGAATATGCTTATGACCATGTGGGGAGAAAAACCAGTTTTACCCACAACAGTTTGGTGGTAGCAAAGTATGAATATGACGGTATCGGCAGGTTACAGTCTAAGAAATTTAGACCAGTAGGAACGTCTCAGAGCAGTAAACAAACGGGCAATTGGACTGATGCAAGTTCTTGGTTATCAGGCGTTTTTCCATTATCAAACGATAATGTAACTATCAATACAGGTCATACTTTAACGATTCCAGCGGGTCAAATTGCTTCGGCAGGAATTTTGAACGATAAGGGTACTTTACGAAATTTTGGCACGCTTAATATGGGTAAAGTTCCAACAGCGGATTTGTATAATCAAACCTTTAAATACCACATTCGTGGAGCATTAAGAGGCTACAATTTAGATGCTAATAATGACTTAACGAATACACTTTTTAGCTTCAAATTGGCTTATGAAGAGGGTACGACTGGATATTTTGATGGTAACATTAGAAATCAGTATTGGAAGAGTAATATTGATGGGGTGCAAAGAGCGTATGAATATTCTTACGATGGGGCTTCACGCATCACGGGGGCAACTTACGCTGGAAAAACGGGCGAAAGTTATGCTTTGAATTCTGTAAGCTATGATTTTAATGGTAATACTAAAACGCTTTCCAGAGACGGCTGGCGGTCAAATAATGCTTTTGGACTCGTTGATAATTTGAATTATACTTATCTTTCAAATTCTAATAAGATTCAAAAAGTGGATGATGCCAGTGGTGAAACGGCAAGTTTTGCGGATGCGAGTGGAGCAACAGATTATACTTATTCTTTGGATGGAAGTTTAACCAGTGATGCCAATAAAGGGATTTCAGCAATTGAGTATAATTATTTGAAATTGCCCAAAAGAATTGTCAAAGGCTCAACCGTTATTTTGAACGAATATGATGCCAGTGGGCGTAAATTGAAGGAAACGATTGGTTCAAATATTACGGATTATTGGGGTAATAAGATTTATAAAAATGGAGTATTGTATCAAATTGGACATGACGAGGGGCGAATAATTGGCGGTGAATATGAGTATAATATCAAAGACCATTTGGGGAATTTAAGGGTAGCGTTTCGGGATTCTTTAGGAATTGCAAAAATTACTCAGCATAGTGTATACGGTGTTTTCGGGGAAGATTTAACCACTTTGAGTTATTTAAAACAGGCTTGGAGGGCAGATAACTTTAAATTCACGGGTAAAGAAAGTTTACAAGGAACGGGTTTTATTGATTTTGGGGCAAGGTGGTATGATAATATTGTGCCACGTTTCACGACTATTGACCCGTTAAGTGAGAAAACTTTTAATATTTCTTCATACGCCTACGCCAATAATAACCCTGTAAATATGGTAGATAAAGATGGGCGATATGCTGTTTCTGTTCACTATGATATAACTTACGAGGCTTTAAGAGGATTAGGATATTCAAAAAAGCAAGCAGATTTAATAGCTCATTATTCAAGTACATACGCTGACCACCCACCTGAAACAGCAAGGTTCTTAGATTTTATGCTTCATCCTTTGCAGATTGACCCACACGTTTACAGACTAGGAGTTGATTACAGTAAAACGGCAGATTCACAAGAAGAGAAAAATAGTCATTGGCATTCTATGATGAGTGATGCCGAAGCTGCGGGTGGAATGACAGAAGAACAGGCTACTAACCGAGGGCTTAAATTTGGATGGGACAATATTTTCGCTTCTGACGGAGGAAAAGATTTAGGAAAACTTGGTCAAGGTCTCCATGCCCTTCAAGATGCAATTGCACACAAGGGGGCTAAAACTAATGACCATTTAGGCTGGAACATATCTTCTGCGGGTAAATTCTATAATGATTTATATGGTGATACAAAGCAAGCATCAAGCCTAACAAGGTCAGCCCTAATGGTTGTAGATTTACTGAACGGGAAAAAGGTTAATTTGAAAGATGGAGAAAGTTTAAATGTTACAGGAATGTCAAGTGGACAATTTCAGCAAGTCATGCAAAAACTTGTAAATCAAGGTTTTCAAGGGAGTATAAAAACGAATTAAAATTTATGAAAACAGTTATCTTTTTTGCAAAAGTCTTAGTGATTGTATTATTAATCTTGAATTTATTTTTTTGGTTATTAGCACATGGTAGCGGTCATAAAATCCCGCCAAAAACAGACTGGTCATTTGGGATTAGTAGCTTGGTATTATTAGGATTAGCTTTTTTATTGAATTTTGTCCGTAAAAAAATGAAATAGCCATAATCAAAAAGCCCCTCGATTTCGCCTTTGCTGGTGTTTGTTTTACCTTAGATTTTCGCCTTAGTTGTAGCCGTTGTTGGTATCTATTTTAGGCAATAAATTCAGCAAGCCGTTTTTGGTGATTTTCGCCCTTGTTGGTGTTAAATTTTAGGAAAAGCCTCCCCATGCCGTTGTGGGTGTTTTTTCCACCCACAACATATGCGGCAGCCACACGCCAAGCCAGCCATTTAAAAGTGGTAGGCTTGGCGTGTTTCAATAAAAAAGCTAAAAGAAACCACTTCTACGGGCGATGTTACGGATTATGTAGGGAATGTGATTTATAAAAATGGTAACGTTTATCAAGTCTCACACGATGAAGGCAGAACGGTAAATAATGTTTTTGAATACGACATAAAAGACCATTTGGGGAGTTTACGAGTGAGTTTTAAGGATAGTTTAAGTATTGCCAAAGTAACGTAGGAGAGCCATACGGGCGTATTTGGTGACGTTTTGCCAAGTTTGATTTACACCAATACGCCCAAAGTCAATAATTTTGATTTTACAGGGCATGAGCGGTTGAAGTCTCTTAATTTAGGGTATATTGATGCAGGAGCAAGATTATATGACCCTTTTGTGCCAAGGTTTACAACTGTTGACCCGTTAAGTGAGATTTCGAGACGTTTCAGCCCTTTTACTTATGCCAATAATAATCCCTTGCGTTTTACAGATCCTACTGGAATGTACTGGCAGCAGAATGTTGTGGAGAACGGGATAGCGGTGTAACAAATGGTGGATTTGAATACAGGGATATGATCAAACTCGGTGGTAAGAAATGCAAAAAGACGCTAACTGTAAATATTCATGGCTCAGACCTTGGAAAAACATTAGACGGTTGAAAGCACCTAGGCCAGATGTAAGTATCAATGTTAATGCCAAAATTGGTCAAGATAAAACAGTTGATATTGGTTTAAAGAAAATTGAAGATTTAGGAGTTGGATTTACCGTGTCAGGAGATGCAGGAATACAAATTTTTACAGGTTCATCGGCAGGTATTAATATAACAAAAGTATTGTGTTTTGGGGGAAATGCGGGGGCAGTTGGAGAAGTAGCTAAGGCAGGAGAAGCAGCGGAAATGGTAAGTATTTACAGAGGTGTTAATAGTACCAGCCCTGCATTTGCAGCAGCAGAAAACGGAGTGGTTAAATCAAGAGGTGGAATTTTAGGTCATTCAGATGCACTAACTCACAATACAGGAGCAAACGGAACAGCAAACAGTAAAATGACATCTTGGACAACTAATCCAGAAGTAGCCAAAAACTTTGCACTAAGAACTTCGGGTAATGGCGTTGTTCTTTCTCAACAAGTGCCAGCATCTTCGTTAATAACAAGTCCAAATCTAAAAACAGTAAACTTGATACAAGGTGGTGGAAGAGTTAGCGAATCAGAGGTATTATTAAGAGGAACTCAAAGAAATCTTAACGTTCAAAGAATAGGACAATGAAACATTATTTATTAGTAGGACAATATTCAACAGGAATAATATTGCATCCTGATGGAAAAACCATTTTTCAACATAAGGAAGAAAACAACATAAAATATCCTTATATCACAGTTTCAAGTTTTGAAGAAGCAGAGAAAGAAGCCTTGAAAATCGTTATAAATGACCCTAATTTAGAGGTTAGTGTTTATGATGGAAATGAGGAGTTTATAAAAACTGTTCATGGTAATTACATTGCTCCACCTGTAAAAAAAGATAGTTGGTGGAAATTTTGGTAAAATTTTAGCCGTTGTTGGTATATATTTTAGGCAATAAGTTCAGCCAGCCATTGATTTCTATGATAAAACCAAGGAAAAATTCACGGAATTTTCATATTTTTTCTTTCTTTGCACAACGGACATTACACGGTGAATTAATTTGTTTTTGACGGCATTTAAGATTGATAATTTCGATTTGCCTTTTGCTAATTTTTTCTCGTAATATTCTTTGAGTTGTTTGTCATATTTGACGGCTGATAAAGCCGCCATTTGTAAGATAGATTTGAGTTTCATGTTGGCTAATTTGGACACTTTTGTTCTACCCCTCACTGAGCTTCCAGAGGAGTGTTCAAAGGGAGCTACACCAGCATAACAGGCTAATTTTCGGGCATCGTTGAAAAGAGTAAATCCATCGGTATAAACCAATAAGTTAATGGCAGTTTGTACGCCAACTCCAACCACCGAAGTAACTAAATTATAGAGTTCTTTAAGCGATGAATCCTTATTAATTAGGGTTTTCATTTGCTTATCTAATTTAGTAATATCGTCATCAATTGCTTGCAAAGAGGCTTTCATCGCTTTTTGCAATAACTTATAAAATCCCAGTTCCCCGACTTGTTGGAATTCTTCCACAGGCGTGGTTAATCGCTTGCGAGTATCGACTAATCTATCCCGCAGAGCATTAAGGTGTTTGAGTTTGTCAATGGTCTCATTAGTAGGTTTCCAAATTCGCACATCATCCTGATTCTTAAAGGCATACGTGGCAATTCTGAGTGCATCAATCTTGTCATTTTTACCTCTTTGAATACCCATTGAACGTTTGATACGTGTACCTGATTCCATCCAAAGTTTGGCTCTTTTTGAGCCTACATAATTCAAAATTGGATGCGTATAAACACCAGTAGATTCGATACAAATTAGACAATTGTCTAATGAAAAATCAGCAACTACTGAATACGCTTTAAAGAGTTCTTCAATGCCTTCGGGCGTATTTTCAACTTTACTGTGGATAGCAGATTCTTTCTTACCATCAGTGAGCAATACACCATCAAGCGTTAATTTTGAAATGTCGATTCCCAGGTGAAATTTGTACATGATAACTGATTTTAAAAGGTTAAATAAAGTCATGGTTAAGAGCAGCATTAAAACCTTAATAACGGTGCTTTCCACCAAATTTCTATATGATGCCACGCTCAAAACAATCAGGATAGGTCTGAATCAACGGGTAAGCCTTGATGCTTATGCGGTGTTATAGTTCACCTATCCTGAGAGACTTTATTAAGGGTAAATATAGGTATAAACTTGTCCACAATTGTGGATAACTTTAAAGAAAAAAAGAAGCAAAAAAAAGAAAAATTTACAGTAATAATAGCTTCGCTTATTCTTAGAATATTTATAGTGAACAAAAGTAAAGGTGCGGTGTTTTCACCCACAACACTTGCGGCAGCACCTTTGGCAAAGAATTATGAGTTGCTAAAAATTAAAAAAGGTCGTTGAGAGCAAATTAACGACCTTTTTTTGATTCCACACGCTCAAACTCACCCACGAAGCAAGCGGTCTATAAGAACTTCCCACATCAAACATTCTTTCGTATCTTTGTAAAAATCATTTTTTCAAATTTTTAAACATTCAGCATGAGCTTATTAGCAATTGGTTCAGTGGCGTTTGATGCCATCGAAACCCCCAGAGGAAAAACGGACAAAATTATTGGTGGTGCAGGTACATTTATCTCATTATCAGCCTCATATTTCAAAACGCCCATCAATTTAGTGGCAGTTGTCGGCGAAGATTTTCCCCAAGAATATATCCAACTTTTGCAAGACAAAGGCGTTGATACAACGGGTTTACAAATCAAAAAAGGTGAAAAATCTTTCTTTTGGTCGGGGCGTTATCACAACAATATGAATTCTCGTGATACCTTAGTTACCGAATTAAACGTTTTGGGAACATTCGACCCAATCGTACCCGCCGAATATCAGGATTGTCAATATTTGATGTTAGGCAACCTTTCGCCATCAGTTCAAAAAACGGTAATCGAACGTTTGGATAATCGTCCAAAATTAGTAGTAATGGACACTATGAATTTCTGGATGGATATTGCGATGGATGATTTGAAGGCAGTCTTGAAGATGGTGGATGTTTTGTGCATCAATGACGAAGAAGCTCGCCAACTATCAGGTGATTATTCATTGAGAACAGCCTCAAAAACGATCATGGCAATGGGTCCTAAAACCTTGATTATCAAGAAAGGGGAACACGGTGCGTTGTTGTTTCAAGATGATAAAATGTTCTTCTGCCCAGCTTTACCTTTGGAAGATGTTTTTGACCCAACGGGTGCGGGTGATACTTTTGTAGGTGGATTTATTGGCTATTTAGCAAAAACGGATGATATTTCTTTTGAAAATATGAAACGTGCCATCGTGTATGGTTCGGCAATGGCTTCTTTCTGCGTAGAGAAATTTGGAACGGAGCGTTTGGTAGATTTATCAGCAGACGAATTGACCGCCAGAGTGGCTGAATTTAAAGATTTAGCGGGATTTGATGTGTAGATTAAGTTTGATAAGTTATAAAGTTAGAGGAGTTAAAAAGTTGTGGTAATATCCAACTTTTTAACTCCTCTAACTTTATAACAATTTTAACTTATCACACCCCTCCCGAAATAAAATTCTGCAAATGGTTAATCGTATCTATCTGGTCTTCAATGGTATAGCGAACTACATCGCCCATTGAGACTAAACCCACCACGTGACCTTCTGCCACAACGGGCAAATAACGAACGTGTTTGTCGGACATCAATTCCATACATTTCTCGATGGTATCGTCCAGCTTCACGGAGGCGGGTGTTGCTTGCATAATCTCGGAAACGAGCGTATCGTGCGAGTGTTTGCCTTTCACGATAACCTTTTGGGCATAGTCTCTTTCGGTAACAACGCCTACAAACTGATTGTCTTTATAAACAACCAACGAGCCAATATTTTTTTGTACCATAATTTCCAAGGCATCATAAACAGTTTTTGAGCCATCAATTGTCGTAACGGTATTGCCTTTGTGATAAATAAGATTGGAGACTTTTTTCATAACAGATTAGTTTTAGTTTTTCAGAAGTAAAAATTTATACATTTTATTTGATAAATGCAAATTTTATTTCTAATGTACTACGGGAATCCCTTCCCGTGTATTGGAGTGGAATACACGGGAAGGGGTTCCCGTAATACGTTACACCTGAAAAACCCCCGTCCGAAAATCCTTTTCTATCGGGGCATGATTTGCGGCTTCGATGCCTTTTGAAATCACCATTCTGGTATCGGCTGGCTCAATAATTTCGTCTACCCAAAGCCTTGCAGCGGCATAATAGGGCGTGGTTTGAACATTGTATCTGTCCATGATTTCTTTCAAAATCTCGTCTTCTTCTGCCTTGGTCAATTCTTTTCCTTTGGCTTTCATGGAAGCTATTTGAGTCTGTAAGAGTGTTTTGGCGGCTTGTTCTCCGCCCATTACGGCAATTTTTGCGGAGTGCCAAGCATAAATAAAATGAGGATTATACGCCTTTCCGCACATCGCATAATTGCCCGCCCCGTAGGAATTTCCTACAATAATTGTGAATTTGGGAACGATAGAATTTGAAACAGCATTCACCATTTTTGCCCCATCTTTGGTAATTCCCGAATGTTCCGAACGGCTGCCAACCATAAAACCCGTTACGTCTTGCAAAAACACCAATGGAATTCTTTTCTGGTTACAATTCATAATAAAACGGGCAGATTTATCGGCTGAATCGTTGTAAATCACACCTCCGATTTGCACTTCACCTTTGGCACTTTTCACCACCATTCGTTGATTTGCCACAATGCCGACTGCCCAGCCGTCAATCCGTGCGTAACCACAGATGATGGTTTTTCCATAATCTTTTTTAAATTCATCAAACTCCGAATTATCCACCAATCGCTCAATGATTTCGAGCATATTGTACGGTTTTGTTCTCGTTTCTGGAAAAATATCTAAAATTTCTTTGGGATTTTTTTTTGGTAAATGTGCCTCAGTGCGGTTGAAACCTGCATTGGTTTTTTCGCCCATTTTATCAATCGTTCTTTTTATGTGGTCGAGACATTCTTGTTCGGTTTTGAATTTGTAATCGGCAATGCCCGAAATTTCAGTGTGTGTAACTGCCCCGCCCAAGGTTTCGGCATCAATATTTTCACCCACTGCGGCTTTTACCAAATAAGGTCCCGCCAAAAAGATGGAACTTTGCCCTTCCACCATCAGCGTTTCGTCGGACATGATGGGCAAATATGCCCCACCTGCTACGCAACTGCCCAAAACGGCAGAAATTTGGGTAATGCCCATAGCACTCATTAAGGAATTATTATAAAAAACTCTTCCGAAATGTTCACGGTCGGGAAAAATTTCGTCTTGCATTGGTAAAAAAACCCCAGCACTGTCCACCAAATAAATGATGGGCAAATGGTTTTGCATCGCTATTTCTTGAAAACGAAGATTCTTCTTTCCCGTAATTGGAAAGTATGCCCCAGCCTTTACAGTTTGGTCATTTGCCACGATAACACACAGTCTGCCAGATACATAGCCCAAACCGCCCACCGTTCCACCAGCAGGACAACCGCCGTGTTCGGCATACATTTCATGGCCCACGAATGCCCCAATTTCTAAGAAATCAGTATTGTCGTCAATCAGATAATCAATTCTTTCACGGGCAATTAATTTGCCTCTTTCATGTTGTTTTTGAATGTTTTTGAGTCCGCCGCCCAGTTTGATGGTTTCAAGGCGTTGATTTCGTTCAGCGAGAAGTGCCTCGTGGGCATTTTGAGTTTGATTGTTCATAATTTGTTGATGAGATTGAATAGGTCGATAATTTACGATAATTTTCTGTAAAAGTGATATTGTATTTATCTTTGCAATCAACTTGAGAAATATTAAAATGACCCGCAAAGCCACTCAAAACGACCTCCAATTCGTCCATTCCTTATATATGCACCCATTCGTAAATCCTCATTTATTATACGAAAATATAGATTTGGAGCAATTCAAACCCATTTATGAAGATTTGCTGAACGATGGCGTGAAATATATTTTTGAAGAAAACGACTCGCCTGTGGGAATGTTCAAGCTCATTCAACTCAAACATCGCTGCTCGCATATTGCTTATATTGGCGGTTTAGCGATTCATCCTGATTTTGTTGGAAAAGGTTTGGGCTTACAAATGATGCAAGAAATTATTGAGTTAGGGAAAAGAAATAACTTGTTGAGATTAGAATTGAGCGTAGGTTCAGAGAATTTTCAAGCTCAAAAACTATACAAAAAAGCAGGATTTGTCGAAGAGGGTATTTTCAGAAAATATACACATTTAGCAAGAGAAGGGCGGTTTTTAGATGAAGTAATGATGGCGTATTTGTTGTGATAATCTTTCATAAACCCTCTTAAAGAATTACCTTTGTTTGCATTTATAATTATTAACCAACAAAACAATGAGAAAGAAAATTGTTGCAGGAAACTGGAAAATGAATAAAACAATGGAAGAAGCCATGATTTTGGCATCCGAAGTTGTTCACATGGTGAAAGACGAAGTCAATACCGATGTGCAGGTAATCATTGCTCCACCAGCTTTATATTTGACTACTTTACAAAAACATACCGAGCCACTTGCTAATATGGGAATTGCAGCTCAAAACTGCTCAAACAAGGCTTCTGGGGCATTCACGGGCGAAATTTCTGCTCCGATGTTGAAGTCGATTGGTGTTACGCACGTAATTTTGGGACACTCTGAACGTCGTGAATATTTCAACGAAAGCAATGAAATGATTGCCGAAAAAGTAAACATTGTTTTGGAAAACGGTATGACTCCCATTTTCTGTTGTGGCGAATCTCTGGATATGCGTCAGAACGGGGATTTTATGGCTTATGTGGCTTCACAGATAACTGATAGTGTTTTTCATCTTTCATCAGAGGATTTTTCAAAAATTGTGATTGCTTATGAACCCATCTGGGCGATTGGCACGGGCTTGACCGCTTCTTCGCAACAAGCACAGGATATGCACGCTTATTTGCGTAATCATTTAGCCACAAAATACGGTCAGGCGGCGGCAGATAACACTTCGATTTTATACGGTGGAAGTTGTAATGAGAAAAATGCCAAAGAACTTTTCGCTCAACCAGATGTAGATGGTGGATTGATTGGCGGGGCATCTCTGAAATCTCGTGAATTTACCAATATTGCAAAATCGTTTTAAGAGAGTTGAAAAGTTAAAAGAGTTAGAGAAGTTAAAAAGTTTTGGACAGTAGATATGTCGGCTTTCAACTTCTTTAACTCTTTTAACCCTATAACTCTTTAACTCCAATCTTATACCTTCCCAAAATAGGAAAGTGATCTGAATATTTAATATTGTCAAAAGTTTGAAAATCAAGCACTTTGATATATTCACTGCAAAACTGATTGTCAATTCTAACAATTTTTGGGCTTCTATTTAAGGTAAATCCAAAACCATTTCCCCGTTCTTCAAAAGCATTTTTTAATCGGTCTCTGATACTTCCGTAGGCATTTCCGTAGGGCGTTTCGTTGAAATCTCCACACAGAATTACGGGATAAACGCTTTCATCAATGAGCCTTTCAACCTTTTCTACTTCGTCAGAATGTTTCTCAAAACCCCATTTTAGGGATGATAGAATGCCTCTTCCCTCTTTTTTTGCTTCTTCATAGTCTTTATCCTCCACTTCATTAACAACCTTACTCACCCGAATTCCCATAGACTGAAACTGCACGTTTATCACTCTGATTGTATCTTTTTTCCGAGCAATATCTGCCATCAAATACCCATTAGCATTATGTTTTCCGAAGGTTTTTATTTCGCTATGAATGATGGGATAAGTCGAAAAAATCGCTAAACTTACCAAGCCCAAATTATCGACATCACTACTGACATAATACCGATTTTCTCGTCTCATGGGGGTTAATGTTTGGAAGTTATCATTATTATTCAAGTTGTAAAATTCTTGAAAACATTTTATATCTGCCTCATAATCAATGGCGTACTGCATTAAATTATCAGCTTTCTGTTTATTAGCTTCATAGGCATCACCATAAAAACCAAAAACGTTATAACTAAAAACCGTTAAAGACTTTTCTTCTTTGACGGGGTCCTTAAAAACGATAGTACGTTGAATAAAAGGATAACCAATAGCTAAAATCAAGATGGGCAAAATGGCACGGGCAGGGCGAATAAATAGCCATGTGAAGGCAATCAAAAAGCAACCTAACATCGCAAAAGGTAATGACATCATAATAAACCCCGCTGACCAATGGTCAAGTACCAGCGTATAGGACAGCAAATAAGTAACGAGCGTGTACATACACACGGGTAAACTCGTGAGCCAAAGTAACGAAGTAGCAATTTTTTTGAACATCCTCAAATGTGATTAGCTTTTTACAAAAGTACGAAGTTTGATAGGAACTGGAAATAATATTTTACACCAAATTATTTCTCGAATAAATTGCTTCAATCGGAAAAAATCCATAATTTTGCAGTCCGATTCAAAAAGCGAGTCAGCAGTAAGGTAAATTTTATCGTCATGAAGACGATTTTCATTATAAAACAAGATTTCAATCATGGCTAAGGTTTGTCAATTAACAGGAAGAAAAACAGAAGTAGGAAATAACGTATCACACGCTAACAATAAAACTAAGCGTAAATTCTTTCCAAATTTGCATACTAAGAAATTCTTCTTAGAATCAGAAGGTGTTTGGGTACAATTGAAAGTATCTGGAAAAGCAATCCGTAGTATCAATAGATTAGGTTTGGAGGCTTCTTTGGTGAAAGCGGCTCGCAAAGGAACTTTAAGCCTGTAATATTCTTTCCTGAATTTGACAGCAATAAAACATTTAGAACCTTCCCAACTCATTTGGGAAGGTTTTTTGTGTAATTTTATGTAGTACGGGACTTACGCAGTCCGAATCCTTCCCGTGCAGTGCAGTCCGATTCACGGGACGGATTCCCGTGCTACATTATATGCTAAACCCATCAGAAAAAAACCGTTATCAAAAACATTTACTCCTCCCGCAAATTGGAGAAGAGGGGCAATTGAAACTCAAAAATGCCAAAGTATTGGTAGTGGGTGCGGGCGGTTTGGGCTGTCCAGTGCTACTATATTTATCAGCAGCGGGAGTGGGTAAAATCGGGATTTTGGATGCAGACGTGGTTGATATGACCAACCTGCAAAGACAGGTCTTATATAAAGTAGAAGACATCGGCAACTCGAAAGCTACTACTGCCGCCAGTCGTTTGTCAAAAATGAACGATATGATTGAATATGAGGCTGTTAGGCAAAATTTAAAACCCGAAAATGCCGAAAGTTTTATCAAAAATTATGACATCGTAGTTGATTGTACTGATAATTTCACAGCTCGTTACCTGATTAATGACTACTGTGTAAAGCTCCAAAAACCTTTTGTTTACGGAGCAATACATCAGTTTGAGGGGCAAGTTTCAGTCTTTAATTTCAGCGACAAAAACGGTATTTTAGGACCTACTTATCGTTGTCTTTTCCCCGAACAACCTTCTGAATTAGAAATCCCTAACTGTGCTACAATTGGTGTGTTGGGCATATTGCCAGGAATGCTGGGAATGTACCAAGCCAATGAAACAATTAAGATGATTACGGGCATTGGTACGGTGTTGAGTGGACAATTATTGATGGTGGATTTATTGGAAAATACTTCTCAGAAAATCAGAGTAAAAAGACGAAAAGATGCCGAAGAAATGATTTTTCCAGATGGTGAAAAAAAACAAAAAATGGAAAAAAATCAAGAGTTTAAACCCGAAATTACGGTTTCAGAATTGAAGCAAATAATTGATAATCAAGAAGATATATTGCTTTTAGATGTGCGAAATCCTTTTGAATATGATATTTGTAAATTGCAAAATTCATTACTGATACCAATGTCAAACATTCCCACCAATATCAAACATATTCCGAAAGATAAACCCGTTGTGGTGTATTGTCATCACGGAATGCGGTCGGCGAGTGTGATTGAATATTTATCTCAAAATCATGGATTTACTAACCTTCAAAATTTAAAAGGTGGTATTAACGCTTGGGCAAATGAGATTGATGAGGTAATGGCGGTGTATTAAAATTATACTATTTATTGAAAATAATTTCAATAAAATATTCGTAGCCTAATTTTAATTTTGATAGAATTTAATTCTGTGATATTTAATAATAAAAGATTAATAGTCTTAATATTTGGTGAAAATGAGTAATAATTAGATTTTAATTCTACACGACTCAAAATTGAAATTTGTTTTTTCTGAACTTGCCTTGTATTTTTGACTTAGAAAAAAACAAAATAACACATGAGCCAAAAGATTCAGATTTTTGATACTACCCTCCGTGACGGTGAACAAGTGCCTGGTTGCCAGTTGAATACCGAAGAAAAATTGCAGGTTGCCGAGCAGCTCGAATTGTTGGGCGTTGATATTATTGAGGCAGGTTTCCCCATCTCTTCACCTGGTGATTTTCGTTCGGTTGAAGCTATTTCAAAACTGGTAAAAAACGCTACGGTTTGCGGTTTGACTCGTGCCAAAAAAGAAGATATTGATGCGGCAGTCGCTGCTTTGAAACACGCCAAATATCCAAGAATCCACACGGGCTTGGGTGCATCTGATTCGCATATTGTACATAAGTTTAATTCTACTCGGGAAGAAATGCTGGAGCGAGGCGTTTGGGCGGTGAAATATGCCAAATCGTTTGTGGAAGACGTAGAGTTTTTTGCCGAAGATGCTGGAAGAGCCGATTTAGAATATTTAGCCAAACTGATTGAAGCCGTGATAAAAGCGGGTGCAACGGTGGTAAATTTGCCTGATACAACGGGGTATTTATTGCCCCATCAAATGTTTCAGCGTATCAATTATTTGTATGAAAATGTGCCGAATATTCACAAAGCGGTTATTTCTATGCACAATCATAACGATTTGGGACTTGCCACTGCCAATACCATCGCAGGGATTCAGGCTGGTGCAAGGCAGGTTGAAGTAACCATCAATGGAATAGGGGAGAGGGCTGGAAATACCTCGTTGGAAGAAGTAGCGATGATTTTGAATATTCATAAGGATTTAGGTTTTCATACCGATATCAATGCCCAAATGTTATATCCATTCTCAACGATGGTCTCGAATATGATGGGAATGCCCGTGCAAGCTAACAAGGCAATTGTGGGAGCAAATGCCTTTGCACACTCGTCAGGTATTCATCAAGACGGTTTCTTGAAACATTCAGAAACTTACGAAATTATGAAACCCGAAGATGTGGGTGTACCCTCATCGGCAATTGTTTTAACTTCAAGGTCGGGACGGGCTGCTCTTCGTCACCGTTTGCAGTTGATTGGGTTTGATTTTGAGAAACCTGAATTGGATAAACTTTACACTCGTTTCCTTTTGATGGCAGATGAACGTAAGCAGTTGAATGATGCCGATTTGAAAGAATTAGTGGGATAAAATACGGTTCACTGTAAAATGTGAGCTGTTTTAACGATAGTTTTAGGGCTTCTTTGGTTTTCAAGGAAGCCTTTTTTGTGTACATTTGTTGATAAACTTAAATTTTCACCTCATGAAATTCATCGCATCATTAGACAAATTGGCGAAAACAATTACCATCAGTTTAACCGCTCTTTTTACATTGATTATGGCATTCCCCTATTTTTTAGATTCCACTTATGTAACAGAAAGTGAAACACTCGGAATCACTTTATTTTTACTTTTTATGTACTTAGGGCTGTTCATTTTCAGACCCATTTCTTACTCTATTACCGACCAAGAAGTCATCATTTATCGACTTTGGAAAGATGTAAAAATTAGCCGAAAAGATATTGAAAGTGTTGAATTATTGGATAAAAATTTCTCTGAAAATACGTTTAGAACAAACGGTGTAGGAGGTGCTTGGGGTTATTTTGGTACATTTTCTCATAGTTCAATCGGTGATATGACTTGGTACGTTACCCGCAGGGATAAATTGGTTTTATTAAGAATTTTGGGGAATAAAAAAATAGTTTTATCGCCTGATGAAGTGGAGGGGTTTGCGGGGGAGTTATCAGAATCCCCACAAAAAAGCCGTCCCCAGACATTCTGAGACGGCTTTTTTATAAACCCTAAACCAAACTAATTTATTGTCTCGGGAAAATTAGTGAAATTCACTAATCTCTGTACTCTAAAATCTATTCTCTGGGAAATTACTTCTTCTTCTCTTCTTCCTTCTTTTTTGCTACTAAATCTCCCTCTTTTAATTTCTTTGATACCGTTAAATATGGTCCTGAAATGATTTGCTCACCATCTACTAAACCTGATAAAATCTCAATGTTTTCAAAGTCTGAAATCCCCGTCTTTACTTCTCTCAGTTTTGCTTTATTGTCTTTGCCCATCACAAAAACAACTTCTTTGATTTTATCTTTTTTAATAACTCTTTCTGGTTCAGAATTGTTATTATCTTCACCTTCTTTTTTCTCTTCTTCTGCTTTCATCGAAGGGTCACGGGTGGTTACGGAAGCGAGTGGTACCGATAAAATTCCGTTCTTACGGTTGGTAACAATTTCTACTGATGCCGTCATACCTGGTTTTAAGGGATATGAACGTTTGCCCACAATTAAATCGGAATAAGATGAACGTAAAATTCTAATCTTTACCTCAAATTCCGTTACAGCATCCGTAGAAACTGCGGCAGCGGCGGCAGTACTTCCCAGACCATTGGCAGAACTGGCAATTTCATAAACCAGTCCTTTGAATTTTCGTCCCGTCGAACTGTATGAATCCACATCAATAACAACAGTATCGTTCATCGAAACCCGAGTAATATCGTTCTCATTCACGTTTACCCGAACCTCCATCTTATTCAAATTAGCAATTCTAAGTAATTCAGTACCAGCCATTTGTGATGTTCCCACCACACGCTCGCCGAGTTCAACATTCAACTTAGAAATGGTACCACTTTGTGGGGCATAAATCGTAGTTTTTGTTAAATTAGTACGAGCCTCTTTCAAAGCCGCCTGTGTCGATTTAACATTATATTCCGAAGCTAAAACGTTAGCTTTTGCTGATTCAACGTCTTGTTTTGCTACTAAATACTGAGAATTAAATTGATCAAAATCAGCATCCGAAATCACTTTGTCATCGTGCAATTTCTTGTTACGGTCATAATCAATTTTGGCTTTCAGCAAACGTGATTCTGCCTGAGCCTGAACTGCTTTTGACTGTTCAACGGAGGCTTTCGATGAATTCACCTGTGCATCTGCCCGTGAGAGAAGTGACTCATAATTATCGGGACGAATTTTTAGTAAAAGTTGTCCTGCCCTCACAGAATCTCCCTCATTTACGTACAGACCCACAATTTCACCCGATACATCGGGCGAAAGTTTTACTTCAATTTCTGGTTGAATTTTACCCGAAGCCGAAACACGCTCGATAATATCTGTTTTTTTTACTTTCGTAAACTCAACTTCCGTAGAAGGTTCTTTACCGATGAGTCCTTGCTGTTTTGCCACACCTAAACCAACGCCCAAAGCCACCACGACCCCGCCCAAGATATACCAGATTTTATTTGAAGATTTCTTTGCCATAATTTTTTTAATGAGTGAATGATGAACGGGATGCGTAATCTGAGTGAATGAGTGAATATTGAAATATGAGGACTAATTACGCATTGTAGATATTAACTCATTCTATCATTCACTCAATACTAAAACGTGAGCGGTTTATTTTGATAAAAGTCTAAAATTTTTGTTCTGAAAATAAAGTCATATTTAGCCTGTACAAGGTTTGCACGGGCTTTGTCGAGATTCGTTTTTTGTAAGCTATACGCCACAAAATCTATCGCCCCAGCGTTGAAACGGCTTTCGGCAGCTCTGAAAGACTCTTCCAAAGCAGCAACTTGAATCACGAAAGAGTCATACCTCTTAGCGGCATTTGTTAAATTAGTGTAAGCCTGTTCGATATTTTGGCGAAGCGTCAAACGTGCTTGTTGAGCATTCAAGAAAGCATTGTCTTTCTGGATTTTTGCTCTACTGACATTAGTTTTATTAGCAAATCTACTAAAAATTGGAATGGCAGCATTGATACCAAAACCATAATTAAAGGTATTGCCTAATTGTGTGAAATATCCGACAGTATTTCCAGCTGAGGGAATATCATTGGTAGAAGTAACAATTAGTGGGATTTGCTGACCGTTAAACAAAACTGTCCCCAAATTTCGTTCAGAAGTTACAGAGGTAAAATTAAATTCTTTCTGTGCATTAGATTGATTTGCTCCAGCAGTCACATTGGCAGTGATGGTGGGTAAAAAGCCAGCCCTCGCAATTTCAATACCTTTATCTGCCCCCTTTATTCTCAAATCTGCTGCTTTTACGGTTGGCTGGCTTACTTCGGCAATTTCATAAATCTTGGCAATGCTTGCATCATATCCATTCGTCGAAGGCGTGGGCACTGATATTCTATCCACCTTCACATCCGTTAGATTTTTATCATTTAGTAACTGCAATAAAGACAACTTTGCCAAATCCAAGGTACTTTGGGCGTTGATTACATTGGTTTCTTCATTGGCTAATTGAGCCTTCAAATCGAACAAACTTGATTGGGGTAGCGAACCCGCTTTTACCAATTTATCGGTTCGGTCAATTTGTAAACGAGTAATACCCGTTTGAGTTTGGGAAATGCTCAATTGGTCTTCGGCATTCATGATATTTAAATATGCCAAAACCACTTGCAAGGAAATACTTTCTTTCATCGCTTGCAAATCTAATTGCGTAGCTTTCAAGAGAATGTCATTTTGAGCAATGGTGTTTTTTAATTGATAACCATTATAAATCATTGCCCCAGCATTAAGATTCAACGAATTAAAATTAATATTTCTATCCGTAAAAGTGTTGGTAAATGGGTCGAGTGTACGTCCAAAATTAAATCCTTGATTAATATTCCCCGAAGCATTGGGCAGTTGATTAAACTTTGATTGGCTTAATTGTAAACCATTCAACAATACTTGATTTTCACTTTGTTTTACGGAAATATTATTTTTCTGGGCAATATTTACAGCCTCCTGCAAACTCATTTTTGACTCAGAACCGCTGGCTTGAATAGCATTTTGAGCTTTCGAAACGAAAGTTAAGCAGATTAGAGATAGCGTAAATAAACGTGATAAATTCATGGCGTTTTTCATCTGAAAATAAGTTAAATGTTTGATTATTAGGTATTTGTGTGTTTTGGATAGATTATTTGAATGGTCTATTCACCATTGGCACAAAAGTATTTATGGGCTAATATTTTAGCCTTTGTACTATTTTCGATAAGAATTTAGCAGCAGTAAGTTTAAAATTTCATCTGCGTTCTCTTGGAAACAACTTTGGGTGCTTTGCTGCTATCGCCAGTTTCATTTGCGGGATTGAATCACCAGTAAAAATCGGCTTTTAATATTTTCAGACGGATTCTCCTAACTCCATCAATTGCTTTTTAAGGCTTTTAATTCGCTTTTGTTTCCTTTCCTCTTCTTGCCAATTACCTCCAAGTTCACGATACTCTACTTGGTCTTTGAGGATGAAATAAACAGCACACAGGATCTTATGTCCCACAGCGATAAGTGCTTTTTTTGCCCCCATTCTTACGACCAATGTTTTGTATTTACTACTCAAATAGGTATTTTTAGTATGACTTGCCGCCCATGCACATTCTACCAAAGTGGATTTTAGATATTTGTTGCCATGAGTGGTTGTTGAACTTTTTTTTTACCGCCCGACTCATTATTACCTGGTGCCATCCCTGCCCATTTGGATAAATGTTTTTCGCTTGGGAAGTGACTCATATCGGTTCCTAACTCTGCAATAATCTTCTTGGCACTGGCAAGTCCAACCCCTGGAATGGTCGCTAACAAGTTTATGGCATCAAAAGAATCTGTCAAGAGCCTGTCCATTTCCACATTGATAACCTCAATTTGTTTTTCCAAATAATCCATGTGAGCATAAATATTGGTCAGCATGAATTTGTGATGTGGGGTTACTCTGCCTGTCAAGGCTTTTATTAAGGTTTCTTTGCTGGCTTTGAGTTTCTTATGATAGTTTTCTGAGACAATGTCTTCAACCGATTGTTCTCCAAGAATTAGTCCTTGTATCATTTTTCGAGCCTTTTTACCTTCAACATCCGAAACCACCTCGCTCAATTTAATATTAGCATCTTCCAAAATCTTCTGAATGCGATTAATTTCTGCCGAATGTTGTTGAGTCAATTTAATCGCATAACGATTCAAATCTCGAAGCTCTCGAACCGTCTCGGGTGGCACATAACTCTTATTCAATAAGCCACTGAGTAATAATTTACAAATCCATTCGCTATCCTTTTTATCGGTCTTTCGACCTGGCACGTTCTTTAAGTGCCTCGCATTAACAAGTAATACCGTAAAGTCTTCACCTAAAATATTGAAAACTGGTTTCCAATAAACTCCTGTGCTTTCCATCGCTACGTGAGTAATCTCGTGGCTCCGTAACCAAGAGGATAACTCTCGCAAATCACCCGTGAAACTGTCAAACGTTCTCGTTTCTCGTGGCAATCCTTGACCATCTATGGTGGCAACGATATTTTTTGAGTGAACATCTATCCCGCATCCTCGCAAAACAATCTGTTCAAATTCAATTTGAGGTACTTTTACCTCTTGTTGTTGATTCCCCATTTGTACGACTTTTTAGTTTATTCAAAGATAAACCATTTTCATCGCTTTGGGTGAGTTATAAAGTCATGGAGGATTCATTTGATAGTTCAATGTTACGAATGATAATTTTTGATTGAAAAAAGTTTGGGATAAACGGTTTTCTGTTAAGGATAAATGGAAAGTTCAACGGTGAACGGTCAAGGGCGAACGGAAAACGGTTGCATGGGAAAATATTACCCTTCCTTAATTCACTATTCGATACCTCATAAATCATTTATTACCAAAATCAAATAGTAAGCCAATAGAATTAAGCTATTGAAAATCAATCACTTGGATTTAGTCTATCAATAAAAAAGTGTCCGAAAACGAACACTTTTGAATAAAACGGACAATAAAATTGATAATAAGGAACTTAGAATGTCGAAATCAACTTTTTACTGCTCACTGCTCACTGCTCACTGCTCACTGCTCACTGCTCACTGCTCACTGCTCACTGCTCACTGCTCACTGCTCACTGCTCAAAACTCACTGAATTATTCTATAACTCGCTTTTGCTCTACTTCTCGACATTGCATTAAAATGCCACCATTCATAATCAATTGGCATATATCCCGCTGAACGCATCACACTTCTAAGTAACTGACGATTAGCTACTTGCTGACGATTTAATTGCTTGATTTTCAAGAAGTAAGACTCTTTCTTGGGGTAAGCTAATTCGCCAAAATAATCATATTTCGTTCCCATGTCCAAGGGCGTACCATCTGCTGTGGCAATGGTTAAATCCACAGCACTTCCGTAATTATGAATTGAACCTTCGGCAGGATTTGCCACATACGTTGCTCTTTGTCGGGGTGAATATTGCGTGAGTGAATTCCAAAGGATTTTTTGGATGCTCAAAGGTCTGCCACCGTCATATACCAACAAGCGATAATTGTGGTGTTTTTGTTGCAATAAATCACTCGCCTTTGAAAGCATTTCGGCAGGACGTTTTTGTATAAAACATTCCGTAATACATCCATAAACGTCTTTTCCTACGAAATTATCAGTCGTAGAATATTTTAAATTTACCAAAATAGAAGGGTTAATTTCTTGAATATTCACCAAACCTTGCTGACGCATTTTTTGCTCGTATTCGCAAAGTTCGGATTGCTTTGAAAATTTTGGTATTTTTGATTTTTGTGGAAAGTGAAGAAATAAAAGAATGGTTAAAATTGAAGCAAAGAATGTTTTTTTCATAATTTAGGCTTTACGGTAAGAAATAATGGCATAAATTTAGTCAGTAATTCAGAAAAATCGACTAATCACAATATTATAGATGAAAAACTTCTCCCAAAAATTCCTAAACTTCATAACCCTCAAAAAACAAACTCCCCTCTCGGCAATGTGGGTGTTATTTTTTGTGGCAGCTTTTATAACCGCTATTATTAAATGGTTGAATCCAGCCATTCCAGTAGAACAAAAAACGGAAATTTTTAAAGTAATTGTGGATGGAATGTTCGATTCTGCCGAAGTTGCCGTAATGAAAATTGCTTTGCCTTTGGCGGGAGTAATGACCTTTTTCATGGGACTTTTAAGTATCGGTGAAAAAGCAGGAGCAATCGGATTTTTAGCTCGAATAGTCGGACCATTTTTCAACCGATTATTCCCCGAAGTACCCGCCAATCACCCCGCCAGCGGACAAATGATTATGAATTTTTCCGCCAATATGTTGGGTTTAGACAATGCCGCAACGCCTTTCGGACTCAAAGCTATGCAGTCTTTGCAGGAATTAAATCCTCAAAAAGACGTGGCTTCCAATGCCCAAATTATGTTTTTAGTTTTGCATTCGGCAGGTCCAGTACTGATTCCGTTGAGTATCATGGCACAACGTTCGATTTATAAAGCCACAGACCCTTCCGATATCTTTATTCCCTGTTTAATTGCTACTTATTTTGCCACTTTAACGGGACTTGTTTTCGTGGCTATTAAACAAAAAATCAACCTTTTCGATAAAGTTATTCTCTCGTGGCTGGGTGGAATCACAGCATTTATTGGTTTTGTTTTATGGTATTTTTCTAATTTACCACAAGAGGAGGTAACATCTCAATCCAAGATTATTAGCAATATAATCCTCTACGGATTTGTTTTGGCATTCATCTTGGGAGCAGTCTGGAAGAAAGTAGATATTTTTGATGCCTTCATCGAAGGAGCAAAGGGAGGTTTTGAAACTTCGGTAAAAATTATTCCCTACTTAGTCGCTATGTTGGTCGCAATCAGTTGTTTACGCAACGCAGGGACATTAGATTTAATCACGGGAGCAATTCGTTATGGAGTAGTTTTATTAGGATTTGACACCGCTTGGGTGGATGCACTCCCCACCGCCCTCATGCATCCCCTCAGTGGTGGAGGCTCACGGGCGATGATGATTAGCACGATGGAAACCTTCGGAGCGGACTCTTTCGCTGGACGGCTTGCTTGTGTTTTTCAAGGATCATCAGATACTATCTTTTATGTTTTGGCTCTTTATTTTGGGTCAGTCGGGATTAGACAAACTCGCTACACACTCTGGGCAGGGCTAACCGCTGATTTGGTGAGTGTGATTACTGCCATTTGGGTAAGTTATATTTTCTTCTAACGTACCACGCACGGGACTTACGTAGTTATAGCAACTTTGAGTCTTCAATTTTGCTATAACTCTTTAAAAAATGAGGTTATAGCAAATTTGGATGTTCAATATTGCTTTAACTAAACGATTAGTCTTAATACAAAAACCATGAAAACTGCTCTCCTATATTTTCACACAATAATCCACCTACGTCCCACCCAAATCTACTACCAAATTTTCTACAAAATCAGGGCAGGATTTAGAAAAATTACAGGTTTTACATACTCCCAATTTGTTTCAGTCGAAAGCCATTCAATTACCCTAAAACCGTCCATTCCAAGCAATCAAAGCTATTTTTCAGAACAAAATCGTTTTCAATTTCTCAATCAGTCCCAAATATTTTCAGACAATAAAATCAATTGGAATGATGAAAAAACGTTTGGAAAATTATGGGCGTATAACCTCAATTATTTCGATTTCCTGAACCAAGAAAACATCACAAAAGGGGAGGGGCTTGCTCTCATTCAAGCATACATACGTGAAGGGCAAAACCTCAAAACGGGATTTGAATCATATCCAATATCGTTGAGAGGCATTAATTGGATAAAATTTTTGAGTAAGTATCAAATTCAAGATATTGAAATAGATGGATTTCTGATGGCTCAATATATCCGACTTGTTGATAATTTAGAATATCATGTAATGGCAAATCATCTACTGGAAAATGCTTTTTCGCTGTTATTTGGAGGATATTATTTTAGAAATCAAGAGCTTTTAAAGGTAGCTAACAAAATTTTTCAAAAGGAATTACCCGAACAAATATTAGCCGATGGTGGGCATTTTGAACGCTCGCCGATGTACCATCAAATAATTCTTTTTCGGTTGTTGGATTGTTTGAATTTGGTCAGATGTAACCTCACCCGAAGCGTCGGTCGCCTAAATTCCTCTCCCGTGGAGAGGGACTTCAAACAAACGAATAATTTAGCAGCCTTTATAGAAAATAGAGGAGTTAGTTTTGAGCAAATCTTGACTTTTTACACTAAAAAAATGCTTAATTTCCTCCAAAATATAACTTTCAAAAATGGTGATATTCCATTGGTAAACGATGCTGCTAAAAACATTACAACAACGACAAAACAGCTTTTCAATTATGCTAATCAATTGAATATGAAGCCACAAAAAAGTATTTTATCAGAAAGTGGTTATCGAAAATTTGAAAATGCGAACTATGAATTATTGATAGACGTAGGAAATACTGCCCCAGATTATCAGCCCGCCCACGCTCATTGCGATACGCTCAGTTTTGTGTTATATGTTCACGGAAAACCTTTCATTGTCGATACGGGAACTTCGACTTATGAAAATAATGAAATCCGCCAAAAAGAACGTTCAATCTCTGCCCACAACACCGTTCAGATTGGGAATTTTGAGCAATCAGAAATTTGGTCAAGTTTTAGAGTTGGGAGAAGGGCAAAAGCGAAGATTTTGTCAGAAAATGAGTATGAAATTACAGCTTCACACGATGGTTATAAACGGATAGGAATTATTCATCAAAGAAGTTATAGTATTAAAAATCAGGCGATTACAATTCAGGATGAAATTTTTGGAGCAACCCAATATTTGCAAAAAGCCTATCTTCACTTTCACCCAAATGTAGAAATAAACGTTACTGGAAATGTTGTTGAGACAAACTTTGGAAAAATTAATTTTGAGAACGTTTTAGAAATTCAACTGAGTGAATATTATTTTAGTGAAGAATTTAACAAAAGAACACGCTCAAAAATGCTAACTTTGATTTTTGAAAAGCATTTAACCACAACAATCAATATCCGCCCGTCCGCTTGAAAATTCTCATTCTATCATTCAATTATCAACCTGATTTTTGTGCAGGTTCATTCCGAAGCACCGCTTTAGTGAAATATTTGCAACAAGTTATCGAATCCGAAGACAGCATCGAAGTCATCACCACGATGCCAAATCGTTATAGAAGCCGCATGAATCCTGCTTCTGAATACGAAAAACAAGGAAATGTAACCATTCATAGAATCCCCGTTCCCGCTCATGATAATGGAAAATTTGAGCAGTTTTTCGTTTTTGGAGCATTCTCAAAAGGAGTGAGAAAACTCGTTGAAAATCAGGACTATGACTTAATTTATGCTTCTTCTGCTCGCCTTTTTACGGCACGTTTGGGAGCAAAAATTGCCCATCAAAAACAGATTCCTCTTTTTTTAGACATCCGAGATATTTTTACCGAAAGCATCCGAGATACCAGCAAAATAGCAAAATATTTACTCTTACCATTTCTAAAAAGAATAGAAAAAAACACCATAAAATCCGCCACGCACATCAATTTTGTCTCCGAAGGTTTCAAAAATACATTTGATTATTTCAAAGGAAAAACCACTTTCTTCACCAACGGAATTGATGATGTTTTTTTAGGTAAAAATTACGAAAGAATTGCTACGAATAGTCCCAAAATCATCACCTACGCAGGTAATATTGGTGAAGGTCAAGGTTTAGAAAAAATCATTCCCCAAGCCGCCAAAGCCTTAGCAGGGAAATACACTTTTAACATCATTGGAGATGGTGGAACAAAAAAGAAATTAGCCCAAAAACTCCTTGATTTACAAATAGATAACGTAAATTTAATCAATCCAATCAATCAAGAAGACTTGATAAAATACTACCAAGAGAGTGATTATTTGTTCCTTCATTTGAACGAGTATAAAGCCTTTGAAAAGGTCTTACCCTCCAAGATTTTTGAGTACGGAGCAACCAACAGAACCATCATTGCAGGAGTAAGCGGATATGCCAAAGATTTTATCCAAAATAACATAGAAAACGCCATCGTATTTGAACCTAATAATGTAGAAAGTTTAATAAAAATTCTTGAAAATCACGAAATAGTCCAAACCAGTAGAACGGATTTTATTCAGCAATACAACCGTAAAAGTATCATGCTGAACATGGCAAAA
The DNA here is from genome assembly GCA_034519515.1 of Arcicella sp. GTDB lineage: Bacteria > Bacteroidota > Bacteroidia > Cytophagales > Spirosomataceae > Arcicella. The sequence goes on from JAXHOK010000033.1 coordinate 68,616, forward strand.
TGTTTGGTTGATTTAGCGAAGTCGGGTAAATAGTTCTCTACACTCAGTGTATTGTTTATTAAGTTTTTCAACTTCCCGAAACAATATCCATTGTGGATAGAAAAAAACTTTCGGGAAGTGAATCTCTCGGCTACTTCCCGAAAGTTCCTTCTACTTTCGGGAAGTTCTCCAATCCAAATAATTAATTAAACAGTGTACTCAGCCACAGACAGACTGGGAGAGAGAGTGGGATTTACCTGCAATTTAGGCGGGATTTACCTGCAATTTAAGTGGGATTAACTTTGGCTAAATAATGAACGAATTGCAAAGTCTGTGTATATTTGCGAAATTAATCTTATAAAATAACACCAAGTATGTTTACAAATACAAAAATTGCAGTTATTGGTCTTGGATATGTTGGCTTACCGCTCGCCGTAGAATTTGGAAAGAAATATCCAGTTCTTGGTTTCGATATTAATAAGAAAAGGGTTGAAGAATTAGGCAATGGTTATGACCGTACGCAGGAAGTTGAGTCAAATGAACTAAAAACCTCGCCAAATTTGATTTTTTCTACTAACCTTGAAGATTTGAAAAATTGTAATGTTTTCATAGTTACTGTTCCCACTCCAATTGATAATTACAAAAAACCAGATTTGACCCCCCTTCTTTCAGCCAGTCGAACTATCGGTAAAATCCTTAAAAAAAATGATGTAGTTATTTATGAATCAACCGTTTATCCAGGTTGTACGGAGGAAGACTGTGTTCCTGTTTTGGAAAGAGAAAGTGGATTAAAATTCAATGAAGATTTCTTTTGTGGTTATTCACCAGAAAGAATTAATCCAGGAGATAAAATAAACACTTTGACAAAAATCAAAAAAGTAACTTCTGGCTCAACGCCCGAAATTGCTGATTTTGTCAATAGTTTATACGGTTCCATTATCACAGCAGGAACATACAAAGCCACTTCCATGAAAGTTGCTGAAGCCAGCAAAGCCATTGAAAATGCCCAAAGAGACGTAAATATCTCGTTTGTGAACGAATTAGCTCTAATTTTTGACAAAATGGGCATTGATACCTCCGAAGTTTTGGAGGCGGCAGGAACAAAATGGAATTTTTTGCAATTCAAACCTGGACTCGTGGGCGGACATTGCATAGGTGTTGATCCTTATTATCTTTTGCATAAATCAGAAAGTTTGGGATATTATCCCCAAGTGATCCTATCAGGTAGAAGGGTAAACGACAACATGGGAATTTTTGTTGCCAATAAACTTATCAAATTACTGATTAAAAACGGGCATAAAATTGCAGGAAGCAACGTTTTAATTTTAGGAATTACCTTTAAAGAAAACTGCCCCGATATTCGTAATAGTAGAGTTATGGATGTATATAATGAGTTAAAAGAATTCGGCGTAACCGTAACCGTCCATGACCCTTACGCAGATACGCACGAAGTAAAAGAAGAATACGGAATCACGATAACGTCCGAATTGTCAGATAAATACGATGGTATTCTGTTAGCAGTTTCACACGATGAATACAGAACTTTAAACTTGGAAAATTTCAAAAATGATAATGCCGTAGTGTTCGATATAAAATCAATGTGGAGTAAAGAAACCGTTGATGCGAGGTTGTAAATACTAACCGTTTAATAAACTACTGGTATTTATTTGATTAACTATATAGTTGATTCACAGTGTTTTATAAATTTAAAATCAATTTCGTTAAAAAAAATACTTTTCTTAGTTCAAATTCTTCATTACTTTTGCAAGCAGGTATTTCGGTTTCAAAACCAAAGATTGAATATAGGTTTATTACTATTTTTTAATATTACAATCTCAAAAATCACATTCAGTTTTATTTCGAGAGGATTTTATAAATTAAATGAAGAAAAAAGCATTAATTACGGGTGTAACTGGTCAAGATGGTGCTTATTTATCCGAACTATTACTCTCAAAAGGTTATGAGGTTCACGGCATCAAACGGAGAAGTTCATTAATCAACACGCAAAGAATCGACCATCTTTACGAGGACTTACACGAAGAAGATGTTAAATTTATTCTTCATTACGGGGATTTAAGTGATTCAACCAATATTATCAGAATTATTCAAGAAGTTCAGCCCGATGAAATTTATAACCTTGGGGCAATGTCTCACGTGAAGGTTTCCTTCGATGAACCAGAATATACCGCCCAAGTTGATGGCATCGGAACATTAAGAATTTTGGAAGCAGTTAGGTTATTGGGTTTGACCAAAAAAACTAAAATATACCAAGCCTCAACTTCTGAATTGTACGGTTTAGTCCAAGAAGTACCACAATCTGAAACCACGCCATTTTATCCACGCTCACCTTATGCAGTAGCAAAAATGTATGCGTATTGGATAACGGTTAATTATAGAGAAGCATACAGTATGTTTGCTGTGAACGGAATTTTGTTTAATCATGAATCCCCTTTGCGTGGTGAAACCTTTGTAACTCGTAAAATCACTCGTGCCGTCGCCCAAATAGCTTACGGAAAACAAGACAAACTATATTTAGGAAATCTTGATGCTCAAAGAGATTGGGGACACGCCAAGGATTATGTAGAAGCGATGTGGTTGATTTTGCAGCAAGATGTTCCAGAAGACTACGTAATCGCTACGGGAATAACCACCAGAGTAAGAGAATTTGTAAGAATGGCATTTGCCGAAGTAGGAATAGAAGTAGAATTTTCGGGAGAAGGCATTGATGAAGTAGGCAAAGTGAAAGCCTGTCATAATTCAAATTATCAAGTAGAAATTGGTAAAGAAGTAGTAGCCATTGACCCAAAATATTTCCGCCCAACCGAAGTAGAGTTATTAATTGGAGACCCAACCAAATCCAAAACAAAATTAGGCTGGCAACCTAAATACGACTTACCAGCACTGGTGAAAGATATGATGGAGGGAGATATGAAATTATTTGAGAAATAAGCATCAATGGCAAGGAAAGATTTGTATCACGAAGTAGTACGCCATGCTCTTGAAAAAGACGGTTGGATAATCACACATGATCCGTTAGATTTAACTGTTGGAGAAGTAGAATTATTTGCAGATTTAGGAGCGGAAAGAGTAATAGGAGCAGAGAAAGATAATCAGAAAATAGCAGTAGAGATAAAATCATTTGTTGGACAGTCTCCTGTTTCCGAATTTCACAAAGCAATTGGACAATATGAGAATTATAGGTTATCGTTGGAAGAGAAAAATTCTGATAGAACTTTGTTACTTGCGATACCAGATTTTGCTTGGAATGATTTTTTTTCCAAAGACCTTTTATTCAAAAGGCTACCGAGCGTTATAAGATTGAGTTGATTATATTTGAACCAGAAATTGAAACAATACTCCAATGGATAAAGCGATGAAATATCAACAAATCTTGTGCGAAGTTTTACAAGAGTATGGAGAAATTGAAAAAAAATTAACTCCAGGTGTTAAAAGACAGGTTATAATTGACAAAGAACGAAAGCACTATCAATTACTTTCAGTGGGCTGGCACAACAAAAAATTTGTTTACAATGTAGCTTTTCACTTCGATATCATGGAAGGGAAAATATGGATTCAGCAGAATAGTACCGACGTTCTAATTGCTGATGAACTCATTGAAAGAGGAGTTTTGAAATCAGATATTGTATTAGGATTTATACCCGAAAATGTCAGAAATTACGAAGGTTTTGCCGTTGCTTAAAACTTGATTGTGATCGTGAAGTGTTCTTATAAGCTATAAATAATCCTTTTAAAATCTGCGTTGCGTAGCATCAAGGCGGACAGCGAGTCTCATCTGCGTGCCATTTGGAATGAAAAGAACTCTTACTACATATTTTATTTTCACCTCTTTTTATCTAATGGCACAAACCACGGAACTAAAAAGAGAAATAAAATATACCGCAGAAGTAGGGACATATATTTCAACCGATGGAAGTACCCCCTTTTGGCTCAGAGCAAATCAATACGGAACAGTACCTCTGACATCACCCATCGTTACGTTAAGAGGAAGCATCAGTTCAGATTATAAGAAAGCCATTACCAAAGAAGACCAATATAAACTCTCAAAATTTGATTGGGGATATGGATTAAATATTGTAGGAAACGTAGGTAAAGAAAATCAGTTTCTAATACCTGAAGCTTATATTAAAGCGAAAGTCGGAGCATTTGAAATTTATGCAGGAAGACGAAAAGAGATATTTGGATTAGTAGATAGTACATTGTCATCAGGTTCATATATATGGTCAGGCAATGCCCTGCCAATGCCTAAAATACAAATCATGCAAATCCAGATTTTGTACCCTTGGGCATCACCAAAGGCTTTTTATCCTTCAAAGGAAGTTTTGCCCACGGTTGGTTTGAGAATGATAGAACAGATGTAAAAAACTTTTATCTCCATCAAAAATCATTATATTTCAGATTAGGCAAACCCGATTGGAAATTTAAGTTTTATGGAGGATTTAATCATCAAGTGCAGTGGGGCGGGGAGTTGAATATATCCAGATCCTGATAATCTTTACTCAATAAAAGGACAAATTGGTTCAAGTTTTAACGATTATTTGAATGTAGTTACGGGTAGAAGTTTAGCAGCAGTGAGTGATACTACTAAAAATGGAGTTAAATGATGCATCTAAATAGGTCGGGAGAATCATTTGGGAACTGTTGATTTTGGATTTGAAATTAACACTGATAAAGTCGAAAGTTTTGTTGTATCGGCAAAATATTTATGAAGATGGATCTTTGGCTTATTTGAGTAATATTGGGGATGGATTAAATGGAATAAGTTTTACATTTAAGAACGTTAAAAGAAAGGTTTCCAACTTTATAAGTTGGTATTTGAATACTTAAGTACAACAAGCCAGGGAGGAGCAACGGGAGGCGATAATATAAGTGCAAGATTGAGAGGGCAAGATGGATATTTTAATAATATTGTTTACAGAGATGGGTGGACTTACAATCAAGATGTGATTGGGAGTTCTTTAGTTAGTTTAGTTGATAATAGGGTAACCTCAATTTATACTGGCTTTGAAGGTTTAATCAATAACAAAACAAAATTTCTGTTTAAGCTCGTGGAAATTAAAATATACAGTTATCCATCATCGCCTTCAAGATTGATATTGAAAAATTATTCATATGCGTTTAGCTTAGAGAAAAAATCAATAAATATAACGAAGTTTTATTTGTTGTCTCAATAGGTAACCACTCAAATGTTTCAGGATATAGTTCATTGGGTACTTATATTGGCATTCAAAAAAAATGGTAAATTTTCATATTACTTATGGGTGAAATCGGTAAGATTATAGAGTTTCCTAGAATTTTAGACGAAAGAGGAAACTTATCTTTTATAGAGGAGAGCGTGCATATTCCTTTTGAAATAAGAAGGTGCTATTGGATAATATGATGTTCCTGGAGGAGAAGAGCGAGGAGGACACTCATACAAGACTTTGCAAGAAGTGATTGTCGCAATTTCGGGAAGTTTGACGTAGTCCTTGACGATGGTAGTGCTACAAAAAAAGTATCCTGAATAGGTCGTACAAGGGACTATTTGTACCCAAAGGTACATGGGGAGACATTTGGAGAATTTTTCAACCAATTCCTTGTGTTTAATAATTGCAGATCAAGATTATAACACGAAAATGACTATGTTCGAGATTATGATAAATTTTTAAATAAATCCGATGAATATTAATTCTGTATTTGATTGTAGTGTAATTTACTTACCAAGAATTAAGAATAGATCTGGTAACATAACACCAGTACACTCGGAAGGTGAAATTCCATTTGATGTAAAAAGAATATTTTACTTGTATGATATTCCAGGTGGTGAGAGTAGGGGTGGGCATTCTCATACAAAGTGTCACCAGTTTCTGATTGCAGCGAGCGGCAACTTTGAAGTGCTGCTAGATGATGGTAGAATTAAAGGAATAGTCAATTGAATCAGCCATTTATTGGATTACACATACCTCCTAATATATAGGCATCAGAAATCAATTTTCTTCTGGGGCAGTATGTCTAGTTTTTGCATCAGAAAAATATGATGAAAGTGGTGTTATGTAAGAAATTATGATGAGTTTAAAAAAATAGAGATTTATAAGCATCCCTTATCAGACGTTCAGTCTGATAACATAGGCTTGGGTACCCAAATTTGGCAGTTCTCTGTAATTCTAAAAAGGCCGTAATAGGAGAGAATTGCAATATAAACTGTCATACTTTTATTGAGAACGATGTTGTTGTGGGAAATAACGTAACAATCAAAAGTGGAGTATTTCTTTGGGATGGGATAGAGAATTGGGGACAATGCTTTCATAGGTTCCAACGTAACGTTTATAAATAATAAGTTTCCGAGATCTCAACAATATATTAACCATTCAGAGGTAGAAAACAACTGTACATGAATACGCCTCAATTGGAGCAAACTGTACCATACTGAAAGGTGTTAGAATTGGTAAATTTTCTATGATAGGTGCTGGAACTATTGTTACAAAAGATGTTCCAGATTACGCATTAGTTTATGGAAGTCCAGCTACCGTAAAAGGATGGGTTGACGAAAAAATGCGAATAGGCTTGTTCAATTTGATGAAAATACATGGTATTCCGAAAATGGTTATAAATTCGTTGAGTGCTTAAATGGGCTAAAAAAAATATGAATATTTCTTTTCTTTCATTTTCAAGTCGAAATATAGATTTGAAGAATGAATAGTCAATAAAGCTGTTTGAAGATTTTTTTGATAGTGAGTATTATGTACTCGGAAAAATTTACGAAACAATTTGAAGTTGATTACGCCTATTACAATCAAACTGACTTTGCGAGTGGGAGTTAGTAATGGGTTAGATGCTATACATTTAGCATTAGAAATCGTTAGGAGTTTCTCAGGGAGATGAAGTAATAATTCCCTCGAATACATACATTGCTACTGCATTTGGCAGTTACATACCTCTAGGGCAACACCTATTTTTGTTGAACCCGATGAGAGATACGTACAATATAAGCCCTAATTTAATTGAAAGAGCAATTTACTAATCGCACTAAGGTAATCATTCCAGTTCATTTGTATGGGCAGCCTTGCGAAATGGACAAAATTATAGCCATTGCAATAAAATATAATCTATTTATAGTGGAGGACAATGCTCAAGCAGATGGAATTTTGGCCCAAAGGACAATTAACAGGTAGTTTTGGAGATATAAATGCCACAAGTTTTTATCCTTCTAAAAATATTGGAGCTCTTGGGGAGGCAGGAGCGTTGACTACCAATAATCAAATTCTTGCTGAAAAAAATAAGGATGTTGAGAAATTATGGTTCTCAGACACGATACTACAACGAGTTAATTGGTTACAACAACCGTATTGATGAATTTCAAGCTGGTTTTTTATCCATTTGCTTAAAATATATAGGCAAGTGGACATCAGAAAGACAAGAAATAGCTTCATGGTATTTCAGATATTTTAAGAGAACATTATAGAGGTTAAGCTCCCACAAATTGTGGAAGATGGAACACATGTTTATCATTTATTCGTAATTAAAGTTAAAGAAAGAGATAAATTACAGACTTTTTTGAAAGAGGAAGGAGTTCAAACACTCATTCATTATCACATTCCTCCTTACTTATAAAGAGGCGTATAATCATCTTAACTATCACAAAGGTGATTTTCCGATTGCAGATGGGCTATCAAAAACATGCATTAGCCTACCTCTGTATCCAGGCTTAAAAAAAGAACAAGTAAAATATATTACATCTGTTATAGCAGATTTTTATGGTAAATAATAAATTATTTAGTTCTCTGATTAATAATAAACTACTTAGAGTAGCTTCGTGGACGAGTATTGCGACTCTTGTAAGGATGACTGCAACTCTTGCTATTTCAAAATACTCTCAGTTTTGTCAGATCCGTCTGGAATAGCTGTTTTGGGGCAGCTATGGAACTATGTTACTTTATTCACCACAATATCATCTGCAGGATTGAATACGGGAATAGTAAAATACACCGCAGAGAGTAGTAATAATTTAGATTATAGAAAAGCTATTCTTAATACTGCTTTTTAGCTAACAATGATTTTCTCATTATCAACAAGTATATTTCTAATCAATTTTAGTGAGTTGTTATCTGAAAAACTTTTTAACACCGTTATTTACAAATCAATATTTATTGTTTTTGGATTGACAGTCACCTTTTCAGCCTTAAATAATTTTTTGGTCTCCGTTATAAATGGGACCAAAGATTACAAGCTGTACAGTCTTGTGAATGTTGCAAACAGTATTTGTATGTTTTTGGTATCAGTGGGTCTTACATTTTTTTATAGTTTATATGGAGCGCTATTGGCAACAGTCTTATTTCAATCAATAGTATTTTTATTTCACTGTTTGTAATAGGCGAAAAAAGGTGTTTGACTACATATCATATTTTCGGTTCAAAATAAATAGGCAGTTTTTAACCTCGTTATTCAGTTACTCTTTAGTCACCCTTCTGCCCGCCGTAATTATACCTGTGTCACAAATAATTATTCAGAATAATATCACAACACAACTCTCTATTGAAAATGCAGGGCTTTGGGAATCAATTAATAGAATTTCTCTTGCGTATTTGCTCTTTTTTACAGTACTATTGGAGTATATTATCTCCCAAGGCTTTCAGAAATAACAGACATTAAACTTTTGAAGCAGGAAATAACTGCTACCTACAAAATCATAATGCCTTTAATGGCATTGGTGGCGTTTACAATTTACGTGTTCCGTATCTTTATAATTGAGTTGCTTTTTTCAAAAGCATTTATTGAAATACAGTACTTGTTTAGTTGGCAGTTGTTGGGGGATATTATGAAGTTAGCAAGTTGGATTGCAGCTTTTGTTTTGATAGCAAAAAAACAAATAAAATCTTATCTATTTTTAGAATTATTCTCAAGTGTAATCAACATAATTCTGTGCTACTATTTGGTAAATGTATTTTCTTTGAAAGGCGCCTCCATTGCATACTTTATCAATTATTTAATCTATTTCGTGACAACAGGCTTTGTTACAATACGTTTTTTACAAATGAATCAAAAAAAACTTAAAATCTTGCATATCATACCAACACTGGGTAAAGGAGGGGGAGCAAGAGTGTGGTTATTGACTTAGTCAATTTTGCTTCTCAAATGGGAATTTCGTAGGATTGTTAGTTGTAGAAGACAGTCCTATCCAAAATATTGGCATACTGGAATTAATTGATAAAAGGATTAATGTTTCTTACGCTTTGAATTATAATGCTGACACGCAGCCGAATTCAACCTTTGTAGGTACTATTGAAAAAGCTTATAAATGGTTTCTAGTTCATTATTTGGATATTAAAAAATAAGAATAAAATTGGCTTCTTTAATATTGTTCATGTCCATATGCCGATTGCGATTGTCGGAGGAAACATTATTTGGCTCTTAAATAGGTGGTACAACTGGGGGCTTAAAATATATGAAACGGTACATTCCGACACGAAAAGTTTAAAAAAATCCACATTTACGCTCTTCAAAGAATCCTGGAAATTTAGAGACGGCGTTATCTTTGAAATTAGAAGGAAGATTTGGCAATCTTCAAAGAACTTTATCCAAAAATTTCTGTGAAGTATGTCCCCTTGGGGGTACACAGAATTTCAAGGGAAAATCATGATGCTAATAGAAATAAGTTAAGAGAATTTAAAAATCGCTGAGGATGATATTGTGATTGGTCAAATAGGACGGTTAAATATACAAGATCGGAGAACAGATATGTATCCAATTCTTTTTAAAGAAATTGAGAGTATTACTACAAATACTAAGCAAAAGATGCATTACGTACTGTTCGGTGATGGTTTAGATAGAATTAAGATTGAAAAGCAAATTGAACATTTGGAATTAAGTGATAGAGTGAAAATTTATGGATATACCATACTGATTTAGAAAAAGCCTTCTCAATTATAGATTTCTACGATTACCTAAATATAAGACAAGATTGTGGAATTGCAGGACTGCCAAGCAGTTCATATGGAATACCGACCGTTGGAATACAAGGTGACCCAACCTACGACGAGGGAGAGGACGATTGGATTTTTAGCAGTTTAAATATGAGTGAGCTTGCTGAGAACATTATAAAAAATTTAATTAATAAAGACACAATAGTTAACAGGCAATCACATTTTTGATTTGAATATATCAGCTAATAGAATGTCAAAGGAAACATTGGATTTTTATTATGATGCGTAAGTGAATGTTTCTAAATCTTAAAAATTGGTCATAACCGCTTACATAATTGCCCTGTCTTCGGTTGCATTAACCATTCTTTTCTTTAAAGTTTGGCAGTCTGGTAAATACTATAAAGTAGCGATTATCTCCATGATATTGAGACTTTCTTTAATACCATTATTTGAGTTGTATGGAAGTAAGATAATATCTGCCGAATTGCCAGAATTATTGCAATGGTATTCTGAATGGAAATCGTACACTGAATTGGAAGGGGTTTGGGAATATTATAATCAGCCCTTTTTCAATAGATGGACCCGAGAGGTATGTATCTTTATTATACGCTGTACGCTGGCTGGTTTTTAGATTGGACAGAATCAACTGATATGATTCCTTTGAGATTGCTCACAGCGTCAATAAGCCTTTATATTATAGTTTTTGCAAGTAATGCGGTTAAATGGATGTATAATCTATCATTAACCACAACTCAGATTTTTATCATTGCTAATTGGCCATTTTGGTTATATTATTCCACGATGCTTGGAAGGACTATGCCTTCAGTTATTGTTCCGCTTATCGGGATTTTAGCATTGTGTCAGCTAATCGACAAGTTTACCGTCAAAGGATTAGTAGTTGTATTAATTACCTTTTGGCTGACACACTAATATTGAGGACTTTTTACTCTTTTTTTCTTGACAACACTGGCGTCTTTTGCTTTGTATAAAATATTTTTGCCAAATTTTTGGAAAGAAAGTCTCTTGCAAAAGTATCCTTGTTATATTCTTTGTATTAGGAATATTTTTTGTTTCAAAGTTTTTTAATGTTGATGATGTTTTTGGTCTAATTGTGGATGGTTTATCAGAAAGTGACCAAGTTGAAGGAGAAAGTTCAGGAAGTGCTTATCTTACAGGAGTGTATCCTCAAAAACTTACTGATTTATTATACTATATGCCTTTACAAGGATTCTATTTTTTGTTTTCTCCAATGCTTTGGGATGTTAGCAAGATTGAACAACTAATAAGTAGTCTTTTTTCATTAATAATGTTGATTCTGTTGTATCAGTTCTTTGCAACGAAAGACTCTTTTTTTCTACCAAAATAGAAAAGCTAAATTACTCATAATTAATATGGTTTTAATAAGTTCAATACTTGGAGTAGGAGTTACAAAAACGCAGGTGCTGCGCAACGATGGCGATTACCTGTTTCTTGTGTGCTTTTATGTGTGGTTTTGCCGAGTTTTACCAAAAATGGACAAAAAATATGATTATTTCCAGAAGAAGTATCTCATCAAGAGAAGATTACGGTCTTTCTGCTACGGTTATAATGGGGAAAAATATTTTGATTGAGGCAATTCCAAGTATCACTTGCTCCAGACTTATCAAAATTTTGACTTCATTATTATTGATGACGGTTCAAAAGATAACACCTTAGAAATGTTGAAAATCAGTAGCCCTTCAAGATAATCAGACAAAGATATATTCGCCAGGACGATTAGGTAGAGGAGAAGCCTTAAACTATGGTATAACTATTACCAATACTGAACTTATAGCTTTTCAAGATTTTGATGATAATAGTTATCCACAACGCTTAGAGAAACAAGTATCATATATGAAGAAGAATCCCAGAGTAGCGTGGAGTTGTGGATATTCTTACGCCATAAATGATTTCAGAAATACATCTATTCTACGAAAACTACCTTTGGAACATGATGATATTGTCAAAGAAATGGTTTACCAGATTCCTTGGGATTTGACATTAGTGATTTGTAGAAAGAAAGCTCTTACTGAAATTCAGAAAGTCAGGTTTATCAATTCAGATCAAGAAGACTTGATAATGGTAATAAATTTGATAAAAAACAATTGGAAAATAGGTAATATTACAGACATTATAGGTGAACATTTTGAACATAAAACAGCTTTTTTAACGCAAATAATTCATATTTAGAAAGGCAAAAAAGTCTTAGAAAAGTTCAAGCTCAAATCATCAAGGAATTGGAACTTCCAAAATGGAACTATATGTATCTTTTTCTCAGATATGTGTATGCCTATATGCCTGATTATGTAAAGCAAACTGTCATAAGAATTAATACTTTGATAAGAAGTTGATTATATTATTGAAAATAGAACACTATGCACAAAAAAGTGGCGCTTTGTAGCCAACTCTGTACAAACTTATTTAGCAGACTTTTCTATGCCTCACATGAGGCTTTTACAAAAACTTGGATTTAGAAGTTCATGTTTATGCTTATGAAGCTCGAAGAAAACAAGATTTGGAGAACATAGGTGTTATTTGTCATGATTTACCGCTGAGCAGAAAGCCTTTTAGCTGGCAAAATATATCAGCGATCTCTGAACTCACTGATTCGTTTAAAGAGGAAAAAGTTTGAGATTGATACACTTGCCACACGCCCATTGGCGGCGTTGCTGGAAGAATTGCTGGTAAGTTTGCAAAAAATACCTAATGTCATTTACACCGCTCATGGATTTCATTTCTTCAAGGGGTCTTCATTGGCAAGTTGGGCTTTGTACCATACGGTGGAAAAAATGCTGGCAAAACAGACAGACCATTTAATATTAGTGAATGAAGAGGATTACAAAATTGCCAATACTTTCAAAGTTCGTAAGGCGAGTCATTGGATTCCAGAGCATACCTCAATAGAAAAATTTTCAATAAGTGTGGATAGAGAAGAGGGTAGAAAGAAAAACGGTTTATCGTCTTCGGACTTTGTATTTATTTGCGTTGCAGAGTTGATTAAACGCAAAAATCATACTCAAATCATAGATAGTTTAAAAAAATAGTTGACTTAGATAAAGTCGGTTTCAATAAAGTGTCCTTTTTGTGGGAGAAGGAGAGTTAATGGATTCATTACAAGTAAAAGTCAAAACACTTGATTTAGAGAATGTTGTTAAATTTTTAGGATTCAGAAAAGATATTCCTGAGTTATTGAATATTTCGGATGTGGCTATTTTGGTTTCTTATCAAGAAGGTTTACCAGTCTTTGGTTTAGAGAGTATTGCATCTGGCTTGCCTTTTATTACAACGGATATTAGGGGTAGTCAGGACTTAGTAGATAATTATCAGAACGGAATAAAAATCAAGCCAGATGATATTGATGCAACTGTAAGTGCAATGCAGTACATGCTCACCAACAAAGACCATTTGAAGGAAATGGGAGAAAATAGTAAGAAAATGGCTTTACAGTATGATGAAGCAGTTATTCTTATTGATAAAACAGAGAAAATTTATAGTGCAAGCATTGAATTTATAAAAATATGAAAATATTATTAACAGGCGGATCAGGGGTTTATAGGGTCTCATTTAAGAAAGAGGTTACACGATGTTGAATTGGTCAATATAGACTTGAAAGAGCCACAGTTGTTATCAAAATCCTGAAAGCATCAATATATCAAAGGAGATATTCAAAGAATGCTGATGATGTAAAAAATGCAATGGACGGCTGTGACATGGTACTTCATTTGGCAGCTATTTGGGACGATTTTTCGGTAAGAGTGATGGTTTTTATTTTGACACAAACGTGAATGGAACTAAGGCCTTAATTGAGAGTGCCAAAGCATTGAGGATTGATAAATTTGTTAGTGATATTCATCGGTGTCAGTTTACGGAGAATATGCTTTTGCGTGTTAGAAATATAAACTCCTTTTGCCCAGTTATGCCTTCGGAAAGGCTAAATTAGAAGCTGAAAAACTTTTTGATGAATGGATTAACCAAAACCCGCAAGTAGTATAATTCGTTTATTTGCGTCCTTCGGTGGTGTTTGGTGAAAATAACTACGGCAATATTTGTAGATTGGTAAATCAGATGGCGTCAGGTTTATTTCAACATCAAAAAAGGAAATGCCTTGAAGTCAATATCTTATGTAGATAATTTGGTTGAAGCAACTGTTTATCTGATGGAAAATATGAAACCAGGAATAGAAGCGTATAACTATGCCGATGAATCACATATAAATGCTATTGAAATAAGTAATGTGATTGCGAAAGCACTCGGGAAGAAAAATCCAATTACAATTCCCTACTGGTTGGCTTACACAATGGCACTGCCGTTTGATGGTTTTGATAGCTTTAACTAAAAAAAGAACTTTTACCAGTATCCACCATGCGTGTTAAAAATTAGTGTACACAAGACCCTCGCTAGCTGTGATAAACTAAAATCAATAGGGTTTATTCCCAAAGTTGATTCCAAAGAAGGGTTAAGTAGAATGGTGACCTGGTATATTCGTAGTAAAAATGAGATATTATGACAGTTTTATTTTTGAGGTTGCCAAATAATAAATTACCTTCAACATAACAAACAGATTATTTGTAATTGTACCTTGTTTCTGACTAAATTTGATAGTATTATTTCAATTTAAACAAATTAAACATTTCTTTTATATGAAAAAAGCATTTTACAAAATTATTAAGTGTAGTAACACTTTTAGTGGGCAGGTCTATGCTTTCCGAAGCTCAGACTATTTCAGCTCCAATTGGTCAGCCAATAGCAATAACAAATAGTATTGATGTAATGGGGGACATAAATATGGGAGTTTCAAATTCTATTAAATTAGGAGGGAAGTTTTTGAGTAGTAGTTCTGCAGGCGGTGCTACTTATATAGGGTTAGGTGCTGGAGCTGTTTCAGCAGGGTGTTTTCAATGCTTTCGTGGAGGTAATTCGGGGTTGCTAAACACAATTAGTTCATCAAACTTTTTCATGGGTTATGCTTCTGGTGGAAACAATACAACGAACGTGACAATGTATTTGCTGGTGTCAACGCAGGTGCCGCAAATACTACAATAGCCTCTGGAAGCGTTTCATTGGTAATGCTGCGGGACTTTCTAATACAACAGGAATAGAAAATGTGGCTATTGGAAAGTTTGCAGGTTCAGGAAATTCAACAGGTGCTTACAATGTGTTCATTGTGGTGTATTGTAGGTCAACCACCACTTCTTCAAGAAATATCATGATTAGACGCTCTGCAGGTTATGGCAACACCTTGGTGCGGATATTTTTATTGGCTATGATGCTGGTAGAGCAAATACATCGGGGTCTAACAATATTTATTTAGGAAACGGTGCTGGTTTCTTTGGTACGAGCGATGGGCTTTCGAATGTTGCAGCAATTGGAGCAGGTGCAACAGCAACAACTTCAAACACGGTAGTTTTAAGTACTGCAACAGCTATTACAGGTGCAGGTCTTGGAGCAGAGGTTTCAGGTTTGAGATTTGCTAATATTACTTCTGGTACTACTCCAACAGCTAGTCGTAGGAGGTAACAAAGTATTGACGGTTGATGGTTCTGGTAATGTTGTTTTGTCGTTGGTAACTTTGGCTTCAGGGACAAACAATGAGTGTCGGCGAACCAACCGTTGAAAAAACTTGGAAGGAAGAAGGTGGTTATTTGTATAATAACTAGTACAAACAGGTGTTGTAATCGAATAGCAGGTACTGGGTTGGATGGGAATTCACTTGATTGTTAAGGGTGGAGTTTTATCAAAAGAAGTAAATGTGAAAGTGGAAGGTGCTGAATCTTGGCCTGATTATGTTTTCCAAGCCTTCTTACAAAGCGTATGTCATTGGATTGAGGTTGAGAAGTTTATCAACATCAACGGTCACCTTCCAAATGTGGCGAGTGCTACTGAAATGGCAGCTACTGGTAATAGCTTGAACAAGACCGATATTAAATTGTTGGAGAAAGTGGAGGAATTGTGCCGCTTTATTTGTTAGATATGAAGAAAGCTAATGATGCTCAAAAATATGAAATTCAGAATTTTGAAGAAGCAGGTTAAGAGTTTGAGAAAGAAGTAAGAAGACCCCACCCCCAGCCCCTCCTTCGATGATGGGAGGGGAGGCAAAATAACAAGACAATGAAAACATTTTTTAAAAATTTTTTGGACTGTTCTTTTGTGTGATGTCGGTAAGAGTTGCTTCTGCTCAGGAAGTTAATTTGAAAATTACTGATAACGTCATTAGAACTACCAAACACGAAGTAGCAACTGGTAACCTCACTGCTTCTACAACGTGGTAAGCGAAGATTCAAAAAGTGCATTATGAGGCTGTTAAAACAGTTAAATTATTGCCAGGATTTTCAGCAAAAAAAAGGCTCCGCATTTTAAAGCCAAATATTGGCAGAATTGAGAGCTTCTTCAAGAATTGCAGGTGCTGAGACAAGTGAGAAAATGGATATGTATGCTTATCCTAATCCATCTGATTCGGATAAGGATGTTCAGATTCAGTACTACGTTCCAAAAACTGGCAAAGTATCTTTGACGGTTACTAACAATGATTGGTTTGAATATTGCTACTGTTGGTGGATAATCAAGAAGTTTCGGCAGGAGACCATACTGCTACACTTTCAGGGAATGGACTATCGTCTGGGACGTATCTTTATACCTTGAAAACTGAGACAGGTGTAATGTCGAAAAAACTATCAAAGAAGTAAGATCATAGATTTGGATTAAAAAGACTCCTGTCGATTAAGGCAGGAGTCTTTTTGTCTTTGAGATATTTATATTTAACAAAAGTGAATTGATGATTCCAGCTTTATTTTAAAATACAGTCAAATACTACGTACCATTCAATAAATTAGTATTTGTTCAGTAGATTGTTTTTATTAAATTTGTGTATAAACTTTTATTATAAAATATTCGATGCCAAAAATTTTTGATAACGGGAGGGGCTGGTTTTGTGCCAAGTTCATTAGCTGACAGATTATTACTTGATGAAAACAATTTTATTGTAGTGATTGATAATCTATTAACTGGGTATAAGAAAAACTTATCATCACCACAGAATAAAAACTATCATTTTATTAAATGCGATGCAAATAATTACAGGGATTTGTCGGCAGTAATGCTGTCTTATAAATTTGATTACGTATTTCATTATGCAGCAGTAGTTGGAGTGAAACGTACTTTGGCAAATCCTTTGATGGTATTGGAAGATATTAAAGGGATTGAAAATGTATTGAATCTTGCCAAAAATACGGGAGTGAAAAGAGTTTTTTACTCGTCTTCATCAGAAGTATATGGTGAACCCGTTGAATTTCCACAGAACGAACATACAACACCTTTGAATTCTAAATTACCTTATGCAATAGTCAAAAATATTGGTGAGGCATTTATGAAGTCTTTTAAATTGGAACATGATTTAGATTATACAATATTTAGATTTTTCAATACTTATGGGCCTAAGCAAAGTTCTGATTTTGTGATGTCCAAATTTGCTAAAAATGCACTTAATGATAAGGATATTACAATTTATGGTGATGGTTCTCAAACCAGAACATTTTGTTATATTGATGACAATCTGGATGCAACGGTCAAGATATTGAATGATAACTTGGAAGTTAATGATGTAATTAATTTGGGTTCGGGTATTGAGACCAGTATATTGGATTTGGCAAAATTGATTATTGAAACAACTAATTCTAAGTCAAAGATTGTTCATCTTCCCGCATTGGAAGAAGGAGACATGACCAGAAGAATGCCTGATAACACTAAAATGAAACAAATACTTGGAAGAGATTTACTTCCTTTGAAGGAAGGCTTGAATAAAGTTCTTGTTCATTTCCAAAAATAATTACTTCTATTTCCGAAAATATGGATATTTCATACTCAACGCTTAGCATGATTGCTATTGTACTTTTTGTTTGTATCGGTATATCATTTATCGTTAATCAATTTCTTCTTAAAAATGCCTCTTCATTTGGAAAAAATAAAGGAGGAGAGCAGGTTAGATGGGCATCGGCAGCGAAGCCTCCTGTTGGTGGTATGTCCTTTTATGTCGTCTTGGTAATAGCAATTTTGGGACTATCACTATCATTTAATACTTCAGTTTCGTGGTCTTTTGTAAGTTTGTTTGTTGGGGTTGCATTACCAGTAACTGTAGGGATTCTTTGTGGGACTTGCTGACGATAGCTATCCTACAAGTCCACTTATTAAATTTATTGGGCAGTTTTCCTGTGCAGGGCTTTTTCTTTTTGGCTGGAGTTGTAATACCAATTAGTGATAATAACGTATTGTAAATCATTGGTTTACGGTTACTTGGGTAGTCGGCATGATGAATTCTATCAATATGCTGGATAATATGGATGGCATTGTTTCTTCGGTTTCTTTGGTGTCGTTGGGTTTGGCTTTGATGATTATTTTTAGTTCGGGAAGTCAGAATTTGATGGACATTATTTTGATTACGGCAGTTGCTGGGGCTTTGATTGGCTTTCTGTTTTTTAATTGGAATCCCGCTAAAATTTATATGGGTGATACGGGGAGTCAGTTTTTAGGGGCTTTTTTGTCTTGGGTAAGTATTCAATATTTTTGGCAGTTTCGTGATTTTTCGGCAGGTGGCATTCAAGTAAAACAATTTTTGATTCCTGCTTTGGCTTTCATTGTCCCATTGATTGATACAGTAACGGTTACGCTCAGACGTTTGGCTCGTGGCGTGTCACCATTTGTAGGTGGACGTGACCATACCACGCATCATTTGGCATATTTGGGGATTAAAGATAAAAATGTGGTGAGAATCATGATTGGGATTTCTATCGTATCTGCTTTAATTGCAATCAATATTTTACCCGTTTTAAATTCTTCGGAGTGGCATTGGTCATTCTCTTTGGCAACTATTATTTATTATTTAATTATATTTTTTGGGATGCAATACTTTTATGAGGTGGCTAAACAAAGAAATATTCAGTCGAAAGAAGTAGAGCGTGAGGAAGTTATGAGAATAGAGGGATATGATGAAGTGTTGAATTGATTGGGAGGGTTTAGGTGATTGGGGTTAGAATGAAATAGTAAATGACCATTTTGGATTTAGTAAAAAACTCCTTGAGAATTCAAGGAGTTTTTTACTGAGTAGGTTTTATCCTTTGGTGCGTAACATAATATTCTTCAGATATGAAATTTCTCCTAAATGAGAACTTTCATGAAGGAAAAAAGTCCAGATTTGGATGCCTACAGTTGTGCCAAAAGGTAGTTTAAATGGACTTTCAGAATCCCATTGTTCTTGGGTTAGATTGGTCAATAATTCTATAATTCTGTCCCCTCTTTTCTGAAATATAGCCACGGATTCATTGATTGGCGGGAACATTTCGTTAGGTTGTAGTGGGGTGCCTGGGGCAAAAATAAGTCGCTCGTTGTCGATAGATTCCAATTTCTCAGAAGGGTTCAATAACTTGATGATAGTATTGCGGACAAATGCCAAATGCCCAACTTCCCAAGCAAAGTGATTTACTTTGTCGTAGGGACGAAAGAAAACCTCGTCACCAGAGAAATTCTCCGAAATTTTTGTCAATCTTTTACTATTGCTGGCAAAGCCTTGTTGCATAAGTGGGATAATGTTCACGTGCTTAGTTTTATGTGTTTGGTAAAATTAATCTTTGAAAATCGAATTACTTTTCAAATCTCATACAGAAAACGTCTTCTTTCTCTGCAAAAATTGTAAATGCTAAATTTTGGTAAAATAATATGGCTCGGGCATTTACTTTTAACACTTCTAATTCAATCTTAGTATTATTTTTGATTAGGTCTTCCAAAATCATTTTTCCAATACCTCGTTGTTGATAGGGTTTCAGAATCATGATATTGTAGATGAAAAGATAGTCGGTATGAAGTTCAGTTTCAAGATAACCGATAGAAGTTTGAGCGAATTCAATTATCTGAAAATTATTAGGATTGAAATGTTCTTGATGAAACTCATATTGGGCTTCCTCATTCCAACCCCAAAGTAGTTCCAGATATTCTAAAAGGACATTTTTCTTGATTTTGTAAGTTAAATCAAGGTCTTGTGGGATGGCGGTTCGGAGGTTGAAAATCATATTACTTTCACCTCTTTCCCAGTTTTAGCAGCTTCAAAAACGGCTGCCATGACTTTCATATCCCGCAATCCTTCTTCGCCAGAAGTTCTCATCGGGCGATTGTTGAGAATATCTCCACAGATACCATCCAACATCAAGGTTTGATGATGGACAATCGGAAATTTCATTTCTCCTTTTGATGTTTTACCAACCAAAGGACCATAATCAAAGGCTGGGGACATCTCCAAATTACCGTTTTCGTAACCTACATACAGGCGTTGCACATAAGAATTGTAAGTGGTGGTGTGATTAGAAATTACTCCACTCGGAAATTTCATTTGCCAAAACATCGTTTCTTCAATGCCATCCACATAAATATCTGGGCGAGTTTTGATGGCTTGGGCAGTTACCGAAATCGGTTCTTCACCCGTGGCGTAACGGGCGGCATTGAGGGCGTAAATACCCACGTCCAACATGGGACCGCCACCTGATAATTTAGGAATCATTCGCCAGGCTTTTTTGTCTCTTAATTGAAACCCAAAACTTGATTCAACGAAGGTTACTTTGCCAAAATCTTTATCCTTTGCCAATCTCATAACTTCATTGGTAAATGGTTCATAATGAAGACGATAGCCGATTGATAAAGTTACTTTGGCTGCTTTACAAGCCGCAATCATTTCCTCACATTCTTTGACGGAAATTGCCATGGGTTTCTCGCAAATAACGTGTTTTCCCGCTTTGGCAGCCCTCAAGGTAAACTCGTGGTGCAGTCCATTCGGGAGTACCACATAGACAACATCAATGTCAGGATTATGGGCTATCTGGTCAAAATTTTGGTAATTATAAATGTTTTTATCGGGAATATTATATTTCTCTTTCCAGATTTTAGCCTTTTCGGGCGTACCCGTCACGATACCCGCCAAACGGCAATATTGTGTATTGATAAAGGCTGGGGCAAGGTTATTGGTGGCATAACTACCCAAACCAACGAGGGCGACTCCCAATTTTTTTCCTTCATAAGTATTAGCATTTGTTGAAGAAATCAAAGGAAGTGTAGCAGAGGCAGCCACGAAAGTTTTTAAGAAATCACGACGGGAGTTTGTCATTTTGAGATTGTTAAATTGATTAGATTTTGCGTAATTTACGAGTAATATTAAAACATTGCAACCACAAGTAAGAACTATTAATTATTCTCTATTAATTTCTAAATACTACTGATGAACATTATTTTTACCACTATCACCACCGACACAGAAATCCAGCAATTATTGGATTTACAACAATTAAATTTGACGAAAAATGTCTCAGAAGACGTTGCTAATGACCAAGGATTTGTAACGGTTGTCCACAATTTTGATTTGCTTTCACGGATGAATCAAGCCGTACCCCAAATTATCGCCAAAGATGGTGATAAAGTAGTTGGTTACGCTTTGGTAATGCCCGAAAATTTTAGGTTTGATGTTCCCGTTTTGACGGCAATGTTTACCATGTTAGATGAATTGGAATATAAAGGAAAACTAATAAAAGATACGAAATACTACGCTATGGGGCAGGTTTGCGTCGCAGAAGGCTATCGTGGGCAAGGCATTTTTGATGGACTGTATGCCAAACATAAAGAAAATCTTTCCGACCGTTTTGAACTTTGTGTTACCGAAATTGCCAAGCGAAATTTACGTTCGTTGGCGGCTCATAAACGGGTAGGGTTTGAGATTATCCATGAGTATTTTGATACAACTTATCCTGAATTGTGGGAAGTGGTGGCTTGGGATTTTAGGTAGGGGTCGTGGTCGTCTGTGGAGACACAGACAACGGCAGGAGTTCTTTACAGTCTTGTTTGATAATCAAACGGAAACTATATTTGTACCAAAATAAAAATTAACCATTATGGATAGAATCCAAAGTTTACTGATTGATTTGAGAATGAAAAGAGCTACTATTTTTATGTACCTCCGTAATCAGCAAGAAATGGAGATTTGCAGGATATGGAGAAAACAGATAAGTTACTTGATACACTCAATGAGTTGAATAGAGGTAATGAAACAATAGAAAATCATCTTAAAAACTTGGGAAAGTAATCTCATTAACGATATGAAAAAGCAAGAATTAATTACCAAATATTTTAACGCTCAAAGTGAGGAAGAAGTCCAAATATCTATTGAATTGATGAATGAGGCAATAAAAAATGCAACGCCAGAAGAAAAAGAAACTTTGAAAGCGGTGGTTTATGCTAAGAATGAGATGTTAATTAAAGAATCAAAAGATTTACTTTCGCAGATTGATAGTATCTTGGCAACGCCTGATTATACGATTAATCTCAATGAATGGGTTACAATGAAGGAATATTCTAAACGATTCAATCTTTCCACGACTAACGTGGTAACCAATTGGATTAAACGTGGCATCATTCCACAGGATAATATTAGGACTGTGCCGATGCTGAATGGTTTGAAATTGATTAAAGCAATCAAATATTTGTAAATGTATTTAACTACTCATGGCATGACTCCATTCGTAAACTATCAATAATTAGCATAGTCCTACCAGTCATGCCATGAGTTTTCACAACAAACATGAAAATTACCAGAAAAACCCTCTTAAAAACCCTAACGGCAGGATTAATAACGCTCCCAAGTTTTGGAAAAAGACAAATCGAAAAAGACCTTTTGGGTTTTAAAGCTGAATTTGCTGATGCTTGGAAACGCTCTGAGGAATATACGCTCACGGTTTTTAACCAAATGCCCGAAGCGAAATTAGGGTTTAAATATACCGATGAATCGTTTTCTTTCAGAACACAATTTGTGCATTGTATTATCTACACGGCTGCTCAACTGACGGGCAGACTTTCCATTCCAAATCCTTACGAAAAAACGCCTCCTTCTTTTTGGGCGAAATTATCAAAGAGTGACATGGAAAATGAATTGCGTAAATTTTATGCGTGGGTGCAAAAAGTTGTGGACGAGACAAAACCCGAAATCCTCTTAAAATCAGAGGATTATGCGGGGGGAAGTTTGCCGATTTGGCGGTTTTTTTATGCCATGGAAAACCATATTATTCACCACCGTGGGCAAGCCATTTGTTATTTACGGCTGAATGAGGTTATTCCAGAAGGGTATGTGGGTTGGTGATTTTGAGGAGGAAGGAAAATTGAAATTAAGGGAAGTTGTAAATGAAATTGTGTTGTGTTTAAGTCCCGTAGGGACGCTATTTAAAAACTTGGGACACCGTCCCAAGCCAACAAGGGATGTCCCGTTGAGACAAATTACAAGATACTTTCAAAACAAAAAATCATTTAGCGAAAATTCGCTAAATGATTTTTTTGTTTTGAATAAACATATATTCTTTTGAATTTAGAAGCATTTTCAAAATAAAATCTAATTAATTTAATTATTTAAAGAATTATCTTCTGAATTATTGCGTTTTACAAAAAATTATAATTGGCGAAAGGGTATATTTTTAAAATAATATTTGGTGAATACTTGTTTCTAACAAATAAATGACTTTATATTTACTAAGAAACGATAATTAAATAGCGGAAATTCGCTAAACATAAAAATACTAAAATTCCATTATTCCAATGAGTCAAGAACTGAACAAATTTAGCCGTACCCTTACCCAAGAAATAACCAATCCTGCTGCCAAAGCCATGTTGTACGGCATTGGATTGAGCCAAGAAGATATGCAAAAAGCCCAAATTGGTATCGCCAGTACAGGTTATGAAGGAAATACTTGCAATATGCACTTGAACGGACTATCGGTTCATGTGAAAAAAGGGATTCAAGAAAATGGAATGGTGGGTTTGATTTTTCATACCATCGGGGTTTCGGACGGTATGACCAACGGAAATAATGGAATGCGTTATTCGTTGCCTTCTCGTGATTTGATTGCCGATTCTATTGAAGACGTGGTCGGGGCTCAGTGGTATGATGGCGTGATTGCGGTGGTGGGTTGCGATAAAAATATGCCTGGGGCGATGATGGCAATTGCCCGTTTGAACCGTCCTGCGATGTTGGTTTATGGCGGAACGATTCGCACGGGAGAATATAAGGGTAAAAAGTTGGACATTATTTCGGCTTTTGAGGCTTTGGGACAAAAATTTGCGGGTACAATTTCCGATGAAGATTACGAAGGCGTAATCAAAAATGCCATTCCTGGGGCGGGTGCTTGCGGAGGAATGTACACCGCCAACACGATGGCGAGTTCGATGGAGGCAATGGGTTTGACTTTGCCCAATTCTTCCACCTATCCTGCCACCCACGAAGGCAAAAAAGCCGAATGTTTGGCGATTGGGGCGGCAATGAAAAATATGTTGGAGAAAAATATTACGCCAAAAGACATCATGACTCGTAAGGCTTTCGAGAACGCCATGACTGTTGTGATGGCAATGGGCGGTTCGACCAATGCCGTGTTGCATTATTTGGCAATTGCTCACGCTGCCGATGTTGAATTCACGTTGGCGGATGTGCAGATGATTTCGGACAGAGTGCCATTATTATCAGATTTGAAGCCTTCAGGAAAATATTATATGGAAGATATGCTTGCCATTGGAGGCGTGCCAGCGGTGATGAAATATCTGTTGAGCGTTGGATTACTGCACGGTGATTGCATGACAATTACGGGAAAAACGATTGTCGAAAACTTGGCAGATGTGCCAAATTTGGATTTTGAGGCACAAAAAATCATTTCCCCCATCGAAAAACCATTGAAGCCAACGGGACATTTGCAGATACTATATGGCAATTTGGCAACCGAGGGTGCAGTGGCAAAAATTACGGGTAAAGAAGGTGAAAAATTTGAAGGCGTTGCCAAAGTTTGTGAGCGTGAAGAGGAAGTAATTGAGTTTTTGGAACGTGGCGAAATTAAGGAAGGACAGGTTATTGTGATCAGAAATGAAGGACCAAAAGGCGGGCCAGGAATGCCCGAAATGTTGAAACCAACTTCGGCGGTGATGGGTGCAGGTTTGGGAAATAAAGTAGCCATGATTACGGACGGACGTTTTTCGGGAGGTACGCACGGCTTCGTGGTTGGACACGTTTCGCCCGAAGCACAGGCAGGGGGAAATATTGGCTTGGTAAAAGACGGTGATTTGATTACAATTGATGCAGGAAATAACATTCTCCACGTCCACGTTTCAGACGAAGAATTGGCAGAAAGACGTAAACTTTGGAAACCGATTGAGCCAGAATTTAATAAAGGGATTTTGAAAAAATATATTAAGAATGTGAGTTCAGCGAGTTTGGGGTGTGTTACTGATTTGTAAATGGAAAAACCGAATTTATATATCATTGCGGGGTGTAATGGAGCTGGAAAAACAACGGCTTCGCTTACTATTTTACCCGAAATTTTACACTGTTCAGAGTTTGTAAATGCTGATGCTATTGCGGCAGGTTTGTCACCTTTTCATCCTGAAAATGTGGCAATTGAGGCAGGAAAGTTGATGTTGAAAAGGATTGATTTTCTGATAGAATCTCAAAAAGATTTTGCTATTGAAACCACTTTATCATCCAAAAATCATTTACAAACTATCAAAAAAGCCCAAGAACAAGGTTTTGAGATTACTTTATTGTTTTTCTGGTTAAACAGCGTAGAATTAGCGAAGGAAAGAGTAAAAATCAGAGTTTCAAAAGGCGGACACAACATTCCACAAGAAATAATTGCCCGAAGGTATGAGAGAGGTTTGGAGAATTTGGAGAGATATTGTGCCTTGTGCAACGATTGGTTCGTGTACGATAATTCAAATAATTTATCAGAACTTATCATGGATGGAAATTTTCAAAACAAGACTATTTACAACGAAGAAACATTTAAAAAGATGAAGCAATATGAAAACAAAGCATGAAGTTTTAAGAGAAAAATTCACTTTCGGAATCAATTTAGCCATTCAAAGAATGATTGAACGGAGTAAGAAATTGGATGAAAATATTGTGATTTCAAAAGATGACAAAGTTTTGATTATTAGGGCTTTGGAGTTGTGAAATATTTGATAAGAATGAATACCATGAAATTAGAGAGAACATATTTTAAAATGGGAAGCCACCAAGAGAGTGGTGATAACCGTGAATTTTGGGCTTCTCAAACAATGGAAGCAAGATTAAAAGCTGCGTTTTACTTGAATAGTGTAGCTTATAATTTTGACATTAATTTTCCTCCAAAGATGGATAAAACTGTTTTTAAAGCACGGAAGAACGTATGAGTAACATTTTTAATGATGACTTTCAAGACTTCTTGCAAGCCTTTAACAAACGTGACGTTAAATATTTCAACTCTGTGGTTGGTGTCCTCACCAAACACATCGTTTGTCAGCCTACAAACCAGAATTGCTTACGTATGGGCATTTGGTGAGGACACCAACCACGAAGCAAGAATTTGGTTTATTAATGGATTAAAATATTAGAGAGACATTCCTACGAAAGGATGTTGAAACTTCAAATAACATTACCAATGGAAAATACTGAAACCATGACTGAGCAAATCACCGCCGTTGAACCCCAAAAGTTCTTATCGGGGGCTCAGGCAATCATGCAATGTTTAGTAGAGAATAACGTAAAAACTATTTTTGGCTACCCAGGCGGGGCAATTATGCCTACCTACGATGCCCTTTACGATTATCAGGATAGAATCAAGCACATTTTGGTTCGTCACGAACAAGGTGCTGGACACGCTGCCCAAGGTTACGCACGCATGACGGGTCGGGCGGGCGTTGCGATGGTTACGTCTGGACCTGGGGCAACGAATCTGATGACTCCAATTGCCGATGCCCTTTTGGACTCTACGCCGATGGTGTGTTTGGTCGGGCAGGTGAAGGCGAACCTTTTGGGTACGGATGCTTTTCAGGAGTGTGATATTATCGGAATGTCGATGCCCGTAACCAAGTGGAATTACCAAATTACGGATGCCGATGAAATTCCCGAAATCATGGCGAAGGCGTTTTATATTGCCGAATCGGGTCGTCCTGGTCCCGTTTTGTTGGATATCACTCGCACGGCACAGGCAGATTTTATGACAAAACCGTTTGTCTATAAGCCTTGTGATGAGATAGTTAGCTATCGTCCAAGATATATTCCGAAACAATCACAAGTGGAAGCAGCTGCCAAATTGATTAACTCGGCACAAAAACCGTACATATTTGCGGGGCATGGTGTTTTGATTGCCAAAGCAGGAGAGGAGTTGGACGCTTTTGCCCGTAAAACGGATATTCCCGTGGCTACCACGTTGTTGGGAATGTCGGCTTTGGCGTTCGACCACCCAAATTATATCGGTTGGTTGGGAATGCACGGCAATTACGGAGCAAACGTTTTGACGGACGAAGCCGATTTAATCATCGCCATCGGAATGCGCTTTGACGATAGAGTGACGGGCGATTTATCCAAATTTATCAACCAAGCCAAAGTGGTTCACATCGACATTGATCCTGCCGAAATTAATAAAAATATCATCGCTACCGCCCCCGTTGTGGGTGATGCCAAAGAGGCTTTGAAAGCCCTTTTGCCCTTGGTTACGGCACGCCAACATACCGAATGGAAAGCGGAATTTAAAAAATACGATGAAATAGAATTTGAGAAGGTTTCTAAGCGTGATTTATTCCACGATGGTGATAAAATCAAGATGGGTGAAGCCGTGGCGATGCTCTCGAAAAAGACTAAGGGTGAGGCAGTTACGGTAACGGATGTCGGGCAACACCAAATGATTGTCAATCGTTATTATCAGTATATGAAACCCAATTCTTTGGTAACTTCTGGCGGGGCTGGCACAATGGGTTTTGCCCTTCCTGCGGCTTTTGGGGCAAAAGTGGGTGCTCCCGACCGTGAAGTAATTGCCTTGATTGGTGATGGTGGTTTTCAGATGACTATTCAAGAATTGGGGACGATTGCCCAAAGTGGTTTGCCCGTAAAAATCATTATTTTGAATAATAATTTCTTGGGAATGGTGCGTCAATGGCAACAATTATTTTTCGAGAAAAGGTACTCTTTCGTAGAACTCCAAAACCCTGATTTTATTACCATTGCCAAAGGTTTTGGCATTGATGGACATAAGGTTGAAGACCGTACAGAATTATCAGCTTCGTTGGATAAACTGTTGGCATCAGACAAACCTTATTTATTAGAAATCGTTTGCGAAAAAGAAGAAAACGTATTCCCAATGGTTCCTGCGGGCGGGAGTGTGGCGAGTATTAGATTGGAGTAATTTCGATGTTCGATTTTCGATGTCTGATTTTCGGAAAACACGCATCGAATATCGAAATTTACATCGAATCCCGAATATCGAACATAAATTAAATAGCAAAACCACAAATTAATGAAATCATACACTGATTTAGATGTTTGGAAAAAGAGCCGAATATTGGTTAAAGATGTCTATTTGCTAACAAAAGATTTTCCCAGAGATGAAATGTTTGGTTTAAGTAGCCAAATGAAGCGTTGTGCTGTATCTATTCCTTCAAATATTGCGGAAGGTCATGGTAGGAATCATGCTAAGGACACATTACAATTTTTCTATATTTCAAGAGGTTCGCTTTATGAACTTGAAACACAGTTATTTTTAAGTTTGGATTTAGAATTCATCAAAAAAGAAAATTTTGATACGAATTTTGAAACGATAACTCACTGTAAACAAATGATTAACGGATTAATTAGATACTATAAAACGTTAATATAGATGTTCGTTTTTCGATGTTCGATGTTAGTTTCGATGCTCGTTTTTCGATGTTAGGAAAAAATACACACATCGAAAATTGAACATCGAATCACGAACATTGAAGAAGAAATCGAAATTCAGCCAAACATCGAATAACAAACATCGAAGCGAAGTACAACCGAACATCAAACAACGAAAATCGAACAACGAAAATCGAAAATCGAACAACGAAAATCGAAACTATGACAACATACACATTATCCATATTTACCTCCAATACCATCGGTCTTTTGAACCGAATAACCATTATTTTTACCCGCAGAAGGTTGAATATTGAATCATTAACAGTTTGTGAAACAGAGCGTAAAGGCGTTTCTCGCTTTACAATTGTGTTGAAACATGAGTCACGTGATGCCGTTGAAAAATTAGTTCGCCAAATCCGTAAGGTGGTGGACGTTTTGGCAGTTTTCGGGTATCTCGACCACGAAATCGTTTTCAATGAAATTGCCCTTTTCAAATTGGCTACGCCCCTCGGTGGAATGCCCTTGGACATCAAAGAAATCAATCTCGACTGGAACGCCAAAGTTGTTCATTGGGGATTAGATTACGTGGTAATTGAAAAAAACGGAACGGAAACAGAAATCGCAGAGTTTTATCAATACATGAAAAACTGGGAGATTTTGGAATACCTGAAATCGGGCAGAGTAGCCGTTGGAAAAACTGAAAAAGGTCTGGTTGAATATCTGCCAGAATCGGAATGGGAAGTAGTTTAGTTTTAAAAAAATCATCAACAAATGAATAAAATTTATTTAGACAATGCCGCCACCACTCCTCTCGACAAAGCCGTTATAGAGGCGATGTTGCCGATGCTGGAGATGAATTTTGGCAATCCTTCGTCCATACACTCACATGGGCGTGAAGTGCGAAGTACCATTGAGCGTTCCAGAAAAACCATTGCGGGGCTTTTGAATGCTTCGCCCGCTGAAATTTTGTTTACTTCGGGCGGAACGGAAGCCGATAATATGGCAATTATTCGTTCTATCGAAAAGTACGATATTAAGCACGCTATTACTTCTGCTTTGGAACATCATGCTGTAATTCATACTTTGGAATTTTTAGAAAAAACGGGCAAAATAAAGCTCAGTTTGGTGGATTTAGACGAAAAAGGACACGTAGATTTAAACCACTTAGAAGAATTATTGCGAGATAATTCCAAATCCTTGGTATCATTGATGCACGGTAATAACGAAATCGGGAATTTGTTGGATATAGAAAAAGTCGGACAAATTTGTGAGGATTATGGAGCAGTTTTCCATTCAGATACCGTGCAAACGATGGGGCATTATCGCCATGACTTACAAGAATTGAAAATTGATTTTCTGGTAGGTGCTTCCCATAAATTTCACGGCCCCAAAGGGGCTGGGTTTCTGTATATCAATAGCAAAAATAAGATTGCTCCTTTCATTCACGGAGGCTCGCAGGAGCGTAATATGCGTGGCGGAACCGAGAATGTTTACGGCATTGTGGGCTTGGCAAAGGCTTTGGAATTGGCATATTCGGGCATGGATTCTCACCGTGAACACATCGAAGGTTTGAAGCAACGCATGATTACGAAATTGAGACAAAACATAGAAGGCATCGAATTTAATGGTGATTCGGATAACTTAGAAAAAAGCCTTTACACAGTTCTGAACGTAAGTTTCCCCCCATCCGACGAAGGCGATATGTTTTTGTTTAATCTGGATATTAACAAGATTTCAGCCTCGGGTGGAAGTGCTTGTACGAGTGGGACAGACATAGGTTCGCACGTATTGACGGCTCTAAACGCCTCGCCCGACCGTCCATCGGTTCGTTTTTCTTTCTCAAAATACAACACTGCCGATGAGATTGATTTTGTGGTGGATAAATTGGTGGAAATGGTGAAAGTGGCAGTGTGAAATTAATGAGTGAGTATGTGTGTAAACTGTTTTAACCCTTACAAGCGTTTCAAACGCTTGTAAGGGTTCGAGGAAAATAAAAGGCTGTAATTGTGATTTCATTCACGATTACAGCCTTTTTTATTGTCAAAAATTAGTATTGTACGGGATAGTTTAAAGTAGAAACGGAATAAACAATGTCTTTACGGCACAATAACGATTTTCATAAAATATTCAATATTATGAAAATATCATTTCGCTAATTTTTAAATTATTCTTTCAACAATGAAAAAAATCTACGTGTTTTTATCTTTCATCTTGATGGGGATTACCCAAATTAGTTTGGCTCAGAATACGAGGCAACTTACGGGTAAAATTCAAGATGCCGTTTCGGGCGAGGCTGTCCCTGGGGCAAGTATTATTATTAAAGGAACAACTACTGGCACAACGGCAAATGCGGATGGTGCTTTCTCACTAAAAATTCCTGATACCAAATCAGTAACCATCGTGGTGAGTTCTTTAGGGTTCGCAGTTCAGAATATTGGTGTAGGCGACCGTTCAGTAGTGAATATTGCTTTAACAAATTCTGAACTTCAGTTAGAAGAGGTTGTTGTTATTGGTTATGGCAATGTGAATAAACGTGATATAACGGGATCGGTATCTTCGGTGGGTTCAAGACAATTAAGGGATATTCCAATTACTAATGCCGCCGAGGCTCTCACGGGCAGACTGGCGGGGGTTCGGGTAACAACTTCTGAGGGTGCGCCAGGGGCGGATGTTCAAATCAGAATTCGGGGTGGCGGCTCAATTACTCAGGATAATTCTCCTATTTATGTCGTGGACGGTATTCAGGTTGAAAATGCCCTTTCGTTTATTTCTCCGCAAGATATAGAAAGTATTGACGTATTGAAAGATGCTTCAACCACTGCTATTTATGGAGCAAGAGGTGCCAATGGAGTAGTGATTATTACGACAAAATCGGGTAAAAATGCTAAAACTACCGTTAGTTATAATGGTTCAGCGGGTTTTCGCCAGATTTTCAAGACTTTGGATGTTATGAATCCTTACGACTTTGTGCGTTGGCAATACGAAAGGAGTAGAGGGAATGTGCCAGCAGAAACAAGTTTTGCGAATCAATATGGCACTTGGGACAACATCAATCAGTATAAAACCGTTACGCCAATTGACTGGCAGACCGAGGTTTTTGGCAGAAGAGCTGCTTACCAAAACCATAATTTGATGGTGAACGGTGGCGATGCCAAAACGAGTTTTAGTTTAAGTTTAACTGCCAATAAAGAAGACGGAATCTTGCTTGAATCTGGTTTTGACCGTTATTTAGCTAATTTCAAAATCGACCACAAAGCGAGTGATAAGCTCAGAGTGGGTTTTAATGTTAGGTATTTAAACCAGACAATCAATGGGGCGGGGACTTCTGGTAGTGGCACAAAATCAACCAATCGTTTACGCCACTCGGTACAATATCGTCCTTTACTCATTAGAGCAGATGAGGACATTGATTTTTTTGACGAAGCTCTTTTTGTTTCGGGGGGTGGGCAGGCACTCAGTAACCCAATTGCCATCACCGAAGCAGAATATAGAGCATCTTATACCAAAGCTGTGAATTTGAGTGGGTATTTTTCTTACAATATTCTTAAAAACTTGACATTCAGATCCACTTTTGGTATTGACAATAATGATGTTCAGAACAATCAGTTTTGGTCTAAAATCACGTCAACTGCCCGTAATTTTGCCACCTTGCCAGTAGCTACGATTTTTGCCCAAAATGCCGTTACTTTCAATAATGCCAACACTTTACAGTATAATCAAAAATTTGGCAAGAAGCATGATTTAACTGTTTTGGTGGGTCAAGAGATTTACGATAACTCTTCAAAAAGCACAAGGATTGAAACCCGTTATTTCCCCGCTGATATTTCATCTGACCAAGCTCTTGCCAATATGGGACTTGGCTCGCCGCCGACTGGTGCTGCTCAGGCTCGTCCAATATCCAATGAAGTGCCAGCCAACCGTTTATTCTCATTATTTGGTCGGGTAACTTATAATTATGATGATAAATACTTGGCAACAGTTTCACTTCGTTCCGACCGTTCTTCAAAGTTCAGATATGATAATGGTTCATTGGTTTTCCCTTCTGGAACATTAGCTTGGAGATTCTCGAAAGAAGATTTTATGAAAAACGCCACTTGGCTTTCGGATGGAAAACTTCGTTTTGGCTATGGCGTAGCGGGCAATAACCGTATCGGAGATTTATTGTACCAACAATTATACGGCGTAACGGGCGAATATGCCCTCAATCATACCGTTTTACCAGGATATGCCCCCATCGCTTTGGCAAATCCTGACTTAAAATGGGAATCAAACGTATCTCAGAATTTAGGTTTAGATTTGGCTTTCTTGAATAATAGAATTCAAGTTTCTGTGGATGCTTACCAAAACAGTGGTCAAGATTTATTGTTGGCAGTGGCAATTCCGCCAGTTTCGGGGTATTCTTCGCAAATCAGAAATTTGGGTTCAACTACCAATAAAGGACTTGAATTGCAGATAAATGCCAACATTATTCAGCAAAAAAACTTTTCATGGAGTTCTAATTTCAATATTGCTACCAACAAAAATACCGTTACGAGTTTAGGTACAATCACTCAACAAACCCGAAATTCTGGTTGGCAGGGTTCAGACGGAACGGATGATTTCTTGGTAAAAGTAGGAGAGTCAGTCGGTTTGATGTATGGTTTTGTAACGGATGGAATGTATAAAATTGAAGATTTTAACTATAATCCAGCTTCAACAACTCCCACGGGTTTTTATACGTTAAAGCCAGGAATTGCCTTTAATTCGGTTTACGGAACGCCACAACCAGGGATGTTGAAATGGAAAGATATTAATGGCGATGGATTTGTTACTGCCGATAAAGACCGTACCGTTATTGGCAATGCAAACCCTACTTTTACGGGTGGATGGAACAACCAATTTACCTTCAAAAACTTTGATATGAGTTGTTTCGTGAACTTTGTGGTAGGCAATGATATTTATAATGCCAATAAAATTGAAATGACGGATGGTTCATTGCCAAGTTTAAATACGCTTGCCGTAATGAAAGACCGTTTTACTAATATCAACGATGCAGGTTTGGTGGTAACAAATCCAACAGAATTGCAAGCCTTGAACGCTAACGCACAAATATGGTCGCCTGTACGGGTGCAACGCTATTGGTTACATTCGTGGGCGGTTGAAGATGGTTCGTTTTTCCGTATTAATAACTTGACTTTGGGTTATTCATTACCCAGAAATATTTTGAACAAAATCAAAATTTCTAAATTGAGATTTTTCGGAACGGTGAACAACTTAGCCACTTTTACGAAATATTCAGGCTATGACCCCGAAGTTAACACTCGCCGCAACGACCCACTGACACAAGGAGTAGATTTTGCGGCTTATCCAAGAGCAAAAACTTGGGTTTTTGGGGTGAATTTGACGTTTTAAATTTTAACGAGAACTTCCCGAAAGTTTTAAACTTTCGGGAAGTTGAATCCTCGTTCTAATAAACTATACAAATAAAAGATACAATTAAATGAAAAATATATTAAAAAAAATATCCATTCTTACAGCAGCCTTCTTTATTATTTCGGGCTGTAAAGATTACTTGGAAGTGCAGCCTAAATCTCAGATTAGTGTTGCTGATGCCTTCTCGAACGTTGCCAATGCCACCAATTCTGTTATTGGGGTTTATGACGAACTAATGGGCGATAATGGCTACGGAATCCGTATCAATATGTATTATCCCTATGATTCAGACGAAATTATTGTGTCTGGAAACTTGGATAATGGACGTAGAGGAATTGGTCGTTATCAACATCTTTTAACCAATGCTGAATTGCGGAATCCGTTTTTACAATTGTATAGAGGTATCGAAAAAGCCAATTTATGTATTGAACAAATCCCCGCAATGGCTCAATATACTAATGGAACAGATGCTGACAAAAAAGAATTACGTCGTTTGCATGGCGAAGTATTGGCACTGAGAGCCCAATTCTTTTTTGAGTTAATCCGTAATTGGGGCGATGTACCCGCTCCAATGATTCCTGCTTATAGGCAAGCCGATTTATTTATTCCGCAAGAAGACCGTGATGTAACTTACGCTAAAATTTTGGAAGATTTGAAAACTGCAACCGACCTTGTGGGCTGGCGTACAGAGATTCCTGTGAGAAATGAACGTCTTACCAAAGGAGCAATTAAGGCGTTGCGTGCCAAAATTGCCTTGTTCAGAGGAGGGTTTTCTTTGCGTAGCTCTGGTAAATTAGAGCGTAATGCTGATTATTTGAATTACTATAAAATTGCCCGTGACGAATGTGCTGATTTATTGGCAAAACGTGGTGAACATACGTTGAATCCAAATTATGAAGACGTTTGGAGAAAATTAACATCTTTTCAATATGACCCTAACGGAGAGATTATTTTTGAAGTAGGAGCAGGAGGTTCAAACTCAAACTCAGATAGTCGTATGGGAAATTATAATGGACCTTCTGTAAATGCAGCTTCCAGATTCGGAACTGGCGGTGGTGGTTTATTGGCATTGCCGAATTATTTTTATGCTTTTGATTCAACCGATACACGTCGTAATGTAACAGTAACTGTTTATTCAATTGCGGCAACGAATATCAAAGCTCCTCGTCGTTTGGCAGAATTGACCGATGGTAAATTTAGAAAAGACTGGAGAGTACCACTTTTACCAGGAACGGCTTTGAACCCAGGGTATAATTGGCCCATGATTCGCTTCTCGGACGTATTGTTGATGTTTGCTGAAACCGAAAATGAAATCAATGGAAGCCCAACCCCTGCGGCAATTTCGGCTTTTGAAGAAGTTAGAAAAAGGGCATTTAGAGGCAATTTAAGCAGAATTGGCACAACTCCCACCGATAAAGCGAATTTCTTTGATGCCATCGTCAATGAGCGATATTTAGAATTTGGTAGTGAAGGAATCCGTAAATTTGACTTGATTCGTTGGAATTTGTTATCCCAAAAAATTACAGAATCAAGAGCTAAAATTATTGCCATGAGAAACCGAACAGGAGCATTTGCCAATGTACCAAGGTATATGTTTTGGAGAAATAATGGCGAAGAAATCCAGTTTTTGAACTCATTTTACAAGGCCACAAATCTCACAACTGCACCAACGGGCTGGACTCGTTTGGATTGGGGGCAACACCTCGCTGCCAACGTAATTGATGGTGTTACTTTGGATAGAGCAATGGCGAGATTATTTGTTTCGGGTAAAAGTGAATTATTCCCCTACGACCAAGCAACGGTGGATTCATATCAAGGGAAATTGAAGCAAAATCCTGGGTATTGATTTTAAGACAATAAGATGAACGGTAAATGGTGAACAGATTTTGTTTGGCATTTACCGTTTGTTTTTTATGAGTATCATGCTGCCCCGTGGTTGGTGTCCTCATTGGGACAAAATTATCTTTGATTAACCTTCCCAAGGGTTTTGAACCTTTGGGAAGGTTTCTTCTAATGGTAAATATTTTAAATTATTTAAGAATTATGAAAATCAAAAATCATAAGATATTCCTAATAACAGTCTTATCTTTTTTATGGATAACTTATTCATTATCAGGATGTAAGGCACAGCCAAGAGCAGTAGCATCAACGCTTTTTCCACAAGATTCTGTGGCAGAACGGATGCTAATTTATCAACGGAATAATGGAGGATTTCCACAACCCAAAGGCGATCCGATTGATTATCAAAAAACGCTTTCAAAATCATTGATTAACACATTGTTGGCTGAAAAAGATTTCTTGGATGCCACCATTGATGACAAAGCTACCACCCGTGAAATTAATGGATTAGTAGCGACTTTTCAGAAAACTAAAAATCCAGCCTATATTCAGGCGGCTGAAAATGGAATTAGATATTTGCTGAAAGCTCAAAATAATGCAGGTGGTTGGGGACAATTTTTTCCTGATTCAAGTGGTTATCACAAACACATTACCTACAACGATAACGCCATGATTGACGTAATGTATGTGATGAAAAACACCGCCGAAAGCACCAATGGCTTTGAAGCAGTGGATAAAACCTTGAAAGAAGCCGCCCAAAAAGCCGTTGAAAAAGGGATTGATTGTATTTTGAAAACACAGGTAATACAAAACGGAAAATTGACGGCTTGGTGTGCCCAACACGACCGCAATACCCTAAAACCCGCCAAAGCCAGAATGTTTGAATTGCCTTCTTTAAGTGGCAATGAAAGCGTAGGAATTATCAAATTTTTAATGACCATCGAAAAACCTTCGCCCGAAATAAAGCAAGCGATTAATTCGGCAGTTGTTTGGTTAGAATCTGTGAAAATTGTGGGCATCAAAGTTGAAAATATCAAAGATGCTTCCCAACCAAAAGGTAAAGACAGAATCGTAGTGCCAGACCCTAATTCGACAATGTGGGCAAGGTTTTATGAATTAGAAACCAATAAACCATTCTTTGCGGGTAGAAATAGTGTAGTAAAGTACAATTTAGCCGAAATCGAAAACGAACGGAGAACGGGTTACGCTTATTACGGAACTTGGGCTGCTACTTTATTGGCAAAAGAATATCCAGAATGGGTAAAAAGAGTCGGTAAAGAGTGATTTACGAATTATAATTTACGAATTACGATTTACGATTTACGAATAAAACAATCTCCTACTTAACAGCAAATCCATGCCAAATATCATTAAAAAACTTTTATCATTATTCTTTTTTATTACGACAATTTGCACTGCCAATTCTCAGAAAATTGAAGTAGCCAAAGACGGTACGGGAACCTTTAAAAGCATCCAAGAAGCCATCAATAGTTTGGATACAGTTTCCACAAAAATGAGGACTATTTATATCAAAAATGGGGTTTACAACGAAAAAATATACCTCGAAAAATCATTCGTTTGTCTGAAAGGAGAAAGCGAAAAAGGAGTGATAATATCCATTGCATTGCCCCGTGATGAATGGCGTTGTGCCAATCCAGACGATTATGGTGCCGCCACTGTCAATGTAAAAGGACACGATTTAGTGTTTGAAAAACTAAGTATCATCAATGATTACGGACTAAAAGCCAAAGGCGATACAACCATTGCGTGTATAAGTGAATCAGGGAAAACGGGTGCAGTTGCCAAAGATCGTTACGCCTTGCCCCGTGAGAAAAATGAAACCGAAGGCACAAAAATTGTTCGCAAAGATGGGCATCAATTTGCCTTTCGGTCGATGCCTGGAGGAACTCGCTTAGTATTCAAAAACTGTACTTTTATCGCTGGCGGAGGTGATACCGTAAGTCCTTGGGATGTAGAAGGCGGTTTGTATTATTTCAAGAACTGCACGATGGAAGGACACGTAGATTTTTATTGTCCGAGAGGTTGGGCTTGGGCAGAAAACTGTCGATTTATTTGCCACAATATGAACGCCGCCATCTGGCACGATGGCACAAACCATGAAACCTCCAAAACAGTACTGAAAAACTGTACTTTTGAAGGAGATAAAGGCTATAAATTAGGACGTTATCATCGCCCCGCCCAGTTTTATTTACTGGATTGTAAATTTGACGAAAACATGGCAGACGCTCCTATCTATCACGTTTCCAGTAGTCCAGAACCCAAATGGGGACATCGGGTTTATTACCAAAATTGCCACAGAAAAGCAGGAGATTATGCTTGGCACGCCAATAATTTTCCGATTGATGCCAAAAAAATCACACTGGATTGGGCTTTTGATGGACAGTGGAAATCACTTGGGGAACTGGTGAAGTAGTATGAATTAATTTCAGCACAAGCGATGAATTTTAACTTTCCATCGCCTGTGCTAATAAAGATTGAATTATTGTCTTTGTTTTTGTATTCGTAAATACACTTGAAAGATATTTTGTTAGATCATTTTCATCATTAATTCCATTTGATTTCATTCCTTCACTCAGATACAACCCCTCAAATAATGGATAAACAAGAGCTGGTTCATGGTATAACTCAACTAATCTGTAACGATAGTTTCCCAAACTTGGTACCACTAAGTATAATTCTTCTGAGATTACTTCCTTTCCACTTTTAAGAGGTACTTTATCAGAAACAACTTCGCCTAAAATTAAATTTCTCGTTCTTTCACCAAGTAAGGCAGCCTGTTCTTTTAAAACAGTTTTAGGAGTTCTTACTTTTTCGATAGTGAAATCGGGCCATAAATTTGTTACTTCGCTCATAATTTTTTGTTCAATTTAAGTTTAAAAATTAGGGGTAAATGGTCGGAAAACTTCTTGTCGGGATAACCACTTTTTGACAATAAAGATTCAGTACCTATGCTATCAAGAAACGTCAAACTACTTTTATCAAAATTAGGGATTAAAGCAGGTCGAAGCAATACTTGATCAAAAACATTCCACGGCAAGTTTTCATTTTTACGATAAAAATAGCTTCCAGGTACATTATTTCCCACATCACCATAAAGACTCCACATCGGATTGTAGAAATATTTGAATTCTCTGTCTTGAACAATTCTACTTCCTGTCATAGCAATACTTTCAGACATTACTGCGTTCAATCCATTCATGCTAACCATACCATTTTCAAAGGGGTTCATATTAAAATCGCCAATTATGATAGTTTTCTCACTTTTATGCTCAGATTCCATCTTTTCAATATCACTATATAAACTTCTACTTGCAAGTAATTGATTATCAGAGCTACTTCTTCCTTTATCTGGTAAATGGATTCCTACAATTAAAATTGAATCAAGCAGAGGCAAACTTAATGTGCGAATAGAATAACGATTATCTTCTAATATGGGTACTAAAAATTTAGGAGGAAATTTTGTAATGATTTTTATCTTTTCGCATTGTGCTAGCCCATTTTCATCAAAATATAGAGCCTTCTTTTCATTCAAAGCTACCACTAATTCTTGTGTCTTAAAATCACACTCAGCCAGAATAATTACATCCACATCGTAATGTTCAATTATGTCTTTTACAGGTATAAAATTCGTATTTTTGTTGGTATTCCAAAATAGGAAAGTGAGTTCTTTCATTAAATTGTGGTTATCAAGTTTTAATCCTGTCCAAATCTATTGAGGATTAAATTATTCCCCAAATTTCTTTCATAAAAATATTCGTATATACTCATTCACTATCTTTGCAAAAAGACAAAATTAATCAATGCCAAAACCTTCTGATTCCGCTCCTCAGCTCAAAAAAGTTATCAATACCGTACAGCTATGGTCGATAGCGGTTGGCTTGGTGATTTCGGGAGAATATTTTGGTTGGAATTATGGTTGGGCTTCGGCGGGTACTATCGGTTTTTTGATTTCTACGCTCATCGTAACGGTGATGTATGTTACTTTTATTTTTTCATATACCGAACTCACCGCTGCCATTCCCAATGCGGGCGGAGCTTTTGAATACGCCAGTCGTGCCTTTGGTTCAATGGGCGGTTTTATCGCAGGATTCGCTTCATTGGTTGATTTTATGCTTGCTCCGCCCGCTATTGCCTATGCCTTGGGGAGTTATGTTCATTTCCTTAATCCAGCGATTTCAGAAATTACAACTGCTGTTATTACCTACTTTGTCTTCATTACCATCAATATTTTTGGCATCCAAGAATCAGCTCGATTCTCCTTGATTGTTACTTTTTTGTCGGTGGCAGAATTGGTAGTTTTTATGGCTGTCATTCTTCCATATTTCAAAATGGATAACTTTATAGCTCATAATCCACCCACTATTTCGGTTGACGGTGTGTTTTCAGGAATCCCTTATGCCGTATGGTTTTTTGTGGCAATTGAAGGCGTTGCGATGGTTGCTGAAGAGGTCAAAAGTCCCCAAAAAACCATTCCCAAAGCCTATATTTATTCCATTTTTACCTTAGTTTTCTTGGCGTTGGGCGTTATGATTTTAACTGCTGGCATCGGCGATTGGCGTTTATTGAGCCAGATTGATTACCCACTTCCCGAAGCACTTTCGATGGCTTTGGGCAAAAATAGTACCTTGGCAAAAGCCTTTACCAGTTTGGGATTATTCGGATTAATTGCCTCCTTTCATTGCAATACCATCGGGTATTCTCGACAGGTTTTTGCTTTGGCGAGGGCTGGATATTTACCCAAATTTTTAGAAACAGTCAATCAACGTTTTCAAACGCCACATTGGGCATTAATCATGGGCGGATTGGTAGGTTTTGTGGCTATTTTTTCGGGAACAACCAGTCAAATTATTATTCTTTCGGTTTTGGGGGCAACGGTTATGTACGCTATTAGTATGTTAAGTTTACTAAGGCTTCGCAAAAAAGAACCTCTGCTCGAACGTCCTTTTATCGCACCATTTTACCCCATTTTCCCCATAATTGCCTTTGTGTTAGCACTGATTTGTATGATTGCCATTGTGTATTACAACCAAACGATTGGCTTAATTTTCTTTGTGGGAATGTTTGTTTGTTTAGGGGTGTTTTATATTTTTTGGAGAAAAGTATAGAAATAGAATACTTGTAAAGAATGCGTGGCACGGCTTCGAGCCGTGCCACGCATTCTTTACAGATTATTATTATTTGAAAATTATGAAAAAAGCAGTCGTTTTATTACACGGATTCGGAGAAGATTCTTCTGTTTGGAGTGGATTTGTTCCTTTTTTGCAAAGGGATTTTCACATCATCACGCCCGATTATGCACGGTTGAGCAACCTAAAAACCATTGAAGATTATGCCGATTTTGTGCATGAAAAAATCCAAGCAACAGGTTTTGAAAAATGTGTCATGATTGGACACTCAATGGGCGGTTATGTAGCTTTAGCTTTTGCCGAAAAATACCCAATGATGATTACGGGTTTGGGGCTTTTTCACTCAACAGCTTTTGCGGATTCGGATGAAAAAAAAGTCGCTCGAACCAAGAATAT
The DNA here is from genome assembly GCA_034519515.1 of Arcicella sp. Taxonomy (GTDB): domain Bacteria; phylum Bacteroidota; class Bacteroidia; order Cytophagales; family Spirosomataceae; genus Arcicella. The sequence continues at coordinate 110,012 of JAXHOK010000033.1, forward strand.
TGACTTTATTGATAAGCACGGAGCAGAACTGTTCATCAAGGTTTCCACGCCAAATTTATATGCCGAGGAGTTTCAAAAAAATCATCCAGAAATTATCGAGAAACATATCGAATATGCCTCCAAACTGCCCAAAGAGGCATTAATGGCAGGTATGAAAGCCATGCGAGACCGTCCCGACCGCCGACAAGTTCTGAAATCCTTGAAGGTTTCGGTAATGTTTATAATTGGCGAAATGGACAAAAGTGTTTCACCCGCCGATGCCAAATCTCAGATTATGATGCCTAAGTATTTCTCATCATCTATTCTGAATGATGTGGCACACATGGGCATGGTGGAAGAACCCGAAGATTGTTTGAAATTTATGATTAAATTCTGTCTAAAATAATGGAAATCAACACATTTGCTCTGCAACAATTATTGGCGGGAGAAGATATATTTTTGATAAAAGATGTGGTCAAGGATGTAGTCAGTGGAGACACTGACCACGGCTTAATTCCACCAATGCCAACTCCTTTATACCGCCCAAAACACAAAGTCGTAATTTTGGTCCAAGAATTAAATCCAGTAGATTCTGAACTACTGGAGAAAATTTTAGGAGCAGTTCAATTGAATTTGCAAAGCGTTGAGGTAGTTGAGATGAGCAAAAACAAGGGCTTGAATTTGGAACATATATTCACTCAAAAATCTGTAAACCAGTTGATTAGCTTTGGCGTAATGATGTCGGAAGTAAATTTAATGTTACGATTAACGCCTTACCAAATTTTGGAAAGTAAGGGCATTAAATTCATTTCGGGTGTTTCTTTGACCGATTTGCAAAATGATATTCCCAAAAAAAAACTGCTTTGGGCGGCTTTAAAAGAGATGTTTTAAGAAAGTACCACAGGCTAAAATCATGGTACTTTTAGTTAGATCTAATTCTTAATCCCATCTGGAAACCTATCCAAAGCCTTGAATCAGCTGATGAAACGAGTACTTGATAGCCTGGCATTCTATAAAAGGGTTTGATTTGTCGAGTGGAAACATTGTAGGTATTGATTTCCAAGTATTTCAACGAAGGTCCAAAAGTGATGGTTGCATTTCGGGCAATTTGTTTTTCAAAATTGATGTCTAATTTATAAAGTGATGCCAAATTGGGACTGATATCATCGTATTCAATTAATAAATTAGCCGTCAAATCAGTATTCATCATCCACGAATTACCCAATTTGTACGCTCGCCCGATGCCATAACCAGCCCCAAAAATTTCTTGTTTTCGAGTAAAATTGTAATGTAATACTACGATATTATACAATTTTCTAACCCCCGTTTTAAAGCTAAAACTGCCCGTAAGAATTTCATCCACAGATAATTCCAAGCGTTTGTAACCATTACCATTACCCACAAAGCTCAGAAAACCGACGGGCGTAGTCTCCGTGGAATCTGCGATGTTAATAAAGCCAATTTGCTTTCCTCCTTTTTCTACTTTGTGGGCAAAGTTTAAAAATGAAATTTGCCAACCATTTGATTTTCTCATAACTGTATTCAATAATCCACTCACTTGAATCCCGTTTTCTAAGTTTCCAGCCTGGGTTCTGACTTTGCAAGTTATTTAGAACCAAAAATCTAAAAATTTTTTTAGGTGTTTATTCAATTCATGTACTTGAATTTTTGGCACAAAAAATTCGGGATGTAATTGTGCTCAGATTTAGGTGCCATCAATGATCTAAAATTAAATTCTTTCGAAATTAAAAATTTGAATATTCCAACAAATTCTCAAAATCTTGTGCCATCTGTAACAATTAGTTCGACAATTGAAAAACCATATAAAAAATGAAAAAACAATATCAAAATTCTATATTAAAAAAATTACTTGATTGGCGTTATGATAAATATTTTTAACAATCAACGTCATGATGGAGTAGTATCCTTTAGAATCTCAAAAATGTCAAATTAATAAATATGAACCTGTGCCACATCAATTTCATATTGGTTCAGCCAAGAATGTTACTATAATTGATAAAATTATTTCTGATTTAATAAAACTTAGCTACGAAGGATGATAAATATTGTCAAAACTGGTTTTCCTCCAAAAACAATTCGAATTTGCCCTAATGGAATAAAACCAGGACATTTATGCATCTAATAGATTTATTGCATTAGATTCTATTAAAAATACTTACGCCTATAAATGGATACACATTAAGAAGTGGAGATTATGTAAATATCAAAGTCGATGCATCAGAACAAGTTAACAGGATGTTATTGTATATCACAATGAAAATTTTGGATCCAATACTAATTGATACCACCATAAATGCTGAATTGAGTATAAAAATACCTGAAAGTTCATTAGGAACTGTTAAAATCACTGCTATTGGTATTAATGATGAAACCTGGACATCTTCTGATGAAGTTAATATTTACACTAAAAATGATTATACTTTGGATAGCATAAAATGTGAAAGCCAGACACATTATTGATACCATTGGGAAAGGTTTTTAATTTGCACCCTATTGCATTCTATAAGGAATTTGATGATTCATTGAGCTTAATAAATGAACCATCCTTAGTCATTGAATATGATTCAAATTCGATTAAAAACTTAGATTTATGCAGGTTTTAAAAACAATTGCATTTGATACAACTCAAATAATTTTTCAATATGAAAATAAAGTAGATACTGTCAATATAATTATCTATAATGATACAACAATTTTAGTATCATCTTTCGGTTATTCCAAAAACGAAATTTGCAGAAATTCATACATAGAATACTCAGATCAATCAATCGGACTTGCAGATAGTCATCAATGGTTTTTTCCCAGGAGGAATTTAACCTAAAAGCTTCTACTGAGACAAATCCTACAGTTTATTATCCTGAACCAGGAAATTATTCTGTCAAACTGATAACATATTTTGAGAATGGAATTGATACCTTTGAAATCCAAGGATTTGATCACAGTCTATCCCAATCCAACAGCTGTAATCAGTAGATGTAAAGGTGGAAGCACATCATTTTGCGAAGGTGACACATTGAATATTTCAGTGAGTGGAGGTGATTATTACAGGTGGAATAATGGAACTGATGTTCCAACTATAAAAGTAACAAAAGCAGGTAAAATATTTTGCGACTGTCTATGATGAAAATGGCTGTTCGGATGTAACTGATACAATTTCTGTCATTGATGATACATTGAAAAACACCAGTGGTGCATATTTCCGCTACAAGTACATCAATGTGCAAGGATGAAAATGTTGTATTTACTGCAACACCAATAAATGGTGGGGATGCTCCAATATATTTCTGGTATGTAAATGAAATATTACAAGTAGGGAGTTCAAATACATTTTCCTCTGACCAATTAAAGAATGGGGATGAAGTTCATTGTCTTTTTATTTTCAAATGAAACATGCCTCGATACTATAAATGCTCTTTCTGATTACATTATTATGAATGTTAGCAGTGAATCCAAAAGAACTCTGCCATCACAATCAATGCAAGTAAATTAAATATTTGTGAAGGCGACAGAAAGTGTGGCTTTTACAGCAAATACTCAATTTTAGTGGGGATGCACCAACGTATAAATGGTACATCAATAATGTATTACAAGCCGAAAATGCTCCAATATTTTCAACTTCGACTTTGGTTGAAGGAGATCAAATTTATTGTATACTTGGATCTAATGCTGAATGCATAAGTAAATCTACCGACACTTCAAATATTGTTACTATTACAGTACATAATATATTAATACCTGATGTGCAAATAACCGCATCACACACCTCAATCTGTTCGGGTGAAAATGTGACATTTACAGCAATTAATAAAAAACGGAGGGAATGCTCCAACTTACAAATGGTTTATCAATGATCGTTTGCAGACTTCGGAAATTCTTCTTCATTTTCAGCTGCATCATTAGTCAATGGTGATCAGGTTCATTGTGTCCTTTTTCAAATGCTGAATGTATTACAAAGGATTCTGTTAACTCTCTAATTTAATTCGAATCTCTGTTAGTCAGAGAAAAACTCCTGTTGTTCATATTGCTGCATCTTCCACTCGATATTTGTACAGGAGAAGTTGTTACATTCAATGCCAGTCAGGAAAATGGAGGGATTGCTCCTTCTTATATATGGTACATCAATGAAGACCTGCAGTTTGAATTAAATGGTTCTTTCTCGACTTCTCATTTAGATAATGATGATCTTGTGTATTGTGTTATGGAATCAAATGAAGTTTGTCTGACAAAATCAGCAGATACATCAGAAATTGTAAAATAAAAGTAAATGAACTATTAATACCTGAAGTTACTATTGAAACATCGAGATACTTCAATTTGCGAAGGTGAATCAGTTTTTATTTATTGCTGAGACAAAAAATGGAGGTAATAATCCATCTTTTTTCATGGTATGTAAATGGAGGATTGAAACAGGGTAATTACCCACTTTCAAAAGTTCCACTTTGTCTGACGGTTCGGAAATATATTGTTTGATGGTTTTCTGATGAAAAAATGTGTGACTCAGCCTACTGTGACATCAGAAAAAAATAACAATCAATGTAAATCCTATTTTAATACCTAAAGTCAAGATAACAGTTTTTTCCTAATCCACCTTCAGTTTATGAGTGTGAGCCTATTACTTTCACTCAAGCTAATCCTGAAAAATGGGGGAGAAGTACCTGATTATAAATGGTATGTGAATGATGTTTTTGCAGGTTCAGGAATTGTTTACACCTCATCGTCATTAAAAAATGATTCAAAAGTTCAATGCAGTATGGTGTCTTGGATGCTGAATTGTAATTAATCCTTTAGTCTATTCCAATAGTATAAGGAGTTGCAATTAATAAATTACTACAGCCTAAAATCGACATCCTTCATGATACTATTTTTTCTACAAATTATTCGGATTCTCAATCCAGTTATGCATGGTATTTCAATGGAGAAGAAATTTCGAATGAACCATTTATCATATGCAGTAACTTTGGCAGTGGATCTTATTTTATTAAAAGTAAGTATCAATGCATGTTCGAAGCGACTTCCTAAAATTGCTGAAATTAGTTGTACGGTATCAACAGATGATTTTGATCAGGGAACAACTTTTATAGTTTACCCTAATCACACAGATAATATCATTACCATTGATGGGAAAACTGATTGTATAAATAAGTTTGATGTAATTCTTTATAATATTCTCGGAGTCCAGCTTGACAAAAAACAGATAAATGTAATTAATGAGAAATTCCAGGCACAGTTCGATATGTCAGATAAGAATAAAGGGATTTACATGGTAAGGATAATTTCAGAAAATTATGGTATGAAGGTAGTGATGGTTGAAAAGGTTGATTGAAATTAAATGTGAATTTGGGACTTATTGTTAAGAATATAGGTTTGTATGAATGAGGAGTTAAATATATTTTATTTTTTACTTTGTATAAATTGAAAAAATATTGAGTAGTTTTTATATTTTTTTGATTTTTATTTTTCTACATTGTGATTTGAATCTTTTTCTTCTATTCTGAGCGCCTTACTTATTTGAGTGTAGAACGTTATTGTATCAATTTGAACGATTTAAAACAATTATCTTAAGTTTTATGATCTTACCTTGCGAATTTAAATTAAACAAAATGAAAACTCTTTATTTTTTATAGCTCTTTATTTTTTAATACCTATTGTAATTACTGCCCAAAAGCGATGAAGAAGCTTTTTTTTATGCTATGAAAGTTTACAAAATTCCTATAGAAGATAAATTGATAGACAATATTGTACTTCTTTTGATAATTATAATTGTAATCTTTATAGCGATGATGAATTTGAAAAAGAAAAAATACTTTTGCGAGTTTAAAACTAAAAGATTTAATGAGAAATTAATCAAGGTCGATTTTTCAAAAAAATTTACTACAATTGTTAGTGCAAAAATTGGTGAGATATTCTTTTTCTGATAATTCTTTCCCAGTTGTTTGTGACGAGGGTAAGAATTCAATGGTCGACAACAAACATATCAATCTTTTCTACTAATTCGTTAAATTGGCAATATTTCCCATTTAGTAATAATTATGAATGAAAAAGAAGCAAAAGAATTTATCCAGAAAAGAAAAAAATTCAAATGGCAGAAATAAATCGAAATGTAACAGCTCTAATTACATATTCAATTGTTAATAAACCTCTTGCTAAAACTCATTATAAAGAATGGTTAGAAAATTATATTTATTCAATAGGTTTCTATAGTGATAATAATTTTTGAAAGAAAATCTTTTTGAAATTTACCCTTTACTTGATTATTATGATAAAATTAATGGAGTCAAATTTGAAAATGGAGAAGAAGTATTTTTTATTATAAGAATAGACATCAGGGAAGTTGGAGTAGTGATAGTGGAAGCATTTTAAAAGAAGACATTTTACCTTTCAAAAGAAGGTGCGAATTATTATAAAGTTATAAAATATAAAGGTGCGGGAAAATAGCTGAAGTTAGGGATTTCTACATATCTGGGAAATTAGAATTGAAAAGGAACTTATTCCCTTACATTGTGCAGAACCACAATGCGCAAATGGTTTATTTACATGGTATTATGAAAATGGGATAAAAAGACAAGAGGTAAATATTGTTAATGGTAACTTGGAAGGTTGTTTGTATGAATGGAATGATAAAGGACGCTGTAAAAAAAATATGATAGTAAATCAATAGAATGTCCCTGTTCAGACCAAAAATAATAAATAGTGAACTTTTGATTATATGTAAATAAATTGCCAATAACAATATATGAAATAGAAAAATTTACAAATATTTTTTAACACTTTAAAATTCAATATTGATGGCGGCGTCCTTAAATGGTGTAATCTTTGTGCAACAGAAATGTAGTTCCAGGTAAAAATTCAATTGGTTAGTATTTTTTCTACTTTTGCGGAATTTTTATGTTCCTTATTATCTATTAAAAGATGATAAATGTCCTATTTGCGATGGCAAAAAATTTTGGGCAAGCAACAAGCGGATGAAATTGGAAAAAAATGATATGCACTAAAAAGAAAGTAAGGTGGATGATGATCTTTTCTCATCATCCGCCTATCCAAAAATTGTAGAACATATAAAATATTTGGATTACGGTTGTGTGCCAGGTGTCTTGGAATTCCAATGAGGGATAGTACTTCAATTAGTGTTTCACTTTCATATTAATTATCTTATTTTACTTTTTTGCCGTTGCCAACATTCATAAATTTTTTGCTCCAGGAACTTAGTGTTATAAAAAGTTTGAATTTTTCTTAAAACCATATTGACAATTTCTCATAGGGGTATATTTAGTTGAGGTATTTGATTTTCTCTTATAGTGGGAAAGTATTATTATCAATTTTATCAATTTTATATATTTTTTTTATGAGAGTTTGCTGTTGCTTATTTACTTGAGAGAAAGGAAAAATTAGAACAATTTATAAAAATTTATGAAAATCGGAATATATAAATAATAAAAAAACTAATAACCTAAATTGTAACAACAAAAGTGGTTAATAAATAATTCTTAAAATTTTACAAAATGAAAACACAAAAATCTTAATCGGACTTATCTCAATCGGACTTTCAACATATTTTTTTAACAAGTTGCACCAATTCTGACAACAACAAGACAACAGAGAAAGAATTAGAACTTCAAAAAAGGAGTTAGATTTAAAAGCTAAAAAGAACTTGAGCTAAAGAGAAAGCGAACTCCAACAGAAAGAAGTGAAAAACTACACTTTCGTCACAGTCAAAAAGAATGTCATAACAAACATAAAAGAAAATAGTTCAACTAAAAAAGGAACAAAAGGGACATCTTTTTTTTTGGTTACATTTTCATTACCAACAACAGTAGGTAAACTTCACTTCATATTTTGGTAACTATTCTGAAATTTAGTGTAAATGAGTTGGAAAGTTATTACAGTGAATGGAGAATTGATAATGACTTGGATCATTCGAGCTTATGCCACAGAAAACGAAAAAATATGACAAACCAAACAAAAAATCATATAATTTATAATTATATAATAGCAGCAAAAAATAATCGTGTTGTTCCAAATTTATTATTTGGATTAACATTGAATAAAACTTCTGTCGAAGAATGTTCCAAAGAGGTTTAATCTCAAAAAAATATATAGACTATGAATGTTATATTATAAATGGTTTAAAAGCTGCTTATGCTCTTCAATTTAAACAAAACGGATTATTTACGTATTTATATTTTAATTCAAAAGGAATTCTTATACAAATGGAGCAGAGTACAATTGATCTTGCAAATGTTAATTAAAATAAAAAAAAATTATGTGTGATTGATTTATTTAGTTTAAAATAGGTCTTATAATCATTAAATTTATTTTTATTTATAATTTTGCATTGACGATGAATATGACATTATACCGTTGTAAGTAATTACTAAAAAATCTAAGTTGCAATTATGCAATTTTTAATCAGGTGATTATTTTTTTATTATCTAATAAATTTTTATAATCATGAAGTTATTTATTTTTCTTTCAATTTTATCATTTAGTGCGTTATCTTATTCAAATCTGCAAGATGACTTTATCGGTTCTTATTCGACCAAGCCAAATGGACAAGCTGAAGTAATTCCGTTACTGTGGCGAATGGCATTTATTACTGTGACTGGGGAAGGCGAAAAATTTAAACTTGAACATGCAATTGGCAGTATGTGGGATAACTCTATCGATACACAGACTAGAAAGTGTATTTTAGATGGCATTTCTTGTGAAGTTGTTTGTATTTTTAAAAGTAGTAAAAGGTTGTTCTAATTCGCTGTTGGGAGATTTGCTCTTCTGATTATTATATACTTGGTCAATAGCGGGGGCTCCAATCCAATAAATTGTAATTTATTGAGATGTTTCAATTTTATAACATTTTTTATAGAAAAAATAATTTTACAAATTAGAATAATAGTCAGCCTGCAACACAATGCAAATGAGACAATAGACCGTATTAGGGCTACGACGATTGGACGTACCTTTAAGAAAAATTTAAAATTATTAGATATGCATGAAGAATATTTTATAGAAGAAAATGGGAAAACTTCCAAACCTCTCACAATTGAAGATTTAGCCTAAAAAAAATATGATAATGCCGACACATTAGTTTGCAAAAGAGTTTGGTGATTGGAAAGAAAGCGCAAAGAATTTGCGAGTTAGCCATTCTAGTACGATTGGAAGCCAGATAGTCCACAAAAAATATTATGAACAAAAAAGTGAATCTCCGAACCAGAGATAACCGTTACTTAATAATTGCACTATCAATTCTTTTAGTTTTGGCTTTTTTTCTACCTTGGTTTAAGTTTATAGTTCAAATAGATGCTTTGGAAATAGTCTTTGGGACAGTAGGTGAACAATTAAATAGTAAATTTAGATACATATTATTAGTTTTTCCATTTTTGCGGGTTTTTATTAACATATATATTTTTTTCAAGAAAGGAGAAAATATTTAAAACAACAAAATTGTTATTTTCTAGGTGAAACCACCTCTTTACTCTTGCTTTCTGTGTTTTTATTTTTTTATGCATTAACTTATAATAACCAAGAAGATAGTTTTATTAATATCACTGAATTCATTGGATTTGGATTCTGGATTTGACTTTTATTATATCAATATATTGCCAATTACTGCAACTTCAGTTTATGGCAATTTTAATTCTTATTTTTGGTTTCATTTTGGTAGTATTTTTAATAAATCATATTCGTTGTTTTTATTTTTATTAGTTAACTATTTAGCTCATATTTTACTTTTTATGCAAAATGTTGTAGGATTAATTGTAGTCTTACTAATTTTTATATCAATTATTCTGCTAATTGGAAGATCTATAAAATTGATTCTTGGAAAATAGAGAATACATGTAGGTGATTTAAACAATAGGAGTTTTCGAAGATCTAAAGTCGAAGTCAATGATTTGTATCTGGGAATTTAAATTGAC
>JAXHOK010000019.1:0-5885 GCA_034519515.1 Arcicella sp.
GGTGTACTTCGTTCAGTTGTGTGCTCAGAATCGCTGCGGACCTCCCTCGGGAGCTTCCCTGACTTCATCCTGGCCAGGCATAGTTCACCGTACTTTCGGGTACCAACGTGTGCGCCTTCAGGGTGCGCCCCCGGACGGCCGAAGCCGACCTGGCGGAGAACGCCCCCGGACTGCGGACCACGCGAGCTTTTGGTGGCGCAATACGTAACCATCCGGTAACGCGTTCAGTTACGTATTGCTGGTTTATGTGGAACAGGTGTTGGCATTATCAGAAAGTTTGTTGGCTGTTTGATGAAGTTATTAGATTTGATGGGTGGCGCGTCTTCGCGCCGTGCCTCGCCATATATTCCCAAAAATACCTTCAATACAAAAACAATCCCCCAAAAAATAACTATGTACGCATCGGCTCAATTGACCAAGGCACTACCAGTACCCGCTTTATCATTTTTGACAAACAAGGAAATCAAATTTCTGTCGGACAAAAAGAACACAAACAGATTTACCCACAGGCAGGGTGGGTAGAACACGATTCGGATGAGAATCTGGCAAAATACTCAGAAGTTATCGGTTTGGCATTGGGAAAAGCCAATTTATCCATCACCGATATTTCAGCCGTAGGAATCACCAATCAACGTGAAACCACCGTTGTTTGGAATAAAATTACGGGTAAACCTTACTACAACGCCCTCGTTTGGCAAGATACCCGTGTGGGAAATATGGTGGCAGAATTGAGCAAAGATGGCCGGTTGCTGACCGTTTCAGAGACAAAACGGGTTTGCCATTAGCTACTTATTTTAGTGGCCTGAAAATCAAGTGGGTTATTAGAAAACGTGGAAGGTTTAAGGGCCGATGCCGAGAAAGGAGAAGCCATTTTTGGTAATATGGACACTTTCGTATTGTGGCATCTGACGGGAGGCACTGACGGCGGCGTGTATGTAACGGACGTTACCAACGCCAGCCGCACGCAATTGATGAATTTGCAAACGATGGCTTGGGATGATGAAATATTAGCTATTTTGAATATTCCAAAATTGATGTTGCCGACCATTAAATCAAGTAGTGAAGTGTATGGTGAAGCTCGTGGCGTTTTGGCGGGCGTACCTGTTTCAGGAATTTTGGGCGACCAACAAGCTGCCCTTGTCGGACAAACTTGTTTTGCCCCAGGCGAAGCCAAAAATACCTACGGAACGGGTTGTTTTATGTTGATGAACACGGGTACAAAAATTACGCCTTCCACTTATGGATTGCTCACTACGGTAGCGTATCAGTTTGGAAATCAGCCAGTTCATTATGCCTTGGAGGGTTCAGTTGCCATTACAGGGGCTTTGGTTCAGTGGCTTCGGGATAATTTAGAAATCATCAAAAAGAGTTCTGATATTGAGACCTTGGCGAATACCGTTGAAGACAACGGTGGCTGTTATTTTGTACCTGCCTTTTCGGGTTTGTACGCTCCATATTGGGATGCAACCGCCCGTGGGGTTATTGCAGGATTAACTCGTTACGTTACCAAAGCCCACATCGCCAGAGCCGCTTTGGAGGCTACGGCTTTCCAGACTTTGGAGGTTTTGGAAGCGATGGAAAAAGATTCTTCAATTGTTATTTCTTCGTTGAGAGTTGATGGCGGAATGGTTGTAAATTCAACACTTATGCAATTTCAAGCAGATATGGTGGAAGTGCCAGTGGTTTGTCCTGCCATGCTCGAAACCACCGCTTTGGGTGCCGCTTATGCCGCAGGTTTGGCGGTTGGATATTGGAAAGATTTGGAAGATTTGAAACAAAATTGGGGTATCGACCACACTTGGAACCCTACTATGAAGAGCGAGAAAAGAGAACATTTGTATAAATATTGGAAGAAAGCAGTGAAGCGTAGTTTTGAGTGGGAGGAGTAATTTTTACTACACAGAAGTCATACTTCAAAAGGACTAATTCCGTATAAAACTTTCAAAATATCAATTTTTTAAAAATTAGAATCCTAAACTTCCCGAAAGTTTTTTTAACTTTCGAGAAGTTTTTTTTGTAGAATTTTATCCCCTTAATAAATGTCCATCCTTTCAGACCAAGTAAAACAAATTTTCATTGATAATTTTCATGCTAATCCTACTATTGTCCGTTCACCTGGAAGAGTAAATCTTATCGGTGAACACACCGATTATAATGGTGGATTTGTTCTTCCTGCCGCTACCGACAAAGCCGCATATTTAGCCATATCTCCCTCGAAATCAGAAACTTGTACTTGGATTTCTTTGGATATGAATAGCCAAGTTACTTTGGATTTCAAGACTATAAAACCCTTAGAAAATGATACTTGGGCAAATTATATTTTAGGAATTGTTCAGCAATTTGAAAAGCGTAATCTGAAAGTTCCTCCCTTCAATTGTGTCATTGCGGGAGATGTACCCATCGGTTCGGGAATGTCTTCTTCGGCGGCTTTGGAAAGTGCCGTTGCTTTTGCCATAAATAATCTTAACAATTTTGGATTAGATTCAAAATCCTTAGCAAAATTGGCTCAACAGTCTGAAAATGAGTTTATTGGCGTAAATTGTGGCATTATGGATATGTTCGCCAGTATTCACGGGAAAGAAAACCATGTATTGCGTTTAGACTGTGAAACACTTGATTTTCAATATTTTCCGTTGAATTTGGGAGAATACAAAATTGTGCTTTTTGATACCAACGTAAAGCATAATTTGGCAGAATCTGAATACAATCTCCGACGTATTCAATGCGAAACGGGATTAGTATTTTTTAGAAAACATTTTGACGAAAAAATCCCTAATCTCAGTCAAGTTCCATTAGCTTGGTTACAAGCCAGCAGAAGTCAATTAGACCCCATCGTGTATAATCGTTGCCAGTACGTTGTTGAAGAAAACCAACGGATGATGACGGCTTGTGATGACCTTCAAAATGGTAATTTAAAGGATTTCGGGGTAAAAATGTCTGCCACGCACGAAGGTTTACGAACGCTTTATGAAGTGAGTTGTAAGGAATTAGATTTCTTGGTGGATGCCGTTTGGCATGAGCCTTCGGTCTTGGGGTCACGGATGATGGGCGGTGGTTTTGGCGGATGCACCATCAACCTAATTCATCAAGATTCGATGGATGAATTATTTGCCCGATTATCAGTAGATTATGAAAAACAAACTGGCTTACAGCTCAAAATGTACAGTGTTGTTACGGCAGATGGAACTTTGTTAATTAAAAATTAGGAATTAAAAATGTAAAATTTTGAAAATCATGTTTTACATTTTCATCCACGTAGTGAAATAATTTTTAATCCATAATTTTTAATTCAAAAACATGACTTTCGATTTTAACGAACACTCTCATATAAGACAAAATCCCCTTACAGGTGACTGGGTGATGGTTTCTCCACACCGTACCAAACGCCCTTGGCAAGGAAAAACCGAGGATATTGTCAATGATTCTCGCCCAGAACATGACCCTAATTGCTATTTGTGTGCAGGTAATGTACGGGCAAATGGCGAGATAAATCCCAAATATTCAGACACTTACGTTTTTCAAAATGACTTTGCCGCTTTGCAATCAGATGTTCCCCAAGGCGAAATTAAAAAGGGCGGATTATTGAAAGCCCAAAGCGTACAGGGAGAATGTAGAGTAATCTGTTTCTCTCCTCGCCATGATTTAACTTTGGCAGAAATGGCTACGCCCGCTATTAAAAAAGTAGTAGATACTTGGGTGAGTGAATTTGAAGATTTTAAGGCGAATCCAGCCATAAACTACGTTCAGATTTTTGAAAATAAGGGCGAAATTATGGGCTGTTCAAACCCACATCCGCACGGACAAATTTGGGCTTCGAGCAATATTCCCGTGGAGATTTTAAAAGAAACAGAACAACAAAAAAACTATTTTCAAGAACACGGAAAGACACTTTTGGAAAATTATGTAAAGCTGGAAATACTTGAAGATGAACGAATTGTAGTAGAAAATGATAGCTTTTTAGTAGTAGTTCCCTTTTGGGCAACGTGGCCCTTTGAAACACTTTTAATACCCAAAAGAGCTATGCCGTATATTTCTGAAATGAATGAAAAAGAGAAAGGTGATTTAGCGGATATTGTGAGACGTTTGACCACCCGATACGATAATCTTTTCAAGACCTCTTTCCCGTATTCAGCGGGAATTCATCAAGCTCCTACACAAGCCACAGATTTGGAGTCTTGGCATTGGCATATTCATTTTTATCCGCCATTATTACGTTCGGCAACGGTGAAAAAATTTATGGTGGGTTACGAATTGTTGGCAAATCCGCAAAGAGATATTACGCCCGAAAGTGCAGCAAAACAACTGAGAAATCTAAGTGAAGTGCATTTTAAGTCAGGGCAACCGCATTAAAATTGAGGTGTTATTTTGAGATTTTATTGTACTTTGTTGTCTTTTTTTGGATAAACTTGAAATCCAGTCCTCAATACTTTAAAAAAATACCACAGAAATGATGCATGGTTTTTAAAAACAATCAATATTATATAATAATTTAAATAAATTGTATTAAATTTTAATAAATATAGCTATTTTTAATGCGGTTGCCCTGCATTTTAAGTTATAAAAAATATGGAGAATCCACTTCCCGAAAGTTTTTTTTACTTTCGGGAAGTTGAGCCTACATAACTTCCCGAAAGTAAAAGAAACTTTCGGGAAGTGAAGAATCCACGTGTTGCATAATCATTTCTGCTTTATCCAACGCCATTCTCACCGCCAAGGCAGACAAAACGCTCGCCATGACCCATTTCTGCACTTTTACCCACAAAGGATTATCCCCAAACCAAACCGACATTCGAGCGGCAGAAAGAACAATTAAAAAATTCACGGTGAAACTTACGGTCATTTGAGTAATGCCCAATTGAATACTTTGTGTAAAGACCGAACCAAATTCTGGTCTAATAAATTGTGGGAAAAAAGATAGATAGAACACTGCAATTTTAGGATTCAAAATACTGGTGAAAAATCCCATGCTAAATAATTTGCTCGGACTATCATCTTGTAAGTCTTTGCGAGTTTCAAAAAGTCCTTGGCTATTGGGCTTCACGGCTTGGAAAGCTAAATAAAGCAAATAGAATACACCCAAGAATTTTAAGGTTGCATAGACGTAAGGCACTGTGAAAAGTACGGCGGTCAGTCCCACCGAAACCATCGTAATATGAAAAGTAAAACCTGCAATAATCCCCACTAAGGATACAAGTCCAGCTTTTTTGCCTTGGGTAATAGAGCGTGAAATCAAATAAATCATATTTGGTCCAGGCGTAATGACCAAGACCAGAGCTGCTAAAATAAAGATGATTAATTGGTTGAATGGAATCATGGTTTTGCGTTTGGTATTGAAGAGATTTTGCTGAATCTTTGTGGTAATGATTGGTGAATTTCACGCTTTCATTTTACAATCCCAAGTTTTAGGGCTAAAATCAACAACTCAACAACTCGAAAATTTCAACAATTCAACAAATGACTATAGAATTACGAAGTGATACTTTTACAAAACCTACACCCGAAATGTTGGAGGCAATGTTTACCGCAGAAGTGGGCGACGATGTTTTTGAAGAAGACCCAACCGTGAATGCCCTCGAAGAAAAATCTGCCAAAATGTTTGGCTACGAAGCCGCCCTTTTCTGTACTTCTGGCACGATGACTAATCAAATCGGTATCAATGTTCACGTCCGTCAGGGGGATGAAGTGATATGTGATGCCCTCTCGCACGTGTATTTGTATGAGGGTGGGGGAATTGCCGCCAACTCCTCGGCATCTGTAAATCTTTTGCAAGGGAATAGAGGTCGTTTGAATGCTAATCAAATTGCGGAAGCCATCCAAGCTGATAACGTTCATTATCCAGTTTCAAGATTAGTTTCCTTAGAAAATACCGTTAATAAAGGTGGCGG
>JAXHOK010000010.1:0-4752 GCA_034519515.1 Arcicella sp.
AGCATTTTAGCCACGATTATTTATTGCGATTTATTCGCTCAAAGCATTTTCTTCCAATTCTCCTCTGTGTATGGATAATGCTGTAAACTTAGAACTGAAAGCCTCGGGTGGAAGTACCTACGTGTGGAGGGGTCCCAATAACTTTACTTCAATCAACAAAACCCTGTTATTGTTAACCCAACGCCTTTAAATTCAGGCACTTATACTTGTGTGATAGATGGCAGAACCACCTTGAACAGCCGGTGAAAGTCAATGAGATTATTAATCCTTACATACAGCGGGATTTTGTAAATGGGAATTATATATTGGATAAGGAAATTTGTAGTAAGGGAGAAGTACAGTCTTGAGTTCTTATTATTCCAGCGGTAGTCTTTTCTATGATAGTCAGGTTACACGCCAATGGTATAAAGACGGTGTGGCTCTGCCAATATCCAACAACAATCACTCTTCTTATACTGTCACAGAAGCGGAATTAAATATCAAGTGAAAATCAAAACGGCACAATGCGAAGTCATCTCTGACCCCGTAACGGTGAAGACTGTTGAAAAAATCAATCCTCAATATTATTTCACGGTTGGTGGTTCTCAACTTGTAGGACAAAGTACCGTTAAATTATGTAATGAGTATTCGGGTTGGGTGGAAATTACGAGTGCAATAGCGGTTTCGGGCAGTAAAAAAATATACCGAGACGGGATAGTAATCTCTGATTTATCAGCCAGTACGTTGGGGTTTGGACGAGTAGTTACCAAACAGCCAGGTACTTATGTATTGAAACTATCAGGCCAATGTAAATCATCCGATACTTTACGGTTGGATTATGGCAAAACAACGGATGTTCCTGTACGAAAAATTGATTATATCTCTTGTGCTAATCCAACTTTTTATTATGGCATTAACGCACTCGTAACGCCCGATAATGGCATCACTTGGACTAAGGATGGCGTTTTGGTTTCATCGGTCAATACGGTTTTGCCAAGTGGTTCGGGAATTTATCAAGCAAAATATGAAAATGTCGTTACGGGTTGCAAAGGAGAATCAGAAAAAATAAAAGTAGTTGTTCCTTCAACTTTCACGAGTGATTATATAAAAATTGTGTCACATCCCACCAAGAAAGTTACGATTTGTAAAAACAGTGTTAATGCAAAAATTTTAAGATGTGAATCGAGTTGCTTCTCGGCGGGAGGAACTTGGAAAAGAGATGGTAATATCCATAATGCTGGTAACAGTTCTTATCAAACCAAAATCACGCAAGGAGGAAAATATTGGTATGAATATAACAATGGTCAATGTATAACTTATTCAGATACCATCGAAGCGGTTGAGGAGGAATTACCCAAAGTTACGATTACCCAAACGTGTTTGAAGGATAATACGGTTAAGCTAAACGTCAATCCTGTGGCTGGGGCAAAGTATAATTGGTCTCAAAATGGGGGAATCATTGCTGGAAAAGATACCTCAATAACCGTTACGCAATTAGGAAAATATACGGTTGAAGTATTCAGAAATGGGTGTTATGCTTATGCCAATGAACTGAATATCGGGGTAAGCGTTCCAGAAATTACTAATATTTGCAGTGAAGATTTATTGACATTAAGAGCCGTTAGTGATGGTTTGGCAACATATAACTGGACGGGTCCTAATAATTTCAAAAGTAATGCTCAAAATCCTTTTATCGAAAAAGCCACAAGGAATAACCAAGGATTTTATAAACTGTCAGCTACGGATAAAAGCGGCTGTACTTTCGTTGCCCAGACACAAGTTTTGGTGAACGATTATCCCGCTTTTACGCTCCCCAAAACCGTTACGGCTTGTGCAGGAACGGAGTTTGTATTTAATCAATTTGTGGCAAAACCTTTAACTGATTCTACGGAAACGGTCAGTAATTATACCTTCACCGCTCCTAACAGGAATATTTATTATGCCAATTCACTTATATCAAATGTTTCTTCAAGAGATGCGGGTAAGTATGACGTAACCGTTACGGGTAGCGTAGGGGGATGCGTTGTGAAAACCTCTATGGAACTGGTTGTGGATGCCTCTGCTAACTGTAAGAGTATAAATTTGCCTGATTATTATAATTCAAAAACAGCCTGTGTTGAGCAAATCTCTGAAATACCATTCACAACTACTGGTACATTCAAAGCTGGAACAGATTTTAGGGCTTATTACGAAGAAAATTATTTGACAAATGATGGATTCAAAACCAGAAAAATCATCTTGGGAACAGCCAAGCAAAGTCCCATCAAAATGAGTGGTTTCAGGAGTAATTATAGTCATTTAGTAAAGGTGGAATCAGACGATGGCGTTTCTTCATTTAGGGGGCAGTATTTCTACACCAGTTCGGTTAATAGTAATTATATCGTAGATATTAACGGCACTAACCGAAGTGCTGAATGTACTTCTTTGCCTCTGACTGTGAGCAATAATATTTTTTACTCAAATACGCAATGGTTTTTTAATGGCGATACCTTAAAAAAAGAAACCACCCGAAATATAACAGCTTTAAAAACAGGTACTTATACCTTTAAAGCAACGGATTTTTATGGTTGTAATGTATCATTCAGTAAAGATGTTGTGATTGGTAAATTGGATAAACCCGTTATATCCAGTAGTGGCAATGAGTTAAGTTGTTTCAACGAATCCATTTACGTGGGGGCAAATCAGTATCAAAATAACGTAAAATATACATGGCGGAGAGACGGTATTTTGCAAACCGATAACAGCAATTTTATTCAAGCCACCCTCGCAGGAAAGTACGTCTTGGAAATATCAAAAGAGACTTGTAAAGCAAATTCTGATACCATCACGATAAAACAAAATATTGATAAAAATTCCAATTTGACGGTCTATACTTACCAAGGACGTGATAGCAATAATGAGCCTCAAACCTTTATTTACATGAACGGATTGGGTTCTGCCACGTATAAATTTCAATTGTTCAAAGACAATCAACTGTTTGCCGAGGGCAGAGAATCGGGTATTGCGATTAAAGATGCTGGAAAATATTTCTTCAAAGTGGTGAAAGGAGATTGCGAAGCGTTTTCGGATGTGGTTGATTTTAAAGGAGTCATTCCAGTATCAACCAATCCGAAATCTTTATCTTTTAACGGTAATTATGATTATACCAGTAATGTTATCCAATTGTGTGATACTAATTCGGTTCGGGCATTATATGGCTACCCAAATTATTCACCCGCAGTTGTTGTGAGAAGAGTCGTTACGGCTTTTAAGGATGACAAACCGTTGCCCGCTTTTAACGAAAATTCAAGGGTTTATCCATCATTACGTTTCATTGCACCAGATAATTATTTCACGCTATATTTCAGAGGAGTAGGAACATATTACGCCATCGAAGAAGTAACCTTGAAAGATAGTACAAAATTGAAATATAGGTATAATGACATGAAAGTAGTGCTGAGTCCTTCCTTTAATATAGGCGTGAAAACGCCCCAAAATATTTTTTCTTGCAGTGATTCAATTATCGTATATGGTAATTACAATAGTAATATCAATCAACGTGCGGTGAGTTTTACTTGGAAAAAAGATGGTGTAGTTATCAAGAAAACTACTAATCAGAATGATGCAGGTTATCTAATAGCAAAACAGTCAGGAACTTATGTCTTGAAATAACCAATAAAGGAGGTTGTGTTGGAATAACAACGCCCCAAAAAGTGGAATTGGGCAAAATAGGAATAGAGTTAGACACCATATCCAGAACTCTGTGTGATGGCACAACCGTTATGCTCAATAGTAGGAATTTCTCGGGACTCGTGTCTTCTTCTAATGGAACAATCACTGGGGTATCTTACCAATGGCAAAAAGACGGTAAGGATTATACGCCAGTGGTAAATGTTGGGTTGATGGATGTTTATAGAAACATCAATTTATCCACCAAAGAAGCGGGCGTATATACCTTGAAAGGACAGCAGGGTAAATGTCAGGGCGTATCTGCAAGTGTTGCTGTAAAGGCGTTAAAAGTCCCCAATTCCATCAATTATGCAGATTCAGTATTGTTTTGCCAAACGCAAACCGTTAGTCTAAAAACCAATGAAGATGCACATTATCCTACCTTTGGGAACGTGATGGAGGATTTATTAAAGATGCCACAAAAGCAACTTTGGAAGTAAAAGAAGCAGGAATTTATCGGTCTCTAAACCGAAAAGCATCTTGTTGGAATTATACGCCCAAAGTGAGAGCCAAGGTTTTAGCCAATATCTTACCAACGGCAATTATTGCGGGCGATAAAGACATCAATTATGCCGATACCGCCAACGTTTCAATTGCCTTTTACGCTCGTACGCTCCGTGGACTTTTAAACTTTCGGACGGTAAAGAATATACCACGACAAAATCACCTTTTTGAGGTATCGTTGAAACCACAATTTTCAACTAATTATACCCTCACCGAAGTGAAAAATGTTTGTGGAATTGGTACCGTTTCGGGAACTGCCAAACATCAAAGTTTTAATACTTTCTGGCGGAACCCGAAGAAGGCGTAAATCTCAATGTTTTTCCCGTGCCGAGCATGGAAGATGTTACTATTCAATTGGTTACAGACAAACCCGAAACGATGGAATGGACTTTAAATAATACTTTGGGGAAATATTTTACAAACTGAAACCCAGACCAACAAAAGCACCAAACACGAAAGCAATGTATCGCTCAAAGCCATACCTGCGGGAACGTATTTTTTGCGTATTCAAGTGGGGGAAAAGAGTTTGGTACGGAAGGTTGTGAAGATGAATTAGTAACG
>JAXHOK010000047.1:0-15188 GCA_034519515.1 Arcicella sp.
CACTTCGGCTTTTTTGGCGTTGGCTTGGCTCATTAATTTGTCTTTTTCGACTTGAAGTCTGGCTTCGGCTTCTTTTTTCAAGCGGTCGGCTTCCTCCAAGGCTTTGGCTTTTACGGCATCTACTTGGGCTTTTGCTTCCGACACCACCGCATCTTTGATAGAGTTGGCGGTACTACTTCCTTTGAATCCAAAAATAGGACTTTTCACTGTTCCGCCCAAAGCCAAATCGAATTTCACACGGTCTGAACCTTGCAAAGATTTACCCGTCCATTTCTGAAAAATATTACTAAAAGCCTCCCCCGTTTTTCCTGCGGGAACGTCTAAGACAAGGGCATAATCCATTGACCCCACAAGCCCATGCCGACCCGATGCCGTGATTTTATAATCCTCAAATTTAATGTCAAAAGGCTTTACCCCAAACGTTCCATCTTTGATTTCAAATTGCATCAAAAGGTTATCTAATTTGGTATTTTTCAACTTAACTAATTTAGTCGTTTCAATCAATTTTTGCACCAGCGGATTATCTTGCGAAACCTCTCCTTTCAGGATTTTCATAATACCATCGCCACTCAAAGTGTTGATTTTCGGCATCATATCTTGCCCTAATTCTCCATCAATTTTAAACTTAGAATTTGCACCACCAATAAGATACTGAGCGATGGGCATTAGATACTTTACGAGGTTTAAATGCTGATAGGCTTGGGCAATTTCTACGTTTTCGAGGTTGAGGGCAAAGTCAAACTTTGGGTGAGCCAAATCCGCTGAATTGTACGTTCCGTTGGTAATAAAATTACCTCCTAATGAATTGAATACTACATTTTGCATCTTCACGGCTCCATTTCCAACCGTCAATGAACCTTTAATATTATTCATTTTCATTTTATCATACATTACCTCTCCTATCTCAGAATCCATTATTAAATCAATATTTTTAGGAATAGAAACAGCCCCCTCAGCCCCCGAAGGGGGAACTTTTACTACGATTTTGGAGTCCGATTTCAACTCCCCCTTCGGGGGTTGGGGGGCTATGTTCATCCACTCGTTCACATTGAATTTTTGAGATTTCAATTTTATTTTACCCTTCAAAGGTTCATTGTTCAACACATAGCCAATGTAATTTGAGAACGTTCCATTTCCCACAAAATCACTTGTTCCTAAATATCCTTTGGAGTTATTAACGGTGATATTTTGGGGCGTAAAAACCATATCGGCAGTGGTTATTTTTATGCCTTGTGGATATTCTTTTGAGGTGTATTCAATGCCTTGAATATGGGCTTTTCCAGAGGTCGGGAGTTTGGAATAACGCTTGGTTTTCACGTCCGACATCACGCCTTTTGTTTCAATATCGGCATCAATAATTCCTTTGAGGGTCATGTCTGTCAAAGGATAAATTTTGGTAATTTTGGTGAGGTCAATTTTGCCTTTTGCCTTAATATCCCAATTGTAATTTTCAAAGTTATGCACTGTTCCATTTGCCGTAAAAGGTTCGCCTTCTAAAATCATTCGGAGGTCTGCAATATCCAATTTTGTGGATGCCAAAGCTCCGTCAGTATTCAATAAAGTAGCTTTGGTATTAATATTTTCAATAGGTTTGGGAAATTTATCAGATTTAATAAAACCATTCGCCAAACTCATCACGGCGTTCACCTGCGGAAACTGTTTTGTGAGAGAATCATACGTCCCTTTTGCCTTCAAATTGAGGTCATATAAACCCCTCATTTCCAAGCCTTTCATCGGGAAAATCTGAGACAATTGTTTTAAATCTAATTTGGCTACAAGGTCGGCATCAACCTTTGATTTTGTCAAGCCCTCAATCAAAACTCGTCCATTTACTGGATTTTTCCCAAAATTTAAAACTATTTTCTTGAAATCTAAAACACTGTTACTCAAGTTATTAGTAGTATTTTTTGCCTTGAAATCAATATTTATTCCCGTTACGGCAGTGGGCAAATCAGGGTATTGAAACATGGCATCCGAAACCAATAAATTAAAGTCATACGAGGGAAAAGAAGTTGAGTTTTTTGTTCCTTTAATCATTCCATCAAATTTCACATTTCCCTCCGCTTTCAAGTCTTTGAATTTATCAGTGTAAATATTGGGTACTAAGGAAAGAAGGTTTTTAAATGAATTTTCGGGTGATGAATAGGTCAAATCAATTATGGTATTGGCGGTATCGGGCAAGGCTACAGAACCTGCAAAATTCAATATGAAGTCATTGATCGTGAGGGAGTTATCTTTGAAAATGTATTTTTTATTGGCTTGGTCGATGCTTATTTCCATATCCGCCAAAACCTTTTTATCGCTCAAATAATTTGTTCCTCCGTATGCAATATTAGCGTTTTCGATGTCGGTTTTTGTCACTAAATCATACACATCCGAAGCAATATCGCCCGAACCTTCGTGGTTGATATTTTGCAAATAAATGTAAGCATTTTGGGATTTATCGTCATAAATAATTTGTCCTTCCGTAACTTTCCAAGACTTGATATTTACTTTAAAATTACTCTTGGCGTTGGTTTCTTTTTGCTGAACTTGGAGTGAATCTTTGCGGTAAATATCATAATTAGACGAGCCATCATAGAGCGTTTTTATCAAGATTTTGGGCGATTCTAAACCCACAAAATGCACTTCAATTTTATCCCCCGAAAGGATAGACTTTACATCTGCCGCCACCGAAAACTGTTTAGCTTGTATGAGCGTATCACCCATAAATGGAGACTTTCCAACCACACCAAATCCTGATAATGAGAGGGTTATGTCTGGAAAATTTTTAAATAACGATACATCAAACCCCTCATAATAGACTGTAGCATTAATTTTCTTTTGAATTTCCTGATTGACTTTTACCTGAATTTTATCCTTGAAAAAATAAGGAACTGCAAAAGCTGAGATTGCTAAAAATGCGAGGAAGGAGATGAGGATTATAAGGATTTTTTTCATGGCAAGGATAATATATAATTTTCTGTAAGGTAGTTCAATTTCCCTAAAAATAAAAAAAGTACACATTAGATGCGTACTTTTTTTAAAACGAAAATATTTTGGGCAGATTATCTACTTATCTCCAAAATCTCAAATTCCACCAAACCCGCAGGGGCTTGAATTTGAGCTATATCTCCTACCGATTTACCGAAAAGACCTTTCCCGAAAGGTGAAGAATTGGAAATTTTTCCCGCCTTTAAGTCAGCCTCTTCTTCCGAAACGATGGTATAAACCACTTCCATTCCGTTCTTTTTATTCTTGATTTTCACTTTTGAAAGAATCGAAACTTTGGATATATCAATGTTGGTTTCATCCATCACACGGGCGTTTGCCACCACTTCGTTCAACTTCATAATCTTCAATTCCAACAGACCTTGGGCATCTTTGGCGGCATCATATTCAGCATTTTCGCTCAAATCGCCCTTATCACGTGCCTCTGCAATCTGTTTTGCCATATCCGAACGACCTTGCAATTTTAGATACGCTAACTCAGCACGCAATTCGTCTAATTTTTCTTGGGTATAATATTGTACTTTCGACATGGTCTTATTTTTTAGTATGTTCTATTTTTTCTTTGGGTAATGGTAAAAAAAATACTGGCAACGAGCCAGCAACATCAGAACTATGGACAAACAAAAAGAACGGCTTTTGACCGTTCTACAAGATTTTTTATGACCTTTGCAGAAACATCAAAGTTTAATTTTTGTTGTCTTTTTGATTTGTTGTATCATATTTTTCACAATTCTGAAAACAAAGTTACAAAAATGCTTTACGATTTCAAAAGAAATTTTTAATCCCCTCACCTCCTGCCCCCTCTCCCGAGGAGAGGAGAGTTTTCGCACAAGGTACTCTCTGCATTTATGTTATGAAATGAGAAGGAGTCCATTTTTAATTTTGGCGAATCGTTGCATAAAGCTCCCCCCTCTCCACGGGAGAGGGGCTGGGGGTGGGGTTTCTGATATATGAAGATAATATTTATGGGTACGCCTGACTTTGCGGTGGAAAGTCTGCGGATTTTAGTAGAAAATAATTACAATGTTGTGGCGGTGATTACTGCCCCTGATAAACCTGTGGGTCGTGGGCAAAAAATCGGTATGTCGCCCGTGAAGGAATACCTTTTGGCGAATGCTCCCGATATTCCAATTTTGCAACCTGAGAAGTTAAAGAATCCTGAATTTTTGGAAGAATTAAAGTCTTATCAAGCTGATTTGCAGATTGTTGTGGCTTTCAGAATGTTGCCTGAAGCAGTTTGGATGATGCCCAAATTTGGCACATTTAATCTGCACGGTTCACTTTTGCCACAATATCGTGGAGCTGCTCCCATCAATTGGGCAATCATCAATGGCGAAACTGAAACGGGCGTTACCACCTTCTTTTTGAAGCAAGATATTGATACAGGTTCAATCATTTTTCAGGAAAAAGAACCCATTTCGCTCACCGACAATGTGGGTGATGTCTATGCACGCCTCATGCACAAGGGGGCGGGATTGGTGCTGAAAACGGTTCAAGCAATTGAATCAGGCAATTATCCGCAAGAACCACAAGACGAATCTATACATATTAATCATGCCCCGAAAATTTTTAAAGAGACTTGCGAAATCAACTGGAATCAACCCGTGAAAAAGGTCTATGATTTTATTAGAGGACTTTCGCCATATCCTGTGGCTTGGACGATGCTGAATGAGAAAAATTGTCGGATTTATCGGGCTTCGATGGTTGGCGAGTGGTTGGTGGGGACACCAACCATGGATGCGATAGTTTCGTCTCGGCCGTTGTCTGTGGAGACACAAACAACGGCAACGGCAGTTGGCTCATTTTTAACAGATGGTAAAAAATATCTTCATTTCCAATGCACAGACGGACTTTTGGCGGTGGAAGAATTGCAATTGGAAGGGAAGAAAAAGATGGGGATTGAGGAGTTTTTGCGAGGGTATCGGTTAATTAATAATTAGTGGATGACTACACTCCCAAAATCACTAAATCACAACACAACAATCACAACTGAAACATGGCAACTCAATTCTTCTCAAAAAGAAATCTCCAATTCCTCTTATACGAAGTATTTGATACTGAACAACTTACCAAATATCCATATTTTCAAGACCACGCTCGTGAGACTTTTGATATGGTCTTGGATTCGGCTGAACAAATCTCGGAGAAACTTCTGAAACCACTCTTGACGGAGATGGACAGGAAAGAACCGCAATTGGTGGACGGTAAAATCAAAATCCACGAAGGAATGTTTCCGATTTTGAAAAAATTTGGTAAAGACGGCTGGATAAATGCGGGGTTCAGCTACGAAGAAGGCGGTCAGCAAATTCCCGCTACGGTGTTGAGTTCGGCGGCTTTTATTTTTCAGGCAGCTAATTATTCTTCTTCGGTTTTTCCATTTTTGACTTCTGGGGCAGCAAATTTAATCCGCAGTTTTGGGTCGGAAGAATTGAAAGAAATGTTCACGCCTAAAATGTATTCAGGCGAGTGGCAAGGCACAATGGCACTCACCGAACCCGATGCAGGAAGTTCTCTTTCGGATATAACCACTTCGGCAGAACCTACCGAAAATGAGAATGTTTACAAAATAAAAGGACAAAAAATATACATTTCCGCAGGTGATCATGATGGTTGCGAAAATGTAATTCACCTAATGCTCGCCAAAATAAAAGGCGGACCAGCAGGAGCAAAAGGAATTTCACTTTTCGTTGTTCCTCAAAAAAGAATCAAGGAGATAGGAGAAAGGAGAAAAGGAGAAGGGGCTGAACCTCTAATTACAAACATCGAACATCAAAAATCGAACATCGAAGATAACGATGTAATCACCGCTGGCGTTTATCACAAAATGGGCTATAAAGGAGCACCAATTGCTCATTTGATGGTGGGTTCAAATGATAATACTTTGGGATATTTGGTGGGTGAACCTCACAAGGGACTTTCGTATATGTTCCAAATGATGAACGAAGCACGAATTGGTGTGGGGATGAACGCCGCCGCCATCGGAACTGCTGCTTACTACGCCTCTTTGGAATACGCAAAGGAGCGTCCACAAGGGCGGCTGATTTCGGATAAAGACATAACCAAACCGCAAGTTCAAATTATCCGTCATGCCGATGTAAAACGGATGTTATTATTTCAAAAAGCGGTTGTGGAAGGTTCTCTTTCACTTTTGACGCAATGCTCAATGTATGCAGATTTGGCACACGTTACGGAAGGCGAAGAGAAAGAAAACTATGATTTATTATTGGATTTATTAACGCCAATTGCTAAGTCTTATCCCTCAGAAATGTGTTGTTTAACCACCTCAGCAGCGGTGCAGATATTAGGCGGAGCGGGTTATACGACTGATTTCCCCGTAGAACAGTTTTACCGTGAAGCCAGAATTCACCCCATCCACGAAGGCACAACCGCTATTCACGGATTGGATTTATTGGGCAGAAAAATCATTCTCAAAAACGGAAAATCACTACAATTATTGGTAGCTGAAATCATGAAAACGATTGAGCAAGCCAACCAACACGAAGCCCTAAAACCTCATGCCACAACGTTGATGAAATACCTGGGCAAAACCGATTCCGTAACGAAACATTTATTGAGTTTGGCAGGAAAGGATTTGGAGATATTTCTATCAGATGCCACCTTATATTTAGAATTATTCGGAATCGTTACCATCGCTTGGCAATGGCTTGTGCAGGGAATTAAGGCTCAGGAGGCTTTACAAGTGGGTTCTGTGGGCGATGATGCCAATTTTTATCAAGGCAAAATTCATACTTTACGCTATTTTTATGAATATGAATTGGTGAAAGTGGATTCTTTGATGAAACGGCTTTTGAGTGAGGATAATGTTACAGTGGAGATGGCGGCGGAGTGGTTTTGAGGTTAATAAAATTACACAATTTCTCTTTACTGCAATTTTTAGTAAAGAGGAATTTTGCAGTTTTAAGACTTTTGCTTTTTGGGTTTTTTCATTTTAATACTTTTCCCAGTTGCAAAAAGTAATTTGTCAATAAAATAAGAATAGTCTAATTGATTTCGTAGTTCTTGCGTCAACTCGTCAGAAACTAACCATTTTTTGTATTCTTCAATAGTTTGTTTGTGATTTTTATTGATAGTTTCAATTTGTCTAAATTCAGTTGCCTGAAACTTGTCATCCAATTTGTAAATTAAAAACGCTCTAATGACGTGTTGGTCGATTATTGGTTCTCCTTGTCTCTTAGTTAAATATTTTCCGAATTGATAAAATACTAATGCTTCATCTTGGTTACTATTTTCATTATCACAATCTTGAATTCCTTTAATAATATGCTTAATTTTTTTAAGGTCACCATTTTTCCACGCAGTTGCATATAATAGTTTAGATAATGGGTCTGTCAATTTTGAAGTAATATCTTTTGAGAAGTTAAAATTTTTGTCAATCATTTCACTTTTATCAATCAAAAATTGAATTTCACTTTCTTTTATATTAAACTCAATTTTAGGATAACTATCAATATCCATTTTATTTTTAAAAATTCTTTGGTCGCTCTCAATTTTCTCTAATTCGGCAATACTTTTTGCATTTTTAATTAATTGAAAAATTTCTTTTACTAATTTTATTGCTTCTGAATCATTCATAAACAAGTTTGATTATAATTCTAAAATTCATTACTTCAAAAAACTCAAAATCAATTCAAAATCAACCAAAACATCCTCTCCCGACACTTTTTTGTCAAATCCTTCGATGATGTGAACAAGTCCCTCGGTGCGATAAACATATACTTTTTCGGTTTTGGGATTAATCAACCATGCCATCAAACAGCCATTTTCCATCCAAGCCTCCATTCGTAATGAAGAAGCCTTCAAAGAATCACTGTCCGACATTAATTCAACAATAAATTCGGGGCAAACATAAGGAAAGGTCTTTTTATCAATATTGTAACGGTTGTTAAACCGCTCATGCGAAATCCAGGCGGCATCGGGGGCTTTCATCGAGGTGTCGGGTAAAATATACCCACCATTTGATTCAGACACTCGTCCTAATTTTTTTTCAAAATTCCAGTTTCCTAACTGGCGACCAATTTCGTTATTTTTGAAACTGGTTTCTATTAAAGTTGGGGGCATAATTAAAATTTGACCATCTTTTGAACGTTCTACTTGCCAATCTTTATTGAGCGTACAAAACTCATAAAATTCCTCATCATTCATCACTGAGCGAGGCATTTCTATCTTTAAGACATCGGTTTGCAATCTTTCAAATACTGACATAATATTGTTTCTAATGCGAAGTAATTATAAATTTGTAGTTACTAAATTACATAATATTTCTTAGTTTTTAGTCTGTTATCATAAAAGGTTACAATGCGATTCAACAAAAATAACTAACCTCCAAAATCTAAACCCAATTCTACCGTTAAATAACAAAACATTAGAATTTTCGTCATTTAATGAATTTTCTAATAAACAATCACGTTTTTTCAATAACTTTAATGTTCAGTCTGACGATTGACAAATTGGAAAATTATTAGGAAATCAATCCATAGTTTTCACTATTGCTCAACTAAAACTTACAAAAATTGACACTAATTAAATCTATATCTGGCATCAGAGGGACAATCGGAGGAAAAGCTGGCGAGGCATTAACTCCTCTTGATGTGGTAAAATTTACGGCTGCTTACGGCACTTGGTTGAAACGTAAAAAACCTTCAACGCTTAAAATTATTGTGGGTAGAGATGCTCGTTTATCGGGCGATATGGTCTCTAAATTGGTCTGTGGCACACTCCAAGGTATTGGTTTTGATGTGATTGATTTGGGACTTTCCACCACGCCAACCGTTGAAGTTGCTGTGCCTGCTGAAAAAGCTGCGGGTGGCATTATTCTTACCGCAAGTCATAACCCAGTCCAATGGAATGCTCTCAAATTATTAAACTCAGCGGGCGAATTCATCTCTGGACAAGACGGCGAAGATATGCTCAAAATCGCTGATAATGAAGACTTTGACTTTGTGGATGTCAAGAAATTAGGGGCATATACTACTGATGACACTTGGCTGCAAAAGCATATCGACATGATTTTGGCGTTGCCTTTGGTGGACGTTGAAGCCATTAGAAATCGTAATTTCAAGGTCATTGTGGATGCCGTAAATTCGTCGGGCGGAATTGCCGTTCCGATGATGTTGGAGGCTTTGGGGGTTACGCAAATCACAAAACTACATTGCGAACCTACGGGACATTTTGCCCACAATCCAGAGCCACTACCCGAGAATCTGAAAGACATCACCAAGGCAATTGAAAAAGAGAAATTTGATTTAGGAATTGTGGTTGATCCAGATGTGGACAGACTTTGTTTCATGAGTGAAGACGGCTCTCCTTTTGGCGAAGAATATACACTTGTGGCGGTAGCGGATTATGTTTTACAGAATAAAAAAGGCAATAGTGTTTCCAACCTTTCATCAACTCGTGCTTTGCGTGACGTAACAGAAAAGGCAGGAGGAAAATACTACGCTTCGGCAGTGGGTGAGGTCAATGTAGTTTCACTGATGAAATCGTCAAAAGCCGTGATTGGTGGCGAAGGAAATGGTGGAATCATTTATCCAGAATTACACTACGGACGTGATGCCTTGGTGGGTATTGCCCTGTTTCTCACACACTTAGCTAAATCGGGCAAGCGAATCTCGGCTTTACGCAAAAGTTATCCAGAATATTATATTTCTAAAAACAAAATAGAATTAACTGCCGATGTGGACGTAGATGCGGTTTTGGAAGGCATCAAGAAAAAATACAGCAAAAACCCCATTAATGATATTGACGGCGTAAAAATTGAGTTTGATAAAGAGTGGGTACACCTCCGCAAATCCAATACTGAACCCATCATTAGGATATATTCAGAGTCGGATTATATGACCAAGGCGGACAATTTAGCCAAAAAATTGATGAGTGATATTAAGGATGTGGTGGCTGGGAAGTGATGTTTTGAAATGCTTACATTTCAATTTGTAGAAATTCAAAATACTGGACATTATGACAACATTAGAAATAAATATTACTGATGACGAAGACTTAATTATGGATGTTTTAAAGGTATTTGAGAAGAAACATTCATTGACATTTAAGCAGAAACAGAGCATCGTCACTCCTGGTAAGCCAATGACAGAAATGGAATATGAGAATATGTTGAATGAATCTCGAAATTCTCGTTCATATACCCTTGAACAAGCGAAACAGTATTTGGGAATATGACAAGAGAGTTAATTTTGAAAGATTCTTTTTTAGATAATTTGTTAGAAATAGAATCATATTTAAGCCAATTTATATCAGCCAAAATGCCAGAAAGATTCCGACAGAGGCAATCGGTTTTATTTCGGATATAATTGTTCCAAATCCTTAGAAGCCGTTTTAAAATATCTTACGACAAATTCTGATTGTCTTATTCTGACTATCGAAACCATATTTTTTACACAAGATACGCTGTATATTCCTTAAAAAAATATGATTCCGCTACTCAAAAAATACAATCAGACTTTATTCAGAATATATTTTAAAACGGCTTCTTATGCCTTTGTGCAATATGAAAGTCGTTTTCCCGAGAATATGAATGTTAGGAGGGCAGTTTTTAGGAAGAATTATCTCATTGCTTATGAAGTATTTGATGACAAAATTGAGATCCTCAATATACACCATACCAGTAGAGACCATAATCAGATTGATTCAGAAGATTAATAATGTACAGAATGTCAGGTTAAACCCCTGACATTCTGTATTTTACAGCTATTTCACTTTCAACCTCTCCTCCAAATCTTCCCGATAAGTAGCCGCCAAAGGAATCAAAGTATCTCCCACCGTAGCTTGATGGCGTTCCAACTTTTGGATAGATTTCAATGCCACAATGAATGATTTGTGAACTCGCATAAATTTGTCTTTTGGCAGAATATCCAGCATTTCTTTAATGGTCATTCGGGTGGAGATTTTGCGATTTCTTTCATGAATAAATAACAAATTAGTGTCTGATTGAATGTATAAAACCTCTTCCAAATTTATCCGAATCCAGTCATATCCATCCTTTACAAAAATGCTGGCTTGTTCACCTTTCGCAATACTTGTGCGTTCATAAGCACGATTACAGGCTTGTAAAAACCTTGAAAACTCAATCGGTTTTATCAGAAAATCAAGCACTTGCAGATTGAATCCTTCCACGGCATATTCTGAAAATGCCGTTGTCAGAACAATCTGAATGGGTTTGCTTTGAATTAACCGAACGAAATCCGTACCCAACATATCGGGCATCTGAATATCCAAAAATATCAAATCAATCGTTTCCGTGTGTAGATACGCCAGTGCTTCGGCGGTACTGAAAAAAGTCTTTTTTAGATCGACAAAAGGCACTTTTTGAGTGTGTCTTTCCAAAACTTCGATGGCTGCGGGTTCGTCGTCAATGATGATAGTTTTGAGCATATTCTCGAGGTTCGTAATTCGATGTTTGATGTTCGGTTAGCAAATTTCAATGCTCTTTCTCAAATCTCGAATTGAGCAATGATCGCATCTAAATTTGATTACCTAAATCAACTTTTAATTCTATTCTAAAAATATTTAATTCATTATTAATCAATAATTTATGTTTATTTTCATACTGTAAATCTAACCGTTTTTGAACATTTATAATCCCTGTCCCTATTCCTTTTTTTGCAGAATTATTCGGTAAAATCGAATTAGAAACCTTCAAATAAACTTGTTGATTTTCGATGTTTACATTGATGTCGATAAAGCAATCTTTATCCATACTGACTCCGTATAGAAAGGCATTTTCCAAAAATGGAATTATCAGAAACGGAGCAATCAGAGCGGGCTCTTCGTCGTAAGAAATATTAGTTTGGATTTTAATATTTTCTCGCTCAGGTAAACGGGCTTTTTGAAGCGTTAGATACTGTTCCAAAAATTTTATTTCCCGTTCCACGCTCGTGAATTCGTGTTGAGATTCTTCTACGGAAAAACGTAAAATTCCGGATAATTTTTCAATCAAATTGGCAGTATGTTCATTCTCTTCTCGATGAGCTTCGTTATAAATGGTATTAAGGGCATTGAACAAAAAATGAGGGTTTATTTGGGCTTTCAAAACACTCAATTCGGCATCGGTTTTTTCTTTCAGTAACTGAATTTGCAAACGTTTTGTCCGAAAATAATCGGCAATATACCCGTACAGCACGATAAACGAAATCAAGAGAAATGTAATGAAAATATTTTCATCGGCATAATCTGGAAAGAACTCCGTTTTAATTTGTAATAAATTGAAAATCAGAATACTAAATCCAGAAATCCATACCCAATAAATGGTTTTTAATTGTGCATTTTCGTGGTAAAACAATCTCAAAAATAAGTATTTATAATTCAGAAAAGCGGTTAAAATGATTCCTCCCAAAATAATAAGCCAACCGATCAAATACCTGATATATCCCCCCGAATCTGCAAAACCTTCGGGCGATTGTTGGAACAGATTTCTGAATAAAATATACCCAAAATACCCCAACGTTCCCCCAACTGAAAGGATGGTAATGAGTTTGACTATATTGATTTTTGGGGGTATAGAACTATTCATTTCCCAAAGGATTTTGTTCCAATTTCATCGACTTCATGGCTCGTTTAGCAGTTTGTTCACTTATCCGTACAAGGTAAAGTTTATCAGTAAAATAATCAACTTCACGGTAAATTTTTAGGTAATATATTTTGTCAGGTTCAGCCAACAAATTAGCTTCAATATCAGGTTTAATTTTCGTACCCATACTATTATCTCTATCAATAATAATATTAAGATTATCCGCATCTACTTCAATTTCAAAATAGTTATTAGTTGACAAGTTTGCTATTTTTTGATTATTGATTTTTATCTCAACTTTATCGCCCCAAAATGACCTTTCATGCAAAAATACTAATTTGGCTTTACCTTTATTTTCATCCGTAAAAGCCATTAAAAAACCTCCAATAATTATTAGAATGAAAGTTTTTAGAATATTTATTGACTTTTTCATTTTTGATTATCGTTCTGAGAAGATCTTTTCCATCTATTAACTGATGGTATATTTATAACCGCTTCTAAGTAAATGCTACTAATTCTGTCAGAAGGAACATCTGGTAAACCTGAACGAATAAATTGAACAGACCACGGAGTCTCCTTTAAACCGTATCTGTAGCCCAATCTAACACTCTGACCAATATTTCTATCCTTGACTCTATCGAAAAACTCGATATTGATATCAATATAATTCTGACTATTTTTTAAAGATATACTTTGCCCTGTGCCATTTTGTATGGCAGATGCTAATGAAGTTGGTTGTGATGTAGAAACATTGATGGTTTTTACATATTCCGAAAAACCAATACCGAGATTAAGATAGAAAAAGTTATTGCGGTCTGCCGAAATTGCGTATCCTGCGTAAATACTGCCAGTTTTTACGTTTAGATTTTCTTCCCCTGTAGGAATACTAAAGCCCGTTGTGCCTTGTATTTGAAACCTCTTATTTTGAAAACGTATTCCAAGAGGAATGTAAGGAAGAAGATTGCTAAGGTTTCTTTCAACAACACGCTGGTTTTGCAAAAACTGGTTCAAATTAGGGAATGAATGTAAAGCAAATCCTGATGTAAAAATCCCAGTAGATATACTCCATCGCTTCGGGCTATTTATAGAATATTCCACATTAACCGTATCAGAAAGATTTTGGCAGAAAGACACTTGAACACAAAATGTCAAGAGTGTAATGAGCAGATTTTTTTTCATGGTTTTTCATTTTTTTTTAATAAAACAAGCAGAAAACAAAAACATAAAAAAATGTATGTGGTCAAATAGGCAAAGTTTGTGGGGAAAGTGGTGTTTCGTGAGGTTTAATGAATTTGGTGGGCTGATCTCCAACAAGGTAAAAAAATGTGAAAATCTGCGTTGCGTGGCATCTGTAAAATTTGCACGGTCTGCCGTTGCAGTACTATCAATAGGGGTAAGATTAATTTCGATTGTCTTAGAGTTGGAATATCCGAATGGAATTGTATTTTTGTGAAATAAGGAATATCCTACCCTTCTTTACATGATACAATCTCCAGATTCTGAAATTTTATTGGCTATCCGTCAGGGAAATGAACGTGTTTTTGAAACAGTTTTCAGAAAGCATTATCAGTCGCTGTGCAATTATGCCAACGGAATTTTAAAGGATTTAGACGATGCCGAAGAGGTGGTACAAGCAATTTTTGTAAAGTTTTGGGAACAGCGTGAAGCAATAGAAATTAACGTTTCGTTGAAATCATATTTATACAAAGCAGTTCATAATACTTGTTTGAATCGTTTGAAACACCTTAAAATTCAGGATGTTCACAAGCAATATGTTGGTAATTTCTTTGAGGATAATCATGATTCAGCCACTGATTTGATGGATAAAGTGGAACTGGAAACTAGAATTGCGGATGCCCTTGAAAAACTGCCCGAACAATGCCGATTGATTTTTAAGATGAGTCGTTTTGAAGAGTTAAAATATCAAGAAATTGCTGACCGCCTGGGACTTTCGATTAAAACGATTGAAAACCAAATTGGAAAAGCTCTCAAAATTATGAGAACGGAACTGTCTGACTACCTGCCTGTTGCATTAATTTTGATGTTATTGAACCACTAAGAATTACATTTTTAAATAAGAAAATGAATCAAGACCAAACCATAGACGACTTATTGGCAAAATATCTTGCCGAAGAGACCGACACGCACGAAACCGACATTGTGGGCGAGTGGATTGGTGCGTCTGGGGAAAATCAAAAAATTTATGACCAATCTAAATTAGTTTTTGAAGGAGTTTTATCGCTCAAAAATCAACAAGAAGTTGATGTGGATTCGGCTTGGAAAAAGTTGAATATTATTAATAAAAATACTGATAATCAAGAAGTTCAACCTATTGTAAAAATTAGTTGGCTTAATAATTTTTTAAAAATTGCTGCAGTTTTGGTTGTCCTCTTTGGGCTTTGGTTTGTGGCTGCTAAACAGTTTGTCATTCCTAAAAATGATGTAATTTCTTTTAAAACGGGTAATATTTCTATTGAAAAAATACTTCCCGACGGCACAAAGATTTCGTTAAGTAAAAACTCTTCAATTACTTATCCCAAAACCTTTACTGGCGAAACTCGTGAAATAAACTTGGAGGGTGAAGCCTTCTTTGATGTGCATCATGATGCTGCCCATCCGTTTATCATTCACACCCAAGGCTAGCAATACGTAACTA
>JAXHOK010000002.1:0-35832 GCA_034519515.1 Arcicella sp.
CAGTTACGTATTGCTAGTAATTCTTGGACCATACAAAAGGCTACCACCTTTGTTGTCTAATGCGTATCCAGAAACTGTCAATGTATAATTTGCGCAACAAAAGTTTCTGCACAAAAATATTTAATCCAGCATTATCAAATAGTGCGAAAGGATCTACATTTTGAACGATGTTCCAGTTTAAACCCGAAGGATTTTTGAATATTCATTAAAACTTTCGATTGATACATAAGCAGGCATAACCAAAATAGATACCATTTGAGGAATTTGACTTATCAACATTCCATTCACTAATGGAAATAATTCTTGGTAAGGATTTCCTGATTTTATATATAAAAATAATTTGCTCCAGCATTTACAGTAACGTTTACTGGCGTTCTTTTGAATCCTGCAATAACTCCATTGCTCTTCACAAGCGAGCATAATAGCTTGTATTTGCTAATAATGCTGGTGTTGTAAATGTTGAACCAGTTGTACCAACTCCACCAGTTGCGGCCGTATACCACGTTACAGTTCCAGTAACACAAGTGGCAGATAAAGTAGCAGTACCGCCTTCGCAAATAGTTGCAGGCATTACAGGAGTTACATTTGTGTAAGTGTGGGATCAAGGCTGTGGCTACTCTTGAAGCCTCGCCACAGCTATTTTTGCAACTTGCATAATATGACTGATTTGCTGTTGGACAAGCATTTCAGTGGAGGAACCAGTTCCTGAAAGCAGTACCGCCTGACATGGCATTATACCAAGAAAGTGTTCCGTCGGTTGCAAGAAGCAGAAAGCACTACGCCTCACACCATTTAGTGTACTTACTGGTGTTGTTAATCCATTCACTTTTAGATTAGTTGGAGGTGAGCTAAGAACTAATGCTGCAGTTGTTGTTTTTCACAGCTATTGAATAATTCTAAGGTAAACCAGCTGACGCACCTGTGTCAAATGAAGACAATACCGACTGTATAAGTACCTGCTGGTAAAGAAGTAGTAAAAGGGTAATTTTTGATAAAAATACCGAACCAGAAGAAGTCATCATTTATGCCTACAATGCCAGTACAAGGATTTGTGAGCGGTCGAAGGCTACATAAAGTGTCATGAAAGTATCTGCACCGCCTTTAAGTGTGATTGCACCCCCATCAGCTGTTAATAAACTGGCAACTACAACTGAGCGCAGTATTGAGCGTAAATGTATGAGTTTGTGTAATTAAATACAGATCCACCAGCCAATGCACACGTGTTCCAGAACCAACTGCTGAACACATTAGCTCGATTATATAGTAGGTGCCTGTCGTGCTTAATGTTCCTGCTAACGCATTTATTTGTGTAACATTATTCGAAATATTGATGTTAGGTAAAACTGTAACTGAACCAGTAGCAACTCTATTGCTTTCACAAAGTGAGCTTATAACTTGCAAAAAATAAGTAGTTACTGTTGGATGCTTGCTGGTGCCAAAGTGAGAGCCTGTACCTATTGCTGCACCACCTGATGCTTGTGTGTACTAATTTGCTAACTGCACTAGTATCACTACAAGTAGCTGATAATGAAACACTTGAACCTGCGACAGATTTCAGTTAAATCAACAGCAACGGCAGTTGGGTTCGCCATCAGTTATAATTACAACTGGACTAGTCGGAATTCGATTTGATTCACAAGCACCTGCTTTGCAAGTTGCATAATAAATAGTGTTATTATACGAGTTGGGTTTTGTGAAAGTGGTGAACCCGAACCAATTGATGTTCCACCTGTTGCAGCATTGTACCAAGTTACAGTTCAAACACTACAAGTGGCTGTCACACCAAACGCTACCACCTACACAAATACTTGTATTGTTTGTCATTACTGCCGATGGGTCCACAGGATTTGCAATGGTCAATAATGCACTGTTTGAATTTGAAGTTGAAGCAAAACCATCTGTCAAAACACAACGATAATACATTCTGATCCAAGCTATTTGGAACTGCTGTACATGTTTAATGTGTAGCACCACTATTAGTTGTTGAATATGGTGCTGCAATTGTTAAATCCACAAAAAATTTGCTGGATTACTATCTGGTGAAACTTGCCATTTATAAGCTGTTATGCCAACTGCTGCAACTGAAAAAAGAAACATCTGAGCCTTGGCAAGCTGTTACTGCCATAGGTTGAGACGTTACATTTACTGCTGCTTATAATTGTAATTCAAACATTCCGTTGCCGTGCGTTCCTAAAACGATTCTGTTGTCAGAAGTTCTCAAACGCATATTTGCTGCGACAGCATAATTCGATTTCGGTTACACCGACTCTGTCCCAAACTGTTGTAGCACCACTCAGTACCTGTGTAGAGAGTATAAACCAAATGAATTTCCTACTAAATATGTTTTTGTAGAACCAATTTTAGCAATTATACTTGCACGTGCCGAACCCAAAGTTACTTGGCCCAGCTGCTGTCCCTTCAATTACCGTCCAGACAGGTGCTGCTGCTACACTTGCATCTAATGTATGATATACACTTCTGACAGCATAGTTAGCATACGTTGCCATGATTTCTTTATCATCATAAGGGTTTACTGCAATAGATGAGCAATATCCAGAGGCTGCAATAGGTGCAAGAGGTGTAATATCTACGGCTGCCGATGTGGTGAAAGGCAGGGTCATTGAGTCTATAAACTTTACCCGAAGAGCTAATATAGAGTCTGCGATTAGCATCAGAAGCTGTAAGTAAGCAGCTCCACCATAAGTATCATTTCTTGAAGTACTCATCGTTGTAATTGTACCTACAGTTGCTGCTGGAACAATTTCCCAAACTAGTAGATGAACCGCTTACTGCGTCACCGCCCGTTATGGTTCTTGCTATACGTGTACAAAGAAACAAAACAGCACCTCCTGCATAATATAGATAATTTGCTGTTATCTTGGTCAAGGTTAAAATAAGTAACAAAAGCACTACTTGAACCTGATAAGCGAAATACTAAAACTGAACTTGGACCAGTCAAAATTGAACAAGATTTCTCTTTTGTGATGAAGTTACAATAACATTAAAACTTGTTGGGCTGCTATAAGTCATGATAGCCATAGTACAACCATCAACACCAAAAACTGAACTAAAATTTGAACCCGATTGCACGGTAGTTGTACCATTATCCTGAGCTCCACCCATCAAAGCAGAACTCTCCATTAGCTGGGTCGATGTCTGCATAATAATATTGGTAAGTTACATAATTATTGTTTAGTGGAGTCCAAGCTACTGTTGCGGCAGTAATATCAGCTTTTTGATACCTCCATCATTACCGCTATAAAGTGTAATTAGTTATCGCCAGTTGCAAAAATAGCTACGTGTTGGTCAGGGTGGTGAATTGGGTACAAAGCATATTGGCAGCCGAATTGTAACCTCCAATTCGAGTAGTGGCAGTAGTGCTGGTAAAACCCGAAGTGCTAGAGCGATATATGTTTGTTCCCCCAATAAATACTGTGTTTTCATCATCAGGTTTTACCGAAACAAGTAAATCATAACCTGTTTGGACTGCAAAAAGGTCATTACCAAACCGAACAGCCTTATTCATCAGGAAGGTTTGGCTGATAAATCTGTGAAAGCACCTGAAGCTTTGTACATATTTAAACAATTTAGCTTCGGGTGTGGGTGCTGCACAAGTAAATGAAGTACCATTCCAGTATAAAAAGAAAAGAACATCAAAGTTACTCGGTGCATTAAGCCATTACGATACGCCCAAGGGGCAGGCAGCGTGCCAAGAAGCAGGTGTACGAACGGTGCTAATTGTTCCTAAGTTATTTTTGTCCAAGAAGCGGCAGCTCCCTTGTAGATGTCCAAACGCCTTCATTTCCATCTCTACCATCAAAAGAGGCATATAAGCGACCAGTTGAGTAACGATAATGTCTGTATATCTTGAATTGGCAAGTTGCACCAATAATGTCGCCTATAGTACCACCATCAGTTGAGCGAGAAATAACATTCGCCGAGCTGCATATACATTACCATTGGTAGGGCTCTTCCAATTCACAATACGATGAACAAAATCAAAACCACTTGAGAACGTTTCCAAAACAGAAATAGTGCTGGCAAGGGGTGCCCATGGGCACCATTGTCTGCTGATTTCCATATACCATTTGCAAGTAAGAAGAACCTAATGAGGCAGAGTTGCCAACTGACTCCCCAGTACCATAATACCAAGTGTCTTCAAAACCTGCTCGGGTATCTTGGGCAATAGAAGTTACGTTAGCGAATTTGCCTGATGGAGCAACATGGCCCAAGTTGTACCGCCATTTGTAGAACGATATACACCTGAACTAACGCTACCCGCCATCATAATTTGTGAATTTCTTTTGTCAATGCCAATGGCACGCGTACGGCCACCCAGATTGTTTTACCACGTGGTACAACGGTCAATTCAGCATGCAAAGATTCTTTAATCTTTTGGGCTAAAATTCTTTGAATTTAAAGCTGATTTAAAGGCCAAGGCTGTTGCATCACGAGGAATTTTACCTGTGGCTGGGTCAACTAATAAAATAAATTCGTGCATCTCACGCTCTTTCGACCACCAATGCTTCTTTCTCCTTTTTCGTCTTTTTCTTCTTCTCCCGAATCAGCCTTTCCTATGCGGAAGTTTGTTAGGCGTACCAGCGTTTTTGAACTTAATTCTTTTTCTTTCAATTTTTGCGTCTAATGTGTGCTTTTTGCGAAGCAAGAGATGGTTCTATTTTTGATTTTTTGGGCTAATTCAGTTTTTAATTTTTTAGCTTCAAAAATACCTTGTGAGATTTAATATAAGGGACGCATAGCTGCAATACTTTTGGTTTTGAGGGGCTGCACATACTTTTAAAATTTATCCAATTTCAACCCAACATGTAATCAGTGTTTTTTGTGTATATAATGACTTCAACACCTTTAATTTTGCGTGAATTCTTTTAAAAGAATTTTGTCGTCGCTACTTGGTACGATGTCAATTTTGATTTTGTTTTTCTTTGAAAATCGCATCGGTGTATTGGCAACAGTTTTGCTGTTGATTGTTTTTTGAGCTGATAATTTTTTGCAATTTTGGGCAAGACCAGATTGGAGTTTCGGGGGCGTTTTTAAGCTCATGAAACGTTTTGTGAGTTGCAGATTTAGTAAACACATTGAAAGACTATTAGTAATAGTCGGAAGGAGAGTTTTTTCATAGTAAAAGGTTTGATTTTCCGAAAAGGTTTTTGGGAGTGATAAATTTGCAATAGAGGTAATAAATTGAAAAGAAAGTTTTTTAATTTTATCTATAAAGATGCAATGTATATTTTAAATATGTTTTTTTTTATTCTATAGATATACTATTTAACGGAAAAACAAAAATAATTTTTATTGGAAAAAAGTGGTTTCTGAAAGATAAATCAATAGATACTGAATAGATACTGAGATGAATTTGGAATAACAACAGCATAAAATGGTGTATAAAAAAACAAAAAGCCAAGTCGTTTTGACTAGCTTTTGTTTTTTGAAAACATAAATTTACAATTTCAAATTGTACTAATCAATTACATGTTTTGCAATTCGAGCTTTAAAGACAGTAACTAGAGCCAAGCATTGTGGTCCTTAACAGCAAAATAATATTTTGCTTGGTAAGTTGTATTTGTAGAAAGCACTTTGTTGTCGCAGATATTGACTGCACGGCTTTCTTAGTAATCGTTCCAGCTGAATAATCGTTTGTCGGCTTACCAAAGCTGATATAAATGGGTGAATCGTAACCGCAAGGATTCATGCTTATATAAGTTGCATTTTAAATGGTAACCTGGATACGATAATTTTGTCCTTCTTCCGAATTCAGAGGTATTAAGCAAGCTACTGTGTTTGCTGCGTTAGTAGTACCGATGATTCTTGGAGTAAAATCGCCATTTTTGTCAGATAATTGAACTTGGAATTGGTTGCCAACATTGAAAGTCCTGTAGTTGTGAAACTCACATCTACATACTTGTTCTGCACATAAAGCTGTTCCCGTATGTTGGCATCGAAATGGTGGATATATTTCCTACAATTGTAAATGTTGCATTAATAAAGCGCAAGTTTGACCGCCAGTTTTATTGATCTTGCATACAACCTGTAACTGCCAAAGTATAAATCGCTATAAGTGTCAATGTTCGGCCACATACATTTTACCATTCAGAATTATCAAATAAAGCAAAAGGCTCTACATTTTGGAGGATATTCCAATTCGTTTACCGCGCTCTTGAATATTCATTTCGACACTACCTATAGTAATTGTATTACAAATAGGGTGAACCAAAATTGAAGTTTGTGCTTTTGCTGCGGAATATTCATGCCGGCCTGTAGCGGGAACATTGCCTGATAAGGATTTCCTTGCTTGCACAAGTATGTCCACACTTGCAATGTCATGGGTCAATGCCTGTAATGACAACCACTGTCGTATGGCTTGTGCACATTCATTGGTAATTGTTGCAGTATAAACTCCGCCCATATTCAGCGGCATTCGGTAGATTGACAGCGTTCTAGTTGCAAAGCCATTTGGA
This sequence comes from Arcicella sp., assembly GCA_034519515.1. Taxonomy (GTDB): domain Bacteria; phylum Bacteroidota; class Bacteroidia; order Cytophagales; family Spirosomataceae; genus Arcicella. The sequence continues at coordinate 6,477 of JAXHOK010000002.1, forward strand.
CTCCGCTCCACGAGTAGACGTGCTTCCACCAACCGAGCAACGTAATTGTTTGGTTCTAACATACAGCTCGTATTAGCTTGGCATTTACATTCAAAGGATTAATAATTACAGCCGTAGTTGCTGTGGCAGTACAGCCACTTGCATTGGTTACGGTGATAGAATATATTCCTTTGCATTTGCAACTGTCGTAACAGCTATACTTTGTTTATAAGCAGTTGAAGAAAACGAATTTGAACACTCCAAGCATAGACCGTTCCGCCATTTTGAGCAGATAAATTAAGCGTTGCACCTTCACAAAGGGTATTGCTTCCAATCGTTGGATTTGCACCGAAAACCGTTACCGACGTGGTTGCTGTTGCCGTGCAGCCAATGATATTCGTTACGGTTACAGCATAAGTGCCTGGATAACGAAGTAGTTGCATTCAAAAGGCTTGGGTTTTGAGCAGTAGAATTAAACGAATTTTACCAGCCCAAGCGTAAGAAATGCCATCACAGATGAAGTTAAATTCAATGTCAATCCACTGCAAAGTAAGCCATTATTGCCAGCCGTAGGTGTTGGTAAAGGATTAATTATTACTGCTGTTGCCGAAGCCGTACAACCACTTGAATTTGTTACAGTCAAAGTATAAGTTCCATTTGCCGCAGATGATACATTAGCAATACTTGGATTTTGTGTATTTTCCAGTAAACGAATTTGGACTCAGTCCAAGCATAAGTTGTCATTCGCAATAGAGTTGAAACTTAAAGTTGTACAACACATTTTGGTGAATCCGAGCTTGGATTTGGAATTGGCAGATTAACACTAACAGTTGTCGTAGCCGCTGCTTGAGCAACCTGTTGTCGAATTAGATGCCGAAACAGCATAAACTGCTTCAACCGAAGGGCTTACGCTGACTGTTTGTCCACTTAAATTGCCTGCATTCCAAACATAGGTGTTTGCTGCACAAGCGGCTGTGAGTTGCCCTCTGATTTCACCACCTGGAAAACTTGATGAGTGAATATTAACATAAGTATTTCCTACAATAAATTAGTGGCAAAAGTAGCTGCATTTCCTGAAAAAGTAATATTTCCAAGATTTGCACTCGGAACACCCAAATCCAACTAAAACTCCCCCATTTACCCCTATTGCTGCTCCGTGAATATGAGAAGCAGTAACATTGGCACTTAATCCTGAGAAACTTGTTGCTAAATTTAATTGATTGGTTACAGAATTATAAGTACCAATCGAAGTTCCCGTTCCTTTGCACTTGCATTGGCAGGCACTTCTTGACCACCCGAGAGCGTTGCTGAAACTGTATAAAAGCTAATTTGCTATCAATGAAGCCGAATTTCCATACAAATCGCTGTTGGTGTAGCTATTGGATTAACGATAGGAGTAGGATTGATGGTAACATTAACAGTACCAGTTGCAGAACAATTATTGCTATTAGTCAAAACAACTGCATACAAGCCACTTGCTAAGACAGTAGCATTATTGATACTCGGATTTTGTGTATTTGCTGTAAACGAATTTGGACTCGTCCAAGCATAAGTTGTCATTCTGCATTGCTTGTTAGATTCACCGTTCGCCTTCGCATTGAGGAGAATTACTTCCTAAACTCGGCACAGGCAAGTCGTTATTGTAACCGCCGTCGTTGCCGAAGTCGTACAACCATTTCCATTCGTGTAACAGTCAAAGTATAAGTTCCATTGCTATGCAGAAATATTTAGTTGATATTTGGGTTTTGCGTATTCGGTAAAAGAATTTGACTTAGTCCAAGCATAAGATTGACATTCCTGCAACTGAATTGAAAGTCAAGGTTGTTCCAACACATTTTGAGAGTATCTGAGACTTGGATTTGGTGACTGCAAGTGTATTTATTATTACTGCTGCAGTAGCTGAAGCACTACAACCAATTTGAATTTGTTACAGTCAAAGTATAAGTTCCATTTGCTAATGCAGAAACATTACTAATACTTGGATTTTGGTGTACTTTCTGTAAACGAATTTGGATCTGCAGTCCAAGTGTAAGTTGTCATTCCTTTGCAACTGAGTTGAAACTTACAAGCCAAGTTCCAACACATTTGAGGTGAGTCCGAACTTGGATTTGGAATAGGCAAAGGTATTTATTGTAACTGCTGTCGTTGCCGAAGCAGTACAACCAGAACTATTGGTTTGAGTAATGGTATAAGTTCCACTTGCTAATGCAGAAACATTACTAATACTTGGATTTTGCGTACTTCCTGTAAACGAATTTGGTCCAGACCAAGCGTAAGTTGTCATTCCTGCAACTGAATTGAAAGTCAAGGTTGTTCCAACACATTTTGGTGAATCCGAACTTGGATTTGGAATAGGCAAAGGATTTATTGTAACTGCCGTCGTTGCCGAAGCACTACAACCATTTGCATTTGTTACAGTCAAAGTATAAGTTCCATTTGCTAATGCAGAAACATTACTGATACTTGGATTTTGCGTACTTCCTGTAAACGAATTTGGTCCAGTCCAAGTGTGTCGTCATTCCTGTAACAGCATTGAAAGTCAATGTTGTTCCAATACATTTTGGAGAATCCGAACTTGGATTTGGCACAGGCAAAGGGTTGATTGTAACCGCCGTAGTTGCCGAAGCACTACAACCATTTGCATTTGTTACAGTCAAAGTATAAGTTCCATTTGCTAATGTAGAAACATTACTAATACTTGGATTTTGTACTGTAAAAGAATTTGGATCTGTCCAAGTATGTTGTCATTCCGGCAACTGAGTTGAAAGTCGGCAGTGCTACCTATACATTTTGGAGAATCGAATTGGATTTGGAATTGGCAAAGCGGATTTATTGTTACCGAAGTAGTTGCCGAAGCCGTACAGCCACTTGAATTTGTAACTGTCAAAGTATAAATCCCTGTTGCTAAGGAAGTTACATTTGTAATACTTGGATTTTGTGTACTTCCAGTAAACGAATTCCAAATCTGTCCAAGCGTAAGTTGTCATTCCTGCAACAGAATTGAAAGTCAAGGTCGTTCCCACACATTTTGGAGAATCCGAACTTGGATTTGGACTCTCGGCAAGGCATTGATTGTTACCGCCGTCGTTGCCGAAGCTGTGCAACCACCTGCATTTGTTACTGTCAAAGTATAAGTGCCATTTGCCAATGCAGAAACATTGCTAATAATTTGGATTTTGTGTACTTCCTGAAAATGAATTTTATCTGTCCAAGCGTAGGTTGTCATTCCAGCAACGGAATTGAAAGTCAAAGTTGTACCAACACATTTTGGCGAATCCGAACTTGGATTTGGCGACAGGCGAAAGCATTTATTACTACCGCCGTAGTAGCCGAAGCCGTACAGCCACTTGAATTCGTAACTGTCAATGTATAAATGCCTTGTCTGTTGCTAAGAAGCTATTTTAATACTTGGATTTTTTGCTGTACGTAAACATGACTGGTGCCAAGCGTAGGTATTTGTTGGTAATAGCCATTGAGACTAACATTTGGTTTGCATTCAAAGTCAAGGTCGTACCCACACATTTTGGAGAATCCGAACTTGGATTTGGGACTCGCAAAGCATTGATTACTACTGACGTTGCTAGCCGAAGCCGAGCAACCGTTGGCATTCGTAACCGTTAAAGTATAAGTGCCATTTGCGGCCGCCGTAACATTTTCAATACTTGGGTTTAGGGTACTTGCCGTAAAAGAATTTGAGCCCGACCAAGCATAAGTCATTAACCTTGCTACTGAGTTTAAAGTCAAGGTTGTTCCCACATTTTTGGTGAGTCCGAACTTGGATTTGGAATTGGCAAGGTATTTATTGTAACTGCCGTAGTAGCCGAAGCACTACAACCACCTGCATTTGTTACAGTCAAAGTATAAGTTCCATTTGCTAATGTAGAAACATTACTAATACTTGGATTTTGTGTACTTCCTGTAAAACGAATTTCCACTTCTGACCAAGCATAAGACGACATACCTGTTGAATTGAAAGTTAGTGTTGTTCCTACGCATTTTGGCGAATCGAACTTGGATTTGCTGAAATTGAGCATTGATTACCAAACCAGTGTTCTTCTGTACTCGCTACCGATAACAACCACGCTCGACAGTACAAGTAGCTGAAACATTATAAGTCCCTTTTGCCGCCGATATTGTCAAACTTGCTCCAGTTGAATTGTCAGACCAAGTTACTGTTCCAGCACAACCTGTTGCTGTTAAGTTTTAGAGCTGCTGGTTGACAAACAGTTGCTGGGTCAAGTCAATGTAACAGTTGGTGCGGCTGGAATTGGATATTACAATTCACAAAATTTGAAGTGATTGTTCGTCCACTATTGCAGTTCGCATTTTCACAAGCAGCATAAAATGCTTGTCCTGTTCCTTTGCGGATGGTATATAACTCAATGTTCCGCCTGTACCGATTGGAGAAGTTCCCGCTGCTGAGCCATACCATGTAACTGTTCCTGATGATTCAAGTAGCTGAAAGGGTAACATTGCTTCCAACACAAATATTAGTTGTGTTATTGAAACCGCCGTTGGTTTTATGTTATTAAAATTAAATGGTACTGTGAATGTACGTTCCATCAGTTACACTTGCGTAAAGCGTTTGTGTACCTGTTGGAATAGTATTGTTTGCGGTAAATTTATTACCTACCGAAACATAAGTTCCTGCCGAAGTTGTTGCTCCTGCATCTGTGAAAATGCCACTAACGGTATAATTGTTAGAACCAGCCAAAGTAAAAATTGGGCAAGCATTGGTAATAACCATTCTATTATTGGTAATTCCCGAAACTAACATTTGGCTTTTAAAACACCATTATTAGTAAATGTGCCAGTATTTGTGAAATTATACAGATTTGGCATTTGGATTAAACCAGCATTGGTAGTTGTCCCACCGTTGTCATAACCACCTGATGACATCAATATTTTACCACAAGCATTATTGGTAATGGTTGAACCACCTGGATTGGAGATTCCACCGCCCCCTGTAATATTTACTGTTCCATTGTTTATCAAACTTGAAACGGCATTAAAACTGATAGCAAAAGCTCCCCCCGAGTAATTAATATTTCCATTATTAGTTATATTCAATACCGCTGTTCCATTGGCTCTAAAATTACCATTGATTATTCCTGTGCTTGTATTGAGAATTGTGGAATTTCCTAATGATACTATTGAACTGGCATTGTCGAGATTTAGTGTACCTCTGTTTGTGATTGAAGCTGAATTAGAAGTAAAAATTCCAAAAGCAGCGTTACTTGTATTAATAGTTCCGTCATTAATAATTGAACCTCGTAAGCCAACAGATGTCGGCAATGAACCTGATACAGTTAAAATACCATTGCTACTAACGGTAAGTGTTACATCAGATGCAATGTCCAATTGATTTACGGCTGGAAACACTTCGTACAGAAATCGTGCCGGTTTGATTACTGTCGGGTAACGTATTAGGAATAATCACTGTACCATTCGTAGCATCTGGCACCCAAGCAGGATCCCAGTTACAAGCGTTATTCCAATCGGTACTTAACAAGCCCGTCCAAGTAATATTGACATTGCCAGGTGATGTGCTGAGTGGCGTGCAAGGAGTATAAGTGACTGATACATTTGCACTCGGCGAGCTAACGCAGGTATTTGTACCCGTACATCGAGCAAAGAATGTTTTGTTTGCCGAAATTGTGGGCGTATTGTTGGGTAAAGCCACCGTAGGATTTGAAGCATCAAACCAAGTAATTGATGCGGGTGAACTGCAACCTGTGGCGGTTAAGGTTGTTGTTCCTGCAACCGTGAAGTTTGAAGGCGTTGCCGTTGGGCTGGTTGGTGCTGAGGTTGAATTAACCGTTACACTACCAGTAACATTACTCGAAACACAACCATTCGCATTTCTTACTGTCAATGTGTAAGCATACGAACTTGCTGTTGCTCCTCCTACATCACTGATATTGACAGTTATTGTAGAGGCTGGTAAAGTTGCATTGGTAACCGTTGTGATTCCAGTTCCAGAAATTGAGTAGGTTGTTGGTGTACCCGTTGTACCAGTGTAAGGAATGGTAAATGAGGTTACTCCCGCACAAATGGCAGGGCTGGGGCTTACCGTGATTGTTGGCAGAGGATTAACCGTTATCAAACCAGTACTCACTTTGGTACTTTCACATCCTCCAACCAAACAAACTGCTTGATAAGTTGTATTAACAGTAGGCGATTGTGAAAAGTTTGCTCCCGAAGCCGAATTGCCTAAAAGGGTGCTTGGGGCTGCCACAGTGTACCAATTAACTGACCCGTTAGGACAAGTAGCCGTTAAATTCAAAGAATTACCCGTACAAATACTCGTAGCACTGCTGGGTGTAACTGCCGTTGGTGCGGCAACAACTAAGTTTGTAGTAGTTGTATTTGAATTAACAGTCGTGAAATTCGACCCACTTACACTTGCCTGATTTGTGATGGCACAAGTGCTGGGCGTTGAAGATACCGTAGCACTAAATGTTATGGTGGTACTTTTTCCCGCAGGTAAAGTAAAACCACTTCCCGAACCATTGACCGTAATGGTTTCACCTGCCATCTTTCGGGAAGCGGCATTTGGATTAGCTTTGATTGATTCTGTACTTGATGGTGTTTCTTCGGTTTTTATAGTATCGGTTTCTATATTATCATTTTCCGTATTACTGATTTCTTTATTATCAATGGCAACGGTATTTTCTTCCGTTGGTTTCTCAATAATCTCCTCTACCGATGCTTGGGCTATTGAATTATAAACTGGATTATTTACCGTTAAACAAGTTGCCAAAGAAGCAGGTGAAGCATTTGAACTTGAAAAAACGTGCGTTCCAAATGTACCTGATTGTGCAACATTTGCACTTGCTGATGGTGTATTAGAATTACTTGCCCATACATCGGCAGCACTTGTTGCACCTGTTCCTTGCAAATATAGCTTGTGCGTACCAGTTGTAACAGCCCTTACTCTATAATTAAAGCCATTTACAAGGTCTGGTCTTGTGGTAGTATTATTAGCAACATTGGCACAAGTAGTATTTGAAAATGTTGAACTTGAATTACCCGCTTGAATCTGGATATTATGCGAGGCAAGTGCATCTGTAACTGTAATAGTATTGTTTGTAATAGTGGCATTTACTTTGCCAGTGCCACCACTCGAAATAGCCAAAATACCCACCCCAGCAGCCATGCCCGACACATTATTTCCTGATACTTCGGTGATAATATCTGAATCTGTCTCTGCCGAGAAACGAATACCATCGCCTGCACTTCCTGAACGATAATGCGTTACGGTATTATTATTTACTCTGCCTTGTGCATTTGAGTTTACTTGTGCCACAATATTTATAATCGCAATATCTCTACCTCTACATGAATTATTCAAAATATTATAATTCAAATTGGCAGTATTAAAAGATACCATATCAATAGAACCGCCTTGGTCGTTGGGGGCAAAAGTAGCATTTTCATTATCGAAAGTACAACTTTTTATATTGGCATTGACCGTACCAGTTCCGTCTGAAATTACTTTAAAACCATGCGTACCTGCTTTCAAAAATGAGGCATTTCTTGTATTCAAAGTAGCTGTTGCTGTACCTGCACCTGAGTAAATAAAACAATATGAACGGATAGCCGAAATTGCACCAGGAGTTGTCATATTGGCATTTTGGGCTTGGGTATCGTTAAAAATGGTGGTAGTGGCATCTGTACCGATATTCAGAGTCAAATTTCCCGCTGAGTTAAATACCCGAGCAATATTTTCAGCCCCTTTTGATAATGTTGCATCATTGATATTACAAGTTCCTGTGAGTTCTTGTAGATACAAACAACCTTCGTTTACTTCATCACCACAATCGGTTATTGTACTACCGCCATTCAGCGTAAAATTACTAATCGTTTTTCCTGTTATTCCTCTTTCTTTAGTTGTACCACTGATAGCAATTTTAGTTAAAGTAACGCCCGACACATTATTTAAAACGATAGCACCATTGGCAGTAGAATAATCAGTTGCCGAAGATGCACCTGCCGTTATGTTGGCATTGATAAAATTCATGTTTTTGAGGGTGATATTACTCGCATTGCTAATGTTTGCCCCTCTTCTAGTACAATTTGAAATTGTACCCCCACTTCCTGCCGTTGTGCCTGTACCATTGATAGTAAACGACCCCAAAGTATTGTTAATTGTCATTCCATGATTAGTACTTGCATTGCCAGTATTTGAGTAGCTATCTAACACCATAGCAAGTGTAGCTTTTTGAGCAGAGCTTCCGCCTGCAATAGCAATCCCACCTATGGTACCAAGTGTATTACTTGTAGTTATTGTGCCACTTGTACAAGTAAGTGAGCCACTTCCAAAATAATTGATTGCTCCCTTTCCTGCATCGGGTGCAATATCCAAATCACCAAAAGTAATTATTGCGTTGTCATTTGTAGCTCCCGTAACTACAAACCCCTCATTACCCGAACCTGTAATATTTGTATTTCCAAAATTCGCATTTAAACTAATTGTAGAGTAAAATCCAATTCCAAAAGTCGTTGGATTAGTAATAGTTGTTCCACCTGTACTGGTCAATGTACCAGAAACACTACTTAAACTAATCCCTTCGGCTGCCGAATTAGTTGAAGATATACTCGTAAAAGTAGCTGATAAGGCACCTGTTTGTAAATCTAATGCTTGACCATTGCCATTGAGTGCCATTTCGGAGGTGGTCAATGTACCAAAAAATGTTCCATTTGCAATATCTGAGGTGCTATTACCCATATCAAAACCACGAAGCGTATGACTACCAGTAGAAAGTGTGATGGTTGTTCCACTACTGGTCAAATTCGGTTTTGTACCACTTGTAGTTGGTAAAGTATTCGAAAATGTAGGAACTGTAACACCCGCAAAACTTGCCAAAGTAGTAGTTGCCCCTCGTCCTAATACTTTCTGACCTGATTTGAGCGTTGCAGCACCTGAATATGTTCCTGAGTAAACAAAAATCGTTTGGTTTGCTGCTGGGTCAGTTGCACCAGTGAGGGCATTGGCAGTAGCAAAATCTGACCAATCTTTAAAAGGACTTGCCAATGAACCATTGCCGTTTGAGGCAGCAGCAATATTGACAAACCAAATCGGAGCAGAAACCGTAATCGTAACCGTTGCCGTAGAGGTAAATTGACCATTGGAAATTGTATATCCAAATGTAGTTGTACCACTATAACCTACATTTGGTGTAAATGTAAAACTACCATCGGGATTGAGTGTTACGGTTCCTTGGGTACCTGCCGTATTAACAGCCGTTGTGGTCATTGATGTATTTACTGGGTTTGCATCATTTGCCAAAACGCCGCTGGCAGCAGGTACATTGATTCCAACATTACCGATACAACTATAACTATCATCAGTAGCAATAGGCGTAGCTTTTACCGAACCCGCCACTAAGGTCAAATCAGCAACCAAAACATCGGTCAAAACCACTGCCGTAGCATCTGTACCAGCGTTATTAACAACAATTTGATAATTCAACTGCGAACCTGGTACAGGATTACCTCCACCTTGAACTGTTACTGATTTGGTGGCAGTAATAGTAGGAACCAACAAAGTCATTAGGTTTTCTGTTGATTGATTTTCTTTGAGGAGATAGCTTTTAGATTGAGAAGCCTTTAAAACTTTTTTCTGTGGAAATATGGGCTTCCTTTTTTCCGTAGGTTTTTTCTCTGTAATCACCAATTTTGATAATACAATCTTGATTTCATAAGGCATCGCAAAAGCGATAACTCCTATAAAAAGAATGGTAAAGAGTAAGTAGATAGTTTTCATATTAGAAATTTTGATGTGAGGGATAATTATTTTTAAGAAAAAACGGCTTCGTATTTCATTCCCTCGGCATCAAAGCCTTTTGGAACTAAAAACAAAGGTATTTCACCCTTTTCAGGATGCTCAATGACAAATGTTGCTTGTGGGTAATACTCGTTTTTCTGCTGTGTTCGCAACACAATCGAAAAGGGTTTGCGTGCTACGGGCGAAAAATTATTAGCAAATTCTGTCGCCTCTATCAATACTGCTGGAAGCGTTACGTTTGTTTCAAATTTTATTTTGAATTCTTGATTCAAAAAACCTTTAAAATCGTTGTAAGAAATAATACTTAGTTCTTGTAGTTCCATTGTAGTAAATGATAAACTCCGTTAGTTTCTGAAATTTTCTGAAATCCTAATCTTTTGTATAGATTCATGGCGGGGTTGAAGCTCTCAACATGAATCGTAATGTGTTGTTCGATGGCTTTGGCTCTTTCAAATACGCCTTCCAAAATATCAGTTCCGATACCTTTCTTTTGGTAAGCTGGCAAAATGGCAATGTCGATGATTCTAATTCCTCCGTCAAAACCTTCATCGTAATACAATCGTCCGATGGTATTATTGCCATATTCAATCACAAAAAACTCAGCACCTATATAGTTCTTTTGGTAATAGTCATGCTGTGCATTAAACTGTTGAGTCAGAAAAGCATTTTTCACGTCATCAGTCCATTCTTTCACTTGTTTCAACTCTTCTTCACGGCTACTGAAATAGACTTTTTTCAGAAAAGGAATATCCTCCTCTGAAAAAAGCCTGAGTTTCAAATTGGTATTTTTGAATTTAATTTTCATAGAATCAAAATTTCCCCCTTGGGGAGTTAGGGCGACCGAAGTTCTGGGCTTTTACGGTCTCGGTGGATAAATTCCTTGCATCGCAATACAAAAATTCATCGTTAAATACGGCATCATATTATTGTGGGGCAAGCTCCCTCCTGTAACCCCAATAGTAGTCGGATTCATCACTACCTGCGTACCTACGGTATTAAAAACCTTCGTTGTCGCTTTACCGATATTGTTATTTGTCGGTACATTACTATCTGCATTGTCTATCGTAGCACCAACCACATTATGGGTGTGCATGGGCATTTCGGTGTTTAGTAAAGTTACGGTTTCTGAGCCACTGGCCTCTCCTAAAAAATGCTGTGATAAACCCGGACCGTTCCCCAAACCTGTGTGCATGGGGGCACTTCCTTGCATATCTGGTATGCCAAAAGTTGATTTACCATCGCCTCCGTAGTAAGTACCCAAAAGTGAAAACAATGCAGTATTCTGAGAAATGGGCAATAATTGCCCGTTACAAAATGCCCAACCTTTGGGGGCAAAATTGAAAGGAAATATGCGTATTTCGGCTATAAATTGGTCTGCCATATTTTTAGTATTTTAAATTCTGATTTAAAAAAAGTGTAATTACATGTAATTCTCCAACAATAAATTATAATACTAAGACGGAGAAGGATATATCCCATACAAAGAAATAATAAACTGCACACAGAGATAGGGCTGCATATTTTCATGCGGCTGGTTTCCTCCCGTTGCTGTTAGCATGGCTGGATTCATCGTAACATTCGTTGTGTCATTAAAAAACACATTTGTATTTGACGAAACTCCCAGCATATTGCCCTGTGGAGCAGCCGAATCAGCAGGGTTATTCTTAGCAAAAAAAGCGTGTGAATGAGAAGGTATCTGCTGGGTAGTTATCGTAACTTGCTCAACACCAGCACTTTGTGCCAATACAAAACCATTTCCTTGATGGATTGGTAAGCGACCACGCATATCTGGCAAGGCAAAAGTGCTTTGTCCATCGCCACCATAAGTAGTACCTATTAAGTTAAAAAGTGTATCGTTTTCAGAAATTGCAATGATACTCCCATCACAAAAACTCCAACCATCAGGAGCATAAGTTCCTGGAAATATTCTGATTTCACCGATATAAGGCTGTGCCATAGTTTTTGAATTTTAAGGTTAAAAATTAGGTTTGAGATGGATAGATTCCTTGTAATGCAATACAAAAATTAATTGTCAGATAAGGTTGCATATTCTGATGCGGCTGGCTTCCGCCTACATTTGCCACAGTATTTGCAGCCAATGAAGTCAAGTTAGCCCCCGCAGAATTATAAAGCGTAGCTGGCGTGCTTGATGCAAAAAACTGTCCACTCGGATTCACCACATTATTGCCAGTGTCTGCCGTTGAGATAGCCGTTACAAAGTGATTGTGTTGGGGCATTTCACTTACAATCACCGTATGATTTTGCTCACCTGCTCGCTCGCCAAGGCTATGTCCGTTACCGACATGGATAGGTGTTCTACCACGATTATCGGGTAGTGCAAAATTGGTTCTGCCATCACCGCCATAGGTAGTGCCAAGTAGAGAAAAAAGGGCTTGGTTTTGCATGATGGGTAATAATTGTCCGTTGCACATTGCCCAGCCTTTGGGGGCAAAGCCGAAGGACATCATGCGGATTTCTGATAAAAATGGTTCTGCCATAGCTATTAATGTTTAAAAGTGTTAGTTTTTTGAATCCCAAAATTTCAATTATTTTTTACCTTCTACAAGGGTATTTTTACCTGTTTTATCTTTTTGAGCTTTCGGTTGTTATTCCTAAATCGACAAAAAACGTTCTGAAATAATCGTTTGTTGATATAAATTTTTCTCCTTCTTTACATGATGATTTCTGCCAGAGTTATCAGTAATTATGTTATACAAATGATTTTAAAATATTAAAGTAATGAACAAGATGATTCATACATCGAAATCAATGTAATTCGTTTTTGGGATAGCAAGAAATGGAAAAGTGGTTTTGTAATGTGTTAGTTTTGAAGAACTTGACAAAGATTATATTTTGTTGTGTTATTGAAAGCCAATAGATAAAAAAGTGCAATTAAAAGTTATTATACGTTATTTTTAAAATTTACACTGCTCAAAATGCTTCAAGACTTGCTCTGTCTAACAAAAAAAGCCTCTATCAATTATTAACTGATAGAGGCTCTTGAAAAAAAAGAAGAAAAAGGAAAAAAGGGAGTAAATATAAAAAAGAGAAAGGAAAAAAAAAGGATAAAACAAAGGACAAAGGAAAGAAAAAAAAGAAGAAAACAAGGGGTGAAGAGGGTGTAATAGTTTTCAACAATTATTTTATTCAGATCGCACCTTAATAATCTTTACTGTCGTTCTTCTATTTTTCTGGTGTTCAGCTTCAGTACAACTTACACCATCGGTACAACCATTTACCAAAACACTTTCTCCATATCCTTTGGCTAACATTCTATTGCGTTCGATTCCTTTTTTGGTAATATAATCAACGGCGGCTTGGGCTCTTTTTTCTGATAAATTTACATTGTCTTGTGCTTCGCCTTTGCTGTCCGTATGCGAACCTAATTCAATCACCATCGTTGGGAATTTCTGTAAGGTTGCTGCCAATTTATCCAATTCACGGGCGGCATCTTTTCTGATTAATGCCTTGTTGGAGTCGTAATAAATGTTATCCATCGTAATTACGTCTCCTTCTTTGAAAAGCCCCAAACCCAATGAAATTTCCTTGGCTTTCACACCTTTCTTTACTTTTTTGATTTTATTTACGTTTGTACCGTAACCATCTTTTGAAACCTCCAAAGTATAATCGCAACCATCGGTCATGTTGAAAGCATAAACCCCGTCTGGACCCGTCATTACTTGTTGAGTTGAATTATCGCAATCGTTTTTAAAGGTCACCAAAACGCCTTCAATCGGGGTTTTTTCTACTTCTGTTTTTACAATACCTTTTAACAATGACTTCTTCTTCGTAATTGCTTCGGGCTTATACATGGGTGCGGCAGGAGCCACAACCACTTTTTCAATAACCGCCTGTGGTTCAGGCTCTGGCTCTATTACTTGTACTTTCATCAAAGGTACTTCCAAACGTGAAGGTTCATCATCGGCTTCGCCTTTGGTTGAATATCCTACAAAATTAGTCACGTAACCTTCTTTGACAATCTTCATCGAATAATCTAAATCTTGACCCGTGCAGAATCTTAAATTGCCACTTTTATCGGTTTTCTTCGTCTCAGATTTACCCCCTTTTGGACTAATTTCTACATCAGTATCAGCCAAAGGTTCACGAGTCTCGGGGTCAAAAATACTGACCGTCATTTCACGACAATCATAAATTGAACCCGCTTCACGACTGAAACGATAAATATCATCATCTTCCCCACGCTTACGGTCGGAACTGAAATAACCCATTTTGCGACTTCCATCGGTAATAATTCCAAAATCATCATTGGGTGAATTAAAAGGTTCGCCTAATGCCAATGGTTTTTTAGCTCCTAAACCGTTTTTCGTTTCAACAAAAAACAAGTCTAAACCACCTTCACCTCCCCAACCGTCTGATGAATAATAAAGATTTCCTTTTTCATCCACAAACGGAAAAGCCTCTACACCTTTTGAATTAACATCTTTTCCTAAATTTTTGGGTTCGCCCCAAGAGCCATTTTTATTTTCAACCACCCAAATATCCATGCCACCAAAACCGCCTTCACGGTCGGAAGCAAAGTATAAATATCGTCCATCTTTCGACCACGAAGGATGTGCCGTCGAATATTCATCATCGTTGAAAGGCAACTCTGTTACTTCACCCCAAGCACCGTTAATATTTTCGGCAGAATAGAGTTTCAATTTCGTTACATTGTCCTCACTAACCCCTTTTTCGCCTTCGTTAAAGTTATTTCTCGTAAAAATAATTTGAGTAAAATCTTTATTAAAAGTTGCTGGTCCTTCGTGAAATTTAGTGTTTAAAGTCTTACTAAATATCTCTGATTCAGCAATTTGACCTTTCACATTTTTTACCACTTCTTCACTATTGTCTCCAAAGAAATTTAACGTTTTTGAATCATTAGAGGTTGGGCGAGAATAGTAATCATTGCCCAAAGACTTTACACCGCCAGTTGAAATTCGTTTTGGCTTCTTTGCATTTCCATCCGCTCCCAATCCTTGAACACGGCTTAAGTCATTCAAATAATACAAATCTAAGTAACCACCTTTCTCATTCATTAAGCTCGTTCCTGAGCTTTTTCCTGAACAATATACAATCCCTTCACGATAATACATGGGGCTAAATTCTGGATTTAAGGTATTAAAATCTAAGAAATCTACCTTATATGTTCCCTTAAAATTTGATAAAGCACTGGCATCTTGCGAGATTTTGGTATTATTGATAGCCTTGAATGAAGACATACTTGAGCTTTCCAAAAGCTGCGAAGCACTATACTTATCCAAAAAGTCTTGTGATTCTTTAAATTTGCCATTCCCAGCCAACACCTGAGCGAAATGTAAATATGATTTTGCATCTTCACCCACTAAATTTGTAGCCGAAGAAAGCACCTGTTGATAAACTCGCTCGGCATTTGTGCCATCTTTGGCTTGTTGATAGCTATACGCCAATTTTAAAAGAGCCGATGTTCGGTCAGTCTCTGAAAGTGTAGATGCTCCCAGTGTGGAGGCACCATCCTTTAAGATATTCTCAAATTTTTGAATAGCAGTGGGATAACTCCGTAAATCGAAATGACGAATAGCGTCATTCAACGCAGAGGGCGTTAGTTGGGCAGAAACATTGCTCAAAAGAGCAGTTGCCAACGAAATAGTAAGTCCAATTTTTCTTAATTTAGGCATTGTGTTAGTATCGTAAGTCCTTATTATGTGCTGATAAATTCGTTCCATAAAAGAATGATGATAAATTTTTCATAATTGTTTAGTAAGGATTTCGATGGGCATTTTTAAAGGAAATCGTGAATACAACTACAATATTCATCGAAAACAGAGCATAAATCATGCCAAAAAATGTCAGGTTTGAGCTATGAGCAGTGAGAAATGAAGCATTAAAAAGATAAAACAAAACTTACAATAAAACCTTGAAATTCAGATAATTATGTTTTAAGAGAATGATTAACCGCCCCGTGTTTGGTGTCCCCACCAAACACACAAGCGTCAGCATATAAGCCAACATTGCTTACGCTCGTGTGTTTGGTGGGGACACCAAACACGGGTCACAGAGACCGAACATCGAACCTCGAATATCCAAAATCGAATTATTATGCTAAAAAGTTTTTACAACGAAACCCTCATCGAAGCAGGTTTGGACGAAGCAGGGCGGGGCTGTTTGGCTGGTCCAGTGGTGGCGGCAGCGGTTATTTTACCGAAAAATTACACGCATCTATTACTCAATGATTCAAAGCAGCTTACCAAAAAACAGCGTGAAACCTTACGTGTGGACATTATGCGTGATGCCCTTGCCTACGAAATTGCGGAAGTTTCCAACCAAGAAATTGATGAAATTAATATTTTAAAAGCCAGTATGAAAGCCATGCACTTGGCGGTGGATAAACTCACGATTCGCCCTGAACATTTATTGATTGACGGCAATCGTTTTCCAGTTTATCCACTCATTCCACATACTTGTATCGTGAAGGGAGATAGTAAGTTTCTCTCCATCGCAGCGGCTTCGATTTTAGCAAAAACCTATCGAGATGACCTTATGGAAGCACTTTCCACACTTTTTCCACAATATGGCTGGGAGCATAATGCGGGTTATCCCACTATTAAACATCGAAAAGCGATTCAGGAGTTTGGGGTAACGGAGCATCATCGGCTAACGTTTCGGATGTTGTGAATTTTAGCCAAATAATTGTTATTTTTGCATAAACACAAATGTATTTATCATGAATCAATTTCAACATATCGTTTCAAATCAAGGTATTCTTGGGGGAAAACCTTGCATTAAAGGTACACGAATAAGCGTTCAGTTAATTTTGGAATGGATGTCTGTCGGAACAACTATCCAAGAAATTTTAGAGAAATATCCTCATTTAACTTTTGAGGGTGTGCAAGAAGCAGTATTATTTGCAGCGGCATCTTTAAAAAACGATATTTATCTCGAATTCCCCAAAGCAGCTTAATGAAATTACAAGACTTATTACTTTTCAGTGATGAAAATATAGACCCTGAGTTCTTGGAATTTCTAAGATTACAGGGTTTTGACGTATTTGATGTTAAAGAAAATGACCTATGCGGGAGTCCCGATTCTACTCTATTAGATTTAGCCTTTCAACAAAATAGGGTAATTATTACCTTAGATAGTGATTTTGGCACACTTGTTTACAGAGATAATCATCCCTTTTATGGAATCATTTACCTTCGCCCTGGTCATTTTAAAACATCTCATCACGTCGAAACTTGGGAAGGATTATCCAAACTGGATATTGATTTAATCAGTCCGTTTATAATCGTAGCTGAACAAGATAAGACAGGAATTAAACTTCGTCTAAAAAATAACCTAAACCTCTAATCAAAAATGCCATTTCGCTCAATCCTCGCAAAACCTTTCGCTTCTTTCGTAGTCAATAATCGTAAGAAATGGGAACAACGTGCCGTAGAAACTCAGCTTTCTTTGATGAAGTCTTTGGTTTCACAGGCTTCGCATACGCTTTTTGGTAAAGACCATAAATTTTCTCAAATTTCCGATTATCAGGAGTTTAAAAATTCGATTAAGGTTCAAGATTATGAAAATCTGAAACCTTATATCGAAAAAGTAGTAGCGGGTGAACCTGATATTTTATGGAAAGATAAACCGCTTTATTTTGCCAAAACTTCGGGGACAACTTCGGGCGTGAAATACATTCCGATTTCCAAAGAATCCAGCGGTTTTCATATCAACGGGGCAAGGGATGCCCTTTTGAGTTATGTTCATGAAACGGGTAAGGCTAAATTCTTAGATAAAAATCTCATTTTTCTATCAGGTTCGCCCGAGATGGAAAAGAAAAATGGCATCTTCACGGGGAGACTGTCAGGGATTGTAAATCATCACGTGCCAGGTTATTTACGAAGTAATCAAATGCCCAGTTATGAGACCAATTGCATTGAAGATTGGGAAACGAAACTTGAAAAAATTATAGATGAAACCATCGACAAACCTATGTCGCTGATTTCGGGAATTCCGCCTTGGGTACAGATGTATTTCGACCGCATTCAGGCACGTACAGGTAAGAAAATCAAAGACGTTTTCCCAGAGTTTTCTTTGTTTGTATATGGGGGCGTAAACTTTGAACCTTACCGTGCAAAACTCTATGAATCAATTGGTTGTAAGATAGATTCTATCGAAACTTATCCCGCTTCCGAAGGATTTATTGCCTATCAAGATTCTCAAAATGAAGAAGGACTTTTGATGCTTTTGAACTCGGGTGTTTTCTACGAATTTCTCCCCGTGGAAGATTACTTCAAAGAGAATCCCCGACGTTTGCATATTGGAGAAGTACAATTGGGCGTAAATTATGCCGTGGTAATGAATACCAACGCTGGACTGTGGGGATATTCCATTGGCGACACCGTAAAGTTTGTTTCTTTGAATCCTTACCGCATCGTAGTTTCGGGTAGAATCAAACATTTTATTTCCGCTTTTGGTGAACACGTCATTGGCGAGGAAGTAGAAAAAGCCATGCAATTTGCCATGCAACGCCACCCAGAAGTAGAATTAGTAGAGTTTACGGTAGCCCCACAAGTAACCCCACCCGAAGGCGGACTACCCTATCACGAATGGTTGGTAGAATTTTCAAAACCTCCTCAAAACATAGAAACCTTCGCCCAAGACCTTAATCAAAAATTGGCAGGACTGAACGTTTATTATGATGATTTGATGGTCGGAAATATCCTTAGACCTCTGAAAATCAAATCATTACCCCGAAATGCTTTTATTGATTATATGAAAAAAGAAGGAAAATTGGGTGGACAGAACAAAGTGCCGAGGTTGTCGAATGATAGGGTGATTGCAGATAGGTTGTAGGTTTTAAAAATCTAATTTTCAAGATACATTTTGAAAATTTATAATTATATTTAGATTAAAATTAGAAAACTGTGTCAAAATACATTAATCCATATACCGATTTTGGTTTTAAGAAACTGTTTGGAGAAGAAGCCAACAAAGATTTGTTGATTGATTTTTTGAATGAATTATTGCCAAATCATCATCAAATCGTAGAATTGAAATTTCGGAACACTGAAATTCCCGCTGAATTACCCCAAGAACGAAAAGCTATTTTTGACATACACTGTGAGTCGAAAACTGGCGAGCGTTTTATCGTTGAAATGCAGAAAGCCAAAATTAACTTTTTTAAGGATAGAGCGTTATTCTACTCAACTATACCTATAAGAGAATATGCAAAACAAGGAGACTGGGACTTTAAATTACCTCCAATTTATATGATTGCTATTTTAGATTTTGAATATGACGAAGCTGAGGAAAAAAGGAAATTTATTCGTTCTGTTTACCTAAAAGACCAAGACGGAGAGATTTTTTATGAGAAATTACATTTCAAATTTCTTCAAATGAAACTATTTAATAAGAAAGAAAACGAGTTGGAAAGCCATTTCGATAAGTGGATGTATTTCTTGAAGAACTTAGAAACTTTTGATGAGATACCTTCTATTTTGAGAGAGTCTATTTTTGAAAAAGCCTTTTCTGTTGCAGAATTAGCCAATATGACCCCTTTGCAATATGAACAATATCAGGAAAGTTTAATGACGTATATTGAAGTAAGAGAAGTTGTAAAAACCGCAGAATTGGATGGCGTAAAAAAGGTAGCGAAAGAACTTAAAAACTTAGGCGTTGATGTTGAAATTATTATGAAATCTACGGGACTTTCTCAACAAGAAATAGAGGCTTTATAATGAAATATTTTTTGAAATTTTACCAATAAAAAATGCGAAAGATTTAATTCTTCCGCATTTTTTATTATTTAAATCGTTGCCACTTCCTTCTTCTCCTCGGGCAAAATAAACTTAATCGCCTTAGATACTTTTTCCTTCATCAATGCTATTTCCAAAACCTCATCCACCATATCTACATAATGAAAAGTCAAGTCTGAAATATACGATGGTTGGATTTCTTCGATGTCTTTTCGATTTTTATTGCACAAGATAATCTCCTTGATACCAGCACGTTTGGCGGCTAAAATCTTTTCTTTAATGCCGCCCACTGGCAAAACTTTCCCTCTCAAAGTTACCTCGCCCGTCATCGCTAAATGGGGTTTCACTTTGCGTTGGGTTAATGCCGAAGCGATGGAAGTCGTCATAGTGATACCCGCCGAAGGTCCATCTTTGGGTACACCTCCCGCTGGCACGTGTATGTGAAGGTTATAATTATCAAAAATTCGATAGTCAATATCATATTCTTCTGCATGAGTCCGCAAGTATGAAAGTGCCGCCATTGCCGATTCTTTCATCACATCGCCTAATTGTCCCGATAACGTAACGCCACCTTTTCCACGGTTCAGGATTGATTCGATAAATAAAATATCACCTCCGACTGATGTCCAAGCCAAACCTGTAACTACCCCAGCCGTATCGTTGGTTTCGTAGAGGTCTTTGTCGTAAATCTCTTGTCCCAACAGTTTTTCCACATCTTCCGACTTGATAACTTTATTGTATTCCTCCTCCATCGCAATGGATTTTGTAATCTTGCGAGTCAATTTACCAATTTGCTGTTCCAACTTCCGCACGCCCGACTCACGGGTGTAACCTTCAACCACTCTTTGCAACGCTCCGTCCGTAATGTTTAAGGTTTTATTATCCAAACCGTGTTCTTTCTTTTGCTTCGGCACAAGGTGTTTTTTGGCAATTTGCACTTTTTCCTCCATCGTATAACCACTAATATCAATGATTTCCATACGGTCACGGAGGGCTGGCTGAATGGTGTCCAAAGAGTTGGCAGTGGCAATAAATAAGACTTTCGAAAGGTCGTATTCAACCTCTAAATAATTATCCGTAAAAGCGTTATTCTGCTCAGGGTCAAGGACTTCTAACAGTGCCGATGATGGATCGCCACGGTGGTCTGCCCCTACTTTATCAATTTCATCAAGTATAAAAACTGGATTTGCCGAACCCGCTTTTTTAATATTCTGAATCACTTTGCCAGGCATTGCTCCGATGTAGGTTTTACGATGCCCTCTGATTTCGGATTCGTCATGCAAACCGCCCAATGCCATCCGCACGTATTTTCTGCCCAAAGCCTTGGCAACTGATTTTCCGAGGGAAGTTTTACCTACCCCAGGAGGTCCATACAAACACAAAATCGGGGCTTTCATGTTGCCCTTCATTTTCAAAACTGCCAAATATTCAATAATTCTTTCTTTAACTTTTTCCAAACCAAAATGGTCGGCATCCAACACTTTTTGAGCTTTTTTCAAGTCAAAATTATCCTTGGTGGTTTCATTCCAAGGCAAATCAGTCAATAATTCAATATAATTTACCAAGTTAGAATATTCGGGCGACATTGAATTTGTCCGTTGCAACTTGCTCAATTCCTTCTGGAAATGATCACCAACTTCTTTGCTCCACTTTTTCTTTGTTCCCTTCGCTCGTAGTTTATCAATTTCCGCTTCTGGGTTATCCACACCCAATTCTTCCTGCAAAACTTTTATTTGCTGACGTAGGTAATAATCACGCTGTTGTTGGTCAATATCGCTACTGGCTTTGCTCTGAATTTCACGCTTGATTTCCAACAAATCCACATCATTCATCATAAATTCCAACAAACTATTCGCCTGTTCGATATTATCACGCATTTCCAACAATTTCTGTTTATCCTCCAATTCAGCATTGACATTAGCAGAAAGAAAATGTATCAGAAAACTGGGGGATTCAATATTATCCAAAGCAATTTGAGCCTCACGAGGGATTTCTGGATTCAAAAACAAAATCTTTGAAGCCATTTCTCGCAACGATTCAATCAAAGCCTTGTTTTGCTTATTGAGTTTTGCAGGAATATTATCTTCCAAATAAGCAACTCTGGCGATGAGGTTTGGGTCGGTTTTGATATATTCTTCCACCTCAAAACGCTTGCGACCTTGCACGATAATCGTAGTATTTCCCCCTGGCAACACAATCATTTTGATGATGTGAGCCACCGTTCCAACTTTATACAAATCCTCGCCCGTGGGTTCTTCCTTTGTCGGATTCGCTTGGGTAATTACACCAATCGTTCGGTTACCTTTGTACGCTTTCTTGACCAAACGAACGGATTTTTGCCTTCCAACCGTGATTGGAATAACCATCCCTGGGAACAAAACAATATTTCTTATCGGTAAAATCGGTAATTCATTCTCCAATTCGCCCAATTTGGAATCTTCTAAATCATCATTTTCTAAGGGAATTAATTCAATTCCATCGAAATCAGCAATTTCGGCAAGTCTGAGGTTATTCATTAAATTTCTACTATAACTCATAATTTTATTTATTCGGTGAACGGGAAACGGTACACGGTGAACGGCAAACGGTGCATGGATTTTAGCATAAGAAACTTAAATTTTATTATTTTCATTCCGTTTGCCGTTTACCGACATAATGACACAATATATAAATTTACGTTTAAAATTCCTCATTCCAAATGTGATTTATTAAGTGGTCAAAGCCTATGCCATTTGACAGATTGGCAGAGTTCTGACGGGTCTTCTTAATGGCACGCAGATGACGCAGATGCTTCGCAACGCAGATTTTCACAGATTTTAAAACAGATTAAATGAGTCAAAATTTTACTAAACTCTTAAAAAAAATCCTCTTAAATCTGCGTTGCGAAGCATCTGCGGTATCTGCGTGCCATTCGTTAAGAGAACAAATCAATTATATCATCTTGCGATAATTTCTTTAAAAATCCATCCTCTGTACTGATAATATCCTTGGCAATGGCTCGTTTTTTATCCTGCAACAACAAAATTTTCTCCTCAATCGTATCTTTACAAATCATCCGATATGCAAAAACCTTTCGTTTTTGACCAATCCTGTGAGTTCGGTCGATGGCTTGTTGTTCCACCGCAGGATTCCACCACGGATCCACTAAATATACATAATCGGCTTCGGTCAAATTTATACCCACGCCACCCGCTTTCAAACTCATCAAAAATACCCTGCAACTTTCATCTTCCTGAAAATGATTTACTCGCTCGGCACGGTCGGTTGTCTTGCCGTCCAAATATTCGTATTTGATTTTATGTTTCTCCAAATGCCCCTTAATTAAATCCAACATTTTCAGGAACTGACTGAAAATCAATATTTTATGATTACCAGCATTCTCTTCAATCTCCCTGATAATCTCTTCCAATTTGGCTGAATTTTGGTCATATTCAGTATCATCACTCAACAGGGCAGGACTATCACAAATCTGACGAAGTTTCAAAAGTGCTTCCAAAATCAAAAATGAAGACTTTTCTTTGCCATCAACCGCCATTTTATCGACCAATTTCTGGCGGTACATTTCTCGAAAAGTATCATAAACTTTTCGCTGTTTAGCGTCCATTTCGCAGTAAATAATACTTTCCGTTTTATCGGGCAAGTCCTTCGCTACTTCTTCTTTTGTCCGTTTTAGCATGAAAGGATAAACAATTTTCCGCAATTGTGCCGCCTTCTCTTTGTCCTGCATTTTATCAATTGGCGTAGCAAATTCAGACTTGAAAAACTCACC
The DNA here is from genome assembly GCA_034519515.1 of Arcicella sp. GTDB lineage: Bacteria > Bacteroidota > Bacteroidia > Cytophagales > Spirosomataceae > Arcicella. Next base: position 29,734 of record JAXHOK010000002.1, read on the forward strand.
ACTTCCCAACAATCCAGGGTTCAAAAATTCCATCTGCGAATACAAATCAAAAGTATTGTTTTCCACAGGCGTACCCGTCATCACCAAGCGATTGCGGGAATTCAATAATTTCACCGCTTTTGAAATCAAAGAATCAGGATTTTTAATCGCTTGCGACTCATCCAGCACGATATAATTAAAATGAAATTCACGGAATAATTCAATATCTGAACGAACCATTCCATACGTTGTCAAAATAATATCATAATCTCGCCAATGCTCATTTACTTTTTGTCGAGTCCCCCCACGATGCACATACAGTTTCAATTTCGGACAAAATTTAGCGGCTTCTGCTTGCCAGTTAAAAATCAAAGTGGTCGGTAAAACTACCAAATTAACGCCCCTCTTATCACGGTTTTGTTGTTCCTGCAAAAACGTGAGCATCTGCAAGGTTTTCCCCAACCCCATATCATCCGCCAGAATACCTCCCCACGAAAATTCATCCAAGAAATTCAACCATTTGAAACCCTCAACTTGATAGTCTCTCAACTTGGCTTTGATATTTTTAGGCAATTCAATATCAGCCATCTCCTTGAAATTTAGCAATTTATTCTTCTTTTCAAATAGTTCTTGTTCAATTTCAAAACTATCAATATCTTTTCCAAGCTCATCAATTAATGAAAAATGCAATTTAGAAACCTGCAATTCATCGCCTTTTACTCGACCAAATTTCAAAATATTTTCATATTTTTTCAACCATTCTTCGGGCAACATTCCCAGCGAACCGTCTTTTAATTCTACATAATTCTGTTTCTTCAAAACCGCCTTCTGAATGTCTTTTATCCCCACAAATTGGTCGCCAAATTGAACTTCAATGTGCATATCAAACCAGTCAATCCCCGAACCCGCTTTCACATTAAATTTTGCTTTATTGGGGTTATATTTAAACTTTTTCAAATCCTTGAATCCCAAAATAGTGATATTTTGTTCTTTCATGGCATCAAAGAATTTAAACAACCAACCATCCCTCAAAACATCATTAAAAGGCAAATAAAAGAAAGGATATTGCTCTTGACTGTTGAATTCAGAATTCTGCTCACGAATCAGACCATAATGATATTTTTCCGCATCTGGATTACGTTCTTGAATTAAAATTTTATCTAATTCGTAAGTGATTTTATTAAGTTTTTGGTCGTGCGAAAATTCAAGAACAGTAGGGATTTGACCTTCGTAAATCAATGGTGTAGTGTACTCATAAACAGGCACAAGCATCAAATTCGCCTCATCTTCTTTCATATAAACCTTTGCCTCTTTGAAGTTAAGTATCTGACTTTCAATTTCTTGACTAATCTGTAAATCAATCGTAAACTTCTCCGCCAAAGGCATAACAAACTCTTGAAAGAAACCCGTAAAGTTTGATTTCCTGACTTTGATAATCCCATTTTTGGGCAAATAACTCAATAAATTTGCCACCTCTGGATTCGCCAATTTATAGACCGTTTTCCCAAAAGTCCGCACCCAAAAACTTGATGGATTCGTGAGCGAAGCCAATTTCACTTTCTTCCCATGCAGCGTTGTGTATCCCTCCAAAACCACAAAATCTTCCTCTTCCCTCAACACAAAAAACGGCAAAATTTGCTCTGCCGAAATCTGGGTTTCCTCAATATCCGTCTGACTACCCACATACGAAGTCTTAGACGTAAACACCTGTTTTTCAGATAGTAAGCTAAAAATTTTATTCAGCTTTTTATTAATATATTCCTCAATAACGGGAGCATCCAAAGCCGAAACCTCATCCCGATTCAAGTATTCATAGAAATAAGGCAAACGTAAATCTTTCTTCTTCCCAAAATTCTTTAAGCCATCATCTTTAATACTATTCAATAAGGTAATTATCTGATTATCAGAATCTTCCATTTTGGGCATATTCTCCACATCACTATCCTTCAACGAACGGATATACGTCATTTTACCATTCGTCCCCGCCTTATACGAATATACATCCACCGCCACATCATTCAAAAACTCCTCTCCTTTACAACGCAACACATACAAAATCTGCCGTTGATCTTTCTGACTTTCATCCACCCCGACACTAAAAGTCGTTTCGGGACTCCTAAAAATCCGATTATTGATAGTTCGCCAGTTTTGAAAATCACTAATTTTCTGAATACTCGTATCAATCCGAATCAACTGAACCGCCCCGTCGCCCTTCAATTTAAAATCAAATTTTCCCTTCAAATCATCCTCCAACGAAAAGCCAAATTCACCCAACAGTTTATTTTTCTCAGCCGAATAATCCCGCATTTTATCAAAAGGACTATTCGCACCAAAAGTATCACGAATCGCCATTAAACCCACCAACTTATGCACACAAGCCTGATTTTCAAGCTCTTGCGAACAAGAACAAGACGTTGCCAACTCACTATTAAATTGGAGCTTGGTAAATTTTGTCGTAAAAACTTCCCCATTCAACGTAACTTCCACCACCGCTTCCCCATTCAAAGCCGACACAATCTGAGTCTTTTTCACCGCCGACCGCTTCTTCCAATCGTCCAAAGAAACCAAGTTTTTCAAAGTCCAATCATCAAAAGAACTAATCCGAATCGTATGATTAGCTGTTGGGTAAGTGCGTTTTTTATTGGAAGGAGCAAAGCCCGCAGCCAAATCAGGAGCATCTTTAAACCGAGAAAGTTCATTTTCGAGCAACAACAGAGCCGCCACCCGATGCTTACAAATGCCGCCCCAGTCATAATCGCAAGAACATGAAGTATTCAAAATAGGCGTGTTCCAATTCTTGACATTGACACTATACCCCCTCGACCCCGAATCACTTTTGACTTTAATCGCAGCCTCTCCCTTATCGCTATTCGAGAACCGTTCCAAGACCATTCCCCCCCGAGCAAAAATGGCTTTCCCCTTCGAAATACTTTGTGGCAAAGCATTGGATTTCAAGTATTTTTTTAATCTTTCCGTTACAATTGAAGACATTTTCTGAGGCTAATTTGGGTTAAATTCGCTAATCCGCAAAGGTACGGAATTTGGAGGGGAAATGGGAGGGAAATGGGAAATAATGTAGCACGGGAATCCTTCCCGTGAAGCAGACTAATAACGTACCACAGGATCTTTCCCGTGAAACAAACGAATAATCAAAACAACCCCAACTCCACCACCGAAACCGTATTCACAATCAGCTTTATCTTTTTGCCTTTCACGGTCTTGATTAAACTCTTGCCCGTTTTGGCGTATAATTGTAGGCTTGTTTGCTTGAAAAACTTGGCATCGTCCATGGCCTCTTTTACGGCTGCACTGCTGAATGTGAGCGACATTTTATCGGTACTCACATTCCCTTCACCGTCCAAACTGCCGAAACTAAAAAACTTATTGTTCGATACCTGCACGTAATCCGCTTTGTTGGCACTGATGTCGAGGTCAAACTTCCATTCTTTGCCCGATACTGGTTTTGGAATCGCTGACAAATTCAAAACTTTCGGGAATTGACTCGCACAAATCTCAATCGCTGTGCCATCAGGTAGCGTAAAACGCCAATTGGCAGTTTTGTTTTCTTCCGAATCGGTCAGTTGAAATTGCCCATTTGCGGCGACTTGGAAGGGCTTATTGTTGAAATAGGCACTCTTCAAATCAAGACCCGTATAGGCTTTGGGGTCATACATCAACACCGCATAACGAGTTTCCTTAAACTTGCCATCTGCCGAATAGAAGCGGTTTACTTCCACAAAACCATCGGTATCTAAGACCGACTGATTTTTATAAGCCACCTCCGAAGTTTCGGTGAGGCATTCGGTTTTCAACAGTACGTTATTGTTAACCGCAGGGTCTTCAACGCTGCTTTTATCACAACTCAACAAGGCAAACAAAATGCCTGTAATTAATAGGGAGTGTTTCACGGGGTTAATCTATTTTTAAATTGGCTAAATATTCTTTGGTATCGTTGAAGATTTTCTTGAATTTTAAAATCAACGTTTCAGGGTTATTGGTTTCTTTCAAGCCTTCTAAATAATTTTCGTAACAATCAACAAAATCATTATACCTTGAATCTTTACAATAAGTCATAATAAACATTCTTCTCATTACACCTCTCAAATCTCCTCTTAGAATAGGTACATCATCAAAGTCATTCATACCATTTGTATATCCTATACCTTCTTTATAAGGCATATCTTTTGCTAAAATCTCTTGATTAATTGTTTCCAGATTACTATATTTTTCAAAAAATGGAAAAGCTGTCTTTTCCATATATTCTTTAATAATATTAGCAAGTTGTATTACATCGTCTTCATCATAAATATTGAGTTCTGGCGTGATAGCTAAACTTCCTCCATTTACTGTACAGACACTATTTAACAAAAATTTCTTTTCTGAATCAGGTCGATCAAAAGCATAAATTTTATTCAAAGGGATTTCAATATAATTAAACTTTACTTCTGGGAACACATCACGTACCATAACAGTCATGTAAGTATTTAAGACTAAAAATACTTTATAATTATGCGTTTTTGTCTTTTTTACCAACGATACTTCTGCATCAATTTTAAACCCTTTTGCGGATAAATATTCGTCCAAATGGAGACCGAGAGATTCTCTTAATTCTTTTCTATTCATGATTAAAATACTGGTTTTACTTCCGTTCTGGCTTTTACATCATCAAATTTTAGATTATCCAAAAGTGTTCTTACTTCTGTACCTGTGCCACTGTACTGAGTTTTAAATACATTTTCTCTTTTAATTATCACATATTCCCCTGTTCTTATTCCATCTCTATTCGACCTAATTTGAAATCTGATTTCGGTTAAGTTTTTATCTGCATCAAACAAATCAATTAATTCTGTGCTTTGGTTTTTTGTCCAACCTGCTCCATCCGTTAGTTTAGCATCATTGAAGACACCATTCCATTCTCTCAAAGTGCTTTGACTTATTGATTTTCTCTCTCCTGTTAATAAATTATCTACTACAATAGGTTTGGCAGTTGATAAAATGTTACCACTGGCATCAACTCTTTTAAGATATACCTGCGTGTTGTGCGTATAACCTCTTGTGAAAAATGCTTTCAAGAGTCCCAAACGAGTATCAGCGGCATCTGTAATCATTTTAGTTACTACTTCACTTTCAAATAGTTTTCCAGGACCTCTTACAAAATCTTGCCAAAAAGTGCTTCCGCCTAATGACTTCCAGGCATCATTCAAATCTATATTTTCCGCCTGATTCTTTTATTTTTGAATCGCTTTACTTGGGTCATCAGTAAGAGACTTCCAAAGCTCAAATTTAGTAGCATCATTCTTTATTTCATCCCAAAGTGCCTTATACTTTCCTTCAACTTTGGTCAAGTCTGACATCAGTTTCTCAAAGTATTCAGGTTTGTTGCGGATCTTAGTTAAATTATCCCAAACATCTATTCCGTGCGGTGGACCTATTGCTAACCATTTTTTTAGTAGCACTTTCCCTTCTGCCGTTGTGGCATTATTGGCTACAACTATTACTTTATCAAAATACGCTTTTGCTTTTGCACTTGTAACTCCATCCATCAATCCCAATAAAGTACCTAATTGTGCATCATTCAATCCTGCTTTTTTTGTAGCATTAACTAACTTTATAATTTGCTCATTAGTAAAACCTTTTGTAATCAATCTACTAATTGTTGCACAATCATTATGCACCAACACCTCCTGCGTACCCACATAATAATTATGGAGGTTTTCGACCTCAAAATTATAAACCGTAAGGGTAGTATCGGGTTTTACCACCAAGCTATCCAAGCGTAAAATTGCCCCTTTGCCATCCAAGAAAGTATCACCAACTTTCAGATCTTGGGCAGCCACGTAGTCGTGGTGGTTTTCCGTCCAAACGGGGTGTTCCAGAGTAGGTTGAGCAATTAACAGACCTCCTGCAAACAACGCCACCAAACCCCGTTTAATAGACTTTTTAGTCCCTTTCACCACGCCCCAAGCAAACTTTTTCAACATATGGTCATAACCCCCAACTTCATCCCCCGCCACAATCAACTCAATATTTCTGAGGGCTTTGTGGTTGTTTTGTTTTACGGTGATGGGTGTACCAGCGGGGAGAAACAACAAAAAAGTCCTAACTGATTAACGGTTAGGA
>JAXHOK010000062.1:0-29964 GCA_034519515.1 Arcicella sp.
TTTCTAAACCACCAAACATAAACACAAACTTTTTGCAAAAAAAAACATAAAAAAACATAAACCCCTGATTACCAAAAAAATAAAACTATAAAAAAATCGAAAATAATTCGATAACAAAATCAACAAAACTAAATGTAGCAACAAGAAAACAATCTATTCACAAAATAATACAAAAATAATTAGCAACCATTCTTAGCATTTTAATCAAAAAAATCCCCGCCTCTGAAAAATTGAAGCAGGAACTTTTAGTCTGATAATTTCTATTTACTCGGTTTTGAAAATTATCCTAAAAATGGATACTTGTAATCTGTTGGAGATACTAATGTTTCTTTAATTGTTCTTGGAGAAACCCATCTTAGGAGATTTAACATTGAACCTGCTTTGTCATTTGTACCTGATGCTCTTGCTCCGCCGAAGGGTTGTTGTCCTACAACTGCACCTGTTGGCTTGTCATTTATATAGAAATTACCCGCTGCGTTTACGAGTTTCTTATTGGCTATTTCTAGAGCATATCGGTTTTGGGCGAATACTGCTCCTGTAAGTGCGTAATCGGAAGTGTTATTTAGGATGTCTAAGGTTTCCTCGTATTTGTTTTCATCGTAAACATATACTGTTAGAACTGGTCCGAAAATTTCTTCTGACATTGTTTTATAGTATGGGTCTTGGGTTAGGATGATGGTTGGTTCGATAAAATAACCTTTTGACTTATCGTAATTTCCTCCTGCTATTACTTCTGCTTTGTCTGAATGTTTTGCTTCTTCTATATATGTAGCAATTTTACCAAATGCTTTTTCGTCAATTACAGCATTTACGAAGTTGGAAAAATCTTCGGTTACACCTGTTTTTATTTCTTGTAAGTCTGTTTTAATGTATTGCCATGTTTGTTCCCATAGATTACTTGGGACGTAAGCACGTGAGGCTGCGGAGCATTTTTGTCCTTGATATTCAAAAGCCCCTCTGACTAATCCTACGGAAAGGGCTTTGGCATCAGCGGAATTATGGGCAATTACAAAATCTTTTCCGCCTGTTTCACCTACTATTCTTGGATATGTTTTATATAGGTGGATATTTTCCCCGATGGTTTTCCAGATATGTTGGAATACTTTGGTACTTCCTGTGAAATGGACTCCTGCAAATTGGGGGTGTTTGAAAACAATATTTCCTGTTAGCGGTCCATCAGTATAAATAAGATTGATAACTCCGTCGGGTAATCCTGCTTCTTTTAGGATTTTCATTAGGATATTGGCTGAATATATTTGCTGTGGTGAGGGTTTCCATATTACTACGTTGCCCATCATGGCAGCTGATGCTGGGAGATTTCCCGCAATGGCTGTAAAATTGAAGGGGGTTACGGCAAATACAAATCCTTCCAATGGTCGGTATTCGAGGCGATTCCAGACTCCTTCTGAGGATTCGGGCTGTTGGGCGTAAATCTGGGTGGCAAAATGAGCATTGAATCTGAGAAAATCTATCCATTCACAGGCGGCATCTATTTCTGCTTGATAAGCGTTTTTAGATTGACCCAACATCGTTGAGGCGTTTAAATCCATCCGATATTTGGTAGCTGAAAGTTCAGCGGCTTTTAGGAATATGGAGATTCTGTTTTCCCAAGGCAAATTTGCCCATTCTTCACGGGCAGCGAGTGCAGTTTCGATGGCTTTGTTTACGTGGCTTTCATCACCTTCGTTGTAGTATCCTAGAATATGTTGGTGATCATGGGGAGGTGTTAGCGGTAATTTTTTGTTGGTTCGTATTTCCTCCGCACCTATATACATGGGTACGTCAATTATTTGGCTACGCATTTCTGCCAATTTTGCTTGTAATGTTACTCGCTGGGGCGTGTTGGGTGCGTAGGAATTGATTGGTTCGTTTCTGGGAACGGGTACTTTGAAAAATCCTGTGGACATAATTTTTTCGTTGTTTTATGCAACCTACACTTCGGTTCGCTGGTTGATGTTTGTTAATTCCAAAATTAAACAATAAAATCAGAAAAATGATTGCTTACTGATTCCTTCTATTTGAAGAAGTTGGTAAAATTAGTGAGCATTTGGTTCTGCAAATCACTCAACGTTATTTGTTTCAAGTTTGCCAATATTGCGTACCTTTCTTTAATATTCAAAGAATATTCACTGTCTGTTTCTACGAAAAAACCGTTTAGTGGAATGTATTTGAGCATTTCTTTGAAACTGGTATTCATGTTTTCAAAGGGGCTAACGGATAGATTTGCGCCTTGGTCGAGAAGGGATTTGGCTAATTGTTGATTTCTTCGGAAGCCGTGAATTACCCAAGGAGTTTTACCATATTGTTTTCGGAAATGAAGGATTTGGTCGTATTGTCTGACGCAGTGGACAATAAGAGGAACGTTATGTTGGTTGGCAATTTGAATTTGTTGATAAAATATTTCTTCTTGAATTTCTTTGGTAGCTCCTTTCAATTTATCTAAGCCACATTCGCCAATTCCGAGACAAAATTTACTGTGTAAATTTTGCTGTAAATCATTGATTTCTACTTTATTGAGTGGATTTTCTGTCCACCAAGGATGATGCCCAATTGTATAATATTCGTTTTCATATTTCACATTTTTATGGGCAGAAATGATTTCTATGACTTCTCGGTCATTTGAATATATGGGCTTGTGGGTATGGAAGTCTATGTACATTATGTGCGTGGAATTTTAGTTTTTGATTTACAAAAAGTCTAAGCACTAATGGCATATTCACGATAATTTACATCTGTATGAGGCTTTGGTATAGATATATCTGATTCTAAAACAGGCAATATATCAAGTGTATCTCCTTGATTATCAGATATTTCTAAAATATAACCGCTTGGTTCTATGAATTCTACTACGATTGCAACGTCTCCTCTCAAAAATCCAGATTGAGGGAAATGTTTGGTTAATATAACCTGTGAGTATAACTGGCATCGTTGCATTTCATTTATTTGATTTATCTTAATTTTTCAATCTATCTTCGAGTTCAAGCAAAAGTTTATTCAATTTAGGTAAATATGATTTTGCTTCCTCATGATTATCAGATATAAAATTAATAACTTCTCTACCTTCTTCTTCATCTATGATAAACTTTCTTTTCAAAATTCGCTTTATAATATCATCGGAACTTTCGAAATCATCTTTAAATTTTCGCCCTGTAATGACAAAATATTCTTCCATAACCTTTTGCTGCTGAGGTAAATTATAAGATGAAGGATATTTTGGATTATATTCTAATAATGCACTTCCACGTTCCTTACTTATACGGATAATTTGATTAATCATTCCTTTTTTATAATATTCCTCAATCCAATTAGTGGTACGATTTAAAGAATCTATTATCATATCATCCATATCTTCCAAAGCAAATTTTAATTTTGCTAACAATAAGCCTTTTGCTTTTGAATACTCAAAGTCTAATTTTTCTTGTTTTATGTTTGTTCTCATATTTATACTCTATTTTCCTTCTCAAAACTCAAAATAAGGGAATATCCTGTCCAATGTTTTCGCATCCAATAATTTGATGGGTTCAAAGTCCTTTTTTGAGGTAAAATTGCCGTGTTGTTGGCGGTAGGCAATGATGGATTTTGCAATGTATGGGCGGATGTAATAATGCTTAAATTCTTCGGCGGTTACTTCATTTATTTTGATTTTCTTCAAAATTGGATTCTTGATTATTCCAAATTTCAAAATCTCGTTTACTACTGCGGAATCTAAGCCAAAAACTTCTCTGACTTGATTTTCTGAATAAAATCCACCTAAGTTATCTCGGTATTTAATGATTCGGGCGGATAATTTTGAGCCAATTCCTATGAGTTTTTTGAGGTCATTGGTGTCGGCACGGTTCAAATCAAAGGCTACTGGTTTGAAGGATTCTTTTGCAGGAGCTGTTGTGGCTGTTTTTATTTCAGAATTTACTTCTGGTTTTGGGAATGGAGCAAAACCTTCGCTTGCTGATTTTTCGGGTAACGTAATGTATGGCTCTAATTTTGTGTATAAGTCAGCGGGAAAATCATAGATTCTTTGAAGGTCTTCTTTTTTACGAAATTGACCACCTTTTGTACGGTAATTGATAATGCGTTTTGCCATCCACGGAGCAATGCCTAATTCTAACAATTGTTCTTGGGATGCTTGATTTGGGTCGAATGGAGATAGTTTTATGGTTCTTGCTACCTTGCTTTCGTTGTCGTATTTCTCAAATTTACTTTCATATTTATCGTAATATTTTGATTTCTTATCGGCTTCTTTGACGCTGATTTTTGCCATCATTTCTTCTACCTTTTTAGGGTCGATGGTTTTGTTGGCTTGTTGTTTATCTGGAAGGAAATCGAAGATAAAAACGGAAACTATTAATACAACTATTAAAAAAATGAGGAATAAAAAGCCTTTTGTTTCGGATTGATTGAAGGCGAAATAATCTTTGATGTAGTAGCGGAGTTTGTTGAACATTGTGGTTTTTTAGAATTATTAGTGGTTTTAACTTAATTTTGTAGTGTTAAATTAGTGGATTTACCGCACAGTCGCAAATATTTATGATACTTTATAGCACCAATCATCAAAGCCCTGATGTGTCATTGGAAGAGGCAGTTTTTAGAGGATTGCCACCCGATAATGGCTTGTATATGCCTCATGTCATTCCGACTTTGCCAATTTCTTTTTTTGAGAATATTGACAAAATGTCGATTACTGACATTGCTTTTGAGGTATCAAAGGCATTACTAAATGATGATATTTCGGATGAAGATTTGAAAATGATTGTCAAGCGAGCCATTGATTTTGATGCTCCTTTGGTTGAAATTGAAAAAAATACGCACGTTTTGGAGCTTTTTCACGGTCCTTCGATGGCTTTCAAAGACTTTGGAGCGAGATTTATGGCTTCGTTGATGTCTTATTTTTTACAGAAATCTCAAAAGGATATTCATATTTTGGTGGCTACTTCGGGCGATACGGGCGGAGCGGTTGCACAAGGTTTTTATAAGACTCCTGGCATCAAGGTTACGATTTTGTATCCGATGGGCAAAGTTTCAGATATTCAAGAAAAGCAATTGACAACTTTGGGCGAAAACGTTACGGCTTTGGAAGTTGATGGTACTTTTGATGATTGTCAGGCTCTGGTGAAAGCGGCATTTTTGGATAAAGAATTATCTTCAAAATTCAATCTTGCCTCGGCTAATTCCATTAATATTGCCCGTTTAATTCCACAATCGTTCTATTATTTTAATGCTTTTGCTGAATTGAAACGTGCTGGAAATACAAAACCTGTTGTTTTTTGTGTGCCGAGTGGGAATTTTGGAAATCTATCGGCTGGGTTAATTGCCAAACGGATGGGTTTGCCCGTGAAGATGTTTGTGGCGGCTACAAATGTGAATAATGCCGTTCCTGAATATTTAAAAACGGGGAATTATAGTTCAAAGACATCACGTGAGACTATTTCTAATGCTATGGATGTGGGTAATCCTTCTAATTTCATACGGATGCGTTTGTTGGCGGGTGATGCACACGAGCAAGTAATTACGCACATCACGGGAGATTTTAGTGATGATGTGGCTACCCGAACAGCGATGAAAGAAGTTTATGACCGCACGGGTTATGTGATGTGTCCGCACACTGCCGTGGCTTATTTGGGCTTGAAATCATATACCGATACTTTGGATGAAGAAGTGGCGGGTGTCTTACTTTCGACCGCTCATTATGCTAAGTTTTTGGATGTGGTTGAGGAGACTTTGGGAACTTCAGTCGATATTCCCGAGCGTTTGTCGGCTTTATTGTCGAAAGAAAAGGTTTCTATTTTGATGAGTAAGGAGTTTGAGGATTTTGAGGATTATTTGCTTGGATAATATTTTGATTATAACTCGATAAAAACGCCCTAAGAATATTCTCAGGGCATTTTTATTGAGTTTTTAAACATACATCCCCTCAATCAAATCCTTATATTTATTGTGGATAATTTTTCTTTTTAACTTCAAAGTTGGCGTTAATTCTCCGCTGTCAATTGTAAACCCTTTCGGGAGAATCGTTACCTTTTTCACTTGTTCATACTGAGCAATAGTTTTCATCAATTCCTTTACTTCTTCATCAAATTTGGCTTTGACTTTTTCGTTTTTAACCATGGAAGCATCATCCGAATATTCAATACCATTTCTCGAACACCAATCTTTCAATACATTAAACTCTGGAATCAATAAGGCGGATGGAAATTTTTGCCCCTCTCCTACTACAACTGCCTGTTCAATCAATGATGATTCTTTTAGTTTGTTTTCTACCAACTGAGGTGCTACATATTTACCTCCCGATGTTTTGAAAATTTCTTTCTTACGGTCGGTAATTTTCAGGTATTTTCCTTCCGAAAGTTCGCCAATATCTCCCGTGTGAAACCATCCTTCTGCATCAATTGCCTCCGCAGTGGCTTCTGGTTTTTTGTAATATCCTTTCATGATTGAAGGACCTTTCACGCAAATCTCGCCATCTTCGGCTATTTTTAGTTGAATATTTGGTAAAACTGTTCCAACGCAACCTACTCTAAAATCTGTTAGAATACTACTTGAAATAACGGGTGAAGTTTCTGTTAATCCATAACCCTCCGCCACAGAAATTCCCGCCGCCCAAAATACTCTTGACAGGCGTGGTTGTAATGCCGCCGAACCCGATGCAATGATTTTAACATTTCCACCCAATGCTTCTTTCCACTTACTAAAAATTAGTTTTCGGGCAATGCCTAATTGGGTATTGTACCACCAGCCCATATCTTTCATCGGGTCATATTTCAAACCTAAATTTAACGCCCAAAAGAATAGTTGCTTTTTCACCCCCGAAAGTTCGTACCCTTTTGCCACTATTTTATCATAAACTTTCTCTAAAAGCCTTGGAACTGTTGCAAAAACGTGCGGTTTAACTTCTTTCAAGTTTTCACCAATGGTTTCCATACTCTCGGCATAGTAGGTTGATACGCCATAATACATATACACATACACGTCTGTACGCTCGTATATATGACACAGAGGTAAAAAACTCAATGCGGTATCAGTTGGGTATAAATCAAGTGCTTTTGCCTCAACCAGACCCTCAATATTTGAAACAATATTATTATGGGTCAGCATTACGCCTTTGGGCTGTCCCGTTGTGCCAGAGGTATAAATCAAGGTCAGAAGGTCATCGGGTTGAACTGCGGCTTTGTAGGGCTCTAATTGAGAAATATTTTCACCTTTGGCTAAATCCATAACTTCCGTCCAATGATTTGCACCCTTAATTTTATCAAAACTATATATTCCTCGGATTCCTTCTAATTCGGAAGTTGCTTCTTTTACTTTTTTCAAAAGCCCTTCATCTCCTACAAAAATAAATTTCACCTCCGCATCTTTGAAGATATATCTGTAATCTTCTATCGTAATGTTGGGATACATCGGCACCGAAACTGCCCCTAATTGTTGTACTCCTAATTCCACAAAGTTCCATTCGGGACGATTGGTAGAAATTAAAGCTATTTTATCGTCTTTTTTTACCCCTAATTTCATTAACCCCAAACTCACGTTATTTACAATTTCCATGAATTCAACGGCACTGTATTTTTTCCATTCGCCGTTTACTTTACTGCTAAAAACATCGTCTCTATTTACTGGTAAAACACAATTTGGCAGTAAGTCGAATACTCTGGTTATCTTAGGATTATTTTTCATTGAAATAATTTTTAGTAATTTGTTATACAAATCTTAATAAAATACAATTTTTAGTATTTTTCGTTCTAAATCTTCTCAACAAATATAAAACCCTTTATTTGAAATTAAAAAGGTATGCAAGCATAATATTATTACTATTTTCTCGATTCACAGTAGTCATCCTTTGAAAGGACGACTTCCGTATAAATCGTAGTTTAAATAATTTCTATCAAGAAAAATGCCCACTCGACTGAATGGGCTTTGATTTTATTCTTCTTCTTCATCCAAATTTTCGACTCGGATAATTTCTTTCATACCATCTGAACGTATGTACAACAATTCTACTTCGTTGTTTTCCTCATCTCCTTTCATAATAAATGAGCCGTTATCGGTTATTTTATCATTATTGAAATGCCCTTCAAACCGCTCTCCATTTTTAAAGAAAAATGTCCCGCTACCTTGTCTTTTACCTTGATTATATTCACCAATAAACATTTTTTGACCGTTTGGATAATATTGAATTCCGTATCCGTGTCTTCGTCCGTTTAACCAAGAACCTTTATAACTCCCTTGGGTTTCATGTACGAAAATCCCATTTCCGTTTGAACAATCTCCCGAAACACACCCCGTTTTTTTGAGACTGGTAGAGTTTACCGTAATATTTTCTACCTTGATATCAGCCTCTTGGACTTCTCTGCGTTTTTCAACTCTTGGCGATTGTTGCGTGGTAGTTGTCGGTACTCTTGGGTTCGTTGGAACTGTGGAGACTGGCAAACCAATTGGTTGATTTACTTGTGTCCTTTGCTGAGGTGAATATTTACCATTGCTTGGATGAAGTTTATCCGCAGCCTTCCAACCATTTTCAATTGCCATCAGTCTTTGCGAACGTGGAGGATGCGTGGTAGTTACAAATTCTCCTTGAAAATGCTTAATTGCCTCCTCCGACTGTTCAAGACTTGCTCCCATTTCGTGTAACCAAAATCCCGAGAAATAATCAGCTTCCATTTCTTTTTCTGGTCGGCTTCCCGTTCCATCAATCGTATGGAAATTGGCGTGATGACCAATTTCATGTGCTAAAATCGAAACTGCTGCCCAGTCTGTTTGGGTTGTTTCTTCTACACGGTTCAAAAAATCACGGTCATAAATAATGTAGGGTTGCCCTTCAATTACAGTTGCGAAGCAATTATCGGTGTTCCCACATTGCATAACTTTAAATTTACTACTGACTTGACCCATTTTCTGAGCAAATTGACCAATCACTTTTTCGGCATGACTATCCGAAACGAAGCCCTGTATTTGTGGACAAATATCTTGTGGTAAGATATTTTTACCAAAATAATTACAAGTAAATGTGATTTTTTTCTTTTGATTCTGTCCAAAAGTATTGAACATCATTCCAACGGTAAGAATAGATAACAAAAAGAGATTTTTCATGTGGATAAGGCACGCCCCAACTTTTAAAAAGAGGTTTCTAATAAATCATGCTTAGGGGAATTTTGTAATTTAGCATGACCATTTTGTGGATAAATTTACTTTTTGTGGATAAAAATTGCGTTTTTTGTTTTATCAAAAAGCGTTTAAAAGTAAATTTTTGTCATGCAATACTTGGAAGGAAGTTTTGAATTATGAGTTTTGAATTATAAGATTTGGACTAACACATTTCTCATAATTCATAACTCATTATTAAATCAGTTTATTGTATCGCCTCTGAGATTTCTGAATCTTTTTCTGGCATCAGCTCCGTAGATACTTCCTGGATATTTTGTTAATAACTCTTGATACAGTTTCATCGCTTTTGATGGCTGATTTAATTTTTCTTGATACGCTTTTGCCAAATTATAAGTAGCGTCATCACCTTTCAATTCAATCGGGAATTTTTGAATGATGGTTTCCAAATCTTTTATTCCTTTTTCCACATCTCCTTGTTTTAGGTAGGTCATGGCTCTGAGGTATATAATATCATCTTCAAGTGGGTCGCCTTTGAAAGCCTTTTCCATCAAATTCAAACTTGCTAACGCCTCTTCGTTTCGATGTTGAAATAAAAGTAACTCTGCGTTTGAATATGCCTTCATGGCTTTTTCGGTGGAATCTGTACCTGTATTTTCCAAAATCATTAAACTCAAATCCATTGCATCATTTGCTATTTCACGAGTTGTGGCTTGTTTCAAAATATCCAAAACCTCACGAGACAACTCAAAATCACCTCTAAAATACGCCAACCTTGCATTTCTCAATTTGGCATCGTAACCCAAGGGACTATCTTTTTCAGATTTTTCAACTTGTGAATAAATCAACGTAGCTTCCCACGGTTCAGATTTCAATAAATAGACATCTCCCAAATCCAATTTACAACGGTCTATAAATTGTTGGTCTTTGTTAGCCAATTTGATGGCATTTTCTAAAACTACGATTGCCGTATCTTTTTCATTCAGATAAAAAGCATATAAAAGTCCTTTGCTTCGGAGGGCTTCCAACGTTTTTTGGTTTGTTCCTAATTCTTCAAGCATTTTAGAATACTCAGTTATCAACAATCTTATATCGGATGTGTTGATAGGAAACACATTTTTGATAACTTCCTCTTTTGCATTTATCAACATTCGTCGCCAAAGTGGATAATTTTGTCCTTTGGGATATTCCTTTACCAAATATTCAAATATCTTTCCCGAATTGACATAATCTTTATTCTGATGGGCTAAGAATCCTAAATCCGTTACTTGTACCCCTTCTTTGCGATAGCGTCTGTCCAAAGCACGTGCCTGTACGAAGGCTTTATAAAATTCTTTCTTTTGGATTAAATGCCAAATCAGGATTTCACTGTAATAGGCTTGGTCTGGAAACTTTTGAACATTGGTATAAAGCACTTTTTCTAATTGCTCAATTTCCTTTTCGTCTTTTAGTTCGTCTTGAAGGATTGACTGCACCATTTCTCGATTGTCAGCCATGACACCAAATTTTAGATACTCCTCAATCATAAGTGGTATTTTGCCTTGAATACGATAGAGTTTTGCCAACTGAACGGCAAATTTATTTTCTGACTTAGAAAAAACTCTTGCGTTTTCAATCGTTTGGGCTGCTAAATCAAATTGTTGATTTTGAGAGAAATTATTGACCAGTTCCATAATGCCTATTTCATCGGCTTTCACTCTATCAATCGCCAAGTTGTATTCTTTCTGAGCTTCCTCTTTTTTCTCGTTCAATTCCAACAGCCTTGCATAGTCCACCATATAAATAGCGTTGAAATTTGAACTTTTAATTTGCTTTTTCAAAAACTTCTCCGCTTCATCGTATTCCTTCAATTTGGTTAGAGTTTGCAAATAAGGCTTGTAAATACTTTTTATAGCCTCCTTATTTTTGGCGACTTTCTGAAAAACCGTTTTCGCTTTTTCATACTCCCCTGCTTTCATATATTCCATCCCCACTTCGGCATCTTGTGCGAAAGCCCCGATTGAAAAAAGCATCAATCCCGAAAAAAAGATTTTTTTTGAAAAAGTTTTGAACATTAACATATTATAATGAATCATTTTTTTATTTAAGTTTTTTAAAAAAGAGAAAACTATTATCTCTATTATGCTGTGTATATGTGGAATACCTTTGTGAAACATATTTTTCACGAGTCAATGTCTACATTGATTATTTTATCCACAGTTAAAGTAGAGTTATCAACATATAACTGTTTGAAATACAGGTACTTTGTTTTTAATATGCAATTATGTGTATAAGTATTGTATATTAATCAACGTCCTCCACAGTCACTTTGTTATCTACTTTCGATACCTTTTTTATGGTGATAAACACCATAGTTTTCCACGCTCTCTTTTGACCATTTTTATAATCCACATCGCCCTATCACTTATACACAAAAACGATACCTAAAAATCATATACTTATCAACCTTTTCAAAAGGCTAATGGTCGATTTTGGAGGGTTATCCACAGAGAGTTTGGGCAATGTGGTTTTCAATTATCCTTTTTGTCTGAATTTGGCTCCGTCAGATTAGTGGATTTTTTGGATTCTGTACGTCCCATCTTTAATCCAAAAAATCCCTAAATCTGACTCGGGGCGACGTTTCGCAATCCAAATTCAGAAAACATTAATCTATCACAAAATCATATCCAGTCAATTCAAAATTTGCTTTCAATTTAATTTTGTCAGGACTAAATTTAATGACTTCGGGCAAAACGTTTTTTTCTAAATCTCCACCGTCCCATCGAGCATTTCGATTTTCATCCACTATTAATCGGATATAATAAATGCCTGGACGTACAGAGCTAAATTCATATTTCAATACGTCGTCCACTTTTTTGATTACATCATATTTTTCATCCAAAAGCTCAACAATAAATCCCTTCTTTTTAGGATTTTTAACTTCACCGCTAATGATGCCATAATTTTCAGGGTCTTTCAAAGGATAAACTGAAATCATCTTTCCCGTTGAATCATTTTCTACGGAAATAAATGCCCCCTTTTGCATTTTTAGCCTAATTAACTCCTTTGGTTTTTTGGCATCCAGTTGGATTTTTACCTCAGTTTTCTCCAAATTCCATTTAATATCCTTTTCCGTAATGGGTACACGCACAAGCGTATCATTCATAAATTCAATTTTACTCAAATCGTAATTTTTTATGGGTTTTGTGAAGGTAAAAGTATAGCCAGTTTCTTTTAAATTTATATCTTGATTATTGGCAGGATTTGTTTTAAAAGTAAATTCTTCCTTCACACCAACGGTATCTTTCTTGGTTCTGACTTTAAATTTTATCTTTTGGTCATGCGTAAAAACTCTATCTAAGGAGTCGGTTACCGAAATTTTAACCTTTATCGTATCCGTCGAAACATTATTTGTATTGAATATTCTCACATTTTTGGCATCTACTTGTTGATAAACCATGCTATCTTTTTCACTGACAAAATTGATAAACACTTTTTTGATACCTCTATTGTATTCAAGGTAATAATAATTGGATGTACTTCTTGATTTTAATACTTTATTGGGCGTTTTATTCATATTTGCCATGTAAATTTCCAAATTTTGAATACTATTTTTTAGCGTAATTGTATCTTTTACAATTCCCAAAACCTCCTTGGCTTCTTCATACAGCAAATTATTATTCCCATCACCAATGGCATAAATTCGATATTTGCCAGCCGCTACGTTTTCAATTTTAAAATTCCCAGAACTATCCGTTTTCATAAAATAATAAGGTTTCACTTTTTTTGGCGTTAAAGTATCTGAAAATACATATAGACCTACACTTATATCCAACATCGGTTTATTCGTTTGCGGATTTTTTACCGTTCCACTCACTTCCAAAGAGTCAATATATCTTCCCGTACTAAAAACCAAACGAGCATTTTTGGCAGGATTCCCTTCATTCATGTCCTTGAAAGTATTTCTGAAATTAAAACTATAAGTAGTATTCTCTCTGAAAGGTTTATCAAAAGTCAGCTTTGCTCCTTTCGGTAGAATTTTGGTTTCATAAGTTCCTTCTAAATTTGGCGTAATGGATAATTGTTGTTGAATATTACTAACATTTATATATTCATCAAATTGTATTTCTATCAATTTTCCAGTAAATCCCTTCGACTGATTATTTGGAAAGGTCTTTACAATTCTTGGGGCAAGCGTATCTTTTTTTCCTCCCGTGGGTGCAACTATTTGGGCACAACTAAAAAGCATTTCTGCGATCATAAAACTCCAAAAACTTATCAATACTATGTGTTTTAATCTCATGTTAATATGTTGAAAACTTTGTGAATAAGCACAGTTTGATATTTTGATTTTCTCCGTGATTATTTAATTTCACCTAAATTATTGAAAAATATGAGTTTATAGTAATTAAACTAAGAACAAAAATAAACCCTCAGTAATTCTTAAACTACTGAGGGTTGTGGAAATTGTGTTATTACGTTTAAAACTTCTTAAAAACGTAAATCAAACTTGAATAATTTTGATTTTGCTTGCTGGCATTTAGGTTCGATTTCAACCCGTCCACAAATGCCTTCACATAATTGATTTTGCCTGTTTGGTATTTCGTACTTAACATCGAAACATAAAATGAATCAAATTTCATGGGTAATGTCTCTTTCAGTTCAAAGCCATGTTTTGCAAAAAGTTCCTTGATGCTATTTTGTGAGAAATGATAAAGATGTCTTGGTACATCATAAGCCGCCCATTGTTTTTGGTAAATTTCCGCATCTTTTGATTCATTGTTCGGCACCGCAATAATTAATGAACCTTCTTTTGAGAGTCGAGCTTTCAACCACTCGATTGTTTCGTTCAATTGATGCACGTGTTCGAGTACGTGCCACATCGTGATTACCTCAAACGTCTCATTTTGGAAAGAACTTAAAACTTCCTCCTTGATTGTTATTTGATTTGTTGTTTCTGCTATTCCCCTCGCTCCTGCGTCTGGTTCAATGCCATTTACTTTCCAACCATTTTCACGAGCTACATTCAAGAACATTCCCGTTCCACAACCCACATCCAAAAGTTTTCCTTTTTGGGGATACAATCTATTGATAAGATTTAATTTTCCTTTTAAAGTAAACTTACGAACCTCTTGATAAATTTTTGAGATTAACCCTTTAGAAGTATTTGTATGGGAAATATAGGATTCAGCCTTATAATATTCGCCAATCGCATTACCGTCTGGTCGAGGATTTGTAAATCTAAATCCACATTTTTTGCAAGTAACTATTTTAAATTGTTCTTGGCTAACGGTATAATCCTTGACGGTTAAGTATTCTTCAAAAGTTTGCGATTGACAAACTGGACAATTATTGAGTTGTTCCATTCTAAATTGGCTTTCGGCTTTCGGCTGTCAGCTTTCCTTATTAAATTTTACAATTAATTCAATTATTTTACAATTAAATTCCAACAGCCAAAAGCCGATTGCTGAAAGCCAACTGCCACTTTATTTCCCAATAAACAGCATCAATACCGAAACATCTGATGTTGAAACCCCACTAATTCTGGAAGCCTGTCCAAGTGTTGCAGGACGAATTTTTGATAACTTCTGACGACCTTCAATCGAGATTGATTTCAACCCGTTAAAATCAAAATTCATCGGAATGACAACGTCTTCTAATTTTTGAAGTTTGTTTACCATCATTTGCTCCTTTTCAATATAGCTTTCATATTTCGTGTTAATTTCTGCCTGTTCAATTATTTCATCTTCATATTTTTCAAATTGATTTTGAATATCTGATGTGATAGTAAATAATTGCTTTAATTCAACATTGGGTCTTTTTAGTAAATTAATCAGAGATACTTTTTCCCTCAGCATCGCAGTTCCAATACTTTCTAAAAACTCGTTTGCCTCTTTTGGATTCACTTTCAAATTTTGCAATTCGTTAATTAAAGCTTTCGTTCTCGTAATTTTAATATCTACTTTTTCTAATCTTTCTTCCGAAGCCAAACCAATTTCATAACCCATCTTTGTTAATCGAATATCGGCATTGTCTTGTCTCAAAAGCGTTCTATATTCTGCCCTCGACGTAAACATTCTATATGGCTCTTCTGTGCCTTTATTGATTAAATCATCAATCAAAACTCCGATGTATGCTTCTGAACGAGACAATACAAAATCAGGTTTATTCTCCGCTTTTTGATGAGCATTAATTCCTGCCATTAACCCTTGGCAAGCGGCTTCTTCATAGCCCGTTGTCCCATTGATTTGCCCTGCAAAATAAAGTCCTTCAACTAACTTCGTTTCTAAGGTTTGTTTCAATTGCGTTGGGGGAAAGAAATCATATTCAATGGCATAGCCTGGACGAAACATTCTTACATTTTCAAAACCTGGAATTTTCTTCAAAGCCTCATATTGAACATCCTCTGGCAGGGAAGTTGAAAAGCCATTTACATACATTTCCACGGTATTCCACCCTTCTGGCTCAACGAATATTTGATGACGGTCTTTATCCGCAAAACGATTTATTTTATCTTCAACCGACGGACAGTATCTTGGACCTAGCCCCTTAATACGCCCCGCAAACATAGGCGATTTATCAAAACCAGTTTTTAAAATATTGTGGACTTCCTGATTTGTATAAGTAATCCAGCAACTTCTTTGCTTGGTTAATTGCTCGGTATCTGTGTAGGAAAACTTACTCGGATTTTCATCTCCTTCCTGTTCTTCCATTTTTGAATAATCCAAACTTCGTCCATCTACACGTGGGGGTGTACCAGTTTTCATTCGACCCGCCTCAAAACCAAGCTCTATTAACTGCTCTGTAATCCCTGTTGAACGTGCCTCTGAGGTTCTGCCACCACCAAAGTTCTTTTCGCCAATGTGAATTAAGCCGTTTAAGAAAGTTCCATTCGTTAAAACCACAGATTTCCCCTGAAACTCGATTCCCATTTGAGTTTTCACTCCTATTACTTTATTACCCTCAATTAATAGTTCAGACACCATGTCTTGCCAAAAATCCACATTCGTGTTTTGTTCCAATGCCGAACGCCATTCTTCTGCAAACTTCATTCTATCTGACTGGCATCTTGGTGACCACATGGCAGGACCTTTTGAACGATTTAACATTCTAAATTGAATCATAGTCTTGTCAGAAATAATACCTGACATTCCTCCGAGTGCATCTATTTCACGAACTATTTGCCCTTTCGCTACACCTCCCATCGCAGGATTACATGACATCTGAGCAATGGTGTTCATATTCATTGTTAGCAATATTACTTTCGACCCCATCGTTGCTGCTGCGTGTGCGGCTTCACAACCTGCGTGTCCCGCTCCCACCACTATTACATCATATTCTTTGTACATATTTTTAATCGTAATTAATCTCTATTTCTCTACATTTTATAAAAATCTATTTTACATTTTAGTCAGTTTTAACCAAATGTTTCACGTGGAGTGTTTGATTGAAATGTACTGGTTTTTCGAACCAAAATTCATTAAATATTAGCAATTTTTAATCAAGTGTTTCACGTGGAGTGATTGGTTAAAACTTAAGATTCAAAAACTAAAATATAATTATTTTCTAATTTTCTCATTTCAGCTTTATCTTCGTGAGTATGGTCGTCATAACCACAAAGATGTAGTAAGCCATGAACGACAACTCTTTTTACTTCTTCTTCAAAAACAGTATTCAAGGTTTGAGAGTTCTCTCGGATACGCTCTACACTAACAAAGATGTCCCCTTCGATGGTAGCTTCATCCTCAGAGTTATCGAATGTGATAATGTCGGTATAGGTATCGTGGTCTAAATATTCGAGATTTATTTTATGGAGATACTCATCCGAACAGAAGATATAGTTTAGTTGTCCAATCATAAAACCCTCTTTATCAGCTACTTTTTTCAACCAAGCCTTAAATTTATTCTTACCTGGAAATTTAAAATCAATATCTTCGTTAAAAAAAGCAATCATAAGGTATGGTTCTTGATTATGGGTAATAATTTGGATACAAAGATACAACACAAATACATACCAAGTAAAATCAATTATTATTAAAACAAGAAGTATAAAAGAATGAAAACGTTTAAGTTACAATTACAAATAAAATTTAATATTTTAACAGCAATAATAATGCTCTTAGCTATTTCATTTTCTGGAAAAACTCAGCAAAGAAATAACCTTCGCCAGTCGGGGGATAAGTATGAGAACACAGGTATTCCCAATAAATGTGACAATAAATTGTATAGTGTCTCGGTTACAGGAAGTTTGTATGAAATTGAAAGAATTGAACTAAAAGATAAAAGTGTAAAAAACATAGGAAAAGCTTTTCCTTTTAAGTCTAACGCTTTGATTAAAGGAGTTAATAACAAATTATATTCGGTAAAAGCTGATGAACAAGCACGTACACCAGTGTATGAATACAATCCCAAAAACCAACAGGGAAGTTTTTCAAAATGGGAATTACCTTCACACTCAGATAGAGGTTGGATTTCGGGAGCGGTTGATTCAAAGGGAAAGTTATATTTTATGACTACGACTTTTGAAACCTTAGCAAGAATTGATATTAGAAAGGCAACAGTGGATGTAATTTGGACAGATAACTTGAAAATAAAAGATTGGAATAAAGCAAACTGTCAGAAAGGATGTAATTTTTATATTAATCAAAATGATGAAATTGTTGTAAAAGAAAACAAAGGAGATAATGTTTGGTATGTGTCATTGGGAGATAATCCAAAAGTATTAAAAACGGAAATTTTATACTCAAAAATGGAAATTAACCCAACTAATGATTTTACGGAGTTTTATGACGAGGCGGGTAATTTAGTGACCTTGTTATTAAGAAAGGATGGTATTTCGAGTTATTCAGCTGAAAAAAGTGATTCATTCAATATAATTAAAATAGATACTTTACAAAATGGAATATTAACAGATTTGGCTGGATGTAATCATTTTGTTAAAAAAGAAACAAAGGAATCTGATGAAGATAAAGACGAATTAATTACGGTAAATACTGCCAAAGATGAAACCATAAGATTGAAGAACGTAATTTTTAAATTAGGTGAATCAGATCTTTTGCCAGAGTCATTCGGTGAAATGAATAAGCTGGTTCGACAATTAAAGAAGTATCAAACCGTAGAAATTTTATTGGAAGGACATACTGACATTACAGGAGATTATGATGAAAATATCAAACTTTCGCTCGAACGTGTAAATTCATGCAAAAAATACCTCATAAACAAGGGTATAGCGAGCCAAAGGATACAGACAAAGGGATTTGGGAGTTTGAAGCCTTTAACTCGCTCAAACAGTGAAAAGGAGCGTGAAATTAATAGAAGAGTTGAAATTAAGGTGATTCGGGGAATTTAGAAAGCCACCTTTTGAATGAGTAAGGATTTAGACAAAAAAAATAGCCTCTGAAATTAAATCAGAGGCTATTTTTTGTCTAAATAAACTCTTGCTTCAAGTAGGAATTTAGACAAAGAACCGAATTTATATTAGATTATACAGAGTAGGGTTTTTCTCTAAACTCTACTTTATCTGTTTAAAATAGTTATCCACCTGACGTTTATAATAGGGATTCAAATTGGGCGGAACAGTTCTTAATAATTCTGTTTGTTTTTGTTTGTCTTTCACGTATTGCTGGAATTGTGGCGGTGTTTTACGCTCAAAAAGCTGTCTGGCGGTTTCGGCCTTACGTTTTTGGTCTTCTTCCTGTTCCTGCATGGCTTTTTCGGATTCTAACAAACGAGTGACTAATTCTTGCTGACGCCTCATTACTTCAGGATTTAACCGTTTATTGACCAAATCCGTTTCAGTTTCTTCCATTTTCTTCATCATATCCTTTATCTCATCGCCTAATTTACGTCCTTTTTCCGTGCCTTTGCTACTATCCAAAAATCCTTGTAGCATCTTGCGTAAACGAGCCTGTTCGTTTGCCATTTTTGCTAATTGTTCAGACATTCCCCCCTGCCCTTTCGAGCCTTTTTGCATAGATTTACCCATTTGCTCATTCAATTCTTTTTGAGCCTCTCCCATGCTTTTTTGCTTGCCTTTACTTTTTCCTTTTCCACTGCCCGAACCAGCCATCATTTGCTGATTTTGTTGCATTTGTTTTAATACATCAGATAATAAAAGTGCCAAATTATTCATAGAAGTCATCGCAAATTGTTGTTTTGAGGTTGTCATGGCTAGTTTTCTATCTTTTATTAGCTTTACAGCATCTCCCATGTAGCTTTTCATATTACCCATTTCACGGGTAACGAAGGTTTCAATTTGTAAAACTCGTTTAGATAAAGCATACAAACTATCTTCAATCACCTTGGCATCATCTTGTAATTTTATTTGGTCTTGCGATAATTTAACAAAACGTGGGTCGGAGGGATTCATACCTCTAAAATCTTTCATCAAACGTTCTTGGTCAAAAGAGAGCGTAACAAGGTTTTCAAGAATATCTCTTAAATCATCCATATTTTCCTCATTCTGTTTCATTTCTTGCTGTTGTTTAGCTTGGGCGAGTTTTTGAGAAAGATTTCGCATTTTTCTGGCGGCTTTCTTTTGTTTTTCAGCGGCTGATTTATTGTCGCCTTTATCCATTTTATCTTCCGATTCCTTTTGGTCTTGCGAGATGTCTTCTTGCCCTGGTTTATCCATATCCATTTTCTCTTCGCCTTTCATCTCTTCGTTCATTTTTTCAGCTTCTTTCAGGTCTTTTTTCGTATCTTCAAACTCTTTCGATAGCTTTTCTTGCTCCTTTTTATTTGCCTCCGTATCTTTTTTCTTATCAGCCGCATTGTCAGGTTTCTTTTCGGTCTGTTCGTTTTTTTCGGCTAATTGCTCTTGTTTTTCAGCTTGTTTTTCGAGGTCTTTAATGGTTTTATCAAGTTTTTGGTCGAGTTGCAGTTTTTTGAATAAATCTTTCATTCGCTCCAACTCCTTTTCCATATTCTTTTCCTTATTTTTCATTCGCTCCATTTGTTCGAGCATCTTGTTGTCTTCTGGATTTTGTTCGAGCATTTTCTTCAATTCATCGTACATTTTCTGGGCTTCGGGGTCCATCAAATCCTCCATCATCTTTTGAAGAGCATCCATTTTTTGCTGATTTTCAGGTTTTTGTTCGTTGAAACGTTGCTGTTTTTCATTCAAATTTTGGTTTTGTTCCTGCATTTGCTTGATTTCGTTCATCAAATCTTCTTTCTTTTTGATGAGTTCTTCCGCCAATTTTTTATCTTGAAAATCCAGTTCTTTCTTGTTTTTCAAACGACTTTCCAATGCCGCAATCTCTTTGCGGAGCTTTTGGGCTTTTTCCAAGGTTTTTTCAATTTGAGCCTCCGTTTTATCAATCGAATTATCAATTTCTTTGTCAATTGAGCGTTTGTCAGGGATCGCATAGTTCATCACTGCCGAACGGGTGGACTTTGCTCCGTTCACACCATCATTGTCCCAAACCTGAACAAAATACTCAATTTTATCAGCAGGACTCAATTTCAAACTATCCAAATTCCATTGTTTATAAAAACTCTGAATCGTTTGAGAGGTATTAACTGGCAAATTCATAGAAGCATAATTGGCAGTTGATGGTTTACCTTCTCTAAGAACTTTGTAAAAAACCGCCAATTTACTGATTCCATAATCATCGGCAATATTTCCACCCAGAACCATAAAGTTATACAAAGTAGAATCTTTATATTGTTCTAAACTTAATTGGGGATGCTTATCAGGAATTACGTTTAAAAAGAAACTTATACCTTCGACATTTGAGGCATATTGATTTTTCAAATAAACCTTGTATGTACCAGACGCACGTACACGACGGGTAGCATTGAAGCCTCCGCCCAATAGATTCTTTTTGGCAATCATTCGAATTTTATCGCCTTCAAAGACCATTACAATTGAATCTGTATCATTAACATTGAAGTCCCATTCGATGGCTGTGCCTTCTGGAACGGTCAAATTACCCATATTTTTCATGGATTCGTTGGGTTTGTTTAGATACCCAGGATAATTCAAATTGACATCAAAAAATGCCAAACTTGGGCGATTAACCACTTCCACTTCATGCCCACCCGAATTGAAACCTGCCGCTTGAAATTTGAAATCAAAATCTTGCTGAACTTTCGAGAAAGTATAGGTATAATGTTTCTTATCCAAAGTCTCCATTTTCAATTTACGGTCATTAAAAACCAAGTAAACGGATTCTGGAACTGTGTTTCCTTGAAGCGAAAGATTTACCGTAAAATCCTCATTCTTAAAGGCTTGCATTTTTTTATTATCCAAAATAAACGAAAAAGGAGCTTCCTCTTGGTATTCATTTTTGAAATTAACGATACGTTCGGTGCTTTTTGAAAAGAAGGCTGGATATAACATCAAAATCAAAGCAATTGCTCCCGCAGGAAGAGCCGCAAATTTGAGATACTTTCGATTATCGTTAATTTTGATAGCATCAGCAAACTTTAAATAACCCAACTGTTGAGATTTTTGATTGATAGAAGCCAGCAATAATTCGTTTTGAGATTTATCAAGCGTCTTGGTCAATTGTAGC
Source organism: Arcicella sp. (assembly GCA_034519515.1). Taxonomy (GTDB): domain Bacteria; phylum Bacteroidota; class Bacteroidia; order Cytophagales; family Spirosomataceae; genus Arcicella. The sequence goes on from JAXHOK010000062.1 coordinate 21,591, forward strand.
GTATTGACCAACTTATCCCCCACCTCTGGAAAATATTTCCCGATTTGGTCGGCTGCCAATTCATTAGAAAGCGGTTTTTGTTCTCCGTAAAGGAACATTAACGGCTTAATAACCCATAAAATCAGGGAAATCAAGAACGCCCCGAGGAACGAAAAAAAGAGAATAGTTCGAAAAGTTGTGCCAAAATGCCCAAAATATTCGAGGGTATTAAAAACCAAAAAAGCGGACAAGATAACTGCCGCTGTAAATATAGAACCCTTGATGAGTCTATTGAGATAATACTTACGTTTGTACTCTTCAATACGCATCAAGAGCGTTGCAATGGGTGAAGTTGTCATAATAATAAATTTCGTTTGAATATATATTGCAAATTCAATTCCAAAGTGGTCATTTTCAATTAAAAACAGTGTTTTGTAATGCCGAAAACACACTAAAATTTAGGTTGAGTGTGCCGATAGCTGAGCCGATTGCCAAAAGCTATGAAATCTCCAGTAAAACAGGACAATGGTCTGAATGTTTGGCTTCGGGCAAAATTACTGAGCGAATCAATCGTTCACGCATGGGTTCAGTTGCTAAATGATAATCAATCCGCCAACCCAAATTTTTGTCCCTTGCTCCTGCCCGATAACTCCACCATGTATAATGATGCGGCTCTTGGTTGAAATGACGAAAAGTATCAATAAAACCGTTACTCAGAAACATATCTACCCATTCCCTTTCTTCGGGTAAAAAACCTGAACTATTTGCATTGGATTTCGGATTATGAATATCAATTGCTTTGTGGCAAATATTGTAATCGCCCGAAATAATTAAGTTCGGAATCGTCTTCTTCAATTCTTGGATGTAAAGTTCAAAATCCACTAACCACTGCATCTTAAAATCCTGACGTTCCTCTCCGCTCGAACCCGAAGGCATATACACAGAGATTAACGAAAAATCCTCAAAATCAGTACGCAAAACCCTTCCTTCCCTGTCATAAATGGGCAATCCACATCCGTAATCCACATTTTTAGGAGTAATTTTAGTAAAAATGGCAACGCCACTATACCCTTTTTTCTCGGCAGAGTACCAGTAAATTTCATAGCCTAATTCTTCAAAAATAGTTTTATCAATTTGATGTTCTTCGGCTTTTACTTCTTGCAAACAAATCATATCGGCATTTATGCCTTTCAACCATTCCACAAAACCTTTTGATATGGCAGAACGAATACCATTGACATTGTAAGTAATTATTTTCATAAAATAGCCTCCCCACCCCGAAGGGGGAGTTTTTTTAAAGGATAAATTCCCCTTCTGGGGTCAGGGGGCTACAAATACTTCCTTCTCGAAGTACTCAATAACATTCATTTTGATGATTTTCTCCTGTTCAATCACATTCACGAAAGGTAATTGATTGACTAATTTCCAATGAGGCCAATCATCTTGATCTAAACCTTCGAGTTCATAAATACCGCTGTAACTTAAAGCCTTGCAAATGGCTATGTGCATGAGGTCTTGTTTTTGTTCTTTCGTAAAAAACTGATGTCCTTTTCCTAACTCTTGCACGCCCATGAGGAACAAAACAGCGTTGAGGTCAGAGGGGCGTTTGCCCAAAGACTCTTCTAATTTATCTAATAATAATTCCCATTCTTGGGTTAAATTTTCCATTCTGTTTCAATGATTGAATGAATGAATGATAGAATGATTGAATGAGTTGTATAAGAGCCAAAAATGAAGTAAAAAGTAACTCCACTTGTTACTCTATCATTCAATCACGCTATCATTCAATGATTGATTTAAAGCCTCCCAATATTCAGTTGCACGCCTAAGATGTGGAACAACAATCGTCCCTCCTATTAAAGTTGCCACTGAAAAAATCTCTTGAATTTCTTCTGAATTTACCCCCAGTTCGTAGCACTTTCCTAAGTGATATTTCACACAATCATCACACCGCAAAACCATCGAACACGCTAAACCCATCATCTCCTTGGTCTTTTCCGATAAGGCTCCGTTGGAGTAAGTATTGGTGTCAAGATTGAAAATTCTTTTGATAACTTTGTTGTCAGCCGCCATAATTTTTTCGTTCATGGCACTTCTGTAATCATTAAATTCTGTAACTATGCTCATTGTAGGCAACACGGAAATTCTACCCGTGAATCGGATTTATTTTGGACAAAAACTTAATATTATTCTATAATTTTAACCATAGATACAAAGGTAATCATTATCACGGATTATGATTGTTTTGATGAAAATCAGGGCTAAATTTATGGATAATTTTTAGAAAAATATGGCAACTAAAAATTTAGTCAATAAGGAAGTGTAAATAGATTAATCTTTAAAATGTTATATTTTCAACCAATAAATATTTATGAAGTCAACCAATAATATTTAAACATTCAACCACTAAGAAATGACCATTTTAGAATCTTTCATCGACCTGATTTTTCCACGTATCTGTGCGGGCTGTGAGCAACCTTTGCAACTGAATGAGGAACTACTTTGCACGAATTGTAGGTTTGATTTGCCAAAGACTAACTCACACATTGGAGTTGATAGAAGATTGGTTAACAAATTTGCAGGTAAAGTAAAAATTGAACATTCACTCGCCTATTTGAAGTTTGTAAAAGGGGGAAAGGTTCAGAAAATTATGCATGAAATCAAGTATAAAGGCAATCAAGATTTGGGAGAGATGCTGGGGAGAATGTATGGCTCTGAATTAAGAGAAAAAGGCTTTCATGAGCAGTTTGACCTGATTTTGCCTGTACCTTTACATAAAAAACGATTAATCGTTCGGGGATATAATCAATCAGATTGCTTGGCAAAAGGGTTGGCAGAGAGTTTAAATATCGAATGGAGGAATGATGTACTGAAAAGGGGCATTGAAACGGAATCTCAGATTGCTAAATCCAGATTAGAACGTTATGAAAATATGCACGAGGTCTTTTATGTCGAAAACTTTGAAGGCTTAAAAGATAAGAGAATCGTGATAATTGATGATACATTAACGACTGGTTCAACGCTTGAATCTTGTGTATTAGCACTCAATGATACGGGAATAAAAAACGTTTCAATAATTGCAATGGCAACAGCCGAGTAACAACAAAAGAGGGATTCTAAAAATGTTTAGAATCCCTCTTTTGTTATATTTTTAAATACTATTTATTAGTACCAGCTCTAATCATGGCACAACGAAAGCCAATAGTTGAAGTTGCTGAGTCTTGGTCAATAAAACGACGTGTTCCTGGTGCTAACCAGTAGGCGACATCTGCCCAAGATCCCCCTTTGAAGACTCTTGATTTGTTATCAACCAATGAGTTGTTATTCTTCTTATCGTAATTCTTCTCTTTATCCAAATAATCGCTTCTGCGAATTGGATTCAAGTCATTAAAGTCTTCATAAGATAATGGACGATATAAGTCAAAAACCCATTCATTCACGTTGCCCGCCATTTGGTACAAACCGAAGTCATTGGCTGGATATTTGTAAACTTCTGTAGTAATGATGGCTTCGTCATTTGACTTTCCAGCAATACCCGCATAATCTCCACGACCACGCTTGAAGTTAGCTAACATTGTTCCTTTCTTACGCCCACGTGAAGCACGCATATTTGGTCCATCCCAAGGATAAATTCTTTGATTAGTTTGATTTTCGTCTTCATATTGAGTTCCAATCATGGCTTTGGCGGCATATTCCCACTCTGCTTCAGTTGGCAAACGATAAGCAGGGAGAACCTTGCCAGATTCAATCGTTAAGCGGGCTTTCGGTAATGCCGAAGCAACGGTTTTGTTTGATTCAGCACCTTTCTTGGCTGCCCCGCTGGACTTTGATTTACCCTTTTTGTCTCCTTTTTGGTTTTGTAAAGCGATATTATTATTCACCGCAGCGGTCCGCCAGTTGCAATAATCAGAAGCCTGAGTCCAAGACACACCCACTAATGGGTACATACGAAAGCCAGGATAACGAAGATACTGCTCTACATAAGCATCATTGAAAGCCAATTCGTTTTTCCAAACTAAGGTATCTGGAAGAGCCGATTCGTAAAATTCTTGTGAGGAATCTTTTTGAATACCGTTCAAATATTCAAGGTAGTGAGAGTTGGTAATCTCCGATTCGTCCATGTAAAATGATTGAACTGAGACTGTTCTCTCTAAGTTATCACGGGAATTCATAACGTCTTCTTCCAAAGCCCCCATCGTGAAACGTCCACCTTCGATGAATACCAAGTTGGGTCCCGTGGGTTGTCCTTTGAAGGTTTTATCAATTTGAAAACCTCCTTTTTTGTTGTAAGCAATACCAGTAGCTGTACTGTTTTTGCCCATTTTTACACTGGTTGGCTTCTTTGATTTACATGAACTCGCAAGGGCAAGTCCTGCGAGTATAATCGCCATTGATTTGAGGGACAACTTCATTTGTCAAATAATTTGATTGTCGTGAATAATATGATAAGGTACTAAATATCTGTTTTTGAGCGGAGCATTAAGTAAAATTAGGGATTTACGAGGTATTAATCGGTGAAATACGTTTAATACTTTATAACTAATTACTTAACACAATGCCACAAATTTAAATAAATCAGCGTGAAAACTGGCGGGAATGGCTGAGGATTTTGTTCAATTTGGTAATTTGGAGATGGATCAATTTGAAAATTTAGGGTCAAAATATTTTCAAATTACCTAATTTTCAAATTTTCAAATTTAACTTAATTCCCAATAATTTCCTTCAAAATCGCCTTCAGTTCTTCAATTGAGGTAATTTTTTCAAAAATCAACACTAATTTTCCTTTGGCTTCTTTGAGCGAACATTTCCGAGAATTCATCTTAACGTAATCAAGAATCTTGCCAAAAGTCGCTGATTTATAATACTTTTCGTTTTCAGAAGAAACGAAGTAACATTTCAGATTATTGTTTTTAAGCAATATTTTTTCCATTCCCAAAACTTCTGCCATCCAACGCACCCGCACAATTTCGATGATGTCAAGCATTTCGGGAGGAATTGGTCCGAATCTATCTTTAACCATTATCTCAAATTTGGTCAATTCTTCTTCGTTTTTCATGTCGTCTAACTGTGTGTAGAGCGATAATCTTTCGGAAATTGAACTCACGTATTTCTCTGGAATTAAGACCGTTAAGTCGGTTTCAATCTGACAATCTACTTTTAAAACTTCCACAACCTCCGAAAGTTGTTTTTCAAATAAATCTCTGAACTCGTTTTCTTTCAATTCCTGGACCGCTTCGTCCAAGATTTTATGATACAATTCATAACCTAAATCATTAATAAAACCACTCTGCTCCGCTCCCAGAAGGTTTCCTGCTCCACGAATATCCAAATCTCGCATGGCAACTTTGAAGCCATCTCCCAAGTCAGAAAACTCTTCTAAGGCACTCAAACGCTTGCGAGCATCGGTCGTGAGGAGGGAAAGGGCAGGTGTGAGCAAATAACAAAATGCCTTTTTGTTAGAACGCCCTACCCTACCCCGCATTTGGTGCAAATCAGATAGTCCGAAATGGTTGGCGTGGTTAATAAAAATAGTGTTAGCATTGGGAATATCAAGCCCCGATTCGATAATATTGGTTGAAACTAATACGTCATAATGCCCCTCAATGAAGTTCATCATCACTTTTTCGAGTTTATCGCCATCCATTTGTCCGTGGGCAGTTGCGACTTTAGCATCGGGAACCATGCGTAAAATCAGGTTGGCGATTGAATCTAACTCCCCTACCCTATTATGCACAAAATACACCTGTCCCCCTCGCTTCAATTCGTAACTGACGGCATCCCGAATTAATACCTCGTTAAAAATTTGTAACTCGGTTGTAACGGGCTGGCGATTGGGCGGAGGCGTTGCCATGATAGACAAATCTCTTGCTCCCATCAACGAAAAATGTAGCGTTCTGGGAATAGGCGTTGCCGTTAGGGTCAAGGCATCAATATTGACCCGCATTTCTTTAAGACGGTCTTTTACTTTTACGCCAAATTTTTGTTCTTCGTCAATAATCATCAAGCCTAAGTTCTTGAAAACTACGTCTTTATTAACAATTCTGTGCGTACCGATGAGAATATCGGTTTCGCCCAAAGCTACTCGTTTGAGCGTTTCTTTGATTTGTTTGGGTGATTTGAAACGGTTGATATATTCAACCCGACAAGGAAATTTCTCTAAGCGATCTCGGAAAGTTCGGTAATGTTGCATTGCCAAAACGGTTGTAGGTACAAGAATAGCCACTTGTTTGGAATCGGCAACGGCTTTAAAGGCTGCTCTGATGGCGACTTCGGTTTTACCAAAACCCACATCACCACAAACCAATCTGTCCATGGGGTGCGGTTTTTCCATATCAACTTTCACATCGGCAGTTGATTTGGCTTGGTCGGGCGTGTCGTCATACAAGAAAGAAGATTCCAATTCCACCTGCATAAAAGTATCCTTCGAGAAAGCAAAACCTGGTGCCATGCGGCGTTTGGCGTACAACGAAATCAGTTCTTTGGCAATGTCTCTGACCTGCTTTTTGACCTTCGACTTACGATTTTCCCACTCGGGCGAACCCAATTTAGACATCGTAGGCGGTCCTCCCTCCTTTCCAGAATATTTGGCAATTTTATGAAGTGAATGAATCGACACCATCAACACGTCATTATCCTTGTAAATCAGACGAATTGCCTCTTGTTCAGAATCACCGACCGTCACACGGTCGAGACCCGCAAAACGCCCGATTCCGTAGTCCACGTGGGTTACAAAATCGCCAATTTGCAGACTTCGTAGTTCCTTCAAAGTCAGGGCTTTGGATTTTGAATATTTATTTTTTTCTCTAAAACGATGAAAACGGTCGAAGATTTGGTGGTCGGTATAACAAACCAATTTCATTTGTTCGTCAATAAAACCTTCTCGTAAAGATACATTGAGGGCTTGGAAACGCACATTTCTATCAATTTCATCAAAAATAGTTGCCAAACGTTCCAACTGTTTAGGCGAATCGGAAGTGATGATATTGGTATAATGCAAGCCCTGATTTTCACGAAGATTATCGGCAAGGCGTTTGAAATCTTTGTTGAAAGTGGGTTGGAGTTTGGCAGAAAGTTGTATTTTTTCTGATTTGAAATGAAAACGCCTTCCAAATTCAACAATTCCAAATTCCTTGACCAATTTCGAGAAACCTTTACGAGTTTCAAATAATTGATTGGGGTCTGAAATCACTTGAATGCCGCCACTTTTGGCAATCATTTCGGCAAAGTTGCCTTCTACTTTTTCAAAACTCTTTTCAATAATTTCCAGAGTCAATTCAACGTCTTTAAACCAAACTCTTGAATCTTTTGGAAAGAAACTCAAAAATGGCTCACGGGTTTCTTGAACGAGTTTATTTTGAACATCGGGGATGATATTGATTCTGGAAACGGATTCTACGGATAGTTGAGATTCGGGGTCAAATGTTCGGATGCTATCGACCTCATCGCCAAATAAATCAATGCGGTAAGGCAAATCGTTGGCGTAACTAAACACGTCCACAATTCCCCCACGAATAGAATACTGCCCTGCCTCATAGACGAAATCTGTCTTCTCGAAATCATAACTCGCCAGCACTTCTCCCAAGAAATTAGTGTCCAATTTTTCATTGACCGTAATGGTAAAAGTATTCTTCAAAAGCGACCGCCGATTGATAACTTTTTCGGAAAGAGCCTCGGGATATGACACCAATAGCAAGCCTTCGGGAGCGTTGTTGAGCTTGTTCAAAACCTCCGCTCGCATGAGGACGTTGGCGTTGTCAATCTCCTCATATTGGTAGGCACGCTTGTAGGACATCGGAAAAGAAAGGACGTTGTTTTCACCAATCAGATTTTGTAAATCATTGACGAAATAAGCCGCTTCTTCACGGTCGGAAAGGACAAAAAGGTGCGTTTGTTTGGGATTGATAAGATGAACCGCCGAAGCAATAACTGCGTCCAGACTGCCCAAAACGCCCTTTATTTGAACATTCGGATAATCATTCGGTGATTTTATTTGTTCAGCAATCGTCTTCACGAAGCCATCTTCACGGTAAAGTGTAAGGAAATCTTTAACGAGCATTTTTTAGTTTTTAAGTCGTATGTCGTAAGTCATAAGTTGGGACTTCGTATTTCTAATTACGACTTAATGACTTACGACTTTTGACTAAACAAATATAGCCACGAATCGCTTGATTATGAAAAATCAAAAGCCATTCGTGGCGAAATATTATCTGTAAAATTAACTGATTTTTTGGGGAAAAGGTTTTTGGGCGTGGGTAAATAATTTGAAGAATTAAGATGTTGGATTATGCAAAATACAAAGTGTTTAGACGTATAGTATAAAAACTACAATAGTTAAAATTGGTCATAAGCATCTCCAATTTTAATAAAATTTTTATCTAACCAGCAATACGTAACT
>JAXHOK010000040.1:0-82500 GCA_034519515.1 Arcicella sp.
AAGTTACGCATTGTTTATTGATTCAATTGAACACTTTGTGTAACAAATATTTCCAAAACTGTATAAATCAAATAAATAGTGATAAATAAACTCAAAAAGAATAATATTTTTTTCATAAAAAAAAGTTAATTTCCTGAAAATCAATTATTTACTTTCCAGATTATTTAGTAACCGTGGTAGTAGTAGGAGTGTAAAGTCCAAATGTTAAACCTCCTATCAAACCATTCACAAAAGAATGTCTGGTGAAAATGGTGTAATCCTGAGCTCCACCCGCCATTTCCTTAGAATCAGAAACACCAACGGGTGCCAATCCACCAATCACATAATGATTCCATTTAGTAACTTTGGTGTTTCCTTGTGCACCTTTACCCACAACTGAAGTGTAAGAATAACAAGATGATAGTAATGATGTGGCAACCACAATAATGGCAAAAAACTTAGCTGTTTTCTTCATTGTTTTGTTTGTTAGATTTATTAAATTAATTAATTCAATGACCAGTAATTGATTTTCTTGTTTACTTACTGAACCACAAATGTAGATACCAATCTTGTTGATAAAATTAAAATATTATTAAAATTGAAGTATAAGTTTTTTTACGGTATCTCGCATTTTCAAACCTCAATCCTCCAATTTCCCAGTCTGTTTGTACTGTTCCAGCATTTTTTTGATTTCAACAATTCTATGGTCGGGGTCGGGGTGAGTACTTTGAAATTCCGAAGGGCGGTCGGCACCGCCAGAGGCTTCTTTCAAAATTTCCATCACATCAATCATTTTTTCAGGATTATATCCCGACTGAATCATGTATTTTATCCCAAATTTATCCGCTTCCAACTCGTCATCCCGTCCGTATTTCATCGTAATCATTTTACCCACATATTGGGCAATTGCTCCTGAATTATTAGCACTGTATGGGTCGGAAGTAGCGGCAACGGCTGCCCCCAAAAGTCCACTTGTGAGTTCGTCTTTTGCCATTTGTTGAGCAGAATGTCTCCCGATTACATGACCCACTTCATGCCCCAAAACGCCCGCCAACTGGTCTCCCAGAAGTTAATCTTTTTAATAAACCAACCGTAATAAAAATTTGTCCGCCGGCGTAAAGGCAAAAGCATTAATTGTCTGGGAAGTCCATTGCTCGGCGAGGATGAAAGTTATGACTGGCAATTCCGATTTGTGCGCATCCGGATATTCGCTACGATTTCATTCCAACGGTTTTTAATCATATCCTGAGATTTTTGGTCTTGGTACAATCCTCCAAACTCAGCCGCCATTTGTGGTGCTGATTGCAAGCCCGTTGCCACTTCCTGTTGTGGTGTCATTGTTACGGCTTGACGTTTGCCCGTGATGGGATTGACCTGCATTTTTGAATAGTACGAAAATAGGGCGATTCCCGCCATGATTAGCCCAACGATGAGGCGAGATTTAAAACTTCCAGAATTCATTGTATCAGATAATTGGTTTATTCTAACGAAAATTAAAAAAGTCTCCGCAGTTTTCCAAAACCCAATAATTCATACACCTACGCCCTCGTACCTCCCAAACAATTATGTTAAATTTTTCTTAAAACACGTATTAATAGTAATTTTCTATGCGTTTTAATAACGAAATTTGAGAATACTTAAACGCTCGATTTTCAATCTACCGATTTTTACTTAACTTTGTACCCTTATGTACAGAACTAATAAATTTTTATTATTTATACTTGTTTGCCTAACCCTAACTGCTTGTAGTAATTTTGAGAAGGTCAGAAAAATGACCGACGACAAGAAAAAAGTATGAACAATGACAGAAAGATTCTTTAAAAAGGGTCAATACGATAAGGCAAGCATTCTTTTTGAAGAATTATTGCCAATTCTAATGGGAACAGACCAGCAAGAGGTAGCCACTTTTTATCAGGCCTATTGTGACTATCACATGGGAAGCTATGAGACGGCCAACTTTTCATTTTAAAAGATTTGCTGAAACTTTTGCTCGGAGTGAATATTATGAAGAAGCAGTTTATATGTCGGCATATTCATTATATAAAAATTCGCCCGACTATAATCTTGACCAGAGTGGAACGATTACTGCTATCAATGAATTACAAAGTTTTATCAATAATTATCCTGATAGTAAATTTAGGGACGAGACTTCGGAGTTAATAAAGTCTTTGAGGGTAAAACTTGAGAGCAAAAGCTTACGAAAAAGCAAAATTGTATATCAAAACAAGTGTCGTTCAATATTGCAACCTTGAAATCAGCGGTTATTGAAATTAGTAATTTTCAGAAAGAATAATCACTGATTCGGAGTTCAATGAGGAAATGGCTTATCTGAAAGTACAAGCTCAATATAATTTGGCACAAAGTACCATTGAAAGTAAGCAAAAAGAACGTTTTGACGAAGCCGTTAAGTATTATGAGGCTTTTATTGATAAATATCCACAAAGTGCATTTTTTGAAAAAAGCGGAAGAAATTATACGATATTAGTACCAAAGAGAAGTGAAAGAATTGCAAAATTAGAGGCTGAGTATAAAGCCGCAAGGGACAAAGAAAAATCAAATACTGCCAAAGTTGGCGCAGCAGAAAAACAATAAATCAGGGGTCAGGGATTAGGTAGTTAGAGGTTAAGGATTAGGCGAAGTGCTAATATCTTTAAAATTCTGAAACCTAAAACCCAAAACCTAAAACCTTAATATAGACATGGCGACGAATCCATCAATTATTACCAGAAATGTATCAGAATTAGCCATCAAAGCGGGCGGAAATACTTACGAAGCCGTTGCGATTATCGCAAAACGTGCCAGACAAATCTCTTTGAAATCAAAAGAAGAATTGAATAATAAATTATCTGATTTCGCTTCTTCGGTAGATAATTTAGAAGAAATTTTCGAAAACCGTGAGCAAATTGAAATCTCAAAATTCTATGAGCGTTTGCCGAAACCAACTTCTTTGGCAATTGATGAGTTTTTGGAAGATAAATTTACTTATACTTTGCCTTCAAAAGAGGAGGAGTAGTTATGATTTTGGATCTGTGATTTCAGATTGCAGATTTAATTTTAGCGAAGGCTTCCTCAAAAAGGAAGCCTTCGCTTTTTCTGTTTAAATAGGCATTTTCCACCCATTTTTATAATCAGGAATAATTAATTTATTGGCAGCTTTATTGGTAAATTTCCCTGTTGAATCTTCGTAATAAATCTTCTCGCCCGTGCGGTATGCTACGTTACCCATGTGTGAGTTAATCGCAACTTTTACGCCCGCCTCAATGGGGCAATTTAATTTAGTTAAGTCCTTACTTTTCAGTACCTCTACGAAATTTACAGCGTGATTATTCAAGCCATTATCAGAGGCTTTTGTCAGTGGCACTGCCTCCATTAAATCTTTACCATTTACCTTTTCTGGAATCACTTCCCAACCACCACGGTTTACGACTAATGTTCCATTTTTTCCGATGAAAGCAACACCATGTTGCCGTCCGTACATTCCGCCCGTAATACCCATGATATTCTCCCAAGACATTGTGAATTTCCCGTAATCATAAATCACATTCAAGTAATCAGGCGTTTGTCGGGCATCGTCAGGGAAGGCAATTTTTGAACCCATCGCCATCACTGATTTTGGAGTATTCACGCCTGTTGCCCACAGCACAATATCAATTAAATGCACGCCCCAATCAGTCATTAAGCCTCCTGCGTAATCCCAAAACCAACGGAATTCGTAATGAAAACGGTTTTGATTAAATTCTCGCATCTGGGCAGGACCAAGCCACATTTTATAGTCCACACCCGCAGGAACGGGCGAACTCGGTACAACGGGCAAAGGCACAGAATTTCCTCGATACATCCATGTTTTAGTGGTTAAAATATCCCCCAATTTACCCGACTGCACAAAGGCAACGGCATCCTGAAAATGTTTCATGGAACGCTGCCACTGAGCCACTTGCACCACTTTTCCAGAGGCTTTGGCGGCTTTTTCCATCAAACGAGCCTCACCGATTGAATTAGCGGCTGGCTTTTCGCAGAAGACATCCTTTCCTGCTGAAAGGGCATCCGTTAGTTGTAAACAATGCCAATGGTCGGGCGTGGCAACGATGACGAAATCAATGTCTTTATTTTCGAGCATTTTGCGGTAATCCTTGTAAATCAAGGGATTAGCAATGCCCGATTTGGCTAAGTCAGCCTTACGTTGGTTCAGAATATTGTCGTCAATATCACAAATAGCTAAACAATTTATTTCACTAATTTTGAGAAAAGCCTTGATATTATTCCAACCCTGCCCCTTACAACCAATTAATCCTACGTTGATTTTATCATTTGCCCCAACCCGTGTGCGGAGGTTTGCCAGGATTTCCAAAGGTAAAAATGCCGATGCTGAAACGAGGGCAGTATTTTTTAAGAATTCTCTTCTGTGAGTCATTTTATTGATGTTTTGTTTTTATTGAAAGACTGATTTAGATAAATTTTACTCAAAATCCAACCTTCGCCACACGCTCATTCTCCCGCCAAACTCGGAAAATATTTTTATAGCAAATCTTTTCAATTTCGGCATCCTGATAACCCCTCTTCAATAATACATAAATCAAATTGGGCAATTGCGAACAATCTTTTAATCCATCGGGCAGAGTCGGTCCTACGCCGTCAAAATCTGAGCCTAAACCCACGTGGTCAATTCCCGCAATTTTTTTTACGTGGTCAATATGGTCTGCCACTTTTTCAACCGTCGTCAAAGGCGTTGGATGGGCTTTTTCATAGTTATCTTCAAAATCACTTACTTGGGGTGAATTAGACATCAAATTATTAGCTTTTGCAAATACTTTTACTGCCTTTCTCTTATTTTCGTAAGCCTTATTGGAAGCAGAATCCAAAAACATGGATGAATAATTTATCATCACAACGCCCCCTTTTTTTGCCATCATTTTTATTAATTTATCGGGAGCATTACGGATAAAACCTGGTGTAAACGTCCTGCAAGACGAATGAGAAGCAATTACGGGCGATTTTGATAATGCCACCACTTGCTCAAAAGTATCATCCGAAATATGTGAACAGTCCAACATAATTCCCAAGCGGTTCATCTCTCTGACCACCTGCCGACCGATGGGACTGAGTCCTCGCCAAGTGTTTGTGGTATCATAAGAAGTATCACAAATGAAATTATCTTCGCCATGACAAAGCGTAATGTAGCGAACGCCACGGTCGTAAAAGTGTTTGAGATTGGCTAAATTACTCTCAACGGGCGAGCCGTTTTCCATACCCATCGGAAAGGAAATTAAACCTTTTTTGAAGTTACGTTCAATCTCATCAGGACTTTTGGCTAAGGCGAACTTATCGGGGAATTGTTTGGTCAAAGTCTCCACCATATCAATTAGTGAGTCCGCCAAAGCCTTTGAAAAACCTTTCCTTTTCTGCAAATCCGCAGGGACGTAAATCGACATAAAAGGAGCAGAAAGTCCACCTTTTTTTGCTCTAACATAATCAAAATCACCAGCTTGCGTCTGAACAGAAACGTCTTCCATCTTTTTGTGCAGACGATAAGGCAAATCCACGTGACCATCCACGATGATGAATTTGTGAGCCAACATTTCCGCTTTTTTGCGAAGTGTTACATCGTCTGGAAGGTTTTTGCGAGGTTTGGGTTTGGCGTAAATATTTGTTACGGCTAAGATTAGCGACAAGAAGAGTATTTTTTTCATGGGATTGATGTTTTTTGATTCAAGATTAAATTTAGCGAAAATATTGAACGAAACTTCCCGAAAGGTTTTTTACTTTCGGGAAGTTAGAACCTCGCCCCGTGGTTGGAGTCCTCTTTGAGACGCACAGTCCAACCACGTTTGCGTCAGCACACAGACCAACATTGCTTTCGCACGTGTGGTTGATCTGGCCTACCCCGTTCAACACCAGCCACGGGGCGAGAAAGTTAAAATTGAAAAAATTAGTTGTCATAACAATTAATTTTACGATTTTACATTTATAATTTCCAAAAAAAATGTAGCTTTGTAAAATCACGGTACACGGTAAAAGGTGAACGGTGAACGGTAGTTTATTCACATAAATTTACCGCAGAAAACCGTTCACCTTTTACCATTTGCCGTTTACTGTAAAAGACGTGAAAATATATACCAAAACAGGCGATAACGGAGAAACTTCCTTGGTGGGCGGCACGAGAGTCTCAAAAACTGAACTCAGAATTGAGGCTTACGGCACCACGGATGAACTCAATTCATACATCGGTTTAGTGCGTGATCAAGCTGTGAACGCAAACAGAAAAGAACTTTTGAAAGAAATTCAAGACCGACTTTTTACGATTGGCTCAATTTTGGCATCAGAACCAGAACAGACTAAAAAACGCATTCCCGACCTCCACGAAAGCGATATTGAGTTATTGGAAAAATCTATGGACGACATGGACAAAAACCTTGAACCGATGCGTTTTTTCATTTTGCCAGGCGGACACGAATCCATTTCTTTCGGACACCTTGCCCGAACAGTTTGTCGAAGAGCCGAAAGAGTTGTGCTTCGTCTTTCGTTGGAAACAGAAGTTAATGAGTTAGTAATCAGATACTTAAATAGGCTTTCAGATTATCTTTTCGTACTATGCCGAATGATGGCAAAGGATTTAGGAATAGAAGAAAACGCTTGGAAACCGAGGATTGCTTAATTTGAAAATTTTATAATTTGAAGATTTGAAAATGATATACATTTCTTCAAAATTAATTTTCAAATCTCCAAATTGAATAATTTTCAAATTAATGATTATGACAGATACCATTCAGATTGATATTCATCCGATTGAAAAATCGAGAATTGATGCGGTTGATTTTAACAACCTTATTTTTGGGCGTTCTTTCGCCGACCACATGCTATCCGTTGATTATAAAGACGGAGAATGGCAAACACCACAAATTGTGCCTTTCGGACCAATTTCATACTCGCCCGCTATGATGTCTTTGCATTATGGACAAGCGATTTTTGAAGGAATGAAGGCTTACAAAAATACTGATGGAGAGATTTTTGTTTTCCGCCCAGAAGAAAACTGGAAGCGTTTGAACAAATCTGCTCTGCGGATGTGTATGCCCGAAGTTCCCGAAGAAATCTTCATGGATGGACTTTCGGAACTGCTCCGTTTGGATGCCGCTTGGATTCCCACCGCCGAAGGTTGTTCGATGTATATTCGTCCTTTTATGTTCTCTACGGATGAATATGTGGGTGTGAGTCCGTCAAAGACTTATAAATTTATGATTTTTACTTGCCCAGTTGGGGCGTATTATACTAAGCCTATACGTGTACGAGTGGAAACGCAATATATCCGTGCAGCACATGGTGGCGTAGGTTTTTCCAAAAATGCGGGGAATTATGGTGGGTCGTTATATCCAACAAAATTAGCCATTGATGCTGGTTACGACCAAATCATTTGGACGGATGCCTCTGAACATAAATATGTAGAAGAAGCGGGTACAATGAATTTAATGTTTATGATTGATGGTGTGTTGGTAACTGCCCCAACGGGTGATACTATTTTGGACGGCGTTACTCGTAAATCAATCTTGCAAGTTGCCCGTGATTGGGGGATGAAAGTAGAGGAAAGAGCTTTATCCATCAAAGAATTAACCGAAGGTATTGTTTCTGGAAAAGTGCAGGAGGTTTTTGGAGCGGGAACAGCCGCTGTGATTGCCCCAATTAGTACCATTGGCTACGAGGGTGTTGATTATGAATTGCCAGAATGTTCGGCTGTTGCTTTTTCAAGAAAAGTGTTTACTGAAATTGACGGTATCAAAACAGGAAAAATTGCTGATGCTCGTGGGTGGGTGATGAAGATTTAGGAATCCGATATTGGGGAAATGAGTAAAAGAGACACGGGAAACTGTGTCTCTTTTTGTGTGTTATTGTCTGTGTCTCCACACACGATTTGACAAATATTGGCTGTAGAGACAACGACAAAGCCCTCATTTGAAACGAAGGCTTCCCTTTTTTTTTAACAGAAAATATCCCTACATTAGCAAAACGAACCATAAAATGAATAAATGCGAATAATTTTGGTAGCTGACCATCCTCTGTTTGGTCAAAATTGAACGTTAATTCAATCAAAGGTTTATGGCTGTGTTAAAATACTTTTGGGGGCTGCTCTTTTTATTAAATTACCCCATTTTTGGGCAATCTATTTTACTGACGGAGAACAACGTTGAAGTTCCCGTTGGTTTAAATTCTTATGCCTTTCAAGACCAATCAAATTTGTATTCAGAGAGGGATATTTCATCGCCCATTTTTCAACAAAATTTCACTAAATCAACTTCTACTATTCCTAATTTTGGGTATGGTTATACTTCCATTTGGTTAAAAATTCCTTTCCAAAATAAATCCTCTAAACATTGGTATTTTGAGATTGATAATTCCAGACTTAATCAGGTTACTTTTCTACTTTACAGAGGTAATATATTAGTCAAAAAGCTCTCTACGGGTGATTCACAGCCTTTTAGTTCCTATCAGTTCAAAGACAGAAATATCTTTTTTGACTTAGAAAACCTTGAAAAAGATGACTCCTATACGCTCTATATACAGGCAAGTAGCACCGAAGATTTAAAGTTTCCCATGACATTCTGGGAAGAAAAAGAACTATATCAACATATTGCCTCCCGAAATATTATTTGGGGTATTTATTTTGGTTTTATCCTGCTAATTGCCCTCTATAATTTCTTTCTTTTCGTTTCCATTCAAGACGTAACTTACCTTTTTTATTGTCTTTATGTGCTATTATTTGGCTTACTCCAAGCTGACATTTATGGATTTGCTTTTCAGTATATATGGTCAAATAATTTTATCAATGACCGAGGGATTATTTTCTTTATATTCACTTCAAACCTATTTTTACTTTTATTTCTCAAAAAATTCTGGAATCTCAAAAACAGCTTGCCTTTTTGGGATAAAATTGCTGATTTGTGGTTTTGGTTTATCGTCATTTTAGCTACGCTGACTTTCTTTTTTTATGACTGGTATTTCTGCGTTTTCGGGTTGATTCTTATCCCTTTTATGATTTTATTTTTCTTTTATGTAACAGTTAAATTGGTACTTTTAAAACTAAAATCAGGATTTTATTCACTCTTTGCCCTTAGTAGTTTGATGATTGCGTCATTTATTGTAATCTTGAAAAATTTGGGTATAGTATCTGCCGAAGATCAGGACTATTATTTGATGATTGGTTCAATGATTGAGATTTCGCTTTTTTCTTTGGCACTCGGCGATAGGTTACGTCAAGAACAGTTGGAAAAATTACGACTTCAACATATTCGAGATGAAATATCGGCAAACCTTCATGATGATTTGGCGGCTTCATTGAGTAGTATTACCATTTTTTCGGAGTCTCAACGTTGGAAAGCACAAAAAGCGAACTCCCCCAACGAATTGATTTTCAGTAAGATAAGCGATAAGTTAAGGGATGCTTTAAATATTGTTAGAGAAAACGCTTGGGAGATAAACCCCCGCAACGACCAGTCGGAGGAATGGCTTGATAGAATGATAAAATTTGCCACTGAAACGCTGGAATGTAAAAATATCGACCTTGATTTGCAGGTGAGTGATACCGTTTCGACCTTGATTTTACCCATAGATTACCGCAGAACGCTCAACTTATTTTTCAAAGAAGCCATCAATAATGTGGCGAAACATTCGGAAGCTGAAAACGTCAGAATTAAGATTGATTTTGTGAAAAATAAGTTAGTATTATCCATCAAAGATGACGGTAAAGGCTTTGATATCAATACGTTAAGAAGAGGAAATGGTATGATAAATTTCCAAAGTAGAGCCGATGCTTTGAGGGGAGATTTTAAAATAAACGCCAGTATTGGCAAAGGGACGGAGTTAATTTTGAGTTTTGGGGTACTCTTACCTACTAATATTAACAGTTGATAAAAACTTTTCAAATGTTGATATTTACCGACTTTAACCACAAAAGCTATGATTAAAGTTTCCATATTTGAAGACAATACCGAGATTCGGGAGTCGCTGGCGGATATTATCAATATTTCTGAGGAATTGTTGCTGGCGGGTGCGTTTTCAAATGCCAACGATGTCATTCACGATATTCGGAAAAACAAACCCGATGTGGTGTTGATGGACATTCAGATGCCTGGGATTTCGGGTATTGAGGCACTCCAACTTATCAAAAATCAATTCCCCGAAATTCATGTCTTAATCCAAACCGTTTTTGAAGATAACGCTCGCATTTTTGCGGCTATCTGTGCGGGGGCGAGTGGCTATATTCTCAAAGATTCATCGCCCGAAAAATACATTGATGGCATCATTGAGGTATATCAGGGCGGTTCAACGATATCGCCAACCATCGCCAAAAAGGTGCTGGCGATGTTCCAAGCCCAAACCATTGAAGCCACAACTCCCAAAGAAGAATTCAAGAATTTATCCATCACCGAACAGCGTATTTTAGAGCTTCTGGTGAAAGGAATGAGCTATAAAATGATTGCAGCAGAATGTAAAATTAGCTTTTCAACGGTTAATTTTCACCTCAAAAATATCTACCGAAAACTCCACGTAAACTCAGCTACTGAGGCAGTTATCCAAGCCGTACATCGTAAATGGGTATGATCCGTACCTACTAAGATTAGTAGTTTCGCAGCATTTGTTAATTTCATAAGTTTGTGATGTAAATAAACTAAGAAGCCGTTTTAAAATATCTTACGACAAATCCTGATTGTCTTATTCTGACTATCGAAACCATATTTTTTACACAAGATACGCTGTATATTCCTTAAAAAAATATGATTCCGCTACTCAAAAAATACAATCAGACTTTATTCAGATTATATTTTAAAACGGCTTCTAAACGAAATTAACAATCTATGTCAAAACTTATCTCATCCCGTGGCGGAGAACTCCTAATGGTGGATTCTCGCCGAAAAATCGTCCTGCTCATCAACCGAATCATCATGCTCGAAGGCAAGATTAACTATACTATTTTTCATTTGAAAGATGGCAAAAAACGCTTGTTTTCTCACACCATAAATACCTACGAAGGTGACCTTGCCCAGCGTGGATTTGTGCGAGTTCACCGTGGCTTCATCATCAATGCTGCCTGTGTGAAGGACATTCGAGAAGGTGATAAACAAATTTTAATGGAAGAAAATTTAATAGCGACTGTTTCACGTAGAAGAGGCGAAAATGAGGAGGTAAAACGATTTATATCGGTTTACGGACAATAAATATTTATATGTAAGTATCTAAAAATCAATAATTTAATATATAATAAATATGAAAAAGCAAATTTTTACTATTATCCTCTTCACAGTAATTAGTCTCAACGTTTGGGGACAGTTTAGATTGGACGGAGGTACTAACAGTCTTCGGCTACAAACGGGTGGGGTTGATAGATTGTTTGTAAGCCCAGCAAACGGTAATATTGGCGTGGCAACCGTTTCTCCAAATGCCAAATTAGATGTGAACGGTGATTTGGCATTAACAAAAAAAGTAACCGTTACCACAAGCACTCAAAATGCACTCGACCGCCAAGGGGCTTCTCGGATTTATATTAGCGGTACAGTTACCTTAAACGGTATTGCAGGTGGCGAAGACGGGATGATAGTTTTTATTTATACCTCTGCATCGGGAGACCTCACTATCAATAACTCAAGTATTTTAGCTGCTTCCGGGGATCGGATTACTACGCATACGGGAACAACCGTAACGATAAACGCACGGGGAGGCGTTTCGATGATTTATGATGCATTGCTTTCCACTTGGCGAGTTTTTGGATTTGCCGATGAAAATTCCACTTGGAACTCCAAAGGCAATGGAGGGACTAGTCCGACCACAAATTTTATCGGAACGACTGATAATCAAGCATTGGCTTTCAAAACCAATAATGTTGAAACCATGAGAATTTTGAGCAACGGAAAAGTAGGAATTGGGACAAATGCCCCCGAAAGAAAATTTCATGTTTTTGATGGGAACTCAGGACTTACTCCCAATACGAATACTTCTCTTTTTGTGGAAAGAAATGTAAATAATTATGTAGAAATTGCCTCACCAGATAATGCTGAAAGAGGCGTAGTGTTTAGTAATCCCACAAATGGATCAGGTGGCGGGATATATTATCTTAACAAGAATATGAATTTTAGAACAAATACTAATGATGTTAGAATGACCATCTTAGCTAATGGAAATGTGGGAATTGGCACAACTGCACCGACTGCAAAGCTGGATATTGAAGGAGATATTGTGGTAAGAAAAACCACTGTAACAACCGTTGGCGTTATAAATGGTTTAAATCGAAACGGAGGGTCTTCTGTATATTTTAATACGGTAGGACCAGTTACACTCAATGGCATTGCGGGAGGACAAGACGGGATGATTCTTTATCTTTTTACCGCCTTAAATGTAACTTTGAATATTAATAATGAGAATATAAATGCTACTGCTGCTAATAGAATTGCCACAAATACGGGTTCAACACTTACCATTAGTGGGCGTGGTGGTGCAACTTTAATTTATGATTCAGCAACAAGCCTTTGGCGAGTAATTGGAATTGCGAACTGATAATTTTTCTTTATTTCAACGACTAATTACCAAGCAACTTCAATCGCCAAGTTAATCTATTAAAAATAGGTTTTCTTGGCGATTTTGATTGAATATTTCAAGATGCTTTGATTGATTCCAAACGAGTAGAATAAATATAAAATTCTCCCTATTTTCCTTAATTACTATTTACTGAGTACCCGTTTGAATTTAGTTTATGCTATTTTTAAAATCATAAGTAATTGATAATCAAACCTAACAGCTTTTAAACCCTGTTAGGTTTGACATAAACTAATTATTATCAGGTACTTAATAGCTATAAACAGACAAAAATCTTCTCCCCAATATTGGGGATTTTTTGTTTAAAAAATTCTGGCAAAATTTGTCGGAGTAAGAGGAAATGAATCTTTTTACCTTTAAACAAAACAAAGAAATGAAAACAATTACAAGATTATTAGGACTTTTTGCCGTGGTGGCGATGTTTATTTTTTTAGATGCCTGCAAAGCTGAAAAGGGCGATATTGGACCTATCGGACCAATTGGTCCAATCGGAGCTACGGGAGCAAATGGGGCGAATGGAACAAATGGGGCAACGGGTGCAACAGGAGCCACGGGTGCTGCTGGTGCAAAAGGAGATAAGGGAGACAAAGGAGATACGGGGGCAACTGGAACTGCCAATGTAATATACTCTGCATGGATTCCCTTTTCAACTTCATCATCTACAACCGCTCCTCAATATACTTTTTCAGTTCCTCAAATCACGCAAGATATTATAGAGAAAGGTGTTGTACTTTGTTTTGTTAGAACTGGCTCAACAGGTACAACTGTTGAAACATTTCCTTTGCCATATATATTTCCAAATGGGTCAACTGGAAGTAATTTCGAAATCTATTCTTCCTACATCGTTGGCACTATAAAAGTTAGGTCAACATTCTCTTTGTCCACTGTAGGTTTTAGATATGTGATTATTCCAGGAGGAGTTCCAACTGGTCGCAAAGCTGCCGTTGATTATACTGATTATGAGGCAGTTAAGAAATATTATAATTTACCTGATTGAGTACATTGTTTAATAAGTTATTTCAACTTCCCGAAAGTAGAAGTAACTTTCGGGAAGTGAATTCCTGAGCTACTTCCCGAAAGTTCTTTCTACTTTCGGGAAGTTCTCGAATCCAAATAACTTATAAAACACTGTATTGAGTAATCTTAAACAAAAAAGACCATGAAAACAATGCTAACACTGATAATTGCCCTTAGTCTGAGTCTATCGGCATATTGTCAAATTCCCGAAAAAGTTGCTATATATCGTTGGAATATCAATAAAGATTGGGTAGAAGCCCGTGAAGAAGAAGGCGAAACATTGGCTGGATATGGCTATAAAAATAAAACTTTCGTATGCTATTTATTCAAAGAACCCCAGGAAGGCACAGTAGCCATAAACCGTTGGAATTTAGCCAGTACGGGCGACTGGGTAAGTGTTCCCGAAAGTGCCAGTGCTGATATGGAACATTTTGGGTATAAGAGCAAAATCCTGCTGGGTTATGCTTATCCTGCACCCAAAGCCAATACTGTAGCGGTAAATCGGTGGTATCTTGACCGTGATAAAGACTGGGTTACAGTACCCGAAAAAGCCAGTAATGATATGCAACGTTTTGGATATATCAACAAAACTTTGGTGGCTTATACGCCAAGGTAGTTTTGAACTAATATAGGCTGGGTTTTAAATCCAGCCTACATATTACATCAATCGTAGTTGAACCACTACACAATCTTAGCCGCCTGCCGAGCCAGCAATTTCCACTCTCCTTTCACTTTCGTAAAAATCAACAAAATATTCAATTTTGCTGTGGAAGGTACGCCTTTGTTGGCAGTCTCCGCAAATAATTTATGACGGACAATGGCAGTTTTACCGATAACTTTTATGGTTTGTTCGGTTAAATCTATCGTTTTGAAATCTGAATTATTGGAGGTTAAAGATTCTATAAACACTGCCTTCGTTTCGATACTCCCGCTTGAATGTCCATAGCTCAAATCTTCGTGAACAATTCGTTCTAAAACTGCCTTATCAGGATCTATCATAACTTTTCTGAGTATTCCTACTGCCTCTGAAACTTTCATTTCTTCGGGTGTTTGGGCGTTGATGAAAGTAATATTAAAGCAAAAAATTGCGAGAATTAGAATTAGTTTTTTCATGGGATTTTAATGTCTTGGAATGTTTATCTTTGTACTCTGCTAAAAGCATTTATGAGCAATAATATTACTCATTTTTGATATTTTTAGGCATGAAATTAAAATTAAATCTCAAAACAAAAATGGACAAAATACGAGAACTTGCCAAGATGATTGACCACTCGCTTTTGCACCCCACCCTGACCGACAAGGAACTGGAAGAAGGTTGTGCCTTAGCCAAACATTATGATGTTGCCTCTGTGTGCATCAAGCCTTATTACGTGAAACAAGCCGTTGAATTATTGAAAGGGACTGACGTGTTGGTGGGAACTGTTATTGGTTTTCCGCATGGTAATTCAGCCATCAATATCAAGGTAAAAGAAACTGAACAGGCTTGCAAAGATGGAGCAACGGAAATTGATATGGTGGTGAACATTGGCAAGGTGCTTTCGGAAAATTGGCGATATGTGAAAAGTGAAATTTTTGCTATCAATAAAATGTGTAAAAAGTATGGAGCTATCTTGAAAGTGATTTTTGAAAATGATTTCCTCCCAAAAGATAAATACAAAATAAAACTTTGTCAAATTTGTAACACGGTGGGCATTGCCTTCGTAAAAACCTCTACGGGCTACGGTTTTGTGAAAGGTGATGATGGCAAATACAACTACGAAGGAGCAACTGAAAAGGACTTGATTTTGATGAGAAAATATGCCAATCCTGAAATACAAGTGAAAGCCGCTGGTGGTGTCCGCACTTTGGATGGATTACTGAAAGTCAAGGACTTAGGAGTAACCCGCTTGGGTGCATCTGCCACAGCAACGATTTTGGAAGATGCCAAAAAACGCTTTGGTAGAACAAATGCAGACAGCCCAGTTTTTGCAGAAGGAAAAGGCTATTAGGGATGATTCAAATTTAGAAATAATGGGTATCATATTTCGAAATTATGTCCTGTTTGGCGGAGTTGTTAAAAATGAGTTTTAGAAAATTATAACTAACTGATAATCAGTTTCTTAATCAATATTGAGATCATTAAACTCCTCAATATTGATTAAGAAACTGTATTTCCGTCAAATAGTAAATAATTCCGAATAATTTTCTAAATATCTACTTTTTTCATATTTGGTACTAATATGTGCATAATCAACCATGCCAACAGATACGACCCTGCACAAATAGCAAACATAATATAATAAGCCGTTTCTATTTGGTCGATGCTTCTGTAATACACAAACATATTTTTTTGTACTGCCCAAGTCAAGAGAATACCGCCCAATCCGCCAGCCATTCCGCCAATTCCTACTACCGAACCTGTCGCTTTTTTGGGAAACATATCAGAAACAGTTGTAAAAATGTTGGCACTCCATGCCTGATGAGCCGCTGCTGCAATTCCGATAACTAAAACTGCGAACCACATATTTACTTTTCCTGCTAATTGTGAGAAAATTACGGGTATCACAAACAAGGCAAAAATGAACATTGATGTTTTTCGTGCTTTGAAAACGGGCATATTTTTATTAATTAATGCCATCGGCAAATACCCTCCGCCAATACTGCCAATGGTTGAAATGATATAAACCACCGCCACTGGAAACGATATTTGAATCAAAGTCAATTTGTATTCACTTTGTAAAAAATCGGGCAACCAGAACAGATAAAACCACCACACAGGATCGGTCAAGAATTTCCCAATCGCAAAAGCCCAGGTCTGGCGGAAGGTCAATAGCTTCAACCAAGGCACTTTTTCTTGTTCTACTTCCACCACTTCGTCTTTATCAGAATGGATATAATCATATTCCTCTTGACTTAATTTCTTAGAATCTTTCGGTGAAGTGTAATACATTTGCCATAAAACCAACCAACCGAAACCAATCACACCCGTGATGATAAACGCCCATTGCCAACCCAAATGTACTGCAATAAGGGGTACACTTAGCGGTGCAACGATTGCACCAATATTTGTTCCCGAATTAAAAATACCCGTTGCTAATGCCCTTTCTTTTTTGGGAAACCATTCAGCCGTAGATTTGATGGCGGCAGGAAAATTACCCGCTTCGGTGAGTCCCAGAGCGGCACGAGCTATCATAAATCCGAAAGCAGAATTAGCAAATGCGTGACCAACTGCTGCCAAACTCCACAGACCCGTTGCCCAAGCATAGCCCTTTTTTGTTCCTAATTTATCAACTAAACCTCCTGCAATCAACAATCCGAAAGAATAGAAGACTTTGAAAGTGATTTCGATATTGGCGTAGTCGCCATCGTCCCAACTCAACTCTTTGGATAAAACAGATTTCAGAAGGCTAATGACCTGCCTGTCAAGGTAGTTGACGGTGGTTGCAAAAAAGACCAGACTACAAATTGTCCAGCGATATTTTCCGATTGTGGTTTGCATGGGTTTAAGGTTTGAGATGTGAGCTTTGGGGTATGAGCAAAAAGCCTTACTGCTCATTGCTCATACCTTACTGCTCACCGCTCAAAGCTATTTAGAATTTAAAATAATTTTTAGCATTATTATAACAGATATTTTGTACCATCTGCCCAATCCATTCAATATCGTTTGGCAATTCGCCATTTTCAATTTCATTCCCCAACAAATTACATAATATTCTGCGGAAATATTCATGTCTTGGAAAAGAAAGAAAACTGCGTGAATCGGTCAGCATACCCACAAAACGGCTCAAAAGTCCCATATTCGAGAGGGCGTTCATTTGTTTTTCCATACCATCTTTCTGATCCAGAAACCACCAACCCGAACCAAACTGAATTTTTCCAGCCACTGAGCCGTCATTGAAATTGCCTATCATCGTGGCAATCAATTCGTTGTCTCGTGGATTAAGGTTATAAATAATGGTTTGGGCTAATTGATTGTGTTCATCCAAACGGTCTAAAAATTTGGAAATTGCTTTGGCTTGCGACCAATCGCCGATGGAATCCCAGCCTGTGTCGGGTCCCAAAGTTCGTAAGGCACGGGCATTATTGTTTCGTAATGCCCCCAAATGAAATTGTTGCGTCCAGCCGAGTGAATGATACATCACCCCGAGGGCATGCAAAATGGCAGATTTGTAGGTCAGGGCTTCCTGCGAAGAGATTTCTTTTCCCGCAATAACTTTCTGAAAAGCACTATTTGCCGTGGCTTCCGTAAACTCAACGGCATAAATTTGTTCGAGTCCGTGGTCCGCCAAACGACAACCCAAAGAGGCAAAAAAATCGGCTCGTTGGCGAAGGGCTTTCAGTAATTCTGAAAATGAATTGATGTCTGAATTAACGATTGAGCCTAATTTTTGGACAAAATCCTTGAAGTTTGGATTCTCAATCAGAATAAATTTATCAGGGCGAAATGTGGGTAAAACTTGAGTTTGAAACGCTCCTTCTTGCTTGATAAATTGATGATGTTCCAAAGAATCCATGGGGTCGTCGGTTGTGCAAACCACTTTCACTTTCATCTTCGTTAAAAGATTCCTGACCGAATATTCTGGGGTAATAATTTTGGCGGAACAATCATCATAAATCCGTTTTGCCGAAGCAGTGTTCAAGATTTCAGTTACGCCAAAATAGCGTTGCAGTTCCAAATGCGTCCAATGATATAGCGGATTCCGCATGGTGTATGGAACAGTTTCTGCCCATTTTTCAAACTTTTCGTAATCAGATTTATTGCCAGTGCAGTAGGATTCATCCACGCCATTTGCCCGCATTCCACGCCATTTATAGTGGTCGCCATAAAGCCAAATTTGTGTCAAGTTTTCAAAGTTTCTGTTCTGAGCGATTTGGTCGGGCGGCAAATGATTATGATAATCAATAATGGGCATTTCCTTCGCATACTCGTGGTAGAGCCGAACCGCAGTGGGTGTTTGGAGTAAAAAGTCTTCGTTTAAAAATGGTTTCATATTTCGAGTAAGTGAGTAAATAAGCATTTAATGATGAGTATTCCCGCCAAACGGTCTGGCTATTGTCTGAGCAAATATATGTTCGGTCAGATGATAGTCAGACCGTCAAGCATTAGTCTCCGCCAAGGGGCAAAAAATTATAAATAAACCCCATTCTTCCTCAATCCTTCCAAAGCCAACGTTTCATGGGTAATGAGTTTATCTAAAATTTCGGGGTCAATTCCTTCGCTATGTACACCTATATACGACAGAGATACTTTCTCCCCTAAAACACTTTTGAAAATAAATTCTACTCTTTCCTGATGATAATCAGAAGTGATGATGACGAGATGTTTGATAGGACTTTGAGCTAAAATCGGCAATAACAAAACAGCATCTTGAACGGTATTAGTAGAATCTAAAACAGCAATAATATCCTGACTATCAACCCCTTGTTGAATCAAATATTGCTTTGTCCAGTAATGATGAGGCTGATTTGAAGTATTGAAATGCACACCAAAACCACCGGTGAGAATGATGGAATATTTGTAGGATAAATATTCTTGATAACATCTATCCAAACGTTTTTTTGCCATCAAAAACAGTTCTCCTTCGGGGCTATTGGGTGAGCCTAAAACTACGAGTACAGTCATGATTTACCAAATAAAAGTCCCTGCACTTTGGGCTGGCAAGGTAATATTTACAAATTTATTATTTGATTTGATGTTGAAAGTGGTTGGTTGATTTGCTTCGTTCAAGACAATCATTACTTTTTTACCCGAGGGAGTTTTGAAGGCTACATTTTGCAAATTAGCTACTTCGGTAGTGGCAATTCTTACTGAATTTTGGGGTACAAATTTTGAGATTTGAGCCACCACATAATACGCTACGTTCCGTTCTACGGTACTTCCAATTGTCAAAGCTCCTTTGCATTCTGTGCATCCGCCTGGCGTATGCGGTCTGAAATTGGAATCGTTGGCTAAATTCCATTCTAAAGCAGTTTTGCTCCAATTTTTCATCGAACCAATGATTACATTCTTCAAATGCCACATAAAATCGCCACCAAAATCGCCTTTTGAACTTGTCCATTGTTCGGTAAAATAGAGATTTTTGTCTTTGTGGGCATTGCGAACGGTACTTAATGCAGCTATATTTCCTGCGTATAAATGGAAGGCACTGCCGTCTATAAAAGCCTTGGCGGCAGGGTCGTTGAGGATAGAAATTGGATAGTTTGGATTATCACAATTATGATCCCAAACGATGATTTTTGTTTTAATAGATTCTTTCTGAAAGGCTGGTCCCAGATTGTTTTTGATAAAATTAGTCTGCTGAGTTGCCGACATCGACAAACTCGGATTATTATTGGGGTTTTCGGGTTCGTTCTGAATAGTAATGGCATCAATTGTGAGACCTTCTTTCTTCATTTTTTGAATATATTTTACAAAATAATTAGCGTAAACTTCATAATATTCGGGCTTTAAACTTCCTCCTTTGGAACTTCCATTATCCTTCATCCATACGGGAGGACTCCAAGGCGAACCCAAAATTTTGATGTTTGGATTTATCTTTACGATTTCTTTAAGCAACGGAATTAAATCATTTTTATCCAAAGAAAAGTCAAATTTATCAAGGTTCAAATCGGTTTCTCCACCCAATAAGTCATTGTAGCTAAAAACGGATTCATTCAAATCTGATGCCCCAATACTGATTCGTAAATAACTAATTCCTATTGAGTTAATATTATTTCCAAATAATTCTTGCAATAAATTTGCCTTTGCTGTAAAACTCATTTTATTGATTAGCGAGGCACTCCCGCCCGTGAGGGTATAGCCAAACCCATCAATGGTTTGAAACGTTTGCGTGGTATCAACTTCTATCGTGGGAGAAGAATTAGAACTGGTGGCAAAGGTTAAAACAGTGTTACTTTTTTGTAATAAATAATCACGATTGGCGGTAGTAAACCACATTTCTACATCGTTGCCCGTTACAGGGATTGTGGTAATTGGAGCGACTACGGGCGTAACATTTCCACCTTTATTAGAACTTGAACAAGAGATAATAAAAACTAAAAAACAAGTTAATGTGATGGTGAAATTTTTCATTTTGGTCTTACAATTAAAATTTACCGAATTTCGACAATATTATCTTGATTTTCAATACTGGGCTGAAGGTCAAAAATTTTATTCGCCAAGAAGACATAAATCACTACTGTAATCACCCAACCAAAAATCATCAAAGGAAAATTTAATTCAGTTAAACTAACAATTGAAGGCGAAGGCAGCACGCTGTCGGGATATGAAACTATCAAAAACGCATAGACATTATTGGCAGCATGAATGCCAATGGGCAGTTCCAGTTTTTTATCAAAAACAGCCAATAAAGCAAAAAATAGCCCTACGCTGATGTAATAAGACATTCCGAGGGCAAAACCCACTTTTTCAGTTTCGGGATTTAGTCCATGAGCCAAACCAAAAAATACGCCCGTAATGATAACTCCCACCCAAATATTTTTCATGCCAATTCCTTGCAAAAGATACCCTCTAAAAAGTAATTCCTCCGCTGTGCTTTGAATGGGAATCATGATTAGTCCAACGACCAAGGCGGGTATAAAATCATCTGTTTTGAGCGAGAAACTATACATATTTGGGTAAAGCGAATAAAACAGTATTTCAACCACAATGGTAATTCCAAACCACAAACCCGCTGATTGGGCAATGCGTTTCCAGTTGATTTCGGCAAAGGGAGTTATCAGCGTTTTAAAAGGGCGTTCGTGGAGGAACTTCATCACCAACCAAAGCCCAATGATGATTCCGATGAATTGTAAAATCGCCACCGCCAGATATTGATAAGCGGGAACGGTAGGTTTTTGGGTTTTGAGATCAGTAACTAAAATGGTGGGAAATGAGGAAATTCCCGCTATCACTATCACAATAACAAAACCAGCCACGTAGAGCCAAAAACCATTTTTACCCGTGCGGGCAATGTCGATAAATGAGTTATTCA
This sequence comes from Arcicella sp., assembly GCA_034519515.1. Taxonomy (GTDB): domain Bacteria; phylum Bacteroidota; class Bacteroidia; order Cytophagales; family Spirosomataceae; genus Arcicella. The sequence goes on from JAXHOK010000040.1 coordinate 21,522, forward strand.
TGATAAGTTTCTCAACTTCCCAAAAGTTCTTTTTACTTTTGAGAAGTTATGTTAATATTCAACTTCCCGAAAGTAAAAAGAACTTTCGGGAAGTATTTAGCTACAAACTAACCCCTCTTTTCCAAGGAATAAAATCATCTTGCCCATTTCTGACGGCACAGATTTCTATTTCCCCACTCGCTACTTTTATCACGTATTCCAAAATCCTTTCGCCTGCTTGTTCAATGCTTTCTTCGCCTTCGATGATTGTTCCTGTGTTAATATCAATGATGTCGGACATTTTTTCGTATAACTTCGTATTCGTAGCAATTTTCACCACGGGGGCAATCGGATTGCCCGTGGGTGTGCCTAAACCTGTGGTGAAAAGCACAATATTTGCCCCCGAACCCACTTCGGCTGTCGTTGATTCTACATCATTACCTGGCGTGCATAACAAACAAAGTCCTGATTTTGTGACGGGATTCGGATAATCCAAAACCGATGTTACGGGCGATGTACCGCCTTTTTTAGCGGCTCCCGCCGATTTTATGGCATCCGTAATAAGTCCGTCTTTGATATTGCCAGGTGAAGGATTCATGTCAAAACCAGAACCCACGGCTTTTGCTCTTTCGTTGTAGGTTTTTACTAAATAACTAAATAATTCAGCATCATCTCGGCTGACACAACGGTCGGTAATTTCTTGTTCGACACCGCATAATTCTGGAAATTCAGCCAAAATTACTGTGCCGCCCAAACCCACCAAAAGGTCGGAAGTATAGCCAATGGCAGGGTTTGCCGAAATTCCCGAAAAACCGTCTGAACCGCCACATTCCAAGCCGATGGTTAATTTGCTCAAAGGGGCAGGTTTGCGAACGTTTTGATTGGCTTGCATCAACCCCGCAAAGGTCTGTTTGAGTGCCAAAGCCATCATTTCAGCCTCTGTGCCTATGTTTTGTTGTTCTAAAAAATATAAAGGTTTACCCAAATCAGGGTTGCGTTTGGCAATTTCTTCCTGTAAAATACTGTATTGGGCGTTCTGACAACCCAAACTCAACACCGTTGCCCCAGCACAATTTGGGTGTGTGATATAACCAGCCAACAAGCCACAAAGAGCTTGGGCATCTTGACGAGTACCGCCGCATCCGCCATCGTGCAGGAGAAATTTTACGCCATCCACATTCGGAAAAAGTCTTTGTTTTTGGGTTTCGTTTTGAGAACTTTCTAAATCAGCATTAAGAATTTCCTCAATACTTTTACCTGACTGATATAACGAAATCAAATCGTGGGTTTGGGCTTGGTAGGCGTGTTTTCGGGCGTAACCCAAGTCTTCCACGAGTGCTTCACGGAGGACTTCAATATTACGATTTTCACAGAAAACCAGCGGCACAACCAACCAATAGTTTGCCGTTCCAACTTTGCCATCCGCCCGATGAAAACCCATAAAAGTACGTTCAGCCCAAGCCGAAACATCGGGCGATTGCCATTCCTTATTTTTATCAGAAATCTCAAAATTATTGACGGCGTGTTTCACATTAAAGGTATTGATACTACCCCCTTTTTTGATAAATTGATTGGCTTTCCCGACCAAGACATCATACATTCTAATCTCCGCTCCCACTTCAAAATCCTGCGTAGCGAATTTATGCTTGGCGGCAATATTTTCGGTAAGAATATACTCCTGTCCGTCCAATGTTACGGTTTCACCTTGCTGTAAATCGCTTAATGCCACGATTACGTTGTCGTTTGGGTGGATTTTTAATACTTTATTTTTCACGATATTTATTCCATTTGATTAAAACATAAAGGACTTTTTGAGGGCTTCTCTACTCATACAAGAATAGAACGTTTCAAAATTTATAGAAATCATCCTCTTCAATGATAAATTCAGTGTGTTTATAAAACCGCACTTTCCAACAACTGAATCGTTCCTTTATCTGCATCCATTTCAGCTTCGATGCCCAGCGGAATGGTAAATTTATGGGTAATATGTCCAATCATTGCCCCTGCAAAAGCGGATTTGTTGAGTGGGCGAATATGGTCTTCAAAAATATCTTCAATCGTTAATGAACCAAGACCGCCATTTCCAACGTCACATTTAGTACATTTTCCGAAGATAAAACCATTCATTTCGCCCAATGCCCCCGTCAATTTTAGGTGCGTAATCATGCGGTCAATGCGGTATGGGGCTTCTTGGATATCTTCACAAAAAATAAGGGAATTTTTCCAATCTGGAACGTATTTTGAACCTAATAAATGACATAAAACGGTCAGATTTCCGCCCAATAATTTGCCTTTGGTTTTTCCGCCATTGATGGTTGAAACTCGGTCATTCACCAATACTAAATTATCCCCCACCACTTTCGGATTCTCGAACAAAGTTGCTTCGCCATTCATCAGCACACTTCGGAAATATTTTACCGTAAACTCATTCCAAGTGGCAGAACCTACGGGCCCGTGCATCGTTACCAAACCCGTTTGAGTATAAATACCCAATAATAAAGCGGTAATATCTGAATAACCGATGATTACTTTTGGGTTTTTACGGATGGTTTCATAGTCTAACAATGGCAAAAGTCTGGCACATCCCCAGCCCCCGTGTACACACACAATCCCCTGTACGGATGAATCAGCGAACATTTCGTTGAGGTCAGCCGCACGGTCAGCGTCTTTGCCAGCCAAATATCCGTAGCGTTCCCACATTCGTTTTCCGTACTTGACCTTGAAGCCTAATGCCTGTAAAGATTCGAAAGTGATTTTGACCTCCTCTTTACTAAAAGCAGCCCCCGCAGGACAAACCAAACCGACGGTATCGCCCACTTTTAGGCGGGGAGGTTTGATGATAGGATTAGTTTTTACGATACTTTCCGAGGCAATCAAAGGAACACTTGCCAGACTTTGGAGGAAATTTCTACGTTGCATATTAGGGGTTTGTTGGGTGAATTGAGAATAAAGATATTGAAAAATTATGGCACATAAAAAAAAAGGTCACCGAATTGTATTCAGCAACCTTTTTGAAATTTATGTGAACTATTAATTTTGCTCAACCACTTTTTTTAACAAATCTAAACCTTTTTGATTCGTTGTTTCCATGCCCGCTTTTGCCCCAAACACCCACAAGAAAAAGGCATCAATTAAACCCGATTGCACTTTAAAATCTTGGGTTACGGTTATTCCATTTGGCGTTTCTGTGAATGTATAATCGAAGGTTGGTTTTGCTACGAACGGCTTTTGAATATCGCATTGCATACCCACAAAATTTAAGGAATCTAATTTTACAATTTCTTGATAACCAAGGTCTTTACCACCGTTTCCGTCCCAGTGATATTGGGCTCCCATGGTTCCGTCTGTCCCTTTCACTTCATACTTTTGGGTGGGGTCTTCGGCTAAAAATGGCGACCACTTTGGGAAGTTTTTCAACTGACTTACCATGTCATAAACTTCTGTTCTTGAACCATTTACGGTTACAGACTTAACAATTTGAATAGATTGAAGACCGCTTGCTTTATACAAGCCAAATCCGATGAATGCAACCAGTGCAAGGGCAATTACAGATACTATCATTTTCGTTTTCATGTTTAAATTTGAATTAAAATATTTTGTTTATTTTTTAGAATTACATCGGATTAATACTTCTTATTTCTACACTCCCTCCCATGTGGAGAATCGGGCAACCTTTCGCCATTTCAACGGCTTCGTCCAAGCTATTTGCTTTCACAATCATGTTGCCCGCAACCGTTTGATTTTCAGAGATGTTAATGCCTTCCACAACCGATTTGTTCGCCGAGATTTGCTTGCCTTCAAATCCTAATTGATGGGTACTTACTAATTTTTCTTGGATGGCAAGGTTACCAATAAACCCTCCCCATTGTTGGTGCATTTCATTCATTTCAGCTTCGGTTGGCTGATGGTCAAAGTTTGGTTCAAATCTGAACAATAGCATAAATTCTTGTTTGTTTTCCATGTCTGTATTTGTTTAAATGTTTAATTATGATACAAATTTAGACGTGCCACAAAAAAGAAATCTTGCCATAGGACAAGAAAACAATTATGGATAAAATATTTTTAGTTTTCTGTAAATATTGATGTGAAGAAACACAATCGTGGGAGGAGCAATGGCAGGAATGAAGCAAAGTGGAAAGCGAGCTAAGGTATCAACACCCATAGAACCCGTGTCGATGGATATTTTTGTAAGTACAATGGCAGAAATAGCGGTGAAAGCAATATCTATCAAACCAAAGGTATTCCAGATATGGGTTAATCTGTGGGCGTAGGGTTTGTTATTCTTGATGGCTTTTGCCACAAAAATACTGGCAATGGCAGAAATAATATCACCAAAACCTGCGACAAGGGCAAAAAAGGTTGGTAAGGTTTCGTAATAAGCAAGAATCACGAAGAATACGCCAATCAATCTGAAAATATGGATTTTCACCATATCTTCTAATGTAGCATTTTGAAAAATGGTCTTGAAAATGGCTAAATTAATGACAACCGTAAACAAAAATATAGCAAAAGGGAAAGTGGTATAAAGCAAAACAATGGGCGGAAAGAAAACCCTGCTGAACAATCCGTTTAAACTCCCAAAAGTAACGTACAACATATATACGCCAAAGAAGCCAAGAATTGAGTAAAAGACTTTATTCTTTTTGGCGATTGGGGAGGCTTTGCGGGCTAAGAAAGCAATTAAGAAAACGGGGAATGGAATGGCAATTAAAAATAAAATTGAAACCCATTCTGGCACAAAATACTCTTTCAGTGTATTCATTTGTTGTCGGTTATTTCTTTTCTGATTCTACTCAGTGAGGTATCGGTAATGCCCAGATAGGTGGCAATTTGCTTCAAAGGGACATTCTGAACAATATCGGGCTTATCTTTTAGTAGGTTTAAATATCTGTCTCGGGCAGGGTCGGCGATGATGGAGACGGAATGATTTTTGAGTTCAAAATAATTATTGACCAACCGAGTGCGACCAACGTCTCTAAATGCTTCAATACTAAACAGTTTCATAAAATTTTCAAAGGAGATTTTCCACGCCACACAGGGCGTAATGGCTTGAATATTCTCTCGGCATTTGGCTTTCAAAAAATAAGAATGCCAATCAATAACAATATCCGAAGCACTAAAAAACTTGGTAGTGATGTCGTTTCCTTCCAAATCAATGGCAAACGAGCGAGCAAAACCGCTTTCGAGAAAGTAGTAGAAATTAGCCGTAGAACCTTCCTCCACGAGATAATCATTTTTGGCAAATTCAATTTTTTGGTATTGACTCAAGATTTTCTCTAAATCGTCGGGCTTAAAGTTTTCATTTTTAAAAATAGATTTCAAAAAGTGTTCGTCTTGCATGATTTCATAGATTTTTGCTGAATTTATTGATATTTTTTTGAATATCCGTAAAGTTGGGAGAATTATCTGCTTTGGTGTAATAAAAAAGTCGCTGAATTATGTTCAGCGACTTTTTTTGGGGAATTTTGGGGAAATTATGAATATCTATAATCGAATATTAGTATGATTGACTAAACGAGTAGCGTTGAGCCATTTACGGTTGTGGTTTTGTGTTCCTGTAAATAAGATAGTTGTCAAGTGATTATTGGTAATTTCACTACTCTTATAACATAATTCCAAATAGTCTTTAACTCGGGAGTTTGGTTTTGGAAAAAATTTTTCCTCCCCCAAAAAAAAACCATGCAGTAAAACAATTCCTTTTTGGATTTTAGTAGCTTCCTGTCCATCCAAATCAAGCAAAACCCATTCGTCTGGATAAATAGCTTTTATTTGTTCAATGCTTAATGTTTCCATGATTTTTGAATTGTTATTTGAAAGTAACAGATTTTGGTGAATTTTGGTTTTTGTTACCCTATTCCCGTGGTCAATGTCTTCACTGTACCAACGTGCGACAGCAATTTGCAAGCAGATTATTCCTTGATTATCAGGTAATTATGGATAAAATTTATTTATCCACTTGCTGTCACACGTTGGTAAGGTGAGGAATTTAAATATTACTAAAACTTTGTGATAAATAAAATAGATTAAGAATTTTCTAGAAAAAAAAATAAAAAATAATAAAATTTTTTTACCAAACTTTAAATAAGATATTTTTTTATTATTTAATCACCGACCATGGAGGTAGTTTCACTTTGCAGATAAAATAGCTCTTTCAAATGACGATAAATATCTATATGTTGGCGATAAGTACGGAACAAGGATTCAAATTTTTAAAGTGAAGGAGTATTAAAAATAAGACCTTTCCAACAGTAGAAACTTTTTAAATAAAATATTTTTAGTTTTATTGTTTAATTTAATTTTTTTATAATTCTTTGGGATCTACTTAAAATTCCCAAATTTTTTTTTTATTTTATCAATTTCATTGAACCTATTACTTTTTTTACTTTTATTTTTAGGGCCTGTTTTAAGATGCATAAAAATAAAATGTGAACCCTTGATATTTTATTTTTTTTATTTATAATTAATTTTCTACCCCCCCCCCCTATCTTAGCCCAAAAAATGAAATACATAAACGGACTGGCAGTCCGTGTTACAACCCAAACAAATAAAACCAATCAATGCAGTTAATCCTTCATCAATTCAAGCTAAAACTTCGTCATACTTTTACCATTACGCACGAGTCCCGTGATGTGCAACCTACCCTCATTGTCGAACTCCGTGATGGTGATTTTCGGGGTTTTGGCGAAGCTACCGAAACACCTTATTATGGCGTAACGATGGCAAAAATGATGGCTCAGTTAGAGGCAATTCGTCCGCTGATTGAAAATTATGACCTCCAAAATCCAGAACAATTTTGGGCAGATATGTACCCACACCTCAAAGACGACCATCCTTTTGCCTTGTGTGCTTTGGACATTGCCGCCAACGACCTTTGGGCAAAGAAAAAAGGACAACCCTTGTATAAACTCTGGAACTTAGACGCTTCAAATAATCCTATCACTGATTATACCATCGGTATTGATACCGTGCAGAAAATGGTCGAAAAAATGCAGGAAGTGCCGTTTCCTTTGTATAAAATCAAATTGGGAACAAAAGATGATATTAAAATTGTGCAAGAACTCCGCAAACACACCGATGCGGTTTTCAGAGTGGATGCCAACACGGCTTGGAGCGTGGAAGAGACGCTAAATAATGCCATTGCCTTGAAAGAATTAGGCGTAGAGTTCATCGAACAACCCATGAAAGCCGACAATTGGGAAGGCATGAAACGAGTTTTTGCGGAATCAGTTTTGCCCATCATGGCGGATGAAAGTTGTATTGTGGAAGAGGACGTGGCTCGCTGTTACGGATTTTTTCACATCATCAACATCAAACTCATGAAGTGCGGGGGACTCACGCCCGCAAGACGGATGATTGAACACGCCCGTAAATTGGGTTTGAAAGTGATGGTGGGCTGTATGACCGAATCAAACGTGGGTTGTTCGGCGATTGCACAATTATTGCCATTGTTGGATTATGTTGATATGGACGGAATCCTTTTGGTGGACGACCAAGTTTCCACGGGCATCACCATTGATTTTGGTAAGGTGATTTATGCGGAAGAAAATGGCACGGGAGCTGGATTGCGATAAAATAAAATAACCGCAAGGACGGGAGAACGCACAAGATATTAATCTTGCATCTTCCCGTCCTTACGGTTCAAAGACAATATTTTAAAATGATTTACACAACCAATCATCTTCCCTCACGAACCATCACGATTGATAACCAAGAATACCTCTGGTTTAGTGGAACTTCCTATTTGGGAATGGCTCACCATCAGGGGTTCAGAGAAAATTTTATTCGGGCAATTGCTCGTTACGGAACGTCTTGGGGGAGTTCACGGAACAATTCGGTTCGCTTAGAAATTTTTGAAAAAGCAGAATTAGCATTAGCCAAATTTGCCCAAATGCCAGCCGCTCTAACTGTTTCCTCGGGAATGTGGGCGGGGCAATTGGTTACACATTTTTTACAACAACAAAACGCTACTTTTTATTACGCCCCCAAAACGCATCCCGCCCTTTGGCAAAGCAATTCTTTGGATTTAAGAGATTGGGAAAAAGGTTTAAATTATACCAAATGGTCAAAAATTATTGCTCAGAAAATCCGAGAATCTGACGAGGAAAATATCGTCATTTGTTCCGATGCCATTGGTTCTCCGTATGTGGAAGCCTTTGATTTTCAATGGATTGAAGACTTACCGAAAGATAAAAATATTACAGTGGTGGTGGATGCTTCGCATAGTTTGGGGGTAATAAACGGGATACAATCCCGTTCTACAAAAGTCATTATCACCGCCTCCCTCAACAAAGCCCTCGCCATGCCTGGCGGTGTGATTTTCTCGGATGCGGCAACCATTGCCCAAATCCGCCAAACGCCCATGTTTGCGGGTTCATCACCGATGATGCCCGCTTTATTGGATGCCTTTGTGAACTCAACGGAATTTTATCAAGAACAACAGCAAAAATTATTGGAGAATATTCAGTATTTTAATGGTCTAATCTCGCAAAATACTTTTCTGGATTCCGTAGAAAATTATCCTGCGTATTGCACTTATCAAGAAGGTTTTTTTGGGTATTTAAAAGAAAATGGCGTAATGACTGCTTGCTTTCCTTATCCTTCGGCAAATGATAAACCCGTTACTCGTCTGGTTATCAGTGCTTTGCATACGAAAGAGGATTTGGAGAAGGTGGGAAGGACAATTTTACGGAAATCGTCCTTTCAAAGGACGACTTCCGTTTAAACAGGGCTACAAACTTATTGCACAAAACCGTTACGTTTACTTTACTTCATTTTTTATTGTTACATCTGAATCTACATCAAATCGTGTTTCCTTGCCCATCAGGTTGAGTTTTACTCTGGACTCAAGTCTGTAATTCATTTCGTAAATAAATCCATTTTTAGAATCTACAATCATTTCTCCTGCATAAAGAGAGCTTCCAAAAGAACCTTTTACTTCATTATTATTTGATTTACTTTCATTTGGTTTATTACCAGGTATTTTGGAATTTATAAACTGAACAATAATTTTTTCATTACTAATTTCTTTAATTGTAAAGTTTCTTTTTTCTATGATAGATTCTGTTTCTGTTGAATCTGTCCACGTGACACCTACCGTTATTTTTTCAGGAAGATGATAAATAAATAGTCCCGCAACTTCTTCGTCTTTCTCTAAAAACGGGACTTTGGGTTTCCAAATTGAAGTAAAATTGGTGGAACTTGAAGAATTTTCTATGAATTTTAGGCTTTTCAAGTCAAACTCAGAAATAATAGCTTTATCAATAAACGGGTCAATATTTGTCCCCTGTGAAGTTGCCATGGGGTCTCTTTCAAAACGATTTTCTGAATCAAAAGTAGAGATACCCATTTTTGAAGCGGTTTGTCTCAATACTCGTTTAACTTTCCGTTCTGCCATCAAACGGTCATTCTTATTGGAGAAAGAAATAGTCCTCCAAATAGACTCACTCAGCACGCCCTTACCCACCGATAACTTACTTCCAACTGCTCCAACTTCAAGTTCTGTTTTTTCAGCATCAAGTTTTTTATTTTTGATTTCTATTTTACTAAGAATTGTCTTTCCAATAAATTCAGTGGGATTCACAACAACCTTACTTTGAGCATTTGTACTGATATTACAGTACAATATAAGTGCTAATAGAGTTATTACCTTTTTCATAAGAAAAATATTTTGCGTTTAACTTGTTTTTTTTTTGCTAATGTATATATTTGTCTCGGATTTATCAAAATATTCATCATTTAATTTTAACAAACCTTTTAAATTTTACTAAAATGAAAAGAATAATTTTAATGCTCGCTCTAATTGCAACTACTTTTTTTTCGTCGTTCGCAATTTCTAATACTGAGAAATCAGTATCAGTAAATAAGGTAACTACTTTGAAAAAAGTGGTAAAATCAATTAGTTTTAAAGTTCCCAAAAATAGCAACTCTCAAACGGCTATCGAGGATAAAATTAGTTCAATAAGCAAGGTGTGCGTATGTTTTTGTGAAATTACAGATGTTGAGGTTCAAGGTGATACTTTAATAATTACGATTGAATGTGAATGTTGGTGCTAAAACTGATAATTAATTTCTATTTTTAAGAATATTTTGATAAATCCGCTTTTTCTCTAAAATATTTATGAAAATTATCATTCTATTCTTTTGCATATTTTCTTTTGTCGTTAACTCATCCTCTGCTCAACAAGATACTATATTTACCGTTTGTTTGAAGCCCGCCTCGGGCAGAAATTTTTATCTAAAAGGGACAATATTATTCCTCAAAAAAACATTTCCTGTTTATCGCTCAGATACTTGCTTGAAATTTGCTGTTCCCAGTAATCAAAAAAACATTCAATTTTACTTCGAAGCTGAAACTTTTGAATCACAGTTAATTAACGTGAATATAGATTCCCTAAAAAGTTTGACTGTTAATATTTCTATAATTGAGAAAAATATCCAATTGCAGGAAGTAAAAGTGGTTTCCAATCAGCGAATTTACCAGAATGGTGATACATTGGTGATTAAGACAGACAGTATTAAAACTCGTCCTCATGCCACTGCCACCGAGTTAATGAATAAATTACCTGGTGTTTCCATGAATGCGATGGGGCAGCTGAATGTGCTTGGGAAGAATATTGAAAATATAACGGTTGAAGGGAAACCGATATTTAGCGGGAACATAAAAGCTACTTTGGGGGCAATAAATGCAGATATGATTAGACAGTTGGAACTCACTGATGATGCAGACGGGGGAAAAACAATGGATATTCGCTTGAAAAAAAACCGACAAAATGGATGGTATGGAGAAGTTGATGGAAATGCAGGAACACCAAATGCTTTTGGAGCAACAGCACGGGCGAATAAAATTTCACCTGATTATTTCAATAATTATTTCATTACTAATAATAATTATTACGAAAGGGCTATCAGCGTAAAAGACAGAAATGAACTCAGGAAAAAATCAATCTTCAAAGGAGTAAAAGGAGCTTATTCTGTTGTCGATTTGGCGATGCCTAATGGTATTTTTTCAACGCCAAATTCTCAAACTGACAATTTATTACTCAGAAATATAAATACTGGCACCCTCAATTCATTCAATGGAGGGGCAAATTACAGCAAAACGAGTCCTAAACTTGAAGTTTTGGGAAATGTTCTGTTTGATGATAATACTCAAAACATCAATAAAACAATTAATATTTCTCAACCACTACCCCCTTACACACAACTTTCAAATACTTCAAACAATGTGGGTGATGAAAGAACTCAGATAAATTCATTACTAAATTTAAAATATATTCATAACCAACGAAATACGCTGTCTTACAATCAGTCGTTCAATTTCAATAAATACCAAAATATACTTTCCGAGATTCAAAAGAATAAATTAACAGAATCTGGTAAAATTTTGGCGGAAGGGGAAAACGAAAGGAACAAAAACGAAAGCAGTAAAGAATGGTCTTTTAATCAGCAATTTCTATGGTTACATCGGTTTAAAAAACCCGCTAATTTTACATCCTTATATTTACAACATGAAGTGATAAACGAAATCTTTAATCAGAGATTTATAAATAATTATAATTTTCTATCTCAAAAATTCAGTAATTCAAACAGGATTAATCGTGAAAATATAAATAATCAATTTAATCTTCAAGGGGTTTATTCTCAACCATTTACGAAAGGGTTATTGATTGAAGTAAAAACTAATTTTTTGCATAATAATTACAATCTAAATCAGCAAGGGTTCAATCTTCTTCCAAATATCGAAAAAGAAAATAAATCTATCAGTATTTCAGATGCTCAAATAGTTGATAATCAGTTCATTAATCAATTTTCTCTTTACTATAAAACAGGTAAACTTACATTAATAACCAGTCCAACTTACTGGCAATGGCAGAGTGTTCGAACTGCAGACATTAATTCGAGGACTATTATGTTAGAAAATGAAGAATTTTACCCTAATACTTTTATTGAGTATCGCACCAAAAACTCAGTAAAAGTATCTTTTAGAAATTATCTTTCTCAGACACTTCCATCAATTGATAAATTGAGAATCATTCCTGATAGTTCTAACTTACAAAATATTAATGTGGGAAATCCTAACTTACTGAATAATCCCAAATATGTTTCAGACTTAAATTTTTCAGGTACATTCAGTAACAATTATTTTTCTCTGAGTTCCAAATACGAATTTGGACGGAATCAAACAATCATTTCCAATAGTTTAAATGCTCTCAATTTCTTCAATAATAGTTTTTCCCAGTTCGGCAATGGTGAAAATTATAATCTCACAGCTCTTTGGTATCAATTTAATAGAACCAAACCGTTAAGTTTTTATATTCTTAGTTCATTTGTTTGGCAAAAAACTGCTATTTCAATTAATGATAACGTAAACCCATTAAACAGTTTTACGCATTTTATAACGGGTAATTTGAAATGGACAATTAATCCAAACTTTGATTTAAAACTTGATTTAACTCAGACTTATTCAGGACAAAAAATTGGGCCAAATGGGGTTTTCAATGCCAATACGCAAAGTGAAGTGAATCTAAAATTAGATAAAAGTTGGAAAGATAAACTATACACTGATTTTAACATAAAATTCATAAATAATGTCAGTTCTTTTGGACAAAGTAATAATTACACCTTAATGGACTTTTCAGCGTATCAATACTTTTTAAAAAATAATAAGCTAAAAGTTTCATTGACGGCAAAAAATATTTTGGATGTAAATACCATCTACATGAATAATATCTCCCAAGGAATACAACGAGAGTCCTTTACAGATAGATTGCCGAGAATTATTATGTTTGGAGCTACATTTTACTTAGAGAAATGGAAATGATTTGAGAAATATTCCTTATTTTGACGAAGATATTTTTCAAATAAAATAAGGTAATGTCTTCATTATGAAATCAATAACACTCACAATTATTTCTATCCTTCTGTTGATGATTCAGAACATTTCAAACGCCCAAAAAATCAATACTGATTTCTTGCCAAAACTCATGGCTACCAAGCCCGAACAGTTTAAAGAATTGATGGATAATTCGGATAAATATCGGCTGCAAATCCTTTACACCCAGATTGATAGAGACAAAAAGAATCGCCCCAAATTCACTTCCCACGGTTACAGAATCAATAATACCGAATATTTTTATCCCGCCAGTACCGTTAAACTTCCCGCCACGGCTTTGGCTTTGGAAAAGATTAATAACCTCAGCATCAAAGGATTAAGCAAAGAAAACATCATGCTCACGGGGGCAGAATATGAACGCCATACGCCCGTTATGAAAGATTCTACTTCCGAAAACGGTTTGCCGTCGGTGGCTCATTATATCAAAAAAATCTTGATGGTTTCGGATAATGATGCCTTTAATCGTTTGTATGAATTTATGGGTCAAGAAGGTTTTAATGATGCTTTGCGAAAGAAAGGTTATGCCGATACTCGCATTTTTCACCGCTTGCAAGTGGGCATGAACAAGGAGCAAAATCAAAGGACGAACCCGATAAAATTCATGAATGGCAATGAAGTGGTTTATCAACAACCGATGGTTACTTCTCAGAAAAATTATGAATCATCAATGCCTATCACGGTCGGCAAAGGCTACATGAAAGACGATTCGTTAGTGAATGAGCCATACAGTTTTAGTAACCGTAATTTTTACCCTCTGCTCGACCAACAATCTATCTTGAAATCTATTCTTTTTCCAGAAGCCGTTGAGGCAAAAAAACGCTTTAATTTGACGGATGAAGATTATAAGTTTATCTACAAATATATGTCGCAAATGCCTACGGAGAGCATCTATCCAAAATATGACCCCATAGAATTTTACCCGACTTACTGCAAATTTTTGATGTATGGAAGTGGTAAAAATGACGTAGTGAATCCCAACATGAGAATCTTCAATAAAGTGGGTGATGCTTACGGATTTTTGTTGGATAATGCCTACATCGTGGACTTTGAAAAGGGCGTAGAATTTATGCTTACCACGGTTTTACTGTGTAATAACGACCAGATTTTTAACGATGATAAATACGATTATGACACCGTCGGTTTTCCATTTATGAAAAATTTGGGGCAATTAATTTATCAGCATGAACTGACTCGCAAGCGGAAATATAAGGCAGATTTGAGTCGTTTTAAAATGAGTTATGATAAGTGATTTTTGTTATTTCTATCAACAGCCACTGAATATTTCAACATGAACCGTAACTTTCTTCAATTTTTCACCGCCACAAATTTATGGTGGAAAAAACTTCTCAAACCTGATAAGTACAAGCAAATTATTGTAGATAGTTTGGCTTTCTTGGTTAAAAATGAGCGAGTTAAGGTTTACGGGTTCGTTATCATGCCAAACCACATTCACATTGTTTGGAGAATAAATGAAGAACACAAACGAGAAGATGTACAACGTGATTTTCTAAAATTTACTGCTCAACAAATTAAGCAAGATTTGGAGATAAATCATCCTGCTGTTTTATCGCATTTTGAGGTAAATCTGAAAGACCGTAAATATCAGTTTTGGGAACGTAATCCTTTGAGTGTGGACTTATACTCACGGAAGATTGTGTATCAAAAACTAAAATACATTCATTCAAATCCTTTGCAGGATAAATGGCAATTAGCTAAGAAGCCTGAAGATTACTGGTTTTCTTCTTATCGGTTTTATGAATTTGGGATTGATGATTTTGGATTTTTGACCCATTATTTGGAGGATTGTTAGATGAGATTTTACGGAATTTTTCATTTTAGAAATGAACTACGAGTGCCGTTGTTGCGTGTTCCACACCAACAACACGTGCAAAAGCAAGCACCAAGTTCGATAATATAAAATTAATTTATATGGATAAAGCCTTAAATATCAACAAGATAAACTCTAATTTTTATAGTTGGCGAGTTGCTGACGCTCGTGTTGTTGGTGGAAAAAACACCAACAACGGCTGGAATTTTTCATTTCAGCAAGGGCATCATCATCAACTCTCTGATATGAGAATTAATTTAAACCTTACTAATGCCAATATATTAGGTATTGATAAAACCATTACCAGTAATACCAGACAATATGATCTTAAACTAAAAGGTAGTCTTGGCAATGGCTACAAAGAATATAAAAGTTATGGAAGTGATCAAATTGAGGACAAAATAGCAAAGCGTAATTGGGGAACCGAATTTGACCAATTTTTAGCATACCTCAAAGCACCCGAAACTACTGACATGGGTAGCCCTATAGACCCTGCCAAACCTACTTTGGAGTATATCTTTAATGTAAGATTGCAAAGTGAAGGCAACATAAAAACCGCCTTTCAAAATCTGTTTTGTGATAAATGTAACGAACCAACTGTAACCACAAAAACACTATCCCCACAAGGCGTAAAAGTGTTTGAGGCTATTTGGGGGAATGCTGGGTTGAGAAGTAATATATTTGGAACTATCACAATTGAGGCAGATGCAAAAGATGAATTTTTAGATTTAATAAAATCAACAAGTAACAATAAAGTTTATGGCTTTATAAAATCAAGATAAATATGTTCAAGATAAATTTCAGCTTGAATAATATTTATAGATTTCAAGCAAAAAATAGTTGTCTAGTGTATGTTAAAAAGATTGATAAGCGTAATTTATTTATCGACAATAAATTATTAGCGGAAGATATTGGTACATTCATTTTTGACGGTAAAAATATTGTATATGATAATCAAAAACCTGATATTTTAATATATGACTTGCTAAATAAAAAAATGGAATTACTACTTCCAGAATATAGATTAGGCGAGATTCTGTTTTCTAATTACAGAACACATGTAGGAAATAGAATCAATCAAATAAGAGAAACCGTTTTCTATGATTACAAAGAAAGAAAGGCAATATTTATAAATTCACCATTACCTACCCATGAAGTAAATGGAAATTTATTATTTGAACAACCAACCAATACTACGCTCAAATCCATCAACCTCGAAACAGGTACTTACAACTGGGAAGTAGATTTGAGTGTTTATATCAGTTCGGTATTGGGTGTGTTTGGCAATCAATTATGGATTTATACGGGTACAGATGAGTTGATGAGTTTGGCACTTGATACTGGGCAAGTGCTTCAACGGATACGTTCCAATGACTTACACCCCGCTGTTTCAAATGCCAATTTAGTGGCTAATGCGGTTCATTTTGAGGCAATTCACGGGCGAGTTACTTTTTTAAAAGACCGTGATTATTTAGAATTTGATTTGGCAACTTGCCAAGTAATTCGCCAAAAGAGTTTTGATACAGGCAATCCTTACACGGATTGGGCTTTTAGTGTCAGTAGCCTCGATGATGATTACTGTTACTTCGTGGGCAATCAAGGCAGGGATGCAGGTTTTGCCCAGTGGGTGGGCGTACTCAACCGTAAAACGCTCGAAGTAGAGTGGTCGGAGCATCTTGGCAAACAAAACCAACGAGACTTTTGGGCATTAACCAAAGCCCCAATATCAGACGGTAACAAGCTGTATATTCACGACAGCGAAGGCACATTACACATTTTTGAAAAAGAAGAAAACGCATAAAAATAATAATCCATGAACAAACTACCCGAATGGACATTCCTACGCCATCTCTTGCTATTTGCTGGGTCTGGTCGTAGGTTTAGCGAAGCGTTCCTACGACCCATAATCGAATAGAGCGTCTCGCTCGTTCCATGAATACATTACATACATTGCCAGTGTCGTAAGTACACATTCATAATTAGTTTATGTTAAACCTAACAGGTTTTAAAAATCTGTTAGGTTTGATTATCAAGCACTTATGATTTGAAAATAAACCAACTGGTCGTAGGAACGCTTCGCTAAACCTACGACCAGTTTTGGAAACATCTGGTATCGAACCTTGTGATTTTCACAGAACGAGCGAGACGCTCTGCGTAATTGTAGGTCGTAGGAACGCTTCGCTAAACCTACGACCAGTTTTGGGCATTAAGTTTGTAAAATAGGTAAGTAAGGACATTCTTCTTGGACAAAATAGTTACCAGTCTTTTTGCTTTAAATCCACCCAGTTCTCTATATTTGTGAAAACATCACCCCAATTCTATGAAAAAAACTTTCCTCCTCACAGCCCTAATTTTTGCTCAAATCCTCACTTTCGGGCAAAATACCGTTCAAGAAAAAACCCAAACGTATCGCAAAGCCAACGAACACCAATTATTGCAGGAATTTATGGGTTTACTGTCGATTCCAAACGTGGTTTATGATACGGTCGGTATTCAAAAAACAGCCGCCTACATTGCCAAAATGATGGAAAATAATGGCATCAAACCGCAATTTTTAGACGGAAAAACCAAAGGTGTTCCACCCGCCATTTTCGGAGAAATCAATACGCCCAATGCCAAAAAAACCGTCATTTTTTATGCCCATTACGATGGTCAGCCCGTCAATCCCAACCAATGGGCGGAAGGCATAAAACCTTTTGAAGCCGTATTTTTGGATGCTTCTTTGGAGAAAAATGGTAAGATAATTCCTTTCCCAAAATCGAGCGAAGCCATCAATCCCGAATGGCGAATTTACGGCAGAAGTGCCTCAGATGATAAGGCGGGCGTATTTGCCATACTTACGGCGTATAAAACTTTGGTAAAAACGGGTATGATTCCTTCCATCAATTTCAAGTTTTTCTTTGAAGGCGAAGAAGAAGCGGGTTCAACGCATTTGGCGGAAATTTTGGATAAACACCAAGAAAAATTAAAATCCGATTTGTGGATAATTTGCGATGGTCCCGTCCATCAATCGGGCAGAAAACAGGTGGTTTTTGGGGTGCGGGGCGATGTGAATATGGAAGTGAAAGTGTTTGCCTCCAAACGCCCTTTGCACAGCGGACATTACGGCAATTGGGCACCCAATCCTGGGATGTTGTTATCCAAATTATTGGCTTCCATGAAGGACGATAACGGTCGAGTTTTGATCAAAGGTTTCTATGATGATGTTACGCCACTGACGGAATCCGAGAAAACCGCCTTGAAAAATATCCCACCCGTGGAAGACCAAATGCGAGAAGAATTGGGATTTGTTCAGGCAGAAGGCGGCGGACAATCTTTGGCGGAATTAATCAGTGAGCCGTCCTTAAATGTGAGCGGTTTATTGAGTGCCAACGTGGGCAGAATGGCAGCAAATGTTATTCCAACTTCCGCCACGGCCGCCTTAGATTTGCGGTTGGTTTTGGGGGATGATGCCCAACGACAAGTCCAGAAAGTGATTGAGCATATTCGTTCGCAGGGGTATTATGTGTCTCAAAATGAGAGCATTACCGATGAAGAACGCTTGAAATATCCGCTCATCGCTCGGGTAATTGCCAAGCAAGGTTACAACGCCCAACGCACTCGCATGGATTTACCGATTGCCCAAAATGTGATAAAAGCCGTGCAATCAACGATAAAAGAAAAGATTGTTTTAATGCCAAGCATGGGCGGAAGTTTACCGCTTTATGTTTTCGATAAAATTCTCAAAACCTCCACCATCACCGTGCCAATTGCCAATCACGACAACAATCAACACGCTGAAAATGAGAATATTAGAATCAAGAATCTTTGGGAGGGCATCGAAACTTACGTGGCTTTGATGATGATGGAGTAAATCGTGCCAATTTTAAAACTATGCGCCTTTTAAGGAAGACTTCGCTTTGAGCGAAGCCTTCCTTTGTATGATATTTACTCCCCAGGCACATACCTCCTCTCCACATTCTTCAAAACATCTTCCCGATAAAACAAAACATCCTTAAACTTCCCTTGCGAATACATCGTGGCTTGGTCGGAGAAATGTTTTGAGTTTTTATCGCCACTTTCGCCCCCTGCCAAAATGGATTTTGCTTTGATTTTTTCGCCAAATTCCACGGCACAAACGAAACTATTTCCACCTACGCCATATCGCAATTTTGTGCCTTCAAAATATCTACTATTCACCGAAGGCAAACATCCCCAAAGTGCTGAGGCAAAACCCAAAGGAATGCTAACTTGGGTGTCGTCATGTTTCTCGATTAAATCGTTCGATATTCGCTGAAAACGATTGAGTTCTCCCCAGGGCATTTCCCATTTGCCAAATTTAGTTTTTAATTCATTCACCGTTTTCAAAAGTGGCAGTAAAAGCTCCGTTGGCGTGGCGTTTGCCGCAAATCTTCGGGTACTTTCCACTTGGTCGAGTTCGCCTTCTTCCACATACACACGAGTGATTTTTGAGCCAATTTTCTGAGCCGTTTCAATTGCCAAGGTCGTAGCAACTGAACTCTCGGAAGCTCTAAAATCCCAATTTTTCAAGGTAAAAATCGGTTCTTTCAATAAAGCATATAAAGAATCTTGGGGTTGGACGTTTCTCTCGTAAGCTGCCACCATTGCAGGAACAAGTATCTCAAAAGCGGTCAAATAAGTGTCGTAGCCCGATTTTATGACTCTATCAATCGTATAATCTTTCTGAGAACCTAATACCCGAACAGCATTTAATCCTCTAAAATTTTCACCATCGGGAGCCATATAAGGGCGATAATCCGATTTCTTCGGACTGTCTTTTCCTGCCACCGTGTAGGGCGTAGAATTGCAATTTTGTAACCAACCATTTACGGGGTTATAGCTATGCACGGTTTCATCCACGGCGTGCAGACCTTTCCATTCCGTTGCGGCGGTTGTGCCATCAACCACTTTTCCCCAATCATATTTCGTATCTCTAATCGGAACATAATTGCCGTGCCAATAAGCGATATTTCCTTTATTATCCGCAAAAACTGTATTGTTTGAAGTATTTGCTTTCAACTCCATCACTTTTTTATAATCCTCAAAACCCTTCGCTTTCGTCCGTTTCCACGACTGAATTAAACTCGTCATCGAACGATTACAAGATTTTAAACTAATCCATTTGCCGTCTCTTTTTGCCATTACTGGTCCGTGATGGGTGTAATAAGTTGTGATATTTTTATCTTTCAGAATATCATTTTCAAGGTATTTAATCGTGATTTTCTTATGAATAACGGGGCGTAATTTACCTTCATATTCATAGAAAATTTTGTTGCCTTTTTTCACAATTTTTTCGGCGTACATATCCGCTACATCCACATTACTTGACGTGTGCATCCAACCACAATATTGATTAAACCCTTGATAAACAAACATTTGACCCCAAGTAACGGCTCCGTAAGCATTCAAGCCTTCTTCACTACTGACTTGAACTTCGGGTCTGAAATAGAAAGTTACATGAGGATTAATGTATAAAATGGATTTACCCGAAGCCGTAATTGATGGGGCAAAAGCAAAGCCATTTGAACCCGTTTGGAGTTCGGGGTCAGACCTCACCCCCAGCCCCTCTCCCGTGGAGAGAGGGGCAAGCAATGCCAATATCTCCCCCTCTCCACGGGGGAGGGAGTTGGGACGACCGACGCTTCGGGGTGAGGTGTTCGTAAACTTCTGTTCTTCCGAATAAAAATTCTTAATTTCATTATTAGAAATATCCGCCGTAGAAATTGCTCCAATGCTACCATCCGTCCATAAAAGTGGATACCAAGGTTTGAAATTTGTCAGTAATCTTGGCTTAGTTTGGGGATGCGTATGGAGGTAAAAATTAATACCATCGGAGTATGCGTTTAAGAGTTTTTTCAACCACGGTTCGGCTTTTTTGTAATCGTCAATAGCATCAGCCGAATCAATCAGTAGTCTGATTTGTAAGTCATTATACAAATCTTTCTGTCCATTTACCTCCGCCAAACGTCCTAATTTTTCGATATAATTCATTTCTACTCTTTGAAAATCATCTTCACATTGAGCGTATAATAACCCAAAAACTGCATCAGCATCGGTCTTGCCGTAAATGTGCGGAACTCCCCAAGTATCACGGATAATTTCGACATTTTTGGCTTGTTTTTGACAACGAAGCAAATCGGTCTGATTGAGTTTTTGGGCAAAAATAGAAAGGGGAAAAAACAATAAGATTAGGGCTTTTCGCATGGTTTCGGGAAGGTTTTGATGATGAATCAATAAAGCTAACAATTTGCGATTTGGGAATCAAGTATAAATTCACTCATACCCACTTTTTTGGGCATGAAAAACAAATTTATAATCGCTTTATCGCTCCTTTTTACCAGCCCAATAATGGCACAATCCCTTAACGGAATTACCAATAAACCTGATACTTCATACACAACTTACAAGGCTTATTCCGATATTAAAAAGGCATTGCCCAATGTTCAAATCGGTTGGGTTTTGGATAAAAAAAACCCCTCAGTTGCGGAAGAAAGGAATATTACTTACGCAAATATTGGAGAAAGAGCCTTGAAATTAGATGCATTTTTTTTGAAAAAAGAGCCTAAAAAAAGTCGTCCTGCCATCATGATTATTCACGGGGGCGGTTGGCGAACGGGCAACAAAACCCAGCATATTCCATTGGCACAGCATTTGGCAAATTTGGGCTATGTATGTTTCACGCCCGAATATCGACTTTCTACGGAAGCCCTATTTCCTGCGGGTGTGCATGACCTAAAAGCGGCTTTGCGATGGATGCGTGCCAATGCTAAAAAATACAATTTAGATACCAATAAAATTGCAACGCTTGGCTTTTCAGCGGGGGGACAATTATCCGCATTATTGGGTTGTACGGGCGATAATCCGAAATTAGAAGGAAATATTGGTACACTCGGGCATTCCTCAAAAGTGAATGCCATTGTGGATATTGACGGTATTTTGGCGTTTATTCACCCCGAATCTGGCGAGGGCGATGATAGCAAAAGAACCTCCGCCGCCACGTATTGGTTTGGGTATTCAAAAACGGAAAATCCTGAAATTTGGAGAGAAGCCTCGGCTTTGACTTATACAAATGCTCAAACTCCCCCAACCTTATTTTTGAATAGTCGTGAAGACCGAATGCACGCAGGGCGTACCGATTATATCAAAATTTTGGATAATTATAAAATATATTCCGAAGTACATACCTTTCCAGATGCCCCCCACTCGTTTTGTTTATTTAATCCTTGGTTTGAACCAACGGTAAGGTATATTGATAAATTTTTAGGGAAGGTTTTGAGGAAATAAAAGCTCATTTATCCTCCAAAATAAATCCATATTAATTCTCAATTCAAGTATAAAAGCAATTTATTTGCCTTTTATTTTCAAACTAATTTCAAGAAAATCATGAAATATAAATTCCTTGGTTTATTATTATTTCTCATGACTTCTTTTTCAACTTTTGCCCAAAAAGACACAGGTCGCTGGACAAATCTTTTTGATGGAAAAACCCTAAAAGGCTGGAAACAATTGGGCGGAAAAGCCCTTTATGAAGCCAAAAACGGTGAAATTGTGGGAACAACCGTAAAAGATACACCCAATTCTTTCTTAGCAACTGAACAAGAATATGGTGATTTTATTCTTGAATTAGATTTAAAACTTGACGATGCCATGAACGGTGGCGTGCAGTTCCGTAGTCTATCAAAACCTGATTATCAAGACGGACGGGTACATGGCTATCAGATGGAAGTTGATCCGTCTCCAAGGGCTTGGTCGGGTGCAATTTATGACGAAGGTCGCCGTGACTGGTTATATATTCCTATTAATAATCCCGAAGGTAAAAAGGCTTTCAAACCCGTAGGAGAATGGAATAAATACCGCATTGAAGCCATCGGAAGCACTATTCGTACCTTTATCGACGGCGTACCAACAGCTCATTTGATTGACGACATGACCGCCAAAGGGTTTATTGCCCTGCAAGTTCACTCAATCTACGGAACAATGAAAGAAGGGATGAAAATTCGTTGGAAAAATATTAGAATTCAGACTGAAAACCTAAAACCAAGTCCGCTGGATAATTGCCCCGTGGTGAATTTAGTGTTGAATAATCTGTCGGAACAAGAAAAAGCACAAGGTTTCAAAATGCTTTTCAACGGTAAAGATTTCACAGGGTGGCGTGCCGTTCATGGCACTGAAATGCCCAAACAACACTGGTCAGTTATAGATGGTGTGATTAATGTGAGTCCTTCGGATGGGTCTGAAACAGGTAATGATATTGTTACCGACCAACAGTTTGGAGCATTTGAAATGACGTTTGAATTTAAACTGACAGACGGAGCAAATTCGGGTGTAAAATATTTTGTCAATGAAGCCTTTGATTCGGGAGGAAAATCTGGTATCGGTTTAGAGTTTCAAGTTCTGGATGATGAAAAGCATCCCGACGCTAAAATGGGAGTTGTTGGAAACCGTACTTTGGCAAGTTTGTATGATTTGATTCCTTCCTATAAAATTGATAAAGATTTGAAAATGGATAAGCGTTTTATCAAAAAAATCGGTGAATGGAATCAAGGACGTATCGTGGCATTGCCCAATAATACAGTTCAGCATTGGTTAAACGGATTCAAAGTGCTTGAATACGAGCGTAAAAGCAATATTTTCAATGCCTTGGTTGCTCGCAGCAAATACAAAGACTATAACGGTTTCGGAGCTGGCGACAAAGGAAACATCCTTTTGCAAGACCACGGTAATAATGTATCGTTCAAGAACTTGAAGATTAGAGAATTGAAGTAACACAAGTTTCAATCCGTGCATATCACTCAATTTTAAATATTGTTAAAAAATGAAAGTAAAAAATATAATATTGATATTAAGCCTGCTAACATTTGAGTTAAATGCTCAGAAAACCATGCAAGTACCCTTGGGCTTTCGCTCGGTTAAGGTTCTGAAAAAGAATGGATTAGAGTTTAAAGACTTGAATAAAAACGGCAAACTTGATAAATACGAAGATTGGCGTTTACCACAAGAAGCAAGAATTCAAGATTTGATTGCTCAAATGACTATTGAGGAGAAAGTTGGGTTCATGCTCATCAGCACGAGCCGTTTGGCGGGTGATTTTTCGTTTCAACAAAATGCTCCGAAAACAGAAATTTCGAGTGGATTTAATGAAGAAGATTTACTTCAACCCGTCAATATGTTTACCCGTAAGCCCCTGCCAGTTCCTACCATGGGAGCCGCAGGAACTACGAAGGGGGTGATGAATTATAATCTTCGTCACTTTATTCTGAGAGCTAATACGAGTGCGAAAATTTTGGCGGAATGGTCAAATAATTTGCAAGCCTTGTGCGAAACTTCACGTTTAGGTATCCCTGCCATTATTGCCTCAAACCCACGAAATCATATCACGGCTGATGCTTCAATTGGTTTGAGTGTAGGCACGACGGTTTTCTCAAAATGGCCAGGAGAATTGGGTTTATCTGCCATGAAAGACTTAAAACTCACTCGTGAATTTGCCGAAATTGCCGCCAAAGAATGGACTTCCGTAGGAATTAGAAAAGGGTATATGTACATGGCTGATTTATCAACAGAACCACGTTGGCAACGAATTGAAGGCACTTTTGGCGAAGATGCCGACTGGGCATCCAGTATGATTCGGGAAATAGTTTTGGGTTTTCAAGGTGATAAATTGGGCAAAAACTCGGTGGCAATGACTACTAAACATTTCCCAGGCGGAGGACCACAAGTAGGCGGACAAGACTCTCATTTTGAGTGGGGGAAAAATGCCCATTACCCAGGCGGAATGTTTGATTATCACTTAAAACCATTTATTGCCGCCATCAACGCAGGTACGTCTTCCATCATGCCTTATTATTCAGCCCCGAAGGATAAAAATATGGAAGAAGTTGGTTTTTCATACAACAAAGCCATTATTCAAGATTTGTTGAGAAAGCAACTGGGCTTTAAAGGAATCATCAATTCAGATACGGGACCAATCGATATGATGCCTTGGGGCGTTGAAAATTTGACGATTTTGCAACGTTACCAAAAAGCGATAGATGCTGGCGTAGATATTTTCTCGGGCAGTGCAGACCCTGCTATGTTACTCGAAACCGTGAAAACAGGATTGGTTTCAGAGACAAGAATTAATGAATCGGTTGCTCGATTGTTGAAAGAAAAATTTGATTTGGGTTTGTTTGAAAATCCTTACGTGGACGTTGATGCAGCCGTGAAAATGGTTGGCAATCCAGCGTATCAAGAAAAAGGAAATTTGGCGATGCGTAAATCAATTGTGTTGCTGAGAAACGATGCGAAATTATTGCCGATGGCTCCAAAGACAAAGGTGTATTTTGAGACTTATTTTGATAATGGTAAGACAAAAGCACCCGCAAAAACTTTCAAACCAGAGGTTAATAAGTGGAATTTGGAGTTTGTAGCCACAAAGGAAGAAGCTGATGTAGTTATTCTTTGGCTGACTCCAAACGGAGGAAGTTTGTTTAGTTCAAATGGAAGCCCAATTGAAATGCAATTATCAAAAAATAAAATTGACGTAGGACACGTAAACGAAACAACCTATCATAAACCAACGGTAATGATTATCAATTATACAAGTCCGTGGGTGATTGATGAAGTGGACAATCCGAACGTAAAAACGGTTTTGGCAACTTTTGGCACAACAACCGATGCCATTTTAGATGTGGTAACGGGAGCGTATAATCCAACGGGAAAAATGCCATTTAGTACGCCAATATCCAGAAAAGCAGTAATGGAAAATCAATCTGACGTACCAGGTTTTATGAAGCCAAAAGGTTACGCTTTGTTTAAATCTGGTGATGGATTGGGGTATTGATTTTCTTGAATATCAATATCAATCTCGTGCTTTTTAGTTTTGTAATATGCCCAAGCATTATCCAAATCTTGTTGTCTCAATGAAGGATATGAAGTTAAAAGTGTTGTATCGTTCATTCCCATTTTTTTAAAAGAAACTAATGTCCACACGGGTATGCGAGTGCGTATGATGCAAGCACTGCCACCACATACATTAACTGTTTTTTCAATGCCTGAGAATATGTAACCCAAATCTTGGGAAATACGATAAAGTAGTTGAGCTTTCTGAACGGGTGATAATTCAGAAACCAATACATTTAGTTGTTTCAGCGTTGCCGTCATTTTCTAATTCTTTGATTTAGTACAAATCTAATAAACTAATTTTAGTCCCAAATAAAATCAACATAAAAATTCTTATTATACCATGACAACACGAAGAGAATTTGTAAAAAGTACGATTATAGCAGGAATAGCCTCTGGCTTTTCTGCGAAATCTTACGCTAAAATCATTGGCTCAAATGACCGTGTGCGGGTTGCCTGTGTCGGTTTTTCAGACCGTTTTAAGGCTTCGCATATTCCGCCTTTCAAACAGTTTCAGAAAGAAATGAATTTTGAGATGGTGGGTGTTTCAGATATTTGGAATCGCCGTAGAGACGAAGGTAAAGCATTCATCGACAAGGAGTTAGGCTCTGATGTAAAAGTTTTTCGTAATAATGACGAACTTTACGCATCAAAATCTGTGGATGCGGTAATGCTTTCCACCGCAGATTTTCAACACGCTGTTCACACGATGGAAGCCGTGCGGGCGGGTTGTGATGTATATGCAGAAAAGCCTCTTGCCGAAACGATGGAAGACAATCGTGCCGTTTTAAAAGCGGTGAAATCTTCGGGTAAAATTGTACAAATTGGTTCACAAAGACGAAGTGGATCTAACTATTTTGCAGCGGAAGATTTTATCAAATCAGGTAAATTTGGACCAATCGTGATGGTAGAATTAGTGTGGAACGTAAACCAACCTGGACGTTGGAGAAGACCTGCTTTGACCAAAGATTTAAAAGAATCAGATATTGACTGGAAACGCTTTTTGATAAACCGCCCTGCCGATACTTTTGACCCACGTAAGTTCTTGGAATACAGACTTTTCTGGCCCTATTCTTCGGGAATTCCTGGGCAATGGATGTCGCACCAAATTGATACAGTTCACTGGTTTTCGGGCTTGCCACACCCACGCAGTGCCGTTGCCAACGGAGGAATTTATCAGTGGCAAGACGGTCGTACAAATGCCGATACAATGACCGTAGTTTTCGATTATGGTCCTTTGGATGATATGACCAAAGGCTTCCAGGTACAGTTTACAAGCCGTTTTTCTAACGGAGCGGGTGAAACAAAAGAATTATACTACTCAAACGGTGGAATGATAAATTTGGACACCAACGAGATTTCGCCTACGGGTGGTTTGGGCGAACGTGAAGCCGCTGCAATGGGCATGAAACCAAATTTGCTGGAAAAAATAAAGTTGAGTGAAGTAACTAAAATTGAAACAAATGCCAACACAGGTTACGATGCTTTGACAACGGCTCATATCAAAAACTGGATGGATTGTATTCGTTCTCGCAAAACGCCAAATGCTCCAATTGAAGCTGGTTATCAACATTCAATCGCTACGATTATGTCGAATGCAGCTTACAGAACTGGTCAAAGAGTAACTTTTGATGAGAAAACGCAGGAAGTAATGGCTGGAGGAAAAGTGTTTAAGTATTAATATAGAAGGAATAAATAGAAAAGGGGCTATGACAAAATATTTTGTCGTAGCCCCGTTTTTGTTTCCCCAAAAAATCATTTTCAAATAGCTATTATCCAAAGTTTAAGTCAATAACTCCGTAATAAAATTAGGTTCCTCCTGTATGCGTTCCACCATCCAAGCGAAGGCTAAAATCATCATAATAATTGCCCCAATTTGCCTGATTTGAGGATAATAGCGGGTTTTGCTCAATAAAATGAGAACGGGAAATACCAATAATATTATCAATAATTACATCAACTCTATCCCCACATTGAACCCCAAAATACTCAAAGCCATTTGCTTCGTAGTCAGGTCTAAATTGGTCAAAGTTTCGGCAAATGCCAAGCCGTGAATCAACCCAAAACCACCTGCAATCAAGACTTCTTTTTTTGGATAAATGGGGCGAAAAGCGTGAAAGGCAGAAATCAAAATCATAATAGCAATCAGAATCTCAATGGGTTTTGTCGGTAAATTAAGCCAATGAACCGAGCCTAATAATAAGGTAAGAGAATGACCAATGGTAAAAGCCGTTACAATTTTTAGTAAATTTTTTACACTCGATTTTATTCCCACAAATTCAGTCCAACTGAGTGCAGTCCAACTGAGTGCAGTCCAACGTTTTTTTTCTGCCAAAAGCATAGCGGGCAACAATAACGTCAAAATAAACAAAATATGGTCTGACCCTCCCCAAATATGACTTATCCCTAACGAAACCATATTTTTGAACCCCGCCCAATTACTCCCCGCTTGCAAACTGATTTGAAAAGGTTTTAAAGTATTACTACGAATATCCCATTCTACTACCCCCACCTGTTGCATCGTGCTGTCGGGCGGCGAACCGTCTTCCGATGTAATCAATCCCTTGTTGCCAATCTTGCTTAACGGCAATTAAGGTTTTATGGCTCGCCACTTGGTGAAGGATTACGTCATAGTCAAAATAAAAATTACGAAGGTCATAATTTTGGGGTGGAGACATTTCAAAATCTATCACTAATTCCTTGTAATCACCAGAGAGTTGGCTTTTAGTTTCAATCAATTTCATCTTCCCCAATGTTACATTCCAAGGTTTGCCTTCAAATGATTTTGGGCGGATGTGTTGCAGTAAATATTTCCTTAAAGTATCACCCAAACGCTCTATCAATCTATCAGAATGGTCATTTACTCCCAAACCAATAGCAGTTTGCAACTCGCCCAAAGGAAGTTGAATTTGCCCTGTATAATATTTTTCGTGGGTATTTAGGACTACGACCGAATTGGGCATTGGGTGGGCGAACAGCCTCTCATACCCCCAGAGAAAGAGTAAAAAAACACGACATAAAATAATCTAATACGTTTCATTGTATATTTGTAAAAACTTGAAGGCAATGACAAAGAAAGGAAAAAAATCATTAGAACTTATAGAACCAATTTTGGTGAGAACTTTTGGGCTTACTCGCCTTTTTGATGAAACCCCTTTGTTAAAAGAGTGGCTCGGTGCTACTGGTTCATTATCAGAAATGGATATGGCTTTACTTGGTGAAAGCCTAAAAAAACTTATAAAAAATGCCGACTCGTGGAATGAAGAGGAGCTAAAAATGCAATTCATCAGTTTTATCATCTTTTTGGCAAGGTTCGATGACCCCATTCGTACTTATTATGACCGAGAAATTAATGAATTTATCGGAGATGTTTTTCTTAACTGCAAATCAGACATGATGCTCTCAAAAGGCATCGGTGAATTAATTGAAACTCCTTATTTTTTTCTGCATGAGTACAAGCGAGAGAAAAAATACTCAGGCGATCCCGTAGGGCAAATGTTAGGTGGAATGTTGATTGGACAAGCCCGAAATGATAACAATAAGCCCATCTATGGGTGTTACGTGCAAGGTCGATTTTGGTTTTTTAGTGTTTTAGAGGGTGATAAATATGTTATTAGTCATTCGTTTGATTCATCAGAAGAAGACGATGCCAAACGCATCATCTTCATTCTCCGAAAATTAAAGGAAATCATCTCTCTGCGGTTAATGTGAGCATTAATTCCCCCCATAATCCGATTGTCTATCTCGCCAAACCGAGTGCGGATGATTGCCCATTCTGATAATTATACCCGACTGCATCGACCACAGCGTCAATAATACCCACAAATTCTTCGTTTCCTTCGTTTATTCCCAAGCCCGTCGAGACTTTCAATAAATTATAAAATGCCGTCCACTGCGTTGCCGAAAAGGTACTTGTGGCTAAACCTACTCGATTTCTGTATAAACTTTGGGGTAAATTTGACCATAATTGAGCCTGGCTTTTGGTATAAGCGTATTGAAGTGAGGCAACTTGCGTAGCATTCAAGGTAGCTTTGAAGGCTTCGGCAGCTTTAACGATATTGGCAAGATCCGTTTCAAAAGACCAAACCGTTCCCGTACTCCCTCCGCCCGTCGTTGTGGCAGCATTGACTGTCAAAGCCAAATTACAACTTTGTCCGCCCAATGAAATAGCAAAAGTGGCTATACCTACTGAAGCAGGCGTTCCCGTAATGGCAAAAGTGGCATTCCCAGCCCCTGATGCTAATGTTCCTGCTGCCAATGTAGCCGTTAAACCTGTTACGCCCGTGGAAGCAACGGCTGAACCCACTGAATACGCAACGCCATTTCCACCTGTGTAGGGAACGCTTGTTATACCCGTAAAAGCTGTACCATTAACTGGATTGGCAGAAAAAATGGTGCTTCCGCAGGTAATTGCTGTAATACTTGCGGTGCTTGGCGTAACGGAGGTATCGGTACTTTTGCAAGCATAAAGGAGTACGGAAAATACCAGCACTATAATTGCCGAGTGAGACTTAAATAATTGCATTTCAATTGTCTATTTAGTTTTATACCAAAAGATACCACAAAAGTATGAAGCTACATTGCCATGATTACTAACCTTTTTTATCATAATCGGATAAAAAACGAACATGAGTTCATTATACAGCACTCAAAAAATAGTATTTTTGACAGAATATTTTGAGATTTATTTCCCCTTAAAATCATTGAAACATATAACATTGAACGATACATACAAAACCATAAAATCCCCTTCCGAGGGCTTATTCAAAGATAAAGGCAGTAAATTCTTAGCTTTTGTCTATCCTTTTGAAAATGAAAACGAGTTAAAAAAATACCTTGAACCACTCCGAAAAGAACACTTTAAGGCGGTTCATTTTTGTTATGCCTATCGCTTGGGAATGGATAAAACTCATTTCAGAATCAACGATGATGGTGAGCCTTCGGGTTCGGCAGGTCGCCCAATTTTGAATGTACTTTTATCCAAGGAAATCACCAATGTTTTGGTAGTCGTCGTGCGGTATTGGGGCGGGACTTTGTTGGGCGTTCCTGGTTTAATCAATGCCTATAAATCCGCCACGGAAGAGGCAATTTTATCGGTAGAAATTATCGAAAAAACAGTCAATGAAGTTTATCGAATCACCTTTGCCTACGTGCAGATGAATGATGTAATGAAGGTGGTGAAGGATTTTGACCTAAAAATTAGGAATCAACAATTTGATAATCAATGTGTTATGGAGATTGAGTTTAGGCAAAGTATTGCTCCTCAGGTTTTGGGAAAATTAGAAAAGATAGAGGAGGTTTTGGTAGAGTTTATTAAAGTGATATGAATTAATTTTACCTACCATTAGAATTCTTTTGTACTTATAAATTACTTTTTTTGCAATATCCAAGTTGGAAATTTTCATGGTTAGATATTTTAAATTATCAATTGTGTTTGAACCAATTAAATATCAATAGTCCAACAATCATTAAAGCAATTATTACAAAAACTCCAATTCCATTTCGTCTCATTTCCTTATGCTTTTTTTCGAATAGAGGCTTGCAACCTTCACAAATTAAAGGAGCATTAAGTCGTTGAATAGCAAAATGTTTTTCACCGAGCAACATGGTAGGATTATACATTTTCTCATGCTTATCTACACATTTTCCACAAGCGTTACATCTCATTTTTGTTAAATTTTATTGTTATAAACTACCTCAAATCTCTTCTAAAACCCAAATTCAAAATCGCCGAAATTATAATTACCGCCACACAACCAATTAAATTTAACCATAAAAAAGCCGTTAAATCTATCCACCACGCATAAATTACGATTCCTTCGGCAATGATAGCCGCCCAAAATACGGCATTACTTTTAACGGATTTGAAGTAGAAAGCTACTAAAAATACCCCCAAAATTGTTCCGTAAAACCATGAGCCTAAGATATTTACGGCTTCAATCAAACTCCCAATATTAGCGGTAAATTGTGCTACAACAATACAGAAAATTCCCCATCCCAAAGTGGAAATTTTGGAAGCATTCAGAAAGTGTTGCTCAGTATCAAGCGGGTGAATCATGCGTTGATAAATATCCACAATCGTACTGGACGTGAGCGAACTAAAAGCCGAAGCCATCGACCCCATCGAAGCCAAAAGAATAACGGCAATCAATAAACCCACCAAGCCTTTGGGCAAATATTTTGTTACAAACGACAGAAAAATATAGTTTGTATCGTTCACATCGGCAGATTTATCAGTTTTTTTAATTAAATCTTTTACTTCTGTTCTTAGCGTATTAGCTTGCTTGTCGGCTTCTAAAACTTTGACTTTTTCAACCTCAGTTTTTGCTTCATCCAGGGCTTGCATGGCAGTAAACATGGTTTCAACAGCTACTTTTTTCTGTTCAAAAACCATCTTATTTTTCCGCATAATCTTTTGATATTCAACTGTTTGTTCCACTTTTTGCAATTCCGTTTGATTAAAAAACAAAGGTGCTTCATGGAATTGGTAAAACACAAAAACCAATGCTCCCACCATCAAAATCAAAAACTGCATCGGAATTTTGAAAATGCCATTCATCAACAATCCCAAGCGACTTTCGCCCACCGATTCGCCCGAAAGATAACGCCCCACTTGCGACTGGTCAGTGCCAAAATAGGATAATTGCAAGAAGAAACCCCCAATCAGACCCGACCATACATTATAACGATTATTAAAGTCTAATTCCCAATCAATTACATTCAATTTCCCCATTTTTCCCGCTACTTTCAACGTATCGACAAAACCCATTTCAGCGGGCAGAAGATGTACGACCATATACCCCGCCAAAAACATTCCAATCAACACCACAAACATCTGCTGGAGTTGGGTATAAGAAATGGTTTTTGAACCACCAAACATACAATAAATCGTTACGATTGTGCCGACTGCAATATTGGTCCAATACAAATTCCAACCCAAAATAGCAGAGAGAATTATGGATGGTGCAGCAATTGTTACACCTGTGGACAAAGCCCGTGGAATCAAAAATAGTAATGAAGCTAATACTCTGGTTTTCAGGTCAAAACGCCCTTCCAAAAACTCATAAGCCGTATAAACGTTCATCTTCTTAAACATCGGAATAAACGTTACCGACAACACAATCATTGCCAAAGGAAGCCCAAAATAGAACTGTACAAAACGCATTCCGTCGGTATATGCCTGCCCAGGAGCCGACAAAAACGTGATGGCACTGGCTTGCGTAGCCATCACTGAAAGCGTAACGTGATACCAAGGCATTTGACGGTCAGCCAATAAATACCCTTCAATATTTTGGGCAGAAATCCGCCCTTTCCAAAAGCCAAAGCCCACAATTCCCCCCAAAGTAATCACTAAAACTAACCAGTCTATATTTGTCATTATGTTCGTTATTCGTTGTTCGATGCTCGATGTTTGGAAACAGCGAATTGAACTATTGGAAATATTTACTAAAAAGGGAAAATAAGGTAATCATCAAGATAAGATTTGCCACCACAAGCCAATATAATTGCCGCCAAGATTTGACGAAGGGAGGAAGAGATTTGTCTTTCATAAATGGTTAGTTGTTAGCAGTTTATGAGTTGAAAATTTATGAGTTAAGAAGTTTGAAATAAGCGTATTTACTCATAAACCTTTAACTCATTTACTTATAAACTCTCAGAAATCATAACCAATAGAAACGCCTGAAACATTGGCACTTGATGATGGCATCCGATAACTACCTACGGTATCAGTTGTACCAAAATTAATTCGTTCATAACGGAGTTTTATCGTAATTTTTTTTATTCTTGCACCTAACTCAATAGATGGTGAAAGCATTTTGGTTAAATCAACTTCTGTATTGGGCAAAGTCAGATTCTTTTCATCCGTTTTCATTTTAGAAATCAGTGGATAACTTGCTGATACTCTAAGACTTACTTTTACTTTTGATTTACTGGTATAATTCAGTTTTGCTCCCAAAGAGGGTGATAACATCTTATATCTTTCTTCAAAAACTGTTGTATTCCCTTCCGTTCCAAATTCTGCCGAACGACTCCACATTTTGCCTTCAAGCCCTACAAAAGGCTCAACCGCAAACTTTGAACTATCACCTAATTTGATGGGAATACCAGCATCAATATTGATAAAACCGCCTTGAAGGTAAGTCTTTGGAATGCTCAACGTGGAAGCTGTGTTTCCAGATATTGAAGTCGGACTACCTATTTTATTATCAAAAAGCCCAAAAGCGGCACATGAAAAAGAAGAAACAGCATCTCCATTACTAAAAGCATGGTTCGTTTCTCCCAAACTTTTGAAAGCTCCGCCTTCCACCGATAAGTTAATCCTTTTTGAAAATTTTGTCTGAATTTTTAATGAGGCACTCCCCAAAGTTCCGTTCTCGAGCCAACCGACATTTTGGACTGAAAGTGTTGGTGTAACAACGATAGATTTCTGAATATCAGACGATTGTGCAATGGCATTTAGTGAAATCCCACTCGAAATGATGCCCAAAAGGATTATTTTTTTCATACCTCAGCCCGCTGGGGAGTTTAAGATTACAATGAGAAAAAACGCATTTCACCTTGAAATATTGCTTAAATGTACGACAATTTTCAGAGCAAATCCCCTAAAAAAATGTTAAAATTTCTGAAAAAAATTTGCCAATTACAATTTATAGTTATATTTACGAAAATTTCGTAAATAAAATAATTTTCTGTAAATAAAATGTTAGAAAAACTCAGTAAAACCGAAGAAGATTTGATGCTAATTATTTGGCGTTTGGGTGAGGCAACCATTAGTAATTTTTTGGAGGAAATATCTGAACCTAAGCCGCCTTACACCACGTTGGCATCTATCATCAAAAACTTGGAGAAGAAGAATTATCTCGGTTCCAAACGTTATGGAAATGTGTATGTTTATAAACCCGCCGTGAGTGATGATGAATACAAAAAAGCCTTCATGGGCAATGTGGTGCAGGATTATTTCAAAAATTCGTACAAGGAAATGGTCAATTTTTTTGTGAAAGATGAGAAAATTTCGACCCAAGAATTACAAGAAATCATTGAGATGATTGAAGGGAAAAAGTCGTAAGTCTGTAAGTACACTGTTTAATAAGTTATTTCA
Source organism: Arcicella sp. (assembly GCA_034519515.1). GTDB lineage: Bacteria > Bacteroidota > Bacteroidia > Cytophagales > Spirosomataceae > Arcicella. Next base: position 56,199 of record JAXHOK010000040.1, read on the forward strand.
ACTTCCCGAAAGTAGAAGCAACTTTCGGGAAGTGAATCCCTAAGCTACTTCCCGAAAGTTGTTTCTACTTTCGGGAAGTTCTCCAATCGAATATTTTAGGGTAAAAATCATCCAGAAAACTTATTAGGAACTGAAAAACAATAAGTAGACGTTTTTTAAATGCCCTTTTTTGCACCACTCTACGTTGCGGAATGCCGCCCAGATTAAATCCTCATTTAGCGATGCTAAACTGCGGCGACCGTCGCACGGTTTTATCGCCTTGATTGGCACAAAAAATAACATTTAAAAATTCATCCACTTATTATTTTCCCGTTCCTTAACAACCTTACGCTCAGACGGTAGCGTTTGGATTGAACCAAAAACCAAATGGTTTTATTGTAAAGAAAACATCGTTAAAGAATTGAAACAGACTCAAGAATCCTCGGCTGAAAAACGCCCTGTTTATATGATAAATGGCAAGGTTGTTGCGACTGATTATAAATTTGAAGATCTTTCTATTTATTCTTTGGTAAGTTTAAGTTATTGGAAACCCGAAGACGGCGAATTGATGAAAGGTAAGTATGGCGAACAGGCCCGAAACGGAATGTATGATTTGATGGTTTTAGAAAAATCATACGTGACAGTAAATTCCCAAAATTATAGCGTAGAACCATCTGTGAGAAATTTACCCAAAGTTGAAAGATGCACGCCATCTGTGGATTTTCCAAGTAATGCCCTTTACGTCATTGATGGGAAAGAAGTAGATTCAGGTTTTTTGCACAAGAATATCAAACCCGAAGATATTGAAAGTTTAGAAGTCATGAACCAAGAAATTGCCCGAAAAAAATACGGAGAAAAAGGAAAAAAAGGTGTAATTTTGATTTCTACCAAAAAAATTGATAAATTACATTAAAATAATCCCCAAATCCATAAATTACATTGAATCCATGAAAAAATTATCCACACTTTTGTCTTTTGCGATGCTTGCTTTTTTGAGTAGCTGTACGGATACCAAACAAATAACCGACCTTCAAGACCAAGCTCGTCGTTTGGAGGCCCAAATTACCAAAGAACGTCAAGAAAATGCCGAGCTGAGTAGCTACCGTTTCAGTATGGAAAGCCAATTCAAGCGTAAAAACGAAGACTACGTGAAGTGTCAAGAAGAAGGGAAAGATAATTTTGAATCGTTGAGCAAGCGATATGGTGAACTGACTTCTGATTACGATAAATTGGGGTCTGCTTACAAATCTTTGAACGAAGCCAACGATGCGAGCCGTGAAATGTCGGCAAGGGTAATTGTGGATTTGGAAGAAAGAATCAAGCAAATGAGAACCAGTGGTGGAGATGATGTGAATACTGATGGAACAGCGAAGCCAGCCAAAAAAAGGGTAGTTCGTAAAAAAAGAGTTAGAAAATATTAGAAGTCAGATTTTAGAGAATAGAGGTCAGATTTTAGAGAATGAAGGTCAGCGAATGGAGTTCAGATTTTATAATCTGTTTCTGTTTTCTGATCTTTTTTAGTGTAAATACTAAAAGTGATTATTTTCTAACTTCTATTCTCTAAAATCTGACCTCTATCTTCTAATTTCTATTTCTCCATATAATCCACCACCAAACTCGCCATTGATTTCATACCCAATACAAAGCCACCTTCGTCAATATAAAAATCAGGTGTGTGGTGTGGGGCGGTGGCATTTTCAGGTTTTCCTTTGGGAGCCCCACCCAAGAAAAAGAACAAACCAGGCACTTTTTGTTGAAAGAAAGCAAAGTCCTCGGCACCCGTTGCCGCTGGCGTAATTGAGACATTTTCTTTACCAGCCACGCCTTCCAAAGTTGGTATCATTTTATCCGTCAAAGCTATGTCATTGAACGTGATAGGACACATATTAGTAATTTTCACCTCCGCAGTAGCCCCTGCACTTTGGGCAATATTAGTGGCTACTTGAGCAATACGGGCATGAATCAAAGTTTGAACATCAGGGTCAAGCGTGCGAATTGTACCATTCATATTAACCTCTTCGGGAATAATATTACTCCTCACACCTCCCGTGATTTGCCCAACCGTTACCACCGCCGCCGATTCTGTCAATGGGGCATTTCTGCTGACAATTGTCTGCAAACCCATCACCACTTGCGATGCCGTTACGATGGGATCAACCCCCTGCCAAGGACTTGCCCCGTGGGTTTGTTTACCTTTAATTTTGATTTTGAACCAGTCAGAACTCGCCATTGTGCCACCTGGACGGTATCTTATTTTACCGATTTCGGTTTGGGCATTTATGTGTAAACCAAAAATGACATCCACCTTAGGATTTTCCATTACGCCTTCTTTCACCATCAAAGCGGCTCCGCCTTCTTCACCTTCGGGAGCTCCTTCTTCGGCGGGTTGGAAGATAAATTTAACAGTTCCTTTCAAATCTTTTTGCATTCCTGCCAAAATCTCGGCAGTACCCATCAAAATTGCCACGTGGGTATCATGTCCACAGGCGTGCATTACGCTCACGGGTTGTCCGTTGTATTCGCCCACGGCTTTGGAAGCAAACGAGATTTCGGCTCTTTCTTTCACGGGCAAACCGTCCATATCAGCCCGCAGGGCCACTACTGGCCCAGGTTTTCCACCTTTCAAAATTCCGACAACGCCTGTTTTGCCAACTCCCGTTTTTACTTCAATACCCAACGATTTCAAATGAGCCGCTACTTTTTCAGCCGTTTTAAATTCACGGTTTCCTAATTCTGGATTTTGGTGAAAATCTCTTCGCCAAGCCACTACTTTGGCTTCGAGAGTTTCGGCTTTTTGGGCAATTTTTGCTTTCAACGCCACTGCATTCTGCCCCCAAGATGTGGAGGAAAGCAAAATTAATAAGCCTGTTGTTGTAATAATTTTTTGCATAATTTTGGTAATTTTTAGAAAGATGAATGTTTACTTCAAATTACAAAAAAATAGCCATCTAACAAGTTTAGGTGGCTATTTTTCAAAATTCATTATTTAATTTTCTCAGATTATTCACTCAATCACTCATTCTACCATTCACTCATTGAAATTACACCTCCACCAACATCGCCCCATAAGAATATCCACCACCAAAAACCGTTACAATTATCTTATCTCCTTTTACGAATTTATCCTTATTTTCATCCAATACAATAGCACAACCTGCACAGCCTGTATTACCTAAATATTGAATATTGGACAGCATTACTTCATCTGAAATACCCAAAGTTCCTGCTACATTTTTAGAAATTCTAAGATTAGCCTGGTGTGGGGCAATATATTTTATATCATTGATTGTCAAACCATTACGTTCCAAAATTTGCAAACTTGACTTGGGCATATACGTACAAGCATTAATAAAAACATCTTTTCCGTAAGGCATCACAATTCCTCGGTGGAGTGGTTTTAAGGTTACACTTTCCGATGCTTTTCCTACATTGGCGGCTCCGCCAGTCAATATATCTTTTATTTCCCAATCGGCTTCCGTTATTCTTTCTTTGGTAATGGATAATGCCACTGCCCCATCGCCCCAAAGGTGTCCTGCTTTTGTGTCGTCTTCATTATTATAAGCGGTGTTATGTTCAGAAGCAATCAAGAGGGCTTTTGTGGCTTTTCCCAAGGCAAAATATCCTTGTATAATCTCCACAGCATTCAACAAAGATGAACAAGCTGAAGAAATCGTTACGACAGGTATTTCACTAACATTGATATGATGCTGAATGGCGTGGGCAAGCGTAAATATACAGTCGTGGGGCGTGTAAGTGGCTCCCACAATGAGGTCAATTTCGGAAAAATCGTAGGGAAGTTTTGCAGTTAATTTATCAACCGCTTCAATTGCCATCGTGTGCGTATTTTCTTGGGCTGATGCCTTTCTACGTTCACGAATCCCTGTACGTTCGGTAATCCAATCGTCAGTAAGTCCGTTCAGTTCTTCAAAATAGGCATTAGTGATAATTTGCTCGGGCAAAAAGCTGGCAATTGTGTTTATAAACATTATATTTTTGTTTCTGTGTTGATGTTTTAGAGAATTTTATCAGTAAATAATTTTCTAAGACCTTACCCTCTAAAAATGAGTACAAAGAAACTCAATGTTTACAGACAGAACAAATAATTATAGAAAATACACAATTTATACTTAATATATTCACATAAAATTTTGTACTATTTCCATGTTTTTTGCATAAAACTTATAAATGTCAGAACAATGTATTCGCCAAATCTAAGGAAGTCTTCGCTTGAAGCGAAGACTTCCTTAAATGAATGTATGATCTCACCACGAGTTTAAAATCTACTTTCTATACTTGCACACTCTTCCATTTCCCCCTACGGAACACAAAAATTGACAACAACGTCATCACCACATCACCTGCCACAATGGCAATAAATACGCCTCTTGGTCCAAAATGAAAGGTGTTGGCTAAGACATAAGCCAAAGGAATTTGAACCAAAAAGAAACTTACGATATTAATGTAAGTGGGCGTGAGAGTATCACCAGCACCGTTGAGGGCTTGGGTCAGCACCATCCCGATTCCGAAGAAAACGTAACCAAAACAAATCACTCGCAAACATTCAACCCCAACCGCTACTACTTCTGGATTTGAACTGTTGAACGCCCCAATAATTTGAGGTGAAAATACGTAAAAGACAATGCCCACTATTGCCAAAAAAGCCACATTCAGAAAGGCAGTTCGCCAAGCGGCACTTTCGGCTTTTTCAGGATTGCCCGCTCCCAAATGTTGCCCCACCAAAGCCGCAGCGGCATTTCCTAAGCCCCAAGCGGGCAAAATGGTGAAAATAATTACCCGAATCGCAATCGTGTAACCCGCCACAGCATTATTGCCAAAACTTGCCAAAATCATCACCACAACCGTCCAACTTACTGAAGGAATCATAAATTGCCCTGTGTTGCCCGCACCTAATTTCAACAAACTCGAAATCACTTCTGAATTATACCCAAAATGTTTAGCAGATAATTGCACGTTGCCGTTCTTGCGTGAGAGCAAATATAATTGCATCAAAACGCCAATTGTCCGCCCCGTGGTGGTGGCAATTGCTGCCCCGACAACCCCAATTTCAAGATACCAAATCAAATAAGCATCCAACACCGTGTTGATAATATTTGCCAATGCCAACGACCACATGGCTTTTGAGGCATCACCCGCCCCACGCAACGCCCCACTGAGCGTAAAAAGCATAAGGAACTGAAAAACAATAAGTAGACGTTTTTTAAATGCCCTTTTTTGCACCACTCTACGTTGCGGAATGCCGCCCAGATTAAATCCTCATTTAGCGATGCTAAACTGCGGCGACCGTCGCACGGTTTTATCGCCTTGATTGGCACAAAAAATAACATTTAAAAATTCATCCACTTATTATTTTCCCGTTCCTTAATGGTGCAAAGGTGTGGGAAAAATGTTTTGGTGCAAATTATTTTTTTGGATTAATTTTCTAATGGCTAAAAATGTAAAAAGCCTATTCAAATTACTTTGGCAGGCTTTTGATTTTTTCTGATTCTAACGGATTTTGTGGCGGCTTACTTTTGAAAAATATAACTTATTGAAAATCAGCATATTAATAATTTGAAAAATTCATTTTGTGGTAGCTATTTTATTTGTAACTCATTGATTATCAGAGTACCTTGTTATACCCGCCACAAAATCCGTTAGAATGAGGATTTTTTAAATTAGGCTAATGAATGATTTTTAATGGTTTCAAAATTAATCTCCCGCAAAATATGTCCATTCTCAAAAACCGTCTGCAAGATGTCTTCTCCATCTTCGTGGAGGGCTTTTGTTTGGTATTGCCCGTTTTCATAAACCAATTTCAAACGCCCTTTTTTGCTCTTTTTGCCGTGGTCAGTTACGGGGTCTTTGAATACGTCTCGGTCTTCGCCATTCACGGTGGCGCAGCTGCACTTGAAGGCAAATTTTTGGGTATCTCGATGTACTTTTTGTAATAATGCCCCGCCCATGCCAAAAGCTACATTGTCGGCACTCCAACCGTTTATCTTGAGATTTTCCAAAATTTCACCAATGCTTTCATAATTTACCCCATCGCCCTGAATAACTCTTATTTTGGGATTCAGCACTTTAAAGCCTTTTTCATTAGTCGTAAACCCAATTTTATCACCCAAAATCTCTACGCATTTCAGCACAACGTCCTTGGGTATGCCACTGTCTGGGCGAACTACGAGCGTTCCGTTTCTTGCTAAAATTTCATCTTTCAAAACCTCGCCCCACAATTTTTCACAGGCGTAATACACATCGTAACTATCACTTACGACTGCCACCAAACCTTCGGGATATTGATTTAACATATTGCGGTAAGCATCTACTTCGTTGGCTTGTCCCCAGCTGGTGATAGTGCTATGCTCAGCGGCGGGAATGCTAAAACCAAACATAGGAAAAGACCTCACCCGAAGCGTCGGTCGCCCCGCCCCCTCTCCCGTTGAGAGGGGAGAATTTGCATAATATTCTTGAATAAAAGTAAGAGCCGCCACCGTATCTGTACCCATAAAATTAACCAAATGAGCCGCCCCACCAAGACCAGCACTTTCAACGCTACTTACGCCTCTGAAACCAAAATCGTGTAGTTTAAAATCAATCGTAGTGGGGTCGCCAGTTTGTTCTAAATATTTAATAATCAACAATTTAACTTCCCGACTTATGGTTGCTACTGTGCAAGGATACCACATTTGTACTAACAAAGTTTCTAAGAAATTGGTAAGCCAAAAACAAGCGGGGTCGGTATTTTCGATGGTCATGATTACGTTATGCGTAGGGATGACCATACCTTCTGTGACAGCCCTAATCCGCACGGGCAGATGTCCATTGTGTTCTTTCAAAATATATTCCCAACCCGCTTTATTGAATAAATTTTCGTTTCCGAAATGAGTGGTATACAACTTTTCAGCTTGGTCAATTTTGGCTTGTGTAACCACTTGTCCAACCAAATATTCTTTCAAATAATACTGCAAACCAAAGAACGTGAGGTTTTCAAACTGCCCTCCTCGGCTCTCGAAATAGCTATAAATTTGGGTTGTTCCCGCTGGGTATTGTTTATAATGACTGACTTTATAACTATCGGTCAGGAGAATAATGTTTGGTTGCATACGCTTGGGGGTAAAGGTGAACGGTACACGGGGAACGGTTCAGTAAGTCCATTTTAGAGAAATTGGCAAAGTTTGTTTTTGCAACGTTCATTTCGTTAAAATTACAAAATCATTTCTGCAAACTACAAGCCATTTATTTTGGGTGTACGAATAAATGCAGATTTTACAACCTCACCCCCGCCCCCTCTCCTGCTGAGAGGGGAGTTTGACCTCAGTTTTATCCACCTCTCAGCAGGAGAGGGTCAGGGGTGAGGTTACAGACCTGCAAAGTTTCGTACACCATTTATTTTTCTATAATTTTGGTAAAAGCCATTTTATTTAGAAACTTTATCGTAAAATTATCCTTCCATTTCTTAGAAACAAAAATGAATTCTCTCTTCGACCCCAAAACTGCCCAAACGATGCTAAAACGCATTGAAAACTTGCCAATTGACGCTCCCAGAATGTGGGGTAAAATGGACGTTGCTCAAATGATGGCTCATTGCAACGTAAGCCTGGAAACTGCTACGGGCAAAATTCACCCTCAACGGACATTTATCGGAAAACTCATTGGCGGTTTTTTGAAAGGAATGCTCACTGATGATAAACCAATGACCAAAAACGCCCCTACCCACCCTACTTTCATAATGGTAGATTCCAAGGATTTTACCAAAGAAAAAAGCCGTTTTATAACACTTTTGAAGGAGTTTTCGGAAGATGGCGAAGCAGGTTTAACCAAAAGCCCACACCCGTTTTTTGGTAAAATTACTCCTCAACAGTGGAGTAGTGGCGTATGGAAACACCTCGACCATCATCTAAGACAATTTGGGGCATAAGCCGTAATATCGTAAATTGCGTTCTTTAATTTGGAAATGTGCTAATTTGAAAATTTGATAATGGATATAAACCCAAAATTCATTGAGATAATTAACAAACAGTGAGCTTTCTAATTTTCAAATTGACAAATCTCCAAAGTATCAAACTGAATCAATGAAAATATCAACTAATTCTAAAAAAGACGTTTATACCCATGCCGCCATTATCGTTTTGCTATTGATGATGCTGTTTTTGGGCTTTTTCTTTATCTATTTGCCGTGGAGTACTAACCACGGGGAAGCTATTACCGTTCCGAGTTTGAAGGGTTTAACGATGGAAGAAGCCGAAGACCTTTTGGACGATAGAAATCTTGATTACGAAGTAACTGATAGCACTTTTATGGCTGGTTTGAAACCTCTCACGGTGCTTTCTCAATATCCTTTAGAAAACTCGAAAGTGAAGCAAGGACGTAAAATTTATTTAACGATAAATACTGTAACTGCTCCGATGATTAAACTCCCAAAATTGACCGAAATGTCCGTAAAAAGTGCTGAACAACAGCTTTTAGTAGCGGGACTTTTAAAGCCAAATTTGGAGTATCAAGACAATATTCGTGAAAATGAAGTATTGGAAGTCAAGTATGAAGGTACGAAAATGGACGCTGGTACGTTAATTGCAAAAGGTTCAAAAGTTACGCTCGTGGTGGGCAACGGAACGGGTGATACCGAAATCGCAATTCCCTGTGTGATGGGCAAACCTTTGGACGAAGCCAAACTGATAATTAGTGGTTCGGGCTTGCAAGTTGGAACGATTATTTATGACGATTCTTCCACCGAACCTGCGGGGACAATCATCCGCCAGACTCCCTCTTGCGAAGACGGAAAAATTCATACAGGCGAATTAATTGATATTTGGGTGGCAGGCCCACAACCTAATTAATTGACAATTTGAAAATTTTGGAATTTGAAAATTTGAAAATTAATTCAGTGCGAGCATAATATACCCTGATTCTTCATTTTCTAATTAACCAATATCCAAATTGAAATATGTTTACCGCAAAATACTTTATAATATTTCTACTCCTCACAGTTTTCTGCCAAATTTCTGTGGCACAATTTCAAACTGTGCCTTTGCGAAATACGGAAATTTCTAAAAATTCTTCTGCTAAAACTACTGCTTTGTCTTTGCCTTTTTTTGATGATTTTTCAACCTCAAATATTACCGCAAATACGCAAAATTGGCTGAAAGGTGGCGGAAGTTTTATCAATAATAATGCCTCATTGAGCCATCCTACCCTTAATATGGCTACTTTTGACGGTCTCAAAGCCAATGGTGTTCCCTATAATTTTAATGATTCTTTCGCCAATGGTGCAACGGATTCTTTGACCTCGCAAACGATTGATTTATCTAAATCTGCTATCCGAGATTCTGTCTATTTAAGTTTCTTTTATCAAAGTCAAGGCTTGGGCGAAGTTGCTGATGCGAATGATTCTTTAATCGTACAATTTTTAACCAATGGCGACAAATGGGAAACCGTTTTTGTTGCCAAAGACGGCAGACACATCATTGGAAGAGATACCATCAAAATTGTCAATAACACCAAATTTATCCAAATATTACTTCCTATAAACGCCACAAAATATTTTCACGATAAATTTCAATTCCGTTTCCGAACTTTTGGCAGACAATCGGGGCAGTTTGATGTTTGGCATATTGATTATGTGTATTTAGATAAAATTAGGGCTAATCCACAGTTCCAGAGATACAACGCCCTCGCAAAAAGACTGGATTTTTATGATTATGCCTTCAAAAGTAACGTAAGCCCTATTTTGAAAAATTACAATGCTATGCCCTTCACTCAATTTTTGGTTAAACCCGAAAAAGAAATGAGTGATAGCATAAAAGCAAACGTATATGCACTTTGGACAGAAAATATTGTTACTTCGGCCTTTACAGTTACTAACTTACCTACTGGAAAAATAATTCTTAGCCCCAAAGTAAGAAGAGATACACTTTCGACTAACGTTTTTAATAATCAAACAACGAGTTTTGTTCTAAAAAACCCTCTGGCAGATTTACTCAAAAATGAAACAGGTGATAAATTGATTCTGAAAGCGAAATTTAGTATGAATTCTGGCGATTTTTTCAAAATGAATGATACAGTCAGTCGCATAGTAGAGTTAGATAATTACTATGCTTATGATGATGGAACGGCAGAGGAAGGGGCATATTTAAAAAAAGGTTTTGGAAGAGTTGCCGTTCAATTTATCAATAATAAACCTGATGCAGTAAAAGCCATTCGGATAAATTTACAGACATTTTTAGATAGTACACGCTTGGCAAATACCAATCTCTCGCTCCAAATTATGGCAAACGATAGAGGCAAACCAGGGCGTATTTTACGAGGATTTAACGGTAAAATTATCTACCCAAACACCAATAATGGCTTTGTGGAATACGCCATTGACCCCGTGGCAGTAACCGATACTTTTTACGTGGGCTATACACAACTCTCTGATGATGAAGCACTTGTAGTAGGATTGGACAATAATACGCCCCAATTTGCTAACAAACATTTTTACAATGTTGCAAACAGTTGGATTAATGTGGCTAATGTTGCTGCAAATACTGGTTTCGTTCCCATTAAAGGTAGTTTGATGATTCGCCCCGTGATGGGTGGAGTGGCTAAAGAAATTACGCTGGCAACCGAAGAAGAAATCCAAGACCGTAACTTAGTAATCTATCCCAATCCAACCTCCGATATAATCCGTTGGAACGATGCCAGCTTAAAAAATGCCGAAATCATAGAAATGTCAGGAAGAAGTGTTTTATTACAAAAAACTGATAATCAAGAAATTAACATCAGTAATTTAAATTCTGGAACATATATTTTGCGACTTTCAAACGATAAGAATACATTTGTAAGAAAAATTGTAAAACAATAATCAATTTGGTAATTTGAAAATTTGAAAATGGGAACACATTAAAAACCATTGTCAAATTATCTAATTTCCAAATTTTCAAATTGATAACATGGACATAACAGTACAAGAACTAAAAGAAAGACTCGACAAAGGCGAAACCTTTAATTTCCTTGACGTGCGTGAGGAATATGAATTTGAGGAAGAGAACTTAGGAGCAAAATTGATTCCCTTGGGTGAATTGCCCGATAGATTAGAAGAAATTTCGGACTGGAAAGAACAAGAAGTTGTGGTACATTGTCGTTCAGGGGCAAGGTCAGGCAGAGCCAAAGCCTTCATGGAATCGCAAGGTTTTACGAATGTCCGTAATGTTACGGGTGGAATCATGGCGTATAATCAACTGTAATCGGGCGGGGTTCCGCTTCGGGAAACGGTTCACGGTAAAAGGTAAACGGTTTTGTTAATCAAAAAGCCTGTGAATTTAATTTTACAGGCTTTTTGATTAACAGAACTGTCACAATCACAACTTTTTAAGAAGTAAAATCGTATCAAAAAATTGGTAAAATAAATATAGATAAAGAAAAGTCTGCGTAAATCTGCGTTTGAAAATCTGCGTTATCGGCACGGTTCGATGCCATAATCCAATCATGAAAGCCCAAGAATTTAAAAAAAACCTCCTCGACCTCAAAATCCTTGATATTCGTACTCCTTACGAAATTGAAGAACTCGACATGGGCGGAATCCAAATTCCTTTGGACGAATTATTGTTAAATTTAGAAATTATCAAACACCTAAAAACTCAAGAAATCGTTGTTATTTGTTACACAGGACTACAAAGCGAAATAGCTTGCAAAATTTTGAAGAAAAGAGGATTTACAAAAATTGAAAACTTAGAAGGAGGATTGGAAGCCTATTTATCTTTATAGCTTTCGGCTTAGGGCAGTCAGCAATCAGCTACTATTTTCAATATTTTCATTGTATCATTCATCTTTAACCGCCGAGAGCCGAAAGCTGAAAGCCAAAATCAATAAAAAAGCCCTATTTTTGTATAAAATTCACTCAAATCATAAAGAACTCATAATGTTAGCATACATTGATTGGCATACTTCTCCCGAAATTTTTACGATATTTGGTTTCCCTCTTCGTTGGTACGGTTTAATGTTCGCAGGGGCATTTTTGGCTGGTTATCAAGTACTTAGCTATATGTTCAAACAAGAAGGTCGCCCTATTGAACAAGCTGACGAACTTTTGCTTTACGCCATGATTTCGTGCGTAATTGGTGCAAGAATGGGACACTATTTTTTCTACGAATACCCTCTCCTACTCAGTGACCCATGGCAATTTTTTATTAGCATGATTACGCCTCCGTATGCAGGTTTGGCATCACACGGAAATGCCGTGGGAATGTTTACGGCAATGTATCTTTTTTCGAGAAAACGTAAACTAAATTATTGGTATGTTACCGATAGAATTGTGCCAACAGTGGCTCTGGGCGGTGCTTTTATTCGTTTTGGAAATTTAATGAATTCCGAAATTGTGGGTAAACCAACGGATGTTTCTTGGGCTTTCAAATTCTTTAACGACCCATCGTTGGGACATGATTATATGGATGTTGTACCACGCCACCCCGCCCAATTATACGAATCACTTTCTTGTATCATAATTTTTATTGCATTAATGTTGATTTGGTCAAGAAAGAAAGAAAATACCCCTCACGGATTAATGACGGGTTTCTTTATGATTGCTGTTTTCACCCTCAGATTCTTATATGAATTTTTGAAGGAAAATCAAGTCTCTTTTGAAAACGGAATGCAATTGAACATGGGACAATGGTTGAGTATTCCTTGTATTATTTTAGGAATAATTGCCTTAATTTATGCTCTCAAAAATCCAATTGAACCTAACTCCACGATAAAAACCATTGATTCTTAGGCATTTTGCTTAAAAAATATCATCTTTGTAAAAATAAACTAATCATTAAATCAAATCTAAAAACCCAATAAAATGGAAAACGTACAAGAACAAGCAGATAGTCAATTAGATAAATTGAAAGATGCTGCTACCGACAAATTAGGTGGTTTAGCAGATGCCGCCTCTGACAAAATCAAAGAAATGACTGGCATGGATGTTTCAGCCAAAGCCGAAGAATTGGCGGGTGCTGCAACTGAAAAATTGGAAGATTTGCAAGCGGTTGCCTCTGAAAAAATCAGCGATTTGACAGAAGCCGCCACTGAAAAATTTGACGATGCAAAAGAAGCAATTTCAGCTAAATTTACAGAATTAACAGGCGGAGACATGGGAGCAAAAGCCGACGAATTGAAAGCCGAAGCTGCCGAAAAATTGGAAGATTTGCAGGAAGCTGCCTCTGAAAAATTGGAAGAAGCAAAAGAAGCCGCTTCTGGACTTTGGGGTAAAGTGAAAGGTGTTTTCGGAGCTTAAATATTTGATTCAAACGAAATAGGGGTTATGATTTTAGAATCATGACCCCTATTTTTTTGTATATATCCCGTGATATTCACTACAATAAATTAAACACTAATAAACTATATTCTCCTTCAAAATTGATAACCCCGCCATTCCAGTTTTCAAAATCCGTTTCGCACGCAGATACCTCTTGGCATTGTAATCATCATAATTCGAAGAGTTTGACATCATACTACTAACTCTAACTTTATCCGAAGCATGGATGTATTCACCATTGCCAATCCACATCCCCACGTGAACCACCCGCTCTGAACCATCCTCTCTTTTTTCACCAAAGAATAATAAATCTCCCGCTTTCAATTCGCTCCAATTACCTGATTTATCAATCGTTTCACCAATAGAAACCTGTTGCGAAGCATCACGAGGAAGCACAATTCCGTTCAAAAAATAAACCGTTTTCGTAAATCCGCTACAATCAACGCCTTTGAAAGATGTACCACCCCAGAGATAAGGAACGCCCATTAATCGCTTAGAAGTTTTTACTAAATTCTCTTCCGAAGCATCTAAACCCGCCAACCATTGATTATAGCTATTCGCCTCACGTTTAGGCACATAGCCCTGACGAAAATCAGGAAATTGCACTTTATAAAAATCATTTTGTTCTTCCAATAATTCCAAAACACAACCCGCCACCATGTCCGAAACCGTAGCAGATTCCTCATTAGCTTCCGAATAAACAGAGCCATACGCACGAGTGTAAATCACTTTCGGAGCCGACTTCCAACGTTCCATTTGCTCTTTGTTCATCAACGTAACTGCCCCTCTATCCACCCATGAAATATATTGGTCGGGAGTTTGAACCAAAAGCCAACCATTATCTTCTTTTTCCAAAATTCTCAAAGGCGTACCCATCAACGCCTGCGAAGCCATCTCCCCTGCGTGTTTTGGAGAATAGCGAATATTACAAACCGATACTTCCACCAAACCATAAACTTTATCCTCCAATTCGGGTTCGGGCAAAGTTTTTATTTCATCAACAACGGGGATTTTATCAACCTTCAAACGGTCAATCAAAAAACTTTTCGCCCCAAATAAATTTGTCCGACCCGTCAGAATCAGTTGATTATTTTGCTTGAAAGCATCAATTTGAAAAATAGCAGTACGTTTATCAGGAGCAAAACGAGCCGTAAAACTTTCGATGATTTGCGTAATGGAAGAATCCGCCTTGATTCTTTTTGGGGAGTTACTTTTGCGTGGTGTGGTGGGTCCTGCCGCCAAAAGGGCAAACGAAAGTATCGTCAAGCAAGCGAATATAATTTTTTTCATGGGTCGGTATTTATCGTAAGGATATTACAGAACCAATACTCAAAAAATATGCCAAGAATAACGTACCACGGGAATCCTTCCCGTACATCAAACGTACCACAGCAATCTTTGCCGTCCTCAAATTTACCCCACCTCCCCCCTCAAAACCCTCAACCGCTCCACCAAAACAACTTCCTCCCCAGCCAAATGCTCTTGCAACAAAACCAAATCCCCCGTTTGGAGCAAAAAACGCTCATCGTTCCGCAAAGTCAATAATTGCGAATTAAGTACCTCAACCTGCCCGACCAATTTTTCAAGATACCGTTCCAAATCATCCAACAGCACCGATTCAAAGGCAATATTCCCAAAAGCAACGCCCATTTTCAACTCATTCAAAATATCTTGCAAGTCTTCAAGGTTATTTTGGTCATAAGCCTCTTTCAATTTCAAAAATACCTGTTGGGCTTTCGCTTTAAATTCAGCCTGCACCAACGGACTATCGGGATGGCAAAGTTTCACCCCCTCACGATACAAAGCCTTCATTTGCTCTTGAAGATTTGCATCATTAATTTTCGCAATCGTCTCCGCATCCTCCGAAATAGCACCCTTGAAAGCCTCCCAACGCTGTTCCGCTTCTTGATACTGTTGTTTACTTTCGGGTTTCTCCTTAATCTTTGCCTTTTGAGCCAAAAGCGTTTTTTGCAACCACAAAATTTCCCCAATAATGGCTTGAAACCTCACCCGATAAGTAGCTTCGTAGAGGTCGATATATTTTTCAATTTCTGCGATCGAACCACTCAACCAACTAATTTGGCTTTGTTGCAATTTGATTTGATTTTGCAAAAATTGCTTCATCGGCGAAACTATCAACCCTTCCTCAGTCTTGAAAGGTTCAATCAATCGCTCAAATTCTGCCGTAAAATCCTGTATCGTTTCCGCTTCGTCAATCACAAAAATTGATTCATTGTTTTTGTGGAAACCGTTGTAGGTATAATTGGCACTACCCGACACTAAAATACTTTCGTCAATAATCGTGAATTTATGATGCATAAAAGTAGCATCCACCACAAACAGTTTGCCGCCCGCCCGTTTGAAATCACTAAAATCTACGGAATAAGATTCGTTGAAATTTTTGCCATCGTTGGAAATAATTACGCTCACTCTTACGCCCTCACTACATTTTTCGGTCAGCAAAGCCAACACATCTTTATCCGTAAACCACGCTACGGCTATCAAAATGGTTTGTTTGCTCTGTTTGATTTCGTGTAACAGAACGGTTTTAATTCCTTGAAAATGCGGTTTTATCATGGTCGAATAAGCACTAAACTATAATCATCTTCCTCTATGTCAGGATGATTTTTGATGTATTGCCAAAAATGTTCTTCACTCGTGAGAGCCTCCGAAAGAGTTTTCAAAAAGCCTTGAAAATCAACTAATTGCGATTGATACGCTTGCAAAATATGCTTTGAAATGGCATCCGTTGCCAATAAACAATACTCCGATTGTAGGCTAAAAGTACCCGTTTTAAACCCTTTTTCATTGGGAAAAACTGACCAATTCAGCAAATGAGTACCGCCCGAAAGAGCTTCGGCTGTTTGAAATGGATGACTTTCTAAAAGATTATCAACATAAAAAAATACGTGACTATCCCCAAATATAAGCCAATGATACGCCCCTTCCGTTTGCCAAATCACCGCCAACGTACAAGCACTTCCTTCTTGATAAAAACGTTTGAGTTGAAAAGCATCCTGTTGCATTTGTGGCTCAAAAGTATTGATAAACGTTTCCGTTAGCGGTTCTAACCACGCCATAAATTCCTCAAAAGTGCCAATCGGAGCATCTGGCAGGTATTTTAGTAAAAACTCCGCCCACTCGCCACATAAAATACCCGTACCTCCCGCACCATCCGCCACCGCCCACACACAAGGATTATCAACCCAAATTCGGTCTTCGTTTGGGAGCGGCAATGGGGTATTGTGGGTTTTGGAAAGGGTTTGATAGCTTTGTATTCATTCGGTATTTTATTAATTATCACTTAAATAACCCTAATCAAAAAGGCATTTCTATATATTTTTCCTGTTCGTAAATAGCCTCATCATCCGTTACTAATCCATTTTCAATCATCAACTTTCTGGTTTCGTTACAAACATATCTTACATCATCAATGTCTTGTAAATAATGATCTATGAAAATTAAAAATTTTCCAGAAAACCACGTGGCGGGGACAAGTGTAGGATTACCTTCTGCATCTTGAAAATTTGAAAAAAGTAGTTGATAACTTAACTCCTTTCCTTCTAATGAACCTTCAACATTAAAATACAGTTTATTGTCTTCAATAACCCATGAAGCACGATAACGCCTTCCCCATTGATAATATGGCGTTTCTGCCCTATAACCATAATCCTTTTTTTCTTCCAAATGAAAACGTAGTTCCAATACAGGAATTAACGGCATTGCACTCGTGGCAAAGGAACTCTCGGAATCAATGCCTATTTGTACTGTATCACAGTAATCTTCAAAACTTCCTCCTGGGGACATGGATTTAGGGTAATAATTGAGTTGTTACTTGTCTTAGTGTGTAATTAATTTCTATTGCAATGATATAGGGTGGAAATCAGCCACAGATACAGAGAATTCTTTCAGTTGAAATAGAAGATTTTCGTTGTTTCAACATAGTTCTGAAAGCAACGGTTTATTTAATTTTTCCTTCACTACTGATTTTTCAATGAGAAATTCGGCTCCCGTTTTCTCTTTAATTTCCTCAATATACTTACATTCTTTTTCAGAAATTTGTGGATGTAATATGATGGCATCTACAAGTTTAATATCAAAGGGGACATAAAATCCTTCTTCATCCAGAAAAAGTAATTTATTCTTTGATGTTATTTTACTTTGAGAAGAAAACTCATCCTTAATCGCTGTTACTCTTATTTCATTTTCTCCTTTATATTCCTTCGTTTTGACAAAAATAAAATCGTCAATGACTAATAAATTATTATCTGGGTTGTGGTTTATACTTTTGTGAGTTTTGACATTAACATATTTTACCTCCTTTATATTTACCTGGCTGGGAGAGAAAACTTGTTTTAACTTTGAAAGTTTAATTTTTAGTGCTATTCCGACGTCTTTAGATGGTATGTAGGTTTTCCACATCAAAATATTTTCATAATCATTTAAGTGCCAGCAACTTATACCGTACGTATTTGTAAGTAAAGATAAATCTTCGCTTTTCCCGTTGTCGAATTGAATTAAAACCTCATTAGGATCATCGAACTGTTTTGGATTGGCAAAATAAATTTTACCTTCTGAAATTTCTTTTTTAAATTTTGACAAAGACATATATCTCCATACATAGGAGTCTTTAACTTCTGACATAGTTTTCATTTTGTCGTTATAAATTTTTGTAAAGTCTTAATATTATTGTTGTTCGCTTGCCGAATTCTACTTTCTATTTCATATTTCGACTCCCATACTTCGACTAAACGATTATTATCAAAAATTTCTTCTCCAATAGGCTTCAGAAGGACATGACAATAAGGTCGTGTTGTATTTACAAAAAAATCTTCTTTTATCATTTCTATTTCATCAGGTTTTACTTCAAGTATTCTGTTAGATAGAGTAATTAATTTTATTTTATTAGCCATCGAATTATTTTTTATTTTCGCCAAATATTCCAAAAAAAATAATCGTTCACCAAAAATTAATTAAATAATGTTAATTACCAAAATTTAATCAAAATCAATAACTCATTATTAATCAGCTACTTACAAATAAATTAATCTAAATAGATTATTCTAATTAACTTTTTAATATTATTTTTTGGGATTAAGTTTAATAATTTCAGCCATAATCTCTTCAATAAAATCGTCATCCAACAAGGGTCTAAATATCTTTTCATAGATGCCCTCATTAAATTTAAACATATCCAAATCCCATTTATCCTTATATTTTATAATTAGTTTAAGTGTCCATGGTAAGCCATAAGTCTTACTCAATTCACTCCAATTCCATTTGTCTTTATATCGTTCAATTAATTCTAAAGTCCATGGTAAACCTTCGTTTCTACTTAGATGTTTCCAATTAAGAGTATCTTTATATGTTCTAATTAATTCCTCCGACCAAGGAATTCCAGTATTAAGACTAAGCCAGTCATAATCCCATTTTTCTTTAAATTTATTTATTAATTCATTTGACCATGGTAAATAAGGGTTACTGCTCAAGCCTCGCCATGACCAATAATCTGCATGTTTTTCAATTAGAAGAATCGACCAAGGCACCTTTTGTCCATGACTAAGTTGCTCCCAATTCCAATAATTGATTCCATGGATTCCGTGGTTTATTGTAAGTTCTATCAATGAAAATGAGATTGATTCGTTAGTTGACAATTTATGAAAATCCCAGTAGTATTTGTACTTTTTAATTAATTCCACAGACCATGGAAAGTTTTTTGTTTTACTCAGGTTTTCCCAGCATTTCATCCGACTTATATCTTCCCAATCAGAATTTTCTTCTACTAACATTTGGAATACTTCTAAAGACCAATGAAAGTTATCTTGTGTTGTTAAATTTCTCCATAAGAAAAAAATATTCCATTTATCTTCATACATTCGAATTAGCTCAGTTGACCATGGTAGAGATTTATTTGCACTTAAATTGTCCCAATTCCACTTGTCTTCATTGTTTTCAATTATTTCTTGTTTCCAAGTAATGTTTTCATTTTTACTCAGGTTATTCCAATTTAATCTTGCCTTGTAATAATCTATGTCATCAAATATGAAAAATATATTTTGTCTTAAACTAAGTTCATTCCAATCCCATTTATCTTCAAATTTCTTTATTAGTCCTATTGACCATTGTAGAGAAGTGTTTCCACTTAAACCATTTGTACCCCAATCCCATTTATCTTCAAATTTTTCTATAAATTCTATTGACCACGGTAAACCAAAGCTTCTACTAAATCCCTGCCAATCCCATTTATCTTCAAATTTCTTTATTAGTCCTACTGACCATGGTAGAGAAGTGTTTCCACTTAATCTCTTCCAATCCCACTTGTCTTCATATAATTTGATTAAATCAGTTGACCAAGGTAAGTGGGTATCCCTACTTAATCCATTAAATCCCCACTCCCATTTACCAGGGCAACCGCATTAAAAATATGTAGGAATTGATTTTTTTTCTATTATTGTGTTTACCAATTTTAGAGATGGAACATTTATTACAAAGTTTTTCGAGTTTACCAGATTTTCGTATCAATCGTCATAAATTACATGACTTGACCGAAATTATTTTTATCAGTATTTGTGCTGTGATTTGTGGATGTGATGATTATGTTAGCATCAAATCATGGGCAGATGATAACATCGTTTGGCTACGTCAGTACCTTGTCTTAGCACATGGAATACCCTCTGATGATACCTTTCGGCGAATCTTTCGATTCCTTGATTATGAAGCATTTAACCGATGCTTTATGGACTTTACTAATGGTTTGAGTAATCTGACCGAAGGGGAAGTCATCAGTTTTGATGGAAAATGTTTGAGAGGGAGTAAAGATAAAAAATTGGGGAAGGTTGGGGTTTACATGATGGGTGCTTGGGCAAGTCAAAATAAATTACTTTTAGGACAATTAAAGGTAGATGAGAAGACTAATGAAATGATTGTGATGCCGCAACTTTTAGAGATTCTATTCATCAAAGGGTGTATTGTTACAACCGATGCCTTGAATTGCCAAAAAGTAATAGCGGAGAAAATTATTGAAAAAGAAGCGGATTATATTTTAGCAGTCAAGGGGAATCACCCTATTTTGGAAACTCAAATTATTCAATCTTTTGAGTTGGAAACTCCCACAACCGAGTTTATCAGCCATGATAAAGACCATGGAAGAATGGAAAAAAGGACTTGTCAAGTTCTAACCAATCTCAGTTGGATTGACCAAAAAGAAGAATGGAAAAATTTAACTTCAATTGTCAAGGTTGTATCAGAAAGAACAATTATTTCAGAAAATAAAACCAGTATAGATACACGTTACTTCATTTGTAATCAGGCATTTACAGCAGAAAAAATGTTGGCATCTATCCGTAATCATTGGGCAATAGAAAATCAACTACATTGGTCGTTGGATGTAACTTTTGACGAAGACAGAAAACGAAACAGAAAGGATAACTCTGCAGTTAATACCTCTTTTTTGAAAAGAATAACACTCAATTTAATCAAGCAAGAACCCACTAAAATGTCTATCGCTCATAAAAGATTGAAAGCCAATAGAAGTCCAGAATTCCTTGATAAAATAATCAATATCAAAAAATAAAATTTAATGCGGTTGCCCTGAGAAATAATGTAGCACGGGAATCCTTCCCGTGAAGCAGACTAATAACGTACCACAGGAATCTTTCCCGTGAAACAAACGAATAATCAAAACAACCCCAACTCCACCACCGAAACCGTATTCACAATCACCTTTATCTTTTTGCCTTTCACGGTCTTGATTAAACTCTTGCCCGTTTTGGCGTACAATTGTAGGCTGGTTTGCTTGAAAAACTTGGCATCGTCCATGGCATCTTTTACGGCTGCACTGCTGAATGTGAGCGACATTTTATCGGTACTCACATTGCCTTCACCCTCCAAACTGCCATAACTAAAAAACTTATTGTTCGATACCTGCACGTAATCCGCTTTGTTGGCACTGATGTCGAGGTCAAACTTCCATTCTTTGCCCGATACTGGTTTTGGAATCGCTGACAAATTCAAAACCTTCGGGAATTGACTCGTACAAATCTCAATCGCTGTGCCATCAGGTAGCGTAAAACGCCAATTGGCAGTTTTGTTTTCTTCCGAATCAGTCAGTTGAAATTGCCCATTGGCAGCAACTTGGAAGGGCTTATTGTTGAAATAGGCACTCTTCAAATCAAGACCCGTATAGGCTTTGGGGTCATACATCAACACCGCATAACGAGTTTCCTTAAACTTACCATCTGCCGAATAGAAGCGGTTTACTTCCACAAAACCATCGGTATCCAACACCGACTGATTTTCATAAGCCACCTCTGAAGTTTCGGTGAGGCATTCGGTTTTCAACAGTACGTTATTGCCAACCGCAGGGTCTTCAACGCTGCTTTTATCGCAACTCAACAAGGCAAACAAAATGCCTGTAATTAATAGGGAGTATTTCACGGGGTTTGTTTTTATGGGCTAAAAAGGTAGCCTTTTTAAAAAGAAATCTTTACTCAACAGCACTTCATCTAAATAATAATCAATATCCTCTTTTTCATCTAAATAACCATTGGGCGGAATGCGTATCACTATCTTATTCCAAGGTTGCCAAACGTCTTTCAAGATTCCGTTGTGGGTTACTTCGTAATGTTTTAATAATGTCTTTTTAGAATAATCAGTATATTCTTCATCAAGTTCAATGGGCAATTTTTGATTCTTTTTATTGACAGAATACAGTTCAAAATAAGGTAGCCCTTCTTTTATCCAAAAAGTCCAAATAATTTGCTCAAATTTTCTCTTGAATTTTACAGTGGCAAACAGATAATGATTGACTAAATGATTTGCCATTGAATGCTGCAAAATCCTTTGCTGTAAATAATTCATCTGCTTTTACTTTCTCTACATCATATAAATATTGAGATTTATAAGTACCATCAATATTAATTTCAAGAATGGCGGTGTTCCAAACCAATTGATTTGATAATTGTTGTACAGAGTATTCTTCATCATAAATACCCATAATAGATATTAATAAATCTAATTCTAAATCTAATTGTTGCTTTTTAGGGGTCATTCTTGTAATATATAGAAGTTGTTGAAGCCCCTTTTCTATATTTTACTTCATAACATATTACCTCATTAGGCTGTAATAATTTCTTATCCGAAAGAATCACACTTTTAATTTCATTTTCTATTTCAAACTGATTCATTTTAGTATGGATTTGGTAACACTGATTGGAGTTTGATTGATACCATCTATTTTCCAAATTACGTTTAATCTATCTGGTCGCCCAATATGGATTGGAGAAAACGTGGGAATAACGGTGTATTCGATTATTTTGCCAGCATTTGCAGAATTTTGTCTTGCAGCCTTTAAAACTTTTTCTACATTTTCTCTCCATAAACCACCGCTTCTATTTATTGAAGGATTCATAGGATAATAATTTATTTGTTCACAAGGTACCTCCTGTTTCAGTTGAACCCATGTGTCCACCATCGTCTGGTGGTGAGCCTGTATTACCATTTTTAACACTTTTAGCATTTCCTTGTTCAGCACTTCGTGGTTTTCCTCCTACAAGTTGGTAGTCAGTGTCTGTAAAAGATTTAACATGTCCTTGTTCATCAGTTACATAAACAAACCTATCATTATCAATCTTATAAGTATATTTTTTAAGATGTGGATATACGTTCAAAACTTGGTTCATATCTGTTGCATTACCTACTCCACTCGTAGAAGTTGCCGTAATTTCAGTTTTAGAAATTGTAGCAATTTTTCTACCATCTTGGTGATAAACTTCCAAATCATTACCATTCTTTTTTACTGAGTATGAATTATCATATTTATTCAACTTATTAGACCTCAATAAATCATAAACATCGCTTTTATTTGTCCAAGTTTTAATAGTTTTCCAAGCATCCAACGAGCCTTTCTGAGATATTTTTCGCTAAGTATTGCTTAACTTCTCTCGAAATAGAACCACTATTAAATTCTGTCAAAAGAACACTTACATCCGTAACATCTAATTTGTTTTTATTCAAATTATCTAAAATTTGTTCGTAGAAATTTGTTCTTTCAACCCTACTAATTCCAGAACGAACAAACGAATTTTCAAAGTCTCTTATTAGTGTTGTTGCAGCTTCTGGCGATAAAGGAGGGGCTAATTTTCCTGCTAAATCTCTAAGCGTTATACACTCATTATGCACCAACACCTCCTGCGTACCCACGTAATAATTATGGAGGTTTTCGACCTCAAAATTATAAACCGTCAGGGTAGTATCGGGTTTTACTACCAAGCTATCCAAGCGTAAAGTTGCCCCTTTGCCATCCAAGAAAGTATCACCAACTTTCAGGTCTTGGGCAGCCACGTAGTCATGGTGGTTTTCCGTCCAAACGGGGTGTTCCAGCGTAGGTTGAGCAATTAACGTACCAGCCGCAAACAACGCCACCAAACCCCGTTTAATAGACTTTTTAGTCCCTTTCACCACGCCCCAAGCAAACTTTTTCAACTTATGGTCATAACCCCCAACTTCATCCCCCGCCACAATCAACTCAATATTTCTGAGGGCTTTGTGGTTGTTTTGTTTTACGGTGATGGGTGTACCAGCGGGGAGAAACAACAAAAAAGTCCTAACTGATTAACGGTTAGGACTTTTATTTAATGAATTTGGGGTTTATTTACTTTCCCGCATGTGATTGCAGTATCATCAACGGCAGTAGGCTTAACTTCTCTGTTCGAGATGGGAAGAGGTGAACACTACTCCTATCAACCCCATAAAGTCTTTGGTGGATTTGTAATCTAATATCAATTAGTATTATTGTATTCTAATATTTTCTTGATTATGTTAGACTGACCACTAATTTCTTTAAAGGCTTTTGAGTTTACATTACGCTCGTTAATAGATTTTGTTTAGCAACTAATGATTAATTAACTAATCATTGGTCATTAAACATTACTCATTAGCGCATAACATTGTCAATATTGTGAAAGAATTTGAAGAGTAAGAGTACCATAGTATTATAAATCAGTATATATGATTAAGCTGTTGGGTAATTAGTATGGCTCGACTTTATTATTTCTAATTTTACATCTGCCACCTATCAAGGTCGTCATCTACGACCGCCCTTATATGGATTACTCATCTTCAGGTCAGTTTCGCACTTAGATGCTTTCAGCGCTTATCTGATCCCGACGTAGCTACTCAGCGATGCTCTTGGCAGAACAACTGATACACCAGCGGTCAGTCCAACTCGGTCCTCTCGTACTAAAGTCAGAACCTGTCAATAATCCTACGCCCACAACAGATAGGGACCGAACTGTCTCACGACGTTCTGAACCCAGCTCGCGTGCCACTTTAATCGGCGAACAGCCGAACCCTTGGGACCTTCTCCAGCCCCAGGATGTGACGAGCCGACATCGAGGTGCCAAACCTCCCCGTCGATGTGAGCTCTTGGGGGAGATCAGCCTGTTATCCCCAGAGTACCTTTTATCCTTTGAGCGATGGCTGTTCCATACTAAACCACCGGATCACTATATCCTACTTTCGTACCTGATCGACTTGTCTGTCTCACAGTCAAGCACCCTTTTGCTATTGCACTCTACGCACGGTTACCAAGCGTGCTGAGGGTACCTTTGAAAGCCTCCGTTACTCTTTTGGAGGCGACCACCCCAGTCAAACTACCCACCAAGCAATGTCCCTATTTAGGTTAGAATTCCAGTACAAGAAGGGTGGTATTTCAACGTTAGCTCCACGATGCCTAGCGACACCGCTTCATAGCTTCCCACCTATCCTACACATCCAGTACCAGAACTCAATGCTAAGCTATAGTAAAGGTTCATGGGGTCTTTCCGTCCCGTTGCGGGTAAACGGCATCTTCACCGTTACTACAATTTCACCGAGCTCACGGCTGAGACAGTGTCCAGATCGTTACACCATTCGTGCAGGTCGGAACTTACCCGACAAGGAATTTCGCTACCTTAGGACCGTTATAGTTACGGCCGCCGTTTACTGGGGCTTCGATTCAATGCTTCGCTTGCGCTAACATCCCCTCTTAACCTTCCAGCACCGGGCAGGTGTCAGGCCTTATACGTCATCTTTCGATTTAGCAAAGCCATGTGTTTTTGTTAAACAGTCGCCTGGACCAATTCTCTGCGGCCTCCTTGATTTGACTCAAGGGAGGCTCCCTTTATCCCGAAGTTACAGGGTTAATTTGCCGAGTTCCTTAGCCGTGATTCACTCGAGCGCCTTAGAATATTCTTCCCAGTCACCTGTGTCGGTTTACGGTACGGGTTACTATTAAGTATAGATTTACAACTTTTCTTGGAAGTTTCTTCGCTAACTCGTTTCTGCCTTGCGGCTTCTTCTCAGAGGCACTATTCCGTCAGTACCTGCCAACCACGAATCTCCGTCATTGTATTTCCCCAATAGTAAGTTCAGGAATATTAACCTGATGTGCATTAAATCTTCGCTTTCGCTAAACCCTTAGCCCCCGACTAACCCTCAGTTGATTAGCATAGCTGAGGAAACCTTGACTTTTCGGCGTGCGGGTTTCTCGCCCGCATTATCGTTACTCATCCCTACATTTGCTTTTCTCACCGCTCCAGTAAGCCTTATCGACTATCCTTCACTGCAATGAGAATGCTCCCCTACCAGTATGTACATAATACATAATCCAAAGCTTCGGTACTATACTTGATGCCCGTTTATTATCGATGCCCGCCTCGCTCGACCAGTGAGCTGTTACGCACTCTTTAAATGAATAGCTGCTTCCAAGCTAACATCCTGGCTGTCTCTGCAATCAGACCTCCTTTGTTCAACTTAGTATAGATTTGGGGACCTTAGCTGTTGGTCTGGGTTCTTTCCCTCTCGGACAGTGACCTTAGCACCCCTGCCCTCACTGCCGTGTATATTTCATGCCATTCAGAGTTCATCAGGATTTGGTAGGATTTGACTCCCCCTAGTCCTATTGGTAGCTTTACCTGCATGAAACTCAACCACGACGCTGTTCCTAAAAACATTTCGGGGAGTACGAGCTATTTCCCAGTTTGATTAGCCTTTCACCCCTACCCA
>JAXHOK010000040.1:87500-139382 GCA_034519515.1 Arcicella sp.
AACGTGAAAGTGAGCCTGATAATTGACTTTGCGCAGCTTGATATTTGGCAAGGTTAGCCTCACTCAAATCGCTGGCGTCCAACTTGATTTGGCTGGCACTGGCACGGGCAGCAATTACATCAGTAATGGTACTTTTTTCAAAATTAGCAACTCCTTGAACAGTTTTTACTAAGTTTGGAATAAGGTCGGCACGGCGTTGATAAGCGGTTTCGACATTTGCCCACGAGGCTTTTACGTCTTGGTCGCCAGTGGCAAATCCGTTTCTGACACTGATACCCCAAAAAATTACTAAGGCTGCAACGCCTAATCCAATAAGAAGTCCTTTTGACATGGTTTTTTTAAATTTGAAAATTTGAAAATTAGTTAATTTGAAAATTTGTTTGATGATGACTTTGCTTGATCTTCAAGTTACCAAATGCTCAAATTGGAAAATTAATTTGCCAAATGTAGATATTTTTTTGAAACAGACCTCAAAAGTGTGATAAATATTTGATTTGTATGAATAAGCGGTTAGATTTTCCACTTTTTTACATCAACTATCGGATTGGGATAATCCACACCTATTTGAACGGCATAGCGTTTTTGGTCTTCACGGCTCAGCAGACCTACTGAATGAACTTTATCAGCAGGGACATATTCAAGTTCGGGAAGCCAATGTTTTACATATTCACCCTTTGCATCATAGTTGGTGGCTTGTTTCAAAATATTGAAATAACGATTCTCACGGGGGTCGTTGCCCACGCCTGCTACATACAGCCAATTACCCCAATTGGAACAAACGTCATAATCAATCAATTGGCTCTCGAACCATGCCGCTCCCCAACGCCAATCAATTTGGAGGTCTTTTACCAAAAAACTCGCCACATTTTGTCGTCCACGGTTAGACATAAAACCCGTTGCCAATAATTCCTTCATGTTGGCATCAATCAGAGGCACGCCTGTTTCACCTAAACGCCATTTTTCAAATATTTTTTGATTAGATTTCCAATTATTGGATTTGTTAGAGATACCGTTTAATTGGAAAATTTTATTACCAAATTTCATGGCCACAAAACGGAAATAATCACGCCAGATTAACTCAAAAACGAGCCAATAGGTTGAATCATTAGCGACTCTGTCTTGTTCATAGCGTTTGATTTCGTCATAAATATATCTTGGAGAGATGCTACCATTGGCAAGCCAGACCGAAAATTTTGAAGAATAATCCAGCCCTAACATTCCATTACGGGTTTCTTTGTACACTTTAAGGAGGTCTTTTTGCCAAAAATAATCTTCCAAACGTTTAAGGGCTTCGGTTTCGCCACCTTTGAAAGCCAAGTCTTCGCTTTGGGTTAATATTGGAACTTCCCCTAAATCTGTATTTTCATCAAATTTTAGATTTTTCGAAATTTTGAAAGTGTGTCTAATTTTAGCAAACTTTTCTGCTTTATTTCTAAATTGAGTAAAGACATCGGGTAGATTTTGGATGTCCATCGGCAGGTCGTCTATGTGATAAAGTGTTGATTGCCAGAAGAATTTTGTGGTAATTCCTGCGGCTTTCAAACGTTCTTCCACCAAAGAGTCTATATCTACTTCTTCCTGGGTGATTTCTTCGGAAGTGTAAAGTTCATCCGCACCGATTTCTTGGGCTAAAGCGGGTAAAATGTCTTCTGGAAAACCCGTTTTGACGATGAGATTTGAGCCTATTTTTTGGAGATTTTCTCTCAAATTTTCAACGGATTCTGTTAGGAATTGGTGACGTAATTTTCCTGTTTTGGGAAAACCTAAATGATGTTCTTCAAAAAGTCTTGGGTCGAAAATATAGACTGGAATTACGTCTGGGGTCTTTTGGGCAGCTTTTGCGAGTGCCTCGTTGTCGTGTATGCGTAGGTCGTTGCGAAACCAAAGGAGTATTTTCATTTAAAGTTATGAGTTATGAGCAATGAGAGTTGAGTTTTCTAAAAATCAAAGCTGAATGCTCATTGCTCAAAGCTAACAACTTAAAACCACCTCCCAACGGAATGCCCATTTCCAACGGATTGAATAATTGGTATAACCTGCTTTTTGGATGATATTTTCTAAATCTTTTCTTCGGAAAGCTCGCCAAACAGAGAGTTTTGCATCGTTTTTGACTAAGTACGATTTGAGAAATAATTTTGTAATCCAAGCGATGGAATGATAGGCAAACCAATGGCGATGTATGTCATTCATAACTATGCCAAGCCGAGTTTGTTTACGGAATTGTTGAAGAATTTTAATGAGAGCTTCGTCTTCAAAATGATGACAAAAAAGGGTCATGGTAACAATATCGAAATTATGTTTTTGGAATTCTTCGGAAAAAATATTTTGGTGTAAATAACTGATATTTTGATAATCATGGGTTCTTTTTTTGGCAAAACCTATCATAAAATCGTTGGCATCTATACCAACAAATTGGGCGTTGATACCTTTCTTTTTTGCCCAATTTGCCATTACCATCAGCATATCGCCTC
The DNA here is from genome assembly GCA_034519515.1 of Arcicella sp. Taxonomy (GTDB): domain Bacteria; phylum Bacteroidota; class Bacteroidia; order Cytophagales; family Spirosomataceae; genus Arcicella. The sequence goes on from JAXHOK010000040.1 coordinate 89,972, forward strand.
CGCCACAGCCGAGGTCGGCGATTTTGAGTTTTGAGTTATGAGCGGGCGGCGTTCCGCTTTTGAGTTTCGAGTTTGAACTATCCAAATTCAGAATAAGTTTGCTCAATCCACTGATTGTTACCTGATTACCTCCTAAGTATTTGTTGATAATGGCTAATTCTTCTAAATTTTCACGGAGGGCATCGTTATCTAATTCGAGGTCATCGATGAGTTCTTTTTCGTAGCTACGGTATGAGAGATTTGGCATATATTTTCGGTTCACGGGGAAGGGTAAAGGGGGAAACGGGTTCAAATCCAAAATTTGTTTTTACCTTTGAAACATAAACTTTAAATCCGTGAACCGTTTACCTTTTTACCGTTCACCAATCGTTATCATGAATTTAGATTTAACAAATAAAAATGCTATCGTATGCGGTAGTACGCAGGGGCTTGGACGTGCCTCGGCGGTGGAATTAGCTCTTTTGGGAGCAAATATTACCTTGGTTGCTCGCAATGAAGCTACTTTGAAAGAAACCCTTTTGGCGTTGGATAGTTCAAAAGGACAAAAACATTCTTACTTCGTGGCGGATTTTTCCAAACCTGATGAAGTAAAATTAGGTATTGAAAATTATTTGAAAACGAATCCCATTATTCATATTTTGGTAAACAATACGGGCGGACCAGCGGGTGGGGCAATTATTGATGCCAAGATTGAAGATTTTACCCAAGCGATTTCTAATCACTTGATTTGCAACCATATACTCGTGCAATCGTGTGTGCCAAGTATGAAATCTGAGGGTTTTGGGCGAATCATTAATATCATTTCAACTTCGGTAAAACAACCAATTAGTGGTCTGGGGGTGTCTAATACAACCCGTGGGGCGGTAGCTTCTTGGTCTAAAACCTTGGCGAATGAGTTAGGAAGTTTTGGGGTTACGGTTAATAATGTATTGCCAGGTTATACCAAAACGGCTCGTTTAGATTTTGTGATAAATTCAAAAGCATCAGCCATTAATGTTTCCGCTGAGGCGGTTGAACAAGGAATTATAGCGGATATTCCTGCGGGGCGATTTGGCGAAGCTCGTGAATTTGGGGCAGCAGTGGCATTTTTGTGCAGCCCTGCGGCGGCGTATATTAATGGTGTGAATTTGCCTGTGGATGGTGGGCGATTGAGTTCGATGTAACACGGCAATCTGTTCCGTGTATCTCCGTCCGATACACGGAACAGATTGCCGTATTACACTTTTTTACGTTCAATCTCCTTCAAATTCTCCAATTTCTTATTTCTCAAAAAGCCGTTGATGTCTTCAAAGTGTTCTAAAACTCGTTTATTGCCAAATTCAAAAACTTTCGTAGCCAAGCCGTCCAAAAAATCTCTATCGTGCGAAATCAGGATAATTGTGCCTTCAAAGGCTTTGAGGGCATCTTTCAGAATATCTTTGGTTTTTAAATCCAAATGATTTGTTGGTTCATCTAATATTAACAAATTGACGGGTTCTAAAAGTAGTTTTACCATTGCCAAACGAGTTTTTTCTCCGCCTGATAATACGTTTACTTTTTTGTTAATATCGTCTCCACCAAACATAAACGCTCCCAAAATATCCTTGATTTTGGTACGGATTTCACCGACTGCAATATTATCAATGGTCTGGAAAACAGTTAAATCGCCATCCAACAGAGCAGCTTGATTTTGGGCAAAATAGCCAATCATAGAATTATGACCCATTTTTAATTCTCCTTCAAAATCAATTTCGCCCATGATTGCCTTCACGAGTGTGGATTTCCCTTCGCCATTTTTACCTACGAAAGCTACTTTTTCTCCTCTTTCAATGGTTAAACGGGCATCTTTAAAAACTAAATGGTCATCATATTTTTTGGTAACTTCATCCACAATAACGGGGTAATTTCCAGAACGGGGAGCGGGTGGGAATTTGAGATTTAGGGCGGAAGTATCAACCTCATCCACGACAACAATATCCAATTTTTCCAACATTTTTACCCTCGACTGCACTTGTAAAGTTTTGGAATATGTCCCCTTGAAACGGTCGATAAATTCCATATTATCGGCAATCATTTTTTGCTGGTCATTGAACTGTTTTTGCTGTTGTTCCTGGCGTTCTTTGCGGAGTTGGAGGTATTGCGAATAATTTACTTTATAGTCATAAATGCGTCCCATCGTGATTTCGATGGTACGGTTAGTAATGTTATCGACAAAAGTTCTATCGTGCGAAATCACGATAACGGCTTTGGCAGAATTCATCAAAAAGTCTTCCAGCCATTGAATAGACTCAATATCTAAATGGTTGGTTGGCTCATCCAACAAAATCAAATCGGGGTTTTGTAAGAGAATTTTTGCCAATTCAATTCGCATTCGCCAACCTCCGCTAAATTCAGAGGTTTTGCGGGTAAAATCCGTCCGAAGGAAGCCCAAACCCAATAGAGTTACCTCAACCTCAGCATCAAAATTAATTTCTTCGATGGAATAATACTTCTCACTCACTTCCGAAACCCGCTCAATGATATTCATGTAAGCGTCTGATTCATAGTCGGTTCGAGTTTCTAATTGATGATTCAGTTCGTCAATTTCGGCTTTCATATCCAAGATTTTTGAAAATGCTTTGGTAGTTTCTTCAAAAACTGTGCAATCATCCGCTGTGAGCAAATGCTGTGGCAAATAGGCAATTACGGCATCACTCGGAGCGGAGATTTTGCCCCTTGTGGCTTTATCTGCCCCCGCAATAATTTTCAGAAGGGTGGACTTGCCTGCCCCATTTTTACCCATAAGGGCTATTCTATCTTTTTCGTTGATGTTGAAAGTTACATCACTAAACAAAGCCCGTCCGCCGAACTCAACCGTTACGTTATCTACTGAAATCATGTTTTAGGGATTAGGAATTAGGGAATTGGGGATTAGAAGCCGTTTTAAAATATCTTACGACAAATTCTGATTGTCTTATTCTGACTATCGAAACCATATTTTTTACACAAGATACGCTGTATATTCCTTAAAAAAATATGATTCCGCTACTCAAAAAATACAATCAGACTTTATTCAGAATATATTTTAAAACGGCTTCTTAGACATTTGCCCCATAGATTTCCTCAAAAACCCGTATTAGGAACTGAAAAACAATAAGTAGACGTTTTTTAAATGCCCTTTTCTGCACCACTCTACGTTGCGGAATGCCGCCCAGATTAAATCCTCATTTAGCGATGCTAAACTGCGGCGACCGTCGCACGGTTTTATCGCCTTGATTGGCACAAAAAATAACATTTAAAAATTCATCCACTTATTATTTTCCCGTTCCTTATTTTTAATTTTTGAAATGAGGTGCAAAGATACGGGAGAAAATTGGAGGGGAGTAAAAAACTACTGACAAACGCTATTCTTTCAAAGCCGTAGTACTTGAATTTATGGCTTTTTGCATTTTCTTTTTTTCTGAAAAGATATAATTAAAACTCTTTGTATAAAGTAAACTTGCTCCGCCTGCGGTGAAGCTTTGATTACTTAAAGTTCCAGCAATGGCAGTTTGCAGGTTGCGGTTATAGGTTTTAAAACGCAATCCTCCGTCTTTGGTGATATACCATTCCAACGCCCAGTCGCCAATGAGTGATTGGGCGTTGGTTTGGTTGGATGCCGTGGTGAAACCGCCGCTTCGGGTTAATCTGAAGCGGTTATTGAAATTGTAGGATAATCTTAGTTGAAGATTATTGATTAAATCTTGATTCAAAGCCGTTCCGTTTACTGATAAGTCCACGTTCAAGTTAGGATCAATTTGCGAAAAAGCACTACTGATTTGATTAGAAAGCAATTCTGAGAGCGTGTTTACCAAACTTGTCAAAGCAAAACCACTGGAATTTTGAGAAGCTAATGAACCAAATAACAAGACACTACTTACTTGACGACCCAATTCTTGTTCATCCGTCTTTATCCTATTTTCAAACTGGGTTACACCCGAATTAAAATCAGAAGTTTGTGGATAATCACGCAATTTCATCTCATAATTAACAGTAGGTTGAAGGAGTCTGTCTTTCAAAATAATGGTTACATCAACGGGATAACGGCGATTATATTCAGGTTGATTTTTCCTTCCATTTGAATCTATAACGGATGATAAATAACTCAGATTTTGCGTATAAGTTGCCTTCAAGTCCACAATGGCATCATAGGGACTGCCCGACCATGAGATTTTACTACCTTGTTTGATATTGAATTTTTTGTTAAGAATATTTTGGAAGGTAAAAGTATAATCTCCCCGCTCAATATTATAGTCGCCCGTCATGTCAAAACCGCCTCTTGTATCAACTTTTAAGTTCAATTTTCCAGAACCATTGGCACGCATAATGTCACCTGTTTGCTTGTCGAATTGTACTTCTCCGTAAGCCTCGGGCGTGAGTTCAAAGTTCAAATCCATCTTTATTCCGCTCGTACTGGTTTGCGTAATCCCTTGTTTTTTGTTAGCAGAATCACGTTTAATAACGGCACTCATAAATTCTATATCTTCTTGACCACCAGCATCTTGTGCTTTATCAAGGGGAATAAAAAGACGTGTCCCCCTATCACTTTTCACATCGGTTGTGATGGTTAAATCATTAAACGAACCACCCAAATTTAGTTTGCCCGTTGCATAAGCCGTTCCGTAATAAAGGTCATTGTCTTTGCGGGTTGTGTTCAAGATTTTGAAGCGATTAACATCCGCCTGCAACTGAACGTTAAAGTTGGCATCGCCATCATAAAAAATGCTGCCTTTCAACGTTCCTTTATTACCTTCATCATCGGTTAATTTCAAAGATTTTGCCCTTACTTCATCGGGTTCAAAGGTCAATTTATCTTCAAAATTTAAGACAGATTTCAAATAATCGAAAAATAATGAGCCTTTTTTGATGTCAATTGCTCCTTCCAAAATTGGATGCGAGAGATTGCCCGAAACGTTGATATTTCCATCCGCAGTGCCACTAATATTAGAGAAAAGTCCCTTGGTAAACGGTTCTAAAATTTGGAGATTTGTTTGATTTAAAGTGGCTAACAAGTCTAATGATTGTTCTTTGTTTTTAGGGTCATAAATTCCTTTTACCGACAGAATTTTGTTGCCCATTCTTTCCAGAGAATAATCAAGATTTAATATTTGCTTTTCATTATCGAAAACGCCATTCCCTGCAATATTTCCGAATAGGAAATTATCAATCGCCAATCCTTCAACGGTCAAATTACTTTCGGCATTAACGTTTCTGTAAATATTCTTCAAATCTAATTCTCCGTTTACTAACCCTTTGATATTCAGCGAAATAAGTGGAGCAAGCGTTTCTAATTTAAAATTTTTGGCTCTGAATTTTAAGGGTTGAAGAGAATCTTGGGAGATTAAACCATCCAAGGCAATAAATTGGTCTAAATTGTTAATGATAAAGTTTTCAGACTTTAATTCACTACCAATGATGGTCAATAAATTATTGGGATTAATCGTCCAGCTTTGATCTAATAATCTGAACTTAGAACGCTTAAATTGCAGTTCTAAACCATCTTGAATAAACTTCAAAGTACCGTTCAAATCGGCTCGGTTTTGTGTGCCTATTTGCTTCAAACCACTCGTGAAAGCAATACGGTCTTTTTCCCAAGAGGCTTCCGCTTCAAGGTTTTCAGTAGGGGCTAATACGTTGATTTTCTGCTTTTTAGAGTTTAGAATCAATGAAGCCAGGACTTCGGGATTATTATAAAATTTCGAAGAGTTTAAATCAATTTCAGACTGATAAAACTTGTATTTATCACTCAATAAAAGCGTGTCAATCTTGGAATTTAAAGAGAAAATGGAAGTATTACCAATTCGAAAATCACCCTCAATTAAGGTCTTTTTAGAGATATGCCCTTCGGGATAAACAAAGGCTAAAATGGGGTCAAAGTTTTTCAGAAAGAACTGATAATCAATCTTATAGGTTTGTGGAAGCATAGGAGATTTGGCGGCATAATATTTTTGCCGAGTGGCTTCATCACCCGTAAAGTAGATTTTATATTCTTCAACCAACACCTTTAAATCTTTGAGGGCTTGTGAAGGTTGGAATGAACCCGTAAAATCAAGATTTACCAAATCAGAATGCAACGCCAAACGCCTTGAATTTTCATTGATTTGTGAAAGAATTTGGAGCGAATCCAAGATAAGGTTTTTTCTATCAAGGGTAATGTATGTATTCAAAAAATTAGCTCTACCTATCAAATTATCCAGTTTTGAACCTCTTGATTGCACATCCAAAATGGTTGAGACTCGCAAATCTTCTTTCGTAAAATTGAGGGCTTTCAGATTGGCTTTGCTTAATTTTCCTAATAAATCTACTTGGTCTTTCCCGTCCCGCAAATCCACTTTTCCAAACAAATCGAAGGTCAAATTAGTATCTTTTACCGCTACTCGTCCATCAAATAACTCTTTGGAGAGTTTACCGTTTATGTAAATATTTTTGTAATTATATTTATTGAAAGCAATTTGCTTAACCGTTCCATCAAAATCTAAAACGGCATCTTTGATGGATAAACCCGTGCCTTTCACCTTGCCCGAAAGCGTTAAATCGCCAAATTCTCCCGCATCTTCTACTAATTTTCCTAATTTAAAATTATCCAATTTCAGTGTTCCATCATACGTCGAGTTGGCGGAATTGGGTTTTAGACCCATCGTCAAGTCCACATCCACTTTACCCAATTCAGACTCCATCAAACCAGTCGTTTTGAAGGACGAAGTCGTCCCTACAAACGTTCCGTCAAACATGACGTGTCCAAATTTTTCGAGCGTTTTTGCGGCACTCTTACCGATATACTTCTCTAAATCAGCTACTTGCACATAAGATTTACGCATTTTCAAGTCCATGAAAGTCTTAGGAATCATAGGTAAACCTTTGAAAGCAAAATCACCTTTGAGCTTTGATTTCGTACCAAAATACAAGTCAAAATTTTTGAGTTTAAACTCATTAACCGTACCGTCAAAATTACCATTAAGGTAATAAATATCCTTAAATTCATACATTGAATTAACAATCCGCCCAATATCTTCCGCAAAAACCACCGAAGAATCAAAATCGGCTTGCATTCGTACCCGTGAGTTCCAATATTTAAAATCTTTCTGGCTTTTGAACGACATTTTAATTTTATTTCGGATAACTGTATTGTTTACCCGCAACAACAAATCATCAAATCGCATTTGCGTATCTGATATTAAGAAGTTGGTTTTCAGGGTTTTAATCTTGAAATCTGAATATTTATCATACGCCCTCAAGACCGCTTGGAAGGAAACGGTATCTCTAATTAAGGTGAAATCTTTGAGTTGAGCGTTGAGGTCATCCAATTTAAAATGATAATGGTCGAACGAACGCCTATCATTCATTCTTTTCTCGGCTTCATCATCCATACTTAAAATACCTTCCACAATTTCTGCTTCGGTGATGATAAATGGCTTGGGCGTAGATTTCTTTTTGGGCTTTGGCGAAGCGGTCAATTTATTGATTCGTCGGATAAATTCATCAATGTTTAAATCACCTTTTTTATCGGTAACTAATTTAACAACAGGACGATACAAGCGAACATAATCTAAACGGGTTTTGGTGGAATCACCCTCAACGCCCAAAAGTGGAACAGTCATATTCAATAATCTTCCCGCATCAAAATCAATATCAATTTTTTGAATATCAATCATTTGATGCCCTTGATAATCTTTCACCCGCACACCTTCGAGGGTAGCTTTGTCCAAAAACCGCAAAGTCAGCTTGTCAATTTCGATGGGATAACCCAATTTTTGGGAGATAATCGGAGCATAATGTTGAGCCAAACGAGTTTGGACGTAGGGGTTTCGTCCTAAAAAAACTACCAAAACCGCAATCAAAAGCACCCCTACGATAGCATAGAGGATAGTTTTGACGAGTATTTTGAAAATTTTGACTACCATTTGTTGGCACGCAGATGACGCAGATGCTACGCAACGCAGATTTTAAAAAGGATTTTTTGTTTTTGGAAGTAAGAAGTATTTTCGCTTTTTCGCAAATAATTAGCAATATCAAATTTAACTAAGAGATTTATTTTTTTTGTGCTTTCTTACATTCATTAGCAAATGCTTTTCTAATACATTTTGGCTTTCTTCCAAAATTTAATAGCAATCCTACCTCAATATCGGTAGCTTTCAAGTAATTTATTAGTTGAATTTCGTGTTCTTCTAATAATGATTCAGTAGCTTTCAGTTCTAAAATTACTAAATCATCAACAATTAAATCAGCAAAATATTCACCAACCTGACGACCTTTGAAATGTACTTTTATTTGCTTTTGTGGTTTGACATCAAATCCATTTTCTAACAATTCAAAATACATAGCGTTCTGATAAACTTTTTCTAAAAACCCAAATCCCAATTCATTATAAACATCATAGAACAACCCTATTATTTGTTCTGTCAATTCTTTGTGCTTAAATTCTAAATACTCCATCAAAGTTTTAATAAAAATAAAATCCTTAAAATTAACAATACTGTGCAAAGGTTTTGAGATATGTATATTAAAATTAACAATACTGTGCAAAGGTTTTGAGATATGTATATTAAGCCTATTCGTTTGAATAGAAGGGTTTATTTTTCAAGGGTTATTTTTTATCGTATTTGGTGATTTACCAAACACGCATTTAAATACCTTATCAATTAGAATAGCTATTCCCCGTGAATTGAAACAGTATTTTAATCCAAAAACCTTTGCACAGTATTGAATTAAATAAAATCCTTTTAAAATCTGCGTTACGTAGTATCTGCGTTGTCTGCGTGCTAATAAAAAATCTGCGAAAATCTGCGTTGCAAAGCATCTGCGTAATCTGCGTGCCATTATTCTCTTTATCTTTGCAACATGACCATTTTAGCCATCGAATCTTCTTGTGATGACAGCTCTGCGGCTGTTATTATCAACGGCAAACTTTGTTCCAACATTGTAGCAAGCCAAGCCATTCATACCAAATGGGGTGGTGTAGTTCCCGAATTGGCAAGTCGGGCTCACCAACAATATATCGTACCCGTGGTGGCGGAGGCACTTGAAAGAGCAAATATAACCAAATCCGACCTAAATGCCATTGCTTTCACCCGTGGACCTGGACTTTTGGGGTCGCTTTTAGTGGGAACTTCCTTTGCCAAAGCCCTTGCCATGGGTTTGAATATTCCTTTGATTGACGTAAACCACATGCAAGCCCACGTTTTGGCACATTTTATTGAGGAACCAAAACCGCAATTTCCTTTCCTGTGCCTCACCGTGAGTGGTGGACACAAAAAAAAAAAAAGAGAGAGAGAGAGAGAGAGAGAGAGAGAGAGAGAGAGAGAGAGAGAGAGAGAGAGAGAGAGAGAGAGAGAGAGAGAGAGAGAGAGAGAGAGAGAGAGAGAGAGAGGGGGGGGGGGGGGGGGGGGGGGGGGGGGGCGCAAATTGTGTTTGTGCGTTCGCCCTTACTCATGGAAATCATTGGCGAAACGCAGGATGATGCCGTGGGTGAGGCTTTTGATAAAACGGCAAAACTCTTGAATTTGCCTTACCCAGGCGGACCTTTGATTGATAAATACGCCAAAGAAGGCAACCCAAATCGCTTTGAATTTCCGATGGTGGAAATGCAAGGATTAAATTATTCCTTTTCGGGTATAAAAACAGCTTTTTTATATTTTCTACAAAAAGAAACGAAAAAAAATGCCAATTTTGTGGAAGAAAACCTCTCCGATATTTGTGCTTCGATGCAATCTACGCTCATCAAAATTCTCCTACAAAAACTCAAAAAAGCAGCCAGACAGTATAAAATCAAAGAAATTGCTATTGCGGGCGGAGTCTCGGCAAATTCGGGGTTAAGGACTGAATTACAAAAATTAGGTGAAACCGAAGGATGGAATATTTATGTGCCTGCTTTTCAGTATTGTACAGATAATGCGGGAATGATTGCGATGGCGGGGCATTTTAAGGCAGAAGCAGAAGAATTTTGCTCGCAAGATGTGAGTCCTCTGCCGAGGATGGAGTGGTGAAACAAAACGTACCACGGCAATCTTTGCCGTGTAAATGATATAAGAACGGCAAAGATTGCCGTGATACATTAAATGGAAAAAATTAGAGTAGCCATAGCCGACGACCACACGATTTTTCGTCGTGGATTAGTTTCAATTTTACGAAATAATGAAGATTTTGACATCGTTTTTGAAGCCGAAAACGGTCAAGAATTGATGGATGCAATCCCTATGTACAATCCGCAAGTGGTGCTGATGGATTTGAATATGCCCGTTTTGGATGGAATCAGAGCAACTACCAAAATAAAAGGGGTTTATCCTGACCTAAAAATCATCATTATTTCCATGCACGATGAAGACCATTTTGTCTCGCATTTGATGGAATTGGGAGCAAACGGATATTTACTGAAAGACGCTCATCCTGACGAAGTGGAGAAAGCCATTTATACCTGTAATTCCGAAGATTATTATTACGGGGCATTTCTGTTGCGAGTGATGCACAACCGTTTGATTAATAAAACGACTCGTAAGAAAACGATTACATTAAGTAGTGAAATAAATCTTACAGAACGTGAATTGGAAGTTTTGGAACACATTTGTGAAGGCACAACTTCCCCACAAATTGCCGAAATAGTGAGTCTTAGTGTTAGAACTGTGGAAGGGCATCGGAATAGAATTATGGAAAAAACGGGGACTAAAAATATTGCGGGTTTGGTGGCTTGGGCGGTTAGGAATGGGGTTGTGTAGGTCTAAATTCCTGTAGTTTGATAAGGGTAAATATTATTGATAAAATAGAAAATATTAGATTTAATAAGGGAGCATCTAAAAAATAATCTACCTTGTAAAAGTCCTTCTCTACGGGAGAAGGATTTAGGATGAGGCTTTTAACGGGTATGCTATTTTCCCTAATTACTTGGAACTAATGGCAAATGCCAGTTCTGAACAAGAAAAAATAGCTATCAATACTCAATTTGAAAGTTATTTTAACAGCCTCAAAAAGGGTGATATGGCATCATTATTAGCCACTAAGAAACAGGAGTTAAGAGCTGAATTAGCGTTATTGAAAGAACAGTCTAACACAACTATTGTACACAATGGCAATGAATATTCCCTCTCGGATTGGATAACAATTAAGAAGCCGTTTTAAAATATCTTACGACAAATCCTGATTGTCTTATTCTGACCATCGAAACCATATTTTTTACACAAGATACGCTGTATATTCCTTAAAAAATATGATTCCGCTACTCAAAAAATACAATCAAACTTTATTCAGAATATATTTTAAAACGGCTTCTAAGAATTATTGTACTCTTCACCATCTAAAAGAATCGGCAGTTTCAAACCGTATTAGGCGAGGAGCATTGCCCGCTGTTGCCTATCTTGAACTCCCTTACTTGAATAATCTGAAACTGATTCAGAAAACTTATGTGTGGGCTTAGGTATAATTTGACAATAAATGTAAAAAGGTCGCTGAAACAAATTTCAGCGACCTTTTTACATCTAAATAACTTTATTATTCCCTACCAAAAAACCGTATAAAGTACAACCAAAATAACAAGCACAATCCCTGCACCAATGGCAAAACCTTGGGTAGTCTTAAACATTGAAGCATCAATTTCTAAGCCTTTATTTTCGTCAGGCAAAGCTAAACTTAGGATAAACATCACCACTACACAAATTACAAAAACCCATCCCATACGGTCGAGGAAGGGCATTTGAGTCCAATCTGTGCCTGGTAACCAATTATTGTGCATGGCAAGGGCGATCAAAAAACCTCCCACAATCGCAAAAAATGCTCCTGCTGAGTTGGTCTTTTTCCAGAAGAATCCCATAATAAATGCTGCAAAAATACCTGGTGAAAGTAAACCTGTCATTTCTTGAATAAACTGAAACCCACCTTTTTTGTCAATGCCCATGAATGGCGAAACCACAATTGCCAAAACCATCGCTACCACAATCACGATTCTGCCTACCCAAACCAACTGTTTTTCGCTCATGTCTTTAGCAAAATATGGTCTGAAAATATCAAGCGTAAAAATCGTTGAAATACTGTTGGCTTTTCCTGCTAACGATGCAACCACAGCAGCAGTCAGAGCAGCAAAAGATAAGCCTTTCAAGCCCGCTGGAAGAAGATTCAATAAAACTGGATAGGCTCTATCTTGGTTAAATTGACCAGTAGCATCCAACATTTCTTGTTGAAACATTCCTTTTTGATACAGTGCATAAGCCGCAATACCTGGCAAGGTTACGATAATGGGCATCAATAATTTCAAGAAAGCCGCAAACAAAAGTCCTTTCCGAGCGGTGTCTAAATCTGCTCCCAAAGCTCGCTGCGTAATATATTGATTGCAACCCCAATAGTTCAAATTTACAATCCACATACCGCCAAAAAGTACCGTAAGCCCTGGCATTGACATATAACTGGCGTTTCCTTTTGGATAAATCATGTGGAAATGGTCATCATGATTCTGAGTCATTTGCTTCAAGCCCGTAACCAAACCAGACAATCCCGTTTCGCCAGAAACCAAATTTACGGCTAAGTAAGTGGCTGCTAATCCGCCAATTACCAAGAAAAGTACTTGAATAACATCGGTAAAACCAATTACTTTCATACCACCGATGGTGATGATGATGGCAAAAACCGCCAAGAAAACCATACAGGTATAAAATTCAATTCCTGAAATCCCCGAAACCGCCAAAGCACCTAAATATAAAATAGCAGTCAGGTTTACAGTAATATACAAAATCAACCAAAAAACTGCCATAATCAAAGACACCGTTTTATTATACCGTTGGCTCAAAAACTGTGGCATGGTTGAGATTTTATTTTTCAGATAAATGGGCATAAAAAATACCGCTACAACGATGAGTGTTGCGGCAGCCATCCATTCGTAGGTAGAGATACCCAAACCCATCGAAAATCCGTTGCCCGACATACCAATCATCTGTTCGGCAGAGATATTTGAAGCAATTAATGATGCACCAATTGCCCACCACGTGAGCGAACCTTCCGCCAAAAAGAAATCTTGGGTATTGGTTTCTTTGGCTTTTTTCTTGTTATAAATCCAATATCCGTAAGATGCTACGACGATAAAATAAAATAGAAATACTAAGTAGTCAAATGTTTGTAAACCTTGTTGTTGCATTGGTTATGTGGGTTTTGAATAGTTATTTGATAGACAGAAAAGATTATTGCTTAATTTAGATTCAAATTTACCGATTTTTCACAATTCTTTCTAATAAAATGTCTATTTCGGCGAATCTGTTTTCAATACAGTTTAAAAATATTATTTGGTTTTCATTAATCCTAAGCAAATTTTGTAGATGCTATACTAAATTAATACATAAAATATTTTGTTATTATCCATTAATCAAGAAACTATGTTTTCAATCTTAAATATCATTTTTTGCCTTATCGGGATTGCTGCTGGATTTGGGATTTTTTCGGTTTACAATAAATTTACCAACAAAGAAGGCACATTGATAAAAAACGAATCAGTGGTATTGTTGGAGAAGGTTGAAAAGGTCTTCAAAGTTGTGCTGGCGGAAGGACATTTTTCGGAAATTTATGATCATTCATCAAAATCTGATGTATTATTTGGACTCACGACAGTCAATAAAAAGGCTCTGATTGTGGCAAAAGCGAAGGTTTTGGTGGGATTTGACTTTGCGAAAGTGAAAATCAGATGGGAAGAAGGCACTCGGAGAATGATTATTGAGGAGTTTCCAGAACCCGAAATTTTGAGTACCGACTCTGATTATAAATTTTATGACATCGACCACGGAATGTTCAATAAATTCAAAAATGAAGAATATACTGCCCTCCTTGCCGATGCCAAACAAACGATGCAAAACCAAGCCATTGCCAGTGAGTTACCCAAAATTGCCAAAAAACAAGCAGTAGTAATGCTCTCGCAAATGGCAAGTTCGATGGGTTGGAATATTGATTTTAGATTACCTGCGGGAGAGGTGAAATTGATTGATGAGTCGTAAGTTTTGAAGTCGTAAGTCAAAAGTTATAAAATGTAAGTTTTGAAGACACTTTACTAATTTCCTTACGACTTTGAGACTTATGACATACGACTTAAAAAACTTGCGACTTACAATCATCCTACCAAATTCCGATAATCTTCTCTTGAATGTAAAATAACATCATGGGCTTCGGCGGCACCATAAACCGCATCAATATCTACTGCCACTTTTTCTTCGCCTGGGATATTTTTATAGGTCAAAAAATAATGCACCAAACGGTCAATGATTGATTGTGGGCAGTCCGAAATATCCTTCCAATTGCCATACATCGAATCGCCTTTCAAAACGGCAATGATTTTATCATCTGCTTCATTTTTATCAATCATTCTGATACCTCCAATGGGAATTGCTTGACAAATAATATCTCCATGGGTAATGGTTCTTTCAGATAAAACCAAAATATCCAAGGGGTCACCATCACCTTTCTCAATGGCTTTTCCCGATTTTTCACGGGCAAATTCTGCCGTGCGTTCGCCACAATAAGTTTGTGGTACAAAGCCATAAAGAGCAGGAACAATATTTGAAAACTTCTGCGGACGGTCAATTTTCAAATATCCCGTTTCTTTATCAATTTCATATTTAACCGTGTCGGTTGGCACAATTTCGATAAATGCCGTTACTACTTTGGGCATATCCGCTCCGATTTGGATGCCGTGCCAAGGATGTGCTTTAAAAAAATTTCTTTGCATAGTTATTTGATTCGTTATCAATTATTTAAAATCAAGGGCAAAGATACTTTATAATTAAAAACTAAAACAATGGTATGATTTTTTTGATTAAGGTTGAAATAAATACCTTACAACATTTTGGAAAATCAAACTATAAATATCCTTTGGTTCAAGCGTGATTTACGTCTGCGTGACCATGCACCTTTACAAGCTGCTCTTGCTGAAAACCGCCCCTTAGTACTACTTTATTTTTTTGAGCCTTCTGTTATGTCAGACCCTCATTATGCCGAAAGGCACTGGCGATTTGTCTGGGAATCTTTACAAGATTTGAATACGCAATTGGCTAAATATAAAATCGAAATCAAGATTCTACATTCCGAAGTTTTACCCATTTTTCAAGAGATTCAAGAGAAATTCGGTATCAATAAAATCTTTTCACACGAAGAGACGGGCTTGGAAATTACCTATAATAGAGATAAGCAAATTACACAATTTTGCAAAGAAAATAGTATTCAATGGTCTGAATTTCAAACTAATGGAATTTTTAGAGGACGGAAAAATAGAACTGATTGGGTAAAAGACTGGCACGTTTTTATGAGTGCCTCTCAGGCAAATGTAAATGAAAAAGTTTTGGAACAATCTGGACAAATTTCTGAAAAGGCAATTCTTCAATTAGAAATACTTTGTGGTAATTTAGTGAATAGTATTATTTCAAATTTTACCGATATCTTTTCTGAGTCAGTCAATAAAAAAAATGGAGCATTTCAGCCTGGTGGAGAAAGTTTTGCTCATCGGTACCAACAATCTTTTATGAAAGACAGGGTTGTAAACTATTCAAAATCAATTTCAAAACCGCTTGAATCTCGCAAAGGATGTAGTCGGCTTTCGCCCTATATTGCGTGGGGATGTTTGAGTATCAGACAAGTTTATCAAGCAGAATTGGCGGCGGCAAAAGCCAATCCTGCTTTGAAGTGGCAACTCTCTAATTTTGGTTCTCGGCTGCGTTGGCATTGTCATTTTATCCAAAAATTTGAGATGGAAGAACGTATGGAATTTGAAAATCTCAATCATGGATATGATTCGATGATGATTTCCGAAAACGAAGCACATTTCAAGGCTTGGGCGGAAGGGAAAACGGGTTTCCCGCTTGTGGATGCGTGCATGAGGTGTTTGC
This sequence comes from Arcicella sp., assembly GCA_034519515.1. Taxonomy (GTDB): domain Bacteria; phylum Bacteroidota; class Bacteroidia; order Cytophagales; family Spirosomataceae; genus Arcicella. Next base: position 105,808 of record JAXHOK010000040.1, read on the forward strand.
ACGCCACGGGTTACATCAATTTCAGGATGCGGGCAATGTTAGTTTCTTTCCTGACCCATCAATTATTTCATCATTGGAAAGAAGGGGCGTATCATCTGGCAAGGCAGTTTTTGGATTTTGAGCCTGGTATTCACTATCCCCAATTTCAGATGCAAGCGGGCGTAACGGGCATCAATACCGTCAGGATTTATAACCCCATCAAACAATCACAAGAACACGACCACGAAGGAATTTTTATCAGAGAATGGATACCCGAAATGAAAAGTTGCCCAACTGGAATTCACCCACGAACCTTGGAAAATGACGATTATGGAACAGGAAATTTACAATTTTCATTTAGGTAAAGATTATCCGTTACCCATTATTGATTACGAAAAAAATACCAAAATCGCCAAAGACCGCATCTGGGGACAGCGAAAACAGGAGGCAGTAAAAAACGAAAAAGCGGGTATTTTGGAAAAACATACGATTCAAACCAAGGAACGGGCGGTAAGAAAGAAGCGGAAATAATCACAACGATTAAACATGTACACGCACTCAAAAAGAAGAAATAATTCCTTTCAAATTATGACTTACAGAGGTCTAAAATCCCCCTTTGAAGGGGGTAGGGGGATGTTTTGAGTAGTTAAATTAAAAATCTTTTCCGTAACTTTGCAGTATAATTCAATAAAAAATAGAGAATGATTTACCCAATAATTGCTTACGGTGACCCCGTGCTCAGAAAAGTTACCGTTGATATTGATAAAAGTGTAGATGTCAAAAAACTATCGGAAGATATGTTCGAGACGATGTATAATGCCAAAGGTGTTGGTTTGGCTGCCCCGCAAATCGGGTCAAATCTTCGCATTTTTGTGGTGGATGGTCGCCCGTTTAATGAAGGCGAAGACATGGAGGAACGTGATAAAGACCCTTCATTAGTTGATTTCAAACAGGTTTTTATCAACGCCGACATTTTGGATGAAAAAGGTAAAGAATGGGCTTTTGAAGAAGGCTGTCTTTCGATTCCTGATATTCGAGAAGACGTATATCGCCCCAATTTTGTTACGATAAATTTCTTTGATGAAAACTGGGTTGAACACACAAAAACCTACGAAGGACTCGCTGCACGGATTATTCAACACGAATATGACCACATTGACGGCATTCTTTTTACTGACCATTTGAACCCTGTGAAGAAGAGAATGTTGAAAAATAAGCTCGCCAAAATCACGAAAGGGATTGTGGATGTGGATTATAAAATGAAATTTCCAAAGTAATATTTCGATGTTCGATGGTGGTTTTTCGATGTTGGGAAGAGAGCCATACTAAATAAAACAAACAAAAGCCATGAGATTCAACTTGTGGCTTTTATTTTTGTACCCTCCGAACATCGAAAACCAAACATCGAAAAAATGACCATCCAAAAATTCCCCAATTACGAAGAACTATCTGCCGCCACGGCTCAGTTGATTATTGATGTTTTAATCCAGAAACCCGAAGCCCTCATTTGCATTGCCTCGGGCGATACCCCGCTGGGCGTATGCAAATTCTTGGCACAATCAGATGCTTCTCTCTTCAAAAAATGTACTTTTGTGGGGCTTGATGAATGGGTTGGGATGGATGAAAACGATGAAGGTTCTTGTAAATTTGGTATCTATGAATACCTCTTGAAACCGCTCAATATTACAACTGAAAGAATCAAATATTTCGATGCAAAAGCTGCTGATTTGGGTCTTGAATGTGAGAAAATCAATCAATTTATTGCCTCACGTGGGGGCTTAGATGTGATGCTCGTGGGTGTGGGTATGAACGGACACATTGCCCTTAATGAACCCAGTACTTCTTTTGACACCTATGCTCATGTGTCTGATTTAGAGGAAATTACAATTTCGGTTGGTCAGAAGTACTTTAAGAAACCTACCATTCTCACCCAAGGAATTACGCTTGGATTAAAGCATTTACGAGAGGCACAATTGCCCATCTTAATTGCCAACGGAGCCAGGAAAGCACCCATAATCAAAAAGGCTCTGACCGAAGAAATTACTGAGCAATTTCCTGCCAGTATTATTCAAAAAATCCCGCACAGTTTAGTGATGTTGGAAAAAGAAGCGGCACAAGAATTATGATAAAAAATTTATTGATTGGAATAGCTTTTGCTGCCCTTTGGTCATCGGCTGGGGTGGCTTCAAAAATTGGGATTTTATCGGTTGAACCTTTGGTTTTGACCAATATTAGGTTTTTTTTGGCAACGGCTCTGATGTTGGGATATGCTCATGGCATTCAGAAAAACAGATTACCCAAAGGCAAAGAATGGCAACAAATTGCGATATATGGATTTTTGAATGTTACCATCTATTTGGGTTTCTTCTTTGTTGCCATGAAACATATTTCAGCAGGAATCGCCAGTCTTTCTACTGCCACTAACCCCATCATTATCAGCATTTTAACAGCAATTTATTTGAGCCGTCCCATCAAATTTTCGGAAAGCCTGGGCTTGTTTTTAGGAATCGTGGGCATCGGAATTGCTACTTATCCCCTACTTCAAAATAGCTATGCCGATGTTCAAGGACTTCTTTTGGTGAGTGTCAGCATAATTTCATATTCTGTCGGAACGGTTTATTATGCTGCTCAAAAATGGACACTTCCGCTTTTGGTTATTAACGGTTGGCAAATATTTTTAGGGGGAATTTTTATGTTACCTTTTACGTTTTTTATGAGCGATTTCTCAAAAAATATTTACGATTTTAGATTCTTCGGTTCGCTGTTTTGGTTAGTGATTTCAGTGTCAATCGGGGCGGTGCAATTGTGGTTGTATTTACTAAAAATTGATCCTGTGAAGGCTTCACTTTGGCTATTTTTATGCCCAATCTTTGGGTTCATTTTTGCCAATCTTTTACTCAACGAACCCATCACGATTTATACAGGAATTGGTACTTTTTTCGTGATTTTGGGTTTATACTTAGCTCAGAGAGAGAAGTTTAAAATGGTACGCAGATGACACAGATGCTTCTCAACGCAGATTTAAAAGGATTTTGTTGTGAACAAGGATGAGTAATTTTTTTAATAAATATCAAATGCACTCGTTCATTTAAAATTAATATCAACAAAAAAATCTGCGAAAATCTGCGTTTGAAAATCTGCGTCATCTGCACGGACTGCCGATACGGTGCCAACTGTACCATCTTATTATTCACACGTTACCAAGTTGAAAATTATTATCAAACGAGGTTTTTGATTTTACAACAGCAAATACCTGACTGACGAGTTTAGCCATAATCGCAACCATCGCCGCTTTTTGATATTTACCGTTACTTCTCAACCGTTTATAAAGTTCTTTACAAGCTAAAATAAGCTAAATTAAACCGTTTGGCGGATTTGAATGCCCCCGTCTGAATTTGGATTGCGACATTTTGAAATCTAAATTCAAAAATTGTTTTTAAAGAGATTCAAAAAAAGCCCATAACACAATGTTATGGGCTTTTTTTACTATTCTAATTCAAGAGAATTACTTTTTGACTTTCTCAACAATAATCACATCTTCAACATCGGCAAGAATACGTCCGCAGTGTTCGCAAACGATAATTCTTTTCTTGTCTTTGATGTCTGCCTGACGTTGCGGTGGCACAGCACTGAAACACCCGCCACAAGCACCACGTTTTACCATCACCACTGCCAAACCGTTTGGATAATTACCACGCAATTTGTCATAAGGACGCAATAAACGCTCTTCCACGTGTTTGGCGGCTTTATCACGATCTTTGTTTAATTTTACTTCATCATCTTCACTTTCGGAAATTAACACGTCCAATTCTTTTCTTTTAGCATCAAGATCTTTTCTGCGAGTGTTCAAACGAGTTTCAGTTTCTGAAACATCATCTTTCTTGTTCAAAATCTTGAATTCAAACTCACGTGAACGCTTATCTGCCAATTCCATTTCGAGTCCTTGCAATTCAATTTCCTTTGAAATAGCATCGTATTCACGGTTATTACGGACGTTCATCTGTTGGTCTTTGTACTTGTTGACCAATTTTTCAGCATCCTTTTTGGCGTTACGATTTTTAGAGATTTCTTCCTCCAAAACAGCAATTTCCTTATTGAATTTACCAATACGAGTTTCAATCCCCGTTACTTCGTCTTCCAAGTCACGTACTTCTTCGGGTAAATCACCACGCATTTTCTTGATGGAATCCAAAGATGAATCTATATTTTGAAGCTTCATCAGAGCCTCTAATTTTTGAGCAATGGTTGTTTCGGTTGCTACTGCTGCCATTTGTTTGTATTTGGTTTACCTATCGAATCGTTATTTTTGGGAATAACTATCTAATTTATAACTTATAAAGCTCAAAAATAATTCACAGGATTGGTATTGACTTGACTTTTGAGAATCGCAAAATTACTAAATTTTTCAGACAATTCCCTAACAATTAAGTCCTTTGTGAAAATTTCTGATTCATAATGTCCAATATCGCAGATAATTATCTGATTGTCGGCATCAAAAAACTCGTGATATTTATAATCCGAAGTAATCAATACGTCTGCCCCTTGCCTGATGGCATCCCCTAATAAAAACCCTCCTGCACCACCACAAACGGCAATTTTTTTAATTTCTTTTCCCCGTAAAGGTGTATGTCGGAAGGTCTTTAATTCCATCTTTTCTTTGAGATATTGTAGGAAATTTTCTTCTGATAAACTCTCTAATAATGAGCCAATTACGCCCGAACCTACTTCTTGATTTTCGTTTTCCAAAAGACTTAAATAATATGCCACTTCTTCGTAAGGATGGGCAATTTTCAAAGCCCTCAAAATTTGATTTTCGAGATGCGAAGCGAAAATTACCTCAACTCGATTTTCAGCAACTTCTTCATCCTGATTCAATGCTCCGATGTATGGATTTGCTTTCCCAGTGGGCGTAAATGTGCCAATGCCTTCCGTACGGAAACTGCAATTTTTGTATTCGCCAATCTGTCCTGCACCTGCCGAATACAAAGCATTCAAAACAGTTTGCGTATTTTCAAGCGGAACGAAAGCCGCTAATTTCTTCAAAATCTGCTTTTTGGGCGATAATATTTTGGGATTTTGCAAACCCAATTTCTCCGCAATCATATAATTTACGCCCCCTTTCACGCTGTCGAGATTGGTGTGAGTGGCATAAATGGCAATGTCGTTTTTGATGGCAAGCATGATGGCACGTTCCACATAGTTTTTACCATTAAAACGCTTCAAACCCTTAAAAACGATGGGATGATGAGCCACAATAAGGTTGCAATTTCGGGCAATTGCTTCCATGATAATTTCTTCGGTACAGTCTAAGGTTGCCAGAACGCCCGTAACCTCCGTATTTGGATAACCCACGAGCAGACCTGCATTGTCGTAACTTTCCTGATAAGATAGCGGAGCGAGTTGCTCCAAGAAATTGGTAATATTTTTGATGGTCATATTGAGCTGTGAGGTATGAGGTTTGAGTAAAAAATGGAATAATTGGTTTTACTGTGATTTATACGGGAGCTAACGTCGTGGAGATTCAATACCTCCACGACGTTGATTGTCGAACAACTTTTCCGTATAAATCGTAGAAGAACTATAATATTTATGGTTAAAATTTTAGATTTGTTTAAACAGCTTTATTGTCATTCATAGATACAAAATCATAGAATCTTCATCCACAAATTCATTTTCTGCCATTTTGATGCTTTTTTTCTCTCGGCTATATAATTCAAAACCTTCTGAAGTATATAAACTAATGGCTCGCTGGTTCGTAGAAATTACCGTTAAATACAACTGCCGTAAGCCTTCGCCTTGTTTTGCCCTTTCGATTAAAGCCTTCAACAATTTACGTCCAAGTCCTTGACCTTTGGCTTTTTCGGAAACGTACATCCTGAAAATCAGACCTTTATGTTTGAGTTTTATGAATAATTGTCTTTTAAAACCGATTATTCCCAAAAGTTCCCCATCGTCAGAAAATGCTCCCAGGGTGAAATTTTCAAAAGTATCTTTCGTAGGAAAAACTTCGCCTTCAATGTCGATGGCTGATACTCTGAAGAATTTGGGTTCTTCCGTAATTGCCTTTATCAATAGCTCGTAATAGGCTTCTATGTCGTTTTCTTGGGTTATTACTTTTATATTCATAGTGGATAATCCATTTTAATATCTGTTCTTTCATATAATGTTTCACCCAGAGGTACTTCCACAAAACCCACGCTTGCATACATCGTAAGGGCGGGTGTGAGCATTCGGTTAGAAAGTAAATATAAGGTTTTGGCATTTCGCTTTTTCGCTTCTTCGATGGTGGCGATACACATCTTTTTACCTAATCCCAAACCTTGGACTTTTGGCGTAACGCCCATTTTGGCGAGTTCATATACGCCTTCGCCATCGTTTATGAGAGCAGATGTACCTACAATTTCATCGTTTAATTTTGCCAGAAATATTTGTCCACCACTGTCAATAATCTCTTGGGGGGCATCCAATTGCTCTAAATCGTGGGCTTCGATTTTAAAGAATTTCTCAATCCATTCCACGTTGATTCTTTTAAAATCTTCTTTGTAAATGGGCTGATATTCAATGATTTGTATTTCTTGATTCATACCTTGGTAATACAGGTTTTAACCTGTTGTTTTAGAAATTCACAGGTTTTAACCTGTTTTAAAAAAATTACAGGTTGAAACCTGTTCTACCTATTTTTTTCTCAAAAAAATGTGTGTCCACCGCCATGATAGGAAATACTTTGGGTAAGTTTTGTTTTTCAATCAAAGTAAATCCATTTCGTTCATAAAATCGGATAGCAGCTTGTAAGCGTTCCAGAGTTCCTAAATAAACATGGGTCATTTCGGCTTGTTTTGCGGCTTCTTGCAAAGTATCAAAAAGTCGTTGAGCAATGCCAAATTCTTTGCCCCTAAATTCCTTTTTGACAAACATCTTTCTGATTGTGCCAACGTTTTCGCCACAGTCAATCAGGGCAATTGTCCCGACTACGTTTTCTTCCGATTTTGCCACCCAAAAATTGCCTTTTCCTCGCTGATAAAAATTACTAATATCTAATAAATCTGGTTGTTCATTAATGGTTATCGGAACTTGGAATTCATTTTGTTGGATGTTTAAAATCAGCTCGACGATTTGCCCAGTATCTTGATTTTCAAAGGGTTGTATTGTTATCATATTTTATTTTTTTGGTTTTAATCCCAACATTCCATTAGTAATAATTCTCCCGAATTATGCGTGATTGAAACCAGTCCATCCATTAATACCTCATTACTGCTTCCTGAACGATATCCAATCATAAGACTCTCATTATCAAGAGAATACTTCAAATTTTTTGTCGTAATATTATCCACCTGCCCAATTGGGATTAGTGAAATAGGAGTTCCCTGTGTGTACCATTTTTCGTAAAATCTTGGTAACAAAAAAACCTTGGAATAATCATCCAAAATAACGATTTTTAATTGCTCTCTGAACTTTACTACACTGGTCAGATTCGTAATTGTATGGTCTGCCCTTCTACCCGTTGCCCATACCACATTCACGGCTGGAAAACCTTTTTCAATCAAATAATCAAAGGCTTTTTCGAGGTCGGTTTTGTTTTGGTCGGGCGTGTGTACGATTTCGATAGGATATTGCTCCTGGCGGATTTTTTCGGCATCGAAACCTCTATCAAAATCACCCAAAAGCACATCCACTTTTATGCCCAAATCCAATACTCGATTAATAGCAGAATCCAGCACAATCACCAAGGGCGACCATTCCAATAATTCGCCCATCAATTCAAAACTGCAAGCCTCACCGTTGGCAATGATGAGGGCGGGTTCTTGGGCATCTCTGATGATGTGATGTGAAGACATTTTTTGATTTCGGAGTTTATAACTGCAAATTAAACGATTTACTAAGGAAATAATAGCCATTATTTTTTATCAATATCATATTTTGAGGTTTGCTGTCCGTCTTACTTTCAATATCAAACCTCAAACCGTACCTTTGCATTTTTAAAATATTTAAGACGTTTTATGTCTCCGCCCCGTGGTTGGTGTCCCCACCAACCACTCTTGCGTAAGCCAAGTTAGCTGACACATAGGTGGTTGGTGAGGACACCAACCACGGGGCGGGATGATATACACTCAATCACTCACTGAAAAACATGAATAAAAATTTTATAGAAGAACTCCGCTGGCGTGGAATGCTCCACGATATGATGCCTGGCACCGAGGAACAATTAAGTAAGGAGATGACGGCAGCCTATATCGGTTTCGACCCCACGGCGGCTTCTCTGCACATCGGAAATTTGGCTACCATTATGTTGTTGAAACACCTTCAACTCTGCGGACATAAGCCTTTTGCTTTGGTGGGCGGGGCTACGGGTATGATTGGCGACCCCTCGGGAAAGGCAGCCGAAAGAGAATTTTTATCGGAAGAAACTCTCCGTTTTAACCAAGATTCCATCAAGAAACAATTAGAAAAATTCTTAGATTTCAATTCGGGAGCGAACTCTGCGGAAATGGTCAATAATTATGACTGGTTCAAAGATTTTTCTTTCTTAGGATTCCTTCGTGAAGCGGGTAAACACCTATCTGTCAATTATATGATGTCCAAAGATTCCGTAAAAAAACGTTTAGAAACGGGCATCTCTTTTACGGAATTTTCGTATCAATTATTGCAAGGTTACGATTTCTACTGGTTGTACAAAAACAAGAATGTCCGCTTACAAATGGGCGGTTCAGACCAATGGGGAAATATCACCACGGGAACTGAAATCATTAGACGGAAGGATGCCGCAACGGATGTTGGCGGTTCAGAAGAAATCGAACACCGTGCTTTTGCTTTAACCACGCCTTTGGTAACAAAAGCGGACGGAACAAAATTTGGCAAATCGGAATCTGGAAACGTATGGCTTGACCCCCAAATGACTACGCCCTATCAGTTTTATCAGTTTTGGTTAAATACTGCCGATGTGGAATGCCCAAGATTATTGAGAGTTTTTAGTTTGTATAATCAAACAGAAATTGAATCGTTAGAAGCCCAACACGCCGAAGCTCCACATCTTCGCATCATGCAAAAGGCTCTGGCTAAGGATGTTACGAGTAGAGTACATTCCGAAAAAGACTTTGAAATCGTGAAACAGGCATCGGAATTATTGTTTGATAAAAACGTAATTGAAACTTTTGAACAAGTAGATGATGCCGTTATTGAGGCTTTGGACAGAGTTTCTATCAAAAAAGAAGATTATGATAACTGCCCAAACGTTACTGATTTATTGGCAACCTTAGTTTTGGATACTTCGGGTGAACCTATTATCTTCAAATCAAAAGGTGAAACCCGTAAATCCATCCAAGCCAATGCCGTCAGTATCAATAAAGTAAAAATTACTGACCCTAATAAGACCCTTGACTTTAAGCCACTTAGAGATAAATACTTGATAGTAAATTTTGGTAAACAAAAAGTTTACATTTTGGAGATAAAATAATTGATTTTTATTAAGGAACTGAAAAACAATAAGTAGACGTTTTTTAAATGCCCTTTTTTGCACCACTCTACGTTGCGGAATGCCGCCCAGATTAAATCCTCATTTAGCGATGCTAAACTGCGGCGACCGTCGCACGGTTTTATCGCCTTGATTGGCACAAAAAATAACATTTAAAAATTCATCCACTTATTATTTTCCCGTTCCTAAGGAACGGGAATTAAATAAGTTGTTCAAGTTTTAGGAAGGTATTTTTGAATCAATCAAGGCGTAAAAACCGCAATCTAACAGCGTTAAATGAGGTTTTTTTAACGAAGAGTGATTCAAAAAGAACAAGTAGAGATGGACAAGTTATTTAATTCCAGTTCCTAAATTAGAATCCTTTTCAAAAAAATAGAAAGGATTTTTTTATGAGTAAGGCCTTAAAAATAGAATTAAACGTATAGACCAAAATTGGCAGGATTTTTGATATAAACCGTTCAAAACGAATCATTAGTATCCGCTACGTTGTGGTTTACACACGTTAATTTTCCTTCTTTTATGAAACTATTCAAACTCACTACTAATCAGTTTAAAAGACCGATTCAGTTCCTCTTTATTGCTTCAACGGCCCTTTGGCTTGATGCTTGTAAAGTAAAAGAAACCGATATAACACCCCAAGAACCACCCGTTGATAGTTCGCCAGCGAACAAATTTTCGAGTGATGTTGCTTCAAATTGGGCTGTTCTCCAACAAAATCTCACCAAAACCACCGCAGGTTATACGCCTCCCGTGGCTGCCCGTGCTTATGCGTATGGCGGTTTGGTGATGTATGAAGCTGCCGTGGGAGGTTTACCAAATAATCAATCTTTGGCAGGGCAACTTACGAATTTAACAACTCTTCCAAAACCAGAAACTGGTAAAGATTATAACTGGGCGTTGTCGGTAAATGCTGCCGAAGCCACCATTTTGAGGGCTTTGTATGCCGAATCTTCTCTTCTAACGGCTACGAAAAATAAAACTGCTATTGATTCTTTGGAGGTTGTCAATCTGAATGCTAATAAAATAAGTGTTGCCCAAGACGTTATTGACCGTTCTGTAAAATATGGTCAGGATGTGGCAAACACTATTTTTGAGTGGTCAAAAACTGATGGTGGACACGAAGGCTATAAGCGTAATTTCCTCGCTACTTATGTCGTTCCTGTTTTTCCAGGTTCGTGGCAAGTAACTGAAAATGAACAGAGAATCCCGATGCAACCCACCTGGGGAACTAACCGCTCTTTTGTACCAGCTAATAGTAATTTGATATTACCAGGTATTATTCCGTTCTCTGCTTCCATTACTTCATCATATTTTAGTCAATATTTTGAAGTTTATACCGTCAATAAATCATTAACGGCTGAACAAAAAGAAATTGCAGCGTATTGGGCAGATAACCCAGTGGAAACTCAAACACCAGCGGGACACTCGTATAATATTGCCAATATTGCCATAAAACAGTCGAAAGTAGGTTTGGGTAAGGCGGCAGAGACTTTTGCCAAAACGGGTATAACCTTGAATGATGCTTTTATTAACTGTTGGAAATGTAAATTTAATTATAACAACGAACGCCCCTATACGATGATTCGCAGGACGATTGATGCTAATTGGAAGCCACTTTTCGTAACGCCGCCATTTCCTGGATTTCCTTCGGGGCACTCCACACAGTCAGGGGCTGTTTCAGAGGTTTTAACGGATACGTTTGGACAAAATTTTGCTTTCACTGACAATACACATGAAGGTAGAAAAGACAATACAACGGGTATTGTGTTGAAAACCAGAACGTACAAAAGTTTTGCGGATTTCTCGCAGGAAGCTGCCGTATCACGTCTTTACGGAGGAATTCATCCACGTATGGACAACGAAACGGGTTTGGCAGAAGGACGTAAAGTTGGTAAGAATGTATTGGCTTTGAAATTTAAAAAGTAAAACGTCTCACGGCAGCGAACGTCACCCAATCTTTGCCGTTAGTTTCAAATAGCAAAAGCGACTCGTCAGTTTGGCGGGTCGTTTTTGTATATATTGAAAATGAATATGATTTTGGCAATCTTAACGAAACATAACTGACCAACCAGGAATGTAAAAAACATTATTCTAATGAAATTCTAACCTTGTTACTGTTTTTCATAAATCATTGAATATCAATATTTTAAAAATTATTTAGACTCGCCATATTACAAATTGTAGCCCTTGGTTATTATTCCATAACGTATAAGACTCCGTTAGTAATTTCTGAGGTTATAATTTTGAGGTAAATAATACTTCAAAACAGATTATGATTAAAACAATGGAAATTGAGGAGAATTTCTCCCTGACCTCTCAACAGTTGGTTCCTATTACCGTAGCGTATGGCGATGGAATTGGTCCCGAAATTATGGCGGCTACGCTCAAAGTTCTCAATGCCGCAGGTGCAGGTATTGCCCCTGATGTGATTGAAATTGGCGAAAAAATTTATCTCAAAGGTAATTCTGCGGGTATCGGTAACGAAGCCTGGGAATCTCTCCGTAAGACCAAAGTATTTCTCAAAGCTCCCATTACAACGCCCCAAGGAGGCGGTTTCAAGAGTCTGAACGTAACAACTCGTAAAATGTTGGGACTTTATGCCAATGTTCGCCCTTGTATTTCCTATCATCCTTATGTCCAGACGAAGCACCCCAAAATGGACATTGTGATTATTCGTGAAAACGAAGAAGATTTATACGCTGGTATCGAACACCAACAAACTGATGAGGTGATTCAGTGTTTGAAGTTAGTTTCCAAACCTGGTACTGAAAAAATCATTCGTTACGCTTTTGAGTACGCACGGGCGTATAATCGTAAAAAAGTAACCTGTTTTACGAAGGATAATATTATGAAAATGACGGATGGTTTATTTCATAAAATGTTTAATAAAATTGGTGAAGAATACCCCGAAATTGAAAAAGAACACTGGATTATTGACATCGGGGCGGCACGTTTGGCAGACACGCCCGAAGAATTTGATGTTATTGTTACACTAAATCTTTACGGAGATATTATTTCGGACATTGCCGCCCAAATAACAGGATCGGTGGGCTTGGGTGGCTCAGTTAATATTGGGGAAAGCTGTGCCATGTTCGAGGCTATCCACGGTTCGGCTCCCATGATTGCGGGGCAAGGAATTGCCAATCCTTCGGGGCTTTTGTTGGCGGCGGTTCAGATGTTGGTTCATATCGGTCAGGCGGAAGTTGCTCAGAAAATCCATAACGCTTGGCTCAGAACTATCGAAGACGGAATCCATACGGCTGATGTTTATAAAGAAGGATTTAGTGTTGAAAAAGTAAACACCAAACAATTTACAGAGGAGGTTATTTCTCGTTTGGGACTGATGCCCAGTAACTTAGAATCAGTTGATTATTCCAGTGCCAAAGAAGCTACTTTCGACATCAAACCCACGCCAACTGTTCCTGCCAAAAAGGAACTTATTGGAGTAGATATTTTCTTGCATTATCAAGACCGTGATGCCGAAAAATTGGGGCAAATATTGAAGGACTTTTACACCAAAAGTATGGTTTTGACCATGATAACAAATCGTGGCGTAAAGGTTTATCCCAACGGAATGCCCGAAACATTTTGTACTGATCACTGGCGTTGTAGATTCAAATCAGAGACTTCAGAGCCTTCGCCTTATTCGGATGTGTTGCATTTGTTGGAGCAATTATATGTAGAAGGATTCGACATCATCAAAACCGAAAATCTTTATACTTTTGATGGTGAACCAGCCTTCACGGTGGGACAAGGGCAGTAAACGAAATATGTACCACGGGAATCTTTCCCGTGTGTTTGGAATGGGATTTCAATACACGGGAAGGATTCCCGTGGTACATTTAATCAAAATAAACCTCTTTCGCTGGATTATCACGGTACTCAAACATCATCTTTATTTGTGAAATCACATTTCTTGGTTCAGAAAGCGGGGGAATATTATGTAAACTAAAATACTGAATATCAGATGTTTCAGTAGTATTTCGTAGAATTTCTCCTCCCGTTTTTTCACACAAAATAAAAATTTTATAGACATACCAGCCCTCTGGTGGATGCGGGTGATTGCGTTTATCGATAACTGCTAAAACTCTAATGGTTTTAACTTCCAAGCCCGTTTCTTCCCAAACTTCTTTCACGGCTACTTCCGCAGGAGTGTAACCCACATCCGCCCAGCCGCCTGGCAACGACCAGCAACCATCCACTTTCTCTTTGACCATCAAAATTTCGCCTAATTCATTAAAAACCACCGCCCGAATATCCACTTTTGGGGTCTGATAGCCGTCTCTTTCTTGGGTAAAAAGATTGCCAATTTTCTCAATCGGTTCATCCGTTAACTGACTCAAAATCTGAACACTGAGCTCTGAAATTTCTTGATAACGTTCATGGTCAAAAGGTTTATCTTCACTATAAAAAATCCCCGCTTGGGCAATGGATTGTAAGCGTTTGGCAATGGTGAGCAGGTCGTTATTTTGCATATTACGGTAGGGCAGGTTTTCAACCCTGTCTGTGGGTTTAATTTGACAGGTTGAAAGCCTGCTTTACGAAATTTTTACAGCGGAACAGAAATTTCAAAACTTGCTCCTCTTCCTTTTTCCACATCAAATTTAATTTGTCCACCTTTGATAATACTAATACGGCTTTCAATATTTTTAATACCGATGCCACGGTTGGGCTGATTGACTTCTTCTAAATCAAAGCCAATTCCATTGTCGCTAACATTTAGGATTAACCTTTCTTCGGTTTTGCTCAATGTGAGGTTGATAATAGTGGCTTGGGCGTGTTTGAGAGCATTATTGATGAGTTCCTGCGAACTACGGTAGAACATTAATTCAATTTTTTTATCAAAAACTTCCGATAATTCTCCGTGACTAAAACAAATCAAAATCCCCGTATGTTGGGTCATTTTCTGAGTAAAATCTTTCAAGGCAGCAATCAATCCAAATTCATCTAAGGTGCTGGGCATCAAGTCTTTGGAAATTCTCCTGACATTATTGAGGGCTTCGTTAAGTTGTTTTTGAGTTTCCAGTAATAGGTTTTCTCGCTTGGCAGTATCATCGCCAAATTTCAAGATTTGCGTAAGGCTCATGCGTGAGGCGGATAGGAGTGTGCCAATTTCATCATGCAAGTCTCCCCCAATTTGTCGGCGGACACTTTCCTGAGAATCCACACTAGCTTGAAGCATTTGCTGGCGGTGTTCTTCTTCGATGCGTTCATTTTTTTCACGCTGCAAACGCTGGCGACGATAATACAAAACAACAAAAAAGATAATTGCCGAAGTGGGTAACAACATGGCGAAAGTTCCTAAAATAATAATTTTCGCTTCGTTCATGTGGGGGTTAGAGATTGGGGATTATAGGTAATTGAGGATTAGGGACAAGGTAATTCGGAGTATTTTAGTGTTGTTTAAAAAGTAAATTCAAAATATGTGATGATAATTTTGCAATTAATTAGGATTGGTAACTTAATTGCCTAATCCCTAATTTACCTAAAAATCAGCCCCTCGAACCCTTAACCAACCTATTATGAAGGAGATACACTATCACAATCACAGATACGGAAAACACCAACATTGCCGCTGTGCCTATTTCGATGATAGATTTGATTGTATCGGCGTTTTGCTGAACCATAGACCAATTGCTAAAAAAATGCGGTGAAAAAATGTTAGATATTCTTTGATGTCCCAGTAAGAACTTGCAAAGTCTTTATTCTTATTGAAAGCAACATATTCAGCGAATAAATCTAAAAAAAAGATAACTGAAAAATAAGACAACAGAGCCGTTCCAATCCAAAAATGAGAATAAATGAAAAGGTTTTTCACTTCAAGAGAATTAAGTAATTGGTAAAAAAACAGCAATGAAATTAAAATAATTACAATATTTTCTACACTTAAAGCAAAAGAATCTAATCTGTTATAATCTCTTCCAGTTGCGAAATGTGACCATATAACTATGATTGTTGCTATCAATATTGAGCCTAAAACTATTTTTTTCTGTGTTTCATCTGAAAGAATTAAATAATAATACCATCCAATAAAAAATAAATCCAAGTAAATAACTGTGTTACCTAAAAAGTGGTTTTGTAACCCATTCAAAGCATAATACCACGCAATTACTTCAAAAATTGCATATATAATTAAATACCAATACAAAACACCGTAATGATTATTACGTATCTCTCTCAAATTGATAGTTCCTATGATTAGAGGAACTATCAATGATAGAGAGGCAATGAGTGTAATGGATGATATTTTTAATAACATTAAATTAATATTGAAAAAGGTTTATGAACTCCATTCACATTTAGGAGGACAATCTGGTAGTTCACAAACAAAGGAATTTAAACTTTCTCCTTTCGCATTTAGACCTTCAAAAATTATGGTTCGAGTTCCTTCGTCAGCCCGTGCATGATGTACCTTAAAAGCATCAAACTCAGGATTGTCCCAAAATTGCTGAATATCCGCCTTACTAATAAAATGAGCATCAATCGAGTTTTCTTTTTTAGTCTCTTGATACTTCTGTACGAAGCCCATCGCTTGGCTATGTTCTTCGGGGTTTTCTTGGGGTGTAATTACCTTGCTCATGTTCGGATTAGTGATAAAATGGGTTAATAATTATCACTAATCTACGAATAAGACATCACAATACCATAAAAAGTAACGAAAATACCGTAGAATTACCCCATAGATTAGGTAATTCTACGGTATGCTTGACCTTACAATGCTAACATTTTCTTGATATATTTTCCCACAATGTCAAATTCCAAATTGACGGTATCACCAACTTTCAGTGCATGAAAAACGGTGTGTTCATAAGTATATGGAATGATGGCAACTCTAAATGTATTCACACCTGAATTGAAAACTGTCAGGCTTGTTCCATTGATACAAATTGAACCTTTTTCAACCGTAACATTCTGTGAATCAGGCGAATACTCAAAATCAAAAAGCCATGAACCGTCTTGTTCGGTAATATTAGTAACGATACCCGTTTGGTCCACGTGTCCCTGTACGATATGCCCGTCAAAACGTCCGTGGGCGGGCATACAGCGTTCTAAGTTTACTTTATCACCAATCTGTAATTTGCCCAAATTAGTTTTCTGTAAGGTTTCATCAATGGCGGTAACGCTGTATTTGTCCCCGTCAATGGCAATCACCGTGAGGCATACACCATTATGGGCAAGGCTTTGGTCTATTTTGAGTTCATCCGTGAAGGGACATTCAAAGGTGAAGGTTACGTTTGTACCTGCTGAAGTAGTATTTTTTAATTCGCCGAGGGCTTCTATTATTCCTGTGAACATTAATCTAAATTTAAAAATTTGAAAATATGCTAAGGAACGGGAAAATAATAAGTGGATGAATTTTTAAATGTTATTTTTTGTGTCAATCAAGGCGATAAAACCGCAGTTTAGCATCGCTAAATGAGGATTTTATCTGGGCGGCATTCCGCAACGTAGAGTGGTGCAAAAAAGGGCATTTAAAAAACGTCTACTTATTGTTTTTCAGTTCCTAATCTGAAAATGTATTTCTAATTCAAAGAAAAAGAAAACATTTTAACTGAAAACAATGCAATTTACTAATTTTACATTTTCAAATTCTCAAATTTTCAAATTTTCAAATTGGATAATGTTCAAAAATAAATTCCTCCTCCTTTCGCTCTTCGCCTCTTTGATGGCAATTATGGTGTATTCATTGGTTAGTAATGAAGACCCTAAATCGGCTATTCCTGCGGTAGATGATGCTTACTTGACCACGCTTCAAAATATCAGAAAAGATAAAGATACTTACTTGAAAACTGACAAGGAATCACCCATCGAAAACAAACCTAATTTCAAGGGATTGAAGTATTTTGAGGTAAATCCAGATTTTAAAGTCTTGGCAAAATTGGATATTCTGACCACAGGGCAAAAAATAAATATTGCCATGACGGGCGGAGAAACCGAAGAATATGAGGCTTTTGCAAATGCTACTTTTGAGTTGGAAGGACAAAAATGTGCCTTGAAGATTTTTAAAGCCGAAGACGGTTCTTTGTTTTTGCCTTTCAAAGATTTGACTTCTAATAAGGAAACTTATGGTTCGGGGCGATATTTAGATTTGGATATGCGAATGATAAAAAATCAGCAAATCCAGATTGACTTCAATCGTTGTTATCATCCGTATTGTACTTATAATCGTGCTTTTACGTGTCCTGTTCCTCCTGCAGAAAATTTGGTAAATGTGGCAGTGAAAGCGGGAGAGAGATTGTGAATAAAGATGGCATCGAACCATCGAACAGTGTGGATAAAAAAAATGCGTTCATCTACGGGTACAGAAAACGGTGCAAGAGTCGAAATCACGGCTGGAATGATTAGTTGGGCAGATTTGACATTAGTGATGGAGAAAAAACACCGTTCAAGAATTCAAGAAAATTTGGTAATTCCGTCAAAAATAAACCTTTATTCGTTTTGAATATTTCCGATGATTATCAGTTTATGGATGAAGAATTAATTGATATTTCTTAAAAATCGGGTGAGTGAAATCATTAAATTATGAGGTTTAGGAAACTATACAATATCGAATTTTACGGAAGGCTTCCTTTTGAAGGAAGCCTTCCGTTGTTACGCAAACTATTCATCATTCTCTATACTCTATCCTCTATAATCTATACTTCAAAAGCCTCCGATTTTGAAATAAACCCCACCATAAAATCTGCCTATTCCGAAATCATTAAGACAAAATTAACGTCTGCCAGAGCCATTTTAGAAAAGGACAAAACCCATAACGGACTCAAAATTTACCTGAAAAGCTATGCCGATTTAATTCAACTATTAATTACGGAGGACAAAATTTTCTATGAGCAATTCATTGATAATCAGACAAGTAGATTAGAATTTTTAAAGAATTCAGACTCTACATCTCCTTATACACGGATGTTGCAGGCGGAAGTACATTTGCATACAGCTTTTGTAAAATTAAAATTTGGGTATGAAGTAAAAGGCTCTTGGGAAATTATTAAGGCTTATAAATTATTAGAAGCAAACACGAAGGAGTTTCCAGATTTTGTACCAAACCAAAAATCTTTGGGCTTGCTTCATGTTTTAATTGGCTCAACTCCTGAAAATTATCAGTGGGTAGCAAATTTATTGGGCTTAAAAGGCAAGGTAAAACAAGGACTTTTAGAACTACAAAATTCTATTCAAAAAGACAGTTTTTGGGGACAAGAATCTCAATTAATTTACTATTTAATTCATGCTTATATTCTTAAACTTTCGGACAGACAACTTTTTGATTTTCAAGAGTTTATCAAACAAAATTCTGACAACCAGATGTTCGTTTTTTTTGGAATAACTACTCTGATGAAGGAAGGAAAAAGTGAGATTGCTTTGAATATTTTAGAGAATCGGATTATTGATAGAACCTATTTGCCTTTCCCTTTCTTGGAATACCTCAAAGCAGAGATTTTACTACAAAAAGGACAGTATCAACCTGCTTCAAAACTATACCAAAATTTCCTCTTAAAATATAAAGGTTTCAATTTCCTGAAAGATACTTACTACAAATTATTTCTTTGCTATTGGCTTAATAATGAAGATGTTAGGGCAAAAATATTTTTAGAAAAAATACAGTCTGTAGGCGAAAACATTGTAGAATCTGACAAAGCGGCAAGTAAATTTTCGACAATTTTTTTTGCAAAAAAAACTTCAAAATTTATCCCTCAAAAAGTATTAATGAAAGCCCGCTTAGCTTTTGATGGGGGATATTATGAAGACGCTCTCGAACTGATTAATTCATATTCCGAAAACAGTTTTGATAACACACAAGACCGTGCTGAATGGAATTATCGAAAGGGAAGAATTTATCAAAAAATGAATAATCTTACCCAAGCCATTCCTGCCTTTGAGCGTGCGATTACATTATCAAAAAATCAAAATTATCTCGTTCGAACAATTGCTGTCTCTATTAATTAGCGCTATATTTTTCAAGGGAGAAATGAAAAACAGAAGGCAAAACGCTATTTTGAGAAAGCCATTTCTTTCAAGAAACATGAATACAAAAATTCGGTGGATAACAAAGCAAGAGCGGCGATTAATCAGTTGTAATAAAAACAAGAAGCCCTCTCATTGCTGAAAGGGCTTTGTTAACCGACAAGGACTCGAACCTTGAATAACGATACCAAAAACCGGTGTGTTACCATTACACTATCGGTCAATCTGTTTTCATAAAACGTTGCCGTTGTTCTGAAAAGTGATGCAAAATTACGCTTTTTAGCTTTATCAGTCAAGGGGAAAATGAAAAAAAAGTCAAATTTTTCTTCAAAATTCTGTAAGTGCTTGAATGTTAGGGTAAACGGTTCATGGTAAAAAGACGAATAATCCATTACAATTAGAGAAAACAATGGATTATTCCAAAAACTATTCTTGATGAAACCGTTTACCGTTCACCTTTCACCGTTTTCCATTAGACTCCTGCTGTTTCCACTTCTGCATTAATTTTCTTGACCAAACCTTGCAAAACCTTACCTGGTCCACATTCCACAAAGGTTGTTGCCCCGTCAGCAATCATATTTTGCACTGATTGTGTCCACCTTACCGCTCCCGTCAATTGAGCAATTAGATTAGTTTTTATCGTTTCAACATCGGTTGAAGATTGTGCGTTTACATTTTGGTAGATTGGACAAGATGGCGTTGAAAAAGTGGTATTTTCTATCGCTGCCGCCAATTCCTCACGAGCAGGAGTCATCAAAGGCGAATGGAATGCACCACCCACGGGCAAAGGTAAAACACGCTTCGCTCCTGCTTCTTTGAGTTTTTCTCCTGCTTTCGCTACGCCTTCGTTTGAACCCGAAATTACTACTTGACCCGGGCAATTATAATTTGCTGCCACGACGATTTCATCGGTAATTGAGTCACAAATTTCTTCAATGACGGCATCTGAAAGGTTCAAAACCGCTGCCATTGTCGAAGGATTTGCTTCACAGGCTTTTTGCATGGCTAAGGCACGGGCAGAAACCAAACGCAGACCATCTTCAAAAGTTAAAGCACCAACCGAAACCAAGGCAGAAAATTCTCCCAATGAATGCCCTGCTACCATATTTGGTTGAAAATCAGGTGTTTCTTTCGCTAAAATTACTGAATGTAAGAAAATGGCGGGTTGAGTTACTCTGGTTTGTTTGAGTTCTTCGTCTGTTCCTTCAAACATAATATCGGTGATTCGGAAGCCCAAAATATCGTTGGCTTGCTCGAAAAGAGTTTTGGCGGATGGTGAATTATCGTACAGGTCTTTGCCCATACCTTTAAATTGAGAACCCTGACCTGGGAAAACGTATGCTTTCATATTCAATGAGTGAATGAGTGAATGATAGATTGAGTGAATAATTTTCGACAACCTACTCACAAAATTAACTATTCTCTATTCTCTATTCACTATCCTTTATTATAAATCTTTCACGTAATTCGGGTGTGGGTATTCGGCAAATTTCAGATTTACCGAAGATTTTATAGCGATTTTTGGCAATAATATCGTAAAAGAAATTGAGGAAAAACGTAGGAAGAATTCCGAAAACAGCAAGATATTTCCAAGCCCCCGAAAGGTGCTTTGTAACCTCAACAGCGGCTTCTGCTTTTTGATATAATTGACTGTTTTTCAACAAGATAACTGAATCAAAATCTTCGGTATTTTTATTAAATTGCTTTAAAATAGCTTGTCCAAATTCAGATTGCAATGGAGCGAATTTAAAGTTTTTTTCGGGGTCGTGGTCGATGATAAAATTGATGGAGGAATTGCAAAAATTACAGACTCCATCGAAGAGGATTATCTGGGTATTTTGGGGGATGGAGTTTTTCATGCTGATTTTTAACACCGCAAGGACACTATGACGCTAATAATTTATAGTAAATAACTTTGCGTCATAGTATCCTTGCGGTTGCTGATAAATGTATGGATAACTGACAAATAAATTACTTCTGCCCCACAAAATTCTTTAAAGTCCCGATGCCATCAATCGTAATATTAATTTCATCACCGATGGCTAAGGTGAAGCCGTTGGGCGGCACAATTCCAGTTCCCGTCATTAAATATGCACCGTACGGAAACGACATTTCTCTGAATAAATATTCCGTCAATTCATCAAAACTTCTTTTGATACGATTGATAGAAATATCACCTTCAAAAACCCGCTCATTATTTCTCAAAATCTCAATCGAAATTTGTGTATTTGGGTCAATTTTACCTTTTGGCACGTATAAACAAGGACCAATGGCAGCAGCTTTGTCGTAGCTTTTGGCTTGGGGCAAATACAGTGGATTTTCGCCTTCAATATCCCTCGAACTCATATCGTTGCCGATGGTATAACCCACAATTTTACCGCTTGATGTGATAAAAAGAGTTAATTCGGGTTCGGGAACATTCCAGGCGGAATCTTTACGGATGCGTACTTCTTCGCCCGTACCTACGCAACGGCTTGCGGAAGATTTGAAAAATAATTCGGGGCGTTCAGCTTCGTAAACTCGGGCATAAAAATCTGCTCCACCCGAATCTTGGGATTCCTCCATCCGTGCCTCACGACTACGCATATAAGTTACGCCCGAAGCCCAAATTTCTTGATGACCGATAGGGGCATGAATACCGTCATAATCCCAAAGAATTTCGTTAAGTGTCTGAATTTCAGAGAATACCACTTCATAAAGATTATCTTGATTGACATAATAATCCCAATCTTTTTCTTGGGAGAGATACACTTTATCGTCCGATTGAATGATGATGCCTTGGGTGGTTTTGTATAATTTCACGGATAAGCTTTTTACTAAAATAAGGATGGAGGAGGATAAAATACTCAAACGAGACTACACAGAAGGCTCTAATTTAATCGCTAAAATCTTTTCACCATGCAATCAGTTTTAATCAAAAGAAAGAATATTGGGTATAAGTTTTTCTACATTAAAAGGTGGGAAAATATACCTATTAAATTGAGTATTCTCCGTTTTAGCGTGAAGTATTCCTCTCAATGTTCCTACGGTTAGCATTGTTAGATGGATAGCAAATGTACGAGGAATAATTATTTCATCAGTCTCAATGTTTTCCAAATACTGCCAATCGTTGTTACTTATTGAAAACTGACAAGACACAGTAATAATCATAAATGGACTGCTATCTATATGATGATAACGTGCTGTTTTTCTTACCAACATACGTTTATTAATCTTGTCAATTCCAAAGTTCAATTCATGATTAATTTGGACATCTTTTCCTTCTTGAAAAACCTCAGTAATAATTGCAAATTGTTCGGTAGCAATCTGAGTAATTTCAAATCCAATTGTTTTATCTTCTTTTTCCATTAGGCTGCCATTGCGTATGGTGTATTACCCGCATTTTTATCATTCATTAAATCATTCTCACTAAATTTTGAAGCAAAAAGCCAATCAGAATTTTCATTGGGAAAAGTCATAATATATTCCTCAGAAATTGAATTTACAAAAAGCTTTGAGTTAATATTTACTTGAGTAGTCGCTTCGTATGTTTTACAAACTTCTACAAGCTGGATACCCAGAGCCATTTCTATACGACTAATAGTTTGTAGTTGTAAATTTTCAACACCTTTCACTATTGAATTAACTTGCTGAGGCTTAACACCCATCAATTCCGCTAACTCTACTTGACTACCTGGCGATTTACCTTCATTACGATTATTACGAAGTTTACTAAGTATTTTTATCGCAATTTTAGCCGAACGGTCGAGCCATTCTTTGTTATCTTCACGCCATTGTGCTTTTTCAAGCCAACTTGATGATTCATTACTGACTAAATTCAAGAAATTTTCTAAATTTTTGTTCTGTTCCATGCTTATAAGATTAATTCGTTGAAAGAATCTGTATCAAAAACATATTGTGATTGAAGGTAGTTTCTACATTTTTCTAATTTAACTAACTCTTCTTTCGTATGCTCTCTTTCTTTCATCTCGTGCGTTAATTTAATTGCTCCACCAGTAATTACATAGTGGTTTGCTTCTATTTTGATAGAATATAATCTCAACCACCTCCTACTTGCTTTCTGTTTAGATAATGAAATTTCTCGAAATTCTAAGTTATCCAGAGGTCTAAAAATATAATTCAGGGAAATTGAATTATTGCTTGATAGCTCCATAAGAAGGTTTTCTATTTTCTTAACTTCAATAATAGTTTCATTAATTGCAGTATCAATGTCTATTCCAAAATAAGAAGCCGTTTTAAAATATCTTACGACAAATTCTGATTGTCTTATTCTGACTATCGAAACCATATTTTTTACACAAGATACGCTGTATATTCCTTAAAAAAATATGATTCCACTACTCAAAAAATACCATCAGACTTTATTCAGAATATATTTTAAAACGGCTTCTAAGATAAGTCACTTTCGTTTTGCTCAAAGAAAGTTTCTAAATATTCTGGACTGTTCCAATTATCCAAAAGCCTCTCTAATTCATCAAGCTCTCCATCATATTTAAAAGCGTATAATCCTTGAACAAAAGTAGTAACTATTTTCATAAAATCAACTTGTGGGTTTATTTTCGATGGTTATTATTTGACACTTGTCATTTTGCAAAAATATATTTAGACTCGCTAAAACTAATTTTACTTTAATTCCTAATCTATTAATATTTTTGCAAAATGACAAATGACTCAATCACAAATTTAAAAGCCTCTACTCCCCAACCCCCACCAAATTCAACATAAAAGCATATTCTCTCGCCACGTCATGAAAACGCTTGAAACGTCCTGATGCTCCGCCGTGTCCTGCTTCCATGTCGCAGTGGAAAAGGAGGACGTTTTTGTCAGTTTTCAAGGCTCTGAGTTTAGAAACCCATTTGGCTGGCTCAAAATATTGTACCTGTGAGTCGTGTAAACCCGTCGTTACGAGCATATTAGGATAATCTTTTTTCGTAACATTATCAATCGGAGAATACGATTTCATGTAGTCGTAATAGATTTTCTGTTTCGGATTTCCCCATTCTTCCCACTCGCCCGTGGTCAAGGGAATTGTCTCGTCGAGCATCGTAGTTACCACGTCCACAAATGGCACACCCGCCACGATTCCTCTGTACAAATCTGGACGCATATTCGTAATTGCTCCCATCAATAAACCGCCCGCAGAGCCTCCATTGGCAAATAATTTTTCTTTGGAAGTAAATTTTTCTTTTATTAAAAATTCAGATACATCAATAAAATCGTTGAAGGTATTCATCTTTTTCAACAGTTTTCCATCTTCGTACCATTGCCTCCCCATTTCTTGCCCTCCACGTATGTGGGCGATGGCAAAAGCAAATCCACGGTTCAATAAACTCAAACGAGCTGCCGAAAAATACGGATCAGTCGAGTAGCCATAAGAACCGTAAGCGTATTGCAAAAGTGGCTGTGAACCGTCTTTTTTGAACCCTTTTTTATAGACAATCGACACGGGAACTTTCACACCGTCTCGGGCGGTGGCAAAAAGGCGTTCCGTAACGTAATTATCTTTGTCAAATTCGCCCAAAACCTCTTGTTCTTTCATTAATTTGTCTTCTTTCGTGTCCATATTATAGTCGAAAGTTGAACTTGGGGTCGTCAAAGAAGTATAGTTGAACCGAAGAATATTGGTTTCAAAATCAGGATTTGCTCCCACACCAGCATCGTAAGCAGGTTCATCAAACTTCACGTAATGTTCCTTTTTGGTGGTTTGGTCAATGATTCTGATTTGCAAAAGTGCCTTGCTCCTTTCCTGCAAAACCAAATGATTTTTGAAAACTTCCATCCCGTCCAAATAAGTATCAGCACGGTTTGGGATAACTTCTTTCCAGTTTTTCATGTCCGAAGTTTTTCCTTCGGCAACTTCCATTAATTTAAAATTCGTTGCTCCATCGGCATTGGTTCTGACATAGAATTTATTACCAAAATGCTCGATTCCGTACTCCAAACCGTGTTTTCGAGGGTAAAAAGTGGTAAATTTTCCGTTCGGGTCAGAGGCATCCAATAATTGATATTCCGAAGAAACACCATTATGGTCAGAGACGATGATGATGTATTTTTTAGATTTCGTTCTGCCCAATCCCATATAAAATTGTTCGTCTTTTTCGGTATAAACCAGCACATCGGTTTTGGGGTCAGTTCCCAACACGTGGCGATATACTTTGGAAGCCAAAAGGGTTGTTTGGTCTTTGAGAGTATAAAAAAACGTTTTGTTGTCCTCCGCCCAAGCATAAGAACCGCCTTCGGTATTTTTGATTTTTTCTTTATAAACTTCGCCAGTCTTCAAGTTTTTGAACTGAACGGTATAATTTCTACGGCTCACGGTATCAATTCCATACGCCATAAGTTCTTCATTATCAGAGATTTCGTAACCACCTACGGCAAAATATGATTTTCCTTTTGCCATTTTATTACCATCCAAAAGGATTTCTTCGGGAGCATCCAATGAGCCTTTTTTACGACAATACAGCGGATATTCTCCACCTTCCACATATTTGGAATAATAATAATATCCCCCATCTTTTACGGGTACAGATTCATCTTTCTCCTTAATTCTGCCTTTCATTTCGTTGAAAAGTTTATCTTGCAGAGCCTTCGTGGGTGCCATTACGGTATCGGTGTAGGCATTTTCATCATTGAGATATTTGAGGACTTCGGGATTTTTGGAGTCGTTCAACCAATAATAATTATCTTCACGAGTATCTCCGTGGAGGGTCATGGGGTGTGGCTTTATAGCCGCCATCGGGGCTTTGATTACGTCTGGATTCATTGATACGGCTTTTTTTTCTTCTTTACAGGCTGTCGCCAACAAGGCAACGCCCAGCAGGAGGGATAAGTTTTTCATTGTCAAATGTTTTTAGTTTTTAGGCGTATTTTAAGTTTCGGGTCGGTTTTACGGAAGACTTCGTTTAGGAACGAAGTTTTCCATTTCGCAAATTATTTTGTAAAACAAAAACTTAAAACACACATAATTTTGAGTGATGAGTATTTTCCCTAAAATTAACCAAAATTCAAGAACATTGTTGCTTTAAATTGTTGATAGTATATTTACCTTAAATTATCGGACATGAAAAACATTGCGTACATACTTTTAGGCATTGCTGGGCTACTAACAACTGCCCTAATTATTTGGGGAATTTCAACTTTATTTTCAATCGGAATGAATGAAAAAACGGTCTTTATTCTCATTTTTGGCGGTATTGGCTGCTTTGGATTGATTGGAAGGGTTGTTTATGTGATGAAGGATTCGAGGAAATAATTATACAGATACACGGCAAAGGATTACCGTGCTACAAATGAACAAAGAAGCCCTCATAAAAGCTGCCAATTTTTGTGCTTATCAAGAACGTACTCAAAAAGAAGTTCGGAGTAGATTGGCTGAATTGGAAGTAATTGGCGATGAAGCCGAACAAATTATTGTCTGGCTAATTGAAAATAATTACCTCAATGAAGAACGTTTTGCCAAGATTTTTGCGGGCAGTAAATTCAGACAAAAAAAGTGGGGACGCATCAAAATCCGCCAAGAATTAAAAATGCGGGGCGTTTCGGATTATTGTCTTCGAGTGGGTATGGATGAAATTGAAGATGAAGACTATCTGGAAACGTTAAGGGAAATCATGGAGAAAAAAGCCCGTGAAACCAAAGAAAGTAATCCCTTAATCAAGAAACAGAAAATAGTCAAATATGCCCTTGGTAAAGGCTTTGAGCAATATTTAGTATTTGATTTAGTGCGTAACTTGCCAAAATAAAATTTTAAAACTACCTTTGTTTCATGCAAAATGCAAACAACACATATCCAAGCTACTATTACTACCACGGTCGGTAACAGTCGGGTGTGTTCCAAAGAAATTAAGGACTAACAATACACAAGCCGACTCAATTTGAGTGGGCTTTTTTATTTAGCTGTGAGGTGTGAGCAATGAGGAATAAGGAAAAGTTTACCTATACTTCTTGCTCATACCTTACAGTTCACAACTAATAAAATGACTATTTCTCCTGCTTCCCGAATGAATTTGGTACAAGAATATTACTTCTCGACCAAGTTGAAACAAATTGCCGAAATGCGTGCTTCGGGTATTGATGTCTTGAATTTGGGCATTGGTAGCCCCGATTTACCCCCCTCTGCCGAAACAATTTCTGCCTTGGCAGAGTCTGCCCAAAAGCCACAAAATCATGCTTATCAAAGCTACGTGGGTGTGCCTTCTTTGCGTGAAGCAATGGCTAATTTCTACCAAAATGCTTATGGCATTTCATTAAATCCTGTGAATGAAATATTGCCTCTCATTGGTTCAAAAGAGGGAATTATGCACATTTCGATGGCATATTTGGAGGCTGGTGATGAGGTTTTAGTACCAAATCCAGGTTATCCAACTTATCGGGCGGCTTCACTTTTGACGGGAGCAACCGTGGTGGATTATGACCTTTCAGAAGGAAATGATTGGCTACCCGATTTGAAAGAATTAGCGAAAAAAGATTTATCAAAAGTAAAATTGATGTGGGTAAATTATCCTCATATGCCAACGGGTGCGAAGGCTACCAAAGGATTTTTTGAGGAATTACGAGACTTTGCTTTGGCACATAATATCCTGATTGTCAATGATAATCCGTACAGTTTTATTTTGAATGACGACCCGCAAAGTATGCTATCAATTGAGGGTATGAAAGAAGTGGCTTTGGAACTAAATTCGCTCTCAAAATCACATAATATGGCGGGTTGGCGAATGGGGATGTTAATGGGCAAAGCCGAGTTTATTAATCCCGTTTTGAGGTTTAAATCGAACATGGATTCTGGTATGTTTCTGCCCCTGCAAATGGCGGCGGTACAGGCTTTACAAAATGATAAAACTTGGTTTGTAGAACTCAACAAAGTTTACCGAAAACGTCAGCAAAAAGTTTTTGAAATGATGGAAATCCTTGATTGTCAATACGATAAAAATCAGTCAGGAATGTTTGTTTGGGCAAAAATACCCAAAAAATACGCTTCGGGCTTTGCTTTTTCGGATGAAATTTTGGAGAAAACGGGCGTTTTTATTACCCCAGGCGGAGTTTTTGGAACAGCGGGTGATGGATATATCAGAACGTCTTTATGTGCGGAGGTTTCGGTTTTTGAAGAGGCGATTTTGAGAATTAAATCAATTTGAAAATGGAGTAATTTGAAAATTTGGAAATGATTGAAATGCGATTAATTTCCAAATTTTCAAATTGATTTATTTTCAAATTACAATCTTCTCAATCAACAAAATCAAAATATGAATCACCTTGATATGAATTTCTTGGATTCTATCAGCATAACCGAAATGTGGGACACGGATTTCTACGTCGGCTTTATCAGCTAATTTTCCACCATCTTTTCCCGAAAGAATTACTACTTTCATACCTTTCAGTCGGGCAGCTTCAACGGCTTTGATAATATTGCCAGAATTACCACTGGTAGAAATTCCCAACAACACATCCCCTTGATTTCCAAGCCCTTCGATAAAACGAGAGAATACATATTCGTAGCCAAAATCATTACTGACACATGAAATATGTGATACATCCGAAATGGCAATGGCGGGTAATGCTCTACGATTTTCACGGTAACGTCCAGATAATTCCTCGGCAAAGTGCATGGCATCGCAATGCGAACCGCCATTGCCACAAGACAATATTTTACCCCCATTTTTGATAGATTCCGCCATCAAACGAGCAGCGGATTCAATGTCGGAGATGTTTTTTTCGGTGGAAAGAAAATTTTGAAGGACAATTTGAGCCTCATTGAGCTCTTGTGAGATTATTTCTATCATTTTTGAATTGAATATTTTGGTTATGCGGCAGTTTTGTGGACACAAAGTAACACAGAGTATTTCACAAAGTAACACAGGGTATTTCTTTCCGTATTAAATGGGTGGCACGGCTTTGAGCCGTGCCACCCATAAACTGTATGCAAAATTACGAATATAGGTTCGTAACAAAACAAAAAAACTTGACATGGCGGTGTCAAGTTTGTCAATAACTAATAAGGTTTTGGAAGATAAAAATGTTGTAAGGTGTAGGCTATTTTGATTTCTGAAATACCACTTTCGAAATATGATACAAAACAACATGATAAAAACTATACAATCAATAGTCGTTTTTCTATCATTTTTCAGAATCAAATAGTCGTTTTCTACTAATTTCCCTCATTCGTATAGTAGATTCTTATTTTTAGAGAACAGATTAGGGAGCATACAAATTTAAACATACCCACTTCTGGTATGAACTTCCCGAAAGTAAAAATAACTTTCGGGAAGTAAATCTCTCGGTAACTTCCCGAAAGTTATTTCTACTTTCGGGAAGTTTAATGGAAGTCATGGGTACTTTATTAATTGGATGCTCCCTTAGGAACTGAAAAACAATAAGTAGACGTTTTTTAAATGCCCTTTTTTGCACCACTCTACGTTGCGGAATGCCGCCCAGATTAAATCCTCATTTAGCGATGCTAAACTGCGGCGACCGTCGCACGGTTTTGTCGCCTTGATTGGCACAAAAAATAACATTTAAAAATTCATCCACTTATTATTTTCCCGTTCCTTATAGAGGTTAGATTATGGGGATTAGAAAATAAACGTAAGATTTTATGTATTAAAAGTCTTACTACATTCACCAAAAAGTAGGCAAACTTGGGACATTTGCCTACTTTTTTCTATTTTCTATCCTCTAATATCTATTCTCTGAAATTTATCCATAATAATTTTTTTGCGAAATGGCATACTGCAAAAGAATACTTTTCCCACCCTTCAAATCTAATTTTTTCCTGATATTTGCCCGATGATTATTGACCGTATTGGGAGCAATATTCAGCATATCCGCAATTTCATCATTGGTTTTTCCCTCCGCTACCAAACTCAATACTTTGTTTTCTTGATCAGATAATTTACTATTTCTAATCGGCTTGACTGGTTGCTGATTATCCAACAAAAAAAGGTCATTTCGAGTGATATGACACAGATATTTTGACCCATTGATAACAGCTTTCACGCAGGTAATTAATTCGTCTAAATCAGTATCTAAATTTAGATAACCCATGACGCCCTTTTTAATGGCAGTTAATGTTTTTTCTAAATCGGTATTTCGAGAATAGAGGATAATCTTTGTGGAAGGACTGATGTTAAGGTTTTCTAATACTTTTAGATTGTTCATACCCGATAATTCAGCCCCAATAATCAGGATGTCGGGCGTGAAGGAGCATTTTTTTGCCGATGCCATGTGACTCAAAATTTTTTGAAAATTTCAAAAACACAGTTTGATGGCCTGATCTCATCTTTAGTAAAAAAATTAAAACAACAAATAATTATCTTCACTTCAATTTGTAAAGCTTATTTTTTTAAAAGTAAATAGTTTGTTAATTGCTTTATTTTTAATAAAACTCATGGAAAAAATATGGATAAAGCTGTCAATCTAACAACAGAACAAGATATTTTCTAGGTGTCCTATTCTAGGTTTTCCACTTCTGAAGATCCGTTGCCATAAGCCATGCGCCGTTTACTATATGCTATTTTTTTTTGCCCCCCCTAGATTTTAACATCAAGATCTTCCCATAACCATTTAAAAACCAAAACAATTTAGTCACAGCATTTGGTAAACAGAGTTCATGCTGAGCTAAAACTGAAATTTCTGAGCCATTTCTTTTCCTAGAGTGCAATTAAGCTAGTCAGTCAGTTCAAGTTGATGTTCTTATTATCTTTTATGTTTTTATATATAATAAGGTAAAGCACTCCAACATAAAAATACCATTTTAAACAGACACAGATGGAAATAAGCACGGGTGCACATGTAACACAATTCTCCAAAAAAATCGACAAATTTATCTGGATTTTAAGTAACCATCAGCCCCCTTGTGACTCCAGGATCCAAGACAACTTTAGCCTACTGAAGGAACACAGATCCGTCCACACACACTTTGACGTGTATTCAGATATGTCTTCTCAAATAACCACTTCTGGGATCAAAGGTCAAACTATCAGCAGATACAGAGTTTCATGTATATTGTTTTACTACCAGACGTGTAGTATCAATGTACCTAGAAGCAAACACTTCAACATGCGGCCTCATTAAAACCTTGTGAATCATAGTTAGAAATACGGTAAGTAGCCTATTGTTGATACTTTCTGTATAATTTTCAATCATACAAACTTTAGTGTTTGAATAGATCTTCTTTAGTTTATTTTGGTTGTCAAAGTACATAAAATAAGCTGTAATATATAGAAGCTTTTTAGCAAATATTATCTTTCATGTTATTTCATCTTACCTAATCTCCTTACTACAAATAACAGAAAAAAAGGTTTGGTTAAAAACAAGTTTAAAATAATAGGTTTATGATTATTTGAGTATTTATGGAGAGAAATATCTAATGGTGTAGTTGTCGTTTTTATTGTATTTCATAATTATTTAACAGAGTTTGTAACATCGTTGGGAGAGAAACCATAAAAGGGCATCAAAGCAACAGAATTATTATTACTTATTCAGTAAAATGTTTATGATGTTTAAGTTAAAGAGAAATATAATAGGATCAGTGAAGTGTGATGGCTTATTTGAATTTTTTTAGACTATGTATTGTCATTAAGTGCAAAAAAATAAAAACCCTGCCTTGATTACCTGTTATTATAAAGAGCACACATAATCTTAAATGTAGAGCCAGCAAACTGAAAGTGCAATAATACTGCCTGTTTCAAAGCACTAAAATGGAAGCCATTCATTATTGGAGACAAACATTCCATGCTGCGTTGTAATGTCACTACAGAAACTAAAAATACATTTTTATTTACAAGAGCTGCTGATCTTCTTGCACAGGACTATATGCATACTACATTAAGAATCTCCATCCATGATTTGAATTGCTTGTGTTTATAATTAGCATTGCTGGAAAATGTGCAGCCTCTTCAGCAATTTATTTCTTGAAATGGACTTCTCTCTCTCTCTCCTCCTTGACTTTCAACGCATTGAGATCTGATAGGTTTTCCAAAATAACATTCTACCTACAGCTGTTCTTGACAAGTATCAGATGTGTGATGTGGTGTGGTTCATATTGGTTAACAAGTTGAACTTTAAGAAGCTGAGCTGATTTTGTTATGCTTCATCCTCAAACTTTAAAAGATCTTATTGGTAGTGTTAGAGCAGCAAAGTAGCGCTAAGGAAAATAATTTCAAAACTTGGAACAAACTTATATCTAAACATTGACATATTTAAATTGAGGTAATTTTACTCTCAGATTCCTTCTAAATAATAATTGGTTCCCTTGGTAATAGGGACTCTTTTTTGAAAAATGCTTGATGGAGAACATTACTGAACAGGAAATCAATGCACAGCCCCATGATCATATGTCATGATAAAACATGGTGTGAGATCCTTCTCTTCAGCAGGGACACAGAAGCTGTTCAGATTTGATGGGAAGAAATATTAAATATGAGATGTGTACCTTGAAGAAAGCCTTTTGAGATTGGGGTAGTAACAAGCATACAGCCAGTAGCTACAATGAAGCAGTTTAGAGTCAAATATATTCATCATTTATAATAGCTCAGTCAGTCCAGACCATTCGTGACCAAGCCAATTTGACCGAATTGATCTCTTTTGTGAAAATAGTCAAAAAATCTCAGTTCCAAATGTGCAATGTAGCAAATATGTCTTCACAATCATCATAAATCCTATTAAAAATCTAAAATAAACTCTAAAAAGCTGAAAACCAAATGTCAGGTTGAGTCATTATTTGTGCTGTTCCCCAAAAAGCTGTCAAAGGTTTAATGCAAATTTCCAGAGTAACTGTGAGTCCCAGTCCCCAGTGCTTTTAAGTTTGTACTGAGCCAAGGGATGCAAGAGGAGTGTGGATCCACTATTCGGCGCCTGAGTGTTGCCTTTGATACGGTAACACTAGACCCTCAGTGCCAGTTACATTCCTATGCTTATGTTATCTTGTCTTCCACGACAGCAGCACCTTGTATTTATGTTATCTGTCTTCCACGACAGCAGCGATTCCTGAAGCTTTGTGTTATTCTCGTCTTCCCACGACAGTGGCAGCGATTCCTAGTGCTTGTGTTATTCTGTCTTCCATGACAGCAGCAGCTCCTAGTGTGACACTAACTACTTCTCTGGTTCCTCTGAAGCCCCTCCACGTCCGCTTCCCGCTACCAGCCGCCACCACCAATTTCTTGTCCTCTCT
>JAXHOK010000052.1:0-18772 GCA_034519515.1 Arcicella sp.
CAATTTCATCCAATTCTTTATCATTAGCAGCCAAGCTGATATTGATAGTTTTCTGATTGGCTACCTTTACTGTTTGGCTAATAAAACCAACCGAAGAAAATACCAAAACCGAATTTCCATCGGCACTCGGAATCTGAAAGTTTCCAGAATTGTCTGTAATTGTACCTTTGTTTGTCCCTTTAATGATTACACTTACTCCAGCAATGCCAGCACCTTTATTATCTGTTACTTTTCCAGTGACACCATCTTCACTTTTCCTTTCAATGTTTGATTTCAAATCAAGCATTTTGGCTTCCGAAATGGAGTTTACTAAACTCATCCAGAGTAGGGTTACAATCAGTTGTTTTATCATTGTTTTTGGTAAATTTTTATTCATTATGGTTAATATTTATACTGTAAATAAGTCAAAATTTTATTTGATTAATACAATACAAAATAACGAACAAAAAAAATAACGAATTAAGCAAAAGCTATCCATTTATAGGCAAAATCAATCAAAAAAATTATAAAAAATGTTCAATATGGGTCAATTATATGAATTAAGGATTAATTGAACGATACTGTTTTGGTGTAATATTAGTTTTGGACTTGAAGAAACGGCTGAAATCACTCGGTTCAAATTTGCCGATTTTGAAAGCAATTTCGCCAATGCTCATCGTGGATTGTTTCAGTAAGACCTTTGCTTCCAAAACCCTCATATCTTCCAATAATTCATGGGCAGATTTACCGACAGTAGCTTTTACACATTTATGCAAGTGATTGGGGGAAACTGATAGATAGTCGGCAAAATCTTGAACGGATTTTTTTTCGTATATAAATTCAGAAAGGGCTGTTTTGTAGCGTTGAGTGAGAAAAGTTGAAGCGTTTTTAGCTTGAACTTTTTGAGATTGTATTTGATGTTTTAGTTCGGCTAAACAGTGTAAGTAAGTAAATTGGCATTAAGTCAAAACGTGATTGTTGGTTTTTTGAATTTTCATCAAAAAGTATCTCTAAAATTTGCATGAAACGCTCAGATTCTTCCGTCTTTAGTAAAGGCTCAGCCGTTAATTGCAGGAAAGGAAACTCTTTTTCGAGGTCAATTTTAATTGTCGGTTGGTTAAAAATTTCGGGCATAAAATGGCAATAAAAACCCTCGGCATCTTCACTGACATACTCTAAGGAAGTAATTTGATTAGCTGGTAGGAAAAAAAACTGGTTTGCCTCTATAACATAATTGGTCAAACCTTTGCTTCTGATGGCTTGCCCTTTTGTTAGAAAAATAAAAAAAAAGATTGACCTCCTGTGTGGCAGTAAAGGCAATTGCAGATTACTTTTATAATTTTCGATGCGTTCAATATGAAAACTCTCGTAAAAATCAGAGTTCGGAGCTTTCCAGCCCATGAAGATAAAATCATCGAATTGGGCAGGTTTTAGAATCGGAATTTTAGGTAGATTTTTTTTCATATTTCCAGTATTACATCACCTTCCAGACCTGAATTGTAACGTTATCGGGGTTTCTGATACCTTTGCAAATAAAAATGGAATTATTCATCCATTCATATTTTCCTGCGGGAGCTTCAAATTTTGGCATTGCTCTGAAATAATATTCTGATGGATTTACTTGTTCGCCTCTTCCAATTCTTGCTGTCACCTCGGGCGTTGCCACTCGCAAACCGATATTTTTGATGTAAATAATTACGCCATCATCTGTCTTGATTTGATAATGAGCCTCCAATTCTGAAACGCCATCTTTTCGCACAATTTGCCAGTCGGCACCTCCATCAAGTACTTCGCCTTTCATTTTTGGTCCTTCAAAAGTACCGCCCACAATCAGAATAATTCTGCGAAGTCCGTGTGGCGTATCACCCACAATGAACGGGGCTTTGAGCTTTATTTTTAATTCACAAACAAACTCCAAATCGGGGGCTTGAGGAGTCTTTTGAGCGTAAATATTCATCGAAAAAGATAAAAGCAAAAAAAGAGGTTTCATCATGGCAGTTTTGTTGATTTGAGATTGTGAACAATGGTAATGTATATTTTCTCCAAAAATCATTAATTATTTTCTCGAAATTCTTTGGGCGATGCCCCAGTGTGTTTTTTAAAAAGTCTGGAAAAATAAGCGGCATCTTCAAAATTTAATTGATAGGCAATTTCTGAAATACCAAAAGAAGTATGTCGCAATAATTTTTGAGCCTCACCCACAAAAAAATCATTGACCACTTGCGTTGCCGTTTTTTGGGTAATATACTGGCAAATCCTGTTTAAATGAATGGGCGTAATTTTTAGTTCTTGTGCGTATTCAGAAATCAATCTTTGTGGTTTTCTTATCTTTTTTATTTGCTCGACAAAGAGTTTAAAAATCCTCAAACTTCGCTCATTTTGAATGATTTTTTCTTCATTTTGAATATAGGTAAATCTGAAAATATTAGTCAGAAAAGCAGTAAATAACGCTTGTAACATGGTTTCTCGCTCGGGTAAATGACTAAATATTTCTTGCTTAATTTTTTCAATACATTGTAGAATAAACTGAAAATCTGAATCGTTTTTATCTAAATTCAAAATTCGTAACTTGCCTAATTCGAGGCTTACATTGGGTTTTTGCTTGAATAGTTGCTCTAAAAACGATACAGAAATTGTCAGAACTGTTCCTTGAATTTCCTCTTCATATTCAAAACCGTGCAATGTGTTTTCGGGTATTATTAGTAAACAGGCATCTTCAAAATCAAATTTTTTTTGCTCAATCAATAATTTTCCACTGCCTTTTTCAATACAAAATATCTGAAATAATGCCGTATGGATATGTTGTTTTATCTCCCAATCGTGCTTTTGACTGCGGGTTTTGATGGATTCGCAGTGAATAAAATCGGGTAAAATTGCCTTTGCATTGTCTCCATAAAGTCCGTTATAATTCAGCATTGTATTTTTGTAATGTATGTTTTGTCTAAAATTTAGGTAAATATATCCAAAATTTAATAAGTAATTTCAAATAATTTTGTAGAAATATTTACATAAAAAATTAAATGAATCACAGAACGCAAGTCGGAATCATTGGAGCGGGGCCAGCGGGGCTTACCCTCGCTTTGTTGCTACAAAAAGCAGGGATTTCTGCCGTTATCATCGAAAATAAAAGCCGAGAGTACATCGAATCTCGGGTGCGGGCTGGGCTTTTGGAACACAATACGGTTTCACTTTTTGATTCTCTGGACGTTACCGAAAGATTACACGCCGAGGGCTTGGTTCATCATGGATGTTATATCACCCACAATGGAGAAAGTCAGCGGATAGATTTTGCTACTCTTACTCAAAAAGAAGTAACCATTTACGGACAACAAGAAGTTGTAAAAGACTTAATATCAGCTTGTTATGAACGAAATATTGAAATAATATTTGAAGCCCAAGCAACTCAAATTACGGGCTTGGACACTGAAAAACCTGTGATATATTTCACAAGAAATAATGAATTTCACTCGATAATCTGCGATTTTGTGGGTGGTTGTGATGGTTTTCACGGGCTTTCACGAAAAACTTTACCCAAAGATTCTTACAACGAATATAAGATAGATTATCCGTTTAGTTGGCTCGGAATTTTGGCGTATGCCAAGCCCACCTACGAAGAACTAATTTATTCTTACCATCACGATGGTTTTGCGATGGCGAGTATGCGTTCCGAAAAAATTTGTCGGTTGTATTTGCAAGTTGATAATGACGATAAAATCGAAAATTGGTCGGACGAACAAATTTGGGATGGACTGGAAAATCGTCTTGGAATTACCCTAAATCGGGGTGAGATTTTTGATAAAGGAATTACGCCCATGCGGAGTTTTATGATTGATAATATGCAGTTTGGACGGCTATTTCTGGCGGGTGATTCGGCTCATATTGTGCCACCAACGGGTGCAAAAGGTTTAAATTTAGCCATTGCCGACATCAATAATTTGGCAAAAGGTATCATTGATTTTTATCATAATAATTCCGAAGACTCCTTGAAAAACTACACACAGAAATGTTTGGCGAGGGTGTGGAGAGTGCAAGATTTCTCAAATTTTATGACCTATTTATGCCATAAGCAGTCAGACGAAGGTACTTTCGAGAACAAATTACAGAAATCAAAATTTGATTATTTGACCATTTCTGAGGCATATCGCAAAACAATTGCCGAGAATTATGTAGGTTTACCCTATGAACAATTTACGATTTAGGATATTTTTGATTTACGATTTGGTTGAATCGTTAAATCTAAAATCGTAAATCGCTAAACCGTAAATCGCTAAATCGTAAATCAAAAACATGACCTTCGCCAATATCAACGGAAACAATATTCATTATCAATATACTGATAATCAGAGCGATACGACTTTTATTTTTATCAATTCACTCGGAACAGATTTTAGGATTTGGGATGGTGTGGTTGATATTTTGAAAAGTCAGGGTAATGTTTTGAGGTATGATAAAGCTGGGCATGGACTGTCTTCTGATTTACGATTTAGTGATTTTAGACATACGAGTACTGAAATCGTAAGCGGAACGCCGCCCGATCGTACATCAAAAATCGAAAATTATGTAAATGATGTTATCGGTTTAATGGATTATCTAAATATCAAAAAAGCCGTCATTGTTGGGCTTTCGATTGGAGGAATTATTGCTCAATATTTGGCAGTTCATCATGCGGAAAGAGTAGAGAGATTGATACTGAGCAACACCGCCCCAAAGGTAGGTTCGGAAGCAGGTTGGAATACAAGAATTGAAACGGTTAAAAAAGATGGAATTGCCTCAATTTCCGATAATATTATGAAGGTTTGGTTTTCGGAAAATTTCAGAAACAACCGTAAAACTGAACTATTGGGTTATAAATCAATGCTTTCAAACACTAACCCAGAAGGATACATTCAAGCCTGTGAAGCCTTAAAAATCAATGATTTAACCGATGATATTTCCAAAATAAATTTGCCAACGTTGTGCATCGCTGGAACGGAAGACGGTTCAACGCCACCCGCCCAAGTGAAAGCAATGGCAGATTTAATTCCCAATTCAAGATACATTTTGATTGAAGGCGTAGGGCATATTCCATGCGTTGAAGTACCCGAGTTAATTGCAGAACACATTTTAAAATTCACCAAATGAACGAGTTATACGAACAAGGCATGAAAACCCGCCGAGAGGTTTTAGGCGATGCCCACGTGGACAAAGCCGAAGCCAACAAAACGGATTTTGACCGAGATTTTCAAGAATACATCACCAATTCGGCTTGGGGGGCGGTTTGGTCTCGTCCGCATCTGACTAAAAGGGAACGGTCACTCATCACCATCGCTATTTTGACGGCTTTGGGCTTGGAAGAAGAATTGGAAATGCACATCAAAGCCACCAAAAACACGGGGGCAACGCAACAAGATGTAAAAGAAGTTTTGCTTCATGCTGGCGTATATGCGGGCGTTCCGAAAACCAACGGAGCCATGAAAATTGCAAAAAAAATATTTCTTTGATTTACGATTTAATGATTTTGGATGTACGATTTCGTTGGATTCATTAATTTATTTATTGGTAAATCCATTTACATAAATCGTAAATCGTTAAATCAAAAATCGTAAATCGTTAAATCGTAAATCAAAAATGGAAAATACACAAGCCCCTTTTCTTTATCCCGAATATAAATCAACCATTTTTAGGAGTCCTCAGCAGCCATTAATGATTGTGAAAGAACGCCTACACGACCTCTCGATGCCCGCTTTTGGGGAATCTCATATTCAAAAATATGACAATGATTTAACCAAAAACGCCCAAGTAAACGGCGAGCCAATCGGTGAAAGAATCAAGGTTTTTGGAAAACTAATGGACGAAAGCGGACGAGGAATTCCGAACGCTTTAATCGAAATTTGGCAGGCAAATTCGGCGGGTAGATACATCCACAAAGCCGAAATTCACGATGCTCCATTAGACCCAAACTTTTTGGGAGCAGGTCGCTTACTGACTGATAACCAAGGGTTTTACCAGTTTTATACCATCAAACCAGGGGCGTATCCTTGGGGAAATCACTTCAATGCGTGGCGACCAAACCATATCCATTTTTCAGTAATGGGGCATCAAATCGAACACCGTCTGATTACGCAAATGTATTTTCCAGGCGACCCACTTTTCGATTATGACCCCATTTACCAATCAGTGCCAAAACACGCCCGCCATTTGATGGTAGCAAAATTCAGCATCGACAAAACCGACCCAGAATTTGCCTTGGCTTATGAATTTAATATTGTTTTAGGCGATTCTCGATTTACGATTTAACGATTTTTGATTTATTGGAATAGTAATTATGACAAAAGATGACTTAATAAAACGTTTCAAAATTTGGGCAGTTGATGTGGTTTTATTCACCAGAAAATTTCCAAATGAACCAGATTTTAAGGCAATTAGAAACCAAATGGTAAGGTGTGTACCGTCTGTTGCTGCCAATTATAGAGCAGCTTGCAGGGGTAAATCAACCGCAGACTTTATTAATAAATTAAAAATTGTTGAAGAAGAATTAGATGAATCAATGTTTTGGCTCGAATTTGTTGTTGCTCTTGAACCATCACTACGAGAAGATGTTGTTAGCAAATTCAAAGAAGCGAATGAACTTTTATCAATAATTGTTGCAACAATAAAAACATCTCGAACAAATCAAGAAATTAATAAGAAAACAAAATCATAAATTGCAAAGAATATTTTACGATTTAGTGATTTTTGATTTACGATATTTTTGGCACATTGTTTTGTTGAATTTCTAAACTTGTTGTTCTCAATTTGCTAATTTAAAATCGTAATTCACTAAATCGTAAATCGTTAAATCCCAAATCGTAATTCGTTAAATCAATAAATCATAAATCAAATGTTACAAACCCCTTCGCAGACCGTAGGACCATTTTTTGCGTACAGTCTTACCGCAAAACAATACGGATATAATTATGATAGTATTATTACTGATTCCTTGGTAGATGATTCCATTGAAGGTGAAAGAATTTTGATCACTGGGCGTATCTTTGATGGTCAGGGAAACGTAATTCCCGATGCAGTAGTTGAATTAAACCAACCCGATTTACGATTTAATGATTTGCGATTTAACGATTTACAAATTGATGACACTCGTGATCAAGAAATCGTAATTCAAAAATCCAAAATCGTAAATCAGACACTCGGTTTTGCTCGTATAGGAACTGGAACGAGTGCTGATAACAGTTTCACTTTTACCACCGTAAAACCAAAATCCATCAACGGACAAGCTCCTTTTATTGGGGTGATAATTATGATGCGAGGTTCGTTGCATCATTTGCATACCAGACTTTATTTTTCGGATGAAAACGAACAAAATCAACAAGATATACTGTTAAATTCCATTCCAGAAAATAGACGTAATTCATTGGTAGCGAACAAATTACAAAAAAATAATCAAACGGCTTACGAGTTTAATATCAGAATGCAAGGCGAAAACGAAACCGTTTTTCTTGCCGTTTAAATTGTTTCTGATAAATCTATTTCAACTTTAATAAATTTCACAATATACTGATTATCAGTGATTTGCATTTTCGTAAATCATAAATCTAACATCGTAAATCACTTATGAAAACAGTACCAATTATAGATTTACAAACTGCCGCTTCGATGGTGAAAGATGGCGATACATTGCTGCAAGGCGGTTTTGGCATGACGGGTAATCCCGTTCATCTGATGCACGCACTGGCTGAAATCGGCACGGGAAACCTTACTTTTATCGGTAATAACACGGGCGAAGCTGGGCTTGGCGGTGGGCGTTTATTGAGAAACGGACAACTCAAAAAAATGATTGGTTCATTTTTTACGTCGAACCCCGATGCCGTGAAAGCAGCTCAATCTGGACAAGTTGAATACGAACTTTTACCCCAAGGAACACTCGCCGAAGCTCTCAGAGCGGGTGGGGCTGGAATTGGTGGTTTTTATACGCCAACGTCCGCAGGAACACTCATTGCGGCAGGGCGAGAAACTAAGATTATTGATGGTGTTGAGCAGGTTTTCATAAAAGGAATACGTGGAAATGTGGCATTTATTCGGGCTTGGCGAGCTGACACAGCGGGCAATTTACAGTACCGAATGACGGAAAATAATTTCAATAAAGCCATGGCAACTGCCGCCGATTTGGTCATTGCCGAAGTGGAAGAAATTGTTGCTGTCGGAACCATTTTACCCGAAAATATTCATACCCAAGGCTGTTTTATAGATTATTTGGTGGAAGCCAAAATCACCCTCGAAGATTTGGGAAGTTCTGCCTCGGTTTCTTCTTCAAAAAAGGTTGATGAAAGCCGTATGAATATGGCAAAAAGGGCTTTGCAAGAATTGAAAAAAGGCGATGTAGTGAATTTGGGTATCGGGATTCCGACTTTGGTGGCGGATTTAATTACCGAAGAACACGGAATCATTTTGCATACCGAAAACGGAATGTTGGGCGTTGGTCCTGTGCCGACCGATGGTGGTGGAGCGATGGATTATCCCGTTAATGCAGGAAAAATCCCCGTAACGGCTTTGCAAGGGAGTAGTTATTTTGATAGTGCCGATTCCTTCGCTATGATTCGGGGTGGGCATATTGATACTGCCATCATGGGCGGATTGGAAGTTGATGAAGCCGCCAATTTAGCCAATTGGGCAGTGCCGAACAAGCCACTTTTGGGCGTTGGCGGAGCAATGGATTTGGCAAAAGGAGCAAAGAAACTCATCATCACCATGACGCACACCAACCCCGACGGTTCGCCTAAAATCGTGCCTTCGTGCGTGTTGCCGCTCACTGCCAAAAACGTGGTAAAACTAATCATCACAGATTTAGCCGTTTTTGCTTTTCCAGAAGGGAAATTAACCCTGATTGAATT
Source organism: Arcicella sp. (assembly GCA_034519515.1). Taxonomy (GTDB): domain Bacteria; phylum Bacteroidota; class Bacteroidia; order Cytophagales; family Spirosomataceae; genus Arcicella. Next base: position 8,844 of record JAXHOK010000052.1, read on the forward strand.
AATGCCAAATGCAACAATTGAAGAAGTAAGAGAAAAAACAAGTGCCAATTTTATTGAAAAATTATCATGAAAAATACCTACATAATCGATGGAATCAGAACGCCAATCGGCAATTTTGGGGGGAGTTTATCCACCGTCAGAGCCGATGATTTAGGGGCTTTGGTCATTAAAGAATTAGCCCAACGAAACGGCAATATTCCCTTAGATGCCTACGACGAAGTCATTTTTGGTTGTGCCAATCAAGCGGGCGAAGACAACCGAAATGTTGCTCGAATGTCGCTTCTATTGGCTGGTTTGCCCTATTCTGTTCCTGGCGAAACGGTCAATCGGCTTTGTTCTTCGGGAATGTCGGCAATTATTCACGCCCACCGAGCCATTCAAGCGGGCGATGGCGATGTTTTTATTTCGGGTGGCGTTGAAAACATGACCCGTGGACCTTGGGTGATGTCAAAATCGTCAAAACCATTCGGTAATGACGTAGAAATGCACGATAGTAGCTTCGGTTGGCGGTTTATCAATCCACAACTGAAAGTACTTTATGGCGTTGATGCGATGGGCGTAACGGCAGAAAACTTGGCAGAAATGTATAAAATCAGTCGAGAAGACCAAGATTTATTTGCTTATAATTCGCAACAAAAAGCCTTTGCGGCACAACAAAACGGGCGACTTTCTACCGAAATTATGCCCGTTTCGCTGACCGATAAAAAAGGAAATATTACCGTATTTGACAAAGATGAATTTATTAAAGGTTCAACTTCTTTGGAGGGTTTGGCAAAATTAAGAGCCGCTTTCAAGAAAGAAAATGGAACGGTAACCGCTGGCAATGCTTCGGGCTTGAACGATGGAGCTTCGGCGGTTTTGATGGCTTCCGAAAATGGCATTAACCAATTCAACCTCAAACCATTAGCCCGAATTGTAGCCTCAGCCGTAACAGGCGTAGAACCCCGAATTATGGGTATTGGACCCGTTTCTGCTACGAAAAAAGCATTGAAAAAAGCAGGTTTAACACTTGATGATATTGATGTAATCGAACTCAATGAAGCCTTTGCCGCCCAAAGTTTGGCGTGTACTCGTGCCTTGGGTTTGTCTGATAACGACCCAAGAATCAACCCTAACGGCGGGGCAATTGCTTTGGGGCATCCACTCGGAATGTCGGGGGCAAGAATCACGTATTCGGCAGCCTTGGAATTACAACGGCAAAATAAAAGATACGCCCTCGCCACGATGTGTATTGGCGTGGGTATGGGTTATGCGGTCATTATTGAAAGAACGTGATTTCGATTTTCGATTTAACGATATACGATTTAGCGATTTTTTATCTCGCAGTTCTTTGATTGATATTAATACCTTTTCAGGAAACTATTCAATTCTAAATCAATAATTAGGAAAAACTCAAATCGATAAATCCCAAATCGTATATCGCTAAATCGTATATTTAAAATCGTTAAATACCCTGTTTAATAAGTTTTCTGGATGATTTCCTCAAAATCTTCGATGGAGAGGAACTTTCAAAAGGTAGAAATAACTTATTAGACACCGCTAAATCCAAATCCTAAATCGCTAAATCGTAAATCAACAAAATGCTTTATCAAACCTTCTTCCATTCGCCCCAAGTTGATGCTTTGTTTACGAATGACGCAACGATTGGTTCTATGCTGCAATTTGAATCGGCTTTGGCACAAGCTCAGGCAAAGCATGGCATGATTTTACAAAATTATGCTGATGTGATTTCTGAGAATTGTTTGATAGAAAACATTGATATTGAAGCACTTATAGCCCAAGTTGGACAGGGAGGAAACGCTTGTATTCCTTTGGTAAAGCAATTAACCGAGGTTGTTAAAAAGCAAAATCCCGAAGCCGCTTCCTACGTTCATTTTGGAGCCACGAGCCAAGATGTGATTGATTCCGCCACGATGTTGCAAGCCAAAGATTCCGTAATTATTATCCATAAATATTTACAGAAAATCATCACTCAATTACAAATTTTATCCCAAAACCACCAACAAACCCCGATGATTGGTAGGTCGTTTATGCAACAGGCACGACCAATTACTTTTGGCTATAAAGTTGATACTTGGTTAGATGGCTTACAGCGTTCAAAAGCAAGAATTGAGCAGATTTTAAAAGAAAATTTCGTAGTACAATTAGGCGGTGCAGTCGGCAATAAATCTGCTTTTGGAACAAATGGAGAAGGAATATCTGAAACTTTGGCGGCGATTTTGGGCTTAAAAAATACGTCAATTTCATGGCATACGCAGCGAGATAGATTTGTGGAAATTGCCACCGTTCTGGGGATTTTGGTGGGTATTGTTTCCAAAATAGCCAAAGATATTTCTTTGATGATGCAAACCGAAATTGCCGAAGTTTTTGAACCTTCCGAAAAAGGTAAAGGCGGTTCTTCAACAATGCCCCATAAACGAAATCCCGTTTCGTGTATCGCCATTCTTGCCAATGCCCAACGGATTCCGAACTTGGTGGCAACGATGCTTTCCAGCATGACCCAAGACCACGAGCGAGCCACGGGGCAATGGCACGCTGAATGGGAAACTTTTAGTCAAATTATTCAACTGACGGGCGGAACGCTGCATCAAGCCGTAAATATGACTAATGGCTTGGAAGTGAACACGTTAAATATGCTAAAAAACTTAGAAGCCACCAACGGACTGATTCATGCCGAGACGGTTTCGCTAGCATTATCAAAATACATAGGCAAAACCGAAGCCCATCATTTTGTTGAAAAAAGTTGCCAAGAAGCGGTTAAACAAGGGATTCATTTGCGGGATTATCTGAGAAGTCAGGCAATAATGATGAAACACTTTTCTGAAAGTGAGATAGTAGGTTTGTTTAGAGTTTAAAATTGAAATGACAATTTTATGCCTACTTTCAAAATAGATATTTTCATAAATTACCCCTATTTTCTCGATATTCTGTGGGCGTTTTATTAGTATATTTTTTGAAAAATTTAGCAAAATAATTCGGATACTCAAACTTTAAAATATACGCAATTTCAGAAACTGAATAGGAAGTATGTAACAGGTATTTTTGAGCCTCAATTATGAGATTTTGATGGACTAATTCAACAGCTGATTTACCCGTAATATTCTTACAAATTCGGTTTAAATGGACGGGGGTAATGTTCAGTTCTGAGGCAAATACAGGAATACTTTTGGGGTATTCTGAATTTTTTATACTTCGTTGAAATTTTCTGAAATAAGTTAAAGAATGACTGTCCTTTTTGATGTTCTCACTCGCCTCTTGGCTCATTCGGTAGAGCCTCACGAAAAAATTTATCAAATGCGATTTAAGCATGGCAGCTCTTTCAATGTTTTCGGTAAATAATTCCTTTTCAATTTCTTTAACTCCTTCAACTATTTTTTGGAAAGAATTTGGTTCGTTGAAATGGCAGAGAATATGTATTTGTGTAAATGATTGAAAAGTAGCAGAAAATGTCTTAAAAATATCTTCCATCATACTTTCCGAAATAGATAGGATGTACCCCCTCACATCGGGCGTGTAGGTGAGTCCGTGCAGATGCGTTGGTGGAATTATAAAAATGCAAGGAGCTTGAACCTGATGATTTTGGGTAGCTTCTTGAAAGCTAACTTCCCCCTTCTCAACGATAAATACTTGAAATAGGTTAGTATGGATATGCGGTTTAATTACCCAATCAAAAGTTTGGCTACGGGTTTCGATGAGTTCCAAGAAAATATATTCGGCTGAATATTTACCGTTTAAGTCTCCATATAAACCTTCGTAATTAGTGATATTTTTTGAGGCAATCATTCTGTATGTTCGATTTGTATCTATAAATGTAAAAATAGTTTCCTGATAAATACCTCTTAAAATGCAAATTTTGTACTATAATTGAAACCCTGCATTACTTTTCTGATTTACCATGAAAAATAAATTATTGAATACTTGGTGCTTTCTCATAATCACAATCTTTTGGGTTAAAGCCCAAACTAATCTTCAATTCAATCCTTCAAAATTCACTACCCAAACCCAAGATTTTCAAGGAAAAACGCTCAAAGTGCGTGCTTTTGAGCGAATTGTTTATGTATCGAATCCTGCTGATACGGCTCAACAAATACTAAATATTTACGTTCCCGAAGAATATTTCAACGGTGGAAGTATCAACGGCTATAATGCCGAAACAGCCCCAATCTTTTTCCCCAATAAAGTGGGCGGATATATGCCCGCACAACCTGCAACTTTTGCAAACCTTCCGCAACGTGATGGCAGAATGGGTGGCGGATCTTCAAGTAATGCCGTTGTGATGGCTTTGTCGAAAGGTTATATAGTGGCTTCGGCTGGTGCAAGAGGTAGAATTTCGCCGACGGGAAAAGCTCCTGCGGGAATTGTGGACTTAAAAGCGGCAGTTAGATATTTGAAATTGAATGATAAAATCATGGCGGGCAATGCCAACAAAATCATCTCAAACGGCACGAGTGCGGGCGGGGCAATGTCCAGTTTGTTGGGTGCAACGGGTAATCACCCCGATTATGAACCTTACTTGAAGGAAATTGGGGCGGCAAAAACCTCTGATGATATTTTTGCGGTTTCGGCTTATTGCCCAATTATCAATCTCGAAAACGCTGATATGGCTTACGAGTGGCAGTTAAATAAAATTCAGAAGTTATAATTTTCGGAGGGAAATCGGGTACATTAAATGAAGAAGCCCAGAAGGTTTCTAATGATTTAAAAACGGCTTTTCCAGCTTATTTTAATGGATTAAATTTGAAAGATAAGACAGGTAAAAAGTAAAGTTTAGACAAAAACGGTGAAGGTAATTTTAAAGAATTGATAAAATCATATTTGCTTGCTTCTGCTCAAAAAGCCTTGGATTCAAAAACGGATTTATCGAAATATGCTTTCTTGAAAATTAAAAACAACAAGGTACTTTCCGTTGATTTTGACGGTTATATGATTTATCTGGAACGCATGAAAACGCCACCCGCTTTTGATGCCTTGGATAATAAATCGTTTGAAAATAATTTATTTGGCACATCAACTATTGATAATCAGCACTTTACTGCCTATTCATTTAAAAATGCCAAAGACGAAAGCCCGAAAATGGCGGATGCTCCGATGATAAAAATGATGAATCCGATGAATTACATTGGCGATAAATCAGCAAAAACTGCCCAAAATTGGCGGGTGCGACACGGAGCAAAAGACAGAGATACAGGTTTTGCGATACCAATAATTTTAGCGACAACTTTGCAGAATAAAGGCTTTAAAACTGATTTTGCCTTGCCGTGGGACAAACCACACAGCGGGGATTATGATCTTGAAGAATTATTTAGCTGGATGGATGGGGTTTGTAAAAAGTGATAAGCCATTAGTGATGAGCTATGAGTATTAAACAGTAGAAAATACCTCATTTGTTACTTATCATCAAAAAAATGTCATTAATAAAACTCTTATGAAAATAACCCAAACTCAAATCAGCACAATTCTAATCTGTTTTTTAATGAATATGCTTGATGGTATGGACGTGATGGTGGTGTCGTATGCGGCACCCACCATTAGCAAAAATTGGGCTATCAGTCCGCAGGCTCTCGGGGTTGTGTTTAGTGCAGGATTACTCGGTATGGCGATTGGAGCGATGTTTTTAGGAAATTATGCCGATAAAATCGGTCGAAAAAACATCATTATGCTCTGCTGTGGATTGATGGGCATGAGCGTTTTTGCCACATCTTGGGCTTCGTCAGTTGAGGCATTAATATTTTTCAGAATCATCAGTGGCGTCGGGATTGGCGGAATGTTAGCAAGTACTGCAACGCTCGTGGCGGAATATTCACCCCAGGGAAACAAAGAATTTTGGGTAAGTTTCGGAATGTCGGGCTATCCGATTGGGGCGGTTTTGTCGGGATTGGTCGCCAGTAAAATTATTCCCCTGTATGGTTGGCAAACGATGTTTCAGGTGGCGGGCGTGGCAACTTTTATCACGTTACCCGTGGTATATTTTTTCTTGAAAGAATCGTCTGATTTTTTACAGACCTCCGAAATAAAAAAGAATCCATCGGTTACGGCACTGCTAACTCCTGTATACAAAAAAGCAACCCTGTTCCTTTGGTTAGCTATTTTTATGGCTTTTTCTACGCTCTATTTTCTCACTTTATGGACACCAAAACTGGCTTCTTCGATGGGACTTTCCACCCAATTAGCCATCTATGCGGGAACAGTTTTTAACGTCGGGGCTTTCTTTGGAATTATTTCACAAGGGTATCTGTCGGGCAAATTTGGGTTAGAAAAAGTTGTATTTAGTTATTTTATTCTTACGGCTTTACTAATGTTTGCTTTCGGATATTTCAAAGGTTCGGATGCCGTTTTGTGGGTTTTTGGCTTGTTGGGTTTCGGGATTCAAGGCGGTTTTATTGGAATATACGCTTTGGCAGCCAAACTTTATCCCACCGAAATCCGTGCTACGGGCGTGGGTTGGGCTATCGGAGCAGGGCGTGTAGGGGCAATAGTGGGTCCAGCCCTTGCAGGTTTGTTGATTGGAGCGGGGGTTTCGGTAACTACTAATTTTGTTATTTTTGCCATCCCAACAATCATTGCGGGCTTGGTAATGCTGACTTTAAAAAACATATCAAATGACTAATATTACTTGGGAATTGGTACATCTTGCTCACGTTGAGTTACTTACGCCTAAATTAGAAGAAAGTACAAAATTCTTTACCGATATTTTGGGGATGTATATTTCTGAAATGAAAGGGGAGTCGGTTTATCTGCGAGCCTACGACGATTACGAACATCATACCCTAAAATTGACCGCCCACAAACATTCAGGGATCGGGCATTTTGCTTGGCGAACTCGAAGCCAAGAAGCACTTGAAGCAAGAGTGAAAGCAATAAAAGCCACGGGTTTGGGCATCGGTTGGGAAGACCATGAATGTGGTTACGGCAAAGCCTATAAATTCCGTTATCCAGACGGTCATTTTTGTGAACTCTATTTTGAATCTAATAAGTATAAACCCACCGCCGAAACACAATCAGCTTTGAAAAATACTGCCAGTAAATTTCCAGGTCGGGGCATGAATGTAAGGAGAATTGATCATTTGAATCTATTGGCAAAGGATATTGTAACATTCAGCGATTTTCAGTTTGGCGTTTTGGGTGGACGCATGACCGAAACCATCATTTTTGATGACCAACCCAAAGGCGTTTGGGTATCGGTTAATAATAAATCTTATGATTTAGCCATTACCGAAGACCATTCGGGCATGAATGGGCGTTTTCATCATTTGACTTATGCCGTAAATAGCCGTGAAGAAGTGCTTTTGGCGGCAGATATTGCTCTCGAAAATGGTGTTTTTATCGAAACTGGTCCGCATAAACACGCCATACAGCAAACCTTTTTCTTGTATCTCTACGAACCAGGCGGAAACCGAATCGAAGTTGCCAATCCAACGGCAAGGTTAATTCTTGACCCCGATTACGAAACCATCGTTTGGAACAAAGAAGAACGCATGAAAGGACAAGCCTGGGGACTGAAAACGGTAGAGAGTTTTCACACAAGAGGGAATCCGTTGCCAGAGGAGTTGTTATAATGCGTAGTGCGTAACGAGTAATGTTTAAAGAGAAATTAATTCTAAAATTATGGAAATAAGAATAAATATTTTGCGAGAAAAATCTTTTGACTTTGCTGTCAGGATTGTGAATCTGTATAAATTTCTCGTTGAAGAAAGAAAAGAATTTATTTTGAGTAGACAAGTTTTACTGTTTGGGACAAACCCTGGTGCAATGGTCAGAGAAGCTGGAAATGCGGAAAGTGGAGCAGATTTTATCCATAAACTCAGTATTGCTCAAAAGGAAATAGACGAAACCGCAGCGGCTCTTAGATTTGTGTATTAAATTTTTCCAAGATTTTGTAACTTGGGAAATTCCTCAAAATGAGGGGAAACCAGAACCCGTGGAGAGTGCTTTACCGTCAGCGGCTGAGTTCAAGACTCATGGTCCGATTCAAAGCTCCACGGGTTACTATTGACTAAATTCATATAGAAATTTGGGAAAGACCCATGCAAGAGTAATGAATGTAAATAGCTTTTCTGGTTTTACAATTTTACGAAATTTAATACTTAAAATCATGAAAAATTACGCATTTTTTGTTGGTATTGATGTCTCAAAAGAGACCTTAGATTTTGCTTTAATTGCTAATAATGTTGTTCAGTTTCATCTTCAAGTAACAAATGATAAACGGGGTATTGACCAGTTTATCAAACAAGCTAAGAAACAAAACAAAACTTTTTCGTTTGAAAATAGTCTTTTTTGCATGGAGCATACTTTTATCCTATAATAACCCATTGCTCAACTATTTACCTAATAAACACGCTGACATTTGGCTTGAAAGCGCAAATCAAATAAAGGCAAGTATGGGCGTTTCTCGTGAAAAAAATGACAAAATTGACTCGCATAAAAATTGGACTTTTATGCTTGTAAAAACCATTGGAGATGTCAAGTTGTGGACACCCAAACGTCCTGTAATTGTCCAGTTAGACCGTTTAACAGCACTTAGAGACAGATTGGTCAAAACCATCAAAGTCCTCAAAACACCGCTTTCGGATGCAAAAAAATTAGTGGACAAGAAAATGTTAAATTCTGGAAACAGCACTTTGCATAATAATCTATGGATGCTTTGAAAGAAGATTTAAAAATCGGTTGATAAAAAAATTAAAGAGCTCTGTTGATCGCGATTCAATTCTTAAAGAACTCTTCTGATATTGAACGATTCAGTTAAAGGAATTGGTCCCGACATCGCTACCGAAGTATTGATTACGATAGAATGAATTTAAAAGACATTACTGACCCTAAAAAATACGCTTGTTTCAGCATATTTTGCTCCCTTTGAACATTCGTCGTGTAAATACAAAGGCAAGTCCAAAGTCAGTAATAAAGCTAATAAAAAAGTCAAGGCTTTGTTCCATAATGGAGCAATGTCTGCTATCCAACACTGCCAAGAAATCAAAGAATACTATCAACGTAAAGTTAGTGAAGGTAAAAATGAAATGCTCGTTATTAATAACGTTTGTAACAAGTTAGTCCATCGTATTTTTGCCTGTATTTCTCGAAGAGAAAAATATAACGAAAATTATACAAAAGCATTTGCATGAATCATAGAAATCGGACCGCAATGTATTGGCTCGAACTTTTACAAGCTACTAATTATTTAACGGAAACACAGTTTGACTCACTCAACAGTGATGCTGTCGAAATAATAAAACTCATCAAGAGCTCAATAATTACAAGAAGAAGAAACCTTCGTAATGCGAAATGATTAATGAGTAATGTGTAACAAGATGGTCACACATTACTCATTATATACTAATCATAATCATCACGCCTTAATCATTATTTATTAGTCCCTTACACATTAATCATTTCACATTAATCATTACGCATTATGAACAAATTATTAGTAATCTCCGCCCATTCAGCAGATTTTGTATGGCGAAGTGGCGGCACAATCGCAAAATCAGTAGAGCAAGGAGCTGAAACACTCGTAGTTTGCCTTTCTTACGGAGAACGTGGCGAATCGGGAGAATTGTGGAAAGAAGACCCAAAACGTAGTGAAGAAAGTGTGAAAATCATCAGAAAATCTCAGGCCCAACAAGCCGCTGATATTTTTGGAACACCTATTATGTTCTTAGATTGGGGCGATTATCCGATGTTGATTTCTGATGAAAGAATCGCCCAATTAACCAAAATAATTGGCGATTTTGAACCAACCGTTATCCTGACACACACCGCCAAAGACCCCTTTAATCCTGATCATCCGTTGGCATATCAGGCAACGGAACGGGCAAGATTATTGTCGTGTGGGGCGGGCGTGGCGAGTGCCTTTAAGAATATCGACCCACCATCATGGTATTCATTTGAACCCCATCAGCCCGAAATTTGCGATTTCAAACAGCAATACATAATAA
>JAXHOK010000035.1:0-96776 GCA_034519515.1 Arcicella sp.
TGCGGACGGGGCAGTATTATTTAAACAAAACTGGACTTTACAAGGAGTTTTTTCCAGAGGTTCTGTCGGTTTCGGAAGGTAATTTTTGGGTGGATTACGCCTATCATCTTGCCCCGATGATGAAAGAACATTTAAACGAAATTGAACTATTGATTGAGGAGTTTGGGGTTTGTTCCTTCAAAATTTTTATGTTTTATGGTTCGCACGGCTTGCACGGGCGTTCTTCTTCACAAAAAGATTTTTTGATGATTCCCGAAGATGAAAAATATGACATTGCCCACTTTGAGTTCGTAATGCGAGCCGTCAAAAAAGCCATCGACCGTTTTCCCGAATTAAAGGATTATATTTCGGTAAGTCTGCACTGCGAAACGGCTGAAATCATGTCGGCATACACCAAAATTGTGGAAGAAGAAGGAACTTTGACGGGTTTGCGAGCCTATTCAGCCTCACGCCCGCCCCATTCAGAAGGTTTAGCGATTTTCATTGCTTCGTATTTGGCACATGAAACTAATATGCCCAACATCAACCTTTTGCACCTTACTTCCTACAAAGCCATCGAAGCGGCAATGTTGATGCAAGCGGCTTTTCCACACATCAGTTTCAAGCGAGAAGTAACGATTGGACACCTTTTGTTGGATGTTGATTCGGAATGTGGATGTAATGCAAAAGTGAATCCGCCCATTCGCCCACGGGAAGATGTTGAGGCATTGTGGACGGCATTATTAGACCGTAAAATTGACTGGGTATGTTCAGACCACGCTTGTTGTAAGGAAGAATTCAAAACTGATAACCAAAATCCAGATAATATTTTCTTGGCAAAATCGGGGTTTGGAGGTACAGAATTTATGCTAAGTGGCTTATTTTCAGAAGGTTCATCCCGAGGAATGTCCTACAATCATATCGCAGAATTATTGGCTTGGAATCCTGCCCAACGTTACGGAGTCTTGAACAAAGGGGATATTGCTTTGGGCTATGATGCCGATTTGGTTTTGCTCGACCCCAAAGAAAAATTCATTTGTCGTGCCGCAGATTCAGAATCCATCCAAGGATATTCGGTTTTTGAAGGAATGGAATTGACAGGAAAGGTAAAATCGACTTTTTTGAGAGGAAATTTGATTTATGATAATAATCGAATTATTGGTGAGGCGAAAGGGAAATTTGTAAGAAGACCTACGGTATAAATTTGATTGATGGCATACGGATTTTACGGATTAGACACGGATAATAGTAAAAATAAATCCGTGTCTAATCCGTAAAATCCGTGTTCAATTTACGCTAAGGCACTTTTTATCCTTTTCACTGCCTCTTCCAAAACAGATTTTGGACAAGCAAAATTTACTCGAATAAAACCTGCACCCATGAAAGTATTACCATCCATTACCCTCACTCCTGCCTGTAAAACCTTTTCTTGAATATTGGCAACTCCCGACTCTCTGGCATCAATCCAAGCTAAATAAGTGGCTTCCAAAGGCTTCATTTTCAAGCCTTTATATCCATTTAATTCTTGGTATAAATAATCATGATTTGCTTTTAAGTATTTTACTAAATCAATTCGCCAATCTTCACAATCACGATAGGCGGCAATGGCGGCTTGCAATGAATGACGGGGTAGCGGTGGGAAAAAGCCGTTTTTAGCATCTTCAAATTTCTTTCGTAATTCAGGATTCGGAATGACCGCCACCGAACAACCAAGCCCCGCAATATTAAATGTTTTGGAAGGTGCTAAAAGCGTAATCGATCTATTTTCAGCCTCTTGGCCCAAACTGGCGATGGGAATGTGCTTTTTAGTTGAATCTAAAATTAAATCACAATGAATTTCATCGGCACAGATTGTTAGGTCATATTTTTGACAAATAGCCAATAATTTTTCTAATTCTTCACGAGTAAAAACTGTTCCAGACGGATTATAAGGATTACACAACATCAAGAGTTTTGTGTCTTTGGTAATCGACTTTTCAATGGCTTCAAAATCAAAAGTCCAGCGATTGCTTTTTTCAATCATTGGAAAAGTTTGAAGTTTCTTCCCCACGTAACCAGGTGCTAAATGAAAAGGATGATAGACTGGGATGGAAGTAATTACAGCATCACCAACTTCACCAATTGCACGACAAGTGGCGGTGATGGCAGGGACTAAACCTGGAATCCAAACTTGCCATTCTTTTTTGGTTTTCCAACCATAAAGTCTTTCTAAACGCTCCTGAAGTACATTTTTTAGTTCCTCGGGGACAAAAGAATATCCAAAAACTCCGTGTTCGGTAACGTCTCTGAGTGACTGCAAAATGGGTTCGGGACAACGGAAATCCATATCAGCAACGGGCATCGGAATTGTTCCTTCTGGGTCTTGAAAGAAATCCCATTTAAAGGAATCAGTATTTTTACGGTCAATTATTTCGTCGAAATTGTGAGGCATTAGTTTTAATTGTTAGCAATGAATTTTGAGTAATTGAAGTTTAGTATCAAGATTTTTACTGAACTTCGTAAAATTAAAGTATAATTTTTAACTTTAACCAAACAAAGAAAAATATTCCTTTCCCCTATGCAAACCCAAAAATTCCAAATCTCCCCAAACTTCTTCATTACTGCCGATACTTTCGGAAATTCTGAAGATAAACCTGTCATTTTCCTCCACGGGGGCGGACAAACTCGTCATTCGTGGGGAGATTCTGCTCAAATTGTGGCGGATGCAGGTTATTATACTATTGCTCTGGATGCCCGTGGACATGGCGACAGCAGTTGGTCGGAAGAAGGGAATTATCGAATTGAAGACTTGGGTTCGGATTTGAAAGCGGTTATTGCACAATTGGGTAAACGCCCTGCTTTGGTGGGTGCCTCGATGGGTGGATTGACTTCATTGATTGCCGAAGGAGAATCTAAAACTTCAATTTCCTCCGCTATAATTTTGGTGGATATTGCCCCCAAAGCCGAACAAAAAGGCATTGAAAGAATTTTCGCCTTTATGTCTTCCAATAAACATGGTTTCGCTTCCATTGACGAGGCCGCTGCGGCAGTTTCGGCTTATTTGCCCAACCGAACAAAACCAAAAGACCATTCCAGATTAGAGAAAAATCTTCGTTTGCGAGCCGATGGACGATATTATTGGCATTGGGATATGAAAATGTTGGAACTCTGGAAAAGCATCACACCCGACCAACAAATTAAAAACGAAAACAGAATGTATCAAGCCGCAAAGAATCTAAGAGTACCAACGATGATTGTTCGAGGCGGGATGTCGGATGTGGTTTCTGCAAAAGTGATGGCAGAGTTTTTGGATGAAGTTCCTCATGTACGTAGCGTGAACGTATCGGATGCAGGACACATGGTTGCGGGAGATTCTAACCATGCTTTCACCAATGCCGTGCTTGATTTTTTAAAAGAAGTTTATTAATATAGTACAATTTAAAATTAGTATTTTTTACTACACATTCTGTAAAAACATAAAGAAAAAAGCCTTTGAATGTACATATTCAAAGGCTTTTTATTTATGTTTATTTCTTATTCAAAATCATTAGCCTGAAATAATAATATTTTCTTAAATTTTCAACTATAAAAAAATCGTATTCGTCTCGACAAAATATTGCTTGGTCGAAAACAGCTATTTTGCTGAACGATTACCCGTAATAAAGGTTTCAAAGATTGAGTATCTTTGAAATCAATCAACAAAAAATACAATTAAATTCTCGGTCTGAAATTATGAAGTATCCATTTAAATTACCACTAATTGCCATCACCATTATTTTAATGATTAGTGCCTGGGGTTGCAGTAAGAAGAAAAATAAAGAGCCCGAAAAGAAATCTGACCCTCCCGCCATTGTTGATGTCATTATTGCTCAAAATCAATCAGTTAGCTCCACCATCGAAGCTAACGGTTCAATCATTGCCAATGAATTTATTGAACTACGCCCCGAAGTGAGTGGAAGATTAGTTTACCTAAATATTCCAGAAGGCAAAACCGTGACAAAAGGAACGATTTTAGCCCGAATAAATGATGCTGATTTACAAGCCCAAATCAATAAAATCAAAGTTCAAATTGATTTGGCGGAAAAAACAGAGCAACGTTTTTCTAAACTCGTTGCCATCAACGGTATTAATCAAGCCGATTACGATAATGCCTTGAATCAAGTCAATAATCTCAAAGCAGATTTGGAATACACGAAAACATTAATTGATAAAACCGTCTTGAAAGCTCCATTTACGGGTTTAATTGGTCTTCGTCAAATTAGTGAAGGTGCTTATATTTCCCCCACCACCATCATCGCTACGATGCAACAGGTCAATAAATTGAAAGTTGACTTCACTGTTCCCGAGGAATATTCTAATTTTATTCGCCAAGGTTCGGTGGTTGAGGTATCGGTTGATAATAACAATGCTTCTCGTTGCAAAGCCGTGGTAATTGCCCGTGAACCACAAATTAATCAAACTACTCGAAATCTGTTGATTCGTGCTTCGCTTTCCAATTGTAAAGCAAATCCTGGCACATTTACCAAAATTTATTTCAAGGCAGGTGAAACAAAACAGGATATTTTAATTCCTACCAATGCTATAATTCCTGATGATAAAAATAAGAAGGTAGTAGTTGTCAAAAACGGCATGGCGACTTATGCTGTCGTAGAAACGGGCGTGAGACAAGAAAATGTGGTAGCAATTACGAAAGGATTAACCCCAGGCGACACAATTGTGGTGGACGGCGTTTTGTTTGCTCGTCCAGATAAACCTGTAAAAATCAGGAAGGTAAAGAATTTATAAATTAGTTATTGGTTTACTGGTTATTGGTTACTGGTCGTTAGCACTCAAAATTCAATGCCAATATATCATCGGTAACTAACATATCAATGACCAAACATACCAATAACTAATACACCAATAACTAATAAACTAATTACGAATGAATATTTCTGAATTATCTTTAAAAAGACCCGTTTTTGCTACGGTAATGAATGTTCTCATTGTTCTTTTTGGAATAGTGGGTTTTTCGTTTTTAGCCGTTCGAGACTACCCCGCTGTAGACCCTCCCATCGTTACGGTCTCTACCTCATACACAGGTGCAAACCCTGATATTATTGAAAATCAAATCACAGAACCACTCGAAAAGCAAATCAACGGAATTCCAGGCATTCGCTCCATTACTTCTTCCAGTACTTTGGGAAACAGTAATATTAAGGTTGAATTTAACTTGGATGTTCAATTAGAGGCCGCCGCCAGCGATGTCCGTGATAAAGTAGCCCAAGCCGTTCGGAGTTTACCCCAAGATATTGATGCCCCACCAGTTGTTTCAAAAGCGGATGCCAATAGTGATTTCATTTTACTTTTAGCTATTCAAAGTCGTAGTAAAGGACTCTTAGAATTGAGCGATTATGCCGAAAATGTGCTTCAACAGCGTTTTCAGACTATCAATGACGTAAGTAGTGTTAATATTTTTGGTCAGAAGCGTTATGCTATGCGGATTTGGTTAAAACCCGACCGCCTGAATGCCTATGGTATTTCATTCACGGATTTACAAAATGCTTTGGGTCGTGAAAATGTGGAACTCCCCGCAGGAAAGATATACGGAGGAAATACCGAAATGACCATTCGTGCTTTGGGAAGACTAAGTACCGAACAACAATTTAAGGATTTAATTATTACTCAAAATATCTCAGGAATTGTTCGTTTGGGTGATGTCGCATCTATTGAATTAGGACCTGAAAACTTGGAACAATCATGGAAATATAATGGGGTTTATGCCGTTGGTTTAGCCGTTATTCCACAACCAGGAGCAAATTACATCAGAATTGCGGATGAATTTAATAAACGTTTGGCTGAAATTCAGAAGGAAAATAAATCTGATATTCAGTTTAAGGTTTTGATTGATAATACCAAAAACGTTCGCCGTTCATTAGAAGAAGTGGAAGAAACTTTGGTGATTTCATTCGGCTTGGTGGTGTTGGTAATTTTCTTCTTTTTCAGAAATTGGCTCATCGCAATTCGTCCACTAATTGATATTCCAATTTCGTTGGTAGCCACGTTTTTCATCATGTACATTGCAGGATTTACGATTAATGTATTGACTTTGTTAGGAATCGTATTGGCGACAGGTTTGGTGGTTGATGATGGAATTGTGGTTACTGAAAATATTTTCAGAAAACTCGAAAAAGGGTTCCCTATTCGCAAAGCGGCATTGGAAGGTAGTAAGGAAATATTTTTTGCCGTTATTTCAACGTCATTGACTTTGGCGGTGGTGTTTTTGCCCGTTATCTTTTTAGAAGGTTTTGTGGGAAGGCTTTTTCGTGAATTTGGTATTGTGGTGGCATCTGCAGTATTAATTTCTGCTTTTGTTTCACTCACAATTACACCCGTTTTGAACGTTTATTTGACTCGTAAAAAATCAGGGCATGGTTGGTTTTATGATAAAACTGAACCCTTTTTTACAGGCATGGAAAGCGGTTACACCAAAATCCTAAAAGGCTTCATGCGAGTGCGTTGGGTGGCTTGGATTGTGGTTTTGGCGTGTGGATTATTGATTTGGTTGGCGAGTCAAAACCTACAAAGTGAAATTGCCCCGATGGAAGACAAAGGCAGTGTGCGTTTCTCCATTTCCACGCCCGAAGGTTCAAGTTATCAATATACCCAAGAAGTTTCTGACCAAGTGGTTAATTTCTTGAATGATTCAATTCCCGAAAGAGAATTTGTTTTTAATGCCGTGCCAGGTTTTGGGGGACAAGGAGGTACAAACTCTTCCATTGCCAGAATTGGTTTGACTGACCCCGAACAACGAAATCGTAGCCAAGATGAAATTGCAAAAATGTTGAATAAAAAAATGGCAAAATTCAATAATGCTCGAGTATTTGGCATTCAAGAACAGACCATTTCGGTTGGATTGGGTTCAAGAGGGAGTTTACCCGTACAATTTGTGATTCAAAATATTGATTTTACTAAAATAAAAGATGCCATTCCCAAGTTTTTGGAGGCTGCCCGCAATGATAAAACTTTTCAGAACGTTGATGTCAATCTCAAATTTAACAAGCCCGAAATTCTGATGACTTTCGACCGTATTAAAATTAAAGATTTGGCACTCACCACCCAAGACGTAGTGAGTGCCGTGCAGGGTGCTTTTAGTGGCAGACGATTAGCATATTTTACAATGAATGGTCGTCAATATCAAGTGATTGCTCAGGTCGAACGTACAGAAAGGATGAAACCTACTGATATTGAGGATTTGTATGTAACCAATTCCAGAGGGGAAAGAATCCCTTTGAGTGCGGTTGTAAAATTGGAAGAGAGTAGTAACCCTGCCACACTTTATCACTTCAATCGCTTGAAATCTGCTACTGTTTCAGCGTCATTAGCCGATGGAAAAACCATTGGCGATGGCGTAACTGCCATGCGTGGCATTGCGGCAAAAGTGTTGGACAATTCGTTTCAAACCGCCCTGAATGGTCCTTCAAGGGATT
This sequence comes from Arcicella sp., assembly GCA_034519515.1. Lineage (GTDB taxonomy): Bacteria > Bacteroidota > Bacteroidia > Cytophagales > Spirosomataceae > Arcicella. The sequence goes on from JAXHOK010000035.1 coordinate 7,428, forward strand.
TTGCCGAAAGTTCTTCCAACATTGCTTTCGCTTTTGGCTTGGCATTGGCATTGATTTATTTGCTTCTTGCAGCACAGTTTGAAAGTTTCAAAGACCCGTTTACCATTATGCTAACAGTTCCCTTGGCTTTGGCGGGTGCGTTGGGTTGTCTTTGGTTTTTTGGACAGACGATTAATATTTTCTCACAAATTGGGATGATTATGTTGATTGGTTTGGTAACGAAAAACGGAATTTTGATTGTAGAATTTGCCAACCACAAAAGAATGGAAGGTTTATCAAAATTCGATGCCGTAGTGGAAGCTGCTTCACAACGACTCCGTCCTATTTTGATGACCAGTTTAGCCACTTCATTAGGAGCATTACCCATTGCTTTAAGTTTGGGGGCGGCATCAACCAGTCGTGTACCGCTTGGAACGGTTATAGTGGGCGGGATTTTATTTTCCTTAATTCTAACATTATTGGTAATTCCCGCCATTTATACCTTCATTTCAAGTAAAAAATACATTACCGAAGAATCAAAATTAGAAAATGAAGAGGACTTTGCAGTCGAAACTCATTGATTTTAAATTAATAATTGAATGATAAACTATTTAAGAAATATTAATAGAAACGTCGGGGAACAGTTCCATTATGGGTTTACCTTGCCAAAGAATATTAGTAAAAACGTCGGAGAGGTTTTGAACAGCTCTGACGTTAAAAAAATCACCTTCATTGTAATATTTATACTATTCTTCAAGGTGAATAAAAGCTTTGCTCAACAACAAATTGCACTGAGCGATGCCATTAATATTGCCCTAAAAAACAATTTAGATATTCAAATTTCTAAAAATAATGTTTCCGCAGCCAGTATCAACAATCATATCGGAGTTGCCGGAGGGTTGCCAACCGTAACGGGAAGTGCAAACTCTAATCAACAATTAACGGCATTGAATCAAGAATTGAGCAATGGGACAAACATTGACCGTAGTTCGGTTTTCTCGAACGGGACATCATTTTCGGTGGCAGGAACATTTCTGCTGTACAACGGCGGCAGAGTTTTGGCAACTAAGAATCGTTTATCAGAGTTACAAAACCTAAGCCAAGCACAGTTGAATGCCACCATTCAAAGTACAATTGCGGATGTGATGTTGAAATATTATGCCGTGGTGCAACAGCAGAATTTTGTAACAACATTGAACCAGTCCATAGATGTTTCTAAACAAAAATTGTCATTGATTGAAACCCGTAAAAGTGTGGGGTTGTCGAATGATGCAGAGTTGTTTCAAGCCCAATTAGATTTGAATGGACAAGTTCAGGCTTTACAATCGCAAAATATTATTATTAATCAAGCCAAGTCAGATTTGATTAGGAGTTTGGTGCTACAGCCTAATTCTGAAATTTTCGTTAAAGATTCTATAATTGTTGATAGAAACATAGGCTGGGAAGAGGTGGAGGTCCAGTTAAAGAAAAATCCCGATGTTTTAACTACTGATATTCAGATAGTTATCAATAAAATTATTGAACGGGAAGTGAATGCAAGAAAGTTTCCCGTCATCAATGTCAATACAGGGTACAATTACAATCGTAATCAAAGTGCAGCGGGTTTTACCTTATTGAACCAAATCTATGGCCCTTTCTTGGGGTTTAATGTAACAATGCCTTTATACACGGGAACGGCTAATATGAGGCAACTAAAAGTAGCAAAAATCAATACTGAAAATGCCAAATTGCAGAAAGAAATTGTCATTCAAAATTTCAAAAACTCAGCATCAAAGGCTTGGGAAGCCTATAACAGCACAATTCAATTGATTGATAATGAGCAAAAAAACTATCAGATTGCTCAAAAGTTATTGAATTTGATTACTCAAAGATTTCAGTTGGGTCAGGGTACAATAATTGACATCAGAGAAGCCCAACAGAGTTTTGAAAATTCTGGTTTTCGCTTAAATAATTTGAATTATAATGCCAAAGTAGCCGAAATTACGTTGAAACAAATTGCGAATCAGTTGGGCAATTAATGAAGGTGTTTAAACTTTCCGTTTCGACTGGGCGTCCCCGCTTAAAATGAAGTCTTTAAGAATTTGCTATTCCAAAATTTTCTCAACGTAGCGATGCTATGTTTCGTAAATTTCAGAAGGGGATGCCTAATCTAACAGCTTCAAAAATACAATCATTTATAATCAAAAACGGAAAGTTTAAACAGCTTCAGTACCAACTTGAAAACATAAAAAGCCTTCGAATCTGAAAATTTGAAGGCTTTTTAGTACAAAAGTGGGCGGTGAGGGATTCGAACCCACGACCTCCGCCCTGTCAAGGCGGCGCTCTAAACCAACTGAGCTAACAGCCCTTGATGATGTATGGCCCGCATAGGGTGACCCGCATAGGGTGAATAACTATCCGCAAAGATGATTGATATTTTCCAATAATTCAAGCCCTTCACTTGTATTCTGATAATTTATCCAAGATATTGCAAAGAATTATGAAATTTTAGTCATTGCTCAATACTCACTGCTCATCACTAAGAAAATGTTTCATCCAAAACTCATTGTCAGAACGCCGTCCTTGCCATTTTCTGATGATATTTCTGAAGATTTTTTAAAGCAATATCTTGATAATCCAGCCTTTTCGGAAGCGGTTTATTTAGCTTCGCCCGTGCTTTTCAAAGAAGCTATCTTATGGAAAAAAAATAAAATTACAGACCCTAAAAAACTTCAAAAAATCCCACTTTCATTAGCTAAATATTATACTCGAATGTGCAGTAGATGTACTCCATTCGGGCTTTTTGCGGGTTGTGGTGTTGTTGAATGGAGTGATGAAACTAACCTTATAATTTCGGAAAATACTGAAAGAAATACCCGCTTGGATATGCACTATGCAGGAGCATTGGCTCAACGTTTGGCTGAAATTCCTGCAGTAAAAATATCTCTGAAATATTACCCCAATTCAAGTGTTTATCAGATTGGTGAAGACATTAGATATGTGGAATATAAATACGTTGATGGACAGCGAAAACATCAAATTAGTGCCATCACGTGGTCGGAGTATATTCAAATGGTCTTGGATTTATGCAAAACAGGAGCGAAAATCACCGACCTGCTCCCCCACCTGATTGATGATGAAATTTCGGAAGAGGAGGCAGTTGCTTTTATTGAAGAATTAATTGATACTCAACTGTTAGTCAATGAATTAGAACCTGCCATTACGGGTGATGAATTTACGCAACAAGTCCAAAAAACACTCGCTCCGCAGGGGAATTTAGGGGAAATTTTACAGAAAATTCAATTACTCTTAGCTAAAATTGACCAAAATAAAGTTAATGACACTGCCGCTTATCAGGAAGTCATTGAAACTTTAAATGCCTTTGAAGTTCCCTTTGAAGAAGGAAAATTATTCCAAACTGATTTGGTAAAACTATTTTCTCAAAACTCATTGGATAAAAAGTATCAAGAAGTTTTATCGGAAATTTATAATCTATCAAAAAACCTTACTGAAAAGCCTATAAATCAGAAACTTAAAGATTTTAAGACACGTTACTTTGAGCGATACGAAACCAAAGAAATCCCAATTCTTTTTGCCTTAGATACTGAAACAGGCATCGGCTATGGTGATTCTGGGAAAAGTAATAATACGCCCATTGCCGATGGTCTAAATATGCCCGTTGAAGAAAATCTGACCGTAAAATTCCAACAAAATCCTTTCCAACAATATCTATTTAAATTATGGTTGGAGGCTTATAAAAATGATTCATACCAAGTTGATTTGCAAGAAAATGATTTAACGAAATTCATAAAAGAAAACAATAAAACAGCCCCTTCTTCTTCCATCATGTTTAGGCTTACGGGAGATGAAAACTTGCCAATTTATTTGGAAGGAATTAGTGGGTCAAGTGCTGCCAATTTATTAGGTCGTTTTGCTCATGCAGATAAAAATGTTTTGGAAATTGTCAAGAAAATTACTGATGATGAACAAGCTAATAATCCTGATGTAATTTTTGCCGAAATCGTGCATTTACCCGAAAACAGAATCGGCAATATCCTTTTGCACCCTCCCTTCAGAGTTTATGAAATTCCGTATTTAGCCAAATCTTCTTTGGATGCCGAACATCAAATTCACCTCGAAGAATTAATGGTATCGGTTGATTTGCAGCAAGATAGAGTAATTCTTCGTTCCAAAAGATTGAATAAAGAGATTATTCCAAGATTGAGTAATGCCCATAACTATTCGCAAAACTCTCTACCACTCTACAATTTTCTTTGTGATATCCAGAATCAAAATATTCAACGGAATTTTAATGTGGGATGGAAAAATATTGCGTACAATACTACTTTTTCACCGAGATTAACCTACAAAAATGTGATATTGGAATTGGCTTCATGGTCTTTCAAGAAAGAAGATTTTAAGGAGATAATAAGCAACAATTCTGATTATTTAATTGAATTGTTTGCTCAATTTAAAGCCAAATGGAAGTTGCCTAAATTATTTGTTTTAGCTGATTTTGACAACGAATTATTGGTAAATTCTGACAATAAATTAAGTCTAAAAACTTTCTTGGATGCCATAAAAAATCGTGATAGAATTGAGTTGAAAGAGTTTTTCTTTGATGAAAAAAATAGCTTGGTAAAAAATACGCTTGGCAAAGGTTTTACCAATCAATTTATTGCTTCTTGGATAAACGAAGATGATAAAATTTTATCCAAAATAAATCATGTAGAAAGTCAGATTCAACGAAATTTCTCTTTTGGTACAGAATGGGTTTATTTCAAATTTTATACCGGAGCAAAAGGCGGCGATTTGGTTTTAAACCAAGCCATCAAACCTCTGATTTCAGATTTATTTGATGAAAATTTGATTGATAATTGGTTTTTTATTCGCTATGCTGACCCCGAAAAACACATTCGTTTTAGAGTTCGATTGAGACAATTATCCGACTTGGGAAAAGTATCAGAAATGATAAAAAAATCAATACAAGCCTTTGAAAATGAGGAAATTATCTGGAAAATACAAGCCGACACCTATCAACGAGAAATAGAACGTTATGGGGCAGATATGATAGAACTAACAGAAATTATTTTTTGCGAAGACAGTATGGCTGTCCTTGAAATGTTGGACAAAACCTGGGGAGACGAACGTGAACCCATCCGTTGGCAATGGTGTATGAAATTGATTGATGCTTACCTCGACGATTTTGGTTATAATCTTGTGCAAAAAAGAAATTTGTTGGAAATGATGAAAACAAGTTTTGCCCGTGAATTCAGGGTCGATAAAAACCTTAAAATGCAAATAGACCAGCGTTTCAGAGATAATCGACAAACGATTGAACGTATTTTAGATAATTCTCTTAATGATTCACATGAATATGCCCCACTTTTTGAAGCTATCTTATTCAAATCCAAAGCATTAGCAGAAATTATCCCTAAAATAAAAGACCTAAAACCCGAAAACGATTGGAATAAGTATCTTTCTAATACTATTCACATGAGCGTAAATCGCACCATTTCGGATAATCAACGCACCCACGAATTGGTAATTTACGATTTTCTATATCGGTATTATCAAGCAGAATTGGCGAAGTCTAAAAAGAAATAATTTATAATTTTCTTGGAATAATATAATATATCTAACAATATTGCATTAGTAATAGTTGTCTTGCTAAATATTTATAAAAACAACTATTCTCTAATGCCAATATATCATCATCTCGGAAAAAATTCCTCCGAAAAGACATACACAATTCACAAAACCAACAGGTGAATTTTATTATGAAGAACTCTTCGGAACGATTGGTTTTGAGGGTGTTTCGTCTTTACTTACCATCACCACCGCCCTACACAAGTAAAGGAAATTTTGGAAAGTCTCGATGTTAGTCCGAAGATTTTAGTTGCAAAAAGTATGACTTCTCGTAAACTTATCGGCTTCGATATTCAGTCCGAAGATGATTTTCTTGATAGTAGAAAAACGCTTCTGGTGAATTCGGACCTACATTTTGGCTTGGCAGCACCCCGAAAATCACTAACACACTACTTCTATAAAAATGCAGATGCTGACGAACTTTTGTTTATTCACAAAGGAAAAGGAAAGCTCAGAACGATGCTCGGCAATGTTGATTTTGAGTACGGAGATTATTTACTAATTCCAAGAGGTATGATTTATCAAATTGAATTTGAAACCGAAGATAATCGCCTGCTTTTTGTAGAATCTTTCCATCCTATCACTACGCCGAAACGTTACCGAAATCATTTTGGGCAAATGCAAGAACACGCTCCATTTTGCGAAAGAGACTATAAACTACCAACAGATTTAGAAACTCATGATGAAACAGGGGATTTCTTAATCAAAATCAAAAAACAAAATACCCTTCATTCGGTGGTGTATGCGGCTCATCCGTTTGATGTAGTGGGTTGGGATGGTTATAATTTTCCGTGGGGTTTTTCGATTCATAATTTTGAACCCATAACTGGCAGAGTGCATCAACCGCCACCCGTTCATCAGACCTTTCAGACGGATGCTTTTGTGGTTTGTTCATTCTGTCCGAGGTTGTATGATTATCACCCGAAAGCCGTTCCTGCTCCCTACAATCACTCAAATATTGATTCTGATGAGGTTTTGTATTATGTTGATGGTGATTTTATGAGTAGAAATGACATTGCGAAAGGTCATATTTCACTACACCCAGGCGGGATTCCACACGGACCGCACCCAGGAGCAATGGAACGAAGTATTGGCAAAACCGAAACCCACGAATTGGCAGTAATGGTGGACACTTTCCTCCCCTTGATGCTGACCGAAGAAGCTATGAAAATTGATGACGGAGAATACTTTAAATCTTGGCTTTGATTCGATAAAGTTGCGCTTTTGGATGTTCGATGTTCGCAAAAACTTCAAACAACAAAAACGAACATTGAATACCAAAGGCGAAAATCGAAAATCGAAAATGAAGCAACAATATTCAGCATACACACCAGAAGATTTTAAGGTTTGGAAGATTCTTTTTGAACGTCAAATCAATATTCTTCAACCTTTGGCAAGCAAGGCTTATTTAGAGGGATTGAAAGAGGTAAATTTAAAAGCTGACAAAATTCCTAATTATCAGGAAGTCAATATTTTGTTACAAAAGCAAACGGGTTGGCAGATTCACGTTGTGCTTAAAGGCTTTTGATTGATAAATCGTCCGTTTTTTGAATTGATGCAAGACAAAAAATTCTGTGCCTCCACGTGGTTACGTAAGCGTGAACAGTTAGATTATTTGGAAGAACCTGATATGTTTCATGACGTTTTCGGACACGTGCCGCTACTTTCAAACTCATCGGTTTGTCATTTTTTGCAAGAATTAGCCCGAATTGCCCTCCGATTTATTGATAAACCACAAGCCATCGAATATATCGCCCGTATATACTGGTACACTATTGAATTTGGATTAATTAGAGAAGATGGCGAATTGAAGATTTATGGGGCAGGTATTTTATCCTCTTCGGGCGAAAGTATTTATGCCATCGAATCCGACAAATTCCACAAGAATTAATTACAATATTCAACAGATTTTTGATACGCCATACATCAAAGAACATTATCAAGAACAGTATTTTGTAATTGATTCTTATGAGCAATTATTTGATTCAATCCCAGCTAAATGGAAGCCGAATTGGAGCAAAGAATATCGACAAGAAAAAACACATAAAGCTTTCAAATTAAACGATTCTGAAATCAAATATCAATATGCAAACGTCTGAAAAACAAATAGATGACTTAGAAAATCGATTTTTCTATAAATCAAGATTTTCTTACCTATAAATGGCACTGATTATTTGGAACTTTATGTGGGTAATGCACGCCAATCAGCACATTTTTTCCAAACTGCATTGGGCTTCCAACCGCTTGCCTACTCGGGTTTAAATACGGGGATGCACGGACAAGAAAGTTATGTCTTGGTACAAGATAAAATCAGATTAGTGCTGACTACGCCACTGCAAGCCTATTCCGAAATTGGTAAGCATATTGACAAACACGGAGACGGTGTAAAAACGATTGCTTTGTGGGTGGATGATGCAGAAAAATCTTTTGATGAAACGGTAAAAAGAGGGGCAGAAATTGTATTTGAACCTGTTGCAGAAGAAGATGAATTTGGTTCAGTAAAACGTTCAGCCATCAAAACGTATGGTGATACGATTCACGTTTTTGTGGAAAGAAAAAACTACCGAGGCATTTTTCTGCCAAATTTCAAGCCTTGGAATCCAAGTTATCAACCGTCTTCAATCGGGTTGAAATATATTGACCATTGTGTAGGAAATGTGGGTTGGAATGAAATGAATCGTTGGACGGATTTTTATGCTAACGTAATGGGATTCAACCAGTTAGTAAGTTTTGATGATAAGGATATTTCTACGGAATATACCGCTTTGATGTCGAAAGTGATGTCAAACGGCAATGGAAAAATCAAATTCCCCATCAATGAACCAGCCGAAGGAAAGAAAAAATCACAAGTAGAAGAATATTTACGTTTTTATGGTGGTGCGGGCGTTCAGCATATTGCTGTGGCTACGGATAATATAGTTTTTACCGTAAAAGAAATGCAAAAACGAGGTGATTGATTTCTTACAAGTGCCTGATAGTTATTACGATAGTCTTTCGGATAGGATTGGTAAAATTGATGAAGAAATCAAGGAATTAAGACCTTTGGGTATTTTGGTGGATAGAGACGAAGACGGATATTTATTACAAATTTTTCACAAAACCCATCGTTTCAAGACCACTTTGTTCTTTGAAATTATCCAACGCAAAGGAGCAAAATCATTCGAAAAAAGGCAATTTCAAGGCACTTTTTGAAGCGATAGGAGCGGGAACAAGAAATCAGAGGAACTTTATGATTTCGATGTTCGATGTTCATTTTCGATGTTCGGAAAAGTTTTCTGAGTACACTTCCGAACATCGAATTCTAATTCGAACATCGAAAAACGAGTATCGAAATACCGTTTTTATTTCTTAAATTAATATGCAATTATTGTTTTGACAATAATTGCATAATCACCATTTAAAAATAAAAAGCTAAAATGAATCAAAATGCGGCTGAAATCGGGCATATTTCTTTAAAATTGATACAACGATTAAGAAAATACGTCAGAGTCTCCAAAAGAAATTAGATGATTTTAATACTGATTTAACCGTTGACCAATGGGTACTGCTCGACCATATTTTTTTCGATACGAAGCCAATGGCGTTTCCCAAAATGAATTGGCTGAAATGACCGTAAAAGATGCCCCAACCGTTACCAGAATTATTGATTTATTAGTAAAAAAAGGCTTAGCAGAGCGTACAATGGCAGAAAATGACCGCCTTAGAAGTTCAACATTACGCTCACGGACACTGGCAGGGAAAAGTTCTATGAAGCCTATCCTTTGGTGGCGGATATTCGTAAAAAGGGCTGGGGCGAAATGACCGATGATGATTACAAAAACTTTGTAAAAATTTTAGATTCAATTTATAATAATATGGTTGCATAGTGACTCCGTCTGACTATCGTCTGACTGCCGATTTGTTCAACGCAGTCAGACGATAGTCGGACGGAGGACACTCAAAAAATCAAACCCTATCAATGTTAAATTCATACATCCCAGTCCCTGCAAACTCAGATTTTACTATCCATAATTTACCATACGGTGTTTATTCTACTGAAAATGATGCTACTAAAAGAATCGGAATTGCCATCGGTGAGCATATCTTAGATTTACAGTTTTTGTCCAGAATATGGATTTTTTCTATGATTTAGATTTTTGATAAAAAAGTATTTTTATGCTTTCAAAAAATCTGAATCCCTTAATGGCATTGGGAAAGGCTCAAAATCAATTAATTAAGAGAAAATTCAAATACATTTTATCTGAAAAATTTCAAAAACAAAGCCTTGTTACAGAATTTTGTTTGGTAAAACAGACGGATGCAATTATGCACTTGCCCATCCAGATTGGTGATTATACAGATTTTTATTCCAGCATTGACCACGCTTCCAATGTAGGGAAAATGTTCCGTGACCCAAAGAATCCGCTTCTTCCAAACTGGCGGTATTTGCCCGTTGCATATCACGGACGAAGCTCATCCATTTTTACATTTCGGGTACAGATTTTCATAGACCAAAAGGTCAAATTTTATCAGATGATGGACAAACGCCGATTTTTTCAGCAACAAAAGCATTAGATTTTGAATTGGAAATTGCTACAATTATTGGCACAAATTCTGAAACCTGGAAAAGCCACTAAGCACCTCTGAATCAGAAAATTACGTTTTCGGTTTTGTACTTTTCAACGATTGGTCAGCTCGTGATATTCAGCGGTGGGAGTATCGGCCATTAGGTCCGTTTCTGGGGAAAAAACTTTTTCTCATCTATTTCTCCTTGGGTTGTAACATTGGAAGCATTGTCATTTTCAGAAGTCAAAAGCCCAGAGCAAAATCCTCCTGTTTTGCCATATCTTCGAAACTGATGGATTGAGAAATTTTGATATAATTTTTAGAAGTTGTGATTCAACCAAAAAATGGTCAAGAAAATGTGGTTTGTCAAACCAATTTTAAAGAAATGTATTGGAATGTGGCTCAACAAATTGCTCATCATACCGTGAATGGCTGTAATCTGAGAACAGGAGATTTATTAGCATCTGGAACTGTATCTGGCTCTGAACCAATGAGTTATGGTTCGTTGTTAGAACTTTCGGAAAATGAGAAAAAGCCTTTTGAACTTTCGGACGGAGCGAGCAGAACTTTTTAGAAGATGATGATACCGTTATTATGAGAGGCTGGGCTGGAAAAAGATGGGATTCGGGTTTGGGTTTGGAAAATTAAAAAAATATGGTTCGATGCTCGATGCTTTCGATGCTTGATGTTCGGATTAGAAATCCTTTTTTATTCATCGAGATAAAGCCCGAACATCGAACATCGAAAAAAACAAGCATCGAAAATGATTATTGATTTAGAAAAAACTAATCCACGAGATTTTTATTCCTACGCTACGAACTTAGTAGCCCCTCGCCCTATTGCCTTTGCTTCCTCTATTGATGCGGCAGGAAATGTAAATTTAAGCCCTTTCAGTTTCTTCAATTTTATGGGAATTGACCCACCGATTTTAGTATTTTCACCAAACCGAAGAGGAAAAGATGGTTCGCAAAAAGATACCATTTTAAATCTGCAAGAAGTGCCAGAGGTGGTGATTAATTTGGTCGATTTTTCGATGGTTCAGCAAATGTCGTTGTCGAGTTGCGAATATCCCAAAGGCATAAATGAATTTCAGAAGGCTGGTTTTACAGAGGAAGAATCATTGAAAATATCTCCTCCACGGGTGAAAGAATCACCTGTCTCTTTGGAATGTAAAGTTCTGGAAATCAAGGAATTCGGAACGTCTAATTTAGTAATTTGTGAGGTTTTATTGGCTCATATCAGCGAATATTTGTTGGACGAAAACAACAAGAGTTAACCAATTAAAAACCGATTGGGTAGCTCGCTTGGGTGGAGATTGGTACGCCCGTATAACGCCCGAAGCTATGTTTGAAGTAGCAAAACCGACTCGCACAACGGGAATAGGTATCGACCAAATACCTGAGTATATTCGATTCTCAAAAGAGTTATCTGGGAATGATTTAGGGAAATTAGGCAATGTTGAAAGTTTGCCAAGTCTTGAAGAAATTTCAAATTATATAGCTGATAATCAATTAGGTATAAGTCAAAATTTGTTTCAAAATGCCAAAGAACTATTGGAAGAAAATAAAGTTCAGGAGGCTTGGCTAATACTTTTATCCATGCAAAAAATTGACTAATAAAATCATTAAGAATGTAAAGAATCCCATCAAGAAAGTCATCACTGAATAAGATTTTAATGGCTCAAATCTGTATTCAAATTTCCAAATCTGGACACCACCCAAAAGTAGGCATCATTGGCGTGTGAAACCATCATTGACCCTGCACCCATCGACATTAAAGTGGTTTGTCGCCCCCATTCTGAATCTAATCCCAAAGCTGGCAACAAAGGCCAAACTATTGAGGCTGAGGAGATTACGGCAACGGTTGACGAGCCTTGAGCAGTTTTGAAAAGTACCGTCAGCAAGAAGGGAATCAGCAAACCCAATTTATTTTCTACCAAAATATTTCCAAAAACCTTACCCAAATCCAGCATTTTTATTATTTCTCCAAAAGCTCCACCAATAGCAATTATCGCCAAAATTGGTCCTGCCTTTTCGATGGCATTTTCTAATAACTGATTGATTTCTATTTTATTAATCTTCTCGAAAAGTGAAATGGATAACACAATGCCAACAAATAAAGCCATCACGGGTTCGCCCAAGAATTTAATAACAGAAATTATCTTTTCAGAGAAAATCGACGCATCTAATAACACAATCGACTTGAAAGAAATCAAAAAAATTGGGATTATAATTGGCAAAAATGATTTGAAGGGATTTGGTAAATTTTCAATTTCAGAATTTGATATAAATGTCTGATTTTCAGCATTTTTCAAGTACAAATGTTGATATTTTCTTCCTGCAAATTTTGCCCAAAAATATACGATAACCGTTGTCGGAATTGATAAAAGTGTTCCCAAAATCATGGTTTGTCCCAATTCTACATTCATTCGTCCAGCGGCAGCCGTAATGCCAGGATGTGGAGGGACAAGACAATGAACGGCATATAAAGACCCCGCCAAGCATATCGTGAAAAAGACTTCTGAGTTCTTTACTTTTTTACCCAAAGAATGTAATAATCCACTCAGAACGATAAAACCTGAATCACAAAAAATGGGTAAACCGATAATAAAACCAATCAATGTGATGGCAAAACCTGCTTTTTTCTCCCCCGTTTTTCTGAGAATATAATTAGCAATGCTGATAGTAGCCTTAGTTTTGTCTAAAATAACGCCCAAAGTTGTACCCAAAATAATGAGCAAGCCAATTTTTTCGAGCGTATGTCCAAAACCTGCTTTCAAATTCTTGATAACTTCTTCTCCTGAGAATTGGGCTACAATTCCCACAAAAATCGCAATGACAAACAACACATAAAATGTGTTGAATTTATATTTTGAACTCAAAAAAATGATTAGTAAAATACTAACCAGCAGTAAAATAGAGACAAAAAGCGGTGTTAGCATTTTGATTGGATTTATGACAATTCACCCGCAATGGATTGACGTAATATTTTTTTAACTTCTTGGCTATCAATTGATTGCCCCAAAGCAAACATCAATTTTGTTATGGCGGCTTCTGTGGTTAAATCTGCTCCGCTGACTACGCCCATTTCTTGCAAGGAATGACTGGTTTGGTATCGCCCTTGCATCACTCTCCCACCGTTGCATTGCGAAACATTGAAAATAATAATGCCTTTTTCAACAAATTCTTGCATCAAATCCAAAAACCATTTTTCGGTTGGAGCATTTCCAGAACCAAAGGTTTCTAAAACAACGCCTCGCAAACCTTTGATTTCCAGAATATTACGGATTACTTTTTCAGAAATACCTGGAAAGAGTTTCAAAATAATTACATTTTCATCAAGTTGCTTGTGAACTTTCAAAACGGCATTTTCTTGATAATTACGGATATATGGTTTACTGTATTCAATCTTCACTCCTGCTTCCGCCAAAATTGGATAATTTTCTGATTCAAAAGCGTTGAATTGTACGCTCTCGTGTTTTCTGGCACGGTTTCCACGTAATAACAAAGAATTAAAATAAATACAAACCTCCGAAATGATGGGGTGATTATGCGAATTTCTATCAGCAGCAATTTCAAGAGCTGTGATAAAATTTTCTTTCGCATCAGTTCGGGCAACACCGATGGGAAGTTGAGCACCTGTAAGGATAACGGGTTTATTCAGATTTTCCAACAAATAACTCAAAGCCGAAGCTGTATAAGCCATCGTATCAGTGCCGTGAAGGATTACGAAGGAGTCGAAATCATAATAATTTTCACCAATAATTTTTGCTAAAAGTAGCCAAATCGAAGGATTCATATTGGAAGAATCCAACAAATTATCAAAAGTCAGAACCGAAATCTCAAAATCTAAACGAGCCATTTCAGGCAAATTATCAGGAATTTGGGCAAAATCAAACGGTACTAAACTATCCGTTTTTGCTTCATAAACCATTCCCAGAGTACCTCCCGTGTAGATTACAAGCACCTTTACATCATCTCTACCATCGGCTTTTGTTTTTATTTTGGTTAGTTTCATATTTGTTTTTGACCACAGTTTTTCAGTTTCAAAGCATTCAAAGTAGTTTGCTCAATCACTTTTTCAACGCTAATTTCCATCATGTCAGCCACTTTTTGGGCAATTAATGTGAGATATGCGGGTTCATTTCTTTTACCCCTGTACGGTACAGGTGCGAGATATGGTGCATCCGTTTCCAAGACGATATTTTCCAAACTGATATGAGGTAAAATCTTATCCAAACCTCCATTTTTAAAAGTTACTACGCCCCCAATTCCTAATGAAAATCCTAATTCTATGGCTTTTTGAGCATCTTTTAGTTCGCCCGTAAAACAATGAAAAATACCTTTTAAATTGGGGTCAGCGTTCTTTTCAATTAAAGCTACGGTTTCCCAAAACGCATTTCTGGAATGAATATCAATCCAAAGATTATGCTTTTTTGCTAACTGGCATTGAACTAAAAAAGCCTCTTCCTGTTGTTTTACGAAGGTTTTATCCCAATATAAATCCATACCAATTTCTCCGATGGCGATAAATTTAGACTTATTCAAGCAATCCTCAACGATGTATAATTCTTTCTCAAAATCTTCTTTTACATAACATGGATGCAAGCCCATCATGGGTAAACATTGGTTGGGATATTTCCTTGTCAAAACCATCATACCGTCGATGGTTTCTGAATTACAATTGGGCATCCAAATTTCTGAAATCCCTCCTGAAAAAGCCTTTTCTAACATCAAATCACGGTCATCGGCAAAGGCTTCATCATATACGTGTGCGTGCGTTTCTATCATATTTTTACTCATAAATCCGTCCTTTCCAATCCACTTTCACGGGTGAATAATAAAAAATTATCATTGTTAATTGCCACCAATTGGCATAAAATTCGTACAAAATTAGGTGTTTAATCAGTTGAAATTGCCTTAATTTTAGAATAGTTGGCAAAACTGTGATAGTTTGATTAAACCACTTGATAAACCAAATAATTGCTGCCATTTTCCAAGAAAAAACAAAACCAATAATTACTAAAAGAGGCAGAAACAAGGCTTGAAGAAACAACAACGCCACAATCCACCACGGACATTGCAAAGCCCCGACCATCCATCTTTTGCGTTGATGTAGAAACTCTTTGAGATTTGCCATCGGTAGAGTTTGATTAAAGACCTGTTGATTTATCGTATTTTTGAAACTATATCCTTTTTGGACAACCTCATGGAATAATGCAAAATCTTCTGTAATAGAAAAAGGGATTTTAGCATACCCGCCCGTAGCTTCATAAGCCTCACGTGTAACGGCAGAATTGTTACCTAAGCCTGTCAATGGGATTTTTAAATCAGCCGTAATTTTCAGTAAAGTCAAAGCATGAAGCCAGTCAATGGATTGAAAATGATGCCATAATTTGGTAGATTTTATGGCGGTAATTCCCACTTGATGTCCAATTTTCGAGTCGTTTTCAAAGTTCGCAATTATTCCATTTACCCATGCTGGATTTACGGTTACATCGGCATCACAGATTAGAAAATATTTGCCCGTAGAGTGTTCATAAAGATTTGCCAAAACATTTGCCTTTCCTCTCTGATTATTGATAACTTTCTGGATGTCAATTAATTGAAATTGAGATTTACCTTCAATAAAATCCTTAATAATTGATTTTGTATTATCTTCGGATTGATCATTACCGATTAAAACTTGCAAATTTTCTTTGGGATAATTTAGTTTTTCAATGGATTGAAGACAATTTAAAATGTTATGTTCTTCATTTCTTGCGGCAATCCAGATGGTTATTTTGGGTTGTTTGGGCATTTATTATTAAATACGGACTGGCAGTTCGTGTTACAGGCATTTAAATTAATTATTAAATACGGACTGGCAGTCCGTATTACAGTTTCTCAAACGTAAAACCTTGCTCAGAAAAGTATTCCAAAAATCTCGGCAAGGTGTACATTAAATTTTTACTGGCTTTGATACTATCATGGAATAATACAATTGAACCCGCTGCTGAATGTTGCAAAGATTTCTTTAAAACGGTTTCTTGGGAAATACTTTGGTCATAATCACCAGTCAATACATCCCACATCACAATTTCGTGCGTTTTCATAATTTCCTTCGCCTGACTTCGCTTGATTCTGCCAAAAGGTGGACGGAAATATTCGATGTTTGATGTTCGGTGATGGGTGGACGGCTTCAACATAATCTCTTCACATTTTCTAAAATTATCTAAGTATTCTTCATCTTCTGTGTACCATCCTTTTAAATGATTGAAGGTATGATTTCCTACGGTATGTCCTTGATTTATTAGTTGTTGAAAAATATTAGGGTGTTTTTCTATGTTTCCACCAATACAAAAAAAGGTCGCTTTTGCTTGATAATTTTTTAATTCTTCTAATACGAATTCGGTTACTTCGGGAATCGGTCCATCATCAAAAGTTAAATAAATTACCTTTTCATCAGTTCTTTCTCGCCAAAGAAAATTGGGGTATATTGCCCGCATCAAGAAATTTGTTTTGTGGATAAACATAATAAAATCGAGCTATTTTAATTTTCTTCCCTTCCATTCATAGTCTTTTCCTTGCGAAATTAATCCAAAGAAAACTACATACAAAGGATAAAAAATTTGAATAATTGGAATAAAAAATATCTTTTTAAAATAACCCAAATAACTGATAATCAGGGATAAAAAAACGAATTCAACCCCAAATTTTAATAATAACAATTCCAGACCAATGATTGAAGGTATATAAAAATAAGTAATAATTGCCCCAAAATTTACCATAAAAATAAAAATTGCCAACGCCGATATTTGCCAATTATCATAATGTTTCCATTTACTCGCCCAGCGTTTTCTCTGTTGGTAAAAATGCTTAATGTCTGGCTGAGATTCTGTTTTTACAATTGAATCAATATTGGCATTGAACAAAACGCTTTCGGGATATTTCTCAAAAATTTTGTGCATCAAAAACTCGTCATCACCAGAGGCTAAATGTTCATTTCCAGCAAATCCTCCTACAATCGCAAAGGCTTCTTTGGGATAAGCAATATTGGCACCATTACACATATTGGGCTTGCGTAAATACATCGCACACGCCCCCGAGCCAATTAAACTGGCAAATTCAATGATTTGTGCGGTGTTCCAAAAGTTATTTTCATCCATAAATGTTACTGGCGAACTGATAAATTTTGCTCCCGTTGATTTATAAAACCGCTGAATTGAACTTAGCCATTTATCAGAAACTCTGCAATCACCATCAGTGGTAATTATCAATTCGCCAGCCGCAATTTCGATGCTTTTTTGAATAGCTCTTTTCTTGGGAGAACTTCCTTTTTCTTCAAAAATATTTAATAATCGAAGACTAAATTTTGCCGTTTCTTGGAATATTAAAACCAAATCTGCCGTATTGTCGGTTGAGCCATCATTAGCCACAATTACTTCAAAATTTTCAGAAGGATAGTTCTGTTGATTGAAATCTTCCAAAAGTTTTACAATATTCGCTGATTCATTTCTGACGGGTACTACTATGGTCAATTTAGTATCTTTTTCAGTTGGATTTATTAATTTCCCCCTTACTATTTTCAGCCAAGTAAAAATTAGCACAAGATTAAAAATAAAATATAAGCTATTGATTATCAGTAAAATTATTGTCATTTATTTATTTTTAATTCGTAAAACCAATAATCCTCCGACCATCACAGGAATTAAAATATTCAGAAACCACAAGCAAAAAGTGGAGACAATTATGAGAGAAGTTTTTACTGCAAAAAGACTAAAAAAATGTAAGGCAGAATATTCCCGAACACCCAAATCGCTGACAAAATTGATGGCTGGCATGAGCGTTTTGTACAAAAAAATAAGACAAGAAACCGCCCATAAATCAATAAAATGGATATTTATCTTGAAAACCAATAACATCAAAACAAATTGTAAGGAAAAAGTTACATACCGTAAAATAGACCATAAAAATAGTAGTTGCATCTCATTGGAATCAAACTTAATAATTATTTCAAAATGATTGTGGAATTTTTTCAGCCATGAACGTTTCGGCAAATATCCAATAAGTTTTCTTCTAAATATGTAGGCACAAATGCCCAAAATTAATAAAAAAGCTACCAAACAATATATTATTTGGTCGAAAGTGGTAATTTTTTTATTCCACACCATTGAGTAACCAATTGCTCCAAAAATCAGCGAAACATAAAATTGAATACCATTTCCCAATATAATTGCTCCAACGATTTCAGTTTTGTTTTTACTTTTCAAAGTCCAAATTTTTCCTGCATAATCGCCTAAATTTGCAGGTGTTGAAAAACCCAAAGACAAGCCAATTAATACGGATTGGTAGGCTTCTATGAAGGAAATTTTCTCAATTTTACTGGCTAAAATTTGCCATTTTTTTGCTTCAAGACCCCAATTTATAAAAATGAATGTTAGTAACAAACCAATTTTGATAGCATTTTCATAGTTTATTGCTTTTTCTAACAGGAAATACAACTCATCAATTTTAGTAATTTCTTTTTTTAAAGATTGATAGGAAAACCACATTATCAACCCAAAAATAACCCACTTGAAAATCGGGAGTAGTTTTTCTGATAAAAAACTTGCTTTGAGATTACTTTCTTGGGTATTTTGCATTATGACAACTAATAAAGAAAAAATAATTTTAGGCGTTGACCCTGGAACCCGTTTTATGGGCTACGGCGTGATATTAACGAACGGTGACACCATGAAAGTTTTGCAGTATGGCGTTATCAACGTGAGCAAATATACAACGCAAGGCATGAAATTAAAGAAAATATACGAACGAATTATCGGAATTATCGAAGAATTTTTGCCTGATGAAATGGCGATTGAAGCCCCTTTTTTTGGGGTGAATGTGCAGTCAATGTTAAAATTAGGAAGGGCTCAGGGCGTGGTGATGGCAGCCGCTTTATCCCGTGAAATTCCGATTGTAGAATATTCACCCAAAACGATAAAACAATCAGTTACGGGAAATGGTAATGCTTCAAAAGAACAAATTGCCGCCATGTTGGATACGCTTCTGAAAATGAAATTGGATGCTAAATTGTTCGATGCCACCGACGCTTTGGGCATTGCAGTTTGCCATCATTTTCATGGCAACAACGTGATGGCGACAATGAAAGGCACTAAAAAAGGTTGGGGTGCGTTTGTGAATGAAAACCCAGGTAGGATTAAGTAGAATTGTCCTGGCGACCCCGTCTTGGCGACCCCCCCCCCATCTTGGCGACCCCATCTTGGCGACCCCATCTGAATTTGGATTCTTCAGATTAACGGATTGATAGGATTTTGGTTGAATTTTAATCCAAAAAATCCATTAATTTGACGAATCCAAATTCAGACAAAAATATGTAAAATTCTTAATCTAAAACCTATGAAAACTTTATTTATCCTCCCATTTCTACTTATGATTTCTCCATATTGTTTCACGCAAATAACTAACAAACAGGGTATTAGTAGTTTTGGAATTCGTCCTTCGGGTAGTTTTTTGACCTTTGGTTTGCCTCAAAGTAATGTATCAAATCAACAGAATGTTCTCAGTTATTTCCCCTACCCTTTTACTGCACTTCCTCTCAATTTCAGCACTAATCAGACGGGTAAAACTGAATTAACTTCGCTATATGGCTCTTATGACTTGGGCGTAAATATCACAAAACTGCTTCAAAATGACCGTATTTTGCGGGGCGAAATTGGTGGATATTATACTTGCGTACCACACAGTTATTCACTGGGTAATTTGTATCAATTTACCCAAAATGCCAAACAGGTTACCTTTTGGCAAAATTCACAAACTTATACGGGATTAATGGCGAGTGCAATGTACACCACAAAATCAAAGGGGCGTAGAAATTGGGGAGAAGCAAGAAACTATTTGCAATTAGGCATCAGAACAGTGAATTATTTAGATCAAAGTGTTGATAATCAGGAAGATTGGGTGATTAATGGCGTTGGTTTCAAAGTTCAAAGTGAGGTTATCAATCGAAATGATTATCAATTTTTAGTAGAAATTGGGCGAACTTATTGGCGAAAAGCGGATGATATGCGTTCACTGGAAATGGGCATTAGGGTGGCAATTCCAACCAAAGATTTTACCTCAAATACGATTACGGGGTATGTAAATAATCAACCTTTGGGCGGAAATTCCATTATGGAAAATGGAGCTTATGTTGGTTTTCAGATTTCGTATCATTTACCTGTTTTGCAACTTCAAAAACCTGCAAAAAAAATAAAATCCGATAAGATTTACTGTGAAATGGAGCGAAAAGTGAGCATTAAACATTTTTACAAGGTGGATGTAAAAGAACTTAGCATTGAACTCTCTGACCATGAAAATGAAGATGGTGATGTGGTTTCATTATGCTTCAATGGGCAATATTTGTTAGAAAAATATTTACTCAAAAAGAAACCTAAAATACTGACAATCAAACTATTACCTAATCAACAGAATATTTTAACGGTGTTTGCTAATAATACGGGCAAAGAAGGAGCAAATACCTCCGCCATTCGTTTTACTTTGAATGGAAAACAGGAGCAGATTATTTTGTATGCGGACAAAAAGGAATCCGATGGGATTGAGTTTTATTATTAAATTGAAATTCTATATAATGAAACGTTGAGGAGGTTTTGAACCTCCTCAACGTTAATGAATGAGCAAAAATCTAAAGTCCTAATTGCCCAAAAGCATCCTCAACCGAATCAATAGGCAACAGACAGGTTTTATTATAACAAACAAAAATCTGCGTTTCGTTACCTTTCGAGGTTCTATTTTCCAACAAAGGCAAATTGCTTTTAGTCTGAGTTCCTGATAGTACTTTATTGGGATAAAATTTCAAATCAATTTCTTTTCTAAATACCATTACATCCTTCCCAACTATGGCAATTTCAGCCGTTGGTGAAGTCATTTGAGTAGCTAAACACGCCCAATTAGTTAAATAATCGACATTTTTCAGTAATAGATTCTTCATTTTTGAAAGCATTAAAATGGATAAATCTTTAAAATCTTCTCTATCTAACAATACTCCCAAAGTATAAAGATTCCGTGCCATCATCGAATTTGAACTTGGAATTACGTTGTCAAAAATCTCCTTTTTTCGAGCAATTAATTCTTCTGCATTTTCATCGGTAAAATAAAAGAATTCATCTTCGCCATCCCAAAAATTATCACAAACATAGAGCGTTAATTTCTCTGCCAAATGCAACCAGTTTTCATCAAATGTGGCTTGATAGAGATTGGTATAAGCCTCAATTACGGAGGCATAATCTTCTAAAAATCCTTGAATTTTAGTTTCGCCATTTTTATAGCTATGACTCAATTTATCATCTTTCAAAAAATTGTCTTTAATAAAATGAGCATTATTTAGAGCTAACTTTAAAAAATCTTCTTCTCCAAAAGCCCGATAAGCATCCACTAATCCATTGATCATCAAGCCATTCCAAGAACACAATATTTTATCATCCAAACCTGGGCGGATTCTTTCGGCTCGTTTTGCCATTAATCTTTCAATACTTTCTTTAAAATCAGCGTTCAATGTTGCTTCTTTTTTCCATAAAATATTTACGCCATGTTCCCAATTACCCTGTTTTGAAACTTGATAATTTTTACAGAACTCCTCCGCCTTTTCGCCCAAAATCCCTTCGATTTCTTGATAAGTCCAAACGTAAAATTTACCCTCAACTCCCTCTGAATCAGCATCTAAGGCGGAATAAAATCCTCCTACGGGACTGGTCATTTCACGCTCTAACCATGCTATTGTTTCATAAACTACTTCTTTATACAAAGGTTCTTGCGTGAGGGTGTATGCTTGTGCGTACAAACTAACCAATTGCCCATTATCATAAAGCATTTTCTCAAAATGTGGGCAAAACCATTCGCCATCTACTGAATAACGAGCAAAACCTCCTCCTAATTGGTCGTAAATTCCGCCAATTGCCATTTTGTTCAGGGTCTGTAAAACCTCACCCCCGACCCCTCTCCCGTGGAGAGGGGAGTAGTATCGTAATAAAAACTGCCAAACCGAAGGCATTGGAAATTTGGGACTTCTTTCAAAACCACCCCATTCTGTATCAAATGTTTGAGACAACTTTTGATACATCATTTTCAAATCTTCATCCATAAAACTCTGATTTTCAGCTACTAATCCATACTTTTCAGAATCCTTGAATAGCATATTTTCCGTAAAACCTTCTGCTGAGTTTTGCAATTCTGTTTGATTATTGGTAAAACCATTGTGGACGGCTTCCAATAATTTTATCCAGTTTTGTTTCGGAAAATACGTTCCGCCATAGAAAGGTTTACCATCAGGCATCAGAAAAACATTGAGGGGCCAGCCACCTTGCACGCCCATTGCTTGGACGGCATCCATATAAATTGCATCAATATCGGGACGTTCCTCTCGGTCAATTTTTATACTGACAAAATGGCGATTCATTACCTCGGCAACTTCGCCTTTTTCAAAACTTTCATGCTCCATCACATGGCACCAATGGCAAGCCGAATAGCCAATACTAACCAAAATGGGCTTATTTTCATCTTTTGCTTTGGCTAATGCCTCAGCACCCCACGGAAACCAATCCACAGGATTTTGAGCGTGTTGTAATAAATATGGCGATGTTTCGGATTGGAGACGATTCATTTATTGCAAGTTTACGATTTTAGACCACTGATTATAGTGGGACGCATAGTCAGATTGAACGGATCTTTACAGAT
Source organism: Arcicella sp. (assembly GCA_034519515.1). Classification (GTDB taxonomy): domain Bacteria; phylum Bacteroidota; class Bacteroidia; order Cytophagales; family Spirosomataceae; genus Arcicella. The sequence goes on from JAXHOK010000035.1 coordinate 30,293, forward strand.
AGAATAAATACGCAAATTGTATTAAAACCGTTCCAAACCATCAATACATAGAAAGACCACAAATCGTATAAATTAGCCAAATTTGAGCAGTAAATAATCTGTTTAATCTGTCTAATCCGCACAATCTGTGGTCTAATATTTCTTAATTATTACAATACCCCCTTCGCAAAGTTCAAAACACCACTCAACGCACTTTTAGCGGCAGGTTCGGCAGCAGCACCGCCTGAACTTAACCCTCCTACTGCGGACATTGCTGAACTAATCAATGAACCACCCGTTGAAGCAGAAACACCCCCCAAACTTGGTAAACCACCTTTCAATAAACTTAATCCTCCCGTGAGTGCGGATGCTTTACCCATAAGGCTATTTCCACCCAAAAGCGAACTAATTTGATTTGCTCCCAATGCCATTTTAGCTAATCCTGCGGCTTTTTGAATTACTCCGCCGCCCAATAATCCGCTCTCAGCCAATGGAATTAATTTCTGTAAATTGCCAACTTGACCCATCAATTTGTCCTTAAAATCTCCTTTACTTACAGAAGCCGTTTTCTCCATAGATGCTGTGCTTGCCTTCAATGCGGTTACGGTTGCAGCTTTATCACCCAAGGCATTAGCACTGACGGCTTTGTCTAACATCATGGCGGTTGAATCGGTTACGACTGAATCGGCAGTTGATTTTGCCATTGGAGCAGCCTCAGTAGCGGATGGCATTTTGGGCATTACTTTGGGTAATTGAGCAAAACCCATTGTTGAAATCAGCATCAATGATGCTAATAGAATACTTTTTGTCTTATTCATGATAATCTTATTGTTTAATATGGGTCAAATTAGCTTAATTTGTTGTTTAAAACAAATTTGAACCATCATATAAAAATTTGAAAACGTGTCAATAAATAAAAAAACAGTCCTCATAACGGGTGCCAGCAAGGGCATCGGCAGAGCATTAGCCTTGATGTTAGCCGAAAAAGGAGCAAATTTGAGCTTAGTGGCTCGCAGTGAAATTGAACTCATGGAACTCAAAGCAGAAATTGAAATTTTGGGAGCAAAATCTAAAATATTTGTGGGTTCAGTGGCAGATGAAGAGTTTGTAAAATCAACCATAAATTCCACTAAAGAAACCTTTGGAACGATTGATGCCCTGGTGAATAATGCCGGGTTTGGGATTTTTAAACAAGCCACAGAAATCAGTACAGCAGAATGGGATTCCATTTATGATACTAATGTGAAAGGTACTTTTCTTTTTTGTAAAGAAGCAATCCAACACATGAAGGCACAAGGGGCAGGACATATTGTAAATGTAGCCTCAGATGTAGCCAAGCGGGTTTTTGATGGTGGTTCGTTGTATTGTTCTTCTAAATATGCCCAAGATGCTTTCTCGATGGCACTTCGAAAAGAGGTCAGAAAAGATGGTATAAAAGTTTCGGTAGTTTTATCAAGTTGGTTGATACGCACTTTCACAACAAAATTGAAGGCGACCCGTATCAAGCGGAGTATTTGACTTCGCAAAACATGGCAGATGCCATTACCTACATTTTGGAGACTCCCAAACACGTTGTGATTGATGAGTTGATGATTCACCCGATGAGTCAAGAGTATTAATGGTTAGTTACTGGTTATTGGTAAGTGGTTATTAGTGTTTTAACCGTTTCTTACTATATCTAACAGCGAATAACTAATAACCAGTAACCAATCCCTAAACCTTATAAACCTTTCTTGAAGGAATCGAATACAAAATAGCTCCACCAATCGCAAAAATTACTGTTAGCACCAGTAAACTATACCGCATACTTCCCGTTAATTGATTGACTAACCCAAACATAAAAGTCCCGAAAACCGTTGAAAGTCGGTCGCAGACATCATAAAAGCTGAAATACGAAGCAGTATCAGTTGTATTATCAGGCAATAATTTAGCATAAGTCGAACGTGAGAGCGATTGAATTCCTCCCATTACCAAGCCAATTCCCGTGGCTAATAAATAAAATTCATTTCGGGTATACACAAAATACCCCGCAATGCAAACCCCAATCCAAATCAAGACAATAATCAATAATGAACGGGTATTACCGATACTTTCAGACACTTTCGAGAAAATATAGGCTCCCAAAATTGCCACTAATTGAATCAATAAAATGGTAATAATCAAGGCATCAGAAGGTAATTTTAATTCCTTACTTCCAAACAAAGCTCCCAAAAACATAACTGTTTGAGCCCCCATGTTATAAAAAAAGAAAGCAGAAAGGAATTTCTTGGTAATATTCAATTGTCGCAACTCATTAAAAACTTTCTTCAATTCCCGAAATCCATTGAAAATCCAGCCTCCTTCTTTCTTATTTGGCTTATGGGTCTCTGGCAAATAATAAAACGGAATTTGAGCAAAAACTATCCACCAAATCCCCACCGTTAGAAACGAAATTCTTGAAGCATCTCCTCCACTAATATTGCCGTACCACTCTGGTTTTAAGAGCATTGTGAGATTTTGAATCAATAAAATAACACTGCCGACATATCCCATGGTGAAACCTCTGGCGGAAAGGGAATCGTATTTATCTTCAGTAGCAATTTCGGGAATGTATGAGTTATAAAATACAATACTTCCTCCCCATCCAACGATGGAAAAAAGAAAAGCAAAAGTGCCTAAATAATAGTCACCTTCCTTAAAAAAGTACAAAGCCATACATGAAAATGAACCCAAATAACAGTACATTTTCATGAAAAGCTTTTTCTTACCCGTAAAATCAGAAATTGCTGAAACCAAAGGAACAGAAAAAGCTAAAAGCAGAAAACCAAGTGATAAAGCATAGGAAAACACTACCGTATTTTCGAGTTGAAAACCCAAAAAATCAAGTTTTGTACTTTTTGAAGGCAACATAATAGCTGCCAAAGGAAAGTAAATTGGAAAAATAGCGGAGGTAATGGTTAATGAATGAACAGAATTCGCCCAGTCATACATCGTCCAAGCGGTCAATGTTTTAGGATTGTTTTTCATACGGTTAGGATATCTTTGGGTTTATTTTCTTTGAATTTTTGTGGTAATGAATCAAAGATACAGTTTTGCAAGGCTTTTAAAACGCCAATCTTCGCAAAATTTTTATGAACTACCAAACTAACTTCTCGCACGGGAGCAGGCGATTTAAAATGTCGAATCAAATTATTTCTTTCTTCATCAAAATCAAGGGTTGCCAATTCGGGTAAAATCGTGATTCCCTGATTTCTTTCTACCATTTTACGCAAAGTTTCAAGGCTTCCAGCTTGATATTCAAACCGTTTTTGCCCAATAGATTTCCGCTTTAATTCACACAGATTCTCTATCTGCGAACGTAAACAATGCCCTTCTTCCAGTAGCCACAATTCATTAGGATTGATATCTTCCGAAAGAGCATATTTTTTTTGATAAATTGAATTTAACTTAGAAACATACAAAACCAACTCTTCATAGAAAATAGAAAATTCTTGAATGTCATCTTGTTGTAAAGGAGTTGCTAATAAACCAATATCAATCTCATTATTTTTGAGTGCTTGAACGATTTTATCAGTAGTTAATTCCTTGATTTTAAGTTCAATAGTTGGATATAATTCAAGAAAATTACTGAGAAACAAGGGTAAAAGATAAGGGGCAATTGTGGGAATAATGGCTAAACGAATTTCACCCGAAACGTCGTGTTTATTACTATTAATGGTGGCATTAATTTTGTAAAATTCCGAGACAGCAATTCGAGCTTGTTGGATAATTTCTTTACCGATTTCAGTAGTAATCAAGGGCTGGCGGCTACGGTCAAATATCTTTACGCCCAATTCGTCTTCCAACTTTTGAATCTGCATACTTAGCGTAGGCTGAGTTACAAAGCAACTATCGGCAGCTTGGACAAAATTTCGATGTTTTTCAACTGCCAAAATATATTCAATTTGGGTAATGGTCATCTTTTCATTGGGCTAAAATCGAATTAACTTTTTGTAACCAAACCTCTCTACCTTCGCAAGTCCAATGGGTATCACTTTTCAGATAATACTTTTGGGGTGATTTTTTGAAAACTGAATAAGTATCAATAAAAGGAATCTGGAGTTGTTTGTTGTTCTGAATCCGCTCAATCAAATGATTATAACTTCCTAAATCGGGCGATAAAATACTTACTTTATTGGGAATAATTGATAGATAAACTTCATCAAAACCAGCCTTCAAATACTTTTCACGGGTTTGATTAATATTTTGAACAAATAAATCAATTTTTGAATCTACAATATAATAAAAAGCTGATTTTGAATTACTTGCATCGGCTTCATCGGCATAAAAAATCTGCATTTTGTCCTTTGAAAATACAACTTCATCCTCAACTCGGTTAAAAATCTTGAAATTCAGCGTTGATTTTAGTTCTCGAAACCAAAGAAAAAAGTCATAATTAAAAATGGTATGAGCCAATCTTTCTTCGATTCCATCTGGAACAATCATTTTTTCAACTTTATTTGTTTTCTGCTCAATCTTTTTTCTGAATGAAAGTTGAGATTCAGACTGCTTTTGATTACCGAAATTACTGGCAATTGACGAAAAATGTTCTTCAACAGTTCGCTCAACAGTTTCCAAAATTAAGATATTTTGTTTCGTAGTATCTAATTGATAATTAGCACTTTTTGCCCAATGAACATAATGATATTTTTCAATAGGAAAATCTTCCAATTTGATTTTAGGATCTTCCGTAAAACTATCGCCAATAATGTAAAGATTGATAGGTTTCTTTCGGGTAAAACGCTGATGTTCACACTCATACGCTTTTTCTTTGAATTGTGGTAACAACGATAATCTATACAAGTCCCCATAACGATAATCATCTGGAAACAACTTTAATTTACCTCCAATTTCACGATAAACGAAAGGGGAGTATGCCTGAATCCAAAGGTAAATGGCAGTTATTAGAACTGAATATTTTAATATTTTCTTAAACATAATAAATCAGACTTACACAGAACTTCCCGAAAGTAGAAATAACTTTCGAGAAGAAGATACACACTTCCCGAAAGTTATTTCTACTTTCGGGAAGTTAATTACTAATCTAAAACTGAAAATAAATAAATTGATTAGTATTAAAAACACCAAAGAAATAAATCAACGCTATAAAAATAACCGATAATCCATAAAATTGAACATTATTTTTAGTGTCAATATGCAAAAACTTCGCTTCTTTCCACAATAAAAACCCTATCAAAATCACCGAAAACCACATTTCAAGAGAATTTAGTGGCGTTTTGAAAACATCATTAAATGAAAAACTACCTATTTTATTCAGAATCAGAAAAGCATCATGCGTTCCCTTCGCTCTAAAAAATACCCAAGCCAACATCACCAAAACAAAGGTCGAAATCAAATTTAAACCTTTGCCGATTGAATTGTTAGAAAGGCTAAAATTTGGCAAATATTTATCTCTCAAAACCGCAAAAATCAGATAAAAACCGTGTAAAGAACCCCAAATTACGAACGTCCAAGATGCTCCGTGCCACAAACCGCTAATCATAAATACAAAAAATTGATTGAAGTATCTTCGCCATTCCCCAACCCGATTTCCGCCTAATGGAATGTACAAATAATCTCTAAACCAAGTGGAAAGTGAAATGTGCCAACGCCGCCAAAACTCGGAAATTGAAGTAGAAAAATAGGGCGTTTTAAAATTTTCCATCAAATCAAAACCCATCACTCGGGCAGAACCCAATGCAATATCAGAATAACCTGAAAAATCACAATAAATCTGGAAAGTGTAGAAAAAAGTAGCCACCAAAAGCGTTAAACCCGACTGTTCAACGGGATTTTTATAAGTAAAATCTACAAACATAGCCAATCTATCAGCGATGACTACTTTTTTGAATAATCCCCAAGCCATCATCATTAAGCCCGATTTCACCTTTTCCCAATCATATTCAAATTTCGTATGAAATTGATGCAAAACATTCTGTGGTCTTTCGATAGGTCCTGCCACCAACTGTGGGTAAAACATCACATAAAGGGCATAGATTCCAAAATGTCGTTCTGCTTTTTGATTTCCACGATACACTTCAATTGTGTAGCTCATCGCTTGAAAAGTGTGAAATGAAAGCCCAATTGGAAGGATAAAATCAAAAAAAGGAAGTGGGTTCTTGACCTGAAATATGCCTAAAATATGATTTATATTTTCAAAAAAGAAACCATAATATTTATAAAAAGCTAAAATCCCAATATTTGAAATTAAGCTAATGATTAATAACCATTTACGAGATTTCCCTTCCGTTTTTTCAAGCCAAATACCCGCAAAATAATCAATAATTATCGTAAGAAAGAGAATAAAAATGTAGACAGGCTTAAAAATCATATAGAAATAGCAACTCGCAAAAAGCAATAATCGCCAACGACCTTGCCAACCCAAAGACCAATAGCTAAGCGTAACAATGATAAAAAATATAAAAAAATGAAGGGAATTGAAGAGCATTATTTTAATAAATTACTATTAGACATCACCGAATTTTAACCGACCAGGTTTCAACGGTTGTAGGTGTTGTGATGTTCATGATAACTTTTTGATAAGAATCTGAATAAGAAAGTCTTGGTTTGTATTCAGATTCTATGGGCAAACCGCCAATATAACCACCATTTTCATTATAAAAATTATAGGTAGAATACCCATTATTAATAGCAAAGAACTTTCCACCAATGCCTAAATTATAGTAAATAAGCGATTTTTTACCGTAAATTGAACTACTAACGGTAAATAATTCTTGCTCATTTTTATCTATCACCACAACCTCTTTATTGTCTGTTCGCATCAAAACCCAATCATTCCCTCTTTCATTGACGGCTATCGAAAATTTCACTTCATTATTTGGTCTAAAAAGTTGTTTTTTGTCTATTATTTTTCCTGACAAACTAATTTTATAAAGTTCTCCTTTTTCACTTACTAAAATAATGTTATTTTCTCCTCCTTCCAAAATTGGTGCTGCATTGAACACTCCACCGAAATCTAAGGGAAATCCTTTTGAAACCTTGCCCAATGAATTTTGAACAGTCAATTTTCCACCTTTAGAGAGATAAATTCCAAACTCCTCATTGCTGATTATTACACTTGGAAAGGGCGAAATCATATCATTTGTTCTCTTAGTATCCTCTATTTTAGTCAATACAAGAGATTCCTTGTTTAATTTATAAGTTATCCCATTTGATGTTACGATGGTTGCAAATTGCTGATGGTCTTTTTCGTTTTCGAATATCTTAAAGTTTTCCAAATTATAACCTTTAAATGGCTTACTCATTTTCACCTCAAAACCTTGTTCTGTTCGTAACAAAACATAAATATTTTTATTCGTGACGCACAAAAATTGTTGAACGACATTATTAAAAACACGGCTATTTTTAATTTCTCCTATAATTTTTCCAGATAATTGATAGTTCCAAACTTGCTTGCCTTCTTCATACAAACGCAATTTATTATCACCGCCTTGAACTAATATCTCTGATTTTTTGGTATTGGGATTCACTAAATAAAGAGGCTCATTAATTGCTCCTAATGCAATTCTACCCAGTTTTACCCACTTATTTTCATACTTAACAGAGTTCTTAACAGGTTCAATATTCTTCAATAATACAATTCTACTTTCAGCAGCATTGCTCTGCAAAATTTGGGCTTGAACGGACGACAATTCTTGGTTATGGGCAGCTATTTTATTAAACCAAGTAGAGTTTACTTGTCGCTGAAAATTAGGAATAATTTTAAAACTCTCTGAAATTACCGTCAAATTGGCAGGAACACAGAATTTTAAAATAGTCTTATGCTTCGGTGAATTCCCCCAAACATCTCCCCTCGTTACACTAATCAAGTATTCTTGCATTGCTGAAAGACTACTTGCCAAAATCAATTTATCGTTATACGTTGTGAAATAACATTCTTCAAAACCGTAAAAAATATTGCCAAAAAGTAAACTTGGAAATTCTTTTATACCCAAATTCACAATCATAAAGCTTCCATATTCCACACTAAAAACATCTTCTTTACCTTCTTGTGCCACATTACGAGCAATAACCTTCAAAGTATTTAACAAGCCTTTCTGATTGATTATCAAAACTTTACTAGAAAAACGTTCTTCTGAAACATTAAAAGTACATAAAGTTATTTCACTTTCAATTTTGTTGTAAATTTCATCAAAGTTAACGTCAAATTTTGAATTTGCTTTATCTCGTAACTTAGCAATTTTAGTGTCTTTTTCTACGATTGTTTCAATATTCTGAATCATTTTTTGTGGTTTATCAAAACAAAAATCAATGATATACGAACACGCATTTGGTATCATGTTGAGATTATTGATGGCATGAGACTTTTGCTCCGAAAATAGATTTCGCTCTTGATTTATCCCGATTGCCTCAATAAAATTTTTATTAGGCTTAAGCCACTCAAATGATTCTGGAAATAGTGAGAAAGTCTGTGAAGATGAATTTGATTTTACTAATGAAATATCTGAAACAAATTGATTAATTACTCCTTGATTGAAATGAGTAACGGTAAATAATGAGTCAGTTTCTGATAAACTTTCTTTCAAATCTAATGATTTAACCCACGAACTCTCTTGATGCAGAACTGCCTCCTCTACCGCTAAGTTTGAATTACTGAAAATCAGGAAATTATCTTGAATAATGTACGAAAATACCATTTTAGCATTTTCATTAATGACCTCCAAAATCTTGAAGCCTTGTGTGGTGTGTGGGATAACTCGATAACCTGTTGTATTTTGACTCAAACTTTCCAATTTTTCTACAAAATCTTCATTATCAGCATTTAAAGGCAAGTAATTTACGAACGAGAAATCACCTTTACCCTCAGGAAGTACCGCAAAATAAAGTATTTTCTTTAACAGAAGATTGGAAATTTCTTTATCAGTTAGCCCGATTTGTTTGAAGATTTGATATTGTTGATTTGCCCGTGAGAGAATGGGTATACGAGGGATAATTTTATTTTTAGGAGGAGAAATCTCATTCGTTTCTAACAACAAAATAGTGTTATCAGGTATAAAATTGGCTACAAGGTTTTGTTGCTGATTTTTCTTTTGGTAAAAAAAATAACCACCAATTCCTAAAATAATTACGCCCAAGAAGAGGAGATTTTTTTTCATAACTTTTGTAAAGTTAATGAGTTAAAGATTTATAAGTTTTTGTATAGTTTTACACATAAACATTTAACTCATTAACTTTCAACTCATAAATAATTTTTCGCTGCTACCAGTGCAGACCCAATTACTTGGTGCATATCGTAATATTTATATTCTGCCAAACGACCGCCAAAGATTATATTTGCTTCTTGTTTTGATAAATCACGATATTTTTTAAATAATTCGTTATTTTTATCATCATTTACTGGATAGTACGCTTCCATTCCAGCTGACCACTCACAAGGATACTCCTTGGTTACGACAGTTTTTGGCTGTTTCCCGAATTCAAAATGCTTGTGTTCCAAAATTCTGGTAAACGGAATATCTGCCTCGGTATAATTCACAACCGCATTTCCTTGATAATTTTCTTTATCGTGAATTTCATGCTCAAATTTCAGACTTCTGTATTCTAATTTACCGAATTGATAGCCATAAAATTCATCAATATTTCCTGTAAAGACCGTCTTATCTGCCAACGCCATCAAGGCTTCTTTATCTTTGAAAAAATCTACCTCGGTTCTTACTACAATGTCTTTTAAAAGTCCCTCGGTGAGTTTGTTATATCCTCCAATTGGAATTCCTTGGTATTTATCATTGAAATAATTGTTATCGAAAGTAAATCTCAATGGTAAACGTTTGATGATAAAAGCGGGCAGTTCTGTTGCTTTTCGTCCCCATTGTTTTTCAGTATAACCTTTAATGAGTTTTTCGTAAATATCAGTTCCCACCAATGAAATAGCCTGTTCTTCAAGGTTTTGGGGGTTGGTAATTCCTGACTCGGCCACTTGCTCATCAATCTTTTGCTGTGCTTCTTCGGGAGTTTTAACCTTCCAAAGTTGATAAAAGGTATTCATATTAAAAGGTAAATTGAACATTTGCCCTTCAAAATTAGCCATTGGCGAATTGGTGTAACGATTAAATTCTACGAATGAATTAACGTAATCCCAGATTCCTTTATCATTGGTATGAAAAATGTGAGCTCCATATTTATGAACATTAATTCCTTCTACTTCTTCATTAAAAATGTTTCCACCCGTGTGATTTCTACGGTCGATTACTAAACATTTTTTTCCTTTTTTGTGTGCTTCGTGTGCAAAAACGGCTCCAAAAAGACCTGCACCCACTATTAAATAATCGTATTTTTTCATTATTGTAGGTTTTAGGTGTTGGATTTTAGGTGTTAGGATTCAGGACTAACACCTAAAACCTAACACCTAAAACCTAATCCGCCTATTTCAAATTTTTTATTTTACTATTCAATTCAATTCTAAAATTTAATAATTCTTTAAACGATTGCCAACAAACTTTCAATAATTTCATTTTTTGAATTGAAACCTCGCCCGTGGCTCTTTCCTTATGAACGATTGGAATATTGAACAACTCTTGACCAGATTTTTTTGCCATAATTGCCAAGAAAATATTTGGGGCAAAAGGAACAGGGTTTGGTAATTGGGCTAATAATTTCTTCAAAAAGGAACCTTTAATCAATCGAAAAGGAATATTGGAATCCATGATAAAAGTACCATAAACAAAAAACATACTATAACGTAATATTCTGGTAATCAGCAATCTGAATATATCATCATGTCTAACTTGACGATACCCCAAGATAAAATCAGAGTGATTTCTTTTGTCCCAAAGTTTTTTAACATCCTCAGGAATAAATTGGTCATCTGAATCGGTTTGGAAAACGTATTCTGCTTCTAATTCTACTGCCTTACGATACGCATGAACGGCTGCATTGCCATGTCCACCATTTTTTTGATGAACCACTACAAGTTTAGGGTATTGAGGAATTAGTGAGTCTAAGATTTTTCCTGTGGTATCTTTTGAACCATCATTTACCACAATGAGTCTTGTATTTTCTCCTACAAATTCAGTATCTAAAAGGTCTGACCAGATTTTTACTACGTCTGCCATGCACTCTTCTTCATTATAGGCAGGCATGACGATGGCTAATTTAATGCTCATTCAAAAAGGTTGTTGGTAGCGATAATTTTATTTTTACAAAAGTACCTAATAAGGTTTAAAATAGCGAAAATCTAAAACAAACTTGACCTTGTTTTTATCAAATGGTCAATAGGTAAAGTATTTTTTGAGATTATTGACGGGTTTTTCAATCAAAAACCATGATAAGGTTGCCAGAAAAACGGTTATGCCAAAGAAATATAATAGTTCAAAAATGTTGTTTTGCGTAATTGACGGCAACATTTTCTGAATTTTGTGCAGACCTCTCAACACAATGCTGGTTTGGGGTGTATGAAAATAATTATAAACAAAATTGTGATACAGATAAAGTCCATAACTGATTCGTCCAAAATAACTAATAATTGAATTTTCTAAAACAACTTTCATAAATCCAGAATAGCCACAAACAGCTTTCATAATCAGAAAAAAACAGAATACTGAACCGATAAACCTTTCCACTACTAAATTTCCAAAATTATGTGCTTGACCTGTGTAGAGTTGATTTTGACGAGTTAAATAAAATGTCAAAATCAAGACACCAAAGCTCAATAGTAAATAAGTGTTTTTATTCAAGGCTTCAAAAATTGTATCTTTCTTGAACGTATAAAAATAAGCCATCAATCCACCTAAACCAAAGCAATCTAAACACGTGGGCATCAAGACGTACTGTACCATCCATTCTGCTCCTTGGAAATAAAAGTACATTCTTAAGACAATTGAGAGGATTATCATTACTGATAAAATCTTTAAATAGTGGCGTGTGGACAAAAAAAGTATTAGATAAGGGAAAAATAAATAATATTGTTCCTCCACCGCCAACGACCAAAGATGGTCAATCGTCCCCATCCAATGCTGTTTGGTGGCGATATATATATTCGTTGTATAAGTCAAACACCACCAAATCGTATCTCGCACGGGAGGTATGTCTAAGGCGTACAAAACGAATATTGCCAAGAAGTAAATCGGGAATATTCTGATGCTTCTTCTGATGATAAATTGCTTTACAGAAAACCAATGACTTCGACCCGTTTTATCATCTTTGAGTTTACTTTGAATCAAAATTCTCGTAATCAAAAAACCACTTAATACAAAAAACATCGTAACGCCCAAATGCCCCAAGGGCAGTACGTTTTTTTCAGCTAACCAATGGTCAATCAACACCAAAGCCACCGCCACGAAGCGAATTCCATCTAATTGAGAAAAATATGTCTCTTGTTTCATTATCAAAATCTTTAAGTCGTATACAATAAGTTGTAAGTAAAATGCGAGTAAAACTTACGACATTCGACTTAACAACCTACGACTTCCATTTACCAATTTGTTTTCACGTTTCTTGGTTTTGTGTTGTTTACTATCAATGAATCATTCAAATAGTAGATATTTATTGATTTTCCATCATTTGTGAGTAGCCCTAATTGATATGTCCCATTTTCAAATTCATTATAATTAAATTCTCCTTCAAAACCGTTTTGCCAATATTTCCCAGTTTTCACAAAAGCGTTAATTGGGTAATTTACTAATAATGAAGGCATTAGATAGGTCTTATTGGGTGATTGAACCACAAAGAACACAGATTCCTGATTTTGAATTTTATTATTTTGGAGTAAGATACCATCGCCTCGAACTGTTTTTGTCAAATTCTCCTGCAAAATGGGTGATAATTTTAATGATTCCCTTATTGATGAAATACTTCTATCTAATTCAAATTTTGGTGTTTCATAAAGAACAATGTTAGACTTTACTGTATTTGCTTCGGGCTGTAACTTCCAATTAATAGCAAATGAAATCAACTGATTTCTAAAATTTACCACCTCTTTAAAATTCATATAATTAGCTATAAGATTAAAGCCCAACGCTATCAATATCAGCGGGAAATCCAACCATTTGAGATTTGTTAGTTCAATTTTAGAAATAATAAAAAGATAAAGTGTAATTGATAACAAAATTGAATAAATCTTATATCTGCTGGTCAATAAACCAAGTTCTCCGAAGCTGATTCTCGTAAAAGTAACAACGATTGCCGTACCAATTAGAAACATTATACTACCAAGTGCGAATAATTCTGTATAGCTCAATATTCGGTTCTTTTTCAATAATTTGCTATTAAAAATCAAATAAATAGTAATTAAAGCACTGATCATGAACAAAATACCTCCTGCAATAATTGTTAATTTAATTCTTCCCGATGAATTCGGCATTAAATCAAACGCTGAACCTATGAAGGAAAAGAAGCCAAATATGACTTTTTTGAAACCAATGCCCTCCATTGGTGGGTTACTTGGTGGCATTTGATATTGATAAAAATAAGCCCCTATCAAAGCAACTGAGACTATTCCAAAAATAATTGATTCTTTAAATCTCCTTTGCAAAATCAATAACACTAAACAAACTGGAAAAACTGTGATACCATTTCCACTGGTATAAGTTGCAAAAAATGCAAAAAGTATTGACCAATAAAAGTGAGATTTCTTTTCGGAACATACTAAATAAATTAACCCAAAAATAAAGAAAATAATGCCAAAGTTTTGCAAAGCCGCCATTCCCCAAAAAGTATTCTCCCACAATTGTAATTGAAAGAAAATCAGAGAAACAGGCACAAAATACCAAAGAGGAAGCTTCTGTTTTTGAAAGATTTTTATAAAAATAATGAGCGTTCCGATGAGTGTAAAATTACCAACCCACATCAACCAACGATAATCAATTGTACCATAAACTTTGAAGACCAACAAAGTTATTAATCTATCAAAAGCAATGCGATGTTCGTTATGCTGCCTAAAAAAGGTTTGAGATTTTGCTAAAAAACCATTGGCATTTTCAAATTCAAGGATGAATGATTTGAGGGCATGGTCGTCCCATTTCGGAATATTTAAGGAATATTCTGAGAGGAAATAAAAGTAAAGGATTATTGGCAAGGCAATAAATGCCCAACCGAAATATGTTGATTTATTTTTCAAATTTTGTTCGGTAATACGGCGGTTCGACGATTCGACTGCCAGTCCGTGGACACTACGGACTGGCAGTCCGTGTTACACAAAAGACCTCAATTTATTAGCAATATTTTCTACATTCAATCCCGACTGCGTTTGATGGAAGTTTTGGTCTCCATAAGTTCCATCAGGATAACCTTCTGCCCGTAAACTGATGAATTTCTTGAACGAAATACCTCTTTCCATTAATTGCACCGAGAGCTGTTGAGCCAAACCACCAATGCTTACGTGTTCTTCAATAACTAACAGATTATCAACAGATTGCAATAATTCAAAACCTTCGTCTTTAATTTGTAAAGGAAGCGTTTTTGCTGTAAAAAGATTAAAATGATCAGCGAATTCTGCTTGTTGCAACACGCTTATCACATTGTTAGCCACAGGACCCAATGCCACAATTGAGCCTTTGGGATATTCTGATTTTACCACTAATATCAAACTACCAAAATTGCCTTCATTTGCAGGTGTTTGCTTACCCGTCCCCAAACGCAAATATGACGGACGACCTTCCGAAACCATTTCTTTAATTGAAGTTTCTACTTCGTCCGCAAATGCAGGAACCCAACATTTTACGTTTTGCAAACTGCTTAAACCCGCAATGTCTTCGATGGCGTGGTGCGTGCTACCCATGATTCCGTAGCCATACCCACCACCGTTACCAACCAAAAAAACGGGCAAATTATGCAAACAAACGTCATTTCTGAATTGTTCCCAACAACGATACACCACAAAAGGGGCAATGGAATAACAAAAAACTTTAAAACCTTTATACGCCAAACCAGCCGCCAAACCTACCATATTTTGTTCGGCAACTCCTGCATTGATAAATCTATTTCCTAATTTTTCTTGTAGATTTTCGAGGGCATTATAGCCCAAATCACCCGTAATGAAGATGATTTTTTCATCTTCGAGGGCAATTTTTTCGATAGCATCTGAAAATTCTCTTCTCATAATCTTTTTTGGTGAACGGTAAAAGGGAAAACGGTAAACGGTTTTACAATTAAAGTGTTTTGCGATAAATAGTAGTGTTTCCTATGTAAGCACCGTTCACCCTTTGCTGTTTTCCTTCACTTCCTTTGTTCTTCAACTAATCTTTTAATTTCTTCCGAAGTATTGTATCTCTTTACTCCCTTTCTGACTTTGGTTCTGATAAACTTTGGACGTTTTTTTGTTTCTTCAAAAATCTTAGCAATATATTCCCCTAAAAAGCTGATTCCCAATAGGTTAAGCCCTCCAAAGAACATTACTAAAACTATCACCGTGGAAATACCTGATGTGGTTTGCAGATTTAGAATATATTTGGCAACAATCTGCCAAATGATACCCAAAACTGATAGTCCCGTCATCACAAACCCTGCGTAAGACATGATTTCTAAGGGAACAAAACTGAATGAAAATATTGCTTTTTTAGCCCACCAAATATTTTTTCGCCAATTATTGGTTGATACACCAAACATTCTTTCAGGACGAATGTAATCTACACCAACCTGTTTGAAACCTACCCACGCTCGTAATCCTCTTAAAAATTGCTCAGTTTCAGGAAGACTTACTAATTCTTTTACCACTTTGCGGTCAATCATTGAAAAATCTCCTGCATCTTTTGGAATGTTGATATAGGACATATTTTTGAAGATTTTGTAAAAAGTTTTATAGAAAAAATGCAACCAAGCGGGCATTTCCCGCTGAACTCTCACGCCATACGTCACTTCAAAACCCTGTGTCCATTTTTCATAAAATTTCGGCATAATTTCGGGTGGGTCTTGCAAATCGCCATCCATCAAAACCACCGCATCACCCGTTGAAATCTCCATTCCTGATAAAAAACCTGCCTGTGAACCAAAATTTCTTGAATGTGAGATGGCAATTACATTGGGGTCTTTATTACAAATTTCTTCCAAAACCTCTTCTGTATTATCTGGAGAACAGTCGTTTACAAAGATAATTTCGTAACGAACCTTCATTTCATTGAAAGTTTTGACTAATCGCTCGTACATATATGGAATTGCCTCTGCATCTCTGTAACACGCAATGATGGCGGTTATAACAGGATTTAAGTAAGGATTCTGAAAAGCGGGCAACAAATTCTCTTCATATTTTACGGCATCTTGCCACGCAGAATACTGTCTAAGTCCTTGATTTAAAGGGGTTTTAGTTTTCCAGCCTAAATCTTTTTTTGCTTCTGTGGGGTCGCCGAACCATTCTGCTAAATCCCAAGAACGATTTTGCATTGTTCCCCACGAAGGTTCTTCTTTGATACCAAATTCTTTGCGACAAACTTCCACCAAATCACCAATCGTGGTTTTCACGCCACTGGCAATGTTGTATGATTTCCCTCTGATTTCGGGCGACATTTTGAGGGCAGCATCCATAAAAGCCTCTACACAATCTGCCATATAAACAAAATCTCTACTGATTTCGGGTGAAACAAAATTGGGCAACTTGCCTTGTCTGACGTTCTCAATCAATCTTGGAATCAAACGGTCTGGTTCTTCCCAATCACCATAAATTGAATAAAGACGGAGATTTATGGCATTTTTTTGATGAACTTGGGCGTAAAATTGAATGGTGAAAGCGGCTGAGACTTTTGAAACGGAATAATGACTATTGGGTTCGAGTTTATCAGTTTCTTTGGGAGTTGTGCAATTAAAACCGTATTCAGAACTACTTCCCGCATGGATATAAACCATGTCGGCATCGAGATTTTCTAATAAATTAACCGTTCCGATTACATTGGTTTCATATGTCAGCGTTACGTTTTTTTGCTTGGAATATGCTCCGTAAGCCGCTAAATTGAATATTGTTTTAGGTTTGTAACTATTAAAAACTTCTTGAACTGAATAATTAGAAACAATATCACAATGAACAATATTGGCAGCAGGAACGTCCAATAATTTCAAACGCCAAGCCTTCTGGGCATCGTGTGTGAGGGCAAAACAATCTTTACGAACACTAAAAATATCTTTAAAAAGGTTTGCTCCAATGAAACCACTGGCTCCATACACGAAGATTGGTCCTTTGAGAGATAAGATTTTTTCTTTTACCGAATCGGTCATTTTAAAAATAATTATGAATTATGAGTTATTAATTATGAATGTAAATAGCTGAATATTAATAAATTATGACTTCGTTTAAAACCTCATAATCCATATTTCATAACTCATAATTTTTAAAAATATCACTTTTTGCCAATTCATACTGCTCCGCTTTCATGGGTAAATAATGCCATTCTAATTTATTTTCCATGTATGAAACTCCTTTTCCCTTAACGGTATTCGCAATTAGCAATTTTGGAATTCCGTTTTTTCGAGCTTTAAATAAATCAATTTGTGTGTAAATTTCTTCCACATCATGTCCATCACATTCCACAACTTCAAAACCCATCGCTTCCCATTTGGTCTTATCCGCTGAAATACCTAAAACTTTATCGGTATTATCAAAACCCTGCAAGCCATTTTTGTCAATCATCACAATCAAATTGTCCAATTGTTTGGCAACGGCATAATGAGCAGCTTCCCAAGTTGTACCTTCGTTGGTTTCACCGTCCGACATCAAAACGTAAGTAAATTCATCGTTTTGGAGGATTTTACTCCCTTGGGCAATACCTGAAGCAATTGGCAAACCATGGCCTAATGAACCCGTAGCAAAAGGAATCCCTTTGATTTTGTTAGGGGCAGGATGAGCAGGAAGAGTTGTTCCGTTTTGATAATAAGTTTCCAAAACGCTATCCGAAATCTCCCCTAATTCGTGCAAACAAGCGTACAAAGAAGCAGCAGCATGACCTTTTGATAACAAAAAAACCTCATTCTCCTTCCGATGTGCCATCAAACTTCCAATCATTAAATCAATACATGACAAAGAACAACCAATATGCCCAGCATTGGCGGTGAAATACATTTCCAAAATTTTGAGTCGGAGTGTTCCTTGTAACTTATGTAGGTCGGTAAGAGATTCGATATTATTATGAGTTGAGGATGTCATTCAATAAGGATTGTTGATATATCCCTGCAAAATTAATTGATTTTTGCCTAAATAGGGTTGCGTTTACTAAATTTCATTTTTTATTGGACGACAATTTTCTTAGCAATCACTTTTTCTCCTTCAACATATTGCAAAAAATATACGCCCGTTTGAAGTTTTAAATCAAACTCTTTTTTACGAATATTTCCATTAATTTGCTGCGAGAAAAACTCTTTTCCCAAAATATTGACAATTTTAATCGTTCCCGTCAAAAAATTATCTCCATAGTATTCAAAGGTAAATTTTCCCTGATTGGGATTTGGATAAAGAGTGTAATTTAACTGCAAATCTGGCAAGGTAAATTTACATAAAAAAGTCTCTTTGCCCTTCAACTGAATTTTTTCAGCCCAACCGCCATAACTCACCGTCAATTCAGTTGTTTCGTTTTCATTCGCAAATTCATTAATTGCGGCAATCAATATCTCATTCCCTTTCACGACTCCACGCCAAACAGGATCTTTATCTTTAAAATGTTGACGGGCACTTTTGGCAATAACCAAGCGATAATTACCCTCAAAGAAATCTTTGAACAAAGAAAGCCTATACAATGAATTAACGTAAGTTTCATAAACTGAATAATTCAAAGAGTCAGGCGTGATAGGGTTTTCCCAAAGCCAAACGCCTTTTGCTCCTGAGAAAAATGGCATAATCGCCTGAGCTTCAATTAAATACTTTTTGATATACTGATTATAACCATACACTGAATTGGCTTGACATTTATTGTAACCCAACCACTCGAAGAGCATAATTTCTTTATTACTACGGGCAATATTTGCCTCGACCTGAAATAATTGATACGCCACATTTGGATAATCATTCTGAAAACTATATTCATAACAGAAATAAGCTGATGGAGCTAAAAATGTATTTTGATTATAAAACTCCCCTCCTACCTTTTTTGTCAATGAATCAATCATATAATAATTAAGTACTTGGTCGGCGGTTTGCCATTCTTGCCAAGAATAATTCAGGGGAAATGTCTGATTTTTAATTGGGGCATCTGAATAAGATGCAAGTTTTGTTTGATTAGGTAACTGATTTATTTTCAGATACTTAATCGGTTCAGCGTATAAGTTGGCGAGTGCCTTTTTATAGCTTTGAGTAAATTCAAGGTCTGGTAAATTACGATATTGAGACGGTAAAGTTGTATCGGCTTTCAGAAAACGAATTCCTGCATCAGTCGGGATTTCACGTTCAACATCCAGCATTAAAATATCCAAATTGGGCATGGCTTTTCCGTATGTATCATTAAAAATATTCGCCATGCCTCGCATATCATCCGCCCATTTTTCTTGATATTTTTTTAAATCATTATTCCAAGGACTTTCTATTTCATACCATGGCTGACCCACAATGCTGGCAACTCCCCCCCACAAAATAGCTCGGTTTTTTTGTGGCAAATCAACATCATATCGGTTAAAATTTGCCAAATGCGAAAAACCATGCTTCAGTGGAGATTGCAAAGAATCATTAAATCGTGGACCCGTATAGGCAATCTTAAAAGGCAATGAAAATTCTGGAAATTGCTTCCAATTAATCACACCGTTTTGAGTTGATGCAGTGTATTTAAAAGAAAATTGGCAATCTGTTTGAGCAAAAGCCCCACAAGAAAGCATAAGAAGAAAGAAAATAATTGGCTTTTTATACACGTTTAATAGATTATGAATTTTAATATTTATTTTTGTGCTTGTTAATCAACAAAGATATGAAACTCTCAAAAACTCTGATATTGTTTTTCTTTATTCTCTTGACTTTCGCCTGTTCAAAGGAACAAAGTACAGAAAGTGTTAAAGTACAAGCCATCAAATCTGCCACGTCTGGGTGGATTATTGATGGATTTACCACCGTAACTAACACGCCAATCGACCCCGCTCTTTTCACTGGCGATGCAAAATTTATCAACCAATTTATTTACAAGTTCCAAAACGGCGGAATTGTTCGTTCTTTCGACAAAATTTCAATTACCACAGCTGGACCATCGGGAACGTGGGGATTAATTGAAAATGACACTAAGTTAGACATCAATATTAATGGCAGCAAAGGCATTTGGGAGGTTATTGAACTAAGCACTCAAAAAATGATTCTCCAAAATAAGATAAAAATTAATAACGTAGAAACACCCGTAAATATGGTATTTGTGCCTATTAAATAAGTTAGAAAGTTGGAGAAGTCAAAGAGTTAAAAAGTTTATTTACACAACCTCAACTTCTATAACATTGTAACTTCTCAAACTCTTTTAAGGATAAATACCTTACAAAATCATGCGTAAAAATCTTTCGCTCGTTCTGGAGCCTGAAATTGCTTTTGATGAAGTAAATTTCAAAAAACATCTTCATAAATTATTGCATATTCCTGCGGATGCACCTGCCTTTATTCGTCCCCTAAAACGTTCCATTGACGCTCGTGGGCGACAAGTGAAGGTAAATGTTGAAGCAGAAGTATTTTTAGACGAAGCCCCTACCCCTCTAATTGCGTTCCAAAAAAACTACCAAGACGTTTCCAAAAAAAATCAAGCCATTATCGTTGGTGCAGGTCCGGCGGGAATTTTTGCGGCTTTGCGTTTGATTGAATTGGGTATAAAACCCATTCTTTTGGAACGTGGCAAAGACGTGCGAGCAAGACGTAGAGATTTGGCAGATATTAACAAAAAACATATTGTAAATCCCGAGTCAAATTATTGCTTTGGTGAAGGTGGGGCAGGGACATATTCTGACGGTAAACTTTACACTCGAAGTAAAAAAAGAGGAGATATTCGCAGGGTTCAAGAAATATTAGTAGCTCACGGAGCAACTGAGGAAATTTTAATAGATGCTCATCCACATATTGGCACAAATAAATTACCTCAATTGGTCGCACAACTCCGTGAAAGCATTTTATCAGCAGGTGGCGAAGTGCATTTTGATACAAAGGTGATTGACTTTATCCTTGAAAATAAAGAAATAAAAGGCGTTATTTTAGAAAATGGAGACGAAATCACAGGCTTGGGCGTTATTTTGGCAACGGGACATTCGGCAAGAGATATTTTTGAATTATGCCAGCAAAAAAACGTACTGATTGAAGCAAAACCTTATGCAATGGGCGTAAGAATTGAGCATCAACAAAGTCTCATTGATTCCCTACAATATCACCGTCCAGAACGTGGTGAATATTTGCCAGCGGCATCATATAGTTTAGTAGCTCAAACTTATTTTCAGGGAGTACAAAGAGGAGTTTTTTCGTTCTGTATGTGTCCAGGAGGGTTTATTGTTCCCTCGGCAACTGCCCCAGGCGAGTTGGTGGTTAATGGGATGTCGCCTTCTCGCAGAGACTCGAAATTTGCTAATTCTGGAATGGTAGTAGCCATCAATGATGTTGATTTACAGCCATTTAAACAATATGGAGCATTAGCAGGTTTGCAATTACAGAAAGAATTAGAGCAAAAAGCCTGTAAAATGGCGGGTGGAGGACAAGCCGCTCCTGCACAATTAGTAGGCGATTTTATCCAAAATCAAGTATCAAAATCTTTATTGGAAACCTCTTATCAACCAGGTTTGGTTTCAACGGATATGAGCCAAGTTTTACCAGATTTTATTACTAAACCTCTTCAAGATGGTTTAAAACAATTTGGGCAAAAAATTAGAAATTACAGTTCAAATCAAGCACAAATTATTGGCATAGAAAGCCGTACTTCTTCGCCCGTAAGGATTCCGAGAAATAAAGAAACCTTGGAACATTTGGAAATAAAACGTCTTTTCCCTTGCGGTGAAGGTGCTGGATATGCAGGAGGAATTATGTCAGCCGCCATGGACGGGGAACGTTGTGCAGAAAAATTAGTGGAATTATATTCGAGGAGTTAGGTTTTAGGGATTAAATTTTAGTTACCTGCTAACATCTAACACCCAAAACCTAAAACCTTACAAAATGACCGATTTTACCACTTTTATCGAAAAGCTTTCTATCCATTTACAAAAGCCTTTGCCAGGTCAAGATGCCCACAATAAAATGGCATCAGAAAGTCGATTGAAATTAAAGATGCCCTCTCCCAACGAGCGGACACGTGAAAGTGCGGTCTTAATTCTGTTTTATCCTACCAAAAACCAAATCTTTATTCCCCTCATTCTGCGTCCGCAATATGATGGTGTGCATGGCGGGCAAATGGCTTTTCCAGGTGGTAGAGCTGAAAAAGAAGACGAAAACCTTATCCGCACAGCCATGCGTGAGGCACAGGAAGAAATTGGCGTTCGACTGACGGATATTAAGGTGATTGGACAATTGACTAAATTATACATTCCTCCTTCTAATTTTTTTGTTCAACCAGTTATTGGCTACATGAACCATAAGCCAGATTTCTATCCCGATGCTCGTGAGGTTGATAAAGTCATAGAAATTGGGTTGGAGGAAATAATAAATCCTGAAATTATTGGTCGTAAAATACTGAATGTCAGAGGTGTAGAGATAGATGCTCCTTTTTATCAAATTCAAGAACATACCGTTTGGGGAGCAACTGCCATGATGATTTCTGAATTATTGACAGTCATTCAAGCGTCAGAGAGTTAAATGTTTCCTTTCCGAAAACTACCACTTGATAAATGACAGTCCTCTACAGCCCGTTTTCATGGTATTTTGATTAATTTTACGCAATACAGCAAATTAAATGACGCCTCAAATTATAAATCTATGTTACCAAACATTCAAAATTCATTTTTTGTCAAGTACCTCCCCTCATTGATTATCACTGCCATCGTTGCAATTTTTTATGTAGTTTGTAATCATTTTTCCTACAATTTTTTTTTACCAAGACGACTACCATTTACTCCGTTTCGTAACCGTAATTGAGGATAATTCTGTCAGTTTTCAAGAAAAGCTCAGGACACTTTGGGGACTTCATAACGAGCATCGAATCATTTTTCCAAGATTGATAACGCTCTTAGATTATTATTTTCAAGGACATATCGACTGGGCAGTCCTTAATGTGATATCAGCGTTGTATTATTTCGGTATTTTTTATTTTTTTCTTCAAAATATTACAGAAAACTGGGCTGAATAATTGGTACGTTTTACCAGTGGCTTTATTAGTTTTTCAACCAGCCGCCTACGAAAACTATTATTGGACAATTTCTATACTACAACAAGTAGGAAACGTATTTTGGGCAATGTTTTTGTTTTACAGTATTGTCTATTTTAATCCTTCAAAATTCTGGATTTCACTGCTTTTAATCTTCATTTTAACCTTTACGCACGGTAATGGATTATTCGCTTTTGGCGTTGGTGGAATACTCTTATTTTTGCAAAAACGACACAAGCATTTAAGTATTTGGATTGGATTTATGGTAATCATTGCGATAGGCTATTTTTACGGTTATTACACCGCTCAAAATTCAAATATTGCAGAAAGCTTGAGTAATCCAACAAGGCTTATTGGCTGTTTTGGGGGATTTTGGGGAATATTCTTTAAAAATATTCTTAACACAACTAATCGAGCAATTTTATCAGGATTAGTTATATTCTCAATTTTGTTCTTGATAAATATTCGATTATTCTTTACCTCTTTAATTCCAAGGTATTTTTCAAAATTTGAGAAATCCTTTCCTGAAAAAAACCAGTTTCTTTTTGCTTGCTTTCTGTATTTAACCATCACCGCTGGCTTAGTGGCACTGAGTCGTTCTTGGAGTTCTCTTGATGCAGCATTTCAGAATCGGTATTTGCATAATTCCGTGATTGGCTTTGTGCTTTTATACTGCACTTTATTACTTTATCGTTCCGAAAAAATCAAAATAATTACGTTCATTTTTGGAATATTTTTCAGTACCGTTTATTATGTTTTTTCTTGGTATTCAAACTATGAATTTTTACGTATTCAACAACAAACCCAACAATCCGATGCCGTAAATTATGCTTTGAATGGTGTAACAACAGTAAATGAGAAGTATTTCAATATGAATATTGAGGGAATTTTAAGACAATCGTTTAAAAATGGCGTAAGTGTTTTGCCAAAAGGTCAATTAAGGGACATTATAACAAACTTAGATAAATATAAATCAGAAAAGAAAACCAGTTTTGCTATCGAAATATTGAAGGATTCTATACTATCCTTCAATATTTCCAACTCACATTATCGCCCTGTTTATCAGTTTACTAATCTAAATTTCCCTCATTCCGAACAGATATTCCTACTACTAAAATCTGATAAAAATACTTTTGTTTTCGCAACTAACCAACGCAAAAACAGGAAGTTAGATTTTGTTAAAACTATGGATTTTTTTACCGATGGTTTTTATGCTTCTATCACAACTGACGCTTTGCCCACTGGCGAATATTCAGTTGCTATTCTTCAAGAAGAATACGATAATTCCTTTCATTATTTCACAACCCACTACAAAATTTCAAACCCTTAAGGGAGCATACAAATTTAAACATACCCACTTCTGGTATGAACTTCCCGAAAGTAAAAATAACTTTCGGGAAGTAAATCTCTCGGTAACTTCCCGAAAGTTATTTCTACTTTCGGGAAGTTTAATGGAAGTCATGGGTACTTTATTAATTGGATGCTCCCTAACCTTTTCTAAAATTTTTTCCTTTGTATTTTTTTGCGTAAATTAGGGTTAAAATATCCCCCTTACGCAAAAGCAAGAACAATTTACAGTAAATGGAAAACAATAGCCTGCCAGAAAATTTAGAAGAAAATACAAATATTATCACACAAGACGATTCGCTCCAAGAACAAGTTTCAGTTGCTGGATTGTATGAAAATTGGTTCCTGGAATATGCTTCTTATGTTATTTTAGAACGTGCCGTACCCGCAGTTGAAGATGGATTGAAACCCGTTCAACGTCGTATTCTTCATGCCTTGAAAGAAATGGACGACGGTCGTTTCAATAAAGTTGCCAACGTAATCGGGCAAACAATGCAGTACCACCCGCACGGGGATGCTTCCATCAATGATGCAATGGTGAACATGGGTCAAAAAGACTTGGTGTTTGATATGCAAGGTAACTGGGGGGATTATCGCACGGGCGATGGTGCAGCGGCTGCCCGTTATATCGAAGTTCGACTATCAAAATTTGCAATTGATGTCATTTTCAACCCCCAAACTACCGAATGGCAACTTTCGTATGATGGTCGTAAAAAAGAACCCGTTTCACTTCCTGTCAAGTTTCCGCTACTGTTAGCACACGGAGTAGAAGGAATTGCTGTGGGACTTTCTACCAAAATAATGCCTCATAATTTCACTGAATTGATTGAGGCATCAATCGCAATTCTTAAAAATAAGCCTTTTGAATTATTCCCTGATTTTTTAACGGGTGGTTCGGTAGATGTTTCCAATTATCAAGATGGTCAGCGGGGCGGAAAGATTAGAGTTAGAGCAAAAATCCAAGAGTTTGACAAGAAAACTCTGATTATCAAGGACATACCTTTTTCTACGACGACGACGAATTTGATTGATTCTATTATCAAAGCTAATGATGCAGGTAAGATAAAAATCAAAAAAGTAATTGATAACACTGCAAAAGACGTTGAAATTCAAGTTCAGTTAGCCCCAGGTGTTTCGCCAGATGTTACGATTGATGCCCTTTATGCCTTCACGGATTGTGAAATTTCAATTTCGCCAAATGCTTGTGTCATTATTGCCGATAAACCTCATTTTGTGGGTGTTTCTGAGATATTGAAAACTTGTACTGCCCAGACTGTCAGACTGTTAGAAAGAGAATTGGAGATTCGTAGAGACGAATTGATGGAGCGGTTATTATTTAGTTCACTCGAAAAAATATTTATCGAGAATCGTATTTATCGTGATATTGAAGAATGTGAGACTTTTGAAGCAGTCATCAAAACAGTTGATAAAGGATTAGAACCATACAAACCATCTTTCTATCGTGAAATCGTGGAAGATGATATTCTAAAATTATTAGAAATCAGAATCAAAAGAATTTCAAAGTTTGATGCCTTCAAGGCGGATGAATTGATGAAACGTTTGCAAGAAGAATTAGCTGAAGTACTTGACAATCTGGCAAATATCATTCGTTATTCAATTGAATATTTCAAAGAAATTTTGAAAAAACATGGAAAAGGTCGTGAACGAAAAACCGAAATTCGTAATTTCAATACTATCTCTGCCACGGTTGTAGCTGCCAATAATCAAAAATTATATGTGGACAGAGTTGGTGGTTTTGTGGGCTATGGTTTGAAGAAAGAGGAGTATGTAATGGACTGTTCGGACATTGATGACGTAATTGTATTTCGCCAAGATGGAAAATGTGTCGTTACCAAAATTCAAGAGAAGACTTTTATAGGAAAAGATATAATTTATGTGGCAGTTTTCAAAAAGAATGATGATAGAAAAGTGTATAATTTAGCTTATTTTGATGGAAAATCAGGGGTTTCTTACATAAAAAGGTTTAAAGTAACCGCAGTAACCCGTGACCGTGAATATGATTTAACGGCAGGGAATCCAAAATCTAAATTATTGTACTTTTCTGCGAATGAAAACGGTGAAGCGGAAACTATCCAAATTAATTTAACGGCATCGTGTACTGCCCGTGTGAAGCAGTTTGATTTTGATTTCAAAACACTTCTCATAAAAGGCAGGGATTCGATGGGTAATGTTTTGACGAAATATCCCGTCAGAAAAGTAGTTCTGAAATCGGCGGGCGTTTCTACTTTGGGTGGCGTTGATATTTATTATGATGAAAATGTAGGTCGTCTTAATCGGGATGAACATGGTAGATATTTAGGCAATTTTGATGCAAAAGACCATATTCTGGTAGTTTATAATGATGGACAATATGAACTAACAAACTTTGAACTGGTCAATCGTTATGAACAAAAAGACATTATGATTCTATCGAAATTTATCCCTGAAAGTATCATCACGGTGATTTATTATGATGGAGGTTCAAAACTATATTACGTCAAAAGATTTAGAATTGAAACAACCACTATTGATAAGAAATTTTTATTTATTTCGGATGAAAAAGGTTCAAAACTCTCTTTTGCCAGCATTGATAATTATCCAAGGATTGAACTTTCGACCAAAAAAGATAAAAATGCCCCTCTTATAATAGAAGAAATTGATATTGACGAAATTAGTGAAATTAGAGGCTGGAAAGCAATGGGTAGTAAACTGACTCCTCATATTGTCCAGAATATCAAGCCCTTAGCATCTAAGATTGTAGAAATTATTGAAACAGAATCGTCTGAAACAAATACTGATAATGTGATTGAAATGGAATTACCCAAGAAATTAGTTGCTCCCGAAGAAATAGAATTTCCAAAAATGAATGAGGTAGTAAATGCTGAACAATTGGGACTTTTTTAGAAGCCCCCCAGCCCCCAGAAGGGGGTAAATTAAGAGATGAAAAACACACTCGAAATAACCTTTGAACAACCTTTGACATGGGGAAAGTATTTCAAAAATACCCTCAAAAGAATCATCGCAATGAGTTTCTTCTTGCTGATGGGGGTTCTATTGGCGAATATTTGGGTGGTTTATTCAACCAATGATGAGAATTTCTATCAGGTTTCAAAACTGCCTTCCAATGATGTGGGGTTGGTTTTAGGCACAAGCAAGGGCGTACACGGAAAGAAAGAAAATCTCTTTTTTAAATACCGAATGGAAGCCGCTGCCAAGCTCTACAAAGAAGGAAAAGTGAAGTTTTTGATATTGAGTGGCAATCACGATTCCGTTTTTTATAACGAACCAAATGATATGAAACGAGCCTTGATGTCGTTGGGCGTTCCTGAAAATGTGATGACTTTAGATTTTGCAGGTTTCAGAACTTATGATTCCATTTTAAGATGTAAAGAGGTATTTAATCAGCAAAAATTTACCATTATTTCTCAACCCACACACAATGCACGGGCATTATTTTTAGCCAATAATTTGGGAATTGATGCCATAGCTTTTGCGGCTCAGGATGTTCCATCGGGCTATAAAACGTATCTAAGAGAATATTTTGCTCGCCCCAAAGCGGTATTGGATATTTATCTTTTTGACCATTCTGAATATGGTTCAAAAAAAGGAATTGATGTAAAGGAGGAAAAGCGATAACAGTTTTTTAGTTTTTCAAATTATTACACGGAAGTCTTCATTCAAAACGAAGACTTCCGTATTTTTGAGAAAATATTTTTCTGAATTATTTCTTCCAAATCATCTCAATACTACTACTGTCTTTCAAAGGAAATACTAAATCTGTCAAAAGAGCTTTCCCACCATTTGCATAAATTTCTACGACTGATTTATCGACCAAAATATCTAATTTCAACTGGTTACTTTCTGGACTTATCTTCACTTTTTCGATACTTGAAAAACGTTTATTAAAATCAATATTTCCAGAATTTGTCCTATCAAAAGAAAGTGTTTGACTGGCTACATCATAACTCAAAATGCTACTATTTGAGGCATTTTTCAATAAATGCAAATCAAAACCTTTTGAACCTAACAAATTGATAGTCATACCGTGGTCAAAAACATTAAGATTCCAAAGTTTTTGAAGGGTTTGTTCTACGCCCGAAATAACGGCAGTATCGAAACCAAACAGGAAGACTCCTAATGCAGCGGATAATGACCAGAGGAAAATTTTGTAATTTTGATTCATTTTAAAAACGTTTGAGTTTTTGATGAACCAAAGTTAGGGAGTGTCTAAGAAGCCGTTTTAAAATATCTTACGACAAATTCTGATTGTCTTATTCTGACTATCGAAACCATATTTTTTACACAAGATACGCTGTATATTCCTTAAAAAAATATGATTCCGCTACTCAAAAAATACAATCAGACTTTATTCAGAATATATTTTAAAACGGCTTCTAAATAAAAATATGTTAAATATTTTGAAATTGTTACATAAGTTCAAATAATGTTACTTCCCATTTGACAGGAATGTAAGGAGTTTTAATATTTATAAAATAACAAGACCGCTGAACGGAGTAAAATCTCATTCAGCGGTCTATTTACTTAACCAAATCGTATATTTTCTAAAATCAAACAAAATTCTCTAATTTTTCATCTGCCAAAATAAATGGTTGCGTGTATAATCGCTTTCCGGTTGCTTTGAAAATGGCATTAGCAATTGCACCACCCGTTGGTGGCAATGCAGGTTCGCCCAAACCTGTTGGATCAATACCATTATTGACAAAATGCACCTCAATTTCTGGCACTTCATTATAACGTATCAAACGATATTTATCGTAATTACTTTCTTGTGGAACGCCATCTTTAAATTTCAAATTGGCATACATGGCGTGTCCAAAACCATCCACAATAGCACCATATACTTGATTTCTCGCTCCACTCTGATTCACTACTACTCCACAATCTGTTACAGCAAATACTTTTTTAAGCGTTGGTTTTCCTTTTTTTACTTCAATTTGAGCTACTTGTGCCACATACGAAAAGTGTGAAAAATATACACTAAATCCTTGATAAATCCCTTTTTTCTGTTTGCCCCAATTCGCTTTTTCTGCCACCATTTTGATGGTTTCAATAAAACGATTGGGTTCATACGTGATTTTACCGACGGGGTTAGTTTTCACCTTTTCTAATAATTCCAAGCGAAATTGTATTGGGTCTTTCCCTACGGCAACTGCCACTTCATCTAAAAACGATTGTTCGGCACTTGCCAAGAAATTCGTAATGGGAGCTCGCCAAGGTCCAGTTGTAATAGGCGATTTGTAATCAACCGATTCTATCAAAACATTCTCAACCGCTCCAACGGGGAAATTATCTTGTCGGGTGGCGTTTCCTGCATTCATTCCTACACCTTTTAGATAAAAACCAGTCATATTTCCGTTTTTATCAATTGAGGCTTTGAAACGATATTTTACCGCTGGACGATAAATTCCACCCGTCATATCATCTTCACGAGTCCACAAGACTCGAACAGGAGCTTTAATAATACTTGATAATTCTGCCGCTTCCAAGGCATAATCACTGTTCAACCTTCTGCCAAAACCTCCGCCCATTTTGGTTAATTCAACACTTACTTTTTCAGGGGAAATATTCAATAATTTTGCCACTTGCTGTTGAGCATTCTGTGGATTTTGGGTTGGACCTGCCAATTCAACCCCGTCTTCACGCACATGAGCAAAAAAGTTCATGGGTTCCATCGGGTTGTGCGGAATAAAAGGACACTGATACTCGGCTTCAATAATTTTGAAAGCATTTTTAAAAGCCGTTTCAATATCACCATCTTTTCTACGAACTTCGGCTTCTTTTTTATTGAGCAATTCGTTGAAAATTCTATTATGATCTTCGGAACTTTCAAGGTCTTTTTCCTTCTCCCACTCAAATTTTACCATTTTACGAGCCTGCATAACCTCCCAAGTTGATTTTCCAACAATTGCCACTTTATTGCCAAACGAAACAACATTCAAAATTCCTGGCATTTTCTTAGCTTCGGTAGCATCAAAGGATTTGAGTTTTAACCCAAAAGCTGGCGGACGTTGAATTTGGGCGTGTAACATTCCCTCTTTTTTGTAATCAATGCCAAACAAAGGTTTACCCACCAATAAATCTGGATTATCAACCCCTTTGATGGTGCTTCCAATCAACTGATAATCAGCAAATTTCTTTAATTCTATCGTCTCAGGTGCTTTTAATTTTGAAGCTACTTCTGCCAATTCCCCATAACTTAACTTTTTACCCGTTGAATGAATCACAAAACCTTTTTCGGTTTTCAACTCACTACTTTTCACATTCCACTGTTGGGCGGCGGCTTCTTTCAACAAAGATTTCGCCGTTGCACCCGCTTTACGCAATCTATCCCAAGAATGTTTGATTGCTCCACTTCCGCCCGTTACTTGGCGTTCAAATTTTTTATCTAAATCAGCTTGTTTGACGATAACGTCTTTCCAATCTACATCCAATTCTTCGGCAACGATAATTGGAAATGCAGTTTTTATACCTTGACCAATTTCAGGATTAGGCGAATATATAATCACTTTACCCGTTGGCTCAATGGCTAAAAAGGAATTGAAATTTAAAAGTGATGCGTTTGTCGTATTGATAATTTCCGCTTCAAAAGCATTGGCAGAAAACCAATTAAAACCGACAATCAGCCCGCCAGTTATACCAGAAGCAGTTTTTAAGAAATTTCTTCTCGATTGACTATTTTTCATTGTTTGAGTTCTTAAATGGTACGACTATTTCATCTTTTCGGCTGCCAATTTTACAGCTTTCTCAATTCGGTGATACGTTCCACAACGGCAAATATTACCCGTCATGGCATTACTAATATCTTTGTCAGTTGGTTTTGGGTTGGTTGCCAAAAGAGCGGAAGCCGTCATCATTTGCCCTGACTGACAATACCCACATTGCGGCACATCCAACTCGTCCCAAGCCTGTTGAACAGGGTGGGTTCCGTCCATAGAAAGTCCTTCAATCGTAGTTATCTCCATGCCAATCACCGCAGAGACGGGTAGTACACATGAGCGTGTAGCATTGCCATTTAGGTGAACGGTACAAGCTCCGCATTGAGCAATTCCGCAACCGTATTTAGTACCTACCAAACCGATGTGGTCACGCAAAACCCACAACAAAGGAGTATTTGTATCAACATCAGTAGTGTAAGTTTTCTTGTTAATTTTTAATGATAAATTTGCCATGAAGTTTTGGGGAGTAAATTGCCAACATCGTAAACGATAATACAAAGAATATGTTTAAGTTTCTCTGATTTTAGACGTATGCCTTGAATTATGAGGTGTATCGCAAAATGGCTAAACAAGTTTCTTTATCCTTCTCAATTTGAGCTTTTAATTCATCTAAACCATTGAATTTCTGTTCATTACGAATTTTTTGGATAAATTCTATCATTAGGTTTTCACCGTAAATTTCACGGTCGAAATCAAAAATGTTTACTTCAATCGTTTTGAAAGTACCATCAACCGTTGGGCGATTTCCGATATTTAGCATCCCACCAAGCACTTCTTCACGGTAATACACTTTTACTGCATAAACGCCATCGGCAGGAATCAATTTAGCAATTTCACGTACTTGAATATTGGCAGTCGGAAAACCGATAGTTCTCCCCAATTGCTTTCCTTTCACGATAACCCCTGACAGGGAATAATTTCTACCTAAAAAATGATCAGCCGTTGGCACATCACCTTCGATAAGTGCTTTTCTGATTTTTGAAGAGCTAATCCCCACATTTTCAAGGTCTTGGCGTGAAATTTCTTCTATTTCAAAACCGTATCGTGCTTTATTTGCCTTTAAATAATCAAAACCTCCTTCACGGTTTTTCCCAAAACGGTGGTCAAAACCAATTACCAAAGTTTTTGTACCAATGGCTTCAATCAAGATTTTTTGAGTAAATTCATCGGAAGAAAGTTCGGAAAATTCACGAGTAAATGGAATAATCACTAAATGATTGATACCGTTTTTTTCTAATAATTCTATCTTTTCATCAAGCGTAGAAAGCAAATTAACCACCTGATTATCAGGAGAAATCACACTGCGAGGGTGTGGATAAAAAGTTATTACAACGCTTTCGCCCTTGTTTTCAAAAGCAACTTCTTTCAACCGATTCAATATTTTCTGATGCCCCAAATGAACACCATCAAAAGTGCCACTGGTAACAACTGCATTTTCTAATTTCGTAAAATCTTTTATTCCGTGATATACGTTCATCTTCTCTTGTTAAAAAAATTAGCTTTGGGCTTTTCGATATATTCTAAACCCTTGCTTTCCATAAATTGTTGAATTGTTAAAGCATTCTCGACCGAATATTTCCCTATTCGTTCACGCCTTAAATCACTCATATACGCCCCCGACTGGCAAGCAATTCCAAAATCTCTGACTAAACTTCTAATATAAGTCCCTTTGGAACAGACAATTACAAATTTTATTTCGGGAAAATTACTTGAATCAATCTCAAATTTCATAATCTCAACCTCCCTTGATTTTATCTCAATATCTTCATCCTTAACTCCTTGCCGAGCCAATTCATAAAGCCTTTTCCCATTTACTTGAATGGCAGAATATATTGGGGGAATTTGCAAAATTGTACCTTGAAATTTTTGTAAAGCATCCTGCAACACACTTTCTGTGATATGTTCAATAGGAAATTCTTGGTCAAAATCCGTTTCTAAATCAACGGAAGGAGTGGTTTTTCCTATTACCAATGTTCCTGAATATTCTTTTTCTTGGGCTTGGTACGCATCAATCTGTTTAGTCATTTTGCCAGTACACAAAATCAGTAAACCCGTAGCTAAAGGGTCAAGCGTTCCTGCGTGACCAATTTTTTTAAATTTACCAGCAAATTTCAGTTTCTTCGTAACATCAAAAGAAGTCCAATTCAGCGGTTTATCAATTAAAATAACTTCGCCTAAATCGGGCTGGTTATTCTGTATATTATCTTTCATAAAACTCTTACTTGATAAAAATCGTAATCAAAATAACCAGTCCCAAAATAATTCGGTAAATCCCGAAATATTTGAAGCCGTATTTATTCAAAATACTAATAAAAGATTTAATGGCAAGCACCGCAACGATGAAAGCTACCACATTCCCGATCGCTAAAAATTTTACTTGCTCGCCCGTGATGCTTCCCTCCTCTTTTATGAATTTCAATAATTTATACCCCGTTGCTGCCGTCATCGTTGGCACAGCCAAAAAGAATGAAAATTCAGCCGCCAAACTTCGTGAAAGTCGCTGTTGCATTCCGCCTATTATAGTAGCGGCACTTCTACTTAGTCCTGGAAACATAACTGCCAAACATTGATATAACCCAATTTTCACGGCAGTAATATTATTAATATCCGCCTCCTCGTGGATAATAGGATTTTTGAACCAATCATCCACGAAAAGTAAAATGATACCTCCCACCAACATAACCGTTGCAATGAAAGCAGGATTTCCTAAATGTTCATCAATTACATCATCTAATAATTTTCCAAAAATCAAGGCTGGAATTACCGCAAGCAATAATTTAATATAAAATTGGTATTTAGAAAAATCAAAAAACTTTTTCCAATATAACACGACAACCGCTAAAATTGCCCCCAATTGAATACAAACCTCAAAAAGTTTAGTAAATTTATCGTCTTCGATGCCCAAGAATGAACTCATTAGCACCATGTGTCCAGTAGAAGAAATAGGTAAAAACTCGGTTATGCCTTCGATAATGGCAAGAATAATGGCTTGGATAGTTGACATTTAAAAGAATATTTTGGGGTAAGGGTATGTTTATATTCTACAAAGATAATCATAAATCGGTTTTAGATAATTAACAAAAGGCTTATTCAAGGTACTTAAACGACCAAAGCCTTCAAAAATTGAAGGCTTTTGGGGAACTGTAACACGGACAGCCCTGTCCGTTGTAAGGAAATTGGCTACTATAACGGACATGGCTGTCGAACCGTCCATATTACAAACATTTACAAATTTTTATCTAACGTAGCTTTCCAATCGGCATAAATTTCTTCATAAATACTTGATTTAGAAGCATCAGGCTCAATCAAGCCAATCTTTTCCATATTTACAAAAGCATCTTTGGGGTTTGAAAAATATTGATTGCCAATACCTGCACCCAAAGCCGCACCTTTCGCACCGTCTGTATCATACAATTCAACTCCGACACCCGTAACGTTTACAAGTGATTGCGAGAAAACATCACTCAAAAACATATTTGCCTTCCCCGCACGAATCACCGAGGGTGAAGTGCCGTTTTCAGCCATAATATCCATTCCGTATTTCAAAGAAAA
The DNA here is from genome assembly GCA_034519515.1 of Arcicella sp. Lineage (GTDB taxonomy): Bacteria > Bacteroidota > Bacteroidia > Cytophagales > Spirosomataceae > Arcicella. The sequence goes on from JAXHOK010000035.1 coordinate 65,091, forward strand.
AGCAATTCCTTCCTGTGCGGCACGAATAATATGGGCATTGGTATGAATATTAAAATTGACTCCTTGAAAGTTTGAACCAACCGTTTTATTGCCCAAAACACGTTCTGCACCGTTTCCGAAAGGTAAAACTCGTAAACCATTTGAACCAGCCTCAACGGTTGAAGCCATTTTATTCATGCCTTGATAATCTATATTGGCAATATTATCACGTACCCAACGGTTGAGAATTCCAGTTCCATTGATACACAATAATGTTCCCAAACGATTTTGGTTATTCATTTGATGATTGACGTGAGCAAAAGTATTCACTCGAGACAATGGGTCATAACTAATTTTATCCGAAACCGAATAAATCACACCCGATGTTCCAGCCGTTGCCGCAAACTCACCAGGCTCTAATACATTGAGAGACAGGGCATTATTGGGTTGGTCACCTGCCTTATACGTAACAGGTACGCCCGCCTTCAAGCCCAACAAATCTGCCACTGAACTTTGTAAACCACCGTGATTTGAGAAAACTGGGCGAATTTCAGGCAAAATATTGCTTGGAAAACCGTATTGTTTCATCACATCATCTGAAACAGAATTAGTCTGAAAGTCCCAAAAAATTCCTTCTGAAAGTGCTGAATTTGAAGTAGTTATATCACCCGTAAGTCTCATTCCAATAAAATCACCTGGCAGCATTATTTTATAGACTGAACCATAAACTCGTGGCTCATTCTCTTTGACCCAAGCCAATTTTGAAGCTGTGAAATTACCTGGAGAATTTAATAAATGTTTTAAGGCTTTTTCCTTACCAATACCTGCAAATGCTTTGTTGCCCGTTTCAACCGCACGGCTATCACACCAAATTATCGAAGAACGAAGCACCCGAAAATCACGGTCAATCATCACCAAACCGTGCATTTGATAGGCAATACCGATGGCTGAGATATCTTTTGGATTATATTTTCCCGAAGCATTACAACGTAAAATAGCTTGTTGAATACAATCCCACCACATTTCTGGGTCTTGTTCAGCCCAGCCGTTTTGAGGAGAAGAAATGGAATTTTCAGTATCTGGATATTGAGCCGAAGCAATTAATTTGCCCGAAGCACCATCAACAACAGATGCCTTGATGGAAGAAGTGCCTAAATCTAAGCCTAAAAGTAGCATAATAAGGTTTTGGGTAAATGATTTTATTGTTTCTCAAAATTACTCAATGTTCTATACAGTTCTATATCATTATCGAAGTAAATTTTACAGCATGGTAAACTATAGAATTCATTATTTGACTACTGACTTTACACCATTTTTACATAACTACCCAGCCACTTAATTTCAGAATTGTGCTTATCCATAATTTTCTGGACGTTTTCATCTAAGAAATACCCGTCAAACTCCATCAAAAACCAAAAATTGAAATGGTCGCCTTCACGAACAGGACGGCTTTCAATTTTCAACAAGTTAATTCCTTGACTTTCAAAGTCTTGCAAAAATCTCACTAAGGTTCCAGGCTTGCCATCTTCGGGTAATTTAGCGATAATAGTAGTTTTATCATTTTCACTTTTTTGATTGATAAAATCCTTTCCAACAATGAAGAAGCGAGTACGGTTTTGAGCAGAATCTTGAATGTTGTCAAACAGAATCGGAACATCAAATAATTTAGCCGCAATGTGTGAGCAAATAGCGGCTGCATCTGTTTCCTGTGAAGCTAATTTGGCGGCTTTTGAAGTTGAATCTACCTGTACAAAAAAATCATCTTCTTTTCCTCCAAAATAATCGTTTAAGAACTTTTCGCATTGACCAAATGCAATATCTTTTGAATATATTTGTTTGATATCAGAAAGTTTTTCAGCTTTTGTAGCAAACGTAAAATGCACTGAAATAACAACCTCCGCAACAATTTTTAAATCTGTTTCATTGAGTAAATCAATGGTTTCCTTAACGATTCCCTCTAAATTATTCTCAATCGGTACAACACCAAACCTCGCCCGTCCCGTATCGATACTCTGAAAGACTGAGCGAATATTCGGAAGAGCTAAATAATCGCTCATTGCTCCAAATCTGCTTTCGGCGGCTTGATGCGTAAAACTGCCTTCTGGACCTAAATAGGCTATTCTTTCGGGCAATTCGAGGTTGCGTGACACTGCAAAAATCTCTAAATAAATTGCCTCAATGGCTGATCTGTTCAAGAGTCCTTTATTCATAGAATCAAGTCTATCAATAATCTGTTTTTCTCTTTCGGGACGATAAATAACGGTGTTTGAACTTTTTTTAAACTCACCAACTTGCTTGACAACTTCCATACGCTTATTTAAAATGTCAAGCATTTGATTGTCAAGGGAATCTATCTGATTTCTTAATTCTTCGAGGGACATGGTTCTGAAAATTTGGGATTTTGGATTTTAGATTGCGGATTTGTTATTTAAAATCCGCAATCTAAAATCTCAAATCCCAAATCAATTTTACGCTGCTAACTCAGCAGGGTCTTTTTCAATGATTAAATTTTCAATAATAAATTTTTGACGGTCTGGGGTGTTTTTCCCCATAAAATATGTCAAAATCTTCGGAATCGTGGCATCCTTTGCCAAAATGACGGGTTCAAGGCGAATGTCATCATTAATAAACTTACCAAATTCTTCTGGTGAAATCTCTCCTAAGCCTTTGAAACGAGTGATTTCGGGCTTTGGGCTTAGTTTAGCAATCGCCTTCTGTCGTTCTTCGTCCGAATAACAATAAATCGTTTCCTTTTTATTTCTCACCCTAAACAAAGGCGTTTCCAGAATATATAAATGCCCATTTCTTACCAAATCAGGAAAAAATTGCAAGAAAAAGGTCATCATCAATAATCTAATGTGCATTCCATCGACATCGGCATCTGTTGAAATAATAATTTTATGATAACGTAAACCTTCTAAACCTTCTTCAATATTCAAGGCGTGTTGCAAAAGATTAAATTCTTCATTTTCATAAACAATCTTCTTGGTCAAACCAAAGCAATTTAAGGGCTTTCCTCTCAAACTGAATACTGCCTGATTCTGAACATTTCTTGATTTCGTAATCGACCCACTCGCCGAGTCCCCTTCTGTAATAAAAAGTTGAGTATCATAACGATTCTCTGCTTTTTCATCGGTTAAATGTATTCTGCAATCACGTAACTTTTTGTTATGAAGATTTGCTTTTTTGGCTCTGTCGTTGGCAAGTTTTTTAATACCTGCCATATCTTTCCGTTCACGTTCAGACTGCTCAATACGCTTTTTGATGGCTTCGGCAACGCTTGGATTTTTATGTAAATAATTATCAAGATTTATTTTGATGAAATCTGCAATAAAACTCTTTACCGATTGCGAACTGGGGTCTGGCGAAACTGTATTTGAACCTAATTTGGTCTTGGTTTGTGATTCAAAAACGGGTTCTTGTACACGCACAGCAATTGCTCCCACAATACTCGCCCGAATGTCCTCAGGTGCGTAATCTTTCTTGTAAAATTCTCTGAAAGTTTTTACCAACGCCTCTCTAAACCCTTGCAAGTGTGTTCCGCCCTGTGTTGTATTTTGCCCATTCACAAATGAATAATATTCCTCTCCGTATTGATTTCCGTGGGTAATGGCAAGTTCGATATCGTTTCCCTTTAAATGAATAATTGGGTAGCGTCTTTCGTCCTCAGCAGAGTATTTATTTAGAAGGTCAAAGAGTCCATTTTGAGAGAAATATTTTTGCCCATTAAAATTAATCGTTAATCCTGCGTTCAAATAAGCATAATTCCAAATCAAAGAATCCAAAAACTGGGGAATGTAGTGATAGTTTTTGAAGATAGAGTTATCGGGTTCAAAAACCACGTGTGTACCATTTCTACCATTTGACTCAGCACCCTCGGCAGATTCGTTAATCAATTCTCCCTGACGAAATTCCGCCCATTTGGTTTTCCCCTCACGGAATGATTGTACCTTAAAATAAGAAGAAAGTGCGTTGGCTGCTTTTGTACCAACACCGTTCAAACCAACAGACTTCTGAAAAGCCCCTGAGTCGTACTTACCACCCGTATTTATTTTAGAAACACAATCAATTACTTTTCCCAAAGGAATTCCCCGACCATAATCTCTTATTTCAACACGGTGGTCTGAAATTTTTATCTCAATAGTTTTGCCATTGCCCATCATGTGTTCATCAATCGAGTTATCCATGATTTCTTTCACTAACACATATATACCATCGTCGGCAGATGAACCATCACCCAATTTACCAATATACATACCTGGGCGGAGGCGAATGTGTTCTTTCCAATCAAGCGAACGGATATTATCTTCGTTATAAATTATATTTTCGGGTATTGTGGACATAACAACAGAAAGGATTTATTTGTGAGGATGATTGTTTAACTTAGTTTCTGTAAAAAATAGCAATTTATCCAAAAAATTAGTTCAGTGATTGATGCAACCAAAACATTTTTTGTACGTCAATATTAGAACAAAACTACAAAAAACATTAGTAAATTATGAAATTAGCAAGATTTAATTGTTTTCCACATAATTAAACTATCTAATGGTCGTGCGAATTAAGCAAATTTGTTTTTACTTTGTATTTTAGAAAAAGCTAACACATCAATTTTAGCTTCTCCATACTTTGAAAACAATCCTAATTAACCCCAAAAGGCTGAGCATTAAAATGTCAAAAATTAATTTAGCAACTCATTCTTGTAAAGAAATCAACAGTCCTTCTTTTCTTACACCTGCCAAAAATTTACTGTTATTTTTCTTATTATGCTATTCAGCATTTCTTGGTAAGAACGTCCAAGCTCAGAGTTTTCCGTTGGGTTCAATCCCACAGTTTTCTTTGCCAACGTCAATTCCCCGAACAAATACTGCCACCTCGGCAAGCCCCGCCTCGTCAGCACCACGCCAAGTTATTTCGTCTGGTTCAGAAAAAGCCGTCAGCGATTCTATCAAATCGGCACGTGCTTCATCGGCAGTCGCACCAGTTGTTGATTCAGGTGCTGTGGCATTACGAAAGAAAATCTTTGGATTCAATATGTTCAACAATCCAAATATTTCTTTTGAAACATCCTTGAAAATTCCAACGCCTAAAAACTATACCTTGGGTGCAGATGACGAGATTCTGATTGACATCAATGGGTATTCGGAAGAGCACTATAATTTGCCCGTTACTTCTGAGGGATATATTAAAGTTCCGAAAATTGGTAATATTTTCGTAAGTGGCATTACACTAGAAGAAGCCAAGAAAAGAATCGTTGACAGATTATCCAAAATATATGTAGGTCTAAAATCTTACAATGGCTCTGCTCCAAACACTACGGCTACGGTATCTTTGGGGAGCATACGCACCATTAGAGTTACACTTTTGGGAGAAGTTGTAGCCCCTGGCACTTATTCAATGTCTTCACTTTCAAGAGTAATGAACGCTCTGTATTTATCAGGTGGTCCTAATGAAAACGGTACTTTTCGTGAAATAAAGGTTATTCGTGATAAAAGATTGGTGGCTCAAGTGGACTTATATGACTTGCTGACTACTGGGAACTTACGCCAAAATATTACGCTCCAAGACCAAGATATTGTGCAGGTAGGTCCGTATAAATCACGCATTGAAGTAAAGGGACAAATCAGGAAACCAGCCATTTTTGAAAATTTACCTAATGAAAGTTTAGAAAGAATTATTGCAGAATATGGAAACGGTTTTATGCCTGACGCTTATCGCCAAATGCTCAAAATTCAACGTTTTACTGATAAAGATGTAAAATTAATAGATTTAAACAGTGATTTACTTTCTTCATTTTACCCAAAAAACGGTGATGCCATCACAGTAGAACAGATTTTGATTGACAGAATTGAAAACGGTGTAACATTAAATGGAGCAGTTTTTAGAGAAGGAAAGTACTCTGTAAGTGATAACTCAACCTTAACCAGATTAATTAAACGAGCCGAAGGATTCAAGCAAGATGCTTTTTTGAATCGTATCATGATTACTCGATTGAGAGAGGATTTAACCAAAGAGAATATATCGGTAAATTATAATGACATTATTTCAGGCAAAACTCCAGATGTTATTTTGCAACGTGAAGATGAAATCAAAGTGTATTCTGGATTAGAATTATTAGAAAATTATACGGTAAGAATTGAAGGTGAAATAAATTTAAAAACTAAAGAGGTCGCCACACCTGATGCAACAACGGGTTCAACGGGAGTATCAGAAGTACCCACCAAAGGAACAACCTTAGAAACTACGATAGGGTCATTTCCATACATAAAAAACATAACCGTTGAAGACTTAATTTTGAAAGCGGGAGGCTTGAAAGAATCAGCGGCAACAGGTAGGATTGAAGTAATTAGAAGAAAGAAAAATATTGGTCAGGACGACCCCGCCAAAATCAATTCAATCATCGGAGAAAAATTCACTTTCTCAATCAATAGCAGTTTATCAGTAGATGATAAGGCTTCAAAATTCATTTTAGAGCCTTATGATGAAGTTTTTGTAAGGGCTTCACCTAATTACGAAAAACAACAATTTGTTTCCGTTGAAGGACAAACCATCTTTCCAGGTGTGTATGCCTTAGAACGTAAAGATGAAAGACTTTCAGATATTATTAAACGAGCGGGTGGCTTGAATTCACAAGCCTATCCAGCTGGAGCAACGTTGATTCGTAAATTTAAAATTAGTCAGCAAGAAGCTGATAGAAAAAGAGAACAGCTTAGAGATTTGAGCGATGTTAGCTCTGGCGTTTCGGTAAAAGTTCAAGAAGTTAAAGAAGAATCCGAAGAATCAATTGGAATGGATTTAGTAAAAGCGATAGAAGATCCCACAAGTTCCGCTAATATGCTTTTACAAGATGGAGACGTATTGAGAATACCCAAAGAACCACAGACTGTTAGAATGCAAGGAGAAGTATTATATCCAACTTCAACACGTTTTCTAAATGGCGTTAGCTTCAAACACTACATCGCCGAAGCGGGAGGTTTTACAGAATTATCAGCCCGCAAACGCTCGTATGTAGTTTATGCCAATGGCTCTGTGGACAGAACCCGTAAATTATTGGGATTATTTAATGTTTATCCAAAAATCGAACCAGGTGCTGAAATCGTCGTTCCAAGAATGAACGAAAAGCAATTGGCATCACAGCAATTATTACAAACTATCCAAATTTTATCTGCAACAATTGGAAGTGTATCGACCTTGTTTTTGTTAGTCAGAAGTTTAAATGTTCAATAAGTTTATTCAGAATTAATAATGTCAGAAGAACAATACACATCACTACCCGAAGACCAGTTTTCATTCAAAGATATTGTGATGAAGTTGGTTAGTTTCAAAAATTTAGTTGTTAGAAATTGGAAAATATTAATATTAACCGTAATTATTGGTACTGCGGGAGGTTATGCTTTTGAAATATTTAACAGAAAACCACCCGTTTACATTGCCAAAATTGTTTTCAATATGGAAAGTGGAGGTGGTGGAGGTGGTGGACTTTCAGATTTTGCCAGTGCTTTGGGCATTAGTTCAGGTGGTTCTTCGAGTCCAGGATTGTTTGTTGGTGATAACTTTGTTGAATTATTAAAAACCAAAAACCTTTATAACCGTGCTGTGCTTTCAAGAGTGAAAGTAAATGGTAGAGAAGAGATTTTTGGCAACTATTACCTTCGTGCAAGTGGTATCTTAAAAGATGAATTGGAAGATGATGTTGAAATGCACACTTTCAAGTTTACTCATGATAATTATAAAGATGCCACCCCCAACGAACGTTCTAAGGTGAGATTGGTGCAAAATTATTTGATGCCTTATACCGTAGTTGCAAATGATAGTAAGAAAGCTACATTTTTAGCATTAACTGTAACTTCTCGCAATGATACACTCTCTTATATTTGGGCAAATTTGTATCTTAAAGTAGTAACAGAATTTTACAAAGAAACCAAAACACAAAAATCACGAGAATTATTGGACTTAATGGTCAATAGGGTTGATTCATTAAAAAGAGTCTTGTACTCTACTCAAAGTGCTGCGGCAAGATTTCAAGACCAAAATCAACAGATTATTGTTCAAGAAGGGTTAATTCAGCAACAAAGATTACAGACTAACAGCGGTCAGATTCAGGCGACATATTTTGAAGCCGTCAAAAATTTAGATAATATTAAGTTTTCAATGGCAAAAGAAACTCCATTATTTACCCGAATTGATGACCCCGAATTACCTATTTCACCAGAACCAGATCCTGCCAAAAAGGTAATTATTATTGGGGCATTGATTGGATTATTTTTAGGCATTTTGTATGTCGCATTCAAAGAAACATTAAGTGAAATAAAGGCGTAAAATAGAGAATTAACATAATATGCAAGAAACAGTTATAGAGGCAGGAAGGTCAGAGAAATATTACTGGCAAGACCTGTGGAGATTCAAAGAGTTACTCTGGATATTAGCAATACGTGATATTACAGTCAAATATAAACAAACAATTATTGGTGTGGCATGGGCAGTTTTTCGCCCAGTTCTAACGGTTTCAGTTTTCGTTTTTGCTTTTGATAAAGTAGCAAAAATTGAGAATAAATCTGAAATCCCATTACAAATCATCATCTTTACTGGCGTGATTTTCTGGAATTTCTTTGCAATGTCTTTACAACAAGTCAGTAATAGTATTATTGGAAATGCCAATTTGGTTTCGAAGGTTTATTTTCCAAGGCTTTTAATGCCATTGAGTTCAGTTGCTGTTCCATTGTTGGATTTCGTTGTGGGTTTTTTAGTAATGATTCCCTTTTTGATTTATAAAGGCTATACACCAACATTGAATATTGTGTTTGTACCTTTTTTTTTAATCTTAGCATTTTTTGCGGCATTTAGTTTAGGCGTATTCTTTGCCTCTTTGAACGTACAATTTAGAGATTTTCAGCAAATTGTACCTCTGATTGTTCAATACGGTTTTTTTGTTTGTCCAATTGCATATCCAATTGCCACCATTCAAGAATTATCGTGGTATCCAATTTATCAATGGATTAACCCATTAGCGGGAATAATTGAGGGATTCCGCTGGTGTTTAATTCCAAATTATCAATACTTCGAATGGAATACAATTATTCCTTCTGTGGTGTTCGTAACAATTATGACGATTTTATCAGTTATATTTTTCGTAAGAAAGAAAATTCATTTGTTGATTTTATTTAATAATCACTGTAATTAGACCTATCAATTTGAAAACTTTAAGAGTATCCCTTTTTTAAAATGACAGTAATAGAAGCACAAAATATAAGTAAAAGATACATCATTGACCACATTAAGGGCAATGCAAGAGGAAATACCTTTCGTGAAGTGGTTACGGATGGGGTGAAAAATCTTTTTACCAAAAAGACAGCAGAAGAAGTTAGCCGTGAAGACTTTTGGGCTTTAAAAGGAGTTAGTTTTGACATCAAACAAGGTGATAGAGTGGGTATTATTGGCTCAAATGGTGCTGGGAAATCAACATTATTGAAAGTTTTAAGTAGAATTACCGAACCTACAGAAGGTAAAATATCTATCAAAGGCAGAGTAGCCAGTCTTTTAGAAGTAGGTACAGGTTTTCATCCAGAACTATCAGGGCGTGAAAACATATTTTTGAACGGTGCCATTTTAGGCATGAAACGCCAAGACATCAAAAACCAATTTGATGCCATCGTTGATTTTGCAGGGGTTGAGAAATTTTTAGATACACCCGTAAAACGCTACTCCTCGGGGATGTATGTGCGTTTGGGTTTTGCCATTTCTGCTCACCTCGAACCCGAAATTTTGATTGTGGATGAAGTATTAGCCGTGGGCGATGCCGAGTTTCAAAGAAAATGTTTGGGGAAAATGAAAGATGCTTCCACTTCCGGGAAGAACAATCCTTTTTGTGAGCCATAATCTGACTGCCGTACAAGGACTTTGCAACAAGGCAATGTTCATGCAAAAAGGGCAACTAATTGAAATGGGCGAGACTAATCAAGTTTTAGCAACTTACTTGAGCCACGTTCAAAAAACTGCTTTGGAATCTTGGTATCTCACACCTGAAGAAGCCCCAGGGAATGATAAAGCCCGCTTGAAAAGCGTTAAATTAGTACCTGATTTTATTGATAACCAAAAACATATTGACGTTAGAACTTCTTTCAAAATCCAGATTGAGTTTTGGAATATGATGGAAGATGCTCAACTAAACATTAGCCTTCACCTAAATTCTTTGACAGGCGAATGTATCTTCAATATTGGTACACTTTCACAGGTATTTGAAAAAGGAATTATTACGGCAGAGTGTGAAATCCCTGGCAATTATTTGAATGATGGGTCATATTCGATTTCGTTTATGGTTGTGAAAGATACTTCAACTTTGATTTATAATTTTGAGGAAGCTTTTAATTTTTGAAATTGGCGATTACCGTGAAGGAACATCATGGTATGGAAAATGGCCTGGCTATGTGCGACCAAAAATTGACTTTCCAATTACTCAACCGCAATTGGAAGGCGTAGTTAGAATGTTCAATTGTTGAAGTTGAGCGGTCGGCGTTCCGATTGTTAAATTATTGAAACAGCTTTTTCAAAAAGAACTTCCAACAATTCAACAATTTATCCCTCAATAATTGAGTAAAAATGATAAACGTTACCAAAACATATTTACCTCCGCTTGACGAATACCAAGATTATGTAAAACGTATTTTTAAAAGCAATCAATTGACTAATAATGGGCAGTTTGTCCGTGAATTAGAACAAAAATTAAAAGATTATTTAGGTGTAAAACATTGCTTATTCGTGAGTAATGGCACAATTGCTATCCAGATTGCGTTGAAAGTCTTGAATATTTCACAAGAAGTAATCACCACTCCTTTTCGTATTGTGCTACAACTCACTCATTGATTTGGGAGAATTGTAAGCCTGTTTTTGCCGACATTTTGAGTACGGATTTTTGTATTGACCCACAGAAAGTAGAAGAGCAAATTACTGAAAAAACCCAAGCAATTTTAGCAACTCATGTGTATGGAAACCCTTGCGATGTCGATAAATTAGCAGAAATTGCCCAAAAATATAATTTAAAACTAATTTATGATGCAGCTCACTGTTTTGGTGTAAACGTTAATGGAACTTCGATTTTCAACTATGGAGATATAAGCACGTGTAGTTTTCACTCTACCAAAGTTTTTTCATTCGACCGAAGGTGGGGCAATTTTTACGGATAATGATGAATCTGCTTATCTTATTGATCGCTACCGCAGTTTTGGACACATTGGGGATAATTATTTGACACTTGGCATCAATGGTAAAAATTCATGAATTTCATGCCGCTATGGGGCTGTGCGTTTTGCCACGAGTTACAGAAATTATTAAAGCCAGAAAGCAAATATTCGATTTATATGATAGTATTTTGAATTGGGATAAATTGGTTAAACCTGTTGTAATTCAGCAAGTTCAAACAAATTATGCCGTATTATCCAATATTTTTAGAATCAGAAGAAAAAGTTGATTGAAGTACGGACAGTTTTGGAAGCAAATGGAGTTGTTCCAAGAAGATATTTTTATCCATCACTGAGCAGTTTGAAATTTGTAATTGATGAAAGTAATTGTCCTATTTCGGACGGATTTTGCTTCAGAGCCTTAGCCTTGCCACTATACTATGATTTGGCACATGAAGATGTCAGAAAAATTGCTCAAATCGTGAACAATTGCCTTTGAATCCTAAATTCGGAAATTTGTAAATTTGAAGATTTGTAAATCAGATTTTGTGATTTTAATATTTAGTTATCCACTTTTCAAATTAACCAATTTCCAAATTTTTAAATTAATATGGTCTTTTTCCTCCAATACTTTTTTGCCATCTTCATCGGCTTCGTCATACGAGTAGCTGCAAGGGTATGTAGAAAGTCTTTGATTGATATCATTATCACTGCTTACATCGTTTTTTGTGGAAGTGTAATCTTTACAGGATTTGTGCTTTCCGAAGTTCACAAAATCAACGACCGTCTGTTTTTGGGCTTGGGGCGTTTTTGTCCCTGCCTTTGTTTTTATATACTATTTGCCAAGTTTTTTGCCAGAGATAGAAGAGAAAATTTTACTTTTTTTGAGATAATTGGTAGTAGAATCCAAATGGTTTGGAACTGGTTTGGGGAGCTTTCTTTGTTTTTGAAAATAGTATTCGGATTACTTTTTACTACATTCGGAATCGTTGAAATTACGAACTTACTACTGATTAATTATACTCCTCCGAATGAATGGGATAGTATGACAGGACACCTCAATAGGGTAATGTATTATATCCAAAACCACACAATGGCTCATTTTGGAGGAACAAACTGGAATATTGATACCTATCCCAAAAAGTATTTGTACCATTCAGATTTACAATTATTTGATGTCGGGCAAAGGTGAAAATTGGTTTAAAGCCATTCATCACTCTGCCTATTTAATTGTTGGATTTGGAGCTTTTGGCATAGCACGTAATTTGAGCAACAGTTTTTCAGCTGAAGCTTTTTTGTGCTTTGGTAATGTGGCTTTTGCCCAATGTTTTGATGCAGTCTGTTACCACAGAAACCGACATTGTTTTGGCATCGTATCTCACTTGTTTGGTCTATTTCCTATTTACTTACCGTGAAAAACTGTGGAGACGGTATTTGTACTTATCGGGGATTGCTTTTGGAATTGCGTTCGGTCATAAAATCACTTTTGTATTTTCTTTTCCTCCTCTATTTTTCATTATTTTATTCACAGTTTTTTACGAAGAGAATTGGAAAAAGTAATTGATTTACGAAATGTAAGTTTTAATCCTCAAAAACAAATTGATAAAATTACGAGAAACCCTTCCGTATTTTGGTTAATATTTGCTCGTTTTAAAACACCTTTTTGCGGGACTTCTGATTGGGATTTGTTTGTTTGCACTTTTACCAACGGGATATTTAAAAAATCTCGAAGTTTATGATAACGCTATCGGTCCCTTAACCGCTTTGAAACATCAATCTATTGAAAGAGCGGGAACAAAGAAAAATTTGATTAAACAAGGTTCACGAAATGTGGCTCGCTACACGATAGACGATGATCAATCTGGATGGCTTTAGAAATTGGAATGTAGGCGAAAAGATAAACAACATGATGAAATTACCCATCATTAAGTTGGAAGAGAAAACTAATTTGAAATTAGAAGAAACTACTGATTTTACGATAATTCCTTTCACTTATCATAAAAGGTTTGAGTTTTTTAATGCAAATCCATCATTCGGAATTTTCGGCTTTGGTCTGATTTCACCTTTGATTCTATTAGTTTTGTTTGGTGTAATTCGGCAAGGAAAAGCGTATTATATTTTAGGAATAGCATTTGTATTGCATTTTTTTGCACTTTCCTACACAGCAGCGTATGACCCTTGGAAGGGAAGATATATGTTAAGCACAGCGGTGTATGGTGTACCATTTCTATCATTATTATTCATTAATCTAAAATGGTCGTTGCAAGGAGATAAGTTTAAAGCATTAAAATTCTATGCTGGAATTGTAGTGCTAATTGGTTCAATTTCAGCTATTTTGGCGGTTTATCTGAATGAAAGATGTTTACCAATTGCAGCAATGGGTCACCGTTCGGCTTTTAATACCGAAAGAGTTGCTTTGCAAACATGGGCAAGACCAGACATTACGCCAGCTTATCAGAAATTTGATCAAATCGTCCCTCAGAACGCCACGGTTGCATTGGGAACAATTAATGACGATTACGAATATCCATTATGGGGAAATAAATTAACTCGTCATTTAATCCCAATTAATCCATTTGAAAAAGGCGTTCAGGCAATTCCCAAAAGATGCTGATTATCTGTTTTTTGCTAAAAGCGTTATCAAACCCCAAAAAGGAGATATTCGTTTAGGAACAGACACTACAAGAACAGATTTAATTGTAAAAGGAGAAGACTATTACCTCAGAAAATTGAAATGAAATTAGCCATCATGCAACCCTACATTTTTCCGTACATCGGATATTTTCAGTTGATTAAAGCAGTTGATAAATTTGTATTATATGATGACGTAAATTTTATCAATAAAGGCTGGATTAATCGCAATAGGATTTTGTTAAATGGTAAAGACAGTATGTTTACGATTCCGTTAAAAGATGCCAGTCAAAACAAATTAATCAACGAAATTGATGTGAATTGGGATGATAATTGGAAAAATAAGTTTCTAAAAACTACTGAACAGAGTTATAAAAAAGCTCCTTTTTACGCTGAAACTTTACAAATTATTAATGAAACCTTTTATTCAGATCAAAAGCAGTTTAGTGAAGTAATAGAACTGAATTTAAGATTGATTTGTAAGTATTTAGAGATTCAAACAGAGATAATTTCAAGCTCGTCTTTATATCAAAATACTGATAAAAAAGCCCAAGAGCGTATTTTAGACATCTGTTTGCAAGAAAAAGCCAGTCATTACATCAATCCAATTGGTGGTTTAGAATTATACGATAAAGAAGTATTTGCAAAAGAAAATTTGCAAATGAATTTTATCAAATCATTAGCAGTTGAATACAAACAATTCAAAAATGAATTTGTCCCTTGGCTTTCCATGATTGATGTGTTGATGTTTAACTCAAAAGAAGAGATTAATGAATTTTTAAATAATTATGAATTAGTCTAAGTTATTAAATTATCATTCTCTGATCGGAGCGGGGGAAAGACAATGTTTGGGATCGGAAAAGTGTTGTGAGTATCGATTGGAGATGGCTTGTGAAGGGGGGAATACTCATTTGGGGGTGGGGGGGAAAGAATGGTGGGAGGAGTAGATTTTAGAATGTTCTCCGGATGTGTTTTCTCTCATTGCTTTCGGTGGAATGTTTGTGATGAATTGGTGGAGTGGCGAGTGTAGGGGTCTTGGGGTTTGGGGGGGACTTCTTAGGCTTGGGAAATATCGGGAGGATTATTCCTATGTAAGGTGACCGTGGGGGTAGAATGGGTTCGATATACCTTGTAATTGTTTGTGGACGTTGGGGTATGTGCGCTCCTGGCTGCCGGCTGGACGGGAATTATATATCGGGAAGTTATGGGGGGGGTGTCGGGAAGGGCCTGGGGTTGCGAGCCGGGGGTGTGGGAGGGGGACAATGGTTTTGTAGACCTATTTGAACAACTGATAACTGATAACTGATAACTGATAAAAATGGCAAAAGTAGTAGTTTTTGGAACAGAATTAGTGGCTGAATTAGCCCATTATTATCTCACAAACGATTCAGAACATGAGATAGTTGCTTTTACGGTCAATCAAGAATATATTAGCGAACCTACTTTTTGTGGGATTCAAGTTGTTCCTTTTGAGGAAGTTACAATCCTTTTTCCACCCACTGAATATAAATTTTTTGCTCCTCTTTCAGAACGAAAAATGAATATGGTTCGGGCTAAGGTTTATCAAGAAGCAAAAGATAAAGGCTATGAATTTATTTCCTATATCAGTTCAAAGGCAACAGTTTTGACGGATAAAATTGGTGAAAATTGTTTTATTTTGGAAGATAATACCATTCAACCTTTTGTTACGATTGGAAATGATGTAGTGCTTTGGAGTGGCAATCATATTGGTCATCACAGCGTTATCAAAGACCACGTTTATTTTACCTCTCACATTGTTTTATCAGGTCGTTGCGTAGTTGAACCTTATTGTTTCATTGGTGTAAATGCCACAATCAGAGACGGTGTAACCTTAGCAGAAGGCACTTTGATTGCAATGGGAACAAATTTTACAGGTAAAAAATCCGATGAGTGGAGTATTGTTGTGCAAGGAAGTCCAGCTGAAAAGGCGAAGGTGTTCAGCAAAAGATATTAATTTGAAAATGATAATTGACAATTAGTCCAACTATGTTTGTCCCAAGACAAAAACCGAATTGGAATGGGAAGACGGCAAACCCCCAACCAATACTTCTTTTCAACAACCATCTGAGTTATGAGTGAATGATATTGCGGATTTACTTTCCCCCAGACTGTCCTTGAGAAGACTAAGGAACAAAGGCAACAATGAGCTTGGTCAGCGCTATGAACGTGGTGTTACTGGTTTTTGAATCAAAATTTAACGAACAAGCAAAACGGCAGAAAATGTGTGTTGTTACACTTAACCAGGCATAAAGTATTGAAAGTTGGGGTGGAACGGGTAAAGATTAATAATTATCAAAGCTACGTTCCCTTAAACGGAGCCTTTTTTGTCAGATTTATCTCCCAAAAATGCTCAATTAAATAAGCAAAAGACTAACCAGATGGTAAAATATTAATTATTATCGGCCAACGACATATTTACCCTTTGAAGATGAAAGTCTTTGATGCCTGATTTTCACTTTGGAGTGAATAACATTTGCTAGAGAAGAGCCGCTTTTGGCTGAATTTTGTCGAAAAGCAAAACGTAGGGAGCAAAGAATTGTAGTTGGTGATGAAAGCGCCGTCTACGGCCAGAAACTTTATTGGAATCTTATAAAAATTTTTACGAAAGCAAATCCAATGTTTGCGGATGAAGCCTTTGAGGATTTGCCTACATATTGGCATAATACTCGGATTTTTGGCTTCGAGCGTGATGGGTATCGTCCGATACTGCCAGAAGTAAACGTAAATTCCGTTCCAGGAAAGACGGAAGATAATTGAAGACTTGTATGGTTTGAAAAAAAAATATAATTTGAATGAAAGATATTCTAAAAATTATACACAAAAAATTTTCAAATTAAAAATGCGTGGATTAAAAAGCGACAGTATATAAAAAATTGCATTTGTACTGTTGGCAGCGCGCTCCCCCGCACGCCCAAGTATTATTTGCGTACTAAACATAAAGATTTTACGAGTATATTTTTCATCAAGAGAGCGTTCGTAACGCTTATTGATGGGATGCGCCGATCTTCACCATTTTGTACGCCTGCTTCATTTTGAAATAGGTTCAGGCAAATACGATGAAACGGGTGAGCTGGTTGATAGCGCCCAATGGTATATTTGCTGTTATACGTTTAAACAGAACGCACAGCCTTATCGCCTAAGTTTCCCCCCGTCGGTGGTTTGACTAGTAGCGCCCACAGTGTGATGTGTCTATTACAACCCCATTTTCAAGCGCTCAGCCCGGTCATGTTTCATTGGCCGGCGTTTGAGAATGTGTTTGTCAAAAATGTATACATTCATGAGCCATCCCATCATGACTGCGCCAGTGCCGAATCCAAAGACGGTATTCATTGACCGACAGATGTGGCTTGCCTTGATGATTTTCACGGGAAAGGGTCGCTCGAGCAGGATGGTGATGTTATAAAATGAGCGTTTGTCGTCACAGCCAGTTGGATCATCGGACAAACCGAGACCAAAGTTATCGAACAATATGTTGAATCGAAAGACTTGCACAAAACGAAAGATGATTTATAGAATTGCCAAATCAATGGTATAAAGGCGATTTGGACTACAAATGACACTATGCTCATTATTAAACATAATGGCGTCAGCATAATGGAAATGGATTTGTTTCGAGGCTGCATACAAATAAATTACTTGTCTGATTTTGGTCATATCTCTGTTTATGATGCTGATTAAATTTGGGTGATTAATTAACACGTAATATTATGACAATGAATATTCGTGTCTCAGTTTGTCAAAGATGTTCATATCAAAACTTTTTATGTCCAGAGTGTTTTGCTGTAAGAACCTGTTGTGGATGTCGTTATTTTGCTGTTCAGCGGAATCCTTATGTTGATATTCAGCATTTGAATACTATGTTTGAGTTTTTTGAGCAGTATTTTACTGCTTTGTCAATGTATTGAAAACAAACTCAGCATTTATTTTCAATACTGTTTGGGAGCTGATTTGTGTTTTTATTGCTTTAGGGGTGCAGTTTGTACAATGGGTTCTCCCAGCACATTGATTGCCTGCACCATGCATGGCTGCTCTCCTTGTCAAGGTAGGTCATTGAATTGAGGCCACCAAGAAGCTTAGTCTAGGTCAAGTTCATTGAATTATGTTGTTCTTTTTTCCTTTGGTTACCAGGTGAAGATCTGGGGTCTTTACCTGTCAGGTCATAAAAGATGGACTTATTCTGGATATTTAGGAGCATTGTGCAGCACAGAGAAACAATGTCCAAACTGAATTTGAGATTTATTAATATTTCTGCATTTTTAATTACTGTTCAGGCACACACACACAATAATACTGTTGGTCACAGCAATTAAGATATAATAATATACAAATGTGAGCCTACCTCCAAGAAAGCATTTCAACGTCATACATTTATGTCCGTATGAAGAATAGTAACGTCTTAACTCCCTCAGATGTAGTTTTGGATATGGAAGTCAAAATGATGATATTCATGAAGACCTGCACCACCAAGCCTTCTTTTCACGATAGCAAAATAATAGTCCTATGATTATTCTTTTGAAATCTGTGTTATTCGGCAATGGTCTGACTCTAAGCCTTCGCTTACAAAACATTACTTGGCAGCCGATACTGAAGGCATTTGCAGCAAATCGTTTCTCACAAAAGAACTTTTCACGCAATCTCACAATACACTGCCAAGTTTAAATTATAACCAACAAACGAGAAAAATATTCTTTCTCGTACCAATATTTTATTTTCTTCTGCAAGAATGATTCTAGAACTAATTATTCAGCGCCCCGGTTGTTCGTGGTGATAGTGAATTAAATTGAGTGAAAAATTTCCGATATTTCTGAAAAGATGTTCTTCGTGCCATGATTTGTACCTTCACCTGTAATACTGCAACTTGCCATCACGAGCTATGTATTGGGGATAAAAAGTACAATTTGTTGTAAGGGGCTTGTGAACAAGTTATAGTGAATTGTGCAATAGTGAATGTTATTTGGGAAAACAAAGCTAGAAAGATAGCTACATTGTTGAAGAAAATTAAAAACTGACTCTTACGATTTGAAGGAGCCGGATATACCTCATCGGCACACCAGGGGCATTTTCGGGGGAGAGGCTTCGCTATCGGTGCCGTGTTCCACCTGCTAATTCTCCTGCCAAGGTGAACTTGATTCTGGGTTGATACTCAAAATTTATTGGTAAAGAAATGAATACCGGATGAATATTATGATGTAATGTTCAGCTTTTAAGTTTAATTTGGTTGTTCATCAACAATCAAAAGTTTTTTTTGAAGGGAAGATGAGTTAGTCCCGCTTGAACAATCAGATCTTGCCGGACAAACCCTGAAACCAGCGGTCGAGTGAGTGGGTCTTTACCCACACCCATGAATGGAAGAGCTTGAAGTGAAACCAGATAAACTAGTTATTTTGTTCAAAAAGAATTTATAGAACCTAATATAAGGCGAGATTGTGCAAGTAATCTCGCTGCATGAGACCACGAGGCGCACTGCCAGGATTGCAGCCCTCGTCAGCAGTTAGGCATGAAGTGCAATGTTGGTGATGATGTTTCCCCTGATGACGTCACCATCCAGACACAATTTCGAGGATATTAAACCATGTTATAAGAACAACACTTTGGCAATGTATTGTCCTTTACTGACTGCCAATGTTGCCAAAGTGTTGTTCTTACCATAGCCTCCTAAATTTTTAGGATGAAGCAATGGTTTAATAATCTCGGGAAATTTTTCTTGATATTCTTGGATAATTTGTGGCGTAGAGTCGGGGGAGGCATCATCACCAACGATTACTTCGTACTGAAAATTAACTTCTTGATTGAGAATGCTGTCAAGGGTTTGGCGGATAAATTTTTCGTGATTGTATGTATGGACAATGACACTTACTTTAATCATATATATTTATTAGGTTCTATAAATTCTTTTGGGCAAAAATAACTAATTTATCAATGGTTTCACTCCAAATATTCCATTCATGGGGTTGGTTTGGGTAAAAGTTATACTCATTTTTTGCTCGGTTTGCTATCAGAGTTTGTCGGCAAAAATCTGATTGTTCAAGCGGGATAACTTCATCTTTCCCTCCAAAAAAAACGATTGTTGGTGGGCTGGCAAAATTAAACTTAAAAGCTGGGCTGTTATCATAATATTCATCCGGTGATTCAGCAAAAGTCTTACCAATAAATTTTTGAATATCAAGCCCAAGAGATCCGTTCCGCATGGCAGGAGAAGCTAAATTAACAGGTGGAACAACGGCACCGACTCCCTTAGCGAGCCTATCTCCCGAAGAACTATTGGCATATAATAAGGCTAAATGCCCCCCTGAACTGATGCCGATGAGGTAAAAATTATCCGAGGAAATACCTAAATCATAAGAGTCAGTTTTAATTTTCTTCAACAATGTATTAATATCTTCTAACTGTTGTTTGTAGGTTACTCCCAAAAAAGAGGTTAGTCTGTAATTAACATTCACTATTGCACAATTCACTCTCTTGTTCACAAAACCCCTTACAATAGAGTTAATAGCACTTTTATCCCCAATACGCCAAGCACCTGGATGTAATAAAACGATAACGGGATTGCGAGTGTTACGGGTGGAGGGAAGGTATAAATCATATTTTTGAAGAACATCTTTTCCATAAGAAATATCAAATTTTTCCTCAAATTTGAATTCACTATCCGCCACAGACCCCGATAAACCGGGAGAAGAATTTGGAATAATTAGTTCTAAGTCATTCTTGCAAGAAGAAAATAAAAATATTAGTACGAGAAAGGATATTTTTTTCATTCTTAAATATTGGTTAAAAGCAAGGGAGTATAAACTCTAATTTAAACTAAAAAGTGTATTGTGAATTGCGTAAAGTGCTATGAGAAAGCAATTTATGCAAAATGTTCAATATTCGTACCAAATAATATTTTGTAAAAACGGCATCGAAGCGTCGAACCGTGCAGATAACGCAGATTTTAAAAGAAATAATCATAGAATATTATTTTGCCTATCATTGAAAAAAAGAAAACCTACAATTAGTTGCAGGTCTTCATGAATATCATCATTTTATTTCAAAACCTATCCAAAAACTTGCTCTAATTGTTCCTTGTAAGGAAAATTAGGCGTTACTAAGTTCTTCCTCCTGGTTTGTAAATATAAGGCATTGGGAAGTTTCTTCTCTGGAAGAGTTACTTCGGCAATATTATTATACCTTAATTGTATTGACCAACGGATATTATTGGTAATATTATTGCCTGAACGGTGAATTAAAAATGCAGAAAATATTAATAAATCTCCCGCTTCAAATTCAGTTTGGACGTATTTCTCTTCTGGTATTTCTGTCTGAATGCTCCCTCAGCATACAGTAGTGTCGGCTTTCATTAGTCCATCTTTATGACTGGCTGGAATTATTTGCAAAGACCCCAAATCTTCACCGCAATCAACCAAGGGAAACCAAAGAACAACACTATCCAATGAGCCTTGACCTGTTCGCCAGTCTTGGTGAGCCCCCAATTTCCAATGACTACCACCTTTTGACAGGAAACGGCTGTTAAATTGCATGGCTGGACGAACGGCAATGGTAGGAAATTCGTAGCCTAGCTCTTTCAAAAGCGATAAAATCTTTTCATCAGTACCCAAACGGTGCATTGAAATTAAATGCTGAGTTTGTTTTCCAGTATTGACAAAAGCGGTAAAATCTTTCTCAAAAAACTCAAACATAGCCTGTTCAAATTCATCTTTCTTTTGAATATCAACATCTTTTCCAAGGATTCGCTTGATTTGAACAGCAAATAACTGACGAGCATCCTGGTAGATTTCTTGTAAAACTTCTGGACTAAAAAAGTTTTTGATAATTAAGAAACCATCTTTATTAAACTGAGATTTTGAATAATTCATTGTCATAATATTAACGTGTTAATTGTCCGCAAATTTAATCAACATCATAAACAGGATATATGATTAAAATCAGACAAACAATTTATTTCTCCCATAGTGCATACGCAAATCCCGAAGCACCAAATCCATTTCCATTATGTAACAAAAACTTACCGCCATTATGTTCATAATAATGAGCATAATTAATCATTTCGTAGTCAAAATCGCCTTTATTTTCTGATTTGGCAATTCCCACTAAATCATCTTTTCGTTCCCAAGCGATGCCGTCTTTCGATTCAGCATAACCCATTCGATAACTTTGGTCTCGGTTTGTCCGATAATCAACTGTATGACGATAAGAATAATACATTTTATAAACATCACCATCCTTGAAAACACTCGGACGACCCACTGCATGAAGAAAAATCATAAAAAGGCTAAGCCACTTCATTTTTCGCTCGAGCGTCCAATGAATACCATCTTTGGATTCGGCATAACGGCAATCGTAAAATGGTTCAGGATAACCATGAATGTACTCGCATTTTTGACCAGAAATATACCACATTCTCCAAACGCCATTATCAAACATGACCGAAGGTTGAGCTGCCCAAATAGGGTTATGAATGGACTTCTCCATGATGCGTACCTTTGAACATTTTTTTGAAAGTCAAACCACCATCAGAACTTACGGAAAGCCCCATTGAAAGGCGATAAGAATTGTGCGTTCTGTTCCAGCCTGTGTAATACAGCCAAATATCACCATTGGGCATATCCACAAACCAGGCGGGCATTGCACCCGTTTCATCATATTCACCTGGACCACCTAATTCCAAAATGGGCTTATCGTGAACGTACAAAATCTTGGTGGGGTCGGCATAATCTACATCAATAAACGTTGGGCGTGATTGCCCCACAGCGTCTCTTGATGAAAAATATACTCGTAAAAAATCTTTATGTTTGTACGCAAATGGTACTTGGGCGTGCGAAACGCTATGTGCCAACGAACCGTCTGGTTTATATACAACTCCTTTTTTAATCCACATATTTTTAATTTGAAAATTTTTAATTTGAAAATGTAGGCATCGAAAATAATTTTTAAATTATCTCATTTTCAAATTATATTTTTTTCTCTGCTCTAAGTCTCCAATTATCTTCAAAATCTTTTCCTGGAATTTGGAGATTTACGTTTACTTCTGGCTTATTATCGGTTTTGTTGTAACCCATCACGTAATATCCGAAGCCAAAAATCCAGTGTAATTCAAAATTCTCAATATCTTTGGGCAAATCCTCAAAGGGTACTTCATCCGCAAACATTGGATTTGCTTTCATCAAAGTTTTATAAGATTCTTCGTTTCTGAGCCATGGAGCAACACTTTCATCACCAACTACAATTCTTGCTCCTACTTTTGCCACCCGATTAAATTCGGTAAAAGCGGCTTTTCTTTCGGCAAATGTGTTGATTCCTCCAAAGTGAAAAACAGCATCAAAAGTTTCATCTTCAAAGGGTAAATATGTTCCGTTGGCGATGAAATAATTAACTGTTACACCATCTGGTTGAAGTCTTTGCTTGGCTAATTGAAGCATTTTGGGAGATAAATCTGACAAAAAGGCTTCACCGTTTGGGGCAATAGCTTTGATAATTAATTCAGAATCTTTACCCGTTCCAGCCCCAACTTCCAATACTTTCATGCCTGGTTTTAAGTGTAACAAAGCACACATTTTCTCACGGTTTGCTTGTTCGTTAGAATTTAATGATTCAAAAACCCAAGTAACACCACGGTCATAACGCTGATAAGCATCATTGTATGCCATTTGTTCCTTACGGTCTTGCTCAAAAAGTTCTTTGGGGAAAGTTAAATCCACAATATCATTCACTTCATAACTTAGTGGTTGTTGAAGAGAAGTATTGGTTAGGGTTTTGCCATCTTCCGATAATTTAAATTTTGTTTTGTCTTGGGACAAACGTAGTTTAGTTCGTAATTAGTCATTTTTATAAATTAATATCTTTGCTTGAAACCTTCGCTTTTTCAGCTGGATTTCCTTTGTAAATACTCCACTCATCTGATTTTTTACCTGTGAAATTTGTTCCCATTGCAATCAAAGTGCCTTCTGCTAAGGTTACACCGTCTCTGATTGTGGCATTTACACCAATGAAACAATAAGGTTCAACTACGCAACGACCTGATAAAACAATGTGAGAGGTAAAATAAACGTGGTCTTTGATAACGCTGTGATGACCAATATGATTGCCACTCCAAAGCACTACATCATTTCCAATCGTAACAAAAGGTTGAATGGTACTATCTTCCAAACATAAAACAATTTTCACCAATTTTATCCGTCAAAACTGTTGCTTTTGAACTTATATAGGAAATAAATTCTAGCCTTTATCTTTTGCTTCTTGATAAACTTAGTCCTCGAACCATGATTCATTTTTCGTTCTGAAAGAGGAGTGAAAAATTTATATTCAGTGGGAGGAAAGGAGCTTGTAACTTCCTCAAAAGGAACAACTTGAATCCCACAAAAGGTAGGTTCGCTAATACATTCTTGATTGACTGTAAAAGCAACTATCTCATGTTCTGAATCGTTTGTGAGATAATAATGAGCTAATTCAGCGACTAATTCTGTTCCGAATACTACTACTTTTGCCATTTTTATCAGTTATCAGTTATCAGTTATCGTTGTCCCGTCTGAAATAGGTTGACTTTTTTGATTTTGAAATTAGAAAAGTGAAGTTGTTGTCCAAATTTTGTTTTTAATTGTTTGTCATCAATAAATATATTTTTTTTTGGTTTTTGGTAATTTGTATTTTTTAAACTATAGGACTTTTTTTTAAGATTATATGGGGTCTATTTGGTTATAAAGTTAACGTTTTGGAAGATATTTTTTAATTGAAGTTTTGATGGAACGATGTTAAGATATTTTTTTATAATGCCATTTACGTTGTATGGGAATTTTATAGACAACATTGCACATACTGATTTTTTTTTCGATTTCGAGCAACTTGTTACTTTGTAACGTTTGAGTTTTTTGTAGAATGATGAATTAGTTTTAAATTTGTTTTTCGTTTTTTTGTGCCATTGAAAGGGTTTGCCATTGGAGTTGTTAGGGGTAGGAGCGGCACAATAGCCTACAATTTTACGAGAATATTATGTCATAATAAGGTGATATAGTAAAAACGATTATTGACCAAAAGTAGGTAATATCGTAACCCAAAGTTGGTCAATATCATCCAATTTATGCCTACTAAAAGGTTCTGATAACGGTTACTTTTCGTTGAAAACGTTGTTTTTGATAGTTTTTAGGTCGGGAATGCTCAATCCAGCTTCCACTCCTAAGTTACTAAATTTGTCCCTACCAAAGGCTCTTGACTTTTGGAGTTTATAGATAGAGTTTTTTGAGTCCTGATCATGTGATGGTCTATCCAGATTGACCACTTCTGCAAGACTCCTTCAATATCATAGGCTTGTTGTAGGTACTGTCTCTTGTTGATGATGAGCCTGTTTACTAAACCAAGTCCTTATAAAGTTTTAGTCGAATTGATAAAGCATTCCGGATGCATCCGAAAATAGTTAAGGTGGAGTAGAAAAACTTTTTTTATATCCATTTTTTGTTTTGGAGGCAATCAAGGAGTTTTTTTAAAAATCAATGGACATTTGTTTTTGTCCGATAATGCGTTCTAATTCAGCATTGCGTGCTAAAAGTTCTTTGGTCTTTTGTGCTTCCGATTCCATTTCTACAACCACTCTGGGTGGCTTGTTGATAGTGAGGTGAGTATTTCTTCCGCCAGCGAGATGAACACTCACAGGAGAAACCTCATACAGTCTCACAATATCGGAAATACTAACACTTTGGCATCAAGTTCTTTAACTTTTTGCTGTTTGAATTCTTCTGCTAGAATAGCGAAGAATTGTCTGTCCACCTTTTTTTAGTTTTGTCCATCTTTTGATACGTTTTAGGTTCAAAATTTGGTTAACTTATGTAGGACGGGACAAGTTATCAGAGAATGATAATTTAATAACTTAGACTAATTCGTAATTATCTAAAAACTTATTTATTTCTTCTTTTGAGTTAAACATCAACACATCAATCATGGAAAGCCAAGGGACAAATTCATTTTTGAATTGTTTGTATTCAACTGCTAATGATTTGATAAAATTCATTTGCAAATTTTCTTTTGCAAAATACTTCTTTATCGTATAATTCTAAACCACCAATTGGATTGATGTAATGACTGGCTTTTTCTTGCAAACAGATGTCTAAAATACGCTCTTGGGCTTTTTTATCAGTATTTTTGATATAAAGACGAGCTTGAAATTATCTCTGTTTGAATCTCTAAATACTTACAAATCAATCTTAAATTCAGTTCTATTACTTCACTAAACTGCTTTTCATCTGAATAAAAGGTTTCATTAATAATTTGTAAAGTTTCAGCGTAAAAAGGAGCTTTTTTATAACTCTGTTCAGTAGTTTTTAGAAACTTATTTTTCCAATTATCATCCCAATTCACATCAATTTCGTTGATTAATTTGTTTTGACTGGCATCTTTTAACGGAATCGTAAACATACTGTCTTTACCATTTAACAAAAATCCTATTGCGATTAATCCAGCCTTTATTGATAAAATTTACGTCATCATATAATACAAATTTATCAACTGCTTTAATCAACTGAAAATATCCGATGTACGGAAAAATGTAGGGTTGCATGATGGCTAATTTCATTTCAATTTTCTGAGGTAATAGTCTTCTCCTTTTACAATTAAATCTGTTCTTGTAGTGTCTGTTCCTAAACGAATATCTCCTTTTTGGGGTTTGATAACGCTTTTAGCAAAAAACAGATAATCAGCATCTTTGGGAATTGCCTGAACGCCTTTTTCAAATGGATTAATTGGGATTAAATGACGAGTTAATTTATTTCCCCATAATGGATATTCGTAATCGTCATTAATTGTTCCCAATGCAACCGTGGCGTTCTGAGGGACGATTTGATCAAATTTCTGATAAGCTGGCGTAATGTCTGGTCTTGCCCATGTTTGCAAAGCAACTCTTTCGGTATTAAAAGCCGAACGGTGACCCATTGCTGCAATTGGTAAACATCTTTCATTCAGATAAACCGCCAAAATAGCTGAAATTGAACCAATTAGCACTACAATTCCAGCATAGAATTTTAATGCTTTAAACTTATCTCCTTGCAACGACCATTTTAGATTAATGAATAATAATGATAGAAATGGTACACCATACACCGCTGTGCTTAACATATATCTTCCCTTCCAAGGGTCATACGCTGCTGTGTAGGAAAGTGCAAAAAAATGCAATACAAATGCTATTCCTAAAATATAATACGCTTTTCCTTGCCGAATTACACCAAACAAAACTAATAGAATCAAAGGTGAAATCAGACCAAAGCCGAAAATTCCGAATGATGGATTTGCATTAAAAAACTCAAACCTTTTATGATAAGTGAAAGGAATTATCGTAAAATCAGTAGTTTCTTCTAATTTCAAATTAGTTTTCTTTTCCAACTTAATGATGGGTAATTTCATCATGTTGTTTATCTTTTCGCCTACATTCCAATTTCTAAAGCCATCCAGATTGATCATGTCTATCGTGTAGCGAGCCACATTTCGTGAACCTTGTTTAATCAAATTTTTCTTTGTTCCCGCTCTTTCAATAGATTGATGTTTCAAAGCGGTTGGCGAACCGATAGCGTTATCATAAACTTCGAGATTTTTTAAATATCCCGTTGGTAAAGTAAACAAACAAATCCCAATCAGAAGTCCCGCAAAAAGGTGTTTAAAACGAGCAAATATTAACCAAAATACGGAAGGGTTTTCTGCAATTTTATCAATTTGTTTTTGAGGATTAAAACTTACATTTCGTAAATCAATTACTTTTTTCCAATTCTCTTCGTAAAAAACTGTGAATAAAATAATGAAAAATAGAGGAGGAAAAGAAAATACAAAAGTGATTTTATGACCGAACGCAATTCCAAAAGCAATCCCCGATAAGTACAAATACCGTCTCCACAGTTTTTCACGGTAAGTAAATAGGAAATAGACCAAACAAGTGAGATACGATGCCAAAACAATGTCGGTTTCTGTGGTAACAGATTGCATCAAAACATTGGGCAAAAGCCACATTACCAAAGCACAAAAAGCGCCAGCTGAAAAACTGTTGCTCAAATTACGTGCTATGCCAAAAGCTCCAAATCCAACAATTAAATAGGCAGAGTGATGAATGGCTTTAAACCAATTTTCACCTTTGCCCGACATCAAATAATTGTAAATCTGAATGGTACAAATACTTTTGGGATAGGTATCAATATTCCAGTTTGTTCCTCCAAAATGAGCCATTGTGTGGTTTTGGATATAATACATTACCCTATTGAGGTGTCCTGTCATACTATCCCATTCATTCGGAGGAGTATAATTAATCAGTAGTAAGTTCGTAATTTCAACGATTCCGAATGTAGTAAAAAGTAATCCGAATACTATTTTCAAAAACAAAGAAAGCCCCCCAAACCAGTTCCAAACCATTTGGATTCTACTACCAATTATCTCAAAAAAAGTAAAATTTTCTCTTCTATCTCTGGCAAAAAACTTGGCAAATAGTATATAAAAAACAAAGGCAGGGACAAAAACGCCCCAAGCCCAAAAACGACGGTCGTTGATTTTGTGAACTTCGGAAAGTACAAATCCCGTAAAGATTACACTTCCACAAAAAACGATGTAAGCAGTGATAATGATATCAATCAAAGACTTTCTACATACCCTTGCAGCTACTCGTATGACGAAGCCGATGAAGATGGCAAAAAGTATTGGATAAAAAAAGACCATATTAATTTAAAAATTTGGAAATTGGTTAATTTGAAAAGTGGATAACTAAATATTAAAATCACAAAATCTGATTTACAAATCTTCAAATTTACAAATTTCCGAATTTAGGATTCAAAGGCAATTGTTCACGATTTGAGCAATTTTTCTGACATCTTCATGTGCCAAATCATAGTATAGTGGCAAGGCTAAGGCTCTGGAAGCAAAATTGTCCGAAATAGGACAATTACTTTCATCAATTACAAATTTCAAACTGCTCAGTGATGGATAAAAATATCTTCTTGGAACAACTCCATTTGCTTCCAAAACTGTCCGTACTTCAATCAACTTTTCTTCTGATTCTAAAAATATTGGATAATACGCATAATTTGTTTGAACTTGCTGAATTACAACAGGTTTAACCAATTTATCCCAATTCAAAATACTATCATATAAATCGAATATTTGCTTTCTGGCTTTAATAATTTCTGTAACTCGTGGCAAAACGCACAGCCCCATAGCGGCATGAAATTCAGAATTTTTACCATTGATGCCAAGTGTCAAATAATTATCCCCAATGTGTCCAAAACTGCGGTAGCGATCAATAAGATAAGCAGATTCATCATTATCCGTAAAAATTGCCCCACCTTCGGTCGAATGAAAAACTTTGGTAGAGTGAAAACTACACGTGCTTATATCTCCATAGTTGAAAATCGAAGTTCCATTAACGTTTACACCAAAACAGTGAGCTGCATCATAAATTAGTTTTAAATTATATTTTTGGGCAATTTCTGCTAATTTATCGACATCGCAAGGGTTTCCATACACATGAGTTGCTAAAATTGCTTGGGTTTTTTCAGTAATTTGTTCTTCTACTTTCTGTGGGTCAATACAAAAATCTGTGCTTAAAATATCGGCAAAAACGGGCTTACAATTCTCCCAAATCAATGAGTGAGTTGTAGCACAATACGAAAAAGGAGTGGTGATTACTTCTTGTGAAATATTCAAGACTTTCAACGCAATCTGGATAGCAATTGTGCCATTACTCACGAATAAGCAATGTTTTACACCTAAATAATCTTTTAATTTTTGTTCTAATTCACGGACAAACTGCCCATTATTAGTCAATTGATTGCTTTTAAAAATACGTTTTACATAATCTTGGTATTCGTCAAGCGGAGGTAGATATGTTTTGGTAACGTTTATCATTTTTACTCAATTATTGAGGGATAAATTGTTGAATTGTTGGAAGTTCTTTTTGAAAAAGCTGTTTCAACAATTGAACAATCGGAACGCCGACCGCTCAACTTCAACAATTGAACATTCTAACTAACGCTTTCCAATTGCAGTTGAGTAATTGGAAAATCAATTTTTGGACGGACATAACCAGGCCATTTTCCATACCATGATGTTCCTTCACGGTAATCGCCAATTTCAAAAATTAAAGCTTCCTCAAAATTATAAATCAAAGTTGAAGTATCTTTCACAACCATAAACGAAATCGAATATGACCCATCATTCAAATAATTGCCAGGGATTTCACACTCTGCCGTAATAATTCCTTTTTCAAATACCTGTGAAAGTGTACCAATATTGAAGATACATTCGCCTGTTAAAGAATTTAGGTGAAGGCTAATGTTTAGTTGAGCATCTTCCATCATATTCCAAAACTCAATCTGGATTTTGAAAGAAGTTCTAACGTCAATATGTTTTTGGTTATCAATAAAATCAGGTACTAATTTACGCTTTTCAAGCGGGCTTTGTCATTCCCTGGGGCTTCTTCAGGTGTGAGATACCAAGATTCCAAAGCAGTTTTTTGAACGTGGCTCAAGTAAGTTGCTAAAACTTGATTAGTCTCGCCCATTTCAATTAGTTGCCCTTTTTGCATGAACATTGCCTTGTTGCAAAGTCCTTGTACGGCAGTCAGATTATGGCTCACAAAAAGGATTGTTCTTCCCGAAGTGGAAGCATCTTTCATTTTCCCCAAACATTTTCTTTGAAACTCGGCATCGCCCACGGCTAATACTTCATCCACAATCAAAATTTCGGGTTCGAGGTGAGCAGAAATGGCAAAACCCAAACGCACATACATCCCCGAGGAGTAGCGTTTTACGGGTGTATCTAAAAATTTCTCAACCCCTGCAAAATCAACGATGGCATCAAATTGGTTTTTTTGATGTCTTGGCGTTTCATGCCTAAAATGGCACCGTTCAAAAATATGTTTTCACGCCCTGATAGTTCTGGATGAAAGCCTGTACCTACTTCTAATAAGACTGGCTACTCTGCCTTTGATAGATATTTTACCTTCTGTAGGTTCGGTAATTCTACTTAAAACTTTCAATAATGTTGATTTCCCAGCACCATTTGAGCCAATAATACCACACTCTATCACCTTGTTTGATGTCAAAACTAACTCCTTTTAAAGCCCAAAAGTCTTCACGGCTAACTTCTTCTGCTGTCTTTTTTGGTAAAAAAGATTTTTCACCTCATCCGTAACTACTTCACGAAAGGTATTTCCTCTTGCATTGCCCTTAATGTGGTCAATGATGTATCTTTTACTTATATTTTGTGCTTCTATTACTGTCATTTTTAAAAAAGGGATACTCTTAAAGTTTTCAATATTGATAGGTCTAATTACAGTGATCTATTAAATAAAATCAACAAATGAATTTTCTTTCTTACGGAAAAATATAACTGATAAAATCGTCATAATTGTTACGAACACCACGAATGGAATAATTGTATTCCATTCAAAGTATTGATAATTTGGAATTAAACACCAGCGGAATCCCTCAATTATTCCCGCTAATGGGTTAATCCATTGATAAATTGGATACCACGATAATTCTTGAATGGTGGCAATTGGATATGCAATTGGACAAACAAAAACCGTATTGAACAATCAGAGGTACAATTTGCTGAAAATCTCTAAATTGTACGTTCAAAGAGGCAAAGAATACGCCTAAACTAAATGCCGCAAAAAATGCTAAGATTAAAAAGAAGGTACAAACACAATATTCAATGTTGGTGTATAGCCTTTATAAATCAAAAAGGGAATCATTACTAAAAAACCCACAACGAAATCCAACAATGGAACAGCAACTGAACTCAATGGCATTAAAAGCCTTGGAAAATAAACCTTTCGAAACCAAATTGGCATTTCCAGTAATACTATTACTGACTTGTTGTAAAGACATTGCAAAGAAATTCCAGAAAATCACGCCAGTAAAGATGA
>JAXHOK010000056.1:0-19423 GCA_034519515.1 Arcicella sp.
AGTGAGCCACGTTTAGAATCAAAGAAATGCTCATCACTATCAATTTCTAAAAAAGTTTGCTCCCATTGTTCCAAAGTCATTTTATCATAGACGTTTTGAGAATATGGTGAACATCCCCAACTTGCAGTTATACTACTTTGAGGAGCTTCATTTTTAACGTTAGGATGTTTTCTTCGTAATTCTTGATATACTTTTTTGAGATTTTGTTTTTTATAAATCTCTTTGATAGGAATGGATAGTAAGAGCATTAGTTTTTTCCGCCCATAGCCTTGTAAATAATGTTTTTTAACCTCTCCATCTCTATGGCACTTCAAATAAAAACTGTCTTCTGTATTTAAGATTAAAGTATCTATTTTATTTTTTTCTTCTTCTGAAAAAGTAGAATAACTCACACTTACAAGCTCTCGGACATAATATGAGTAATCAACTGACAATTCAAAACCCTTCTTTTCACCGAAGCTATTTACACATTCAAAACACTCTTTAGGATATTGTTCTGAATTTTCAATTAGAGATTTAACTAAAAATCGTTGAATGATGATAAAAGGATTGTCAAGATTTGCCTTAAAAAATGACTTGAAAGCTTCAGAATCTTCCTAAGTAGTCTTTCATATTAATAGAGTCGGGTAAAAGTATTAATATTGCGTCAAAAAAGCGATGGGAAAAAAGATATATCACGTTGATTTGCCAGAATTAGAAAGAGAGCGTTTAGAGGACATCGTAAAACGGCGTAAAAGTTCAAGTGAAGCTACCAAACGAAGCCAGATACTATTGTCCTGCGATAGATTAGGCACACAGGTTTGGACAGATGCAGAGATATCAAAGGAATACAAAGTGAATGTAAGGACAGTTGAACGCTTGCGAGAGCGGTATGTGCTGCATGGCTTGGATATAGCGTTGTCAGGCTTACCTCGATTGAATGAGGATAAAATAAAGTTTGATGGTGTAGTAGAGGCACAATTAGTGAGTCTTAGATGTAGTGACCCACCAGAGGGCTACAGTTCATGGACATTATCGTTGTTATCAGATCGATTAGTGAAATTGGAGGTGGTAGAAAGTATCAGCCAAGAATCGGTCAATCGGCTGTTAAAAAAAACGAAATTAAACCTTGGCAGGTTAAAGAATGGGTAATACCAGAAGCAAATGCAGAATTTGTATGCTGTATGGAGGATGTATTAGAAGTTTATGCACGAGAATATAATGCTGAAAACCCAGTTGTTTGTTATGATGAGTCCCCCAAGCAGTTAGTAAGTGAGCTACGCAAACCCTATATGGACGAAAAAGGCGTAAAATATGAGGATTGTGAATATCAGCGAGAAGGTGCTGCGGAGATAGTGATGATAGTAGAACCTCTGGGGCAACGTCGAGAAATATTTGTAGATGATGACCACAAAGGCAATACATGGGCAAAACACATGGGCTATATTGCCGAACAAATGTATCCCGATGCAAAAAAAATAACGGTGGTAGAGGACAATTTATCTTCCCACAAAAAGCATAATTTATACAATGTTTTTGAACCAAAGCGTGCCAGAGCTATCATTGACAAAATCGAATTTATTTACACGCCCAAGCACGGTTCATGGCTTAATATTGCTGAATGTGAATTAAGTGTATTGTCCAGACAAGCCCTCAATGACCGTTTTGAAAGTAAAGAGGTCTTAGAAAACAGAGTAAAACAATGGGTAAAAGAGCGCAATAATGCTCAAAAAGGAGTTAACTGGCAATTCAAAACTGCCGATGCAAGAATTAAACTCAAAAGATTATACCCGACTGTATTAATATGAAAGACTACTAAGCCATTTTCTTGATATTCTTCATTACAACACCATAGAAAGTTTCATGGTGTTCATCACCTTCAACAGAATCCGTAATTGAATCACTAATTCCGTAATCACCCATCAATACAGATTCTTCATTATCTGAATCTCGAATGAGGTTATACTTTGTCTCCTCTGCTATCTCTTTGATTAAATTTACTGAGAAGGCAAGTGTTTCTTCAAAGGCTTTTTCAAACAGAAGCAATAACAACTCTTTCTCTGAATATTCAAGTTCTATTCCAGAATGTCTGAAACCGTCTTGGCTAAAATTTTTAAATTTAATTTGAGATAATACCCAGTCTGGTTGGTCGGTTACTGCATTTTCTAATATGTGGCAATACCAATGATTATCTCTTTCATCTCGTTGGAAATACCTTTCAAATAATTCAGTAGCTATCGGATTAGTCCATGTTTTCAAATCCATTAAGACTTCGGTAATTACCCGTGCTTTACCCTCAAAATCTAATAATTCATTGGCAGCATGTTCCAAAATTATGTCTGTATTGTTTGGTAAAAACCTACATAGAATCAGTCTGCAAAGGAATATTTCTCTGTTTTTATCAGTATCATACAGATAGACATCGGGGTTTAGCAAATCATTGAAAATATTTTCATCAATCAAAAATTGTAGCCAATCTGGGTTACTGACTGATTCCAAGAATACCTTTTTGAAAGTTGGAGAAGTCAAAATTTTATTTCTAACAAATGCTTTTTCTTTTTGTGAAATCTCAGTCAAAAAGCAAATGTTAGTTATCAGTAGATGCTTGATATGAAATGAAAATTCATCTGAAAATACAATATGTTCGCCAAGATTAAATGTGAATAGCCTCTAATCTGGCGATTTTAAGGAATTGGGAACTACTTAAAAATTCATCTGAGTCTAAATTGATATTATTTAAAAGTATTTCTGCACATTTTTGGGTACGAAATACAGTTTTTAGGTCAATAATGCCCATGTTGGGACAGTCGAGTTTAAGTTTGTACTTTTCCAAGACCAGCTTGCCAATAACGGTCATTGTAAAAGCAATATTGACCGCATTGGTCACTTGAGTTTCTTTATAATTTTTAAAATCAGCGAGTCCATAAAATTGTTTAGCGTCTCTAAAATCAAATTCTATCTGAAATCGTAGAGAGTAATATTTGATAACTTTTAGAGCATCCAAAGTCAAATCATTAGTAAAGATTATGTTTCGACTAACTTGTTTGGTTACTTGATGAGTATGAATCATCACCACAACATTCAATTTTAGACCTGCCATTTTAGGGGTAAAAGCCTCAAACTGATATACTTTGGTTGAAACATTAGAATCTTTATCTTGAATTGATGAGATATAAAATTTCTCATCAAGATTATCTAAATTCACTCTATCCCCCAAAGTTTTAGGTCGTCCAATGCCTGATTGCTCCCCTTGATAAGGTAAAATTAGATGAGCGTTTACCTTAAACTTTGAGATAATATTCAGCCCATTTTTGGTGGCTAAAAGTAGATAGTCTTCGTGACCATAGAAGCCGTCAAGGACTAAATGAAAACAGTTTAATTCGGGCAAAAATACCTTCAATTGGCTCTGAACCAAGTCTAATAACGTTTTAAGGACTTGATAAGAAGTACTTTCTGGTTCGGTTTTGATTTTATTCTTTGAACCTTTTGGTCTGCCTTTCGATTTAGTTTTCGGTTTAGCTTTTAGTTTTTTCTTTGACTTAGATTTAGGCTCTTTATCATTATTTACTTTTGTTAAATTATTAACAATCAGTTGTTTGCATCCTAAAATATAAGATTCCTCTTTCTCAATATCGACAATAGAAATGGCTAAAAAGCTAACAGAACGAATTACTTGTTTTGCCATTGATGAATAAAAGCGACCAAGACCATGCGTTTTTTTACCCGCTTTGCCTTTGACCGTCTCATCGGCTGCAAAAAGATAGTTTTTACCTTTTTTGTAGATGAAGTGTTTGAATAAAAATAGGTTCACTAATAACCAATTAACATCCTTCAAAGCATAGAATCTTTGAACAGTTCGATGGCTTAGTGAGCTATATCGAGCTACTGATAAAGTGGTAACTGAATTAGAAATTCCCAAAATGCTGTCAATAATGATAGCAAAATGTTGTAAATTTGTAGCACTGAATTGTCCAGACAGTACGTCCAATAGTTCGGTAATTATTTGCACTTTTACAAGTTGTTTAGGTCGGAAAACCTTATAACAATAGTAGAAGTGCTTTTATTTTATAACCAGCCGATTTTGGCGAACATACTGAATCCATAATTATCATAATAATATTAGATTACAATCTTTTTTAATGATAATTTAGGCATCCACCTCCGCCTCAATCATCTCCACTTTTCTCCCCATCTTTTTCTGAATAATTTTAAAATGATGTTCGTCTTCTGGGCAAATTAAGGATATGGCTTCGCCCGATGCGGCGGCTCTGCCCGTTCTGCCGATGCGGTGAACGTAGTCTTTGGGTGAGCGGGGCAATTCGTAATTTATCACGAAAGGCAAAAATTGAATGTCAATCCCTCTGGATGCCAAATCTGTGGCTACTAAAACGGGTGTTTTGCCAGTTTTGAAGTTTCTGAGGGCTTCGGTTCTGGCTCCTTGGGTCTTTTTGCTGTGAATGGCAAGGGCATTTATTCCATTTTTCTTTAATTTATCCACCAAATTATCCGCCGTTCTCACAGACGACACAAAGACTAATACTTGGGTCATGTTTTGGCTTTCAATCAGATGTCTCAACAGCGGTCCTTTCCGTTCGGGGCTTACCAAGTATGCCGTTTGCTTGATTAAATCTAAATTCTCAACTTCTGGCTCAATTTCTATCCTGACGGGTTCGCAGAGGAGATTCTCCTTGATGATTTCTAATTTGGTATCGAGCGTGGCGGAGAATAAAATGTTCTGCCTTTTGGAAGGCATCAGCTTGAAAAGGTGCGTCATTTCTTCTTGGAAGCCAAGGTCTAACATTTTATCGGCTTCATCCAAAACCAAGATTTCTATTTTGCCAAGATTGACCGATTGCGTAGAAATTAAATCTATCAATCGTCCAGGAGTTGCCACTAATATTTCCGTATCTCGCAGTTTTACCATCTGTTGGTTCAAAGGCACACCCCCAAAAACGGCAAGATTCTTTACTTTTATCGGTAAATTTTCTGAAAAATTAAAGATTACTTCACTGATTTGCAGGGCTAATTCACGAGTGGGGACTAATATTAAAACCTTTAAATGGAGGTTTCTGGACGCTTTTTTACGTTGAAATAACTCTAAAATGGGCAACACGAAACTGGCAGTTTTCCCCGAACCCGTTTGGGCAATGCCTTGAATATCTTTTCCCGCCAAAATTGCGGGAATGGCTTGTTGCTGGATAGGAAATGGACTGGGATATTGCTGTTTGGCAATGGCTTTTAATAGCGACTCCGATAAACCAAGAGATTCAAAAGACATATTGAAAGAATTTACGAATAAAAGAATTACGATTTGCGATCATAGTAAATCTTTGATTATTAACACCTTATAAACAAAATATAATCTAACTAAAATATAATGATTGGTTAAATTTTTACAAAGGTAATCACGTAGCACGGCACTTCCGCAGCCCGAATCCGTCCGTCCCATGCATTGGACTCCGCTCCACGGAACAAATTCGGGCTGCGTAAGTGCCGTGCTACGTTTACAGGTAAGTACAGGTGTATGAATGCCTAATTAATCGGTAGATTTGTAATATCATACTTTTTCAAGATTTAACCATATTTAAAAAATATCATGGGAGCAATTTTTGGCGTTTTTTTTCACTTTATCGGTGGCTTTGCATCGGGTAGTTTTTATATTCCTTACAAAAAAGTAAGAGGCTGGTCTTGGGAAAGTTACTGGATTACGGGTGGAGTATTCTCTTGGCTCATCGTCCCTCCTATTGCCGCTTATTTAACGATTCCAAATTTTGGCGAAATCATTTCTGGTACAGCTGGTTCAGTTTTATTTTGGACATATTTGATGGGACTTCTATGGGGAATTGGCGGTTTAACGTATGGTCTGGGCGTTAGATATTTGGGCGTATCCTTGGGTAGTTCAATTATTTTAGGGCTTTGCTCGGTTTTTGGCTCAATTATTCCTTCGATTTATTATAATTTCAATCCAACTGCTGGCAAAGATACCATTCACGATTTAATGACAACCTCGTGGGGACAGATGGTTTTGTTGGGCTTAGCAGTTTGTGTTTTGGGCATAATTATTTGTGGAAAAGCGGGGGGTATGAAAGACAAAGACCTCAACGGACAAACCGCCGATAATGCCGAGTTTGATGTTTCAAAAGGCTTAGTTTTTGCTATAATTTCAGGGGTTTTGAGTGCTTGTTTTAGCTTTGGAATTGAGGCAGGTTCATCAATGGCACAAATTGCCAATACGCAATGGATGGCTCAAAATGCAGGTCAGGGCGAGTTTTTATACAGAAATAACGTAGTTTATGTAGTTATTCTCTGGGGCGGACTTACTACCAATTCATTGTGGTGTATGTATCTTAATTTCAAGAATAAATCATTCGGAGATTATTCAAATGCTGAAACGCCTCTTTTGAAAAATTATGTTTTCTCAGCTATTGCAGGGACAACATGGTTTCTACAATTTTTCTTCTACGGCATGGGCGAAAGCCGTCTCGGAAACGGACCAAGTTCGTGGATTCTGCACATGGCATTTATCATCTTGGTTGCCAATTCGTGGGGTTTGGTTTTAAATGAATGGAAGGGTGTTTCAAAGAAAACTTTAACCACCATTATTGCTGGAATTTTAACAATTATCTTATCAGTTTTAGTAGTTGGATATGGGAACTCGTTGAAATAGAACACTGTCACGGTTAAAACAAAAGGCTCAAATTCGAGGTGAATTTGAGCCTTTTGTTTGTAAAATGTAATCTCATTTACGAAATAATACTTGAATATTTTTCTTTGATTAAATAAATTGCCAACGCATTTACAACCACCAAGGCAACGCCAATCCCTGGGGCTTTGGCAATGTGTAGTTCAAAAATAAGAATATTAACTACGATTGGGGCTATCAAAACCAAACCCAAAGCACGTGTTTTGGGAATCAACACCAATATTCCGAATAGTAATTCGCATATTTTAATAACCGTCATGTAACCCGTGCTTGCGAATAACTTCATGAAAGTTTCGGCATCGCCCGTCATGGGTTGTTCTGGGGCAAATTTGAATAGATAACTTGCACCGCCAAAGACGAATAAAACACCCAATAAATACGCTGGAATTTGTTTTACAATGTTTATTTTTTTTGTGGTTAAAATTGTGATTATTTATATGAATTAAGACTATACGTCAAAGATGGTAAATTTATGCTACATCTTCGTCTTCACAGACAGATTTTTTCTATGAAATTACAAATGACAGAAAATAAATTTTATCATCTTCCATTAAAATCCTTTCACAATCGCCACACATTTTCTCACAATTTCCTCCGTTTCCTTAAAATTTCCCGATTCTAAAACTGCTTTGGGAAATAATTGAGAACCCATTCCTACGGCAGTTACACCCGCCGAAAACCAGCCTTTCAAATTTTCTTCATTAGGTTCAACGCCCCCCGTAACCATTACTTTTGCATGAGGCATTGGGGCTTTTAGGGCTTTGATAAATGCCGTTCCCAGCACATTGGCAGGGAAAATCTTAGCAATGTCTGAACCTAATTGTTGGGCTTGAAACAACTCAGTAATCGTCATTACTCCTGGCATCCACGCCATATTATATTTTTTACAAATCTCACCAACGGCAGGATTCAAACACGGTTGCACGATAAAATCAGTATCTAAACTCACAAAATATTCCGCCTCCTCAGCCGTGAAAACCGTTCCGATTCCGATAGCCATATCGGGCATTTCTTCACGAATGTATTTTACCAATTCAGCAAAAATCAATGCAGCCCCTTCTCCCCTATTCGTGTATTCAAAAACCTTGATTCCACCGTCGTAACAAGCTTTTACTACTGATTTGCACACTGCCAAATCGTGATGATTGAACAATGGCATAATGGGTACTTCGCTCAATTTAGCGTATAATTCTTCTTTTGAAAATTTCATATTTTTGTTTGGCTGTCGGCTTTCAGCAATCGGCTGTCGGCTTTGACCCATGAATAATTAGTTTTACTAAGAAAGGGTTGAATTATTAAAAACTCCTCGAAAAAATCGTCAAATTTGCCGAAAGCTGATAGCTGACCGCTGAAAGCCCTCTTATAAAAATCTCCTAATCCTCTCCGCAGTCACTTTCAATTCCTCCTGTGAAGGTTTCATTTTTTCACGAGTAAAATTAATATCATTCATCGAATTCAAAGGAATCAGATGTACGTGGGCGTGAGGGACTTCTAAACCAATTACCGATATACCCACTTTTTTACACGGACACGCCTGTGCAATGGCTGGGGCTATTTTCTTGGCAAAAAGGATCAATCCCGAAAGCAAATCATCTTCTAAATCAAAGATATAATCAACCTCTTTTTTGGGAATAACAAGCGTATGTCCGTCTGCAAGGGGCGTAATGTCCAAGAAAGCCAAGAAGTTTTCATCTTCGGCTATTTTGTGGCAAGGGATTTCGCTATTAACGATTTTTGTGAATATTGTCATTTTTTTGAAAAGGGGTACACGGTGAACGGTAAAGGGTAAACAGTTCTTCGGAAATTTTGACATACAATTTTTACTTGTGAAATGCCCCTTTAAAGTTGTCGTCAAAACCGTGTACCGTTTACCGTTATTTTATTTAAACCATTCCGAATACATTACATAATTATTCACCGTCCGCATGAATACTTCGGCGGCTTCGGGCGATACCATTTTTAATAATTTTGCGGGATTCCCTGCATAAATAGAACCTGCGGGAACACGAGTATTTTGTGTAACAATTGCCCCTGCTGCTATGATTGAGCCCGTTTCTATCACAGCACCATCCATCACAATTGCTCCCATACCAATCAACACTTTGTCTTCAATCACACACCCGTGAACGATGGCATTATGGGCAATGGAAACATAATTTCCGATGATGGTTTTGGTTTTTTGGTAAGTGCAATGAATAACCGCCCCGTCTTGAATGTTAGAATTATTGCCAATAATGATGGAATTGACATCCCCACGAATTACGGCATTGAACCAAACGGTACAATTTTCACCCATCGTAACATCACCTACGATAGTCGAGTTTTCGGCAAGCCAGCAATTGTCTCCAAAAGTGGGCGAAATTCCTTTTATTGGTTTTATTAAGGGCATATTTTTGATTGTGGAGTTTTGAATGTGGATTGCGGAGTTACTTTCACCACTATTGCAAAGATACAATTTGGATTTTGAAGACCATGAAAAAGGCTAACGAATCATTATTCATTAGCCTAAAATTAATCAAATTACTAAATAAAAAATTGATTATCAGTGGTTTAAGACACTAAGACCTATCCCCTAAACCCAACCCCCTTCACTCAAATGCGAAGGCAAAGGAATATTCACGCTCAATTCATCCGCAATGGGCGTGAGTCTCTTACTCGGAATAGGTATCAAACCCGACCAAATTGGCAGGTTTTGGTCTTCCTCTTCGTCCATTGGCATTCCTGAACGTACTTTTGCCGAAGCCTCCACAATATCAAAAACCAGAAGCATGGTTTTATTAACTTCTTTTTCAGTCATTGGACGGAGATAATCCCAACTGTTCGGAACAATTTTTTCGGTCAATTCCTTGAAAAATAAATATTTAGCTTCGTAATCGTCTATTCGTTTGGCGTTTGAAAATATTACCACCGAACGATAATTTACCGAATGATTGAAAGCTGATTTTGCCACTACAATATCATCAGTAAGCATTACCGAAATACAAACGGGAATCCCTTTCTCAATTTCACGAAGAAAATGACTTCCAACTGAACCATGAATATAGACTTTATTTTCCTTCCGAACAAAAGCTGTTGGAATACTAAATGGTTGGTTATCAACTGAATAACTAACGGTACAAAACAAAGCCTCATCCAAAATAGGGAATACTACAGCTTCATCATAGCTCATACGCTGATTGGCGTAACGGCTGGGCGTGGTGCGGGGTGTTTTTTCTAACATTATTTTCGATGTCTGGTTTTCGATATTCGTTTTTCGATGCTTGATGTTCGGAAAACAATCTACCTAAAATATTTATAATAAGCTGAATTCCAACATTTTATAACTTCAACTCTTCCAAATTATCAATATAAAAAGCATATTCAAATTGGATCATGCCAATTTTGGGATAATACCCTCGGGCGGCTGGGGCGGCTAACAAAATCAGTTTGCCATCGGGAACGAGTTTCTTGGTTTCGGCAATTAATCTTTTA
Organism: Arcicella sp.; assembly: GCA_034519515.1. GTDB lineage: Bacteria > Bacteroidota > Bacteroidia > Cytophagales > Spirosomataceae > Arcicella. The sequence continues at coordinate 10,154 of JAXHOK010000056.1, forward strand.
CCAATTCCTACATGTTGAAACTCCGTATCAACCGCTAAATCCGACAAATAAGTGGCAAAAGCAAAGTCGGATAATGAGCGAGAAATACCCACTAATTTTCCTTCAAAACGTGCCGTGAGTATGATGTCGGCATTTTTACACATTTTTTCTAAATGTTCGGGTTCGTCAATAGGTCGCCTTTCGCCGAGGGTACTTCTCACCAAAAGGTCTCTAAATTCGGCAACGCTTAGGTTGGGTTCGGTTTGATATGTTATTTCCATTTTGTTTTGGAGTTTATGAGCACATGAGTTGAAGGTTTATGAGTTGCAGGCAATGTATGCTCATAAACTTTTGACTCATAAACTTTCTACTTCTCCCCACAAAATTATACCTTTACTGGATTGTAATATTCATCCACTTTTACTCAATCAAGTAGTCCAGATGCAAATTCCTTTCAAAACATTACTCGAACTCAATTCTGAATCTTCTTTGCCCTTGTATGTGCAGATAGCGAATGGGATTTCTCGAAATGTTCAATCGGGAATTTTGAAAACAGGCACGAAACTATTGGGCTCTCGACAAATGGCAGATTTATTGAATGTACATCGAAAAACGGTCATTGCAGCTTACGAAGAACTTTATGCAGAAGGCTGGATTGAGGTTTTTCCGAAAAAAGGAACGTTTATTGCCCAAAATCTGCCGACCGTAAGACCAATTTCTTTCTCAAAAAAGAATCAAAAAGACGAAGTTAAAATTCCTACATTAATCATTCCTCAAAACAAAACTATCAAGATTCCGCCCGTTATTTCGCATCGCTTGGCATTTAATGACGGCTTGCCCGATATCCGCCTTGCTCCTCGTGAAGAACTGGCTCGGTTGTATGCTCACTACATTAAATTTGGCGATTCTGAACTTCTGCAATACACTCATCCTTACGGGCATACACGTTTTCGTGAGGTCTTTTCAACGTTCTTGAATGAAACTCGGGGCATGAATATTCTGCCCGAAAATATCATCACAACTCGGGGCAGTCAGATGGCTTTTTATTTGATTGGAACGGCTCTTTTTCAAAAAAATGATGAAATTTTGGTAGGCGAACTAAATTATCCAGCCGCCAATATGACCTTTGAAAGTTTGGGTTTAAAGCTAAATATTATCCCGATTGACGAAGACGGAATTGTGGTAGATGCCATTGAAGAAATTTGTGAAAAAAAATCTATCAAAGCGATTTATATCACTTCGCATCATTATCACCCGACTACGGTAACGCTCAAACCCGAACGAAGAATTAAACTTTTGGCTTTGGCAGAAAAATACGGTTTCTACATCATTGAAGACGATTATGACTATGATTATCACTATTCAAACCGTCCAGTTTTGCCCTTAGCCAGTGCCGATAGACATGGATTAGTAATTTATTTAGGTTCATTCACCAAAAGAATTGCCCCTACTTTCAGAGTTGGTTACATTGTGGCAAAACAAGACATCATTGAAGAATTAGCCAAATATCGAAGAATCATCGACCGACAAGGTGATACCATTTTAGAATTAATTTTAGCCGATATGTTGGAAGACGGAACGCTAAAACGTTATACTGCCAAAGCCCTAAAAACCTACCGAGAAAGAAGAGATTTTACTTATGATTTGCTCAAAACGCAGTTAGGTAGTCTCATAGACTTCAAAATTCCAGATGGCGGAATGGCAATTTGGGCTAAATTTGACAAGAAAATTTCCTTAGAAAAACTCTCAGAAAAAGTGGGTAAAAAAGGACTCTATCTATCTAATGGCTTGGCTTACCCAAATTTAAACGCTTGTAGAATGGGCTTTGCGAGCATGAATTTTCGGGAAATGGAGGAGGCGGTGGGGATTTTGCGAGGGAGCGTTTAAAGTGAATAATGTTGAAAATAATTCGTCAAAATGACATAACTCGCCAAAATCGTTAAAAAGATAAATTTTTGGCGAGTTATGTCATTTTTACTCCTCAACCTCCTTATCCTCGGTCTCTTCCAATTTCTCTGATTTTCCAAAAACCTTTACTTTGGGGTCGGTTTGTGTGCCTGTGATAGTCATGGGTATCCCTATGATGCCCAGCGGAGGAAGTCCCAGCCGCATTTTGAGGTTAAGTTTACCGTCCAAAGTGGTCGTTCCCTCAATGCGTGGACGAAAACCCGCTACTTTGAATTTGAACCGCTCGATGGTCATGATATTATTCTTAATCTGGGTTTTGATTTTTACATCCTTCAAATTCGGATTCTCAAAGCCCTCTTTACTGGTTTGCTTACTCACAACGCTCAATAATTTATAGCCCTTCATTTTTACGTCTTTCACCGACAATATACCTCCACCCACAAGCGAGGGGAAAACGGGTTGCATTTTACTGTCCAATCGTCCCGCAATTTTATAATCTAACGAGACAATTCCTTCGGCGTTTTCGGCAGCGGTTGCCATCTCTCTGAACAGTTTTACTTCTCGATAAGCCCGTTGAATATCAAAGTCTTTCGCCTTGATTTCGTAGTCAAACAAGGCTTTTTTAGGGTTTAGGCTTTCGTAACTAATATTCATGTTTACCTTCGTACCTATCATCTCGAAGTTGCCATCTTGGAGCATCAATTTACCGTGATTTACCAACAAATTCCCCCGCACACTATCAACGTTAAGTCCTTGAAAATTAACCTGTTCAATGTTTGATTTAATCTTGAAATCAAAATTATTTGGTATCACCACCACACCCGTCGAAAGCGTTGAAGAATTAGAACTATTGGGCGTTGCCGACATAAATTCATCCACAAATAACCGCTTGGCATTAATACTAAAATCACCTTTCACTACGGCTTTATCCGACAGCACGAAGTTGATAACGTTCTGCATTTTACCCTCCAATTGCATATCCGATTTACCATAAATTGCTCTGAAATTTTGGAAATTCATATCGTTCTGGTCAAAGCCAAAATTACCCTGTTTTACCAAAAAAGGTTTAGGTAAGTATTCGGAAGTGATATTTACATTTTTACAGAACAATATGCCACTGTTTTGCAGACGGTCGTAATGCCCGTTGGTAGCATCACTTTGCTTGCCTTTGAGCGAAACGTCGGCTTTTATCAAACCATTCACACGAAGGTTTTTTTGGGCAAAAACCTGATAAATTCTACCCAAATCAAGCGTTCCTTTGACTCTTACCTGATAAGTGATGTCATCAATGTTTTTAAATAATCCGTTGATTTTAAATGGATTACCTTCAAAGACGAACGAACTTGAAGGAATATTAACCATTAAATCTTTATACTGTCCCGTGGGTTCGGCGATGCTGGCGATGAGGTTTATTTTTTCGATAGGATGGGGATAATAAGGCGTTCTCAGCGAACCATTTTGCCAAACCAGTCGTCCTTGCGAAACGGGCAATTTATGTTTGGCTAAATCAAGTAATCCTTTGGCTTTGATGTCGGAACTTAACACGCCACCCACATAAAAATCCCTCAATCCCAAGGCTCGGTGGAGTTTTCCCAAATCCAATGCCGACTGAACATTGATGTCCACCATCGGTTTTTGGAGTCCTTGCATTTTGACAATACCCTTAAAGTAATCTTTTCCCATATTAAAAAATAGCGAATCAACCGTCAATTTGAGTTGGTCGGTATTGAGGGCGGGCAATTGTGTGTCTAAATGTAACGATAAATTGGAAGCAGGAAAAGGAGCTTTATCATGATTCACGTAGCCGTTTCTGATATTAAGTTTTATCTGCAAATCGGGTTTGGCATTTTCGGCTACGATATATTTTCCTTTGAGCATCATCAAAAAATCCGCCTTCCCTCTAATATCCGTCTTCGAGAGCCATTGCACGTAGGTAGGCGGAAACGCTGTGAAGACATCAGCGAGGTTACTATTGTTGGATTTGATACTGAAATCCATCAAATATCCATTCTTCAAAAAATCAAATGAACCCCTAAAATCAACAGGTAATTGATTGATTAACAGGTTATTCTGTTCAAAAACAAAGGCTAACGAATTTGTATTTATCCGAGTAATGAGGTCGGCATCAATTTTCTTGGCTTTTAGGTATTCAGCTCCACTCAGGTTAAAATCAAAGGCATCAATTTGGGCTTTGGTGTAGATATTGAGCATGGCATTTTCGAGACTTCCTTTACCCAAATAATTGAATCCCCGAGCATCAATCAACATCTGAGCCGACTGGTCGTTGTAGATAAGATGGGCATTTTTAATGTCTATATTATCCAAAAACAGAGAGGCACTGCTGGTACTTTGGGGACTGGTTTTAGTCTCGGGACTTGATTTATAAACGTTGTAATTAGCTTCACCCTTTGGATTCACCAAAACCTTAACCTCGGCATTTGAAAGATAGATTTGATTGATATTTACTTTTTTCAAAAAAATCAAGGCTTTGAGATTAATACCAAGAGCAATTTCTTTGGAAGAAACCAGATTTTCATTCGGAAAAGGTTGTGAGCCTTTCAATGAAAAATCAGTCAGGGTAAGCGTAAGAGCGGGAAAGTGTTGGAAAAAAGAAAGATTGGCTTCCTTAAAATTCAATTCGCCGTTGAGATGTCCGTTGGCGTATTGTTTAACGGCTTGACTTATTTTTTCTGGAAAAATCATCGGCAGAAAAAATAACAAAACTAATAATGTAACAAGACTTATTGAAGACCATTTGAGTACTTTGCGTATCATAGCGGAAGAAATCTTTATGTTTTAAGAATCTACCGCAAGTTAAACCGAAAGCATCATTTTCTAAGTGATGGACTTTACTTATTTAATATTTCACTCCCCCTTCAAATCAAATCGTCCATCTTTCAATGTAAATACCTCCGCAGGATTATCTATATTCTGAAAAGTTACTTTAAAAGTCCCTGAATAAATCTTTAAAACAGAGTCAAAATGTGTGATAATCACTTCATTTTCAGCATTTTGATCAATTGAATATTCTCCACATTTTTCCCCTACACAACGCTGATACACACTGGCAAAAGGCGTAAATTCAATGGAGTTTTTTGGAAAATAAGTCATGAATTTATACGTTCCAACGCCTTTCACTTTATCAATCATAAAACTCATTGATTCACGAGTTTCTTGATTGGTAACGGTCAATCGTAAAGTTTCATTCTGATACCGCCCCCACACCACAGGCACGGGTTTGAAATTTGGATTTGATTTATACCGTTGAAAAGGAGTCCAAATACTTTCATTAATTTTCACGCCAAAAGTCTGTTTTCCAATCTGTGAAGCCTCTGGCAGTTCTGTCGGTTGCACATAATCCGCTACCTCACAGCTACTTAGGGCTGCGAAGGTAAAAATTATCGCTATGGACTTTTTGAGGTTCATTTGATCTGAAAAATTAGATCCTAAAATTAGAAATATTCCTGAATAAATTGCATAATTTCTTGAAAAAAATGTAACAAGGTAAAGGGTGAACGGTACACGGTAAACGGTTTTGAGGAAAAAATTTACCGACAAAGCCGTTTACCGTTCGCCATTTACCGTTTACCGAGCGAAATCACTTCATTAAAAATTCCCCGTTTTGCTTGCCAATCTTGTACTGCTTTACCCGTTCCCGCTGCCCAAGGGCGTATTTCATGGTCTTTTTTGCGTTGGAAATCAATCAGTTCTTCACTCAGCTTTATTTCACCCGTTGCCCTTATGTGATACGCAATGATGAGCTGATTCATGCGGTGAAACTCGTATAATCCTACAAATTCCACAATTTCGCCATCAAGATTCAATTCTTCTTTCACTTCTCGCAAAACGCCTTCTTCGGGCGTTTCACCAGCTTCCAAAAAACCCGTGATAAGGGCAAACCAGCCTTCGGGCCAAGCAGCATTTCGGGCTAAAATTATATCGCCTTCGTGTTCCACAATGGCAGCCACAACGGGCGTGGGATTATTCCAAAAAACATAACCACACTCTTCACTTTGGTCTATACATTGCAAACGATCACGGTCATCTCTGAATTTTGTTTCAAGGGGTTTGCCACATTGTGGGCAAAATTTCATTTTTGGCATAAAATTTCTCGTAAAATGAGTATTAATTATCAAGTTATCGTCTTAAAACGAATATTACTGGGAATTTAAGGAAACTTTTATACAAAGCTGTCAAAAGTGTATGTTTCATTTTTAAGAAAACAATTTCCTCAATATTGAGTTTTTTTTCTTTACAAATCAAAAATTAAGAAGCAGGAAGCCTAATAATTGACCATTTAAAAAAATTCTGGCTTAATTTTACAGTCGAACACAACCACAAATTTAATGAGTAAAAGCGTATTATACTTTGAACTTTCGACACCCGTTGCTGACGAACGACCCGTGTTTCTTTCAGGAAATTTTAATCAATGGTTGCCTGATAGAGAGGAACTTGAACTTAAAAAAGTTGAAGATGGGAAATACCTTTTGAAGTTTCCCGATAACATAAAACTGCCCGAAACCTTTGAGTACAAATATACAAAAGGGGGTTGGAATCAAGTAGAATTGGACGAATTTGGCAATCCTACGCCAAACCGTGTTGCCAAAAGTAAGGGCGGTGTCTTCCACGATTTTGTCCCTCACTGGCGGTTAGATGGTCAAAACCTTCCCGAAAATTTATTGCCCGAAGTCCGTCTAATTTCAAATGAGTTTGAGATACCGCAGTTGGGAAGAAAACGTCCAGTTTACATTCTTTTGCCTCATAATTACGAAAAGTCCAACAAAAAATATCCCGTTATTTATCTGCAAGATGCCCAGAATCTCTTTGGCGAAGGTTCATCTTTTGGCAATTGGAGTATTGATAAACAATTAGCAGTTTTGTCAGCACGTGGGCATGGTGACGTAATTATTGTAGCAATTGACCACGGAGAAGAACAACGTTTTCAAGAGTATTCACCTTACAGTAACGAAAAACTAGGCAAAGGACAAGGTAGAAAGTACGCCCAATTTTTAGCAAAAACTTTAAAGCCTTACATTGATAAAAATTTCAGAACTCTGCCCGACCGTGAATCTACGGGCATTGGCGGAAGTTCATTAGGGGGATTAATCAGTATTTACGCAGGGTTGATGTTTCCCGAAACTTTTGGGCGGTTAATGGTGTTTTCTCCTTCCTTGTGGATTTCACCCAATATTTATTTTGATGCCATTGATTTTCTTTCGCATCTGCCTACTCGCATCTATGTATATGCGGGCGGAAAGGAAAGCAAATCTATGATTCCAAGTGTGGAAAAACTAAAGCAAACATTTGAACGTCAAGGAGTTAAGAAAACTCAGATTAATCTTTCGCTCAATCCAGAAGGCAAACATTCAGAAGATCAATGGGGCAAGGAGTTTCCGAAAGCTATTGAGTGGTTGTTTTATTGACGATTACTTTTTATGAAAATTGGCATGGTCAAACTAATTTCTTTATCTTAGATTTTAGTTTAATCATGCCAATTTTTTTATAAGCTATTTATGGAAAACAACTGCCCTTGCGGTTCAAATCTCACTTTTGAAGAATGTTGCAATCCCATCATCGAAGGCACAAAACAAGCAGAAACAGCCCAAAGTTTGATGCGTTCGAGGTATTCGGCTTACGAGGTAATGGATGCTCAATATTTGATAGATAGCACTCATTTTTCAACAAAATCCAATTTTTCAAAGGCTGACATTGAAACGTGGGCAAAGGAAAGTTCTTGGCAAAAATTAGAAATTATCAGTACCCAAAACGGACTCAGAGACGATGACATAGGGAAAGTAGAATTCAAGGCTTATTACAAGGACAGCAAGGGAATTGCTCATATTCATCACGAAAAGTCTTCTTTCAAAAAAGAGGAAGGAAGATGGTTTTTTGTGGATGGAAATGTTATCACTCCCCCAAAAATCACTATTGACCGCAATACCCTTTGCGTATGTGGGAGTGGGAAGAAGTTTAAGAAATGTTGTGGTGGGTGAGGGGGTTTTGATGTATTTCAAATCATAGGCTAACAATATCTAATTTTTCAGTAATTTTACTTTATGGCAAAAGATATTTATCATCAAATCGTTAGAGAAGCATTAGAGAAAGACGGTTGGCAGATTACACATGACCCGTATCTGTTGAATCGAAGTTCTAAGAGTAAGCCTTATGAAATAGATTTGGGAGCAGAGAAAATACTTATTGCGGAACGAGGTGTTGAGCATATTGCAGTTGAAATCAAGAGTTTTTTAGGTTCATCTGTAACTTACGATTTCCACGCAGCTTTTGGTCAATATGGCATTTATAGATACTTTTTAGAGACCAGAGACCCCGACAGAAAACTCTATTTGGCAATTACGGACGAAATTTATCAAAGTTTTTTCAAGGATATTGATATTGAAAAACTCTGTATTCACTTCAATATTAATCTAATTATTTTTGATTCTGAAAATAAAAATATCATACAATGGATAGAAAGATAAAGAAATACCAGAAAATTTTGACCGATTTTTTGGTAGAAGAATCTATTTCAAAAGACTTGGGAACTATTGAATTACAAGTAGTTACTGATTTTAAGAATAATCACTTTCAGTTAGTGGAAACGGGCTGGTTTGAGAAACGTTTTATCTATCAAGTTGTCTTTCATTTTGATATAAAACCAAACGGTAGAATTTGGATTTTAGTTAATAATACCGATACATTAGTTGCCGAAGAACTCATCAAGAAGGGCGTTCCTTCCACTGATATTGTATTAGGCTTTCATCCTGCCCATGCACGGCAATATACTGGTTTTGCAGTGGCTTAGTACCAATGAAAGTAATTTGGGTATTTTCTTCTTCACAGAGGAGTTTTGATTGCCGATAACCTCCAAAAATGGCAATTTCAACTTTGGGATATTCCCTTTTATGTGATTGATGATATTGAAATGAATGTTTGGGAATTGATGTTGAAAAGTGGGTTTGAGGTGGAGGGAGAGTAGAAATTATATTTGTTTGGATTTATTATCTCCTCTTTCGGATTTGTAATCCAAAAGAGGAGAGTAAAAGGAGTGGGTAATTTTACTAAAACCCCAATTTCAGCTTCGTAGCATTATTATAAATAATTTTCGCATTGTTACGTGTCTCCACTTTTTTAGCATTAGCACCATTAGTATGCTAATTGAGGACGTTACGCTTATCATTAATAATCACAATATCAGCAACACTTGGTATTCTGTTAAAATTCCAAGTGCTTGTGTCTTCCCAATTGCCTGATGTTATACTTGTGATAACTGAGATACATCCTGTTCCAACCGTTAAAGAGGTAGTTTTTAGTTGGAAGAGATTTGAACGAGCATCTCGCCGAAGGTACTCGTAGTAAGAGAGCACACAACTGGAACGAGTACAC
>JAXHOK010000007.1:0-41763 GCA_034519515.1 Arcicella sp.
GTTACGTATTGCTAACTTCAAAGAGATCCTCAATGAAATCTACCTTCTGTTGAGCATCATGGGGGCTTTTGACGATAGTTTTGATGGCTTCAACTTGTTGCTTATAATCCTTACGAGACTCTACCAACAGCTTCATGGCTTTTGTTCGCTGTTTGCGATTCTCAAAGTAATCTTTTACTTCTAATCTTTCCGAATATTTCTTAGCTGAATTAACGCATTGAAGGATAGTGTCCATGAAAAAATCATTCCTAATTCTGACTTGATGGATCAGAAAGCAAAGTAAGTACAGATATTTATCCGAGTGAGCCGCTAACTTTTGGGTATCGGCAATACTCGCCCAATGGGCGTGATAATCAATGACGGCATCCGTTAAATTTAGCTTTTTTACCAAATAATTAAGCCTTACTAATCGGTCTTTCAAGGTTTTGAAAATCACCACATTTTCCTTTATATCAGAAGGTCTTAGGGACTGGATAACTGTTCTGAAAGAAGCTATTTCTGTTTTTTGATAACTTTTATCTCGAAGAATAAATAAATCCAAAACCCCTCTATCTTGGTCAGAAAGGTGTTTGAATAGCGTTGCTGAAATTTCTTCCGATGAATCAATGAGTGCCTGAGAGATAGCCCTTCGATAAGTATCATAAGAAGGGGATTCTATCCGATTATTGAATAAATATTCCTGAGATTTCCATAGAACTTTTCGGGGCAATAATTGCTGGTCAATCAACAAGCGAATCCGATGATTGAATTCTGTTTGTTTCTCTTCAAAAGAAGACCAACCAGAAAGTTCTAATATTTTTATTCGATGTGAATAAGCAATCTGAACGCTATAATTATCCTTAAAAAGTTTCCTTTTATCTTCCCATCCTTTCCAATCTAATTGTTTGATAACGTAGTCAATATCTTTGGGGTGAAATTGATTTATTTCGTAGAATCGCCCTGAATATTTGAAATAACCCATTTGGAGAATAAAACCAATTTTGGTGTAACCATCTCTCAATCCTTTGAACTCTCCCTCAAATGTTGAAGACAGAGAAAAGTAATGGGCTTTTTCTTCAATATTGAGTATTGGGGCTTGGTTGAATACAATAATTTCTTGTGGTTGCAAGAGTTTGATACGACTCATAAAATTAAATTGGTTTTGAAAATGGGTCTCATAAGACGTGCATTCTATGAGAATGAGACAAACGATGATAAAAATACAAAAATACGGCATTATGCCGTCTCAAATAGCTATCTTGCAAAACAAAAATGAAAAAGTGAAATGTTGATGAGTTAATGAGACAGAATTATGATTATAGGCTATGCAAGAGTTTCGACCCAAGACCAAAATTTAGATTTACAAACCGATGAATTGACCAAATTGGGATGTCAGAAGATTTACCAAGAAAAAGTGTCTTCGGGAAAAGAGCGTCCTCAATTAATCAAAATGATTGAGAATCTTCGAGAAGGAGATTCGGTAATGGTTTGGAAGTTAGACCGATTGGCACGGTCATTAAAAGAACTGATAAATCTGGTAGAAATTTTTAGGGTAAAAAAAGTAAATTTCACCTCAATAAGAGATTCTATTGATACTTCTACGGTTCAAGGACGATTATTATTGAATATTTTTGGGTCATTAGCTGAATTTGAGCGAGATACCATCCGAGAACGCACCAAAGCGGGGCTTTCGGCAGCCAAAGCAAGGGGTAGAATGGGTGGAAAAAAGAAGGGATTGAGTCCAGAAGCCAAGAAAAAGGCAGAAACGGCAGTCATGTTATACCAACAGAAGAAATCTGCCATCGAAATTGCAGGAATTATTGGGGTGGGGAGAGCAACAGTTTACCGATATTTAGAAGAAATGGGGCAGGAACGAAATTTGCAAAGTTCTGAAAACCAATGAATTACAAGCCTTATTTTATTTTAGGCCCAAATGGTGATTTCAGCCCAGAATTGGACTTAGAGAAGTTCTTTGATACGGTAAATCACGACCGTTTAATGAGTACATTGAGCATACGAATAGCCGATACAAATCTACTGCAGCTGATACGTTTGTACTTAAAAAGTGGAATAATGGAAGGGGGTATGATAAGCCAAAGAACGGAAGGGACACCGCAAGGAAGCCCTATGAGTCCACTATTATCCAACATTATCTTGGACGAACTTGATAGGGAGCTAACCCATCGAGGACACAACTTTGTACGATACGCAGATGACATTAGTATTTATTTACGGAGTGATAAATCTGCCAACCGAGTGCTGGCGAATCTCACGAAGTATATAGAGAATAAATTACTGTTAAAAGTAAACCGTGCTAAAAGTAAAGTGAGCCGTCCAACCCGAAGTAAACTATTGGGTTTTTCCTTCTACAAAAGCAAAGGCGAATGGTTGATTCGTATAACCAAAGAATCCATCCAACGGTTGAAATCCAAAATCAGGAGTAAAACCCAACGCAATGCTGGGTTGAATTACGAACAAAAGATAAAGGTATTGAACCCCATCATCACAGGCTGGGTAAATTACTTTCGTTTATCCAATGCGAGTAAAGTTATGGAAGATTTGGACGGTTTTACCCGTACTCGTTTACGAATGGGCATTTGGAAAGAATGGAAAAGTGGTAAAACCCGCATTAAGAATTTGATAAAACTTGGGATAGAAAAAGGGAAGGCTTACCAATGGGGACACAGCAGTAAACAATACTGTCGAGTGGCTCACAGCCCCATTTTAAGTCGAAGTTTAGACAACAAATTCTTTGCGGGAAAAGGATATGTAGGATTCTCAAACTATTACAAAGAAAGAACACGCACACAGATTCCATTCTTTTAACAAACCGCCGTATGCCGAACGGCACGTACGGTGGTGTGAGAGGACAGTAAGGAAATTAATTCCTTACTTCCTACTCGATTGTATGTATGTTGCTTCACATACATATTGATTATCTTCATTGTCATCTTTATGTTCTTTTGTTCTAAATGCAATTCCTCCTGTTCTTCTCGAACGTTCTAAGCCCATATAGCCAATTTCAAAAGGCGGCGTAGCTTTATTTCGTTGAGCTTTTAATTTTTTTTCTAACTCGTTGATTGCGGCTGGTAATTTTTTTTCACCGTCTATTTTTACTACGGCTTGACTTATAGTAATACCAGGGGCAAATTCCATAATTTCCTTCGGAAAATTCAATACCATGTCTTTACAATCTTGTTCTGTTTCAAAAATGTATTTTACGTTTCCCGCAGCATTTAAGATAAGATTTTTTTCTTTGAACTTTATTGAGTTCTTGAATTTTGATGTGCAGATTTGTTCTACCAATTCGCTTGCTCCAACAATTTCTTTGAGTTTATTGGTTTTGAAGATAAAGTCTTGAATGCCTTGGACACTGGCACCATAGAGATATTTGGAGTTATTCATAGGGTTGCTTACGATATTAAAAATGATTTCACTAATATATGAATTTTCTCAATTTAGTCACTATTATTAATGAAATATTTATACAATAAATTACGGTCTTGAAAATCCAATACAATTTTACAATACACAAGACGACTGATTTTGGTAAAGTTTAACTGCGTTATGGAATCCTTTAAAGGAATAAAAGTAAAAAATTTCTCAAATATGTAACACCTTGTCAAATAGGTTTTATACCCTTCAAAAAGGATACAAAACTTTGATGAAAATGATATTCGATTGTTAGTCTCATACAGAACTATCCTACAATATTATTTCGCTATATTGTCATTTTATAGCCCCAACTTCAACCCCGCATTATGCTTTTTAATATCCTCAATCCGAGTGTAACGCTGAATCATTGCCGACGTTTTGTGTTTGGATTGTCGCATAATTTCGGAATCATCCGCTCCATTTATTTTAGCAATCGTAATGAAGGAAGCACGCAAAGAGTGGGCAGAAAATTCATTACCAAAATAGGTTTTCACTAAGTCATTCACGGTTTTGTCAGTCAGTCTGTCAGTCGTTAATTTATCGCCTTTTCTCACTCTTACAAACAGAGCATCCGAGGTTTTATTCATTCTCTCAATCCAATTTTTCAAAGTTCTCACAGGGCATAAAACCGCTTCTGGACTGTAAAAAATAGCTTTTTCTTCATTATCTCCGTATTGATTTGTTTTTGATTTTTGTAACGAAACGATTAATCCTTCTTTCGAAAATGTTAAATCTTCGACATTCAAACTCACCAATTCCGACCTTCTGAACGCTCCCGTGAAACCCAATAATAACAGGGTTTTATTTCTTAAATTTGCATTCGTTTCAGTATCAAATTCACGCAGTAATTGCTTTAAAATATTGAGTTTAAAGGCAGGAGCTTGTTTTTGTCTAATCCCTTTTGTCCGTTTAATTCCTTCCATGACCACTCTGAAAATTCGATTTTGAGTAGGAGTGTCCAAATTATTCATTTGGTGTAATTTTGAAATTGCTGCCAACCTTCGGTTGATAGTTGCCCATTTGCAATCATCCGCCAAATGGGAAACGTAAGCCGCTAATGTTTCGGGCGAAACTGGAAAAGGAATTTGTCCGTTCATTTCACACCAATCATTAAAATTTTTCAAATCCGCCTTGTACGCCCGTTGGGTATTGGCTGAACCTGCCAAGCCCAAACGTCCATATTCATTCATTTTTTCGGTTATGTCTTTCGGAACTCCAAGGGCTGAAATGCTTGGGTTAATTTGAAGAGCAAAGGTTGATTCCATGATTTGGGGGTTTTATACAAAGATAATTACTTACGATAAGGTTTATTTATCGTAAGTAATATTTTAATTTTTGCTACAAATTTTCATCAATTTGTTCAAAATTATATTTGCCGAGATTTTAATATTCTTGAACACTTATCAGTTTATTTATATTTATTGGATTCTAAGAAGCCGTTTTAAAATATCTTACGACAAATTCTGATTGTCTTATTCTGACTATCGAAACCATATTTTTTACACAAGATACGCTGTATATTCCTTAAAAAAATATGATTCCGCTACTCAAAAAATACAATCAGACTTTATTCAGAATATATTTTAAAACGGCTTCTAAGGCTCTTATTTTCCCCAATTTACCATAAATTAGTAGATAATTCATTGATTTTCAAATGATTGTAATTTGGATTTACTTTTAATTTTTAATGCACTCAATTTTGAATTTTGCTCAACAGCTACGACAAATTCATCTTTCCATGAGTTTCATGGTTATAATACAAATTTTGAATGGCTTGAAACGTGTGGTTATAACTATTTTCTTGGTTTTAGTGACCTCCCATGACGAATCAGAAAAGTTTTAAAGTGGTGCATCTAAATTAGCCTTGGTACCCTAAATCTTTCAAAATGTTTTTTATTACCTTCTCATGTTCAAGATATTTCTCGTCAATTTCTAAAAATAGTGTCGGATGCGAACTTCTTATTTTATTATTAATCATGGCTATCAATGTAGCCCTTTGAAGATTTTCCTCCAAACTTTGATTTGCATTATAATGCGGACTTAATTGTATAAATTCTAAAATTTGATTTTTTTCATTGTTATTAGCCAGCAGAAATTCGTTGATAATTTGATTCTGTGCTTCATAATAAAACACTTTCAACGATTCTAATTCATTTATTTGCTCAGTAATTGATTTTCCGACATGATCATTATTTTTCTTTTCTTTTGGTTTTTTTTCTTCAAATCCAGTAAATAAAGTTTCGTGTAGCATCAATTTTTGTAGATAACCCATTGGATTTTTAATTTCTTTCCCCTTTGCGAGCTGTTTTATCAATATATTTATTCTTTCAATAATATAAGCCTGACTGTATTTGTTAAACCATTCATTTATCGTATTTTGATTCACACCAGGGAATTCCTTGACAAGATTATAAACTTCGATATTATTTACATCTTCATCGAATACTTTTGTTATAATTGGCGTAAGTAGTTTTCTTTCTTCTACGATTGATTTATTTGACTTAATGTTGAAAACGATTGAGTGAATAGAACGTCCCTTTTTTATTTCTTCAAAAGTAAATCTAATGTCTGTAAATGCCTCTAAATCTTCCTGTGCCTTCATGATAATTCTCTGTTTGAAGTTGGCGTACAGTGGGTATTTATCCATCACTGCAAGCGTTTCTTTCAAATCATCAATGCTGAAAGTTCTCCTACCTATTTTTTCATACTGTTTCAGCAATTCATAAATTCTAACAGAGTAAGAACTTTGTAGTTGCAATATATTCCTAACGTCATACATTAAAAACTGCGTTTGTAATTGCAATAAAAATGGCTTCATTTTGGGGTGAAATGATATATCCACATAACTTCCTTGGGTTTTACTCGTGAAGCTGTCTAATCCAACGGCAATATGTGTTAGAAACTCCTTCTCCCCTTCGTCTGTATCACGAATAATCTTAATTTCTTTCTTCATTAATTTGATGGCTCCTTCTTTCAACAATCTGTACGATTGTTTATCGGCAGCGATATTGAAATCTTCAATCACTTCTTTAAGGTAAATTCTATATTCCTTAAAATCTTCATCACTTGGTAATATCATCGTGAGCATCTTTGTGAACACTCTCATCTCCCAAATATCAAAACGATACTTTCCTTCAACCAAATTATTCGATTTTCTAACCAATTTCACTGATTGATTTTTTAAAACTGTATTTTTTTGCTTGCTCATTTTACTTACACTTTACTGACCCCTAAATTTGGTATAATTTACCCTAAATTTGATATAGTTTACCCTAAAATTGGTATAGTACAACCCTAAATTTGATATAGTTTACCCTATTTTCGGTATAGTTTACCCTAAAATTGGTATAGTTCTCTTCATAATCATCTGATTATAAGACAGTTACGAGAATAGAAAATACATAAAATACAAAAAATTGAATAAAATACAACAACAGGATGTTTAAAAATTACTAAAAATAATGGTGTTTAAGATAGTTTTTGCTAAATTGGCATTTTACCATTCAGCACTTCTTCTTTTAACCATTCGTAGAAAAAAAGTAGCTAATAACTCATTCCCTAAATTTGTTATAATTAAGTACGCCTGAAACCCTAAATCTGTTATAATTATCCAACTATAACAGGTTTATCCGATTTTACGGCACATTTAATTTAGAATCTAAACTTCTAAATTTGTATCCCTAAAATTGTTATAATTAGCTATTAATTATTTTGTAAATGACTGATTATCAAATATTTATAAATTTTATTGTTATAACTCTCGAATTATTCCAAGACTTACTGTCTGAAAAATTGATATTCTATCAGTAAATTTTTCATCAATTATAACTTCCTCCGAAAATCCACGCAATTTTCTCCAAACATCTACTAATCCATTCTTAATAATAAAAGTACCCTTAATCTCAACTGTAACATCCGAATCAGAAGCATTTTTGATACTCTTTTTTACTTTTTTCAATAGTTTTTCCCTTGAATCGTCATTTTTGTAGATGAACGTTGTTGAGCCATCTTGTTCTATTTGGCTTACATCTTTCGACATATTAACCGAAATTAGCTCTGAAATTTCATCCAAAGAATTAATTGGCTGTTCTGGTTTCTGAACTTGTATTAATTGCTGTATATCAGATTTCTTAGCCTTTGTTTGACCAGATAAAATATTTTTTTTCAATTCGGGTGATAGTAAATTTAATCCTTCTGCAAATTCTGCGTCTCGTTTTATGGTCTTTTCGCTAACATTGTATTGCTTAGAAAGCCGTGCAGAAGTTGATTCTTTTTTGGATATTGACTCATAAGGGACATTTTGACCCTTATGCTTTCCTTCCAAATTTTCACCCGAATTTTCTGTTTTTGAATCTGCCAAAGCATAAGGGACATTTTGACCCTTATGCTTTCCTTCCAAATTTTCACCCGAATTTTCTGTTTTTGAATCTGCCAAAGCATAAGGGACATTTTGACCCTTATGCTCATTACGAAGGTATTTTCCTCTTTCTTGTTTTTCAGTATTGTATCTTAAACCCCTTAAATATGACGCTTGTTCAGGTATTAAATTTCTTCTACCTAACTGATTATCAATCATATAGTCTCTAACATCTTTCAATGTGTCAAAAGAAATTAGATGAATTTTAAAATTCAATTTATGCTTCAAGCAAATACCATAACGGTTGTGTCCATCAACTAAAATATAAACCGCTGAGGTTTGCGTAGAATTTGTGTCCATTACATTTGCTGTCGTCTGCCAAATTAACAGAGCCTCCCGACAGCCTTCTGCCAAGATATTTTTTTCTAATTGATTGTATTCTTCTGCTTGAAGTGGGGGAATGAGGTCACGTAGTTCATCAAGAATAGTTATCTGTTGTTTGATGGCTTCGTGATTTAGAAGGCTTTGGTCTTTGATAATTGAAGTTCCTCCAAAATTACCCATATATTTCTTTTGCATTTTTTGATTATTTATGGGTTAAATATTTGAACAAAATTCCTTCGCTAAATTCATGTAGTCGCTTGCTCCGTTAGAATTATTATCGTAATCAAATATGTTAATTTGTGATATTTGAGATTCTTTAAGGGCAACATTTATTCTAATTTGTGTATTATAAATTTTAAAATTACTCAATGATTGATTTACATATTCAATCATATCACGGTGAACTTTTAACCGTTTATCCACCATTGTTAGAACGATTCCTTCCACTACTAATTCTGGATTGATTCTTTCTCTGACTTGTGAAATTCGTTCAAATAAATTATTGACACCTTTCATGGCAGAAACTTCTGGTTGTAATGTTACTAAACATCCATTAGAAGCAACCAAAGCAGAATTTGTGAATATATTTAGGGCAGGAGGGCAGTCAATAAAAATATAATCGTATAATTCTCGGAGAGGATTTAACTTATTTTTTAATTGATTGACACCACCAACTGCTTGTACCAGTTCCAAATCTGCATAAGCTAATTCTAAATCACTTGGAGATAAATGGTAGTTTTCATTAATTATAGCAACAGGTAAATCTTCATTTTTTAAGAGAGCATTTACTACTTGTTTTTCGGGGTTATCTATACCAAGTGATTGGGATAAATTTCCTTGGGAATCCATATCAATTAATAAAACTTTGAATCCTAACTTAACCAAAGCCTTTCCTAAATTGATAGTGGTTGTAGTTTTCCCTACTCCTCCTTTGTGATTGACAATTGAAATCACTCTCGCTTTTTTGTACTGAGATTGATTATAACCATATTTTATTAATATTGGGTATAAGGCATTAAGATGTTTGGCATTCAAAATTCTATCACCGCCGAGAGCTTTTGCTAAGGTACTGTTTGGAAGTCCTGCCTCTTTTTCAAGAATAGAAATGGATAATGCTGGATTTCTACGAAGAAATAAAATGGATTTATCGTGGGATAGCATATTTTATTAGTTTTAATTTGTCATAAATTTATGGCAAAAAAAGTTATAATGCCAATAATTTTATACAAAAAAATGGACATTATTTTTTCTAATGACTATAATTACTGACGACAGTCAGTAATTATAGTCTAAATTAATAATATTCAGTTTGATTGAAAACGTCTTAGAATTAAGGCAAAAAAGATAAGATGTCAATATTATTAGACAGTATTTTTGAATCAATAAGAAGCCGTTTTAAAATATCGTACGACAAATTCCGATTGTCTTATTCTGACTATCAAAATCATATTTTTACACAAGATACGCTGTATATTCCTTAAAAAATATGATTCTGCTACTCAAAAAATACAGTCAGATTTTATTCAGAATATATTTTAAAACGGCTTCTAAGGAAGTCTTCGCTTCAAGCGAAGACTTCCTTAAATTTGGCGAATACATTATTATAAGTGATTAACTTTGTAGAAAAATCACTCAAATCATGGAATCAAACTTCGTGCTTCAAATTACCCCCAATATTTCAGCGATTGGTATTTCGAAAGACTTAACGGAGAAAATTTATGAATATGGACGATTAGGTTTGGCGGGAGCGATAAATACTCAACGGGCATACAAAGCAGATTTGAAAAATTTTACTGATTGGTGTGAAACGAATGGACAAGTGGCTTTTCCAGTCTCGCCCGAAACATTGGCGGCTTATGTTTCACATTTGGCAGATGATTACAAATGGGCAACCATCAACCGAAGATTGGCAGCTATTTCAAAATTACATCAATTAAATAATTTAGATTCCCCTACTCAAAATCGAATTTTTAGAGTGGTCATGGAGGGAATCAAGCGGACAAAAGGGGTTAGACAAAAACAAGCACCCGCTTTTAAACTTCATATCTTAAAGCAATTATTGCGTGAATTTGATACTGAAACAAACGCCAATTTACGAAATAAAGCCTTGTTATTGTTGGGTTTTACGGGAGCATTCAGACGGTCGGAATTAGTGAGTTTGAATGTCGAAGATTTAACTTTTTCGGATGAAGGATTGATTATTTCTTTACAAAAATCAAAGACTAATCAATACGGTGATAATGAAGAAAAAGCCATTTTTTATAGTCCAGAATCAGTTTTATGCCCCATCAGAACTTTAAAAAAATGGATTGAAAGAATGGATAAAATATCAGATGCTTTGTTTGTAAGAGTACGAAAAGGTGATAGATTAACCACGGATAGACTCACCGACAAAACGGTGAACGACTTAGTGAAAACCTATTTTGGCGAAGAGTTTTCTGCCCACTCCTTGCGTGCATCATTCATTACGATTGCTAAAATAAATGGAGCGGATGATTCCGAAATTATGCGACAATCTAAGCACAAAACGTCCACCATGATTCAGCGATATACTCGGATTGAGGATATTAAAAAACACAATGCAGGATTGAAGCTGGGGCTTTAATCTGAATCCTTACGTATCCTCACGGATACAAACCTCTCGGCTGAACAACGTTATCATAAATTCTTGAAAGCAATGCCAAATATTGCTAAAAATGTCCCCCTGAACTATAGAGCCTCTTATCTGGGCATCACCCAAAGGCATTTGAGCCGTTTGCGGGGCAGTTTATAGTTACCTTTTTATAACCATATCTTTCAGAATAAATCATCAAGTAATATTGAATTATCAACCACTGACAAGCTGTGCTTATTTTCTGAAATTCCAAAAGGAGTTATCATCGTTAGCATTACATTTTTCTTTGTTTTGGTATAATTCTGAAACCTTGCTTTCCGCTCTCGAAGTGTGTCGGCATCTTTTTGGGTCAAAGTTAATTGTTGATTATAAAATTTCATCTCACAAATATTGATGGTTTGGTCGGCACGGTCTATCATCATATCTATTTGAAAACCAGGTGTTTCGTCCGTGGATTTTAAAGCAAACGAACAGCTTTCAGTATAAACACCCGAGATTCCCAAGGCTTTTTTTACATTACTTTCATGTTTAATGCACAGCAATTCAAAGGCTAAACCCATCCATGAACGAACTTTGGGCGTACTATAAATACTTATGAATTGCCCCTTTTGAACGTTTTTTTGTATAAAATGATGATAAAACAGACAATATTCGTCATTAAGAATGTACAGTCCATCTTTATTTTTTTGACTAAATGGCATCTGAAACCTTATAAAATTACACTCTTCTAATTCCGTGATAATTTTGGTAATTCCACCACCGTTTGATAACCCAGTTGCTTCTATGATTTCTTGTCGTGTGAGACCTTTTCTTTTTTTAGAAAGCGTTTCAATCACTAATTCATAGTTTTGATAGTGCGTAAATAATGCCTTGAATAGATTGTTGTATTCAATATTCAGCGGTGCATCTTTATCATAAAACAGTCTATCAATAAAAACTGCAAACGACTCCCCTTTTTTTATCATATCAAGATAATGCGGCACACCTCCCATTGCCATATAAAGTTGAACAATGTCGTACCGTGAGAGAGAAATATACTTTTTTAGTAAAAATTGTTCCGTTTCTTTGAGGGTAAATGGCTGGATTTTAAAGTATTCAGATACTCGGTTGTGCAAGCCCGATTTATTATTTATTACATTTTTTATCATCCAAGAAGTTGATGACCCGCAGATGATAATTAATATATTTTGATTGACAGCCCAATCGTTCCAAAAATATTCAAAAGCGGATAAAAAATTAGACGCATGGCTTTCCATCCAGGGGAATTCATCTAAAAAAATTATTTTCTTTTTATTGCCATAGTTGGCTTCAAGCACATTTTTTAACTGCCTGAAAGCCTCATACCAATCAGTTGGCGGATTAAGAAATATTTTATTTTCTATTGCTTCATTAATTTTTACAGAAAACTCCTTCAACAATCGTTCTTTACTTTCATGTTGAATTCCTGTAAAATGAAAATAGGCTTTATCTTTTAAGATGTGTTTTACAAAATAGGTTTTGCCTACTCGCCTTCGCCCCAAAATGGCTACCAAAGATGCCCCATTTTTGTTTAAATGAACTTGAACAGCTTTTTGCTGTTCCTCTCTTCCTATAAAAAAGTTATCTTCTGCCATCATTTTATTTGTTTTGATGAATATTTATATCCCCAAAAGCATAAAAATACTCGCTCAAATATAGTAAATTTTTTATGTTTGAGTGAGTATTTAAAAATAATACTCGCTCAAATCACATAAATAAATACAGTTTGAGCGAGTATTTAGTATTCTGTTGGATAAATTATTGACTAAGGAATAGGTAAATAATAACTTGTAACGTGTAAATAATAAGTTGGTGTAATTTGTCTTAGCCATTTTGGCGTAAGACAACCAACTTTTGAGGCGAATAGCAACGCTATTTAACGAAAAAGCTGGGAAGGATTACGCCAAAAAGGCTTGACAAAAACGCCAACTTATTGTTTACACGTTACTTGTAATGGTTTAGATGAATTATTTTTCGGAATTATGTACTATTTGGCGGAAATACAGATTTTTAATCAATAGCGAGGCGGTTCGCTGATGCGATTAAACCCCTCGCTATTGATAATTGAGGGATTTTGGACATTGGGTCAAAATGAGTAATCGTTTAAACTAATTCGTTACAGGTACTTATTTCTATTGACCCAAACTATCAAGGTGGGCGAAAACGGGCTGAGGAATTGAAGGAGAAGTTAGTGAAATAAGAAACTATATAACCCCAAAATTCCTGTTTACAATTAACAGAAATCGTCCTTTTGAGGGACAATTTCCGTAATTTTCCGTATCAATTATCAAATTGGTGTTATGATGAATATCACAGTTCATTATGCTGCCTTATCAAAAGCCATTTTAATCCAACCAATTACTTCTCCATCCACTTCACTAATGTCAGCAAGACAGATTTTGTGCGAACAAATACCATCTGGTTTTTCAGCTTCTAACTTACCTTTTGCTTCTGTGCCTTTCAAATTAAAACCTATTTCAAATCTTGTTTTTGAAGCGGGATTTAAAATGATAAACTGCTTTTTTCTTTTTAAACTAACATAGGTTTTCTTTGGAGCAATTTCAAAATCACCATCAAAGGTTTGAATTTCGGCAATTAGTTTCTCATAAAATGGTTTTAAATGCTCTTTCCCTTTGTATTGATTTTGGATTAATCCATCGGTGTCAGCAGTAGAATCAGCATCAGAGCCTAATACTTTTAGGGCAATTTCGGAAGCATACCCGTGTGTTACATTGTGTTGTTCTTTGAGAAATTTAACGATTTCTCCATGTTTAGATAAACTCTGACCTAAAATGACAACTTTCCATTCTTCCAAAGAATGACCCGTTTTCTGTTTCAAGTTTTCAATCATTGTTAATACTGTCTTGTCCATGTTTTTAAGTTTTTAAGTTTCTACTGTTTTTTTGAAAATTAATGTGATACTGATTATACTATTCTTATGTAACGTATTTATATATACGTTACATAAGAAGGACACTCCATTTTTATTAAGGGTTTGGAGGTAAAAAGTAATTAATCTTTATTAAAAGTTTAGAGGTAACAAGTATTATAATCTTGCAAATCGGCTTAATTTTCATCTGATGAAGCATCCTGGCTAAGTCTTGTTTGTTTATCAAGACTTAGCTTTTGGATCACTTCTTCAAAATCACGGTATGGAATGGGTTTTTGTAACCACTCAAAATACCGAATATCATAGTTTTTAAATAGGTTTGGAGGGTACACACTGGTAAAAACAATTCTAACCTCCTTGTCTTTACCCGTTTGGGCTAACAAAAGAATACTGGATTCTTGTCTAATTTGAACATCCAAAAAGATAAAATCTACGTCATACTTTATTTCTTCGAGATAATTGAAAGCAGCATCCAAATCATCAAATTGCTCTAAGACAGTTACCTTGTTAGTACGCTTGGCGAAGTTCTCTACGAGACTCCTTGCCAGAGGCTCATCATCTATTATGAGGCAAGTTAGTTTCATTTGAGGATTTGGTTTGTTGCTTGATAATTAAAATGGTAAAGAGGTAAACGGTGAATTCTATATTTTTAATAATTAAAACGGGAAGTTGCCCAGCTGGTGTCTATTTTTCCCATTTTGCTATTATCATTATTTGAATCTTCAAAAGATACAATTGTTTTCTTTTCAAACGATAATGCGAAGGTTGATTGATTTTTCATTGTTAATGTTGTTTTAAGATTTATAATTGATTTTTGTTTTTTGTTGAATCAAAATTAGCACCTGAGATGCTCCCATTTTTTATAAATCGACTTAAACAATTATTTTTTCGACAGCACTTTATATTTCTTAGACTTTCGATTTTGGGGTTCGACAAACCTTATTCTTTAATCAACTTTATCACGATTTCTACCAAGAATTTAGTATCATTTTTCTCGATGGTCAGCGTGTGTCTGTTAGGGTACAGTAGTTGCAGTCTTTTTCGGGTATTGGCAATACCCACGCCTCCCTCTTTATTTTTCATGTTTTTGTTTATTTTTTCGACATAATCATTTTCTATCCTCACTAATAAGGTTTCATCAATAAATTTTATATTAACATCAATCAAGGATACTTCGCCATCACGCCCCCCTCCGTGTTTGAAGGCATTTTCGACATAATTGATTAAGATTAAGGGAGCAATGTTGTATCCTTTCATTTCCTCTTCCCCCGTTTGTGAAAACTGAATATCCAAATATTTACTTCCTCGGAGTCTTTCCAAATTGATGTAATCTCTGAGAAAATGAATTTCTCTTTCCAAATCTACCAACAATTCGCCCGAGTGGTAAAGAATATATTTCATCAAATCTGAGAGTAGAATAACGGAATTGCCAGCGGTTTCGTCTCCGCTCACTATTTGACTATAGATATTATTGAGAGAATTTAACAAAAAATGAGGATTGAGTTGCGTTCGTAAAAAGTCTATTTCTAAATCGGTTTTCTCTTTGGTTAGTTTTACTACTTTCATCGAATACGCAGTAATAACTCTGCTTAATTTTATCATAAATGGAAATGCAATAATATTTAGTGTTGTAAAGATTTCGAAAGTTAAATTCTGGGGTTTAAATATTCCCCAGATACCTTTTGTTATATAGGTCTGAGCATATTTATAAGAATTACTATTAGGGGGATAAATATTATTCTTTAAAATGAAAATATTTAACCATAGTTTTTCCCAATAGCTCAGGCAATAAATAATAAATAAAATTAATAACCCAAGTATAAAACGTTTCGATGATAGAAGATTGGGAACTGCAAAATATGTGGTACCATAATAAATGGTAACACCTTGTAGTACAAAAAAAAGGGTCATTAAAAGTTTATTTTCTAAACTTATTGGTGCAATAAATGCTATCAAACTAAACATCCCCCACATTACCCAATAAGTAGCATGAATAGCTATTCTCCGTTTTAGCGGAGTTCCATAGGGCGGATAAAAATCTAAATACCACTCAATAAATTTTTGCATATTAATTCACTGGTTTGATTTTTATCATTAAGGCTTCTTTGTATTGTGGACCCACGGGGATGTTCAATTTATTTTTTAGTTCAAGATAATTATCCAATCCATCAAATTTTCGGATTTGTTGGATACCCACAATAAAAGATTTATGCACTCGCATAAATTTCGATTTTGGTAGAATCTGCTCCTCTAATTTTTTCATCGTCAAATGCGTAACCACGGGTTTGTCGTCCGTAATAATTTTGACGTAATCTTTCAATCCTTCAATAGCAATGATTTCATCAAAATCAATTCTGATTACTTTACCGCTCTCTTTGACGTAGATACTGGTTGCAGAAAAATCTTCGAGTTCCTCTTTGTCAGTGTCTTCACTGTTGTCGGTTGAATTGTTTATTCTTTTCTTTTCTTCTTGATTCAATATCTTATTGATTGATTTCATAAACCGTTCAAAAGTGACGGGTTTTATCAAAAAATCGGTAATTTCCAAATCAAAGCCATTTACGGCGTACTCAGGTTTGGCTGTAATGAAAACGGTATAAGGCTGATTTCGGAGAGATTGGATTAATTCTATTCCCGATAATTGAGGCATCGAGACATCCGTGAAAATAATATCAACGAGATTTTCCGATAAAAAACGGATAGCATCTACTGAGCTATCAAAAAAGCCCAAAACTTCGAGGGTTGGCGTTCTTTCGGCATAAATCTTTAATAGATTCATGGCAGGAGTTTCGTCTTCGATAAAAATACAAGTTAATTTCATATCTATTGGATTATCGTTAAAACAGGAGATTTAACCAAATCGGTAATTTATTTATTCTTTCAATGATGAATATGAACGATTGTGTAAATAAATAGAGGTGTTCTTAAATTTACGAATAAAATTTTGTTTAGTGTTTATATTTTGTTAAAAATAGGATTATTTACTATTCGGTAGAAAAATAACGTTTTGATATTGGTAACTCCAAAAATAAAATAATATCTAAAAGATTGAGAGATTTGTCGAAGATGTGGTAAGATTAGTCTAATAGCAAAAAAGCGTTTAGTGTTTTTAGGTAATTTTGATTCAATAAAAAGGGAAATATTGATTAGTGTAAGATGGAACTTAAATGTATAATAATAGATGACGAACCGTTGGCGAGCAAGATTTTGGTCAATTTCGCCAATAGAGTGGGTGATTTAATCGTTTTGGATACTTTTGAAACTATTAAAGAGGGTTTTGATTATCTAAAAAGTATTGATTATCAAGTAGATATCGTCTTTTTGGATGTCGGAGTTAATAAAAAATCAAGCATTGATTATTTGGAAGAAACGGGTGAAGACAAACTGATAAACATTGTTTTCACAAGTGCCTATCAGGCATCAAAATTTAAAGATAGAAATGTGCAATATTTTGAGTGGCTGGAAAAATCAATCGCTTATCGCACGTTTGAAGCAATGCTTGAAAGATTTAGAAATAGATAAATTTAAAACACCAAAAGGATTCTATATGACGATTCAGATATATACCATGGCGTTATGTAAATAATGGCTTCTGAGAATATCTGACAAGGATTCTAAGATGATATACATCAATATCATCAGGGGAGAATCGTGTTTTTTTGATTGTATGAAAACTTTAAACCGAATATATTTTAAACTTTAAAAACCCCAAATCTCTAAAACCATGAAAAGGTCATTTTATTTATTAATTGTCGTTGTCGGCTTAATTATTTCCTGCAAAGAAGAGGTAGAAAACACTACTCCGACTGGCGAAATTCAGTTGTCCGAAGCGTTAAACAGTGTTGCAGGTAGTGTTCAAGCCATTCAGGACTTCAAAACCATGTCCTTCAAAGTAGATGGAGCAAGTTATGAATATGAACAAGATATTCCATCGTTGCCTTCGCCCTTGCTCGGCAATAAATATATCTATGAGTGTTACAGTAATTTATCCGCCCGAAAGTTAAAATTGGATTATAGTTATTGTGAATTTAACCAACCTGCCTATTACGAAACACCCGGACCGAACGTATTTATTTCGGATAAGGTGGGGTCTCAATCAGACCATTATATCTGGAAGTCATTTTATTTTAATGATGTGGCTCCCGTCGGAATGTTTTCCACTGAAATAGAGGCACATCTCAAAGTTCAGATGATGTCTAACCCACTTCAACTGTTGAAAATTATTTTGAGTAAAAATAAGGAAACTGCCACTACCAAAAATTTGGTTTTGAGTTTTCCTCATGAGAAATTCCCCAATATTGTTTTTGAAGTATTTTTTGATAAAGAAACTAAATTACCCACAAAAGTAAGTACGGATGAAGTCGATTTTTTACAAGGAAACGTAAAGTATGAAGTTGTTTTCAAGAATTGGACAAAAGTAAATGGCGTACAGTTTCCGACAACCCTGGAACACTATCATAACAAGAATTTATTGAGAAAGGAAACTCTATCGAACATCAAGGTGAACCCTGTTCTTGGCGATAATTTCTTTAATCCAGAAGTAGTAAATGACCCCATTGCCTACGATGAAGTTCAGTCTAAGATTGGTGTTTATAATTCTCAATTTATTATGCGATGGAATGCTTGGAATTTGGGCTGGCCCGAACCCGTAAACGATGGTGCATTTGATATTGGCTCACTTGATATGAGACCTTATAAAATGGATCCTCAGTATGTTTCGCCAACGGTTAAAATCATTGGCAGACCCGACAATAGACTCTGGAATGTGGCGATAAAAACGGCGGGTGGTTTGTATTTAGTAGATACTCCTTTAAATCAAGATTGGACAAGAAGTTTAATTGATGCCGCCAAAAAAGCGTTTAATGAAAACAATATCAAAGGGATTATTTCAACCCACGACCACCACGACCATTTTGCGGGTATCAGAGAAGGTTTGACCGAAACAGGGAATATCTATATTGCAGAAGAGTCTGTGCCGTTTTTGAATAAAGTGGTTGCGGCTGATCATACCATGAATAAAGATAAATTTGCTTTGAACCCAAAAAAACTAACGATAAACGTGGTAAAAAATGTTACAGTTTTGGAGAATGGCAGAATTGAAATTCACAGACTGAATGTCAAAAAATCTACTGCTACTGCCCATTCGGATGATATGTTGATTGTTTATTTACCCGAAGAAGAAATAATTATTCAGGCAGATCAGCTTTGGAGTGGCACATTCATGAAAGTATGGGGTGGATATACGCCAAGAGGATTCACCGAAAAAGCCAAGGCAAGTATCAGAAATAATGCCCAATACCTTTTGGATTATATTAAAGAAAATAATCTGAAAGTTAGCAAAATAATCTCTCAGCATGGTGGTTTGGGTCCTGTTGAAGATTTATACACAATTACCAATACCAAAAAATAATTCATAAACCGAATAACCTAATTGATAAGTCATTGTTCGTATTTCGATGCTCGATGTTTGGTAAGTAACTTGTTATAAATAAGAATCTTACAGTAAATCAGAACGTTGTTTAAATAATATTGACTACTTATGATGATGGTCGTTCAAAAAATCTAAAACAATGAGACAGTTTAAATTAATTTTTCGCCACAACTTCAATCCAAGCTATCAACCCACGGTTGAAGAAATGGAAGTAGAAGGTCAGAAATGGGGGCAATGGATTGGGAGTTTAGCCCAAAATGGTCAGTTTGTCGATACGAATCACTTAGGGTATTCGGGGCGAGTTTTGAAAAGCGACGGGAGTTTTATCAACAACATTCACATGAATGGTTCGGAAGTGCTTGCGGGTGATATGGTAATCAATGCTCAAGATTTTAATGAGGCGTTGGTACTGGCAAAGGGGTCTCCAATCTTAGCAATTGGGGGAAACGTTGAGATAAGAGATCTTATCCCGATGTAATTTTTAACAAGAATCTTTACAACAATTACTTTCTTTTAACTAAATTCTAAAAAAATGCAACAATTCAAATTAATTTTTCGCTACGACTTCAATCCAAACTATCAGCCAACTGCCGAAGAAATGGAAGTAGAAAGTCAAAAATGGGGTCAGTGGATAGGAAGCCTCGCCCAGAATGGTCAGTTCGTTGGTACAAATCAGTTAGGCTACACGGGTAAACTTTTGAAAAGCGACGGTAGCTTCGTGGACAGCCTGCATTTGAGTGGTTCGGAAATTTTGGCTGGCGATATGGTTATCAATGCTCAGGATATTGAAGAGGCTTTGCAATTGGCAAAGGGGTCTCCAATCTTAGCGGTTGGTGGTAATGTTGAAATCAGAGATGTGATTCCGATGTAATAAAATTCATTTTAAACAAAAAAATATCATGAAATCAATATTCGATAAACAAGTCAGAGACGAGTTAATCCAACGCATTGAAAAGCTATCAGATAGCAGTAATTCAAATTGGGGTAAAATGAATGTTTACCAAATGATTGTGCATTGTATCAAAACCGAAGAAATGTATTTGCGTATCAAGAGTTACGACAGATTGTTGATTGGTAGAATATTTGGTCAGATGTCACTCAAAGGTCTTGTGAAAGATGACAAGCCATTCAAGCAAAACGAGCCAACCCATCCAGAATTTAAGATTAAGGAAAATGGGTATATCTCGAACAACCGAGCCAGATGGATTAGTTTGATTAACGAATTTGAGAAAAAAAGTGAGGCAGATTACGAAGGTTTTTCGCATCCTTTCTTTGGCAAAATGACCAAAACGCAAGTCGGAGAGTATAATTACAAACATATTGATCATCATTTAAGACAATTTAACGCATAGGAACGGTAAAACAATAATTTGTAATTTTAATTCGACTATTTTAACGCTACTTTTCAGCATTTTTTCATTAAAGAGCGATGCTATTCGCTTCAAAAATGATAAAAAATAACGATAAAAGAGCCAGACTGAAACTTTACAAATTATTATTTCACCGTTCCTTAACAACAAAAATCATGAAAAAAGTATTGAAAGGTTTAGGAATTTTCTTGGGAGTCGTCGTTATTGCCGTGGTAATTTTGAATACGGTGTCTTCCAATGAGAAAGAAATTATCATCGTTTCGGAACAGAAAATTGATGCTCCCGCCAATGTGGTTTATAACAAGGTGAGAAATTTCAAGAACTATCCAAGTTGGTCACCATTTAGATTGACCGACCCCCAGCAGAAATTCAACATTACTGCCGTTGATGGGCAAGTAGGTTCTCAGTTTCACTGGGTGGGTGTGGCAGAAACCAGCGAAGGTTATCAGGAAATTGTAGGTTTGGAAGAGAATAAGGCGGTGAAAATTAAATGCAATATCACCGTTCCTTATGAAGCAAAGCCAGAGTTTAATTATTATTTTACGGAAAGAGATAATAATACTTACGTCAGACAGGAATTTAAGATTAAGATGGACTTTCCAGCTAATATTATTGCTCACCTGACCGACCTCAGAAAAGAAATGAGGCTGATGAACGAAAAAGGTCTCTCTTTATTGAAGAAAACCTGCGAAGAAGACCTCGCAAAATTGTAGTAAAAATTTGATAGAAGTACCCTCTGTGTTAATCAACCAGACTGCTCATGGATTGTATTCAAGCATAGCAACAAACACAACATCATTAACATAAGGTACTTCTTTTCTGTTACACCTTTCTTTAAATCCATAACTCTCTCTTCTACCCGCTTTTAATTTTATCAATAATATCCCTCTGAACTTAAAATTTTATCCCAATCCTGATGCTATTTTTTGGCTTTGTCCAGAAGATGAAATCGACCATTATCATTCGGTTTTATTATTGGTTACTGGTGTTTTCATAAACAGTAATTTTAACGCCTTTTGATATGAATGTTTGTTGGATTGGTTGTGGTGTGATAATCCCTAAAACCTTTAACGATGAAAAATATTACTTCCGATATGCAAGAAATCCAAAAACTGGACCTCTATTTTAGTCAGGAAAGAGAAAAGTGTTTTGGTCTTCAAATCAATCAAGCTACGAGTGACTGTTCGATGTTTGCCAGTTTATTGAAGCATACGCTTAATAATTTGGGAGACCCTTTTGATGGCTTCGGCGGACAAGTTCATACCTTGGGTTATGAGCGTGAACTCATCTATTTGATGGCTAAATACCTCCGACTCCCCAGCGACGAAGCCTGGGGATATACCACCAGCGGCTCAACCATTTCAAATATTCAAGCCGTACATTTAGCCAATCTAAAACTTCACGACAAGGGAATTTTAGTAACTTCCAACCAAGCACACGCCAGCGTTGAAAAATCCGCTACGTTGCTCAGAGTGAAGGAAACGGTTAAAATTGAGGCAGATTTATACGGAAGAATAGATTTGGATAAATTCAGTTCTTATTTATCTAAAAATCGTGATAAAGCATTCATTTTTTGTTTTACTTCTGGTACGGTTTCCAAAGGGGCTTATGATGATGTGAAAGGATTAGTAAAAATTATTCACGAACACAAAATCCCAAGAGAAAACTATCACATTCATTTGGATGCAGCCTTGGGTGGACTGATAACGCCTTTTATAGATTCAGAGGATATTAGTTGTGATTTCAGTATTCCCGAAGTAGATAGTGCTGCCGTAAGTTTTCATAAGCGTTTGGGAGTTCCTTTTCCAAGTTCTGTTTTTTTGGTCAGAAAAAACAACCTCAAAACGATAAAATATTCCTTCGTGAATGATTATAATTCGCTTGATACCACCATTGCCGGTTCCAGAGACGGTTTATCGCCATTCATCGTTCTGACCAAATTGAAAAGTATTGGCTTTGATAATATGGTATTGCGGACAAAGAAAATCATCGAGAAAGCAACCTTGTTGAATGACCAACTTGAAGCCCAAGGAATACCCACAATTTTCAATAAACATTCACCTTGTGTGTATTTCAAGGCACCGCATCAAAGTATCATCAGTGAATACCATTTACCAAAATATTATCATCCCAACGGAGACGTATATACTCATGCGTTCACGATGGAGCATATTTCAGAAAGTAATATTTTGAACTTTGTGGAAAGGTGTGCTGCCAATAGGTAACTGTAACAAATAAATCTAAACTTAAAAAACAATGAAATATTTACCCAAATTACTGGCGGTGGCTCTATTGGCTTTACTCTATGGGTTTACCGTGCCGAGTTCCATTTCATATCAGGAACGAGAAGAATTAGCCAAAGATTTCAAGTTTGAGAAAAGCATCTTGTATAAACCCGAAGGGATTGTTCCCGTGGATGTACGTGAGGTTCACCCGCAGTACAAAAAAATAGATGCTTGGGTATCGGTAGTGGGAGCTGCCGTAAATATTACGGATTTTGACGGGGATAATTTGCCCAATGACATCATCCACGTGGATCCACGGTACAATACGGTTTCGGTGTTTCCCGCCAAAGGCACGGGTGAAAGATACAAACCCTTTCAAATCAGCCCCAAAACGCTGCCATACAATTCAGGCTCAATGCCTCCGTCGGGGACTTTGAGTAATGATTTTAATGAAGATGGTAAAATGGATATTTTGGTCAATTATTTAGGGCGTTCTCCGATTATTTTTTATCAAACAGAACAAGGAGACTTTGTAGAATCAGAATTGAATCCTACCGTAGAAAAATGGTTTACCACCACCAGTACCGTTGCAGATTTTGATGGTGATGGGCATGATGATATTTTTATCGGAAATTATTTTCCAGACGGTTCAAAATTATACGAAAAAAATGCCACCGACAAAGACCAAGTGATGCAACACTCCATGTCGAGGGGTGATAATGGTGCCGTCAATCGGATATTTCTGTGGGCTGGGGTCAAGAATGAAAAAGCTATTTTTAAGGAATCGACCGACTGGCTCAAAGGTTTAGGTTTCCCCGATGACTGGACTTTGGCAGTAGCAGCCGCCGATTTGAACGGCGATTTACTACCAGAGATATACATTGCCAATGATTTTGCTCCCGATAAACTTTTACTCAATAAATCAAGCAAAGGCAAACTATCTTTTCAGGAATTAAAAGGACCAAAGGGTTTTTTCTCAATCCGTTCGAGTGTTTTGGGTAGAGATTCTTTCAAAGGAATGGGCGTTGATTTTGGGGATATTAATGGAGACGGATTATTAGATATTTACGTCAGTAATATTGCCGATGATTATGCTCTTCACGAGAGTCATTATGCTTTTATCAATACGGGTGACCGTGAGGCTTTCACGAAAGGAATCGCTCCATTTGTGAATCAGAGTGAACCACTTGGCTTGTCCAGAAGCTCTTGGGGTTGGGAAGCCCGCTTGGGAGATTTCAATAACGATGGCATTACAGAGGCACTACAAGGCACGGGTTTCAGAAAAGGGAAAGTAAACCGTTGGCCCGAATTACAGGAATTAGCCACGGGACACGATGAATTTTTGGCTCATCCCGAAAGTTGGCCTAAACTTAATTCAGGCGACGATATTTCAGGACACGCTCATATTCCGTTTTTTGTAAGACATAAATCTGGAAAATATTATGATCTATCGTCAAACCTTGATATTGATGATATTCAAGTAACCAGAGGAATTGCTACGGCAGATTTTGAACATGATGGTAAGTTAGATTTCGTGGCGGCGTCGCAATGGGAAGATTCAAGAATGTATCAGAACAGAAGCGAAAATCAGAATAGTTTTTTAGGATTAAAACTGATTTTATCGCTTGACCCCACAAAGCATGATGTACTGATTGACCCTAAACAAGTTCTGAAAGCAAAATATGCCATCGGGGCAAAAGTTTTGGTTCGCACCACTGACGGAAAAAAAATAGTCAGTTTTGTGGACGGAGGAAACGGACACACAGGAAAACGAAGCAGTGAAATTCACTTTGGTTTGGGGGATGCCACTACCAGTAAAATTGACAAGGTTGAAATATCATGGCGACAATCTGACGGAACAACGGCTTTGACTAAAATTAAACTTAATCCAGGGTGGCACACGGTGGCGTTACCTTATTAAAATTAATACTTCTAAATTTTTATCATCATGACAAAGACAGACAACCGAGTCCCCGCACTCATCAGATTTGCCTCGGCAATCACAGTATTGAATTTATTTGGGCATTTTTATCTTGGTTTCGAGCAATCAGTAGCTCACTGGGTATTTGCCTTATTGACCGCTTATTCGCTCGAAATTGTTTTTGAATTTATTGAGGCAAAAGTCCAGAAAAGACCCGTGGCATTTATGAAAGGTGGCGTTAAAGATTTTGTAGTTTTTCTCTTACCCGCTCATATTTCTGCCTCAGCAGTTTCGATGTTGTTGTTTACGAACGAAAGAATAATGCCAATCATCTTTGCCACTACCATCGCCATGCTGTCAAAGGTCTTGTTCAAAGTAAACATCAACGGAAAGCCTCGGCATTTCCTCAATCCATCCAACACGGGTATTGGAACAATGTTATTGATTTTTCCTTGGGTGGGTGTGGCTCCGCCCTATCA
Organism: Arcicella sp.; assembly: GCA_034519515.1. Classification (GTDB taxonomy): domain Bacteria; phylum Bacteroidota; class Bacteroidia; order Cytophagales; family Spirosomataceae; genus Arcicella. The sequence continues at coordinate 25,104 of JAXHOK010000007.1, forward strand.
GTTCACCGAAGCCACTTCTGGGTGGGTTGACTGGTTGTTAGTTTGTATTTTCCTCACGTTGGGGAGTTTATTGAATGCTGTTTTCACGAAAAAAATCCCTCTGATATTGGCATGGGTCGGCGGATTCTTTTTACAAGCCGTCATCCGAACCACCATTATGGATACTTCAACGGTTGGGGCATTGATGCCGATGTCGGGCGTGGCGTTTTTACTCTTTACTTTTTACATGATTTCAGACCCCGCCACCACACCAATCAGTATGAAAGGGCAGATTGCCTTTGGGGCAGGTGTAGCAGCGGTTTATGGTATAATGATGAGTTTGCACGTGGTATTTGCCATGTTCATCGCTCTGATGACCGTCTGCACAATTAGAGGTTTGTACTATTGGTTTGTGGATATTTTTGCCACCGAAGAAGCATCAACTCCACAATCAGTTATCAGAACGGCAAAAATAAGTAGTTATAAAGATACGCTGATTCAGATAAAAGAACCAAGCTATGCCTCAATGGTGAACGGAAGTGTACCTAATTTATAAAACAACGAAATTATGTGCTAATTGGTGGAGTATGAGTTTTAACCGCTGACAGGGCGAAGAGCCGCTGTCAGGGTTAAATGCAAAACCCTGACAGCGGATCTTCGCCCTGTCAGCGGTTATCCGCCAAACAATGAAGCTGTTTAAACTTTCCCTTTCGACTGAAATTCAGTCTTTTAGAATCTGATATTCTGAAATTTTCTCAACGTAGCTATGCTATGCTTCGTAAATTTCAAAATATCAGCTTCAAAAATACAAGTATTTACAACCAGAAACGGGAAGTTTAAACAGCTTCCATACATAATTCTGTAAAACAAACATCGCATCATGGAAAAGTTAAAAATTATTCGCAAACTTATTTTAGGATTACCCCTTTCGGAGGCAGAGTTTCACATACGTGGTTTTGAAGTTGGTCTTCCCGCCCAAGACCGATTGGAATTAGTAGCCAAAACCGTCGTGAATGCCTATAATATTGCCCTGGAAACGGGTTTGTCAAAAAGTCTCTCCATTTCTATTGCTCAGGTTTCAAATGAATTAGTTGGATTCTTTCACGAAGGAGTGGCTATGGGATTGTTTACCTTAGATTTATTTTCAGTAAGCAACAAAAAACGCTTGTTTGATTTTATTGAAGGCGAAGGACGAAACCATGCGTATATGTCATACATAGGGGCGGGGATAGCTTCGGCGATATTCAGAAATAATCAATTCGAGTATTTTACCAAGAAGGCCTGTTCAGAAGGCGAGTCCCTTTTTTTGAATGGAATAGGTTTTTATAATGCTTATTTCAAACCCCAAAAAACCTTGAAAGAAATGTTTATTCCTCGGTCGTTTGCGGGTAAAAAAGCCTATTTCTTAGAAGGATATGATAACGGAATAGGGCGTGCCGTATGGTTTTACAACTCAGGCGAACCCTTCAAAATTGCGGACACCTTAAATGCTTTCCCCGAAGAAAGACAAGGAGCAATTTGGGCAGGTATCGGTTTAGCCGCCACGTATGCAGGGGGTGTTTCAGAAAAGAAAATCTATTTATTGAAAGAGTTATCGGGCAAATTTGCCTATCGTTTGGGGGAAGGCTCTTTCTTAGCAACCCACACCCGACAATTAGCAGGAAACCCACACAAAACAGACACCACCGAAAGAATTTTGACGGGACGTAGTTCAGTGGAATGTCATGAATTTGCTTTGGAAGTGATAGAAAAAACACTGAGAGGAGAAAAATACATCGATGGTGAACCTTCTTTTCAACTATTTTTAAATCTTATCCGTGACTGGGTAAAGTCTAATAAGCAAGAAGTATTTATGGCTGTTTTGTAGAGAATATTCCGCCCTGTGGTTAGTTTTGAACGGGGCAAAGAACCAATTACCCAATAAACCTCATGTTTCTGTAAGTATCTAAGAAACAGCCAATTAAAAAAAGTGTTTAATAAGTTATTTGGATTGGAGAACTTCCCGAAAGTTGAAATAACTTTCGGGAAGTAGCTTAGGAATTCACTTCCCGAAAGTTCTTTTTACTTTCGGGAAGTTGAAATAACTTATTAAACAGCCAATTAAAAACTATGAAAATATGAAAACTAATGAAGGAATAGCAATAGTAGGAATGGATTGTAGATATCCAGGAGCTAATAACATTGAGCAATATTGGGAGAATATTTTGTCTTTACGCCAGCAATTTAGACATATTCCCGACAAACGTTTGAATATGAACGATTACTACGCTAAGGATAAAACCAAAGTAGATAAGACCTATTCTAAAACGGCTTCTGTCATCACGGGTTACAATTTTGATAGATTGAAGTATAAAGTTTCTAAAAGCACTTTTGAGCGTACCGATTTCACGCATTGGTTGGCGTTGGATGTAGCGGCGGGGGCTTTAAAAGATGCTGGTTTTGAAAATGGCGAAGGTTTGGATAAAAATAGAGTCGGTGTTGTGCTTGGCAATTCTTTGACGGGCGAGTTTAGCCGTTCGGGAATTATGAGATTGCGTTGGCCCTACGTTCGTAAAGTGCTTGAAAAAACCCTTAACGGCTTAAATTATACACAGGAAGAAATCAATACTATTCTTACCAATTCTGAAAAGACGTATAAAGAACCCTTCCCCGAACCAGATGCCGATAGTTTGTCGGGAGGATTGAGTAATACCATTAGTGGACGGATATGTAATTTTTTCGATTTCCACGGGGGCGGATTCACCATTGATGGGGCTTGTGCGTCGTCGTTATTAGCCTTTGAAAATGGTTGTAATTCTATTCTTAATGATTCCCTTGATGTCGTCTTGGTGGGTGGTGTTGATTTGAGTATTGACCCTTTCGAAATCATTGGTTTTGCCCGCAATGGTGCTTTGGCAATGAACGAAATGGAAGTGTATAGTGCCAAATCAGAGGGTTTTTGGCCTGGCGAAGGTTGCGGAATGGTTGTTTTGATGAAAGAATCGGAAGCCATTGCTCGTAATCTCAATATTTATGCCGTTATCAAAGGTTGCGGTATTTCATCCGACGGTGGCGGTGGGCTTACAAGACCCAAATCTGAAACCCAGCAATTGGCATTTTCTCGTGCCTACGCAAAAGCAGGATACGACATCAGCCAAGTGGCAATGTTTGAAGGACACGGCACAGGCACGCCCACGGGAGACCAAGTAGAAATTGCCGCTATTGTCAATTCTTTGAGAGAATCTGGCAAAAAAGATACCCCCGTAATTTTGGGTTCGGTCAAACATTTGATTGGACATACCAAAGCCGCCGCAGGAGTTGCAGGAGTCATTAAGGCAGCCTTGGCTATCAAACATGGGATTATACCCGCTTCTCGGAGTAATACGCCCCACGCTCTTTTGGTAGAAAACGAAAATATTATCCAATTGGCAGCCAAGCCAATTCGCTGGGAAAATACTATTCCGATGCGGGCTTCGGTATCTTCAATGGGTTTTGGCGGTATCAATGTACATTTAACGATGGAGGATACTCCGAATAATAAAAAACCTAAAAAACTGTCAAGTAAAGTATCAAAACTTTCTGATTCTCAGCGAGATAGTGAAGTATTTCCATTTTCGGCTAACTCAAAAATTGGTTTTTTGGAGATAATTGCCCGTTTCAAATCATTAGCGAGAGATATTTCTCGGGCTGAATTTATTGATTTATCATCCACCATCACGGCATCTTTTGAAGATAAAGGTTCTTGGAGAGGGTCAGTAGTGGCAAAAACGCCCAATGAATTATTGGAAAACATCACCATATTAGAAACAGAAATACGCCAAAATAAAACCCGATTTGTTGATACCGCCAAGGGCATTTACTTTGATTGCACTGGAAAAACGCAACCAATTGGATTTTTATTTCCAGGACAAGGAGCCCCCATTTATCAAAATTATGGAGCATTTTCTTCGTGGGTAAACCAGACAAAAAACACTGTTGAAGTTCAGAAGGGAGCAATTGCCGATACGTCGGTGGCACAACCTGCTATTTTACAAAGTTCGCTAACTTCGGTCGAGTTATTAGAAAAATTTGGGATTGAAGCCAATTTTGGCATCGGGCATAGTCTTGGTGAAATTTCGGCTTTGGCTTGGGCTGGTGTTATCGCACAAGATGATGCCAAAACGCTGGCGGTTGCCCGTGGAAAAGCCATGTCTGAATTGGGTGAGAAAGACGGCACCATGTTGGCAATTAAGTGCGATGAAAAGATATTGAACGAAATTACCACAAATTATAACGTGTTCATTACAGGTTATAACGGCACAGGAAATTATGTAGTGGGCGGGCATATTGATGATATACAAAGGGTTGATAATCACGCTTTAAACCACGGGATTCATCACGTCAAATTGAAAGTATCTCATGCTTTTCATACGCCCATGATGAAACAAGCGGCCATTCAAGTTCAAAACTGATTTGGCAGCAATAAAATTTAATGCCCCTACTCAAAAGGTGATTTCAACGGTTACGGCAGAAAGTGGTTGATACAACAACCGATGTACGGCAAATGTTGTTTGAACAAATTGAGAGCACCCGTATATTTCACGCAGGCGATTGAAAAAATCAAGCAGGAGAAACCGATTTTAATTGAAGTGGGTCCTGGCAATGCCCTTTCTCGTTCTTTGCAGGAATATCAAGATTTTGAAGTTGTTTCGCTTGATTTTGGCAGTAATTCTGTTCGGGGTTTACTCAATACGCTCTCGCTTGCCTACATTTCTGGGAACAATGTTTATTTTGATGAACTTTCAAATAATAGATTTTATAAAGTATTTGATTTTGAAAATTGGCGTTTGGATGCCTTCATCAACCCATGCGAACAAACCGATTTTGAAAGTTCGTTTACGGAACAAACAGAGGTTGCTGGAACAGAAAGTTCATGTTTATTCAATCAAAAAAATGAAAATTCAACTGATAACGCAAACCTCGAATCATCAGTAATTGGTATTCAGAATCATCTAAAAGCAACAATTAGTAAAAAAATTGAAATCCCTTTTGAAATGCTGAACGCAGGCGATAGACTTATGTCGCAGTTGCACATCAATTCATTGGCAATCACCGAAATATTATCCATCGTTGTCAAGGCATTTAACAAAAGTCAGATGGTGTTTTCGGAAGCCTCAATTCTGGCAAATGCCGATGCCAATATTGAAGAATTGAGCAATGTTATTTTCAAGGGTGAAAGTAGTGATGCCAAGCGTAATTTGAAAGAGAATATTTCTTTTGAAAAAATCCATAATTGGTCGCATATTTTTCAAAGAAAATTCAATCCCAAAAAGGCGAGCAAACTCAATATTGAAACATATAACGGAAATGTATTCATCGCTGGCGACGAAGAAAAAGTAAAATTATTAACCCCAATACTGACGAATGTTACCACAAATATTGGCGATGTTTCAGTCTTCGTATATTCATCAGCGTTAGCCTCTGAAAAGTTATTCGATTTTGTCAAATTTTTGAGAAAACCCGAAATAAAAAATAACCGAAAAGTGGTGTTGTTGGGGATTATTGACAGCGAAATAGCGGGGGACTTAAAACCAATCTTGAAAACATTTCAAGTAGAAAACCCGAGACTCACAACGCTCAGTATTGAGATGCAGAGTAATGATAACGACTTTGAGAAAATCATTGGGGAAATCCGAAATACGTCAAAATATAAAGAAATTTCCTTCGGTGTGGATGGTGTTAGAGCAGAGTCGGAATTGGAATTTTATTATCCAGCAAAAGCCGATATTAAAGATGCTTTGTCGGCAGATGATGTCATTTTGGCAACGGGTGGTGGCAAAGGAATTACTTTTGAATCCGTATTTAGCTTAGCCAAAAGTACGGGAGCAAAATTAGTTATCATGGGGCGTTCACAGCCCGAAAAGGACGATGAATTGAGGGCAAATTTGAAGAAACTTTATGAAAATAATATTACCTATAAGTACTTGTCGGCGGATGTATGTTCGCAGGAAAGTGTTTCAGAGGGGCTTTCGTCCATCCAAGAATTTGGCAAAATTACTACCTTGATTCACGGGGCGGGGGTTAATTACCCCAAGGCGTTACATTTATTAGACCCCCAAGATTTTGATAGAACGCTGTTTGTAAAGGTCGAAGGACTCAAAAATGTATTGACCGCCTTAAACCTTAATTCGTTGAAATTATTGATTGGTTATGGTTCAATCATTGCCCAAAGCGGAATGCACGGAAACGCCGATTATGCTTGGGCAAACGACCAATTGGCACTTTTGATTGATAATGTAGGCAACCAAAACCCGCATTGCAGATGTATGACCTTGGAATGGTCGGTATGGGACGAAACTGGCATGGGGGTTTCTCTAAACACGATTGATACCCTGAAAGAAAAAGGCGTTTTTGCGATTCCAGTTTCACACGGGGTTGAGATTCTGAAAGCAATTGTGGCGGATAAAAACTACACGGGTGGACGATTAATTATCTCGGGGCGTTTTGGAAATATGCCAACGTTGAATTACAAAAAGGAAAAATTACCATTGGGAAGATTTGTTTCAAACATCAAACATCACATTCCAAAAGTTGAAATTGTTTCGGAGGTTAGCGTTAATCTGAAAGAAGATATTTATCTACAAAACCACGTTTTTCAAGGGCAATATGTATTCCCGACGGTGATGATTTTGGAGGGAATGGCTCAGATTTGTAGTGCTTTGGAATCGGGAACGCCAACGTGGGTATTTGAAGACTTAAAAATCAATAAATCCATTTTTATTCCTCAATCAGAGGCAAATACCGTTCGATTTATCGTTACGAGAGTTTCTAAAAATACGTTTCATGCCGTGGTGCAAAGTGAGGATTCTGATTTTCAAGTGAATTGTTTTGAGGCTTACGTGAAGTTAAATCAAGGTAATAGTCTGATATTAAAGACTTTACCGCTACCATACGCCAATAAATTACCCTTGGATGTAGAAACAAATTTCTATGATGATTTATTATTTCATCACGGACCATTCCGACGAGTCAAGGCTTTTTCAGAATTAAGTGCTTTGAAATCAATAGCCAGTGCCGAGGAGCGTTTAACGGATTTGTGGTTTAATGAGTATTTGCCCCAAAATCAAATCTTGGGAGACGCTGGGCTGAATGATGCCGCCATTCATTGTCATCAGGCTTGCCGACCTCACCAGAGTTTGTTGCCCACGGCAGTTGGTAAAATTGTATTTAATCCCGAACCAATCGAAGGACCTTTCTTTATCAGTACCCAAGAGGTTCATCATATCGGAAATGTTACTCGGATTAATAGCTACGTTATCAATCAGAAGGGTGAAATAAAGCAATATTGGGAAAATTTAGACTTGACCAGTGTGACAGGAAGTGGCTTTTCGGGGGAATGGAACGTGATTTTATTGGCAAATTATATTGAATACCTTTTGATACAAATGGCTCACGGTTCAAATGTTTTGATACCCAAAAACTTCATCAGCCATTTGAACAGCATCACTTCAAAAGATTTCAGTAAAGTGTCAATTGCCGTCAGTAATTTTTCTGTAACCCTGAAAAAACAATCGGGTAATTCAGAAGAATCCACGGTGTCGGAACAAGGAAATTTGTTTGTCCAAGACCTCAAAATAGCCAAAATAAAGGAAACGGTTACGTTGGAAATTGAACAATTACCCAAGAATACTAAAATCTCAACATCCATAAACACTACCGAAAATGCCTATCGTTAATTCAAATCAAGGAGCGTGTTACGAATATAAATTTGTAACCAGCTTTGAAGAAACCAACGTAGTTGGAAATATCTATTTTGCCAATTATGCCGTTTGGCAGGGCAAATGTCGAGAAATGTTTTTGTATGAATATTGTCCTGATATTATTGATGAAATCAAAAACGGTTTGCATCTCATTACCCTGGATTTGAGCATTCAATACATCGGTCAATTATTCGCCTTCAACAAAGTGGTGATGCGTATGTACATGGAAACGCAAAGCGTGAGTAGAATTTTGATGCGTTTTGAGTATTACGTTGAAAAAGACGGCGTATTAAGTTTGGTTTGCAAAGGTCATCAAGCCACGGCAGCCATGCGAGAAATCAATGGTATGATGGTATCGACCCATTTTCCAGAGTCGATGATGGATATTGAGGGGCTGTTGTTGCAAGCAGAAACTGTTTATTAGGTATCAAGTTCTATTTTACATTCCCCCAAAAATAATCTATTCATTTATTGAAGAGAGAATAGCATTTGTCTAAATCCCCCTTTGAAGGGGGTAGGGGGATGTTTTCGCAGTAAAAGTATATTCACGATTTAATAAAAAAAACGATGACACAAGAAATGACTTCTACTAAGCAACTCATAGATTTTGAGGGAGTTAGTAAAACCTATCAGCTTGGCAATCAGCAAGTAAAGGCTCTAAAAAACATCAATTTAACCATCGAATCGGGCGATTTTATTGCCATTGCGGGTCCTTCGGGAAGTGGTAAAAGTACCTTACTCAATCTTTTAGCCTTGATTGATATGCCCACAACTGGACAAATTAGTTATAACGAAATTGATGTTTCAACGCTTTCCGATAATCAAAAAACGAGGTATCGTAACAAGGAAATCGGGATTGTTTTTCAGAACTATAACCTAATTCCAGTATTGGATGCTCTCGAAAATGTGGCTTTTGCCTTGCAAGTTCAGGGTTTGTCTGATAAAGTATGTTTTAGAAGGGCTGAAAAAATCCTGCGAGAAGTGGGTTTAGGCACACATTTGCACCATCGCCCGGCCAATTTGAGTGGTGGACAAAAACAACGGGTTGCCATTGCCAGAGCCTTAGTAACCAATCCATCCGTAGTGATTGCGGATGAACCCACGGCGGCATTGGACACCAAGACGGGTATGGAAATTCTGGATTTGATGAAAGAAATGAATTATACCAAGAACACAACTTTTATATTTTCAACGCACGACAACAGGATAATCAACAGTGTTAATCACGTTGTGCAGATAGAAGATGGACTTTTAATTAATCAATATTGAGTTGATGTTCGTATTTCGATGCTGGATGTTCGGAGGTTAATTAGTTGAAAATGAATTTTCCCCGCCCCGTGGTTGGTGTCCACACCAACCACACGTGCAGAAATATTATCTCTAAATAAAGTATTTTAAAGCATATTTAAAAACTTAAAACTATGAATTATTTACAGTTTGCATACAGAAATATCTTGCGGCATCGCAGGCGTTCCATCGTTACCATTATGACCGTTTGTTTAGGTTTTGTGGCTTTGGGAGTTTTGGGAGGGTTTTTGAACAATATTTTTTCAAGACTGAAAGGGCAAGCCGTAGTTGCCGAGCGTTTTGGGCATCTTACTTTTGCCAAAAAAGGTTTTCACGAAAACGGAAAATTAGAACCCGAAAAATACCTTTGGAATGCCAAGGAATTGGAAAAAATCCTTTCTGTACTTCGTCAAAATACGGATGTTGAATTGGCAACGCCCCGCCTCAGAATGTTTGGCGTAACCAGCAATGGCAAAGCCTCAACGATATTCGTAACCGAGGCAATTGTTCCAGAAGACGACCAAAAACTCATCAAAACCGATGTGGATGGAAGAAAGGAAATCACGGGAATGGTTACTTTCGGAACAAAAAAACGGGATAATTCGGAGGTGATTGTGGGGTCGGAATTGGCTACCATGTTGAAAATCAAAAAAGGACAAAGTCTTACTTTACTGACTTCCACAAAAGACGGAGTAGCTAATGCGGTTGATGTAAAAATTTCGGGTGATTACAATACTGGCAACCCCGCCACCAATGATAAATTTATCTTGTCAGATTTTGCGTTAGCCCAAAATCTGTACGACACAGACGGAGCTGAAAGGGTGATTGTTACCTTGAAAAATCCCGAAAAAATTGATATTGTCAAAACCCAATTATTGGAAGAATTAGCCGATGCGGGTTTAAAAACAGAAGCAAAAACTTGGGACGAATTATCGCCATCTTATAAAAAAGTTACTACGCTGTTTGGTATCATTTTCAGAGTGCTAACCATCATTATCTCGGTTATTGTTCTCCTCACGGTGCTGAATACGATGCAAATGGTGGTGTCTGAACGCACCAAAGAAATCGGAACGATGCGGGCAATCGGAATGCTTCGTAGTCAGGTCATTAAATTATTCTGTGTCGAAGGATTAATCATGGGCATTATGGGTTGTTTGTTGGCAATACCCGTTCTGTTGGGTATTGCGGGGCTTTTGCAACTCATGGGAATATCTTTTGTGCCGCCCGTTGCCTCCGTGGCAGTGCCTTTGGTATTGATGCTAAAAGTCAAAAACTTGATGATTGTCTTCGGATTATTTTCGGCAGTAGCTATCGTTTCATCCTTCTTGGTATCAAGAAAAATTGCTAATCAGCAAATTGTAGATTCATTAATTCAATCAAATTAAAATTATGGAAAAGACTCACGTAAAAATCAAATTCCCCAATCAGTTTGGGCAGTACATCAGTTACATCGACAACCTCGAATTTGAGGGCAACAAAATAAACGATTTCATCAATAGTCTTGACGAAACTTACGGAGACGTTAGAGAACGAATCTTTGAATCAGACGGGCGAGTAAGACCGTATATTAACCTTTTTGTGGGAAGCAAAAATATCGAATCGCTGGACGGGGTCAATACCAAAATTAACAACGGCGATACTGTGGCATTGTTACTGTCAAGGGCTGGTGGGTAATAATAAATTTATCCGAGCCACATGAAACTTAAAGAATTTGGCAGATAACCGCTGACAGGGCTAAAAAGCCGCTGTCAGGGTTTGGTTTCACAACTCTGACAACGGCTTTTCGCCCTGTCAGCGGTTAAATTCGAGATTCATCCAATTTCTTTATAATTCTCTAAACGATTTAAGACGATGAAAAAACTAAAACTTTGGGCTTTCTTAGGATTCCTATTTTTAATCAATAATTCCTGCCAAGAACCCAATATCGAAGCAAAAGAAAGAGAGGAAGAAACTCAGTCGTTTCTTCGAGACATCAGAGCGGTTTACTTTGAGAATCTAAATTTTGATTCGGATAAAATCAGGGCTTCGACTCCGCAGTTTATTGAAAACTTTGAGAAGACCTACCGCAAGTTGGAAAAGGAATATTCGGAAGGGAAATTTACCAGTCCCAATGATTTAGAGAACTTTCAATTAGCAGGAATGTATTATTCTTTTTACTTATTAGCCATCGGCGGAACATACTCCGATAAAGACCTGACTTTCAAGAATATAAATGGTAATCGTCAGGTGGGATTATATTCAAAATTACCAGCCAATTCGTATGATTTTGAACAGAAAGAACTCGAAGCTATGATGGAGAGAGCCAAATATGTTTCGCATAAATCTGTTTATTTATTGGGTTTTAATGATAAGGCTTATGGTTTTTATTTGGCGGTCAGGCAGGTTCAGGAGAGGGTGAAAAATAAAAATAATTTCAATAACCCGATTGCTCATGATTCGCTGATGAATTACACCAGCCGTTACCTTTTAGATTATGAAGATTTGGGCGTTTGGAATATCCTGATGACGATGGCAACCATCACCAATTATAAGGACAGCCTCAACACATTCAAGAATCCCAGTATGGATACCCCTTTGTTTAATATGAATACAAGGCTCGTGCCTGGGGCTTTACGAGATTTGGGCGGAAGACTTCCCGAAATATTAGGACCACTGTACAGATTTGACATTAATCTCAAAAAAGTTGATTGGTTAATTCAACAAAATAACACCCTTTCAGAAGATGAACTTTCGGAAATAAATAAATATATCACCTCATTGGACAGGGCTTCAAATTATATCCTTACCGACAAAAGAAACATCTTGGAAGCGTGGGATTATAAAGAAACATTTTTTGAAAGAATACGAAAAGTTCAAGATTTGAAAGCCGCTTTGGTCAATCATTCTCTTGATAAAAAGAAAACAAGGCAAACCATTGATTTAGGGTCATTTATAGATTCAAAGGCTTTCAAAAAACCGTACACGTGTTACGGATGCCACCAAGATACAGGATTATAACATTTTATCAATACTCGTCATGTTAAAGATTGTGCTTTTAAATGTTCATCTCATTGCCACCATCGTTTGGGTTGGGGCAGTCTTTATGGGTACTTTCATTGATTGGCCCGCTGCCAAAAAAACGGTTAAAGAAAATGAGTTTCCGTTTAGGTTTATCGTTGGGCAGGGAAGTCGGGTATTTTATAGTGTTTATACTGGCATATTTCTAATTTGGTCGTCGGGAATTGGGTTAGTAATCCTGCATCCACCCCAAACGCCCAGAGAAATATTGATGCTAAGTGGAAAGGTTTTGGCACTTACTTTTATGACTGGATTCACGCTGTATGGTACTTTCTCTACTTGGCCCAAACTCCAATTAGCCACGCATCGAGAAGCTCATAAATTATACGAAAACTATATGCGAAGGGCCATGGCAACTTTTACTTTCGGGCTGATTGCCTCGGTGCTTGGTTTGTGGATTTATTAATTTAGGTTTTAGGGGGACTGCCCTGTAGTTGGCGTCTCCACCAACCAAACTTGCGAGCTTGATGAGGACACCAAGCACGGGGCAAGTCTTACTGGGGTGAGTGGATAATTTAAACAAAAAAATCAATGAAAAATATATTCACATTTCTGATTTTCAGCATTTTATCGACAAGTTTTTCTTTCGCACAAGATTCGGAAGTGATGAAGGCTTTGAAAAAATCAGATTTCTACCGTGGTGGTAGCGAAGGAGTTGAATGGCGGGTGAAAGTTCAAAATATTGAGCAAGGACAATTGAAAAACGACCTTGTTTTATCCGTAGAAGGTTCCGCCAATGACAATCATTTTTATTCCTTGATTTCGTTCACGAGTCCCAAAAAATTTGAGGGACAAAAGTTATTAATTCGGGATAATAGCATGTGGTTTATCAAACAAGGCTTAACCAATCCAGTACCCATTTCGAGCCGACAGAGGCTTTCGGGAAGTGCCGCTAATGCCGATGTTGCCGCTGCCAATTATGCCAAAGATTATACCATTGAATCCGTCGAAAATGGAACATACAACAACGTAAATTGCTGGGTGCTGGAACTCAAAGCCAAGGATAATTTAATCACCTACCCTAAAATAAAATATTGGATAAGCAAGAAAGAAAATTTTGGTTTACAGGCTGAATTTTACGGAAAATCGGACAAATTAATCAAAACGGCAACTTTTGAATACAACAATAAAATCGAATACAAATCTCAAAAATACGACTATCTCTCAAAAATTTCCATCTCCGATATGATTAACAAAGAGGATAAAACCATTTTGAGTATTTCGGGTGTTTCATTCCCCGTTTTTAGTAGTGCCAAATTTCAAAAAGAACGATTGTTGGATTAAAAACCGATTTACTGAACCTCAAAACCAATGAAAAAGATATTTATAATACTACTGATACTTTACGGTCAAAATTCTTATTCTTTCCAGAAAACCGATTCCTTGAAACGAAACCCTTTCTCTTGGTCTCTGCAAACAATGGGGTTCGGGCGTTCTACGGGTTTTGCTAACGCAATTGGTTCTATCAACCCTGAAAATAGAATTGCCAAATTGAACGATTTTGACGGTGGAATTTATTTCAGACCCGAGTTCCGACTTAAACTAAAAGGAGTTGATTTTTGGGCAAAACCCCGTATTCACGTTGATTTTCCACAAAATCCTTATCCCCGAGGACAAAACGTTTGGAATTATGAAGGATATTCGACGGAGCTTTTCTTTCAAGAACTAAAATCCCGTTGGCAAATCAACAATCATTTTTCTGTACAAGGCGGACGGTATTACAAACAGATTGGGACATCTATTTTTATCAATCCCAGCAATCCTTTTATCGCCAATACCAGCAGGTTAAATCCTAAAATTGAGTTATTTCCCATGGATTTTTTGGAGGTAAGTTTTGCCTCCAATAGCTCGTGGAATTATACCTTAATTGCCAATGTGGGAGCAGCCCAAACGCCAGTTTTCCAAGAACCATTCTTAACATTTAATCGAAATTATGGAATGCTCATCGAACATTACGGTGATGCCAACAACGAAGGCATTATTTTTTCAGCCGACGAAGCGGGCAGATTCCGTTTGGGAGGCTACGCCCAGAAAAATATCAGCGAATCAGTTGTTCTGTGGACAGATTTTTCAGCAGATTATCGCCCCAATCGGTTTTATCCCGTAGCGGGCAGCAGTACAGGATTATTAAATTATGAGATGGTAAACGGTTCAGAAAATGATAAAATATTTGTTTCGGGCTTAATTGGGTCATCTTATACGTTCAAATGGGGACCCACTTTGCAGCTGGAATATTATCACAACGGCAAAGGCTATAATCAAGAGCAGTTTGAAAGATTTTCAACCCAAATCAACACCGCTCAAAACTATAACTTTGACGTTACCAGAGACTTAGCTGATTTGAATTTAGGCAGATCCATCAATTCTGGGCTTCCTTTGAACCGACAAAACTATGTATTTACGCAGTTTGGGCAGAATGATTTATTCGATAAACTCAACATCAATATCCGAAATCTGTATTCCATTGATGATTCCGTAAATCAGATTTCAGCCTTGGTTGAATACAATGTGGCGGATAACCTTGAAATCTACGGTTTAGGGCTAAAAAGTACCATGCCGAAATCCGTTGAATCCACCCAACTGATTAATTATCAACTCATGATTGGATTAATTTCTAAATTTTAAATACAATGAAAACGCAAAACCCTCAAAAACCTTGGCTTTATATTTTATTCTTGATTTCGGTCATTTCCGTTTGGTTATGGTATATGATTAGCCACAGCAGTTTTGGTATTTATGCCACCCGTTGGCCCGCTGCTTTGACGATGCTTTTTGGTTCGTTCATCGCAGGAGCAAGCCCCGAAGGCAGTGCCGCCATTGCGTATCCAATATTTACGTTACTACTAAAAATTCCACCCGATGTAACCCGAAATTTTGCTTTTGCCATTCAAAGTATCGGCATGACATCCGCCAGTCTTTTAATCTTGGGACTAAAAATTAAGGTCGATTGGAATTATATCAAATACGTGTCAATCGGAGGTATTTTTGGATTAATATTGGGAACATACTACATTGCTCCTTTGATTTCGCCGATGCAGGCAAAACTCTTTTTTGTTTCGCTCTGGTTAAGTTTTGGTATTGCTTTGTGGTTACAAAACAAAAATAGTCATCGTGAAGTCTTTGAGGGTATTCAAAATATGATGAAAACGGATATTTTCAAACTCATCACTTTTGGTTTTGTAGGCGGAATCATATCCTCCATTTTTGGAACAGGCATCAATATTTTCACGTTTTGTTTGATGACCATTTATTATCAAGTCAGCGAGAAAGTAGCAACGCCTTCATCCGTAATCATCATGACGATTGAAACATTATTGGGGGTTTTTATCCATACCAAAATAAACAATGATTTTCAACCGCTTGCTTTTGAGCTTTGGCTTACTTGTATTCCTGTGGTGGTGTTTTTTGCTCCCTTGGGTGCTTTTGTTATCAGTAAAATGAAGCGGGAAAGTATCGCCCAAATTTTATATACCATCCTCATTGTTCAGTTTTTGGGAGCGATGTGGGTGATAAAACCTTCGCTCTTGCAATTCCTTGTTTGCGTGGTTATTCTCATCGCTGGTATTGGCTTGTTTAGTTATTTAGCCGTCATCAGCAAACGAAGAATCAGACAATCCCGCAGACAAGAAATGATTTACACGCAATCTTTTTCAACACAAACATCTGATTATTAATTATATATAAAAATAAAAGTACAAACTCGACCATCGAAATACGAACATCAAATATCGAAATAGGAACATCAATCCCTCTAAACTCATGATACAATTAAACAAATACTTAGATAACCTCCGTGGGGTTATCAAAGAGGTGGACGTAAACACTGCCTTCCAAAAACAAACGCAAGGAGCTGTCTTGTTGGATATTCGGGAAAAAGACGAAGTCAATTCAGGCAGTCCCACCAACGCCGTTAGAATTTCAAAAGGAATGCTCGAAATGAGTATCGCCAATGAAATTCCCAATGCCGATACTGAAATTTATCTATTGTGTGCTTCGGGCAGACGTTCGTTAGTTTCGGCATTTGCTTTGCAGGAATTGGGGTATCAGCACATCTATTCTGTAAAAGGCGGATTTGGTGATTGGAAAAACCAAGGTTTACCTTTTGAAATACCCAAAACCTTGAAACCCGAAGATTTGGAGCGATACAAACGCCATTTATTGATTCCCGAAGTGGGCGAAAAAGGACAATTGAAACTCCTCAATAGTAAGGCTCTCATTGTGGGGGCAGGCGGTATTGGTTCGCCCGTGGCTTGGTATTTAGCCGCTGCTGGCGTGGGTACAATCGGTATTGTGGATGATGATATTGTGGACAGAACTAACCTGCAACGCCAAATTCTTCATACCGAAAACAGCGTTGGAACACCCAAAGTTGATTCTGCCAAAGAGCGTTTGGAAGCCCTAAATCCTGCCATCAAAATCGTTCCCATCAAAGAAAGACTCAATGCCGAAAACATTGATTCCATTCTAAGCGGCTATGATGTTGTTTTGGATGGAACGGATAATTTCACGACCCGATATTTGATTAATGATGTCTGTGTAAAACCCAAAAATCCCGAACGTTCATGGTTCGTTGTTTTTTAGGTTTGAAGGACAAGCTACTACCTTTTGGGTCTCTTCCG
>JAXHOK010000016.1:0-55486 GCA_034519515.1 Arcicella sp.
TCAGTTACGTATCGCTATTTGTTGTGAACTTTTCAACAATCTGTCCGCCAAATCTGGGCGATTTATTTTGTTCAAACGATTCCGAATCCATTGTTTAAATTCGGGTTTATACCAAAAGAAATAATTATTTTGAGCCTGTTTCTCTTCTTTGGTTTTTGCAGTTTTGATGGGTTGCAAAGTATAAGGATGCACGCCCGAGTAATATATCACTTCCGAAACCGTCATGGGCGTTGGTGTGAAATCTTGCACTTGTTCCAACTGAAAACCTAAATCTTTGGTTTCTGCCGCTAAGTTTGCCATATCTGCCTCCTCACAACCTGGATGTGAAGAAATAAAGTACGGAATCAAAGGTTGTTTGAGATTATGCTTCGCCTGAATATTGTCGTATTTCTCCTTGAATTTTCTAAAATATTTAAAACCAGGCTTACGCATTACTCGCAAAGTATCGTCAGAAGTATGTTCGGGGGCAACTTTCAAACGTCCCGAAACGTGGCGAGTTACCAGTTGCTCCATGTATATATCGTCATGGTTACCGTCTTGGTTGTTTTTGTTGAAATCATCCACCAACAAATCATAACGCACACCCGAGCCCACGAAGGCTTTTTTAACTTCGGGATGAGCATCTACTTTGCGATAAATTTCCGTCAGTGGAGTATGCGAAGTATCTAAGTTTGAGCAGATTACAGGATGAATACAACTCGGGCTTTGGCAACTGTTACAGATAGATTCATCCTTGCCTTTCATTCGGTACATATTGGCTGAAGGTCCACCCAAATCGGAAATATAGCCTTTAAACTCAGGATGTTGTGTTACAAGCATCTACTTCCTTCATTATAGATTCTTCAGATCTAGAAGCAATAAATTTGCCTTGATGAGCAGAAATCGTACAAAAACTACATCCTCCAAAACAGCCACGGTGCATATTGATGGAGAATTTAATCATTTCATACGAAGGAATCGGTCCACGATTTTTATACTTGGGATGGGGCATCCGAGTATATGGCAAATCAAAAGAAATATCCATTTCCGGCTTCGTCCATAGTTTTGAAAGGTGGGTTTAATTACCAGAGTTTTATCTGCCCACTTTTTGAATTATCCTATTAGCCTGCCATTTGTTTGATTCAACCTCTACTATTTTAAAATTTGAAGCGTATTTTATTTTATCCTGCAAGACAAACTTCATGACTGGCCAATTCTACCGTTTCCCAGTTTTTGTAATCAGTGACGGCTTCAAGACCGTTTTCTAAAAAAGCAATTTGGTTTACATCTTTGATTTTATTTAAAGGCACACCTTTTTTTACCAACCGGAGGATTTCTCTCAAAGGTTGCTCGCCCATTCCATACACCAGCATATCCGCCTCAGAGTCGCACCAAAATAGCTGGGAAGGAGTTTATCATGCCAATAATCATAATGCGTTACTCTTCGCAAAGAAGCCTCAATGCCACCAATTAACACGGGGACATCGGGGTAAATTTGTTTCAAGATTTTGGTGTAAACCGTTGTGGCATAATCAGGACGGAAACCTGCCTCGCCCCCAGGCGTGTATGAATCATTGGAACGCAGACGCTTGTTGGCGGTATAATGATTAACCATCGAATCCATACAACCAGCCGTTACACCGAAAAAATATTTGGGTTTGCCCAATTTCTTGAAATCACGCAAAT
This sequence comes from Arcicella sp., assembly GCA_034519515.1. Classification (GTDB taxonomy): domain Bacteria; phylum Bacteroidota; class Bacteroidia; order Cytophagales; family Spirosomataceae; genus Arcicella. The sequence goes on from JAXHOK010000016.1 coordinate 1,666, forward strand.
CATCCTTCCAGTTGGGTTGAGGCACGATGGCGACTTTGAATCCCTCACTTTCGATGATTCGCCCAACCACAGCCGTACCAAAGGCAGGATGATCCACGTAGGCATCTCCCGAAATCAGAATAACATCTAATTCGCCCCAGCCACGCTGTTCAACTTCTTTTTTGGTAATTGGTAGCCAATCCGTAATTGGTCTTTCTCTAACAGTAATCATGGGGCAAATTTACGAAGAAATGATTGATTAATTGATGGGGTAACGTTTTGAGGAGAGGGAATGTTTGGACATATTACTCTGTTTTGAGTAAAAAAACTACTCTTTGAATTTATGAAAATATCTGTGAAATACAAAATCGAACTTACTTATGCTATTTATTGAGTGCAAAAATTTTGAATACTATGAATAGCTTTGTGTGTAGATTTTTTTAAATTATGGATAAGAAAAAAGTATTAATTCAATTCGGGAATAAAGTTAGGGCATTGAGAAAAGCTAATGAAATGTCGCAAGAAGATCTTTCGTTTGATGCCGATTTACATCGTACTTATATAGGTATGATTGAACGGGCTGAAAAAAATATTAGCTTATTAAATATTGAAAAAATTGCAAAGGCTCTTAATGTAGAAATTAAAGATTTATTCGATGAAACCGAAAAGTGAATTTATTACGATTGGCAACAATGTTGACCAAATTGAAACCCTGCTTCAAGAATTAGTTTTACAACCACGCTTAAAAGCCTTAGAATGGTCTAAGATTACCAGACAAACACCCAATATGAAAGTTGGGTATCCTGGACAACATTTAGCATCTTTGATTACAGGAATTGAAGGTTCAAGAACGGGGGCGAGAGGTGATGATTTAAGAGATGGTTCAGAAGTAAAATCGTGTAGCAGAGTTGACCAATTAGATACTTGTAAAGATTGTGGCGAGAAGATTCTACGAATTGAAGAGTTTTGTGCAAGTTGTGGTTCTGATAAAATAAAGCGTATGGATGATAGATCATTTCCAAGTGATAAAGTAAAAAGGATTTCTAAATCGAAAATTCTCGATGTAGAAATCCTTTTGCAAAATTTAATACTTTACTCTCAATACACCAACCCCTCTTCGTCCAACAATCGCCCAAGATTAAGTGTAATATTCTCCATCAATGCAATATCTTGATGATAGTCTAACACTTGTATCGTTTCGTTTGCACTGATGACAAATATTTTCTTTTGTCGGGTGATAATCCAGAGTATTTTCTTAGTGCCAAATTTTATCATCTCTTCGGATTTTTCAAAAATGTAGTCCAAATCTCTTTCTGTTTCAATTCTTACATCCACTTCAACAGCTATCTCGGGGGCTACGTCAAAATATTTGTCGTTGGGTGTAACTTTTTCTTTCAAAAATATTCCTAAATCGGTAGAAAGGTTATTTTTATGACCTAAATGTATGCCCGCTTCGTTGGAGGCTACCCAATAGAATTTTCGGTTAATATTCGATTTAACGAAAAAATCAATGATTGAGATGATTAGTGATTGCAAAGAGCTACAGCCCATAATTTCTTCCATTTTTTTTGTTCCATTCAACACATCTTTGTAACCTCTGTAATACAAAGGTTTACCTCGTAATTCTTCACGAATGAGATTGGAAGGAATTTTGCGACTTTTGCGTTTGGATATTTCTATTTTTTCCTCTATCATTTCAGTAATTTTCTTTAAAATAAATAAATTTAGCTGAAAATACAAAATGCGTACAGATTGATATTTCTATGAAATCCTTCTTCAACAAATATTCGTACCTAAATTAAAACCCCAACCCATGAACTCCCCAAAATACCACTTCATCACCCACTGGCTCGTAGATGCCACCGCAAGCGAAGTTTACGAAATCTTAAAACAAAATCAGCGGTTGCCCGAATGGTGGTCTGCCGTTTATTTGGACGTGAAAATTTTGAAGGATGGCGATTCAGATGGGATTGGGAAATTAGTGGAACTTTACACAAAAGGCTGGTTGCCCTATACTTTGCGTTGGAAATATCGGGTTTTGGACGTTCAGAAACCTCACAGAATCCAGATTGAAGCCATTGGTGATTTTATCGGTAATGGTCTTTGGACTTTGGAAAATACTGAATCGGGACAATGCAAAATGACTTATGATTGGCAAATTGAAGCTAAAAAGCCTTTACTCAAAAAACTCTCTTGGCTCATGAAACCGTTATTTTCTTTCAATCACCTTTGGGCAATGCAAAAAGGAGAGGAGAGTTTGAAATTAGAGATTTTACGACAAAAAGGAATACTAAATGTGCCTTCACCTCCAAAACCTACTTTTCCGCATAACTTGTTGAACAATAAGATTTTATAGTTCTTATTGTCCTGTATAATAATCCCAAACCACCTTTGTAATATCCGCCATAATTCCATCATTGGTCTTTTCATTTTCCATTGAGTCAGACACAAACAAGGCAATGGCAAATTTCTTTCCATTCGGTAAAACTACCATGCCTATGTCATTAGTTGCTGCCACCATTCCTTCTTTATTAGCTCCCGAATAACCCGTTTTATGAGCCACAATGGCTTCTTTGGGTAACTTCCCCTTAATTTTATTCAATCCTGTGGAGGTTTCTACCATTGTTTTCCACAGAAAATCATAACTATTTTTGGATAAAATATTTTTCTTGTAAAACGATTCTAATAGTTTCGTTGCTGCCGTTGGCGTAGTCCAATTTTCGTATTGAATGCTCCAATCCGCCTGAATTTCTACTTCGGGATTCTTGATGGCTAAGTCATTTATACCCAAATTATGAATGTATTGATTGGCTACTTCTGTCCCGCCAATCAGTTTGAACAATAAATCACAACCACTATTATCACTTTGTGAGACCGTATATTTTATGATTTCGCTCAACGGAAGCCTAATGTTACCAGCGGGATATTTGTCTCGCATGGGGCTGTATAAATCGGACAACATATCCGATTTCTTTACAAAAATGGGCTGATTTAGCGTGAATTTACCCTTATCCACCAAATCCAAAATCGTCAAAGCCAGATGAAATTTAAAAACACTTTGCATCGGAAAATGATGTTGATTGTTGAAAGTGAGCGTATCGCCTCCGTTCAAATTCAAAATACTGATGCCAACAATTGCTTTTTTATCTTTGGTAATGTTTTGAATTTTATTTTTCAAAGTGGATAATTGAGCGAATGTAAAAAATGATAAAAAATGGAAGGAAAGGAGGAAGGTTATTTTTTTCATCTGAGTTTAGTTTGTTGATTTGCCTTAAATAAAATTACAAAATGATTCATCGAAAAAATATCATCTAATCAAGATTAACAATCAATAATCAAAGAAAACTTAGACGGTCTGATTATTTTCTTCAATATTTATCTTCTATATACGTTTATTACTAAATTCATTTGTATTATTCCATGAAAAAGACCTTCATTATCATTCCACTTTTTTGCCTAATTTCAGCTTCAGCAACGTTTGCTCAAGTTTATTCAGATTCGCTCATTATCAATATTCAAGGTACACTTGGCAAGATTCAAAGTGAGAATGAAAACTTGAAAAGTCGTCTCGAAATACAGAGCCGTTCATTGACGGATATATCTAAAAATCAGTCGCTTACTGATAAAACCAAATGGGATAAAATTAAAATGAATCTTGTCAGAAGCACCGAAGTTTATAAAATTTTGAGTGATGATATTATTGATTTGAAATCACAAGTTATCAACCAAGATTATCAAGGATATATCAAAAAAATGAGTTCCGTAGAAAAAGGTCCATTAGGATTTTCTTTTGAAGACGTGATTTTAAAAACTGCCGAAAGTAAAGCTATTTTTAGTAAGAAAAAGAAAAATGAACGCTTCATGAGCGTGATGAAAAGCTTAAAAGATAGTCCCATTGTGGGTTTGATTCCGTATGCTTCACAGGCGGTAAATCTTTCAACGGCGGCGGTGAATGTGGCGTATGCGGCTGGTATGCAGGATAAAAAAGTAAGTTTTGATAAAATCAAAGAGTTCGAAAAGGAATTACAGCGATACACAGGGTTTTATAATATGTTGGACAAAGCCAATTTATTAAACCTTAATTCAAGTTCACAAACGGTTACAACTTTGGAGGCTTTGCAGTTGGATTTATTGGAAAAATTCAAAAAAGATGCTCAAAAAATTGGGTATAGTCCTCGTGAAATGAGAGGAGACGAATCTTTGGATGATTATTTTAATCACATGATTTCAGAATTCTCTACGGATTATATGAAGAAAAGAATTGGTGAAATTGAGGGTAAATATGCGAGCAAAGATGGGCGAGTAAATTTAGCAGAAATGTTGCAGATGGAATTGGATTTACGCCACGTTAATAACAATTTAGACTATGTTCAAAGTCTTTGTAACCGTTTTATTGGCATTCATGACCAATATTTTGATTTTGAAAACCGCTATTTCGACCAAGTAAAACAGGCAGTCAATGTAGCCAAAGCCAATAATATCATTGAAGGAGTAGGGGAAAGACCTTCGCAGATGGTTTATGAAGATTTGATGAAAGAATTAGGAGCGAAGAAAAAGAAAAAAGATGCTGCCATCAAATCAAGCATTAACATCAAGGAATTAAAAGATAAAATTGACTCGGTGGATATTTATAAGATACTTTAAAAGTCGTAAGTCTTTAATTCGTAAGTCTTTAAGTCGTAGGTCGTAAGTCTGTAAGTCGTTAGAAAAAGAGTCGTAAGTTATAAGTCAAAAAATCGTAAGATTATAGAATCTAACCTTACGACATACGACTTATCACTTACGACTTCTTGTTTACACCATTTTCTTCAAGTTCTCAAAACTCGTAGTCAAGTTTGCCACGGGTGAAGGAGCACTATCTTGCTCTACAAATAGATGTTTTACGCCTGCTATCTCAGCCGCTGCAAAAATGGCTTTGAAATCCACAATTCCAGTTCCCACTTCCACGGGTTTCATGGTTTCTTTTTCTAAATCTTTTACGTGAAATAACGGAAAACGTCCTGCGTGTTTTTTGAATAATTCTGGAATGTTCACGCCTGCCTTGGTTGCCCAAGCCAAATCCAATTCAAATTTCATTAAATCGGCACTGATTTCAGAAGCAAAAACTTCAAAAGGTAATTTGCCGTCCACTTTTTCAAATTCTGCGGTATGGTTGTGATAAATCAAGCTAATGCCCGCTTTTTTACAGGCTTCACCCGCTTTTTGGAGTATTTCAATTGATGATTTCAGGTCTTCGGAAGTATTTACGGGAATGTTGGCGCATACTAAATATTTCACGCCACCTTCTGTTACTTCATCCACAACTTGTTGAGTATCATTCATTAACGATTTCATCGGTGGCATTTTCTTGAAGGCTTCGGCATTCGGGTTGGGAGCTTCGCCAGGCTTAGGAGTAGGCATACGGAAAGGTGCTCCCGAAATGTGATGTGCCTGCCAAGTCATGCCCATATCGCTCAGAACCTTGGCAAATTCTTTGGGTTTCATACCGTAATATCCACCTTTTCTGCTGAATGCGGATTCAATATCTTTGTAACCGATGTCAGCAATTTGCTTCAAAGTTCCAGTTACGTCATTATCAATAATTGACATCGTTGTATAAAGCTGAACGCCAAAGTTTTTTGGGGTTAGTTTTTTACCAAAAGTATCCGCTAAGTTTGGCAAAAACATACTGCCGAGAGCGATTGCTCCTGTATTTTTCAAAAATTCTCTTCTGTTTTGCATCGTTTTGAATTTTGTTGGAAAGATGATGGAATATGAAAATGCCTTGTGTTTATTTAAAGACAAGGCATTTTATTTCTACTGAATGTTACTATTTCTTCAATAACGCCTTGCTCTCTCGCTTATTCAAAGTCATCAAAAAAGCGGGTAGCAAAACTAAATTACAAAGCATTGCCATCAAAAGTGTTATCGACACCAAAATACCCAACGATTGCGTGCCTCTGAAACTGGATGCAGTAAAGATGAAAAAACCCGTAAACAAGATGATGGCGGTATAAAACATCGAAACACCCGTGTTCAAAATCGTTTCAGAAATAGCTTCTTTCACGCTTCGGTTTTTATTAATTATTTCATCTTTATAACGAGTCAGAAAGTAAATCGTCCCATCCGAAGAAATCCCGAAGGCGATTGAGAATATCAAAATAGTGGAATATTTGAGGTGAATATCAAAGAATCCCATCAATCCTGCCGTCATCAACAACGGAATCAAACTGGGTAAAGTTGAAATAATTACCATCTTCCACGAACGGAAAAGCAATGCCATGATCATGCAAATCAACACGATGGCTTGAAGCGTGCTTTCCATTAAATTACCCTGTAAATAATCATTTTGCCAAGCATAAATTACACTATTTCCCGTAATTTCTGCATCGTATCCCTGTTTGTCGCCCCGCTTAAAAAAGACATTATTTTCAGAATCGTAATTAAAAATTGAATCAACTTTGGGCTGCAACTCTTTGATAATCTGATTAGTACGAACGGTTCCGCAATCGGCAATTTGATAACTTACTCGGGTATAGCGTTTGGTTGAGTCAATAAACCCCTTCGTGAAATCACTTTTGCCTTTGGCGGTTTGGGTATATTCTTGAAGTTTGGATAATTGGTCGATTCCTGGCAAAACGAAATATTTGGGGTCGCCACCACGGTAGGCTTGGTAAACAAATTTCACAGCAGTTACTAAGGAAACAGGTTTGGTAAACTCGGGATATTTGGCAAACTCCTTCTCCATCCGCTTAATTTTGGTGAGCAATTCAGGCGTAACGGCTCGCCCAGGTTGGTAGGTATCAATCGCCACTTCAAAAGGCATTACGCCCTTGAAGTTTTTTTCTACAAATTGTAAATCGGTCAAAATTGGATTATCCTCCGCTAAATCATCCACGATATAGCCGACCGATTTTATCAAGGTCATTCCCCAAATTGAAAGTACAATCATTACCGCAACCACAGAATAAATAACGCCACGGTGATAATTGACCCATGAATCCACTTTTTCTAAAAAACGGACAATCATACCAGATTCTATACGAGTAGTATTTTTATCAGAAGGAGCATCTAAGTAACTGAAAGCCAATGGGATAATTATCAGCGATACGAAGAATGTAAGCATAATATTAATCGCCGCCACAATGCCAAATTCTGACAAAAAGCTACTTCCTGTAAAGGCAAAAACTCCGAATCCGATGGATGTAGTTACGTTTGCGAGGAATAAAGTTTGCCCAATTTTTTCAATCGTAATCTGCAAAGCCAATATTTTATCACGACTTTTGGCGTACTCTTCGTAATATTTATTGATGATAAAAATGGTATTCGGTACGCCAATCACCACCACCAGCGAAGGAATCATGCCCGAAATAATCGTTACCTTGAACGCAAGAAAACCCAAAATTCCGAGTGAAGAAACAATGCCAATCATTACCACTATTAAAGCCAAAAACATAACTTTGAAACTGCGAAAAAATACCAGTAAAATCAACATTGTAACAATCAAAGCCAAGGTTACAAAAATGCCCAGTTCGGTTGTGATTTGATTGGTCATTTCGGTACGTATAAAGGGCATTCCCGAAATGTGTAAATCAACTTTCTGGGCTTCTTCAAATCGTTTGGTAATTTCTTTGATTTGCTTTACCGCCGCTATTCTTGATTTATCATTGATGGCTTTTTGGTCGAAAGTAACCAACATCAAATGCACATTTCCCGCTTCGTTCAAGATAAAACCTTTGTAAAATGGCAATTTAGCTAATCGTGATTTTACGGAATCAACTTCCGACTGCAAGTTGGCACGCTTTGCGATAAGTGGTTTAGTATCAAAGCGTTTGGCGGAATCATTACGAATAACTTGCTGAACATTTCCTGCATAAATTACTTCTTTGATGCCTTTAACGCCTTTGATTTCCTTCGTTAAATCTTGCCAATTTTGAAAGAAGGGTAACTGAAACATTTTATCTGTTTCAACCCCCACCACCATCACCGAACCATCTTCGCCAAAGCGTTTTTTGAAAGATTCATACAGTTGAAAACGGCTGTCTGTTTTGGGAAGAATTTTGGGTAATTCGCTCGAAATCTGCAATTTTGTAGCCATAAAAATTACGAAAAGCGTCATTAACCCAACACCAGCCAAAAAAGATGTTCGATTTTTAAGAATTGCAAGGGAAAGGCTATGCCAAAATTTATTCATGGAATTTGTTGATAGAAAGTGTCTAAAAGCTCATTTGCAGCGTGAATTGGCAGTTTTTTGCCTTCGCTGACGGCTTTTTGGATGAAATGTATTTTTGTGGTTATTTGTGGGTTTTGATAAAATTTTTCTTCCAAAGACTGCCTGATAAAATCGTGCATCCAAGCTAAATTTTGTTGCTGACGATTTTCTGCAAATTTACTATTCTTTGATAAAACGGTACGGTGCTTTTCGACTAATTCCCAAATTTTAGCAATGCCTTTTTGCTCCGTTGCCGAACAAGTTACTACTTCTGGAAACCACCCCGAACCATCGGGTGGGAACAAATGAAGGGCATTTTGATATTCAATTTGAGCTAATTTCGCTTGTTGTTCATTACCTGAATCCGCTTTTGTAATGGCAATTAAATCAGCCATTTCCATGATGCCTTTTTTGATGCCTTGCAACTCATCTCCTGCACCTGCCAACATCAATAACAAGAAAAAATCGACCATGCCATGCACAATGGTTTCGGACTGCCCAACGCCCACAGTTTCGATGATAATAACCTCAAAACCAGCGGCTTCGCACAACAACATTGTCTCACGGGTTTTGTGAGTAACACCTCCCAACGATGTTCCCGTTGGTGACGGACGAATATACGCCAAAGGTTCACGAGAGAGTTCATCCATGCGGGTTTTATCGCCCAGAATGCTGCCCTTGGTCAATTGCGAACTGGGGTCAATTGCCAAAACGGCTACTCGCTTGTTTTGTTGTGTTAAATATTTGCCAAATGTTTCAATAAACGTGCTTTTTCCAACCCCAGGCACACCCGTAATACCGATGCGAACAGAGCCGCCAGTATGAGGTAAAACAGATTCTAAAACGGATTGAGCAAGGATTTTATCTTCGGGCAAGTTGCTCTCTATCAAGGTAATAGCACGGCTAAGAATCATTCGGTTGCCCGATATAATTCCTTGCTGATATTCTTGTATGGAGAGGCGTTTTTGCATTTTATTTCCTCAACAAAACCTCTGCCCAAAGCAAATCTTCGGGCGTGGTGATTTTTATGTTTTCGTAAGAGCCTTCAATCAAATTTATCGTAAAACCTGCGTGTTCCGCCACACTGGCATCGTCCGTAAAAGTGGATAATTCTTCGGTTTCAAAGGCTTTTTTTATTAATGAAATCTGAAAAGTTTGTGGGGTTTGAATCAATCGGACGGTGGCACGGTCGATGGCTTGCCCGTTCACTCGAACGGAATCTTTGGATGCTACACTTACCACGGCAGTACCTTTTTCAGAGGCTATTCTGAAAGATTCGTTAATAATTTCAGTCGAAACAAAGGGACGAACTCCGTCATGGATTGCTACAAGTCCTTCATTATCAATTACTTGTAATCCATTTTTTCCAGACTGGAAACGACTTTTTCCTCCTGCCACCAATTGATGCGGAATCGTCTTCATAAATGCTGAATGAGTTTCGCACAATTCACCCCAAAACTCAAACTGAGATTCGGGCAATACCAAAATCAGTTCAATATTGGTATCTGCTTCTTTGAATCTTTTGAGGGTGTGCATCAAAATCGGTAATCCTCCAATTTCAATGAATTGCTTGGGCAAATCACTTTTCATGCGGCTGCCGCTTCCCCCTGCAACAATGATGGCGTATTTTTTTTGTGAGTTCAACGTGGTAAATGGCACACGGATTTTACGGATTAGACACAGATTTAATAGTTTTATTTCCTTCAATCTTTGCTCTATTCTTTCAATCTATTTGCTATTAAATTTATGAAACAAAAAAGTCGTAAGAGTCTAACAACAAACTACTTACGACTTTAAATATTATATCTCTAACTTAAATAATCAACATCGCATCGCCGTAAGTATAAAATTTATACTTCTCTTTAATAGCTATTTCGTAAGCCTTTTTAATTAATTCATAACCTCCAAAAGCCGAAGTCATCATAATCAAAACGGATTCGGGCAAGTGGAAATTCGTTAATAGTGTGTTCGGAATTCTTACTTCATAAGGTGGGAAAATAAACTTATCCGTCCACCCATCAATTGGTTTCAAGTGTGAATCTGCCGAAACAGATGATTCCATAGCTCGCATAGTGGTTGTTCCAATAGCACAGATTCTACGTTTGTTATCAATGGCTTCATTCACCAAATCGCAAGTAACTTGTGGAATATTAAAGTTTTCAGAATCTGTTTTGTGTTTGGTCAAATCTTCCACATCCACTTGTCTGAATGTTCCCAAACCTACGTGCAAAGTTAAAGGCGTAAAATGTACTCCTTTCAACTCCAAACGTTTCATGATAACTTTTGAAAAGTGCATTCCTGCTGTTGGAGCGGCAACTGCACCCATGTGTTCAGCATAAATTGTTTGAAAACGTTCTTCGTCGGCTGGTTCAACATTACGTTTGAAACGGATTTCGTCTGGCAATGGAGTTTCGCCCAATAAATGAATTTGCTTCATCAAAGCGTCATGGTCGCCGTCGTAAAGAAAACGAATTGTACGCCCACGTGAAGTGGTATTATCAATTACTTCCGCCACTAAATCACTATCACCAAAATATAATTTATTACCTACTCTGATTTTACGGGCTGGATCTACTAAAACATCCCATAAACGGTGTTCACGGTTCAATTCACGCAATAAAAATACTTCAATTTTTGCTCCTGTTTTTTCTTTTTGACCAAACAAACGAGCTGGAAATACTTTGGTATTATTCATCACCATCACATCGCCATCATCAAAATAATCTAAAATATCAGTAAATTTTTTATGTTCAATAGTACCCGTTTTGCGGTTTACTACCATCATTCTCGAATCTCCACGGTTTTCGGGCGGATAAAGCGAGATTAAATTATTGGGTAAATCAAAACGAAATTCTGACAATTTCATTCTGATAATATTTGCGGTTTTTTCGCCTGGAACCATAATATTAGTTTTTGTATTGTTTTCGTGAATAAAAAAATAGCTTGGATTTGATTTCGTCGAAAAGAAATCTTGGTTTTATACCAAAGTCCAATGCCCTAAGACTCACGAACTTGATACGTTTCTTGCAAATATACAATTTTGAGATAGGGCTTGTCAATAGATTCAACGAATAAGTTTTAATAAATTTCCTTATATATTTCTATTTGAGTGGAATAAGTTGATTCAGAGGGTACAGAGGTATATTTCTGAGGAGGGTAAATAAAAATAACAAACTCAGAAAAATCCAAATCTGATTATAGTTTAAAATAAGGACATCTTTTGAAGTAGAGCCATTCAATTCGAGAATTATTTTGTAAAATGCTATGGGAATTACTAAGAAAATTAACAGGTTATTATGGAAAGCCTCTTCAAAATCTCCGTGTAAAATGGCGTGAAAAGCTCGTTGCCCACCACAACCTGGGCAATAAAAACCCGTTAAAGTTTTGAAGGGGCAGGAGGGGAAAAGACTGATTTCAGCAGGATTCCAGAAAAAATAAAAGGCGGTAATGGACAATGCCAGTACCGCCAAAAGGATTTTATTGAGATTCATTCAGTCTATTTTGTATAAACGTTTGTCTTCGCAATCATATCGTGAAGAGCCTGTTTTTTATCCGTGAAAAATGCCATGAAGTAACCAATATAGCAGATAATACTCGAAGCCAGTCGGGAAATATTACGAATAAAAGCCTGTTGTGTGTTCAAACGGTTACCATTTTCGTCAGCTACAATCAGATTCATTGCTCTTTTGCCAAGTGTTGCTTGACTTTCTGATGATTCAAGGATAGTGAAATAGGCAACTTGAAGAGCCATCGTTATCAATATCATTGTTAGCCCCGCACCCGTTAGGTATGCCATCAAAGCGGCAGTTTGTCCATCACTCATATCGCCCATATCAGGCTGTGCCGATAGACTCGCAAAACCGACTGTTCCCAAGATTGCGAATAGAATCATTTGAGCAATGTAAAGGACTATGGCATCAATAATAAAAGCAACAACTCGTTTGCCGCCATCGGCTAATTGTAATGTTTGCATAATTTTTTGGGTTTTATGGATAATATATTTTCAAGTGCAATAAGTACAAAAATACTACCAAAACAAAATTTATTCTTGAAAAAATCAAAAACCATTTTTTGTTTAAGAGGTTATTCTTGTTAATACATTCACGATTGAAAGAATTACGATTTGCGATTACACACGCCCGTGAATTGAAATATTAAATCGTTTAATAGAGTTTATTATCCCAAATTGTTGATCATAAGTGATTTAATCGTAAATCATTATTCGCAAAATCGTAAATTTTTTATTTCAAATATGTCTAAAATATCCATCTTTTGGTTTCGCCGAGACCTTCGTTTACACGATAATGCAGCACTTTATCATGCCCTGAAATCAGGAAATCCAGTTTTGCCAATCTTTATTTTTGACTCCAGAATATTGGATAAATTAGAGGATAAAAAAGACCGACGAGTTGAATTTATCCACAACGCACTTCAAGAAATTCAGGTTGAATTACAGAAAATCGGCTCAACCTTATCGGTAAAGTACGGTACACCCGACGAAGTTTTCCCTGCTCTGTTGAATGAATACGATGTTTCTGCCATTTATACCAACCATGATTACGAACCCTACGCTCAAATTCGAGACGGAGCAGTTCGTGAATACGCCAATAGTGAAGGAACGGATTTTTATACTTTCAAAGACCAAGCGATTTTTGAAAAGGATGAAGTGCTTTCGGGTGCGGGAACACCTTACACGGTTTTCACGCCATATAGTCGTAAATGGAAAGAAAAGGTTAATGAATTTTATCTGAAATCGTATCCGACCGAGGAACATTTTGATAGTTTTCTCAAAACTGAACCCATCAATATTCCCACTTTGGCAGATATGGGCTTCAGAGCTGCAGGAATTTCTTTTCCTAAAAAAGAAGTCAGGGAATCAATTGTGAAAAATTATGCTGAAAAGCGAGATTTTCCATCAATTGAAGGCACAACTCGGATTTCGGTACATCTTCGTTTTGGAACGGTCAGTATTCGTGAATTGGCTCGCAAGGCCCAACAATTATCCGAAACATGGCTAAATGAATTGATTTGGCGAGATTTTTATTTCAATATTCTCCATCATTTTCCACACATTGGCGAAGGTCATTCGTTTAGAAAACAATACGACCAAATCGAATGGAGAAATAATGAAACAGAGTTCCAGAAATGGTGTGAAGGTAAAACGGGTTATCCCATCGTGGATGCGGGAATGCGGGAGTTGAACACCACAGGCTTCATGCACAACCGTGTGAGGATGATTACCGCCAGTTTTTTGACGAAACATTTATTGATAGACTGGAAGTGGGGAGAAGCATATTTTGCCAAAAAACTCTTAGATTTTGATTTTTCTGCCAACAACGGGGGCTGGCAGTGGGCTTCTGGAAGTGGTTGTGATGCAGCACCCTATTTCAGAGTTTTTAATCCAACTCTTCAGACTCAAAAATTTGATAAAGGTTTGGAATACATCAAAAAATGGGTGCCAGAAATTAATAATTTAGATTATCCTCAACCCATCGTAGTGCATGAATTTGCAAGAAAAAGGGTTTTGGAAGTTTATCAAAAAGCGTTGAAAGGAGAAGGGTAAAAAAGGGGAACGGTAAACGGGGAACGGGATTTTATGGTGAAGGGTGAACGGTTCACAGCAAACGGTAAAGAAGGTCAAATATCAATGAAGATTCAGATTTTTCATTGATATTTGACCTTTTTTATTTTCTTCAAACCGTTCATAGATTTTCCGTTCTCCGTTCACCCTTTTCCGTTCCCCTCTTTAAAGAGAAAGCGTTGAAAGTACATTATTCATATTTCTAACCGCTTCGGCAGATTTTGCAAATGTTGCTAGTTCTTCTTCGTTCAATTTGTAGTCAATGATTTTTTCCCAGCCAGTTCTACCCAAAACCACGGGAACACCCATACAGATATCCGATTGACCATATTCGCCTTCTAAATAAACTGAACAAGGAATCACACGTTTTTCATCACGGATGATTGATTCAACCACCGCCATCGTTGCTGCACCAGGAGCATACCAAGCAGAAGTTCCTAATAAACCCGTTAAGGTTGCACCGCCAACCATAGTATCAGCCGCTACTTTTTTCAAGGTTTCAGCATCTAAATAATTGGCTACGGGCGTACCGTTCCAAGTTGCCAAGCGAGTTAATGGAATCATGGTTGTATCACCGTGACCACCCACAACGGTTGCGTGTAAATCGTTCGGAGAAACGTCCATTGCCAAAGACAAATAGCATTTAAAACGTGCCGAATCCAAAGCACCACCCATACCAATAATACGGTTTTTAGGCAATCCAGAGGCTTTCAGAGCTAAATACGTCATAGTATCCATCGGATTAGAAACGATTACGAAGATAGCATCGGGCGAATATTTCAAGATATTATCCACGACACTTTTTACGATTCCAGCATTCACGCCGATAAGTTCTTCACGAGTCATACCGGGCTTACGAGGAAGCCCCGAAGTGATAACTACAACATCTGAATTAGCCGTCTTTGAATAATCATTCGTTACGCCAGTAAACGTGGTGTCCCAACCCAAAATAGCCGCAGTTTGGAACATATCCAAGGCTTTTCCCTCGGCAACGCCTTCTTTAATATCCAACATTACTACTTCGTCAGTTAATTCTTTTCTAACGATATTATCGGCAGTAGTAGCACCCACTGCCCCCGCACCTACAACAGTTATTTTTGACATGATTGATTTTGAATTTATTTTTTTAGAAATATGTTTGTTTATTGTAATATAAATACAAAAGTAAGTTATTTGTAAATTCAACGTTTAGCAAACAATTAAATTCTGAAAAATAAAATAGAAAAAAAAGGAATATTTTTATTTTTTAAACGCTTGCCCTAAATTATTGTCAAAGAATGAACAAGGAAGATTTGATTACCAAAGTTTTAAAATCAATATTTTTTAAATCCGCCACCAAAAGAGCAGGAAAATTTGCAGGAAAAGGCTTGGCTATTTTAGAACTCTTGCGTGAAGCCTTAGTTAAAGCGAAAGACATTGGCGACAAGCAAAACAAAGGAGTTGGCACGGTGTTGTCTGAAAAAGTAACAACTTTAGCTCGCATGATAAAATCCTATGTTTCAGGTGATTATAAGATTATTCCTTGGGCAAGTATTGTCAAAATGATTGCGGTACTTTTGTATTTTGTTTCGCCAATTGATTTAATTCCAGATTTTATTCCAGTTTTAGGTTTAACTGATGATTTTGCCTTGATTATGTGGTTATTCTCCTCATTGGCTGATGATTTTGAAAATTTTGAGGCTTGGGAGAAGGGGAAACTTTAATTGTGTCGATGATAGATGTTCGTTTTTCGATGTTCGGAAAATATAAATATTCAGTTTAAGGAACTGAAAAACAATAAGTAGACGTTTTTTAAATGCCCTTTTTTGCACCACTCTGCGTTGCGGAATGCCGCCCAGATTAAATCCTCATTTAGCGATGCTAAACTGCGGCGACCGTCGCACGGTTTTATCGCCTTGATTGGCACAAAAAATAACATTTAAAAATTCATCCACTTATTATTTTCCCGTTCCTAATTGGAATTTTGTTAAAACAAACATCGAAAAACAAACATCCAACATCGAAATAAACTCGTATCTTTACATAAATTTTAACAAACAAAGACATGACACTCACATCAATATTTTTATTATTGGGCAACCTCGGAACTGGTGAATTAGTTTTGATTGGTATGGTGGTTTTATTAATGTTTGGCGGTAAAAAACTGCCAGAATTAATGAAAGGCTTAGGCAAAGGAATGAAAGAGTTTAAAGAAGCTCAGAAAGACGTTCAAGATCAAATTACAAAAAGTATGGACGACGAGCCAGCTAAGTAATTTTAAAGAATTTTATTGAAGCAAAGTCAAGGTGAAAATATCGCCTTGACTTTGCTTTTATTTTTTATGAAAAAATATAATACCTTACAATCTATTCAAAATGACCTTTATTCTGGTAAAATCACTTGCCGTGAATTGGTTGAATATTATCTCAAAAATATCGCCGAAAAGAATGGTAAATTAAACGCTTTTCTTTCGGTTTATGATAAAGAATCTCTTGTTAAAGCGGATGAAATTGATGTCAAAATCAAAGCTGGAACTGCCAAGAAATTAGCAGGGATGATTTTGGGAATCAAGGATTTATTGTGTTACGAAAACCACGTTTCGCAAGCAGGAAGCAAGATTTTGAATGGGTTTGAGTCTCAATTTAATGCCACCGCCGTTCAGCGAGTTTTGGATGAAGATGCCATTATCATTGGTCGTCAAAATTGTGATGAATTTGGGATGGGTTCTACTAATGAAAATTCAGCTTTTGGCGTATGTTTAAATGAAATTGGTGAAAACCGAGTAGCAGGAGGTTCTTCGGGTGGTTCGGCAGTGGCGGTGCAAGCAGATATGTGTTTGGCTTCATTGGGAACAGATACGGGTGGGTCAGTACGAATGCCAGCAGGGTTTTGTGGCTTGGTTGGCTTGAAACCCACTTATTCAAGAGTTTCACGGTGGGGATTAATTGCTTATGCTTCTTCGTTTGACTGTATCGGACCCATCACAAAATCGGTTGAAGATGCGGCACTTTTATTGGAAATTATTGCTGGTAAAGACGAACAAGATAGTACAGTTTCAAATTTACCTGTTGAAAATTATTCTGAATTAAAAACCAAGAAGACGCATTACAAAATTGGTTATTTGCGTGAAGCCGTTGAAAGCGAAGGTTTACAGCCCGAAGTGAAAGTGGCAACTTTGGCAAAAATAGAATTCTTAAAATCGCAAGGGCATACGGTGGAGGCGGTTGATTTTCCGATGATAAAATATTTTCTACCAACCTACTATATCCTCACCACCGCAGAAGCCAGTTCCAATTTGTCAAGATTTGATGGTGTAAAGTTTGGACACCGCAGTACGGAAGCCATAGATTTGATGTCATTGTATAAAAAAACCCGTTTTGAAGGATTTGGCAAAGAAACTCGCAAACGAATCATGTTAGGAACGTTTGTTTTGAGTGCTTCTTATTATGATGCCTATTACACAAAAGCCCAAAAAGTTAGACGATTAATCAAAGAATTTACGGATAGCTTATTAACTGAATACGACTTTTTAGTATGCCCAACCACGCCCACCACAGCCTATAAAGTGGGCGAAAAAACTGCCGACCCAATTCAAATGTACTTAGGAGACTTGTTCACGGTTCAAGCAAATGTAGTTGGACTACCTGCTATTTCAATTCCAAATGGTGTGGATAATGAAGGATTGCCTATTGGCTTTCAAATCATGGCAGGATCATTTCAGGAAGCGGAATTATTGGCATTTGCAAGACGAGTCGTAAGTCTTTGACGAGTTGTAAGTCTTTAATTCGTATGTCGTAAGGAAAGTAATGTTTATTAAAAAATAAGTCTCTTTCTTTACGACTTCACGACTTGTGACTTACGACTTTATTTTCTTTTCTGATAATAAAACTTGCATTTTAAGGTTAAATTTATGTAGTTTTGTAATATTAAAAATCATTAACCACTTAACCCACAAGCACTTAAATCCTTACTGCATGAAATTCGCCCCATTAAGCAAGTTTTTTTTCGGTTTAATACTTCTGGGAAGTGTGTCCGTTAATGCCCAAGTAACGGCAGGCTCAGAACCTCAGCCATCGCCAACGGATTCAACCGTTGTTACTACCCCACAACCTGTTGTTTTAGAACAAACGTGGTTGATTGACCCTGCCCTTGTGCAACCTCGTTTGCAAGCACTTCAAAAAGAAATTCAATTGACGTACAACCCTACAACCCACCAGTTTGTAGAATATTTTGCTTTTCGTAAACCCTCTTTTACCAAGACAATGTTGGAACGTAAAGGGGTGTATTTCCCTCTGTATGAAAAATATTTGAAGAAATATGGTTTACCTGACGAATTAAAATATTTGTCATTAATCGAATCGGGATTGAATCCAAAAGTGATTTCGAGAGCAGGAGCAGGAGGTTTGTGGCAATTTATGCCAAAGACAGCAAGACTTGATTTTGGATTAAGAATTGATGAATATGTGGATGAACGTTTTGACCCTGAGAAGGCTACTGAAGCGGCTTGTAAATATATGCGTCAATTATACAGAATTTTTGGAGATTGGCAATTAGTTTTAGCAGCTTATAATACAGGTCCAGGAAATGTTCGTAGAGCGATTCGTCGATGTAATGGTGGACAAACTTTTTGGGCAATTTATAATTGTCTGCCCCGTGAAACTCGTGGATATGTTCCGCAATATATTGGTATTTTATACATGATGAATCATGCAGATTCGCATGATATTTTTGGAGAAACTTTCGAAACAGCCATTGCTCACGATACTATCCAAGTAAATTCATATATGGATTTGGACAGATTGGCAAGCTTGAGCAACATTAGTTTGGAAGATATTCAAAAACTGAATCCACATATTCTTACACACATTCTTCCAGGTTATACTCGTAATTTTGCTTTGCGTTTACCGAAAGATAATTTGGCATATTTCAACTCAAAACGTCAAACAATTTTGGATTCTGCTACCAAAATGCCATCTTACAATACCTTTGAAATACCTCAACAAGTTACAGAAACAGTGGTTGCCAGTTCAGATGAAAGACCAATTATTATAACTACGCCAGTTATGAATGCTGCCACGATTAATTCAGAACCGAAAATGGTGGTGGAGCAGGAAATAGTTGAGGATGATATTGAAGATGTTGTAATTAACAAAAAACCCAAAAAACAATACTACGTTGTTCGTAAGAAAGATAATTTGACTGAAATTGCCGAAAAGTTCGATGTAGAAATTTATGATATAAAGGTTTGGAATCATTTGCATAAATCAACGATTCAGCCAGGGCAGAAGTTAGTAATTTATAAAGAAACTGCCGTTACGAGTCAAATAAAATACGCCAGCAGCAATGCCAGAGAAAAAGCGGCAGTTAAGAAGGTGAAAACCCGTTTTTATAGTGTTCAAAGTGGTGATACCCTTTGGAATATTTCACAACGCTACGGAGGTATTTCGATTGATAAATTAAAGAAATTGAACGGAATCAAAGGAAATGTGGTGAAGGCGGGAATGAAAATTAGAGTATCTTAATTTAGGGGTTCAGGGATTGGGTAATTAGGGATTAGGGTACAAAATCTGTTTATAAAAACTACTTCATAAAAATCCGCATTTCGATAAAGTTATGCGGATTTTTTTATGATTGTTAAAATACGCTTTATTCTCCCAAAATATCTACCCACTCGACTAATCAGTAACAAATAACCAATAATCAATCAACCACCCATGTACGCATACATTGACGGAAAACTTACTCACAAAGACCCAGCTTATGTCATTATTGATGTAAACGGAGTGGGTTATGAATTGAAAATTTCTTTACAAACTTACGCTGCTTTGAAAGATGGCAGCGAGCGTTGTCGGCTTTATACTTATTTGAGTATTCGTGAAGATGCCCACACGCTATATGGTTTTAAAGAACCTGACGAGAAAACACTTTTTTTGGATTTATTGAGTGTTTCGGGCATTGGGGCAAATACGGCTTTGGTGATGTTATCTTCGATGTCGTCGGGCGAAATTCGGAATGCTTTGATGAATGAAGATGTGAAAACCATTCAAAGCATCAAAGGCATTGGAGCAAAAACTGCCCAACGTGCTATTATTGAACTCAAAGATAAATTACGAAAAGAAAATATGTTAGGCATAACGCCAGCTACCATTTTTACAACTGCGTCGGGCAAAGCAAAGAGTGAAGCCTTGGCTGCTTTGGTAACGCTTGGAATTCCTAAAAATGTGGCAGAAAAGAGTCTGGATGCTATTTTGAAAAAAGAAGGAGACGACGTAACGGTGGAACAATTGATTAAATTAGCACTGAGGTAGCTTGAAGTCTATTTCCTAACTAAATTCTAATGTTTTTATAATATTGGCAGGGTTTTAGACGTTTCAATTTTGGTATTCGTACTCCAATTGTTAAGGAACTGAAAAACAATAAGTAGACGTTTTTTAAATGCCCTTTTTTGCACCACTCTACGGCGATAAAATCCTCATTTAGCGATGCTAAACTGCGGTTTTATCGCCTTGATTGGCACAAAAAATAACATTTAAAAATTCATCCACTTATTATTTTCCCGTTCCTAAGACAAACTCCTCATTTTGACCATTAAGCTACTAAACTGTGCGACATAAAAAGTTTTACATAATTTCTGGATTTTTTGTTTTCTCCGTATTTGCATCGCTTGCATTGGTTACTCCTATGCGTAAGTTTGACCTCAAACTTATGACACAAAGATTATCCGAAAGTTTAAAATTATCGTCTTCAAATGTTGATACTGTTATCAAATCGGGTCGGCGTCCGAGGCTAAAACTTCGTGATAGATTGACTAATCGCTTTTCTGAAAAAACACAATCGTCACCATTCATTCTGAAAGACCCCAAAGATATTTACACCGAGTTTAAATTGGATTCGGTTGGGAAGATTTCTGTTTATGAACAAACGAAGGGATTGTCAGGTGATAATAACTATCGGCCTGCGGAAAGAATGACCCTTCAACAGTTCAATCAACTGCAAGAAGAGCGTTTCATGCGTGATTATTGGAAGAAGTTTTCTTCTTCGCAAGATGGAAAAGACGACACGAAGGGGAGAGGATTACTACCGAAAATTGAATTGCCACCCGCCATTGACCGCATTTTTGGTGGTGCTCAAATTGACTTGAAACCCGTTGGAAATATTATCGTGGATGTGGGATATATCAGTACATTTTATGATAATCCAGCAACGCCAGTAGCTTTGCGGAGAATCACCCAGTTGAATTTCACCAACCAAATGCAAGTTAGTTTGCAGGGCAAGATTGGTGATAAAATGAATATCAATACCAATTTTGACACTAAGGCAAGTTTCAATTTTCAAAATCAGTTAAAGTTAAATTGGCGAACCAATGAAGAGGATATTTTACAAAATATTGAGTTAGGGAACACTTCTTGGCAATTAAATAGTCAGTTAATTCCTGGGGTTCAGAATCTGTTTGGAGTCAAGACTTTGTTTCGCTTAGGTAATTTAGACATCACTGCGGTTGCGGCACAACAACGGTCAAAACAAGACTGTATAACGCTGAAAGGAGGTTCTCAGAATAAAAGTTTTGAAATCAAAGGCAGTGCTTATGATGAGAATAAACACTTTTTCCTATCACAATATTTTAGAGATAATTACGAAAAGTCACTGAGAAATTTGCCCGTTATTACGTCAGGAATGACCATCAATCGGATAGAGGTTTATGTAACCAATCGTACTCAAAATACCGAAACACTCCGTAATATTGCCGCCTTTTCTGATTTAGGGGAAGGTGATATGTTTAAGAAGAATATCCCAGGCGTAACTTCAAGGAATAATAAAAACTTACCCGTTGATAATCAGAACAATACACTTTTTCGGGAACTTCGTGATTCTTTAAAATATCCTATCCTCCGAAAGGTTAATGAAACCGTGAATACCTTAGAAATCAACCTCAGATTGAACCGAGGTAGAGATTATGATATGCTCAGAGGTGCTAAAAGATTGACCGAAAGGGAGTTTACCTTTAATACACAGTTGGGTTATATTTCCTTGATTACGCCATTGAGAAATGATGAAGTTTTGGCGGTTTCGTATGAATATACCAAAGACGGAAGGCGTTATCAAGTAGGGGAATTAACCGAAGATTATCAGAGTTTAGAAAATGACAAAGTGCTGTTTTTGAAGATGTTAAAGTCGTCAACCATTCGGAATAATCTCGACCATCCGATGTGGAATTTGATGATGAAAAACGTTTATAGTCTTAACGCTCAGCAACTTACCAAACAAGGTTTTCAATTTAGAGTAATTTACAAAGATGACCAAACGGGGGTTGATAATCCTAATCTTCAAGAAGGGGCAAAGCTGAAAGATATTCCATTGATTAGGGTTTTGGGTTTGGATAAACTCAATCAAAATGGTGATCCACAAATAGATGGTAATTTTGATTATGTGGAAGGAGTTACGATTGATAGTAGAAATGGGAAAATCATTTTTCCAGTTCTCGAACCTTTTGGCAGTGCTTTGAGAAGTCAATTTAATGACAACGAATCGGATTTGATAAATGCTTATGTTTTTGACAAATTGTATTCTACCACCCAAACCGATGCTATTCAAATAACCAGTAAAGATAAATTTTTCTTGAAAGGCTCTTTTCAAGCGGGAGTTGGAGGTGATGTTTCACTGCCTTTTGGCGTAGATGCAAAATCTGTGCAAGTTACAGCTGGCGGGGTTGCACTTTCGGCAGGAACGGATTATATCGTTGAACCTCAGTCTGGCAGGGTCAGAATTTTGAATTCAGGATTATCTAATTCGGGTCGTGAAATTAGAATTTGTTACGAAAAACCAGACCTTTTCAATAATCAAATTCGTACCCTTGTCGGAACACACATAGATTATACCCTCGGACAGAATCTTCATTTAGGTGGAACCATTCAACACATGAACGAAAGTCCTCCTGGGTTTTTACGCCGTGTTCAGATTGGTAATGAACCTGTGAGCAACACCATTTTTGGCTTCGATGCTTCCATTCAACAAAAATCCAATTTTTTGACTCGCATGATTGATGCACTTCCTTTGATTTCGACTAAGGAAACATCGGCTTTTGACTTTCAGGGTGAATATGCCAAACTGATTCCAGCGGTGAACCAAGATGTGCAGAATAATGCTTTTATTGATGATTTTGAAGGCGTAAGAAATATTTTCAGTTTAAACAATCAGCCAACAGCGTGGAAACCTTCTGCAACTCCCCCAAAATTTATCAGAGAAGGGCGAAAAGGAGAAATTACCCAAAACAATTACCGAGCAAAAATCTCAGCCTATACATCTGATTTTAGTTTGTTCAGTGGTGCGGGGGGGAATTTGGATGCCACGGGTATTGATGCTCAGGAGGCTTCTCGTTTTGCTTATGAGCGTCAAGTTCAGATTCAGAGTCTTTTCCCTAATCGTGCCTTAGCCAATAATATTACAGGATTACCACTTTCTGTGTTAGATATTTCCTATTTTCCATCTGAAAGAGGTATCTATAATTTTACTACCAGACTTGATAGAAATGGTGACTTATTAAATCCTACTCAAAATTATGGAGCAATCACCCGTGCCTTAACTTCCGACACTGATTTTGATAATGCTAATATTGAAACTTTGGAATTTTGGATGATGAATCCGCTCCTTGCTTCCAGTGCGGGCGGGACGGTTAGAGCTACTGGAACTCCCCAAGATATTGAAAATAGTAACATTAGAGCCAGCACGGGTGGAAAATTAATTTTTCAATTAGGAGACATTTCAGAAGATTTTGTGCCTGATAATTATTCAAACTTTGAAAATGGTATTCCTGCGGGCGAAAAATTATTGACGGGAAATCAGCAAAATATTGAAAGAACCGTTTGGGGTTTAGCTCCACGCCAACAATTTGTAACCAATACTTTTACTACGGGAGACAACGGCACTCGTTCTGTGCAAGATGTGGGTTTGGACGGGTTGCCCGATAAAGCTGATGACGGTTTTGATGAAACAAGTTTTTTTAGTACTTACTTGACTGAAATTGGTAGAGTAGTTTCTGCTACTGCACTCAATGAGATAAGAACTGACCCTGCGGGGGATAATTTCTATCATTATTTGAGCGATAAATATAATGCTACCCAAACATCCAGTTTGATTTTGAGGTATAAAAATTATTCTGGAATTGAAAATAATTCGCCCTCAACAAACTCGGCAACGGCAAATACCAGTACAGGTTTTACGGAGTCAAACAGCCAACAACCCGACCGTGAAGATTTGAATCAAGACAATACCATCAATGAAACAGAGGCTTTTTATGAATATGAAATTGACGTAAAACCCGAGAAAATGGTGGTTGGTCAAAACTACATTGTGGACGAAGTTACAGAAGCTGGCGTTAAGTGGTATCTGTTCAGAATTCCTATCAAAAAGCCAACGGCAACTTATGGCGGGATTAATGGATTTAAAAACATTCGTTTTATCAGAACCGTTTTGAGCGAATGGCAACAGCCCGTGGTGTGTCGTTTTGCTTCTTTTCAGTTATCGGGTTTTCAGTATCGTAAATATACTGGCGATTTTACGCCAAGAGGTTTACAAGGTGTAATTGAACCAAATGATTCGAAATTTAAGGTTTCCGTGGTAAATATTGAAGAAAATGGTAAACCAGACAATTCAACAGCCCCCATAGATCCTAATTCTGTGTCGTATGTGGTGCCACCAGGTTTTGAACGTGACCGTGACATAACTACCGTTAATAATGCAGAATTAAATGAGCAATCTTTGAGTTTGTGCGTTGAAGATTTGAAAGATGGAGATGCTAAAGCGGCATTCAAAAATACTTTGTTGGACTTAATTAATTACAGAAACTTGAGAATGTTCGTGAGTATGAACAGTCCAAACCGTAATGTGGAGGGCAAAGTCAATGCTTTCCTACGATTGGGAACTGATTTAGACCAAAATTATTACGAAGTTGAAACACAACCTTTGAAACAAACCAGTTACGGAAAACCATCTGCTGACCAGGTTTGGGTTTCGGAAAACGAGATTGATATTCCGCTTGATGTTTTGAAAAGTGTAAAACTAAGTCGTGATAGAAAAAGGTTTAGTTTGACCGAACGATACACAGAATTAATAACCACGGGAGGTAGAACCTATCAAATTACGGTAGTAGGTCGTCCAGATTTGAGTACGGTTCTGAATACCATGATTGGTGTGCGAAATCCATTGAAAGGTATTTTTAAAGATGATGATGGGGAACCCAAAACCTTTTGTGTATGGGTAAACGAACTGCGAGCATCAGGCTTTGACCAATCTTCGGGTGAGGCTGCTATCGGGAAATTGAGCCTAAAATTGGCTGATTTTGCCAATATCACTATCAACGGTTCGTTTAGGAATTTCGGTTTTGGGGGCGTTCAATCTAAGATTTCGGAACGTGCCAGAGAAACTACCATTGATTATGGGATTGCAGCAAATATTAACGTAGATAAATTACTGCCAGAAAAATGGGGCTTGAAAATTCCTTTGTACGTAACGTATGACCGTAAAAATATTATCCCACAATTTAATCCGCTCGACCCAGATATTCCTTTGGATAGTTCGGTAGCAAACCTAAATCCAGACCAACAGTCAGACTATCGGAAAAGTGTGGAGGATAATACGGAGAGAAAAGGAATTAATTTAACCAATGTAAGAAAAGTAAAAACGGGTAAAGATGCTAAATTACGTTCTTGGGATGTTGAAAACCTGACTTTTACGTATGCTTATTCTGAATTAGTTAGAACCAATACTTTGATTGATGAATATCGCCAAACTCAATATAAAGGTGGTTTAACGTATTCGTTTACAGGATTTCCGAAGGCAATTGAACCCTTCAAAAAAATAAAATCCAATCACCCAATCTTGAAATGGGTGAAGGAGTTTAACTTTACACCTTTGCCAAATTCAGTAACTTTACGGGCGGACATGGACAGAAGTTTCATCAAAACTCAGTTGAGAAATGCTGATGTTCAACAAGGTACTGCGGCAGTTGGAACGCCCACGCTTACCTCAAAAGGCGTTGTTCCTATGTATGAAAAATATTGGTTGTTTAACCGTGCTTATAATGTTAATTGGAATTTGACGAAGAGTGTAGTAGTTGGATATAACTCCTTAGCAAATGCCATTATTGATGAACCTTATGGAGGCTTAGAGAGCCAATCAGACAGAGATTCAGTGGCTCGCAATCTACGCCGTTTTGGACGTACCAAAGGATTCGACCAAAACGTGAATGCTATTTGGCGTTTGCCCCTAAATAAATCGCCCTTAACCGACTGGATGACAGCCGATTATAGCCATAAATTTGGTTATACTTATTTCGCCAATTCTTACGAGATCAAAGATGATGATGGATTTTTGTTTGGGAATATGATTAAAAATACTCGGGTTAGGGGTATCAATGGTAAAGTAGATTTTGTGGCTTTGTACAATCGGATTAGGGCATTAAGAATAGCAAATCAGCCAAGAATAAGCCGTAAAAATGTAGCTCGAAACCCTGGCGATGATGAAGATATTATCAAACCTCAGCCTAATATTTTACGAAGCATTACCCGTTTATTGATGACATTGAGGGGTATTCAAGTGAATTACAATATTGACGAGTCCACCACTTTACCAGGTTTTTTGCCCACGCCAGGCTTATTAGGAAATGGAACGGGTGATGCTCCAGGTTTTGGTTTTATCACAGGTAGCCAAGATGCGGATATTCGTTTTAGAGCTGCAAATAATGGCTGGATTACAAAAAGTAGAATTCAAAACGTGTTGTTTTTACAGACTCGTACCCAAAATTTAACGTATCGAACAGCCTTAGAACCTTTCAGAGATTTCAAGATTCAAGTGGAAGGTAAATGGAGCAAGACGGATAATTATTCTGAAAACTTTAGAGGAGATAGTTTAGGGAGGTTTGTAAGCCAAAACCCTTTGCGTTCGGGTAATTATAGTATGTCATTTTTATCATTTTTAACGGCGTTTGATAGCAATTCTCCTGATGAAAATTCGGTTATTTTCAATCGTTTTAAGGGTTATCGAGGCATTATTCTTGACCGTCTTAATCAGCAAAAAAAGGAGCAAGGAATAGGAGAAGGAAAGTATAATCTGAATTCACAAGATGTGCTTGTACCAGCTTTTTTTGCGGCATATAGTGGTACATCGCCCGACAAAGTTAGCTTTTCACCCTTCTTGAATCTACCAATGCCCAACTGGCGAGTTGATTATAATGGTTTAACAAATATTAGTTGGTTCAAAAAGAGATTCTCCAATATTTCGATTCAACATTCTTACAGTTCAACGTATAGTGTTGGTGAGTTTAAATCAGAATTAGGATACGGATATTTTGACCCAACAAACCCCATTACTAACGTGGACTTATCGTTAAACAATACGGCTTATACCACCGCCACCAGAACCAAATATGATATTTATCGACAAGACGATAGAACTTATGCGTCTCAGAAAGGGGATGAGTTTTTTGCTCCCGTATATTCAATGAGTGTGATGTCTTTTCAAGAAAAATTTTCACCTTTGATTGGTGTTAATGCCACTTTGAAAGGTAATGGAGATAGTAAAAGTGCATCCACAACAACCGAAGGTGCTAATAGAAGTGATATGCCTCCTATTACAAAAAATGTTACGCTGACGGTGTCATATAGTCAAGATAGAAATCTTGTGTTGAATTTAGGAAGTTTGATGGTGACTGATGTCAGTAATAGAGACTTTAATTTTTCATTAGGTTTTACTCGTGCCAATATGTTGATTCCGTTTAAAGTAGGAGGGAGGCGAGTTAGAATGAAGAATGATTTTGTTTTCAAAACCACTTTTGGTATTAGAGATTCACGATATGTAAATAGGTTTATTGATGCTCAAACCACCGTTACGCAAGGTGCAACTCAGTTTCAGTTGAACCCAATGGCTACTTACAAAGTGAGTGATCAATTATCCGTAACGGCATATTATTCAAGAGAATACACAAATCCGTTTGTTTCGAGCCAATTTTATCAATCAACAGACCGTGCTGGATTTAGAGTTGTATTTGATTTAGCCAGATCAGGTAACTAAGTATGATTTTATTTTGACCACTGATTGTACGGATTGTACGGGTTCGTACTGATATTTTTTTGTAAAAAAGTGAATTTTATATCTGACTATGCATCCCAGTGTAAATCTGTACAATCAGTGGTCAAAATTTTTACAACAACAATCTTTTAAGGTTCTTCTACAATTTATCTGGGATTTCACGATACATACACGGAAGCCTTCGTTTCAAACGAAGACTTTCGTAAATTTCCGTGTAAATCATAGTAGAACCTCTTTTAATTCATCTAAGCGGTTGGGAGAATAGAATTTTTCGCTTAAATTGCATCATAATTATTCACCAATAAAAGATTTTCCAAAACTTAATAATTCAAACAATTTATGAATTTTCCAGCAGATTTAAGATACACAAAAGAACACGAATGGGTTAAATTAGAGGGCGATATTGCCACCGTAGGCATTACAGATTTTGCCCAAGGCGAATTAGGCGATATTGTTTATGTAGAAATCGAAACCGTTGGGCAAACCTTAGCAAAAGACGAAATTTTTGGTTCAGTGGAAGCAGTTAAAACGGTGTCAGACTTGTTTTTGCCCATCGCAGGAGAGGTTTTAGAAGTAAATGATGCCTTGAACAATACGCCCGAATTAGTAAATTCTGATCCTTACGGAGAAGGCTGGATGATAAAAATGAAAGTTACTGACGTGGCAGATATGGAATCATTGATGGACGTTGATACATACAAAGCTCATACGGCTCATTAATCATTTGAAAATTATTGTAAAGCCCTGACAATCAGGGCTTTTTTTTGATAAATCCACCTCACCCCCCGCCCCCCTCTTCTTAATGAGAGGGGGAGTAAGCGTCCAAATGCTCCCCTCTCATTAAGAAGAGGGGCTGGGGGGGAGGTTTCTTAAAATGAAAATCCTAATTCGTTCCGCTAAAATAATCAGTAAAAATTCTGACTTGAATGGTCAGACGAAGGATATTTTTATCGAAAAAGGCATCATCCAACAAATTGGTGATGTGATTGATATTGATGCCAATGAAGTAATTGAGGGTGAAAATCTGTGCGTATCAGCGGGTTGGTTCGATATGCGAGTACACGCCAAAGAACCTGGGTATGAATACAAAGAAAGCCTTGAGTCTATGGAAGTAACTGCCTTGGCGGGTGGTTTTACGGAAATAGCTTTATTACCTAATACTCAGCCGGTTGTACAGACTCGTGAGAGTGTGAATTACTTGAAAAGGTCGGGGCAGAAAGTGAAATTTCACCCGATGGGAGCATTAACCAAAAATTGCGAAGGTAAAGATTTTACCGAAATGATTGACCTTCACGAAGCGGGTGCAGTAGCTTTCACGGACGGTGAACATCCAATTCAAAATCCCGATATTTTCTTAAAAAGTCTTCAATATCTAACGCAGTTTAACGGTTTACTGATTAACCATCCCGAAGATACTCATTTGACGCATTTCGGACAAATGCACGATGGTTCAGTTAGCACTTATTTAGGGATGAAAGGAATGCCCCAAATGGCGGAGGAAATCATGATTATGCGAGATATGAAAATCTTGGAATATGTCATGGAAACACCCTTTGGTCAATCAGTTACGAACAAAAGTCGTCTGCATTTTTCTTGTATTTCATCGGCTCAATCGGTAAACTTAGTTCGGATGGGCAAAGAAATGGGTTTGCCCATCACTTGCGATGTAGCGGCTCACCAACTTTGTTTTACGGAAAATAATCTCACCGATTTTGATACTAATTTTAAAGTCAATCCTCCATTTCGTACTCAGGAGGATGTTGAGGCACTTTGGGAAGGTCTGTTGGACGGCACAATCGACGTAATCGTTTCCGACCATAATCCGAAAAAAAAAGAGGAAGAAATCTAAAGAAATTAGAATTTGATATGGCAGAATTTGGGTGCAGCTTGAAATTGAAACCAAGTTTTCTCCCCAGTTATCAATACCTTCAACAAAGAATTATCACTAGAAGATTTAATTGAGAAAATTACAACCAATCCCCGAGAAATTTTACGGCTAAAAAATCCCATGATTGCTGAAGGTGAAAAAGCCAATTTAACTGTTTTTTCAGCGAGCGAACATTGGATTTATCAAGAAAAATCAATCGTTTCAAAATCGAAAAATTCCCCATTTATCGGGACAAATTTTACTGGTAAAATTATAAAAGTTATTGTTTAAAACTTGGTAAAACGGAAGGATTCCTTCAAAAGGAAGCCTTCCGTAATTCACACTAAATATGTTCAACAAATCACTCCTTAAAAATATCTTATTGTTCGGTTTCGTTTCAGGAACACTGACATTACTATATTGCTTAATTCTAAAACTTTCTGGTCAAATCCCATTAGATGGCAAAAAAGCTCCCAGTATTATTTTGAGCGTGTTTTGTATGATTTTTGCCGTGAAAGCATATCGCAAAAATAATCCCGGACGAAAAAAACCCCGTGCATTTTTGGGGGGGGGGGGGGGAAGGGGTCAGCAATGTCTTACAAACTTTGTGGGTTCGTGTGTGAGTGCCTTGGGCTTGTATGTGTGGTTGAGTAGTGACGGCAACACAATCTTGGCAGATTACATCGCCCAAACCATTAAAACCTTGAACGTTTCAAATGTAAAAATGGAATACGTCAAAGAAATGGGCATTGAATCTTTCAATAGTATCATTGCAGGGTTTAAAATATTATCACCCAAAAATATTAGCCGTAGGACTGAAATACGGGGACTGGGGTGTAAAAGGGAAAATACCTTTGGGGGTTTTGGTTTCCGTAATGATTTCATTGTATTACAGACGACAGTATCGTTGGAAGGTAAGCAGTTCATTTGAAAGATGAACGGCTTTCGGCTATTTTAAAATTTTACCATAAACTATCAAAACAAAAACATGGAGAATCAAACTACTACTACTCGCACAGCCCTAAAATGGGGTGTAATTATTGGTATCATTAGCATGTTATACAGTACCGCCTATCTGGTTGCTGGACAGATTGGAAATCAAGCACTTAGCTACCCGATTTATGTGGTTATCGGAGTAGGTATTTACTTGGCAATGAATGAATTTAAGAAGGAAAATCAAGGGTTTATGTCCTATGGACAGGGCTTGGGACTTGGAACATTGATGTCGGCAATCAGTGGATTAATTTCCAGTTTTTTCTCAATGGCGTATATGAAATTTATTGACCCAACTATTACCGACCAAATTATGAAAAAGGCAGTAGAGGACATGGAGAAAAAAGGGATTCCCGATGAACAAATCGACCAGGCTATGGAAATGTCAAAAATTTTTATGAATCCAGGAGCAATGTTTATTTTTGGCTTGTTTGGTTCAATTTTGATAGGTTTCATTCTATCATTAATTATAGCCGCCATCGTGAAAAAAGATAAATCAGTGTTTGAATAAAAATAGTTTAAAGTTTAAAGTTGATGGGTGTAAAATTTAGGATTCCAAGGTATTTACCTGTATTAGCCTCTAAACTCATTAACCTTGAACTCAAAAAATATGTACCAAATCCTCAAAAAAGAACTTAACTCATTTCTCAATTCGCTGATTGGTTATATCGTGATGGGCGTATTCTTGACCGCTACGGGTTTATTTACGTGGTTTTTTAAAGATAATATCCTTGATTTTGGTTATGCTGATATGAACCTGTTTTTTCAAATTGCCCCTTTTATTTTCTTATTCTTGATTCCAGCCATCACAATGCGAGCTTTTTCAGAAGAAATTAAATCGGGTACAATTGAATTGCTTTTCACTAAACCACTTTCAAAATGGGAAATCGTTTTGGGAAAATATTTGGCAAGTTGTTGCTTGATTCTGTTTTCATTATTACCCACATTGTTATACTATTATTCGGTTTATCAAATTGGTAATCCACTGGGCAATGTTGATTCAGCGGCGGTGTTTAGTTCGTATGTAGGATTGTTTTTGCTGGGATGCGTCTTTGCCGCTGTTGGTGTGCTAACCTCCTCGTTTACAGACAGTCAGGTGACAGCATTTGTGATGTCGTTTGTACTATGTCTAATACTTTTTTATGGAATTGGACAATTAGCACAGCTTTCATTTTTGGGAGATTTTGGTTATGTTTTCAATCAATTAGGGCTTGATTATCAGTATAATGCTCTCGGAAAAGGACTCATTGATTCTCGGAATTTGGTATATTTCTTATCTATAATTTTTCTTTGTTTATGGATAACAAAACTGAGAGTTTCGAGTTTGAAATGAATGTGTGTAAAAGTCTAACCCAAAAAGTCCTTATTTCCGAACAAGAAAATAAGGACTTTTTGGGTTAGGATAAATTACTCAATCACGCTAATTTAGAGAGTATTTTATTATGAATTAAACGGCTCTCTATCAAGAGGATAACTCCCTAATGCCTAACACCTAAATCCTAATTCCTCATTATTTCAAAGTAAAATCAGAACTTTTAAATTGAATTAGAACGGGAAAATAATAAGCTGGATGAATTTTTAAATGTTTCTTTTTGTG
Source organism: Arcicella sp. (assembly GCA_034519515.1). Lineage (GTDB taxonomy): Bacteria > Bacteroidota > Bacteroidia > Cytophagales > Spirosomataceae > Arcicella. Next base: position 33,935 of record JAXHOK010000016.1, read on the forward strand.
CCAACGTCAAGGCGATAAAACCGTGCAGACGGTCGCCGCAGTTTAGCATCGCTAAATGAGGATTTAATCTGGGCGGCATTCCGCAACGTAGAGTGGTGCAAAAAAGGGCATTTAAAAAACGTCTACTTATTGTTTTTCAGTTCCTAAATGACTTTTAACGTAAAATAAAGTCTAAAATATGTACTATTTTTAAATCCAAAGTATATCAGATGGTTAAATTAGTATTCACATTTGACTTTCAGGTTTTATAGTGCTAATTTAGTAACAGTATTCTTAACATTCCTGACCCCAAAATATTGTAATTCACTAACTCCAATGAAAAAACTTTTCTTAATTAATTCTTTAATATTATCTTCTTACGGTTTATTTGCTCAGCAGGGTATTTTGACCGCCTCCGCAAAAAAAGATTCAACAGGCGTATTTATTGGCGATATGCGAGCAACTGAACAGGTGGAATCTGCGGGTGTGGCACGTAAATATGCAATAAATCATTTGAAAAAAAATCTTGATGATTTAGATAAAAATAACAAAAATAACGTTTTGGCAGATGCTGGGAGCAATAATGACCGTAATTTAAACGGTGATATTTTTGCTACTTATTTATCACGTTTGGATAAAAAATATAAGGGAGATGTGCGTTCTATCGAAACGGATAACATCCGTGATATTTTCCAGATTGAGCAAAAGAGTGAAATCAAAAAACGCCTTTCGAGTGTAGTTTCTGCTCAGTGTATGACCAATAAAAATGACGGAAAATTTATTCGCTTGAAAGACTTGGATGGTGAAGAAATTGTTGGTTTTCCACTGGAATCCTTCAAAGGAAATTCAAGATACGGTTTGGTCGAAAACTATCATCAAGGGTTTGCCCGTATCAAAAAAGATCAAGTTTTTGGTTTCTTGAACTATTGCGGAGAAGAAACAATCCCGTGTCAATACGAAAAAGCCGAACCCTTCAATGACGGTAAAGCATTGGTGAAGAAATTTGATTGGTATTATGTGGATGTTTATGGAAATGAAAGCGAAGCCCTCGAAAATCTTGTTGATGTGAAAGCCTTAAAATTGGGCATCAGCATCGCCAAGTTTAAAAATGGCAAATTTGCTTTGATTGATAACGCTTATGACCTTAGTAAAAAACCACTTTCTGACTTTTTTGATGATATATCGGTTTTTAATAATGAACTTTATCGAGTGAAGACAGGAAAGAGTTATGGTTTAATAAAAATTGATGGAACGACAAAGATTGATGCCATTTATGATAATATCAGCTCCACGGCTGAACAAGGCAGATGGATGATTATTGAGCAAGCCAAAAAAGTAGGTTTGATGGACACAGAAGGTAACATCAAAATAAAGCCTTCTTTTGAATCAATTTCGAATATAGTACTCGACCCAAGTTTAGGGTCGAATGCTAATTTAGGTATTGCCAAAGATGAAGCAGGAGTAAGATTAATTGATTTCAAAGACTTGAAAACCAGTAAAACTTATTCAACAATTGGTGACTTTAATAAGTACGGGTTAGCTCAAATCAAAGACGGAAAATATGTCGGTTTTATCAATACCGAATTGAAAGCGATTATTGAGCCAGCCTATTCTACTTTGGGTAATTTCAATCAATATGGATTGGTTTCTGCTTGTAAAGTGAACTCTAATGGTGGCAATAAGTGTGGCTATATCAAGTTTGACGGAACGGAAATTATCCCTATCAGTTTTGATGAAGTAGCTAATTTTAATAAGTTTGGACTGGTGGTGGTGAAGGAAAATGCCAAGAATTGCGGCTTGCCCTCGGGAAATTGTCGGGTAGATATGGTTTATGACAAAAATGGAAATTTAGTAATTGGAAAAACTAACGAAGTAGCCCCGATTGGCATAAAATATATCACCACCGATACTATTTTTAACGGTAATTTTAATGTAATAAGAACCATTAATCCTTTGAAAAATGGCGATGATATGCCCGACGAATATAATTTGGTCGATAGAAATAGTTATAAAAGAGTTACTCAGCAGAGTTATTTGAGAATTAAAAAGTATGATTCAAATTTGCTTTTTCCAGTATTTAAAGGTGGTAAATGGGGATTGATTGACACCACGGGAAAGATCATCACTAAACCAACATATAAGGACATCATGATTTCGACGGAAGGGTTGTATGGCGTAAAATTTGAAAATAATAAATACGGATTTATTGACAAAAAGGGTAAAGTTCAGATTGCTTTCGATTATGACGAAGTTAGACCTTTCAATAATGGTTTATCAATCGTATCGAAAGGCTCTGGTAAATTAGGTGTAATCAATCGTTTTAATGCCAAGATTGCTCCCTGTTATTTTGCGGAGGTAAACATTCTACCAGCTACTAAACAGTTCGAATTACTGGATGCTTCGGGCAATAAATTTATCTTGAACAGTAACGGCGATTGTGTAACGAACTGTATGAAATTTGATGAAATTAGAAAATTAGCGAACCAATAGTCTAATTTGAAAATCTGATGGTTTGAAAATTAACCGCATTAATTACCAACATATCTTTCAAGTAAAAAATCCATTAGGAACGGGAAAATAATAAGTGGATGAATTTTTAAATGCTATTTTTTGTGCCAATCAAGGCGATAAAACCGTGCGACGGTCGCCGCAGTTTAGCATCGCTAAATGAGGATTTAATCTGCGGCGGCATTCCGCAATGTAGAGTGGTGCAAAAAAGGGCATTTAAAAAACGTCTACTTATTGTTTTTCAGTTCCTTATCTTTGTCGGATAATGGATTTTTTATTTAAAACCAATTCTTTATGTTACTCTATAACATTACTTATAATATTGATAAAAGCGATGAACAAGATTTTTTGAATTGGATGCAGAATGTTCATATTCAAGAAGTTATGATAACGGGTTTTCCAAAATCGTATAAAGTTTTAAAATTATTAACTGAAATTGATAATGGTGGAGTAACCTATTCGGTTCAATATAATTTTGATAGTCAAGACGGTTTTGAAGTCTTTGAAAATGATTATTTGGATGATTTACATGGTAAAGTTCATAAACGTTATCAAGGAAAATATGTGCATTTTGCGAGCCTTTTAGAAGTCGTAAGTTGTAGTTAGTTGCAAGTCGTAAGTACTGGACTCTGCTAACTCTAATGCTTACGACATATGACTATTTGACTTAGGACTTCTTCTCACTCTAACAACTTCAAAATATCACCTAAAACATTGGGGTCACTGGGGCGTTTGGCATCTTTATCAATTATTTCGCCCTTTTTATTCATCAACATGTATCTTGGGATGGATTGTAATTTGAAAAATTTAGCTGCTGGGGAGTTCCATCCTCCCTCGGAATGGATATTTGTTCCGTTTTCTAATTTCATGTCAATCATGGCTTTCTTCCAATTTGCTGCCACTTCATCAATCGAGATATACAAGAAAACGACTTGCTTTTTTTGCTTATCGGTTAATTTTTCATGCAACATTTTTGAAAAAGGAAATTGCTGGCGGCAAGGCCCACACCACGAAGCCCAAAAGTCGATGTAAACCACTTTACCCTTCAAATCTGCTAATGAAAGAGTGTCTCCTTTTTCGGTAACGCCTTTAAACCATTTCTTTCCGTCTTCTTTTTTCTTGATCACTTCTTCATCTTTTTTAGCCATCAATTCACCACATTTTTCTTTGACCATTGCCGTATATTTTTCAGAATTTGGCGTAATATTCAAAGCAGCAAAAGTATTCCTTATGGTTGATGGCAAACATACAAGGCATTGGTTTTCAAGAAGATATGCTAAATAAAATTGGTATGCACTGGCGGGTAGATGTTCACGGGCAAATTTGTGTTTATCTACCATGGCTTTGCTCATATTTGCGTATTTTTCAAAGGCGTGTTCTTTGGAATTGAAATAAGTAACGTAATAAATCAAGAAGTTTCTGTAAGCCGTTGAAATCATAGCGGATTCATCTTGAATTTTCTTTTCATCTAAACTTTCTAAAATAGTTGATGGCAATGAAATTACTTGAGTTTGGTCAGTGTTGGCATTTCCCCGCACAACGGGGTATGCCAAGATGTAATACCAATAATTCCAACGAATTTGATTTTCAATATATTTCTTAAATTCATCCGTAAATTTTGATTGGTCAGGATAAGTTTTGTAGAAATCAGATTGTGCTTTTTTTGCATCAAATAGCCCCATTTCTAATACATCAATGGGCGTTTCGGTGATTTTAGCAAACATAATTTGAGAACTAAAATCAGTTTTGAATTTCTGATAAAACTGTTCCAAAAAAGTGTTTTCTATTTCACGAACACCCTTGATTTTTAACGTTTTATGCAAATCTTTTCCATCAAAATTTAGCTCAATTTTATCATTTTTTACAATAAATAAAATGATTTGTTGCTTTTGAAAACGCAGTTCAACGATAGTACTTTTTTCAATATCTAAATTGAATTTAAAAGATTTATCAGCTGTAAGAACTTGCTGTTGAATTTGGGGCTTTATACCCAACAAAAGTGGGTCATACGTGAGAGTGAGTGTGTCAGAAATAGCATTTTCAACCATTCCCGAAATGCTGACATTTTGAGAAAAAGATTTGAAAGTAATAACTGTAAATAGTAGTAATAATATTTTTTTCATTGGATGAATTTCGTTTTGAGAATCTTAATCAAAAATCATGCGAATTGATTTTTGTGTTAGCCTTTAACTTTTTATTAAGAAATTTTCGAGTAGCTTTTGCCCAAATTTCATAACCTTTTTGGTTTAAGTGTAATTTATCAGCCACAAAAATATTTTGCATCAATTGACCATTTGGTAAGTAAAAATCTTTCTGAATATCAATGAAATAAACATTTTTTTTCTTCTTGCTAAATTTTGTAATTGCTTGATTAACAGATTTTTGCTTATCTAAAATTGCAGTTCTTGCCAAACTTGGGCGAATGGAACAGAATGCTATTTTTGTATTGGGTAATTTTACTTTAACCATCTGCACAAACCCTTTAAATTCACGAATAACCGAGTCTGGATTTTCGCCTGCATTCAAATCATTATCGCCTTCATAAACCAGAATTATCTTAGGCTTGTATTTCAGTACGATTCTGTCGAAATAATAATTCAAATCGCTCATTTGCGAACCGCCAAAACCACGATTGATAACGGAAAAATCCTTCAAATCTTGTTGGAAAGTCGTCCATAATCGAAAAGTGGAACTACCCGCTAAAAGAATTTGACCTTCTCGGGGTATTGAAATAGAATCTTGCCTCTCAAATGCCTTTATTTCAGAGATAAAATTTTGAGAAAAAGAGCTAAAAGTGGCTAAAAAAAGGATTATAATTAATAATATTTTTTTCATGTTTAATTTAAAATTTCGCTTCGGGGGCTTTTGTTACCATTGAATAGTGGGTAATCCTTTGCTAATCAAATAGTTATTTGCCTGTGAAAAATGTTTTGTGCCAAACCAACCACCATAATTTGCTGCCATCGGCGATGGATGTTTAGCTTTCAAAACGCAGTGTTTAGATTCATCAATCACTTTGCCTTTATCTTGGGCGTATTTCCCCCAGAGCATAAAAACAACGTCTTCTTTTTCCTCGGAAACGCATTTTATCACAGCATCCGTAAAAGTTTCCCAACCTTTTTTCTGGTGTGAACCTGCCTCTCCAGCCCGAACTGTCAGCGTTGAATTTAACAGTAAAACCCCTTGATTCGCCCAACGTTCCAAATTACCCGAACGAGGCACGGCAATATCCAAATCATCCTTGATTTCTTTGAAAATATTTTGCAAAGAAGGCGGCGATTGCACCCCATCATTGACTGAAAAAGATAATCCATTTGCCTGATTTACCCCGTGGTAGGGATCTTGTCCAAGAATTACAACTTTTGTATTGTCAAAAGAACATTTATCGAAAGCGTTGAAAATTAACCTACCAGGCGGATAAATCACTGCTGAGGCATATTCAGCCTTTACAAAGTCAATCAATTGACTAAAATAGGGCTTCTCAAATTCTGGTTCAAGATGTTTTTTCCACGATTCTTCTATTCTAACATTCATAAGTATCTATAATTAAAATGTATTTTTTTATTTTAAACTGTTAATTATCAGTAAGTTAATTGCCTAACTTCTAACCTCAATCTCCAAACCCCACTTATTTTTTGAAAAGAAATTGACATTATACAAGTTATCATGTAAATTTCGAAAATTAAATTGTTTAAATAATCATAATGGAACAAAAATGGTATCTGCAATCACTCAGGGTGTTAAAGTAAGTGTCCAAACGGAATTTCAACCACAATATTCTAATCCGTTTCAGGCGCATTTTGTTTTTGCGTATCACGTAAGAATTCAAAATGATAGCGATTATACCGTCAAATTGATGCGTCGTCATTGGTTTATTTACGATGCCAACGGACAATTGCGTGAGGTTGAAGGTGAAGGTGTGGTTGGGCAACAGCCAACGCTTGAGCCTGGGCAATGTTATGAATATTCGAGTGGTTCAAACTTGAATACATCAATGGGTAAGATGGCGGGTACATATCAAATGGAACGGATTTATGACGGTAAAAAGTTTAGTGTCATCATTCCAGATTTCTCCTTAATTGCTCCCTTTAGAATGAATTGATTTTTGGTAGGTTTTGGGAATTGGGTTTTAGAATAGATACTCGTAAAACAGCCGGTTCAACCCTATTGGCTATTAATTCCCAAGACTAAAACCTAAAACCAAACACCTAAAATCTTAAAATATGCTGAAATACTTTTTCCAATTTCTGCTTGCTTCCAAAAACGAACACGCTCTTCATTCCCCTTTTGTTTTTGAATTATATACCAAAATCATAACTAATAGAAAAAGACTTCCGATTTACACTGAAATTGAAAATCTGAGGAAAAAACTCCTCAAAAATGAAACCATCATTGAAATTATAGATTTTGGGGCGGGGTCAAAAATTTATAAAACTAATCAGCGACAGGTCAGACAAATTGCCAAAAGTGCCGAAAAATCTCCAAGATTCGGTAAATTAATTTTTAGGCTAATCCAATATTTCAAACCTGCAATCATTTTTGATTTAGGAACTTCATTGGGCATCACAACGCTCTATGAATCAAAGGCTTATGAATCTGGAAAGGTTTATACTTTTGAAGGATGCCCCGAGACGGCTAAGATTGCGAAGGAGAATTTCAAGGCTCTAAATTGTGAGAATATTGAAGTTGTAGTCGGAAACATAGATGAAACTTTATCCAATAAACTGAACGGAATTAATCAATTAGATTTTGCTTTTTTCGATGCTAATCATCGTTATGAACCAACGGTTAGGTATTTTGAAATGTGTTTAGAAAAAGCAACAGAAGAATCCGTTTTTGTATTTGATGATATTCATTGGTCAGACGAAATGCAGAAGGCTTGGGAATATATTTCTAAGCATCCGAAAGTGATGATTTCGATTGATTTATTTTTCGTAGGATTAATATTTTTTAGAAAAAATCAGCCAAAGCAACATTTTGTTTTGAGATATTTTTAAATATGTGATTTCTGACATGGTGCGACAAATCGCAATCCAAATTCAGACGTGGTCTCCCAGACATAATCCTATCCTACTTATGTGGTAAAAACTCACTGCGAAGAAATAATTTCATCCATCAGTTTCATCGACATATTTCCCTTACCGATAATCTTTTTGTTTTTGTCCAAAATATAAATTGTAGGTGTAAATTGAGCATCAAATTCCTGATAAAGATTTAATTTGCCCGTTTTATCAATCACATTAATAAAAGATTCTGATTTATATTCCTTGATAAACTCCTTCCAAGTCTCCACATTATTGCCAAAAATCGGAGCAAAAACTTCAATATTTTTGGCTTTGTTATCCTGAATATATTTGGCTAATTGTGGCGTAAAGGCTTGACAATGACCACAATCTGCTCCATAAATATAGAGAATCGTGTTCTTCGCCTTCACATCATACAAACTTCTTTCTTTTCCATTCACATCACTCGCCCGTAGGTTAGGAATTTGTACGCCAATCAGGAGATTTTTCAAATATTTTACTCTTTCCTTTACTAATCTAATCGTGGTGGTATCCCACATTAGTGGGTCTGCGATGTAATATTTCTGTAATAAATGTACGAAAATGGCATCTCTACCAATGACTTTACTGGTTTCAAAATGATTGGCTAATTTGGTAACAATATATTTCCTCATTTCGGAAGTTTTGCGAGTTCGGTTTAGAAATTTATCGGTCAAAACAATCAGTGAATCATTCGGCAGAAAATCTAATTGATCGAAATAATATTTGATGGGTTGGTATAAAAAAGGGGTTCTGATGAGTCTATCATCCGTCAGATCTATGTTATCAAAATAGTGCTCTACAAAGAATTTGTTTCCCCAAAGTGGGTCTTCTGTACCATCCGCTAATTTGCGTGCAGGAGGAATATCCGTTGCCATAGTTGATTTAATAACCTTCCCCGCAAAAGTATTTTCAAAAGCTTTAATGAATTTTTCTTTATACTTAACTGATTCATATTGAGCATTATACATTTGACTCACTGAGGCTGTATCAGATTTTTTTGATAATTCTTCAATCTTCTTGGCATCCCTAACTGTCTTTTGCTGGTAACTATAAAACAAGTCATTTTCCCGAGAACCAAAGAATTTTATGGTGTTGAAAATGTCTTTAATATTGGCTTCAAAAGAAAATCGTTGTTCACCAATCAACACATCAAAACTCTGCGAATGCCCCACCATTACGTTATACATTCCACCTTTCAAGGGCGTTTTGCCTTGGAAAACAACTGTTCCATCAGAACTGGCTTTTGAAGAGTCTTGTACGAAGTTTTGGTTTTCGTAATAATATGTCAAGTAGCAAGTTGAATCTTTCAGTCCTTTGATTCTTCCGCTAATGCTGTAACCTTGGGCGAAGGAATTGAAAGAAATTAGTGAAAACAAAAAGAAGCTTAATTTTGTAAAAATATTCATAACTATCTGATAATCAGTTAATTTAAACTTGATTTTATCAACTACATAAATCAAGTATTACTTACGGAAGTATGGTTTGTGAGAACGCAAACCACGGGGCAGGACAAAATCTAAAATCCGAAATCGTAAATCATTTCCCTCCCTTAATCTTATCTTTTTCAAAAGCCACTTGACGACGGTGGAAATCCACAAAATCTTCAATTTGTTCAACGGGCAAACGCTTGGCAATTATCTTTTTATCCTTGCCTAATACATACACTACGGGCGTTGCATACACATCAAATGTATTTTTGAAATCAGTATAATATTCTTCTTTACCCGTTTGCGGATTTTTATGAATGTCAATGCCGTGAATCATATCTTGCAATTTGAATTCATTGATGAACTTCTTCCATTTGGCGGGCGAACGCTCAATAGAAGCAGCAACCACTCGTACATTTTTCGTCTTCAAACTCTGATATGCCTTTGCCAATTTAGGGGCAGATTCACGGCAATGACCACATTCAGGGTCATAGATAAACAAAACGGTATAATCTGCTTCAATTTTTGGAATCTGAATTTCTCGTCCTGTGGTGTCGGTCAAATACATATCTGGAAAGGTTTTTCCGACTAACAACGGCTTTAAAACTGCTACTCTTTCCTTCATTTTTCTCACGGTGGAAGTGTCCCAGAGTGCTGGTTCACCGATGTAATATTTCTCTGCCATGTGAACAAAAGCACCGTCAGTTCCCAATATTTTAGGGCTTTCATAAGTACTTGAAATCTTGTAAATAATGTATCTTCGCACATCACGCCCTTTGGCAAGTGCCAACACAATGTCAGCCCCCTTCGAGATTGAATCAGAAGCCTGTACCGTTAAATCATCAAAATAACGTTCAATTTTCTTTTGTAAAAATGGCGTTCTCATCAATCGGTCATCTCCCAAATCAACGTTATCCCAAAAGTGATTTTTATAATAGGAAAACTGGTACTGATAAGATGCTGTGGTATCGGCTTTCGTTAATAATGGCCTACCAAAAGGTGGAATTTGGGGTTCTTGCGATGCTTTGATAAGTTTTGTTACAAACATTCCCTCATTGGTTTTCATCCAATCCTTCTGAAATTTAGCAATATCAGCCTGTAATCTTTTCATTTTTCCATCCACCAACATCGAATTACTTAATCGTTTTTCCATTTCCAAAACCTTCATTTCTTCAAATTTTGCCGACATATCTTGTTGGAATTTGAAAAACACCTCATTCTCTTTTGAACCCGTAATCTTCATTTTATTGATAAGATTGACGGTATCGGTTTCAAAAGAAAATTCTTGATTCCCCACCACCATATCAACGTATTTATTTTTGGGTAATGAAACCAAATATAGTCCTTCGGGAAGGGTTTTATTCCCTTCAAAATGGAAATTTCCTTGACTATCAACCTTTGCGGTATCTTTGACAACTTGCTGATTATAACCAAAGTAGTGAGCTAAAAAGACAGTTGTATCTTTAATTCCACGAACTTTTCCCTTAATCGAAAAGCCTTCTTTGGTTTGAGCCAGCAAACAATTTGATAAAAGTAATAGGGCAAAAATTGGTGGTTTTCTAAAAAGCATTTTCATGATTTTGTGATTATAATTTAAGTTTTAATTAGTCTGGAAAATTTATTAAGTATCCTTTGCACAGGATAAATATTACGATTTTTCACCACATAGATAACATAGGAATGTTAGTTTTTAAAAAAATCGTAAGATTTTTTCTCTATCCTCCCACTCATTTCTATGTGGTAATTCGTGCCTAATACCTTCACAATCAATCGGATTTTCCAAACTACAACGAATTATTAATTGTTTTGATTGTAATTTTGTGATTTCAAAGTAAAATAACTCTCAAAGTTACGTTAATGAAAGATATTTTAAAATCAGCTTACAAAATAAACGTATAAATTAGATTCTATTTTGAGAATCATTTTGTTGATGAAAACTGATAACTAATTTCTAATAACCAATAACTTTTCATTACCTCATAGCCCACAATAAAGTTTAATTCTCATGCAAAAAAACACTAAACTTCTTCGCTACGTTTTCATTACGTTTGCCTTGTTTGCCACCATGTTTTCCTATTATATATGGCAAATCACGAAAACCCCAAATTATGATGTGGATGAAAAGAAAGGATTTGCTTTGTTAATTCCGAAGGGATCAAATTTTGACGTGGTTTGGGATTCCCTCAAAGCCCATAAAGTTGTGCGTGATGAACTGTCTTTCAAGTTTTTGGCGAAAATGTTAAAATACAAAGATAACGTTCGGGAAGGAAGATATATCATCAAGGCAAATATGGGAAATTATGAGTTAATTAAAAAACTTCGTTCGGGTGACCAAGACCCTATTAAGCTGACTTTCAATAATATACGATTAAAAAAAGATTTAATTCATAAAATCGGGAACAAGTTTGAATTTGATTCAACCGCTTTGGCAAAAATTTTAGCAGATACCGCCACGGCTCAAAAATATGGCTTTACGAATGAAACTTTTATGTGTATGTTTTTGCCAAATACTTACGAAGTTTTCTGGAATACTTCACCCGATGAATTGTTGAAAACCATGAAAACTTGGTATGATAAATTTTGGACAGAAGAACGTAAACGTAAGGCTCAACAAGTAGGTTTGAACCCCATCCAAGCCCAAATCATGGCTTCGATTGTGGAGGCTGAAACCAAAAAAGCTGATGAAAAACCACGTGTTGCAGGGGTATATATGAACCGTCTGAAAGCTGATATGCCTCTGGGAGCCGACCCAACCGTGATTTTTGCTCACCAAGATTTTACGATAAAAAGAGTTACAAAAGCATTATTAGAAATCAACTCTCCCTATAATACTTATCGAGTTTTGGGACTGCCTCCTGGACCAATAAATTTACCCGATTTAGCTTCCATTGATGCGGTTTTGAATTACGAAAAGCACGATTTTATGTACTTCTGTGCTAAGGAAGATTTTTCAGGCTATCATAATTTTGCCGTTAATTATGCCGATCATTTGAACAATGCAAGAATCTACCAGAATGCTTTGAATTTAAGGAAAATACTTCGATAAGATAATTTGAAAATTTGGAAATCAGTTAATGAAGCTGTTTAAACTTATTCCTTTCGGTATAAATAGTCTCATTTTCAACCTGGTAGCTCAAAATTTATTCACCATAGCGATGCTATGCTTCACAAATTTCGAGTTACCTGATTAAAAATGAATTCAATTTCTATTCAAAACGAAAAGTTTAAACAGCTTCAATTTGAAGATGAACTTAGCGTTTTCATTCCCAAATTTTCAAATTAATAAATTTTCAAATTGACATTATGTACATTCACAACCACCAATACCGAGTACGATACGCTGATACTGACCAAATGGGTTATGTTTACTACGGAAATTATGCCCGTTTATACGAAATTGGGCGTGTTGAAGCATTGCGGAGTTTGGGTTTTAGCTACAAAGAAATGGAAGATTCGGGTGTGATGATGCCCGTGTATGAGAATAAATCTCGGTATATTGCCCCCGCTTTGTACGATGAATTATTGACCATCCGAACCACAATAAAAGCAATTCCAGCTGCCAGAGTTATTTTTCACTACGAAATATTTAATAGTTCAGATACACTCGTACATACGGGAGAAACGACTTTGGTTTTTGTGAAAATGGAAAATAATAGATTGACATTAGCTCCCAGAGGTCTTTTGGAGAAATTGGGAGTGTTTTTTACATGAGTTATGATTAAGCAATTACAGAATACCAAAATATATCAAAATGTAAAAACTTCTTTGCAAAAACTTCTTTTGCAAGATTCCGTTGCTACAATCTACAAAGTGCTAAGAGTACTGATTAATAAAGTAATACAATTCGATATTGATGTGCGAGCGGCTGCGGTAGCGTTCAATTTCACCTTAGCGATTTTTCCTTCAATCATCTTCATGTTTTCGTTGATTCCTTACATTCCCCTCAAAAATCTCGACGACCGAATTATTAATTTATTATCAACCGTAATGCCCGAGGGTATTTTTAAAGAAGCCAAAAATACCATTGTCGAAATTGTAAGTAAACCACAAGGAGGCGTGTTATCGTTAGGGTTTATTGTGGCACTTTATGCCTCTACGAGTGGTGTAATGGCATTAATGAGGGCATTTAATACGGCAGACAGAACCGTAGAACGTAGGAGTTTTCTGAAGGCAAGACTCATTGCGGTAATGATAAATTTCTTATTAACGTTTGTGTTGGTTTTTGCAATTTTAGCATTAATTATCGGAAGACTATCCGTTGATTTTCTATTTGACCAAGGAATTTTGAACAGAGATATAACATTTTACGTGATTCAATTTCTGTCTTATATCGTAATCTTTTTTGTTTTTTTTATTACCATTTCCATTATTTATTATTTTGCCCCTGTAAGCCATAAAAGATGGAAATTTGTCAATACGGGTTCAATTACTGCTTCCATTTTAACTATTCTTATCACCAATTTATTTTCCTATTATCTTTCTAATTTTGCTTCCTATAATCGTCTTTACGGAACAATCGGTACTTTCATTGCTCTTATGGTTTGGTTATATTTAATTGCCCTCATTTTGATTTTAGGATTTGAAATAAATGCCAGTATTGAAGAAGCAAATAATCACGATGACGGAGGACAATAAAAAAAAGGCAACCTTCATAAAAGATTGCCTTTCCAATAACCCTAACCCATAAAAATCAATGAAGACTATTACGTCTTACATCTTTCTATACTAATTACATCTGCCAACACCGTGCCAATTTTTTAGTTTTCTAAAATATTTTCAAAAATGATACAAGAGAATCCACTCGTAACGGTTATTGCCCTTTGTTATAATCATGATAGATTTCTCGATGAAGCGTTGCAATCAATTGTAAATCAGGATTATAGCAATATTGAATTAATTATTGTGGATGATTTCAGTGTGGATAATAGTGTGGAAATTATTTTGAAATTTGTTAAAAATAATGTTTCATGGAAAACGATTTTTAATGAAAATAATCACGGAAATTGTCGTTCCTTCAATAAAGCCCTCAAAATAGCAAACGGAAAATACGTTATAGACTTTTCAACTGATGATGTAATGCTGCCCGAAAGAGTGGCGAAACAGGTTGAGAAATTTGAGAAAAGTTCTGATAAAATAGGGGTTGTTTACAGCAACGGGACTTACATTGATGAGAATTCCCAGTTTTTGAAAAATAGACAAGTCTTGGATGATTCAACCATGCCCGAAGGTGATGTGTATCAGCATTTTTTAAGAAGTTCTTTCTTAATTCCTTGCACGATGATGATTAAAAAAGACGTTTTGGATAAAATGGGAGGTTATGACGAAAATTTAGCTTATGAAGATTTAGATTTCTGGATTCGTTCATCACGCACTTGGGAATATGCCTACATCCCCGAGATTTTATCTTTTCAACGAATCGTAAAGGGCTCACATTCCGCTTCTTTCTATAAAAAACATAACCTATTGACTCCGTCGGCTGTGGAAGTTTGTAAGAAGGCTTTACTTTTAAATAAGACGGAAGAAGAAAATGAGGCATTATTAATCAGAATGAGAGCAATAATCATAAAATGCGTACTTTCAGAGAACTTTCAGGCGGGAAAAGAACTTGTCAAAATAATAGAAGACTTAAATGGACATGATTTTAAAAGTTGGTTGTTTTCAAAATTATTATTGTTAAAATTACCCTTCGGATTGATTTCAAATAATTATATAGAAGTCAGGAGGTTTATTAAATTCAGAATCTAATTCCAAACATCGAACCGAAGCGACGGTCGCATCGACAACCGAATCTCGACAACATGGCAGAATTTATAAAATTGTATGAAAAAGGCACTGATATGCGTAAAATTGAGCAAATCGTTGCGTGTCTGAAAAATGGTGGGGTGATTATTTATCCGACTGATACCGTTTATGGCATGGGTTGCGATATTCATAATACTCGGGCGGTAGAAAAAATTTGCCAGATAAAGGGAATCAAGCCCAATAAAAATAATTTTTCTTTTATCTGTAATGATTTGAGTAATATTTCTGACTATGCGAAGGTTTCCACGGCGGCGTTCAAATTGATGAAAAAGAATTTACCAGGGGCTTTCACTTTTATTTTGGACGGCACGAATCACGTTCCAAAAGTATTATCACAAAGCAAAAAAACGGTCGGCATTCGTATTCCTGATAATAACATTACTCGCTTGATTGTCCAAGAATTCGGGAACCCCATTATTACAACGTCGCTGCACGATGATGATGATATTTTGGAATATCCAACTGATCCAGAAATGATTTTCGAGAAATTTCAACACTTGGTTGATATTGTGATTGATGGAGGATATGGGAAAAATGTGCCTTCAACTATTGTAGATGCCACAAATGATGATTTTGAGATTATTCGGCAGGGGGAAGGGGAATTGCTAATTTGAAATTTCATTACTTCCCGAAAGTTCTTTTACCCGCAATGGATATTGTTTCGGGAAGTTTGCATAAAATAGAACTTCCCGAAAGTAGAAGTAACTTTCGGGAAGTGATGATGAAATTAAAGAATATACTGACTCAAATCTCGATTTTTAACCATTCCACCGAGTCTTTCCATTACTAATTCTTTTCCGACAACAACCTTTTCATTAGGTTTGATGATGTCAGGAATATCAAACATTAAATCGTTAAGCAGCTGAGACATAACCGTTTGCAAACGCCTTGCTCCAATATTTTCTACTTCCGAATTTACGGCAAAAGCAATTCTGGCAACTTCCAAAAGGGCTTCATCATTAAAAGATAATTCTACGCCTTCCGAAGCAAAAAGTGCTTCATATTGTCTGGTCAGAGACCCTTTAGGTTCTTTCAGAATTCTAAAAAAATCTTCTTCTTTCAAACTTTGCAGTTCCACCCGAATTGGAAAGCGACCCTGCAATTCAGGAATCAAATCACTCGGTTTAGATACATGAAAAGCCCCCGCAGCAATGAACAAAACGTGGTCAGTATTGATTACACCATATTTTGTATTTACTGTCGAACCTTCTACAATTGGCAATAAATCTCGTTGAACTCCCTCACGACTTACGTCTGCCCCAGCACTTCCATTAGCTCGTGAGTTGGCAATTTTATCAATTTCATCAATAAAAATAATTCCTAAATTCTCTGCTTTTCTGATTGCCTCCTCTTTTACTTCGTCCATGTCAATCAATTTGGCAGATTCTTCTTCCAACATCACTTTACGGGCATCAGCAATAGTAATTTTACGTTTTTTATCACGCTTTGGCAACATTCCACCAATCATTTCTTGAATATTCATCATCGCCATTTCGTCCATTGGTCCTCCCACAATTCCTACGCTTGGAGCATTATTTGAACGGACATCAACCTCAATTTTACGATTTTCTAATTCACCTCTTCGTAATTTTTCTCTAAATAGTTCACGAGTTTTATGGTTCAATTCTTCATCTGTTTCGGGTATTTCCGTAGTAGATTCGGTTTTGTCGCCCTTCTTTTTCTTGGCAGGTTTCCCGATGGCTGGCACCAAGGCTTCCATTATTCTTTCTTCAACTGCCTCTAATGCTTTTTCTCTAACTGCCTCTTTTCGAGATACTTGCACTAAATGAACGGATGATTCAACCAAATCTCGCACCATTGATTCCACATCACGCCCAACGTATCCGACCTCGGTAAATTTAGAGGCTTCTACTTTCGTAAATGGAGCATCCGCCAATTTAGCCAAACGACGAGCAATTTCAGTTTTTCCCACACCCGTCGATCCAATCATCAAGATATTATTAGGTGTAATTTCCTTCTGCATTTCTTCAGGAGCGTTCATTCGTCTCCAACGATTACGAAGGGCAATGGCTACGTTTTTCTTGGCATCACTCTGCCCGATAATGTGCTTATCAAGCTCCGCAACAATTTGTTTTGGGGTTAAGGTATCTAAGTTTATTGACATATTTTGTAAGCTATCGAATTTTAGCTGTTTACTAACAGCATTTATGGTTTTATCTTCTTTTATATTTAGTCTTGAACCTTCAACCGTTCATTATTGACCGTATTCCTACAAATTTACTTAATAAATTTTCCCAAATCACAAACTAACCCAAAACTGTTTAAATTTCCTGCGGTATTGTAACCTGCGTGAGAATATGAAAAATTCAGAAATTTACTTTTTACTAAAAATCCTACGGAAAAACCCGAAAATCCACCAATATTTTGTTGTGATAATTCTTTACTTCTGAGGTGATTATACCCTGCTAAAATATTGAAATTTTTACTCAATAATATTTCTGTTCCGAATACTAAATGACGAGCTAAATTATCAATTGTACTTGTTTTATTTTCAATGATATTTCCACTCAAATCTTTTCTGATGATGTTTCTGTCTAAATAAGTAATGTCATACTTATATAAATGATGAGCCGTGACGGAAAAACGAACTGGCATATATTGAGGTTTGAAAGTTACGCCCATCAGCACGTCAAGCGGTAAATTGGGATTATCAAAAGGCGTAAAGTTTTTCAAGGAAAAACCAATGTTTCTAACCGCTATCGCATAACTCAAATCTTGTTTAGGATGTTTGAAAACGCCTCCAAAATCCATTAAAATAGCGGAGGATGAATAACTTTCAATGATAGAATTAACAAATTTTAGGTTTCCTCCGAAAGTAATATTCCCTTGCTTACGAGCATAAGACAAAGTTAAAGCAACATCATTTACAGAAAATTTCCCCAAAATATTTCCCGCTGGGTCGGTTAGTTGAAAGTCGCCGTAACTGAAATATTGACCCGCTAAACCCCAAACCTGTTTTCCGATAGTTTTGACATAAGCCATCGAAGAATACCTTACGCCTGAGAAATAGGGTAAATAATTGACTGATAGCAAGTTGTTTTCGGAAGAATCTAAAAGAGCGGGATTTTGCAGAAATCCATTGGGATCTTTGTCAGATTTAGAAATATTTACACCTCCCAAACCCGAGATAACTGGATTAGTTGGAATATTCAAAAACGTATAACTTTCATTTCCAGCTATTTGTGCCGTAGAAGTAAGAGTAATCAATAGAAAAAAAACACTATTTAAAAATTTAGTCATTATCATTAGGATATACGTTATGCTATTTTCGGCAGAGATAATTAAATAATAGATATTAGTCATATCAATTATTCATTTAACTAATTTTGTATTCTATATAATTCAACCATAAAAGATTATTTAAAGATACAACTTAATAAAACATCAAAATAATATACTAATTCCTGCTAAGTATAATTTGTAAAGATGTCTTGTTTTATCTTCGATTAGTAGTCTATAACCTTTTGTTTAAATGATATTTTCTAAGCCTACTTTGCACGTCTTAAAAAGCTATTCCCTTGTATTTTTTAAGAATATTCTCACTAAAAAAAACGCTGTCAGATACTTCTTTGGCGTTGTTGTGTTCATATTTTTTTCATGCAGGGCAACCGCTCAAATTACGCTTAATTTTCCAGTTTCTCGTGCAGTTGTGCAAAGAAATAACGCTAATCAAGCTAATTTGAATATTGCAGGACGAATAAATATTGTTGCCGATAGGATTGAAGCTCGTTTAGTCCCTCGTGCTGAACAAGTTAGGCTTGATACCATCGTGGCAACGGCTTGGCAAATAGTTCAAAGTACGCCTAACGGGTTCTTCTTTGGCACTATTTCAGCTAAAGGAGGTTGGTATAATTTAGAGGTAAGAGCTATTAAAAACAATATTTTGGTTGGTAATATTACCACCATCGAAAGAGTGGGCATTGGTGAAGTTTTCGTTTTTGTGGGTCATTCAAATGCACAAGGTGGAGCTTAGAAGCCGTTTTAAAATATCTTACGACAAATTCTGATTGTCTTATTCTGACTATCGAAACCATATTTTTTACACAAGATACGCTGTATATTCCTTAAAAAAATATGATTCCGCTACTCAAAAAATACAATCAGACTTTATTCAGAATATATTTTAAAACGGCTTCTTATGGATTAACGGGGTATTCTGCCACTGATGATAGAATAAGTTGCATGGCGGTTGGGCAAGAACCCAGTTGTAACGGCATGAGTCCATTTCAGCCCGCCACGAGTTCGGATTCTCTTTGGTGTAAATATTTACAAACGGGCGATGCTCAATTTGCCCGTCCTTAAATTTTCCAAAGTTACTGTCGCCTTTGGAATTGCTCCATTTAGCAGTCATCCGTGGTTTTGGGGAATAATGGGTGATTCTTTGAGTAAGAAATTGAACGTTCCGATTATGTCATACGGAGCAGCATTTGGCGGAACAAAAAGTGAGCATTGGTACAAGGCAGCATTAGGAATTCCTTTCGAGCATGGTTTTATCAAATCAAGTATTTCTATGCCTTATATTAATCTAAAAAATGTGCTTCAATTATACGTTCCGCTTACGGGTATTCGCTCGGTTTTATGTCTGCATGGAGTAAATGAACGTAATGATTCCCAGTCAGTTATCCAAACTTGGACGGAAGCATATATTGCCAAAAGTAGGACTGACAGCAAGATCAATAATTTAGCATGGATGATTGCTTTGGATTCTTATTTATTGGATAAAAATCAAAATCCTCGCCCTTTTCCCATCAAGTTTGACCCCAGAAATGCTCAAACAACAATTTCGTCTCAACCTTTCAATTTTTTAGGTCCAGACCTCGACCAAATCAATGATAATGAGGGAGGTATAGATGTCAGCGACCGACCAGATGGTTTGCATTTTGGAAGTTCGGGAATGATAAAGGTAGCCAATGCTTGGGCTACATCACTTGTAAGTAATAATTTTCTTAAAAATTCAGTCCCAAAATCGCCTCAAAGTTTTAATGTTCAAAGCGTTGCAACGGGCAACTGGCAAAGAACTACCACTTGGGATTGTAATTGTTTCCCGCAGAGTTATCAAAGTTTTACGATAAAACCCACGCATACCGTGAGTATTGATGCTATAAAAGTGAAACCGCTAAATTTAACAATTCAAGGAAGACTTGATTTTAAGAATTTGGGTATGTTATCTTTTTAAAATCATGCTTAAAAAATAACCCTTGCAAGCCTTCAAACGGGGAAACCGTATCGCTTACAAGGGTTAAAATAATCTGTCTTGTTCTACCTAATCTACCTATGTGGTTAAAAAATAAACTTAGTCGATAAGAAGTTACTCTCCTGATTTTCAACAATTTGATTCACAATAACCTTATTTTCAGAAGTATCTTTTGTAGCCACAACCGTTCTGATTGAGAATGAACGCAAAGCCGCTGTTACCGAAAGCGTACCTTCTGCCGAATCTTTACGCCCCGTAAAAGGAAACGTATCTGGTCCACGCTGACATTGTGAGTTGATATTTACTCGTGAAACTTGATGCACAGCCACATCCATTAGTTCTGAAATCTCAACGGCATCTTTACTAAAAATAGAGACTTGCTGTCCGTGCGACGATTCAATCAAATAATCAATAGGTTCTTGAACGCTCGAAAACGCAACC
Organism: Arcicella sp.; assembly: GCA_034519515.1. Classification (GTDB taxonomy): domain Bacteria; phylum Bacteroidota; class Bacteroidia; order Cytophagales; family Spirosomataceae; genus Arcicella. The sequence goes on from JAXHOK010000016.1 coordinate 54,352, forward strand.
ACTGGCACAACTGGACCAAATTGCTCCTCTTCCCAAATCTTCATTCCTTTGCTCACAGGGTAAAGCAAAGCTGGATAAACAATTGATTTAAACGATTCGCCACCGCCTTCATTCATCACTTTTGCCCCGTGTTTTTGAGCATCTTCAATCAACTCTTGTAAATATGCAGGTTTATTTGGCTCTGGTAAAGGAGTAATATTTACACCTTTGTCCCACATCATTCCTAATTTTAATTTACCGATTTCAGCTACCATTTTGGCATTAAACTGGTTTACCAAAGACTGATGCACCCACATCATTTTCAGAGCTGTGCAACGCTGACCATTGAAAGATAATGAGCCTAACATACATTCTTTAACTGCCAAATCAATGTCAGCACTTTGCGTTACGATAGCTACGTTTTTAGCATCAAGTCCTAAAATGGCTCTTAAACGGTTTACTTTTGGGTGTAATTTCTTTAATTTGTCTGCCACTTTTGACGAACCAATCAAAGTCAATGCATTAATTTTACCCGATTCCATCATTTGTGGTACAACGGAATTTCCACGACCATAAACCGTATTGATTACGCCAGGAGGAAAAGAAGTCCTAAACGCCTCCAACAACGGATAATGCAATAAAGTACCGTGCTTGGGCGGCTTGAAACAAACCACATTTCCCATAATCAAAGCGGGGATTAGGGTTGTAAATGTTTCGTTTAATGGGTAATTGAAAGGTCCCATACACAAGACCACACCCAAAGGCGAACGACGAACCTGCCCGATGATTCCTTCTTCAATGGTGAATCTTGACGATGTACGGTCGATGTCCTTCAATGCCCCGATGGTGTCATAAATATACTGAACTGTACGGTCAAATTCTTTCTGAGAATCGCCCAATGATTTACCAATTTCCCACATCAAAAGTTTAACCACTTCATCACGTTTGGCAATCATTTGTTTAGTAAAACGCTCAACTGCTTCAATTCTTTGAGCAACTGACATCATGGGCCACTCACCACGACCATTATTAAAGGCTTTTACTGCCGAATCCAAAGTTTCCATGGCATCGGCTGGGTCGGTGATTGGATATGAACCAATGCGTTTCTGCACTAATCCTTCGGGCGTTTGGATGTATATGGGGAGCAATACGTAGC
>JAXHOK010000067.1:0-10888 GCA_034519515.1 Arcicella sp.
AAGTTACGTATTGCTATGCTTCTCCGACAGATACGCCTATAAAAATGAACGAATTAATACAGTGGTACAATGCCGAAATAAAAAAAGACGAATTACATCCAGTGGCTCTGGCGGCTTTATTACATTATAAGTTTGTGTTAATTCATCCTTTTGATGATGGTAATGGGCGTATTTCTCGCTTACTAATGAATTATGTTTTGCTAAAAAATAACTTTCCTCCTATTATCATTAAAACTACTGAAAAAAAGAAATATTTGAATGCCCTAAATCAAGCTGATGTTGGCAATATTGAGGCTTTTTTAAAATATATTGCGGAACAATTATTATGGAGTTTGGAATTAACAATTAAGGCAACAAAAGGAGAAAGTATTGAAGAAGCAGATGATTATGAAAAAGAAATAGCCATTTGGAAAAAGCAAGTAATTGCAAAGGAAGTAAACTCCATACATAGAAACGATAAATTAATCTATGAACTATATCAATCTGGAATTGCTGAAATGTTTACAGATTTTGCAAATAAACACATACCATTTGATGATTTATTTAATAAGAAGTCTATTCACTATTTTAAGAATAATTCAGGTGAGGCTGATATTGGTTACATTGATGATGAAATAGATAGAATAGGACAAATACATTTACCAATGTATTATAGAGAGGGTGAAGCACCAGAAGTTATCATTCCAGAAGATACTTTTCAAAACCTACGGATAGGAATCACATATCAAGAATATAAGTACAATGAAATTAATTCGTTTAACATGACTTCTAATTTAGAGTTACAATTTGAACCATATTATTATATTGTGAAACATAATGATCTGGTTCTATATAAGCGTAATTATGGTAATCTTTTATCAAAAAAAGAAATGGAAAACGTTGTTACGGATAGCGTTAAAAGAATTTTCGATGAAATAAAGAAAAATGATAATAGACGTTAAATTTTTCTGAACAATAATTACACAGACATCGGCATAAATCTCACCAACAAACAATTCCAAAATGATGTGGAAAGTATTATTCAAAATGCTATTGATGCGGAGGTTTCTAAGATGATTTTGACGGGTACGAGTGTTCGTAATAGTGAGCAATCTGCTATTTTGGCAAAGAAATATCCTAACGTTTTGTATGCTACGGCAGGCATTCATCTGGAACTATCTGCAACCTTTTCCCTTACACCTTCATTTTAAATCAAATACTAATTTCAAAGTAGTCACAGAAAATCATTCCGAATTCATCACAAAAAAGCCTCCCAGACAATTCTGAGAGGCTTTTTTACTATGACTTACGACTAAAATTTACTTACGACCCCAAACCTACATTTCCAAATACTTCATCAACATATCATAACGCTCACGGTCGGGGGCTTCGAGGTTTTCGGTGTTGTATGCTCCTACAATATCGTATTCAAATCGTTGCAAAGTTGCCACCACGGGCGTAATGTCTTGGCGGTTTAATTTTAGGGTTAAAATATCTTTAGAATCTTCTGATATTGAGCCACTTGTATAATAAGAACTAATAATTTTTGTATCATTGGATTCAATCAAACGACTAATTTCCGACAACGAATAACTCCTATTTTCAACCGCAATCTCTAAAACTGCTCCTAATTCTTGCGTACCTAAATTCTTGGAAAACTGGTTCAATAAATCATTCGTCCCGATTGTTCCTGCAAATTTATGTTCACCGTCCAAGACTGCAATTGCCTGTAAATCATGCTTTTGGGTTGTGCCTAAAACTTCAAAAAGGTGTTGATTTTCGGAAACAAATATTTCCCCAAATTCGGGTTGAAGGGCTAAAATCGGCAGAAATTCATCAGCATCTATTAAAATATCTTGGCTTATTAATCCTCGATATTCTTCGTCATTAACAATCGGCAACTGACCGATTCGATACTCTTCCATCCATTCCAAAACCTCGCCAACAGTATCAGTTGGTTTCAAAATAGGCAACATCGGATTAACAAAGTCTTTTGCGAGCATAAAATTGTAAAGTGGATTGATGAAACTTTATCCTAAATTACTGAATTACAAATGATTTCCAAATTTATTTTGCATTGATTTTCAATCGCTAATTGACAATTAAAATAGATTGTTAAAAGATAAATTCAGCCCGCTGATTGCCGAAAGCTACTAAGCCATTTCAAACATTCTAATTGGAGTTTTCTGCAACCAGCCGTTCAAAATTTCATTAAATCTTTCGGGGCGTTCCATCATTGGGGCGTGGCAACATTTATCAATAAAGTGTAATTCAGAGTTTGCGATTAAACGATTAAATTCGTGTCCAACCTGCGGCGGTGTGATGGTATCGTTCAAACCCCAAACCAAAAGTGTTGGTACTTTGATATTAACAACCTCTTTAGCCATATTGTTCCGCTGGGCAGACTTGGCAATTGAGATAATTCTAATCACTTTTGAAGCGGTGTTTGTCGTCTCAAAAACTTCATCGACTAATTCTTTCGTGGCGGTTGCGGGGTCGTAGAAAGTATATTCTACTCGCTCTTTTATGTATTCGTAATTGCCCCGTTTTGGATATGAACCTCCCATGCCATCTTCAAATAATCCCGAACTACCCGTTAATACTAAACGCTTGACTTTTTGAGGGTTATGCAAAGTATAAATCAGTGAAACGTGTCCACCTAATGAATTTCCTAAAAGGGTTAAATCTTCAAACTGTTTCCAATTTACGAAACCTTCGATAAATTCAGTTAGTCCTTCACAACCCGCTTTCAGAATGGGCATATCATAAATGGGCATCATCGGAATCACGACTCTGTATTTGCTTTTGAAGCCTTCAATTACGCCCTCCCAATTGCTTAAAGCCCCAAATAATCCGTGAAGTAACAACAGGATTTCGCCTTCGCCTTCGTCAATATACTTATAACCATTGCCCTCGTGGATTTGATATTTCATAAAATTAAAGTTTTAATTGAGCCAAGCCCGATTTAGATTTGTTGATGATAGTTTCAGAATAGTATTTAAACTGTTTAATAACAAGAATGTAACAAATCACATTTTTATAATCTTTTCATACCATTATAACGGTTTTATACTATTTTGGTTCATTATAAAATTAAATACAAAATAATAAAAAATCTCTTAAAAGTATGTTATTTCTACGTTATTTGTTTTTCAAAAAATACTAAACGATATGTTATTAAAAGACAAATTATATTTTAAACTGCTGATTTTCAGATATTTAAAAACAACAAAGTGGCATTTTTTATTTTCTATAAATTTATCTTATTTATTTGAGCGAAAATGTCGGACAAATTACCAAAATATCAAAATAATGCAATTTCTCTCTGTTTTGTTATAAAGAGATTTTTCGTTTTCCATAGATGGCACGGCTCGCATCCGTGCCACCGATTTTGACCACAAAAAAGCCAAATCTAACAATAGACTTGGCTTTTTCTGAATAACTACTTAATAAATTATCGGGCTGAAAGCACTTCAATCTCAAAAAGTAATGGAGTATTACCTGGAATATCACCTCCCGCACCGCCTGCTCCGTAGCCCAACAACGAATCAAAAATGAGAATTGCCTTTTCACCAACTCGCATTTTAGCAATGCCTTTATCGAAGCCTTCCACCACTTGTCCTGCTCCGAGGATGAAGGTAAAATTACCCGAATCGAAGGATTCATCTATTTTTTTACCCGCAATAAATTTTCCTGTATAATTTACTGTCACGTTTTGACCGCTTCGCAAAACTGCTCCCGAAGGATTAGCTTTCACCATGATAAACTTTAAGCCCGAAGTGGAAGAATCTGTTACGACTAACTTTTTGGTTTTGATATAATTACTAATTTGGTCTGGTTCGGGACCCAAATTTTCATTATCGCTACTACACGCTATTACAAAAAGTGAAAACAGTAAAATAAAAAACGAATTGAATTTGAACATTTTTTTGGGGTTTATTTGGATGTAAAGTCAAAATTAAAAAAAATGCCACGAATACACGAATAATCTATAATCCAACCTCAAAATAACTCAAAATTAGTGCCATCGTGACAAAAGACTATTTACGATTTTTGCTTGATTTTAAGCAAAAACAGTCTATTTTTACAGTTTAATTCACTTCCCCAATAAACATAAAGCATGAAAAAAATACTTCTTTTTATTAGCATTCTATTTTACTCCAATATTCACGCACAGGATGCCCTTGAATACAAAACACCCCCAACAACCATCATGAATTTAGCAACTGCCAAGCCCTCGCCCAGCGTGAGTGTGAACGACAAAGGCGATTTTATGCTCATCATCGAACGCAGTGCTATGCCCACCGTAGAGGAATTAGCTCAACCTGAATTACGGATTGCAGGGTTGAGAATTAACCCTAATAATTTTGCTCCCAGCCGTTCAACTTATGGCATTGGGTTATCATTGAAAGAAATCAAACCGGGTCAGGAATTTCCAGTTTCGGGTTTGCCGACTAATCTAAAATCAGGAAATTTTCAATGGAGTCCCAACGACGACAAAATTGCTTTTACACAAACCAATAACGAATCTGTTGATTTGTACATTATTGATTTGAAGACCAAAAAGGCTCTTAAAGTGAATAAAACGCCTTTGAATGTGGTAATCAATGATATTTCGTGGGCTGATAATAACAGCGTTTTGTATAATATAACATTGAAATCTGCCAGTGAAGCCCCCAAGAAACCGCTTGCTCCCAAAGGTCCTGTGGTTCAGCAAAATATGGGTAAAGTTGCCGCAAGTCCAACTTATCAAGATTTGATAAAATCGCCTTATGATGAACAATTATTTGAATTTTATACCACTACACAATTGGTCAAAAATACTAACGGAATAGAAACAAAAATCGGTACGCCCCAAATTTATAATATGGTTTCGCTTTCGCCCGATAAAAAATATTTTTTGGTGGAAAGAATTGATAAGCCTTTCAGTTATTTGGTAACGGTAAATGGTTTTAATTCAACGATTTTAGTAACCGATTCAGACGGTAAAGTGGTGAAAACGATTGCCAAATTACCCAGTAGCGAATTAGCCCCAACGGGTTACGATAACGTGCTGAACGCTCCCAGAGGGCATAATTGGGTAAATACTTTGCCAAATACCATTTCATGGATTGAGCCTTTGGATAGCGGTTTGATTAAGAAGAAAGTTGAATTTCACGATGTGGCATTCATTCAAGCCGCACCCTTCACGGCAACGCCAACTGAGTTAGTAAAAACGACCATGCGAATGGGAAATATCTCACCTTTGAGTGAAAATGAAATGATGTTTAGTGAATATTCAAGAGTGAAACATCAGCAGAAATTGAGCAAAATTGACATTGCTAAAAAGGAAATAAAACTCTTGATTGACCGCAGTACGGATGATGCCTATAATGACCCAGGCACACCGATTTCTGCTGCCAATCAGTACGGAAAAAATAGTGTGAAAGTATTGGCAAATCGAACCATTTTGATGCGAGGAGCGGGTTCTTCGCCCAAAGGAGATTTACCTTTTTTGAATTCCTTTAATATTGATACCAAAGAAACCAAAACCCTGTGGCGTTGCGAAGAACCTTATTTTGAGGGAGTTATCAACGTTTTAGATTTCAATAAATTAAGTTTTGTAACGAGCAAACAAAGTCAAAACGAAACGCCCAATTATTTTTTACACGAAAATAATACGGTAAAACAACTCACCAAATTTGCCGACCCGCAACCTGAATTAAGAGGAATTACGAAAGAAAAAATTACCTACAAACGTAAAGATGGCGTTGATTTGGCGGCTGATTTGTATTTGCCGAAAGGGTATAACAAAGAAAAAGACGGTATATTGCCCGTGATCATGTGGGCGTACCCGAGGGAATTTAAAAGTTCTAATGATGCCGCCCAAATTAGGGGTTCAAAGCATTCTTTCGTGCGAGTAAGTTGGGGTTCGCCCATCTTTTGGGCAACGCAAGGCTATGCCGTGATGGACAATACCGAGTTCCCAATCGTGGGCGAAGGTGATAAACAACCTAACGATAATTTTATCGAACAACTGGTCTGGAATGCTGAGGCTGCCATCAATAAAATTGCAGGAATGGGCATTGGCGACAGTACCCGTGTGGCAGTGGGCGGACATAGTTACGGGGCATTTATGACAGCTAATTTACTGGCTCACAGCAAGTTATTTAAAGCGGGTATTGCTCGGAGTGGAGCGTATAACAGAAGTTTAACGCCTTTTGGTTTTCAGAACGAAGAGCGAACTTATTGGCAAGCACCTGAATTATATTTCAAAATGAGTCCGTTTAGTTATGCCAACAAAATCAAGACTCCATTGTTGATGATTCATGGGGAGGCGGATAACAATCCTGGCACTTTCCCGATTCAAAGCGAGCGACTTTACAATGCCATTAAAGGACACGGTGGCACGGTGCGTTTTATTCAATTGCCCTACGAAAGTCACGGATATACCGCCAAAGAAAACATCCTGCATTTGCTTTGGGAGCAACATGAGTGGTTGGAAAAATATGTAAAGGGGAGAAAAATTTAATATTACCTCACCCCCAGCCCCTCTCCTTCTGAGAAGCCGTTTTAAAATATATTCTGAATAAAGTCTGATTGTATTTTGTGAGTAGCGGAATCATATTTTTTTAAGGAATATACAGCGTATCTTGTGTAAAAAATATGGTTTCGATAGTCAGAATAAGACAATCAGAATTTGTCGTAAGATATTTTAAAACGGCTTCTGAGAGGGGCTGGGGGTGAGGTAAATCGTAAAACATGATAATAATTATAGGAGCAGGAGTCGCTGGACTCACTTGTGCAAAATATTTAAAAGACCGAGGTATTCAATCTTTGATTTTGGAAGCATCAGATGGTGTGGGTGGACGTGTTCGCACGGACGTGTATGAGGGGTTTTTATTGGACAGGGGCTTCCAAATATTACTAACGGCATACCCCGAAGCTCAAAAACTTTTGAATTACGAAAGCCTTGATTTAAAGGCGTTTAAGTCGGGAGCGATGATTCGGGATGCTCAGAGAAATGACTTTTCTGTATTGGCAAATCCTTTTAAAGAGCCTTCGCAATTATTGCCTTCGATGTTTTCAAAAATAGGTTCATTGACGGATAAATTGCGAGTTCTTAGAATGATTTTGGACACTAATAATGTGCAAGAAGAAGTCTTTGAAAATGGGGGAATTACGACCATGGAATACCTACAAAATTATGGATTTTCGGATGATATGATTCGGGATTTTTTTAAGCCGTTTTTTGGAGGTGTTTTCTTGGAAAACGATTTAGTTACGTCTTCCAATTTATTCAAATATACTTTCGGGAAATTCTATGAAGGTGATGCCGTTTTACCCGCCAAAGGTATCGAAGAAATTCCCAAACAGATTGCCAAAAGTTTGTATATCGGCACAGTTAAATTAAATACAAAAGTAGTCAGAATTGATGGAAACAGAGTTTATTTAGAAAATGGTGATAAATTATACGGAGAGAAAATCATCTTGGCAACTGACGGTTTTCAGGCGGATAAGTTATTGGGAAAAACGCCAACTCGTCCTTATAATTCAACGACTTGCACGTATTTTTCATCTGGTAAATCGCCTTTAAAAGAAAAAATGTTAGCCCTAAATCCCAATCGGGCTTCGATGGTGCATAACCTTTGCGTGCCTTCGGATATTGCCCCCAATTATGCTCCCGAAGGCAAGTCATTAATTTCGATTTCGACCCAAAGTTTTGATTTGTATGATGAAAAAGCATTAGCCAAAAACATCAAGAGAGAACTGACAGAATGGTTTGGTAAAGAAGTTGAAACGTGGCAATATTTACGAACCTATCACATTCCGCAGGCATTACCAACGTATCTAAATTCTGAAAATAATGCCCAAAAACTGCAATTGAGCGATATTTTGTATCAATGCGGAGATGCAACTGCTTATCCGTCTTTGAATGCAGCAATGGCTACTGGGCGGAAAGTGGCAGAAATGATTTGAAGATAATTGTTGAATTTTGAGTTGTTGAATTGTCAAATATTTCACTTATCACAATCATCATATAATAGGTATCTTTGCAACTTAATCAATCATTGAAAACGTGTTTATAGAACCCTACCATAATCAACATCAACAAAATGAAAAACGAACTGGCTGGATTGAAGTCGTATGTGGCTCGATGTTTTCGGGCAAAACCGAAGAACTTATCCGCCGACTTAATCGAGCAAAAATTGCGAAACAAAAAGTAGAAATTTTCAAACCTGCCGTTGATACTCGCTACCACGAAGACGACATCGTTTCGCACAATGCTTTGTCCATTCGTTCATCGCCCGTTCAGGCTTCGCAAGAAATCCTCTTGCTTTCAGGCGACTGTGATGTGGTGGGTGTTGATGAAGTACAATTCTTTGATAATGAAATCGTTGAAGTAGTAAATAAATTAGCGAGTTCGGGCAAAAGGGTGATTGTAGCGGGTTTGGATATGGATTTTCAAGGAAAGCCCTTTGGACCAATGCCCGCCTTGATGGCAATTGCCGAATATATCACAAAAGTACACGCTGTATGTGTGGTATGTGGGGATGTCGCTAACTATTCATACCGAAAAACTGCTGCCCAAGAACAGGTTTTATTGGGTGAAACCGATAGTTATGAGGCAAGATGCAGAAAATGTTTCCATCTGTAACAACCCTGTTTATAAAATTCATACAAAATAGTTGTCTTTATAAAAATGAAACGAATATGAAAACTATCCAATCTTTTTTTATCGCAATGTCACTTTTATTTTCATGTGCCAAATCTCAGACTTTGAGTCCTGATGTTCCTCTTTTGGGTAATTGGGGCGGGGAAAGTATCGCATTGGTGGCTTCGGATAAAGACGTAACGCTCAACTTCGATTGTGGTTCGGGAATGGTTGAAAAGAAAGTTGTTTTATCAAATAATAAATTTTCTGAAAAAGGAACATACCTCCAGATTTATGGAAATGTTCCCGTGAATTATGATGCCAAGCCCAGACCCGTTTTGTACGAAGCAACTTTAACCAATGATGCTTTGACCTTAACCATGAAATCAGAAGATGGCAAAGAGATTTTAGGTACATATACGGCTAAAAAAGGAGCTTTTGGAAAGATAAATCGCTGTATGTAATTGCCTTACATAGAGATTCCAACTTGTTTTAAAATTCTCAAAAACTCTTCATTCAAATCTGCTCTTAGTTCAATTTTTTCGTGCGTAATGGGGTGAATAAAAGTCAATTCAGCGGCATGAAGGAGCATGGTATTTAGCCCAAAACGTTGTTCAAACATCTTATTATGCTTGCATTCTCCGTGGGTTTTATCGCCAATTAGATAATGCCTCATTTGAGCAAAGTGCCTTCTGATTTGGTGCATTCGTCCTGTTTCGGGCACAATCTCCGCCAAAGAATACCTTGATTTTGGGTATTTGCTTACTTCAATATCCAGCTCCGCTTTTTGCAAACATCTATAATGTGTAACGGCATTTTGCAAATCGCCATTTTCTTTGGGCAATGGTCTGTCAGTCGTCCCTTCATCGGGTAAATATCCTCTGACCAAAGCCAAATATTTCTTCTGAACAGAATGCTCTTCAAACTGCTTTTTAATCAATTTATCCACTTCTTTCGACAAAGCGAACAACAATATTCCCGAAGTTTTGCGGTCAATCCTGTGGCATGGACTCACCCAACAGCCCAATTGGTCACGCAAAATTTGAAGAGCGAAAACACTTTCCTCCGCTGCAATGGGCGAACGATGTACCAATAAATTATGCGGTTTATTGATAGCAACTAAGTATTCGTCTTGATAAATGATGGGCAGGATAATGTCGTTATTCATCCTGCAAAATTATTGAATCTGTTTAAATTTTCCTTTTCTGACTATAAATTATTGTCTTTTTGTCGAAAGGGAAAGTTTAAACAGATTCATTCATAAATACCTCAATTCATGCTTGCGTCTGCGTGAAATATTGGCTTGATAGCCATTTGTCATCATCAAGAATTCTTGTTCTTGATTATAATGCTGCACATAATTTGGGTTTATCATACATGAGCGATGCACCCGCAGAAATCCATGTGTCCGCAAGAAAGATTCAAAGAATTTGAGCGTATGCGGAATAAGTTTTGTTTTGCCATCTTGCATATACAAAATGGTATAATTGATGTTCCCTTCCAACAAAACCACATTCGCCACCAATACTTTTTTGAGCGTTTTTGTAGTGGTTGAGAATCCAGGGGAGGGATATTGCTTCTCTTTGGGTTGATACGTTTTCTTAGAGGTAAGGGTTTAATGGATTATAGTGCCACACCAATAATTCGCCAGAGGTTTGTAGTTGAACCTTCATAAATCAATGTAGCACCCCCTCTGCTTGTTATGGTAACAGCCGCACCAGTATGGGTAGTTATTCTGTTGGCAGCACTGGCAGAAGCACTTTCGTTATTAATTGTTAGCGTTGTTCCTAATGCTGTAATAATATAAACAATCATCCCATCTTTGCCATCCGCTATACCATTCAGTGTAATATTTCCAGCTACATTGAAATATAAGGAAGAAGCATTATTTCTATTCAAGGCATTAAAAGTACCTGTTGAGGTGAAAGTTTCTTTACGAATTATTATATCTCCATCAATATCTAATTTTGCATTTGGATTTGAGGTACCTATTCCCACCTGACCTGCATTACCAATAAAAACACGTGATACGGGGGCGAAGTAGTACCATTGGGCGTTGTTAAAAAACTCATACTTGTCCCATTGGCGAAAGGAGTCCAGTTTTGGGTTGCTTTTGTTTCTATTGTGGCACGGCTTGAAGTAAATGCAAAACCAGTATGCCCTCTTGCTCCGAATATACTTAGGGTATGGTCGGTTGAGTGGCAGTTTGGGATGCCTCCGTTCCTCCTGCACCTCTACCAAAAATTCCTGGCGAATCTCCCCCAAATCTTGTTA
>JAXHOK010000034.1:0-92734 GCA_034519515.1 Arcicella sp.
CATTAAGGTGTATTGCTATAACAGATCTATTAATGCACCGTTTTTCCAGCCTACCCAATTACGCGGATAATTGCAAGAAATACCGCTGCCTGGCACTCCGGTGGTGTCGCCTTTTTAAAATCGCCGGTTGGCCGGATGTTCCACCAGTTTTTTGGTGAAAACATGCTGCGCGCAGACGTCTGTAATGCGGTGGATGAACTGGGCCAATTGCTGGATCACACCCGGCCCAGTGTGGCGGCATCTGAGCGCAACGCCGCCTGCATTTTTTTAAAATGCTGATCATTTTATTTTTGTTACCAACAGAACCTCAACCTGGAACAAGATTGTTTGGAACAGTACAGTTGCCCCAGGTGATATCGTGGTCGTTGACCGGAACCGTCATAAATCGATTTTGCGTCGCCATTAGGATGTATAGGCGCGCTGACAGTGTTTTTTAATGCCAATGCGCAACCATTACGGCATTATCGGCCCTATTCCATGAAGTGACCTTGAACCGACTACTCATATCCAAAATGGGTGCCAAGTTTAACCTATTGATTCAATAAAAGTGCTGGCTGAAACCTGACGTCAAACCAATACGGGTAATTATCATTACCCTGATTTATGATTTTATTTTATATATCCATTGAAAGAGATTAAATTATTAGCTCGATGGCGAAATCGAAAACCCTGCACTTTGACGAAGCCCTAGGTTACTACACGCCGCGTGTTCTCCACGATTTTCGCTACGGCGATTACCACGCCATTGGCGAAGCGCCACCCGCGTTGTGATTCTTGTGTACGGTCTTTTCAACCCAATCGACCCACAAACTGCTGGCCGGTATTTCGCAGGCCTCGCAAATTCTGGTGCAAGACGCCAACAACAATAAGCTCGATACCAACTTATTTAATGAAGCGTATTTGATGCACACCTCGACAAGCCCGCAATACGCTATTATCGCCTCGTGCGACGTGGCCGCGGCGATGATGGAAGCGCCGGGCGGTACTGCTTTGGTGGAAGAGTCACTGGACGAAGCACTGGAATTTCGCCGCGCCATGCGCAAAGTCGATGACGAATATGGCGACGACTGGTGGTTTAAAGTCTGGGGCCCGGATGATTTAACTGACGAAGGTCTGGATCACCGCGATGCCTGGATGCTGCATGCCGATGAAAACTGGCACGGCTTTGGCGCCATTGCCGAAGGTTTTAACCTGCTGGATCCAATTAAAGCCACCATTTTAACGCCGGGCCTGAACGTTGATGGTAACTTCTCCGATACCGGTATTCCGGCCGCGATCGTCGCCAAATATCTGGCCGAGCACGGTGTGGTGATTGAAAAAACTGGCCTTTACAGCTTCTTTATCATGTTCACCATCGGCATTACCAAAGGCCGCTGGAACACCATGGTCACTGCGCTGCAGCAGTTTAAAGACGATTACGACAAAAATGCCCCGCTATGGCGCATTCTGCCGGAATTTATCCAGAAATATCCGCAGTATGAACGGATTGGCCTGAAAGATTTGTGTGACCAGATCCACGCGATCTACCGCACCTTTAATATCGCCAAACTGACTACCGAAATGTATTTATCGGAAATGCTGCCGGCGATGAAACCAGCCGATGCCTTTGCCAAAATGGCCCACAAAGAAATCGAACGGGTGCCATTAGACGAGCTATCTGGCCGCATCACCGCCGTGATGCTGACGCCGTATCCACCAGGCATTCCGCTGTTGGTACCAGGCGAAGTGTTTAACGAAACCATCGTCAGCTACCTGAAATTCGCCCGCGAATTTAACGGCAAGTTCCCAGGCTTCGAGACCTATATCCACGGTCTGGCGCTGACGGAAATTGATGGCAAGAAAGTCTATTATGTGGATTGTGTGCGCTGAGTGAGTGACTGACACATCTCCTATTGACGAAAAAGCCCGCGTAGCGGGCTTTTTTATTCTGAAGCTTTTTTACTACAAAGCTTTGGTATTGGGTTGCATCAATCTGGCAAATAAAAAAATACTTCTAGATCGAACAGCAAACGTTCAAACCTGCCCCACTGGTTTTGCTTCATTTAACCAAAACGTCATCGTCTCCCGTCAATTGCATGAAAACTCGATTTGATCCAATGCATGGATTCTCTTTTATAAGCTGCTAGGGTTAACAAGCTTGATACAGCAAACGGTATCAGTTCAAACAACAACGGGACAAACATGAAAAAACTTCACTGCTTATTATTGATCATTTTCAGCTTTAACTGTTTTCTGCCCACAGCATTCGCAGAGAAAAAAGCCCCTGCGCTGGTTCCTTTGCCGTCCGTTGACGACTTCTCCAAAGGCAAGGATGGCTGGAGTTTTGGCCTCGGCCTAGGTATTGAATATGAAACAGCCTACGAAGGATCAGACGAGTTTGGCGTAGAAATTCAACCGGCAGGTGGATTGCAATGGCGTAAGGGAGACGATGTGTTCTTTTTTGCCGGTGAAGCCCTCGGCTGGCGCGGTGTGCGTGCCAATCGTTGGTTGCTTGAGGCTGTCGTCGGCTTTGATGAAGGACGCGAGGAAAGTGATTCTGACGACGGTCATTTGTCAGGACTCGGTGAACAAGAAGAAGGTGCTGAACTTGTGTTGCACCAGATACTTTTCTGGCTTTTTTCTTTTTGATGGCGATAAGGAATGAGGTGTGAGGTAGAACTTATGCTAAACACTCACACCCAATTGCTCATACCTCAAAGCTATTACCTCATGTTGTGATAAACATTCTGTACGTCATCGTCTTCTTCCAAACGTTCAATTAGTTTTTCAACATCCGCAATTTGCTCTTCACTCAATTCTTTTGTATCATTCGGAATACGCTCAAAATCAGCACCTTGTAGTTCATACCCATTTTCTTCTAAGTATTTTTGAAGCGACCCAAAAGCAGTAAATTCACCGTAAATATTGACTTGATTGGTTTCTAAATCCAAGAAAATTTCGTCAGCACCAAAATCAATTAATTCAAGTTCTAATTCCTCCACATCAATATTCTCAGTTTTAGCAATTTTGAAAACTGATTTACGGTCGAAAATGAAATCTAACATTCCTGTTGTTCCCACTGTTCCGCCACACTTAGTAAAATGGCTTCTGATATTGGCAATACTTCGGTTGGTGTTATCGGTGGTGCATTCCACTAAAATTGCCACTCCATGAGCAGCATATCCTTCGTAAACAATCTCTTTATAATCTTCTTGGTCTTTTGAAGAGGCTTTTTTGATAGCACGCTCCACGTTGTCTTTGGGCATATTCACCGCTTTGGCGTTTTGAATAATTGCTCTCAAACGTGAATTTGAATGTGGGTCGGGTCCGCCCGCTTTCACCGCTATCACGATGTCTTTACCAATTTTGGTAAAGGTCTTCGCCATCATTCCCCATCTTTTAAACTTTCTTGCCTTTCTAAATTCAAATGCTCTTCCCATGGATTAGTTATTAGTATGTTGGTTATTAGCTATTGGCACATCGACCATAAATATCTAATAATCAACAACTTAAAATATTTTAGATTGAAATTATTTTATTTCTTAAATTTTAATTTTCAGATTTTTACAAAGGTAAAAATTTATCTTTTTTTTAGCAAAAACTAAAACAAAAAGCCCACTTAAAAAATGGGCTTTTTGTTTTAGTTATAGGTTTCCTCAATAACTAATAACCAATAACTGATAACTAATATTACCAACCATCATCTGATTTAGGTTTTACGTTGGCGGTTGATTTTTTGGGAGCAGCTTTTGCGGGAGCAGAAACCGTTGCTACTGAGGCACTTGACATTCCCATTCCTTTGATTTGTGTGTCCAAGTCAGTACGACTAAACACACGACTTACGATTTTCCATTCGTTCCCAAATTTCAACATACTCAACAGATCAACGTATTTAAAATCTCCGAAAGCTAACTCAACCGTTGCCAATGCAGATACGCCTATGTATGAGTACGATACCAATTTTGTTGAACCTCCTTTGGCAGAAATTCCACCTGCGGGTGTGCCAGCAATAAATTTAGCTACGGGCAAATCTTGTATACTTCCTGCGGCACTCACCGTTCTAAGCATTGCCGAAGGATGAAAAGCCATATTCAATTTGGCAGCATCACCTTTTGAGATACCCTCAAGGTAATTATTCACGCACATTTTCACGGCTTCATCCTCCGACTGTGCTTTAACAGAGACGATTCCTACCGAAACAAAAAACAAAAAGAGGACAACTTTTGAGATATTCATAATGGATATTGTTAAGATTTTTCACCGAAATTTAGCTGAAATTTGTGAAATAACGAATATTTGAAGAATTTATTATTCTATCGAGGGATGCAAACGCCCCATTTTTTTGCAATCATTACTTATTTAAAGATGGTATCGCTAATTTTGCATAAAGGCAGAAATGCCATAAAATAAAACAATCCTTTGAAAAAAATACTCGAAAATTATCAGTCAGATATTTCCGCAACTTATAAACTTGCACTTCCCATTATTGCGGGACAATTAGGAATTATGCTCATGGGTTTTGCCGACACCGTTCAAGTGGGCAGAATGAATAAAGATTCTGTTCAAGCTCTTGCCGCCGCCGCCGATGCCAATGGAATACTTTTTATTATTGCCATCATCGGCTACATCTGTTTACAAATAGCTTCGCCAATGGTTTCTCAGGCAAAAACTGAAAATGATTTTCCAGAGTGTAATCGCCTACTCAGAGCAAATATTACTGTGGCAGTGCTTATGACTATTGTTTGTAGCTTTTTTATTGTATTAATTGGCTTGAATATTGAAATTTTACAACAACCCGTCGAAATCAAAACGCTTACCCAAGAATACCTCTGGATTATTACGATTTCGTTGATTCCTTCATTTATTTTTTCTTCGATAAAAAGTTTTACTGATGGGCTTTCACACACCAAAGTAGCGATGAATATCACATGGTCGGCACTGATAATGAACGTTATTTTGAACCATTGTTTTATCAACGGCACTTGGGTTTTCCCAGAATGGGGACTCAATGGTGCGGGAGTGGCAACCTTAATATCAAGGACTTATATGGCGGTTGCTATTTGGTATTGTACTTTCGGAACGGACACTTTCAAGCAATATACTATTTTGTATGATGCCCAAAAAGGGCTGAATGATTTGGTAAAGAAGATACTAAAAGTGGGTATTCCGAGCGGCTTTCAAGGGTTTTCGGAAATTGCGGCTTTTTACGGAGCCGTCGTGATGATGGGCTGGATTAGTATTCAGCATAAAGCCGCCCATCAAGTGGCGATTGGATATGTTGCCCTCACGTACATGGCAGCCACGGGTATTGCAGCCGCAGGTGGAATCCGTGTGGGGGCGGGTGTGGGTGAACGAAGTAAAACCGCCATTTTGAGGGCTGGCACAACGGCGTTGGGCATCGGAATTGCTTTTATGGGCATTTGTACGGTGTTTTTATTGATTTTCAACGTTGAATTAGCCAGTTATGTTAAAGACCAACAAGTGATTATGCTGGCGGCAGAATTGATAATTTGGGGCGGATTTTTTCAGTTATTTGACGGTATTCAGTGTGTCAGTTTGGGGATTTTGCGGGGAATGCAGGATGTAAATATACCTACCATTATTACTTTTTTTGCTTATTGGGGCGTTGGTTTACCGATGAGTTATATTTTGTGTTTTCACTATGATCTTCAACATATTGGCATTTGGATTGGACTAACTCTGGCACTATTTGCCTCCGCAGTTTTGTTGAGTTGGCGGTTTTATAATAAAGCGAGAAGGTTCGGGGAGGGGGAAAAGGCGGAGTGAACGGTACATGGAAAACGGATATTGAGCAAGAAGGAAGTTTTCACTTAGTAACGGGAATTAAATAATATCATCCATTAATGCGTAATTATTTTTGTTTCCTTCGAGGCAGTAAAACCGCAATTTAGCATCGCTAAATGAGGATTTTACTAACGAAAAAGGGGGTAAAAAGAATGAGTAGTAATGGGTGAGGTTATTTAATTCACGTTACTTAAAGTAAAAACATCCTTTATCGAATCAAATACTTAGAAATACAATAGGGTTCTTTTACGCTATTCTTACACATAAACCGTTGATGGAAAAATCATATTAGGCTATTTTTATTGGGCGAACTACACTGGTAAATCTAAATTTTTCAACACTGAATTACCACAAGCCCTATCTTTGTAAATCAAACAATCATAATTTCCCCGATGGCAAGACCTTCCCAAAATCCTAATGATAAAAAAAAAACCGCTACTAAACACGAAACACCCCTTTCTAAGCAATACAACCAGATAAAACTCAAATATCCTGGGGCTTTGTTGTTGTTTCGGGTGGGTGATTTTTATGAAACTTTCGGGGAAGATGCCGTGCTGACAGCCAAGATTCTGGGCATTACCCTCACCCGTAGAAACAACGGAAATGCTGATGACCATTTGGCAGGTTTTCCACATCATTCGCTGGATAATTATTTACCAAAACTGGTGCGGGCGGGTCAGCGAGTGGCTATTTGCGACCAATTGGAAGACCCCGCAACCGCCAAAGGAATTGTAAAAAGGGGCGTTACGGAATTGGTTACGCCAGGGGTTTCATACAACGATAATGTACTTGATACGAGCCGAAATAATTACTTGGCTTCCGTTCATTTTGCTTCATTTTCAAAGGATATTTTAGGGATTGCCTTTCTGGATATTTCCACGGGCGAGTTTCTTTGTTCGCAGGGAAATGCGGCTTACATAGAAAAATTATTGCAAAGTTTTGCACCTTCCGAAGTACTTTTTTGTAAGAAAAACCGAACTGAATTTGCCCAATTATTTGGCGATAAATTCAATACTTTTGGTTTGGACGATTGGGCTTTTAAGCACGATTTTGCTTATCCTTTATTAACTAATCACTTCAAAACCAACAACTTAAAAGGTTTTGGCGTTGATTCTTTGACGGAAGGTATCATTGCAGCGGGCGTAATTATGCACTATTTGGCAGAAACCGAACACCGTGAAATTGGACATATTTCCAGAATGAATCGTTTGGAAGAAGAGAAATACGTTTGGTTGGATAAATTCACGATTCGGAATTTGGAATTAGTCTATGCTCAACAAGAAGGTGGTATTCCACTAATTCAGATTCTTGACCAAACCATGACTCCGATGGGAGCAAGATTATTACGAAAATGGTTGGTTTTGCCTTTGAAAGATAAATCCCAAATCCAAGAGCGACTCAATACCGTTTCTTATTTCAAAGAAAACGGAGAATTGCGGGAATCATTGGAATCAAGTTTAAAACAAATTGGTGATTTAGAGCGACTTATCTCGAAAGTTGCCGTAAAAAGAATCAATCCCCGTGAGCTTTTAGCACTGAAAAAAGCCCTTCTACACATTGAGCCGATTCGTTGGCAATTGATGAATGGAAAACCGTTGGAAATTGTGGGTGGATTGAGGTCAGAACATGACAGAAGATTAGAGATAGTTTCTTCTGATGGAGAAGTATTTGACGATAATACTGAACGAAACGAAATTAGTAGTGATGATTTTTTGAATGAAGTTTTGAATCCTGGATATAAAAGTCAAAAGTTGAAAGCTGAAAGTCATAAGATTGAGGAAGAAAACCATAATTTGGAGAAATCACAAATCACAACTCAAAAATCACAAATACTACTTAAATACGCCGACCAATTAAATCCTTGTCAGTTCCTTTTAGATAAAATTCAAAAAGAACTCCGTGACGACCCACCAATGTTGAGTAACCAGGGCGGAATGATTCGCCAAGGGGTTGATGATGAGTTGGATGAATTGCTGGGAATCGCTTTTACGGGTAAAGATTTTTTGGTACAAATACAAAATCGAGAGATTGAAAGAACGGGAATTTCATCTCTGAAAATTTCTTTCAACAAGGTTTTTGGGTATTATTTAGAAGTAACTAATTCGCACAAAGACAAAGTACCCGAAGACTGGATTCGTAAGCAAACCCTTGTGAACGCCGAGCGTTATATCACACCCGAATTGAAAGAATATGAAGAAAAAATCTTGGGGGCAGAGGATAAAATCAACGTTATTGAGCAGCGAATTTTTAATGAATTGGTAAACGTGGCGAATGAGTATATCCACCAAATTCAACAAAATGCCAAAATCATTGCGGTAATTGATGTGCTAACAAATTTTGCCAAAGTTGCCATTAAACATAATTATTCAAAACCACAAGTAACTGACAGCAAAGCTCTTAGTATCAAAGACGGTCGCCACCCCGTGATTGAACAACAACTGCCTTTGGGTGAAAAGTACGTGCCGAATGATTTGTTTTTGGATGATAGCACCCAACAAATCATCGTCATCACAGGACCAAACATGGCAGGAAAATCTGCACTCTTGCGACAAACGGCTTTGATTGTTTTGATGGCTCAAATTGGTAGTTTCGTTCCCGCTTCCGAGGCTGAAATTGGCATTGTTGATAAAGTTTTCACCCGTGTGGGGGCGAGTGATAATTTATCGAAGGGCGAATCTACTTTTATGGTGGAAATGACCGAAACCGCCAGCATTCTAAACAACCTTTCGGAGAGAAGTCTCGTTTTGATGGATGAAATCGGGCGGGGAACGAGTACCTATGATGGCGTTTCGATTGCCTGGGCGATTGCCGAACACTTGCATAATCATCAAAATTGTCGTCCAAAAACCCTTTTTGCTACGCACTATCACGAGTTGAATGAATTAGCGAATGATTTTCCGAGGATTAAGAATTTCAATGTATCGGTCAAAGAAATCAACGGCAAAGTAATTTTTATGCGGAAGTTACAAGAAGGTGGTTCGGAACATAGCTTTGGAATTCACGTGGCTCAATTGGCTGGAATCCCGCAAAATGTGGTGTATCGGGCGAGTGAAATTTTGGTAGAATTAGAAAAAAATCGTACCAAAGAACAACACCGCCAGACGATTCGAGAGATGCCCAAAAATAATTTTCAGATGTCGATGTTTGAAGCCGAGAAGAATCCAAAATTTGAAAAAGTGGAAACGCTCTTGAAAAATCTTGATATTAATACGATGTCTCCGATTGAAGCGTTATTGAAATTGAATGAAGTGAAGCGGGCGATGGAGTAGTTTTCGATGTTCGTAGGTCGATGTTCGATGTTTGGGTTTTCTATTCATGGCATGACTTTGAGTCATGCCATGAATTTTACTCAAAATGGTGAATTTGTCAATCTTTAACACAAAATACTTATGAAAATCTTAAAATTATTTAGCCTCATTTGCATACTGCAATTAGTAAATTTTTCTGGATTTGGACAGACAACTCGAATTCATTTCTTCAATTCTGCTGGTAAAATAAAACTTGAAAGAACCAAGGATGTGAACATACAATTGAAAGGATATTCATTGGTAGAAACTCAACAGGACAGTTTGTATTTTAGCAATGAAAATAACCCAATGAACATAGGCGTTGAAAAAGGTAAGAAGCCGTTTTAAAATATATTCTGAATAAAGTCTGATTGTATTTTTTGAGTAGCGGAATCATATTTTTTTAAGGAATATACAGCGTATCTTGTGTAAAAAATATGGTTTCGATAGTCACAATAAGACAATCAGAATTTGTCGTAAGATATTTTAAAACGGCTTCTTAGAATTACTATTTTCTTGTCATCAGTTATGCACAAACGGGTAACGAATTTATGCGGTCTGGTGTCAAAGTAGAAGAAGTTACTGAATCAGAATTTTTTATGACATTATTAGTCAATAAACACGGGCGGAAACCAGATGAAGTATTTGTAGATTAACTATCAATAGAAAATGCCCTCATAGAAGACTGCAAGGGCATTTTATCCGTAAGTATAAAAAATAGTCTTTAAAAAAACGTCTTGGAGGTTCAAAACTTCCAAGACGTTGATAGTCGAAAAAATTTCCGTAGAAATCGTAGAAAGCCTAATCTTTTAGATCGAATTCTTTTTTCACGGCTTCGTAGTTATTAAAATCAATGGCAGCTCTACGTCCAGAAGCAACGCCGCCAGGAATCAGTACATAGCGAAATTGTTGCGGAGGAATGGGAGTGGTTGTAAACAGGATAATTCTGCCCGCCCCGATGCCGTAGTCAAGGTGAATGGCAACCCTGCCAAGGCTGTCAGTTTCGGTATATGGCAATGGAAAAACAAGTTGAGATCCCTTCAAATAGACATGAACAGAACCTCTGTCCACAATCTCTTGGGTTAATTTAGGGGCGGTGATGGTGGCAGCAAATGTAGTTTGAGAAAAAGTGGCAGTTATCCACTCTGAATAAATGGCAGCCGAAGCACTTGTTCCCGCTGGTCCGGTTGCACCCGTTGCCCCAGTGGCTCCTGCTGCCCCCGTCGGACCTGCTGGACCAATCTCGCCTGCTGGACCTTTACAGGCAAATAAAGTAACAAATATTGCCAAAAAAGTGGCTACAAAGAGAAATTTGGTAGTTTTTTTCATTTTGATTTTAGTTTAAATTAGATAAAAAATAAGATGTTTGATAAATATAACGTTTTAATTATTAATACACGAAAAATGCACTGAACATTTCTTTTTAACGGAAAAATCTTCGAGATATTTCAACATAACATACCCATGAAAATAATAATTACGCTCATTCTGGTAACTCTTTTTTGTAATTCCATAAAGGCTCAGAAATTCTTTGCTACAACTTTCAACAGCCTTCCCCAAAACTATCAATTATATCCACGAAATACCTCAGATGAGGCTCTTGTGCCTATTTCGGGCAAAATTGAAGAAGCGGGTTGGAATTATTTTTCCGTACAAATTTTTCGGAATAAACAATTGATAGGCTATCAAAAAGCACCCATTACTTACAAAAATACCGTTGGCTCTTTCACTTTTCAGTCCATAAAAATTAAGGCAGAAAAGGCAGAATATGACTTTAAAGTTTTTGCAGTTCGGGATAAAGATTCTTTAAATATTGTCAATCGTGAAAATATTGTTTCAGGAGACGTTTTTGTCGTAACGGGGCAATCCAATGCAACGGCTTTTTTCAACGACCCTCGGACGAATGAATTTTGCAGAACTTTCGGAAAAATTACGGATGATTTCAACATAGCAAATGGAAATCAAGCCGATACGCTTTGGGCAATTGCGAACCAAGACCCTTATTATCAAGGAGTTGGAGCAATGGGATTTGAAATTCAGAAAATAATCTTAGAAAAAACAGGCGTTCCCACTTGCCTGATTAATGGCGGTTTCAACTGGTCTTCGATGAAACAACACGCCACTCGAACAGCGAATAATCCTGCTGATTTGACCAATGGTTATGGCAGAATGATTTATCGCTTACAAAAAGCGGGAATTGCCCAATCTGTAAAAGCACTCATTTTCAGACAAGGCGAAACCGAAGCGTATGGCGAAGGAACAGACTGGGCGGGCAACTTTGATACTTATTACAAAAACCTAAAAATTGATCTCCCTTCGATCCAAAAAATATACCTTTTCCAGATTGATATTATCGACCCCGCCCGACCCATTACTGCCCCGCAAGTGCGTGAAATGCAGCGAGTTATCAATGATAAATATCCAAATATCAACGCTTTTTCAACCGTTGGAACGATGGGTTTTGGGGGCTTACATTATACACCCGAAGGCTATCAACAAAACGGACAAGAATTAGCTCCTTTGATTCTGAGAGATTTCTATAATTCAACTGATTTAGACCAAATTACGCCCCCAACAGTGCGTAGAGCCTATTACTCCAATAAAGACAATACAGAAATTACCATCCAGTTTGACCAAGGACAAGAGCTCACTTGGACAGAACAAACAAGAAATCTATTGATGAAAAATCAGTTCTTATTGGATGGAATTAGCGGATTAATTTCTTCAGGAAATGTGGCAAATGGCAATCAAGTTATTCTGAAATTGATTACACCCGTTCCCTTGAAAACGATTTCGTATATGCCGCCTTTCATTGATAGTAAAAGTGCCGATTTTCCTTATACGGGTCCCTACATCAAAAACAAGCGTGGTTTGAGGGCTTTTTCGTTTTATGAAATGAAAATTGACCCATACGTACCGCCTTTGAAAACTACTATTTCCCAAAGTCCCCAAAGTCTTCAATTGTTTCCTCGCAATGCCCAAAATGAGGCAAATGTTACGTTTTCGGGCAAAGTGGAAACAGCAAATTATAATTCAGTTTCAATGGTTGTTACTCGTAATAATTCCGTTGTGAAATATTATAAAACACCACTTTCATATACTAACGGTGTGGCTAATTTTATATTTAATCACACCATTAAAGCAGAATTAGCCAATTATACTTTCAAAATTTACGCCACACAAGGTACTGACTCTCTGTTGGTTATCTCTCGGGAGAATATTGTTTCGGGTGATGTTTTTGTGATTAATGGACAGTCTAACGGGACGGCTTGGGGCGTATCAAATAACTTTCCCAATTATGATTATAAAAATGATTTTTGCCGAACTTTTGGGCAAACCCAATCGGGAAAATCGTTCATCACACAGGCAGATACCACCTGGGCTTTATCCAACACTCGCAGTCCGTATGTAGGCGTTTGGGGAATTGAATTACAGAAAATTATTACCGAAAAATACGGGATTCCTACTTGCATTTTGAACGAAGCCGTTTCGGGTTCAGCCATTACCGAACATACCATCCGTGATGCCGCAAATCCCGCAAATGTGAACAATATCTATGGACGATTGCTCTACCGTGCTACCAAAGCGGGCGTTTTGAACAACATCAAAGGCTTTTTCTTTTGGCAAGGAGAAGCAGAAGCACTTGCCAATCCGACCATTTGGCAAGGGGAATTTGATAAATTATATAAGTTCTGGCAAACTGATTTTCCAGCGGTTGGAAAGTTTTATATTTTCCAAACAAACATCCTGGGCGTTCCCCTGCCCGAAGCTGCTGATTTGCGTAATTTTCAACGAAAAATCAAACAATTATATGCCAAAACGGAGGTAATTGGGACAATTGGAAATTCGGGATATGATGGAGTTCATTATACTGTTGATGGCTACAAACGTTTTGCTAATGAAGCATTTAGATTGGTGGCCCGTGATGCGTACAATTCGGCAGATACTTCACAAATAACCTCTCCAAACGTTCAGAAAGCCTATTATACCAATCTTGCCAAAGATGAAATTACCATTTTTTTTGATAATAATCATACCATGGTTTGGACTTCTGATTCAACCTATAATCAAGACGATGGAAGACCCAAAAAGTATTTTATGAAGGATTATATTTATCTAAATAATGCCAACGATAAAGTGCTTTCGGGACGGGCTGAAGGTAATAAAATCATCATCAAAACTTCGGGATTTACTGGTAATCAATCAGTTACTTATTTACCTGCTTATTATCCGCAAAATTATCCTGTGGATTTAAGGGGAATCTTTGGCGGTCCTTTTCTGAAAAATCAGCGGGGTATGAATGCTTTTTCTTTTACGAAACAAGCCATTTTAGACCCTATCAATCCACCTACTTTATCGGCAAAAATTCAAACTGCCATTGCGGTTCAATTGACTTGGAAGGAAATATCGAACGCCGCTTATCAATTGGAAGTCAAGGACTTAGCATCAGAAAAGTATTCTGTTTTAGGAAATTTCCCAAAAGGAACGTTTACTTTTTTGGTGGATAACCTCTTGGGAAGTACCAATTATACTTTCAGAATAAAGGCAATTATGCCTGATAATTTAGAGTCGGAATACGCTATTATTCAAGCCCAAACGCCCAAGGCTTTGGATGCGGTGGATTTGACCAGCGAAACCACTTATATTGATGTGATTAAATTGAAATGGAAAGCGGTTACGGATGCGGTTAGTTATATAATTGAAAGAAAAAATAGCACAACAAATGCCTTTGAGCAAATAGCGAAAGTAACGAATAATGTATTAGATTTTACCGATAACACCTTGAAAGACAACACTTTATACGAATATCGAATAAAAGCCATTGGGGCATTTACGGAGTCACCATATACAACAATTACTCAAAGAACAATTGCCAAATTAGCCAGTCCTGAATTGACCATGACGGTGATTTTTTTCAATTCCTTAAAAATAGATTGGAAACCTATTCCGAATACTATTTTTTATGTTTTGGAAAGAAAAGCCCCTGGGCAAGATTTCAGAGATTGGGGAACATTTGAATCAAAAGTTTTATCATTTACCGACAAAGATTTAACCCAAAATACTACGTATAGTTATCGCCTCAAAGCCTTTGGTGATAAAACAGAATCATCTTTTGTAAATATAGATGGCAAAACAACCGCTATTCTCGCCACGCCCGAAATGACCGTGATTTCTACTTCGTTTGATGCCTTGAAAGTATCTTGGAAAGCCGTTCCGAACGTTACGCAATATATTTTAGAAAGAAGGATTTTAGATACAGAACCGTTTGTAGAAATAGTGAAATTGGATGCCACAAAAACGGAATATGCTGACGTTTCCTTAAAAGAAAAAACCAGTTATACTTACCGTTTGAAGGCTTATGGGGATAAAACAGAATCAGATTTTGTGAGCGTAAAAGCCCAAACAACGGCAATTTTGGCAAATGAGCAAGCAGTTTTAGATGGGGTATATCTGTTTCCAAACCCTTCTCACACACAAGTAACATTACAGTTCTCTAAACCAACAAGCGGAATATTGACCATTACGGATTTGCGAGGCGTGAAATATTTTCAAGAAGAAATTAAGAAGGTTACGGATAAGGAAATTCCTTTAATAAATTATCAGAAAGGAGTTTATTTTATTCGTTTAGAAGGTGGATTTGTGAGGAAATTGGTGGTGGAGTAAACGTACCACGGGAATCCTTTCCCGTGAATCTTGCCCCGTGGTTGGTGTCCTCACCAATCCACATAAACGTAAGCAATTCGATTTCGAGCTTACGCAAGTGTGTACTGGTGAGGACACCAGCCACGGGGCAAAAGAACCTCTAAAACCCAACCACCAAACTTCCACCCGCCGTAACACCATCATACACAGGCATAAAAACCACATTTTTAGGTTTACTCTTCCCTCCTATTTTCTCTTTTAACCACGGATAAACTACATAAGCCGCTTTGGCAGAAAGGATGCCAACACCAGCACCCACCAACACATCCGAAGCCCAGTGGCGATTATTCAAAATTCTGAAAACACCCGTTGCTGTTGCTGCCGAATAACCCAAAATCGGGTAAATAATACTTTGGTCTTTATATTCCTCCGCCAACACCGCTGCCCCAAAAAAAGCATTAGCCGTATGCCCCGAAGGAAAAGAATTTGCACTTGAATTGTCAGGGCGAAATTCATCTGTTGTGGACTTCAAAACCAGCACCGTTCCTAATGTAATAATGCCCCCTGTGAGCATCAAACCCACTTTATCTTTAAAATTATGCTTACTTTTTACGCCAATCCAATCTAAGGCAAACACCGCACCGTGTGGAGCGAATTGCATCAAATCATCAATTTTATTATGAAAATTAGGGAAATTTTGTTGTCTATAATTCAATTGATTCTTTTTGAAATCTGCATTATTGAGGGCTAATCCTCCGCCAATTAAAGCCAAAGGAGCAATGAAACCCACCACGGGAGTTTTACGGTAAGTGGTATCTCGTTCAAACTTTTGAGCCGATGTGGGAACAACAAGTATTTTGAAACTAATCAAGAGAGCAAGAAACATTTTTTTCATTTTTAAAGGGAAAAGTAACGAGACACTACGCTGTTTTGTAATTTACCAAAGTTCTCATTTTTAATTTGTAAATTTTAATTTTTAATTACTTTAACCGCCAGACTTCTCCACAGATAAAAGACGGTATAGGCTTCCCAATTTTTGAATTTTTCAAAGAAAGTATCTAATTGTTCTCGACTTGGGCGTTTGGGAAAATCTTTCAAAGCAAAAAGAGCATTATACAAGCCTACATCACCATAAGTAACACATTCTAAACGTTTTAACGATTTCATTAGGGCATAATTTGCTGTCCACTCACCAATGCCACGAATGTTAATTAATGCTTTTATGGCTTCGGGAGTGGTAATTTGTTCGAGTTTCGGTTTTGTAATATTTCCCGAAATAAATTGTTTGGCAATTTCAATTAAATATTCTGCTTTTCGGGTTGAAAATTGATTGGGCGTAAGGTCTGAAACCTGTAAATTTGCTATAATTCCTGGATTTGGGAAGAGATGATAATCATTATTTTCAAAGATTAATTTTATACCATAATTTTCCGTTAGTTTTCTTTTCAGTTTATAAGCAAAAGTAAGATTTATTTGTTGTCCAATTATCGACCAACAAAGGGCTTCAAACAAGTTTGGAATTCCTAAAAGTCGTAAGCCTTTGTAGTCCACACTCATGTAGGCAAGGTCAGTATCTTGATTTAATAATTGATAAAAATCGGTTAAATCACGGTCAATATCAAACCATTCTTTTACAAATTCAATGATTTCTTTTTCAGAATTATTTCCACATAAAATATTGATTATTAGAAAATTATCTTTTTCTGAAATCTCAATTAAAGTCGAAATATTATCCACTGACAGCAATTTTCTAACCGAATGCTGGCGAACTTCGTGCAAACAATCATCATAGTTTCTATCTAAAAACCAGAGACATTCTTGAAAGGAAAAATTTTCGGGGATTGGTATTTTGTACATCATCTGTAACACGGTGGTTCGACATTTCGACTGTCAGTCCGTATGATTATAGTATCAACTTCCCGAAAGTAAAGAAAACTATCGGGAAGTGCTAAACAAAAAGCCCCAAAAACTTTCATTTTCAGGGCTTGCGTATAAATTTATTGATTAGGTGTTTTAATTAATCCAGTGTGTCAGCGGATTGTCTTTTAGTGGTTAGGTTGCATAAATCAAGTGGGTCAATGCTATTAATTGGGATGTGTTAGGGTTATAATTCTTGTGGTTAATTTTAAAAAATGGTTAGGCAATGATTAAAATTAGTGGTTAGCAATTTTGGGGGTTATTGTTTTTGGTTTTGGTTAAGCAAATAATGTATTAGTGGAAGGTATTTAGATTCGGTTCGGGTGGCCGCCACCACCCAAAACCTTTTTGTAATAAATTGTATTATTCTAATTACACACTTATAACGAAGGAAGTTTAAAGAAGTCACAATTTTATTACAGATGTCAGAAAATACAAATGTTAATATTTGTTAAAACCTTAAAATACAAATAATTAGGCATTAAAAATAGCATTTTATAAAATATTATTTGGTTAAAGAAAAAGTCTCTTTTATAAAATTTTTTTATAAATATTTTGATAATTTATAATAATTAGGGATGAGGATTTAGGTGTTGGGTATTAGTGTATTAACCTGTTAGTAATTAATAGACTATCTAATGATAAGACGTCATTTGGACTTAGCATAGTTACTTAAATCATTTTCCCGTTCACTAAATATTACAATAAGTTTTTTTTGGGGAAGGATAATAAATTTTAACTTTGTCGTTATTAACACAACCAAATCCAATAAATCATCATCCCATGAAAAATTTATCAATCATTTTCTCATTAGCTCTGCTAATTTTTATTTCATCTTGCAAGAAAGACGAGTCCACCACCCCATCAAAGCCTAAAAAGGATATTTTAGTGTCAAAAACTTGGCTTTTGGCAGACGTTACCGCTTTGGGTTCTGTTGTAGCTTTCAATAAAGATGTGAAGCCTACTTCTAATAATCTTATTGATTTAAGTAAAGTTAGACTTGCTTTCAAAACCGATGGCACAATGACGGGTATTGACAATAATGGAAAAGCCATTGCAGGAGGAAAATGGACATTATCAACCGATGAAACTAAGTTGAACATCTCCAATACGGGCATAATAGGGGTGGACGGTGAACAAACTGTTATTCAAATTATCGAGACAAATTTAGATATAAAGGGAAAAGTTATCTTCCAAGGAACTTTAGTCGATGCCACCATCAAAGCAATCCCAGAATAATTTTCTAAATTCTAAAAATCTCAAAATCAGTCAATTACATAGTTGGCTGATTTTTTTGCAATATTTTTAACGATGCTTTTGGAATTTCTGAAATAACCTCGTAATTTTGCAGTCCCAAATAAGGAAAAACGGATTTGCAGTTCAGCTGAATAGAGTACCTCAGAAGTTCGCTTCTCGCTACTGATGAGTAGGTTTAGAATCCGAATCCTATTGGAATTAGTGAATTAAATATATGGACTTGTAGCTCAACTGGATAGAGCACCTCACTACGGATGAGGAGGTTTGGGGTTCGAATCCCTACCAGTTCACATCAAAGCCTTCATACGTGCTGTATGAAGGCTTTTTTATTGGGTTTTGAAGAAATTGATTTTGTAGTTCAACTGGATAGAGTATCTAAGAATACGCTTCCCGCTACAGATGAGGAGATTTGGGGCAGGTGGAATGCCACCCAGAAGCGTTCCACTTCAAATCCCTACCAATTCACAAAAATCCTTCATACGCACTGTATGAAGGATTTTTGTTGTTTTGGATGGACGTTTGTAATTTTGCAAATTAAAAACCCTGTCAATCTGACAGACAAAAACGAAATGGCAAAACTTTTGAACATAATAAGAAATTATAAAAATAAAGCGAAAAGTGCATTGAAAATGGAAAATAAAGAAGAATTACCAGTAGAAGAACAGGAAATCACCCAAGAAACTGACATTGTTTCTGAAAATATCGAAACACCGATTGAAGAAGTGCCAGAATTGTCTGAAACAGAAAAATTACAGATTGAATTGGCAGAAATGAAAGACAAATATCTCCGTCTGTATTCAGATTTTGATAATTTCAGAAAACGTACTGCCAAAGAAAAATTAGAGATGATTCAGTCGGCTTCCGAGCGAGTAATTATTGATATTCTGCCCGTGATTGATGACATGGAAAGAGCCACCGCCAATGCCCAAGAAGGTGAAATCTCGGAGGGTATTCAATTGATATTTAGCAAATTAAACAGCACTTTAACTTCAAAAGGTTTGAAACCGATGGAATCAAAAGGAGAAGTTTTTAATGCTGATATTCACGAAGCAATAACTCAATTCCCTGCCCCAACGGAAGACGATAAAGGAAAGGTTTTTGATGTGGTGGAAAAAGGATATTTTTTAAATGAAAAAGTAATTCGCTTTGCGAAGGTTGTAGTAGCGAGTTAGGGATTAGGTAATTATGGATTGGGATGCTCCCCGAATCCCTAATTACCCAATTCCTAATTCCCCAAAATAAATTATGGCAAAAAGAGATTATTACGAAGTATTGGAGGTTTCAAAATCTGCTTCGGAAGACGAAATAAAAAAAGCCTATCGCAAGATGGCAATTAAATATCACCCCGACAAAAATCAGGGCGATAAAGCTGCGGAAGAGAAATTTAAAGAAGCCGCTGAGGCTTACGAAGTATTGTCGGATGCCAAGAAAAAAAATCAATACGACCGTTACGGACACGCTGGAATGGGCGGTGCTGCGGGCGGAGGCTACGGACAAAGCATGAATATGGAAGACATATTCAGTCAATTCGGAGATATTTTTGGCGGTGGTGAAAGCCCTTTCGGAAGTATGTTCGGTGGTGGCGGTCGTCAGCAAACTCGCCAACGCAAAGGAACGGATTTGAGAATCAAACTCAAACTCGACCTTGAAGAAATTGCTAACGGTGTCGAAAAGAAAATCAAGGTAAAACGTCATGTTGCTTGTAAGGCTTGCGGTGGAAATGGTGCGAAGAATGGAACAGATTTAACCACGTGTGGTACTTGTAACGGTGCTGGTCAAGTTCGCCGAGTTCAGCAAACGATGCTGGGACAAATGGTTACAGCTTCAACCTGCCCAACTTGTAACGGAGAAGGAAAACAAGTAAAAGCACGCTGTGAGGTATGTTTTGGCGAAGGCAGAACTTTGGACGAAGAGATTATTCCCATCAAAATTCCTGCTGGTGTTGCCGAAGGAATGCAATTATCCATGTCGGGCAAAGGTAATGTTCCCCCACGTGGAGGCATTGCGGGAGATTTGTTGATTGTTATCGAAGAAGAACCTGATGAAGTATTGCACCGAGACGGTAACAATGTAATTTTTGACCTTTACCTGAACTTTGCAGATGCTGCTCTGGGAACATCCGTAGAAGTGCCAACAATTGGTGGAAAAGCAAGAATCACGATTGAGGCGGGAACACAAGCTGGTAAAATATTACGTTTGAAAGGAAAAGGAATTAAAGAATTGAATGGATATGGTGTGGGTGATGAGTTAATTCATGTAAACGTTTGGACTCCCAAGAGTCTCTCGAAAGAAGAAATGGATATGTTGGAAAAATTGCGAAAATCACCCAATTTTGAACCAAAACCTAATAAAAGTGACAAAAATTTCTTTGAGAAAATGAAAGATTTTTTTAATTAATATATGAATAAAAATCCCTCAATTTAACCGATTGAGGGATTTTTGTTTATATAAATTCAAGTAAAAAATGTAGATTTGTAAAAAGAAACAAGCAATCCATGATACAAAAATATCCAGTTGGCATTCAAGATTTTGGCGAAATTCGTACAGGGGGCTACGTGTATGTGGATAAAACAGAATTTGCCTACAAACTCGCAGAGCAAGGTAAATATTATTTTCTGTCACGTCCCCGCAGATTTGGTAAGTCGTTGCTCATCAGTACCTTGGAGTGTTTATTTTTAGCAAAAAAAGAACTTTTTACAGGGCTTTTTGTAGAAGATAAATGGAATTGGGAGCAAACTTATCCCATCATTCGTATTTCTTTTAGTAATATCGGGCATAAACTTTTAGGCTTAGAGGCAGCTATTGATAAGAAATTAGAGGAAATCGCCCAAGAATATGGTATAGTATTCTCTGCCAAGTCTATTGACCAAAAATTTAAACAACTTATTATAAAACTCTCTGAAAGTAGAGGAAAAGTGGTGGTTTTGATTGATGAGTATGATAAACCAATTATTGATTTTTTAGGAGATAATACAGAGAAAGCTATTGAAAATCAAGATATTATGAAAATATTTTACTCGATATTGAAAGATGCTGACTCCTATTTGAAAATGGTTTTTATTACTGGAGTTTCTAAGTTTTCACGAGTGAGTATCTTCTCGGACTTGAATAATTTGGACGATATTACAATCGACGATCGTTTTGCAGGATGTTGCGGTATTACGGAAAAAGAATTAGAAGAAAATTTTACGGAAGAATTAAAGATATTAGATAAACAGGAAATTAAAAAATGGTATAATGGCTATTCTTGGGGCAGTGAAGTAAGTGTCTATAACCCGTTTTCATTACTCAATTTTTTTACGAAAAGAAAATTTAATAATTACTGGTTCGAGACAGGCACACCCACCTTTCTGATAAATCTGGCTGAAAAGGCTCGTCTCTATGATTTTGGAGAAGTAGAAATTGGTGTTAGTGCTTTAAGTTCGTATGATATTCAAAAATTGGAACTGATTCCTTTGATGTTTCAAACAGGTTATTTAACGGTAAAATCACACAATGAGATGAGTGACGTTTACACACTTCATTATCCCAACAAAGAAGTCCAAAAAGCGTATATTGAAGTCTTGATGGCGGCATATAGTCAAACAGATTTGGGCTATGGTGTGGTGTATGTGGATAAAATTAAGCAGTTTTTGGAACGAGGAGAAGTTGATAAAATTGAGAATATTTTAAATACCATTTTCAAATCATTGCCTTATGAACTTTGGCAGAAAGAAAACGAGCATTTTTATCACGCCATTATTCACTTAACCTTTACGCTTTTGGGCGTATATGTACAATCGGAAGTTCAAACTTCGGATGGGCGAATGGATGCTTTAATTCATCTGAAAAATTATATTTATTGTATTGAATTCAAACTGGATAAATCCGCAGACCAAGCAATTGAGCAGATAAAAACCAAAGGGTATTTAGAGCCTTTCGCTTACGAAAATAAAAAGCGAATTGCGATTGGAATTAATTTCTCAACTGAAAAGAAAAAGGTTGAAGAATTGAAATGGGAGGAGGTTTAATTCGTTATTCGTATTCCGATGCGACATGGGAGATAAAATATAAGCAACTCGAAAAAAAAATCTTCAAATTGCAATTTAGATTCCAATTCTTGACTTGGCAATAATTAAGACTTAGAATAGACAAATTCAAGTTTGAAGTGGACAATTTCTATTTATCTATGTACTTCAATCTTTCTCAAAGAGTGCATCCAAGTTAATTTCTTGACTGATTTGGTCAAGATAATGTTCATTTTTGATGGCTGGGAAAGGTGTAATTAGTGTAGTAAAAATTGCTTTTTTAGTTTGAGTTACTTGTTGGAAAATACTTTTTTTCATCCGTAAATTAGTAGAATAATCCTTGGTTATCATGTAGTTATCGTTTGAAAATTTTGCTTTACAAAGATTAATACATTTGTCGGCTCTGTCAATCAGTAAATCAATTTGCGTTTCTGCCAGACCGTTTTTAGCTTGTGTTTTCCAAGAAAAAGCATTGATATGAATTCCATTGATTCCTAATCCTTTCAAAATCTGCGAAAGATGCTGCATACATACATTTTCAAAAGCGAATCCGCTCCAAGTTTTATAGCTTTGTTCTTTGCTCAATGCTTGCCAAACTCCTTGATTAGTAAGGGTTTGATTTTTTATGAACTTGGCATAAAATAATGAAAAATTATCCGTCAATTTATAAATACTATCTTTCTTTTTATGACCAAAAGGCTGAAAAATACCCACAAAATCGCATTCTATCGATTCTTCTAATGTCCTTGATAAAGTACCATTTGCCAGTTTTGTTTCTTGTAAAATCTCCTGACGAGTTAATCCTTGCGACTTATTGGATAAAATCTCCACTATTTTTTCATGGACTTCCGAATTTTTAAAAAGAGAGGCGTAGAGTTGATAATATTCTTCTTGCAAAGGAGCATCTTTCTTAAAACACAGACTATCAATCAGTTGCGTAGAACTTTTACCCGATTCTATGTATTTTAAATAAAAAGGAATCCCTCCCAATGCCATATAAAGTTCTGTAATTTGGTAACGGGGTAATTGCACACATCTCCACTGCAAATATTGTTCAGTTTCCGAAAGATTAAACGGAGTCAATATTAGCAAATGCTTCTTGCCAACTGTTCGGAATTTGCGTTCTCAGTTGAGCATTGGTTCTTTTAAGATATTCATGTAATCTTCTGATAAAAATGCTATTTTATTGAGGAGAAAACTAATTTCAAGTCTTTTTTAACCTACAAATGAAACTTACTGACCCGTTTTTCGTTTACTATTCAGAATTTCAAATTAATAAATCATCAAACCAATTTCCAAAAATGAAAAAAATACTTTTTTTAGCAGCCTTCGCTCTTGTTTCGTTTATCTCAAATGCACAGCATGACATGAGTAAAGATGCCGCAAAAATGCCTTCGCCTCCCGCCAAAACCACGGCAAATATTGGCGGAACAACTTTAACAATCAATTATAACCAGCCCGCCGTGAAAGGGCGTAATGTATGGGCAAGCGGTCTTGCTCCTTACGGGAAAGTATGGCGTACAGGTGCTAATGATGCTCCAACTTTTGAAGTAAGCAAAGATGTTATGGTGAACGGAAAAGCCTTGAAAGCAGGAAAATATGCTTTATTTTCTATTCCAGGAGAAAAAGAATGGACAATCATTATTAATAAAAACTTCAAGCAATGGGGTAATTATGACTATAAAGAATCGGATGATGTTTTGCGTGTAACTGCCAAATCAGAAGCCAACGATATGACGGAGCGTTTCACCATCAAAGCAGAAGATACTGGAAAAGTTACGATGATGTGGGATAAAGCAAAGGTGTCTTTTACCGTTAAGTAACCTGTTGAAAATCAGTCAATAACCCCAAAAAGTCGTCTAAAATTTATCAGACGACTTTTTGTTTTTATACTCATTGAAAATATTTTTTAAAATTTTATTCCTGCAAAAAAATCATTAATTTTATTTAATCGTACATTCACGGCACACTTTTGGAATATAATTAACCAATATTCCAAAATACTGAAACAACATGAAAAAACTACTAATCGTAGCTTTTGTAATCCTTACAAACTCCGTT
The DNA here is from genome assembly GCA_034519515.1 of Arcicella sp. Lineage (GTDB taxonomy): Bacteria > Bacteroidota > Bacteroidia > Cytophagales > Spirosomataceae > Arcicella. Next base: position 23,957 of record JAXHOK010000034.1, read on the forward strand.
TTTTCTCAAACATTCATGGCTCAAACCAATCCCCCGATGTTGGGAAAAGTTTGTCCAGATTTCACCATGTCCGTTATTGGTGCCAACGGTGTTGAAAAACCGCTCGCTCTCAGTGAGCTTCGTGGGAAAGTAGTCATTTTGGAATTTTGGGCTACTTATTGTGCCCCTTGCATTCCCTATATCAAGCATTTTGAAAAGCTGCAATTCCAATTTGGTGATGCCATAAAAGTGATAGAAATTTCGGAAGAAAATCGTGATAAAGTAGATGCTTTTATTCTGAAAAGAGGCTATAAAAATGTAACTTTTGCGATGGATTGGGGGCGAAAATTGAACGATATGTTTTATCATCATTTCATCCCGCACACGGTGGTAATTGACCAAGACGGGGTGGTGTTAGCGTTTACATCACCCGATGAAATTGATCAGGAAGTTATCGGTAAGCTCATCAATCGTGAACCCGTAACTTTCACGATGAAACACGAATATCAGGAGGCTTCCTATTCGTCTTCAACCAATACTTTACAAAATTACGACCAGCCCATCATCGTAAATAAACCCAAAAATCAGACTTATAAAATCGAATTTTCCAATTATAAAGAAGGATATGCCACTGAATTTGTAAAGGAATCAAGTTCTGAATACAAATTTGTTAATTGCCCTTTATCATTAATTTATCAAATTATTTACGACCAAAAGACCAGTCGAGTCGTGATGGACGTAAGCGATTTGAGTAAATATTCCTTTGAAAATCATAATTCTTATTGCTTAGATTTGAGCGTTCCCGAATTCGTTGGAAAATCTATTCAAGACGTTGCCATTCAACAACTGGAAGGATTATTTCCGCTGAAATCTAAAATAGAAACACGAAATAAGAAGGTTTTTGCCTTAATGAAATCTGATTTACAGGGAGCAATGAATAGCGTGGACAGTACTGGAATTATTCAAAAAGGCTTGACAATCAAGGATTTGATAAATTATATGGAAAGTAATCCGCAGTTGGTAAATAACTTGCCCGTAGTGAATGAAACAGGTTTGCCCGATACGACGGTTTTAGATTTAGATTGGTTTCAAAATTACCCCGATTCCGTGGAAAATAAACTCCGAACTTTGGGCTTACGAAGTGAAGTAACCATGCGAAATATTGATTGTTTGGTGTTGTTTGAAAATCAATTAGTGAGTAAAAATGAGTAGTGATTTATGGACTTTAAGCCATGAGTATTGAATGAACCAGATAATTTTGATTTCAGATTTGGAAATACATTTTTAATTTTTAACTCTTAATTCTTAATTATATAAATGCCGTTTCTTATCTTTACCACAATAAACAATTTTATTTTAATATGAGAAAAGTATTAATTGCCGAAGATAGCTCCGTTATTCAAAACCTTGCTAAGAAAATATTAGAGTTTCAGAACTTTGAAATTCATTCTGTAAAAAATGGGCAACAAGTAATGGATGCTTTGGAAAAAGAAGATTTTGACATTCTTTTGCTCGACATCAATATGCCCGTGATGGACGGAATGGAATGTGCCAAAGCCGTGCGTGCCTTGAAAGATGAGAAAAAAGCGAAACTACCGATGATTGCCATCACGGGTAATGCTCGTAATTATTCAATGGAAGATTTCAAAGAAGCAGGTTTTGATGATATGTTGGCAAAACCACTCAATTTTGATGCTCTCGTGGCACAAGTAAAAGCACTTACGGAATAAATTTAGGTATTGGATTTTAGGTTTTAGCCAGTTTTCCCTAACACCTAAAACCCAACACCTATCCCCTACAAAAATGCAAATCACCTTCTTAGGCACTGGTACTTCTCAGGGCGTTCCCGTAATTGCCTGTGGATGTGAGGTTTGCCAATCCCTCGACTTTCGTGACAAACGCCTTCGGGTTTCCATTCATATCGAAATTGATGGGAAAAGTTTTGTCATTGACACTGGTCCCGATTTCAGACAACAAATGCTTCGTGAACGCATCAAAAATCTTGATGCCGTCATTTTCACGCACGAACACAAAGACCACACCGCTGGGCTTGACGATGTGCGAGCTTTCAATTTTTTCCAAAAGCGAGATATGCCCATTTATGCCCGTAAACAGGTTTTAGAGCAAATCCAACAAGAATTTGCCTATGCTTTTACGGAAATTAAATATCCAGGAATTCCTCAAATTGAGCTTAACGAAATTCAAAATCAACCTTTTGAAGTGGCGGGGGTAACCTTCACACCCATTCAAGTGAAGCACTTGCACCTGCCCGTTTTTGGTTTTCGGATAAAGAATTTTACTTATATTACGGATGTAAATTTTATTTCGGATGAAGAAATAGAGAAAATAAAAGGCTCAAAAATTATTGTGGTTGGAGCGTTGAGGAAAGAAAAACATTTATCTCATTTCAGTTTGTCAGAAGCTATTGAGGTAATTGAAAAAATCGCTCCCGAGCAAGCATACATCACTCACATAAGTCATCAAATGGGCTTGCATCGTGAAGTGGAAATGGAGTTGCCTTCATCTGTAAAGTTGGCACATGATGGGTTGATGTTGAAATTTGATTAGTAAAACCGCCTGAATTTGGATTCATGGGATTTACGGATTTTTAGGATTAGTAAATGAATAAAATCCTAAAAATCTATTAATCCCACGAATCCAAATTCAGACAGAAATTACTAAAATGGGTGGCACGGCTCGGAGCCGTGCCACCCATTTTATTTCCTAAAAACGAACATCAAACATCGAAACTACTTCACTTTCAACTCTTGCCAAGCAGCATTATACGCCCCAAAACATCCAAAACCGCCTTCTACGTTGGTATAAAGCAAGACTGGCTCTACGAACGGATTGTTATTACTACCCCGCTGTTTTCGTAAAGATTCGTGATAGTTAAAATAGTTTACATCGGCATGAAAAAGCCCAACGGTTAATTTTTGAATGGTGGCGGAAATTGAGTTTCGAGAGGGCTGATAAATTACGTTTAAGGTCAATAATTGCCCATCCGAATTTTTATCATCCAATCCCGTAAAGTCCACACCTTCAGTACGTTGTGTGATCACATTGTTTCTATCTTTGAAGGTTCCTTGTACAAAACCAAAGCCCCGATAATAATTGCCCGCCCCTGGCAAATCTTGCCAAATCAGTTTCAAATAATATTCTTTTACTTCCTGTGCATTGAGTCTGCGAATCGTAACGGATGTGCCTGAATCTACTTTTATCTCTTTGATTGTGACTGGCTGAGGCACCGTACATTTTGATGAAACACTCCTACCATCGGGCGTGCTGACGGTCATCGTATAAGTTTTGCCCACCACAATAGGCATTTGTGCGGGCAAAGCCCGATAATACAGTAAACTATTGCTGTAAACCATCGTAACAGTTTTTGTTCCGTCCGAAATTTTCATGGTGGCGTTGGTAATATCTGCCCTTGTGCCACCCGTGCTGAGAACGGTTTTTGTCTCCGTCAATTTGGCAGCGATAACGGTATCTTGGGGTGAAATATAACAGGATAAAACCAGTCTCGAATCAGTACTTGGTAATTCGGAAGGGTCAATTTCTGTTACGAAATTATTACAACTCCAAAATAATAAAGTACTGATTGTTAAGGAGATAAATATTTTTATGCTTTTCATGTTCTTTTAAATTAAAGAATATATCGAACTTTAACCCTCCCAAGCGTTTTGAACGCTTAGGAGTATTTTGAGAGTTTTAAAACTTAAAATTATAACTCAACGATGGCACAATTGGGAAAATGGAATACCGTTGAAAAACCGTTGTAGTTACGCCTGTGGTAGCATTTACTTTATTATTTAGTTGATAGAAAAATGGATTATTACGATTGTAGGCATTATAAATACTGATTTCCCAAGTGCGTTCGTGCCGTTTCATTTTTTTGTGAAATTGAATACCCAAATCTAAACGATGATAAGCCTCAGCCCGAAAAGTATTTTTCTCTCCATACTCTTGAACGGAATTTCTCCCAAATAATAAATCCGAAGCGGCACTGGTCAAACCATTATCACTGGTGTTGTTATTATTATTATTTGTGGCTCTGGTGTTGAAATTCCCGTAGGCATTATATCTTGAAAGCGGCACCGTGAGGGCATTTCCCGTTCCGTAAACCCAAACGGCTGAGAGTGTAATCTTAGGGCTTAATTCATATATTCCGACTAAGGAAATATCATTTCTGCGGTCGTATTTTGGAAAAAATGTTTTGCCAAAGTTCAATTCATCAAACTGCCAATACGTCCACGAAAGCGTATAACCCGCCCAGCCCGAAAACTTTCCTACTTTCTTTTGTAATAAAAATTCTGCTCCATACGACCATCCTCTGCCCGAGGTAATATTATCTTCCCAACGGACTTTATTTGCCCCCGTAGGATTATTTATCAATAAAAAACTTGCTCCCTCTTTATAATTAATCAAGTTGCTCATGTTTTTGTAATAGCCCTCAATCGTCAGCGTTAAGCCTTTTTTATCAAAATCTTTGGCAAAACCAGCCGCAATTTGTTCCGATTGTTGCGGAGCAATTTTATCCGTTGAAGGCACCCAAAGGTCGGTTGGTAAACCTAATCCTGTGTTTGAAAGTAAGTGGACATATTGGTTCATCAAAGCATACGAAGCCTTGAAAGCAATGTCATTTTTCACCTTAAAAGCTGCGGCAATGCGAGGTTCTGGGCGGAAATAACTAACTCCTGTGGTTTGATAATTACTGGCTCGGAGACCAATATTCATTTTGAGCCGAGGCGTGGGCTGCCAGACGTCTTCGGCATAAATTCCTGACTCTACGACATCTATATTTTCTACTTTATTTTCGTACAAATTAATATCCGAATCCTGAATCACAACGGCACTGGGCGTAAAACGATGGAAAATAGTCTGAACCCCAACCTTGATAGCGTGTTTAGGATTAGGGAAAAAATCTATATCATATTTTGCTGATAAATCCCTAATACCCGAATCATATTTCAGATTATAAGTAGTGGGCAAATTAGTGGTTGCATCAGTCGTGTTTTGTTGTGAAGAAATATTGAAATGATATTGACTATAAATTAGAGAAAGATTACTAAAAAGTTTATCGCCAAAAAGGTGATTCCAACGTAAAGTGGCGGTATTATTGCCCCAATCCATACCCGACCCATTCAAAGCCGTTGGGCTGGTGGTTTCCACGTTAAATTTATCTTGTCCAAAATAGCCACTCAAATACAGTTTATCCTTCCGCCCAAAATCGTAATTTACTTTGGCGTTCAAATCATAAAAATAATATCCTGCCACTGTTTGTTCGGCTTGTCCTTTTTGAGCAGCAGCAATAAATGGCTTTGCCAAAAGGTCGGCATAAGTTCTTCTACCCGAAATAATGAAAGACGATTTGTTCTTTTTAAGAGGACCTTCCAAGGTTAAACGAGATGAAATTAAGCCAATTCCACCCTCTCCGTGCAGTTTTTCTTTATTCCCTTCTTTCATATTCAGTTCAATTACCGAAGAAAGCCGTCCGCCAAAACGAGCTGGAAAACCACCTTTGGTGAGTTCAACGCTTTTCAAAGCATCGCCATTGAAAACCGAGAAAAAGCCAAAAAGGTGATTGGCATTATAGACGATGGCATCATCCAAAATAATCAGATTTTGGTCGGGTCCACCTCCACGTACATAAATTCCCGTTTGCCCTTCCGAACCTTTCTGAACGCCTGGCATGAGTTGAAGTACCCGCAAAACATCTTTTTCACCCAAAAATGTTGGCACTTTTTTGATTTGATTAATCGGGATTTCGATTTTACTCATTTGCACCGATTCACTTACCCGTTCTTCATATCGTTTGGCATCCACAACCACTTCTTGCAGTTCTGTTGAAGTTGCCAAAGTGATATTCAATTCAAGGCTTTTGTTGAGGGCAACTTTACGAGCAATTCTTTCGTAACCCACATAAGAAAAAACCAACGTTACTGAATCAGCAGCGGGCAACGTAAGCGAATAAAATCCGTAGGTATTAGTAACAACACCCGTAGAAGTACTTGGTATATAGACGTTTACACCAATCAGATGCTCTTGACTTCCTTTCTCACGCACATATCCACTGATGGTATATTTGGGCGTTTGAGCAAAAATTTGGCAAGAAATTATTAGGCAAAAGAAGAGTAAAATTTTTCGTATAATCATGGATTGGTTAATAAAAAAATGGAATTGATTATGATTCTTAGGGCTACTTTTTAGAATATTGAACTAATACATGATGATTTTTGGTGGAATTTTATCGTAAATTTACTATCATAAGATTACGTAAAAATACTAATTTTATTGCCTTAACTAATCTTGTTTCTGTAAAACTAAAAATCACAATTATTACGATGAAAAAAATAATCTTTTGCTTATTTACGCTTGTCTGTTTAGGCAGTTGTTCACAAAAACAACCTTCAGAAGAAAATGCCGATTCCCTAAAAATAACTACCAATTCCAAAGATTCAATTGCTACTGATGAAACTAAAAAAGAAATTTTATATTTAGAAGATATTTTGCAATGTGTTAGTTTACAGGGGCTTGAAAAAAAATTTGGCAAAGAAAATGTTAAAAAAGATGCCATTATCGAAACGGGGGAAGGACAATTCAATGCCTCAAAAATCTTCCCCGATACCGACAAAGAAGTAGAAATTTATTGGAAAGATGGTAAAGATTTTAAAGAAATTCAAGATGTGATGGTGCGTGCCAAAGTGGCAGATGGTGGTAGTTTAGCCTTAAAATCTCCGTGGGTTTCTCGGGAAGGTTTGAAAATAGGCATGAGACTTTCGGAAATTGTAGCTTTGAACGGAAAAACTTTCACCATGACAGGAATTGGTTGGGATTTGGGCGGCACCGTAGTAAGTTGGGAAGGTGGTAAATTAGCTAAAAAGAACGTTTCTGTACGTTTTAACGACTATTCGGATAATCAAGGAGGGCTTACTGAAAAGGAATATAATTCCATCACGGGCGAACGTGAATTTGATACGGCACATTCGGTTATTCAAAAACTAAATCCAAGCGTTGACCAATTAGACGTATCGGTAGCATTTGAAATTGATGCAGATTTAGGAAAAAAATTAACGAAGGAAGTAGAGAAAAAGCAGATTCCACGGTAGATTTAATTTAGACAAAACATCCCGAAAGTAAAAATAACTTTCGGGATGTTGAAATTCAAAATCGTTCATCGTGTACCGTTCACCCTTTCACCGTAATTTCTCATTCTCCTTGTGCCGAGTAGCATCCCGCTTAGTTTTTTTATCCAAATTTTTCTGTAATGCCTCCGTCAGATTAATACCCGTCTGATTTGCCAAGCAAATCAAGACGAATAAAACATCCGCCATTTCATCGCCCAAATCTTTGGCTTTGTCAGACTCTTTTTCAGATTGTTCGCCGTATCGTCGGGCAATAATTCGGGCTACTTCTCCGACCTCCTCGGTGAGCATTGCCATATTGGTTAGTTCATTAAAATACCGAACGCCAACGGTTTTAATCCATTCATCAACGGTTTTTTGGGCTTCTTCTATCGTCATTTTTAAATTTTATTTTTTGAATCAATCACAATTGTTACAGGTCCATCATTCACCAAAGATACTTTCATATCTGCCCCAAATTCACCCGTTTGAATGGTTTTTCCCAATAGACTTTCCAATCGTAAAATCATTTTTTCGTACAATGGAATAGCAATTTCAGGACGAGCGGCTTCAATAAAACTGGGGCGATTTCCTTTTTTCGTACTGGCGTGAAGCGTGAACTGACTGATTAAGAGAATATTACCATTTATAGTTTCTAAATCTAAGTTCATTTTTTCGTTTTCATCTGAAAAAATTCTCATTCCCACAATTTTCTTAGCGAGCCATTCCACATCCTCTTGTGTATCGGTATGCGTAATACCCAAAAGCACCATAAAACCCACGCCGATTTCACTTTTTATTTGCCCCTCAATTTTGACGGAAGCCTCTGAAACTCTTTGGATTATTGCAATCATTGTTTAGGGGTTTGGGATTAGGATTTAGGGGTTAGGAAAAACGACAAATTGGAGTTCAGAATATTTGGACATATCATAATTTGTTGATTATTATCAAGTTGCACACTAACGCCTAAATCCTTAGAAGCCGTTTTAAAATATCTTACGACAAATTCTGATTGTCTTATTCTGACTATCGAAACCATATTTTTTACACAAGATACGCTGTATATTCCTTAAAAAAATATGATTCCGCTACTCAAAAAATACAATCAGACTTTATTCAGAATATATTTTAAAACGGCTTCTAACGCCCATCTAAAAATTACATTAATAAATATACAATTAATAGATAAACTCCATACCCCAGAAGGTCATTTGTTGTAGTAATAAAAGGTCCTGAGGCAATGGCGGGATTAATTTTGAAACGGTCTAATACCAAGGGCGTAATTGTTCCCATGAAAGAAGCCAAAAGAACTACTGAACATATTGATAATGAGACCGTTAATGAAAGCTGAACATTGGCACTATCAACAATATATGACCCTAAAAAAGCAAATAATCCTGCAATTAAAGCATTGAAAAAAGCCACTTTCAGAACTTTTAAAAGACGTTCTTTCAAAGTGACATCCATTGCCGATTTATCTGCTAAACTCTGTACTATTATGGACGAAGACTGCACACCCACATTCCCACCTGTCGAACCAATCAAAGGAATAAAAAAGGCAACAGCAGGGATTTTTGATAATATATCTTCAAAATTATGAATCAATTTTGCGGCAAAAAAACTGCCTACCATTCCGCCCAATAACCAGGGCAAACGTGAACGCACCAAACGCCAAACGCTATCATCTTCCTCAACGTCTTCTGAAATACCCGTCATTGCCTGAACATCCTCTTGAGCAGATTCTGTAATATAATCCACCACGTCATCAATCGTGATTCTGCCCAATAATCGCCCTTGAATATTGACCACTGGCACGGCATCCAAATCGTATTTTTGCATGACATCCGCCACTTCTTCGCCCGTGGCAGTGGTTTTTACCGAAACAATATCTTCATCATAAATATCTGCAACTTTTGCCCCTCTTTTTGCTAAAATAATTCGTTTTAAAGATACCCTTCCTTTTAAAATAATACCATCATCGACCACATAAACTGAATAAACGTTTTCGATGTCCTCCGCCTGTCTTCTTATTTCCTCAATACATTCAGTAACAGACTGTTTGATATTGATTTTAATTAATTCTTTTTGCATCAAACCACCCGCTGAATCTTCATCATAGTGCATCAAATCATTGACAAAACGAGCTTGCTCTTTATCCTTCAAAAGCCCAATAATATCTTCGGAAATATCCTTGGGTTGCTCGTTCAAAATATCAACGGCATCATCAGAATCAATGACATCAACGTATTGAGCAATTTCTTGGGAAGTGAAGTTTTTAAGGAATTTCTTACGGTCGTCAGTATCAAGATTAGTAATGATTTCAGCGGCTAATTTGGTATCTAATAATTTTACCAAATAATGCCCTTCATCACCATTCAATTCATCTAAAATATTGGTAATATCAGCAGGATACAATTCTTCCATCTCAGCCTTGATAAATTCATTATCTTGCTGATTGATAGCGACTTGTAATTTTTCGAGATACTCCTTCGTGAGTTCAAAAGGAGTCAATTCAAAAGGCTGCTGAGTGATTGGTTCCATATTTTTAAAAAGTTATCTAATTATCTGACCCTTACAAGCGTTTAAAATACTTATAAGGGTTACTGAGAGAATTGGGAGTAGCGTACAAAATATATTTTTACTCAAATTTAAAACTTCTTTCTCAATTATCTTTCACAAAAAGAAAAGCCTTCCAGACTAATACTGAAAGGCTTTTTGATAAGTTAATATCTAACTTTAATCATTTCGCCTGTTCAAAGCACTAACATAATATAACAACTGGGCTAACATTCCCAAAGCCGCTGCCACATAAGTCATAGCTGCCCACCAAAGTGCATCTTTTGCCATGGTTTGTTCCTGAGCCGTTACCACATTCTTTGATTCCATCCAAGCCAAAGCTCTGCGGCTGGCATCAAATTCCACGGGTAGTGTTACAAAACTAAACAACGTTGCGATGGCAAACATTGCTACCCCAACCGTCAAGACTAATTTATTGCCCGTCGAATACAAAATCATCATCCCGACCATCAAAGCCATTGGCATAAAGTTGTTGGCAATATTCAATACTGGCACCATCGAACTACGAAATTGCAACATCGAATACGCCACTGCGTGCTGCACGGCGTGTCCACACTCGTGAGCAGCAACCGCCGCAGCCGAAGCATGACGACCGTGATAAACATCTGGGCTTAGGTTCACGGTTTTGTCACCAGGGTTGTAATGGTCGGTCAATTGTCCTTCAACCGACAGGATTCTTACGTCAAAAATGTTATTATCTCGCAACATTTTCTCAGCAATTTCTTTGCCCGAAAGACCATTCTGTAAGTTTACTTCAGCATATTGCTTGAACTTACTTTTCAAACGCCATTGCACAAACATTCCAATTCCTGCAAAGACTAAAGTGATTAAATATATTCCTATCATGTTAATTTAAAAATTGTTTTAATTTGAAAATATTACAGTTTAAAATACTATCACATTTACAATTTAATAATTTAAAAATCTATATCAATTAATTCTCAAATTGACACATTTCCAAATTTTCAAATTGATTTTATTTTTTCAATTAAACTCGTGGTTGAATAACCTTTCACTAAGGGAATTGTTTTTACTTCGCCTCCTTTTGCGATAACAAAATCTGCCCCCACAATAGTTTCAACGGTATAATCGTCGCCTTTTACTAAAATATCGGGCTTCACAGCTTCGATTAATTCTTTGGGCGTTGGTTCGTCAAAAAGCACTACGGCATCCACAAATTCAAAGGCTGCCATCATCCGTGAACGGGCGTATTCGTTTACTACGGGGCGAGTTTCACCTTTCAATCTTTTTACGGAATCGTCAGTATTCAAGCCTAAAACTAATCTGTTTCCCAAGTTACGAGCCTTTTCTAAATAATCTATATGTCCCAAGTGTACAATATCAAAACAGCCATTGGTAAAAACGATTTTATCGCCTTCATTCTGCCAATTTTCGACTTGGTTTTTTAGGTTTTTGAGGGTATAAATTTTGTCTTTTGTCATTTTTTATTCGTAAAAATAGATACTAAAAAAATCACTAATCCCACCACTAACGTTACTAACATTTGTGAACTTTGAACGAACGTTGCTAATGTCCCTGCATCATCCGATTGAAGTCCGTACATTGCCACTAATACGGGTGAAACAACGGCTGTAATTGTGCCAGCCCCACCTGGCGATGGTAAAATCATGGCTAATGCTCCTGAAACCAACACCGTCAAACCTGCAATAAATGGTAAATCAGCAAACTTGGGAATGGCTAAGAAAAGGACATAGCCCATCATATAATACATCGCCCAAATTAGGATGGAGTAAAAGATAAAAAGCGGCGGATTTTTAAGGTGTCTAATACTTAATAAACCATCCAAAAGTCCTTTAAATTTATCTATAATTACTTGAATGATAGAGATTTGCAATATTTTTTTGCGAAAAACAAATAAGATAATTCCAACAAAAGCCAAAGTTGCTAATATGAAAAAGAGAAGGTTCGATTTACCACTTTGTCCTCCCGAATTCTGAGCCATTTGTTGAGAAATAAATCCCCATAATTTATCAAAATCAATAATTAAATGAAGTAATAATAAAATGAAGAGCGTAACAACATCAAAAATTCTATCCGTAACAACCGTCCCCAAAGATTTTTCTACGGGAATATTATCACTTTTATATAATTGACTACACCGAGTAACTTCGCCCAAACGTGGTACTAAATTGTTGGCAAAATAACCCAACCACACAGCATTATTGACACTAAAAAAAGAGGGTTTGTAGCCCAAAGGTTCAAGCAACATTTGCCAACGTGCCGCCCGACTGCCGTGTGCCACAAACATGAAAATGACCATCAAGCCAACATACCACAGATTGGCGTTTGAAACGTCTTCCCAAAGTTTGGAGGGGTTAATAATTCCAGAAGCAATTGAGTACCAAATTAATCCGCCGCCAATGCCCAAAAAAACTAAATATTGAAGTGTTTTTTTCATAAATCCAATCTGAAAATTTGAAAATGTACCAATTTTGAAGGTGATTTGGAACTGGAAAATATTTCCAAATTAACCTATTTTCAAATTAAACCAAGTGATTATTACTATCTGGAAAAACAAGGTTTGGCGTATGAGTTTTGGCTTCTTCGGGAGTCATCAATCCATAAGCAATAATAATGACAATATCACCTACCTGAGCCCTGCGAGCGGCTGCCCCATTCAAACAGACCGTTCCCGAACCACGTTCGCCCTTGATAACGTAAGTCTCAAAACGCTCACCATTGTTATTATTGACAATCTGCACTTTTTCGTTTTCGATAAGATTGGCAGCGTCCATGAGGTCTTCGTCGATGGTTACACTTCCTACATAGTTCAACTCCGCTTGCGTGATTTTGACACGGTGGAGTTTAGATTTCATTACGTGGATAAACATATTTTGATTTTAAAATAGCTGTGAGCAATGAGCTGTGAGCTGTGAGTATAAAGATAAATTTGTTGATTAATTATCTGAAATAGAAGACTTTACGATAGTATTCAAGATTCCTAAAATGACATTCAGTTCATTGAAAAAGTACAGTTTATCGTCAATAAAAATGGTATCATTTTCCAATTTCAAAAACTGCCACTCTGTTCCATTACTGACACAGCCGTAAATAATATCAACCTTATTGCCATCAGTTTCATTAAAGATTCTTGCTCCAACCATTTGAGCCACGCATTGCCCCAAACTGTTTTCGATGATGTTTTGTTTGGCTTCGACCAAGGCAAAAATGGGGCTTTGAATGGTATATGATTTTTCACCCTTACTCAAGATAAAATCACATTCTCCATTGAGTCCTCGGGCGATATCAGCGTCCAAACTTTCTCCTGAAAAAATGGTAAATGAGTAATTGTTTCTATCTAAAATTTCCAATAACAAAGGCATTATTAATAATTCAGACCGTGATTTTTCACTTTTAGGTACTAAATGACTCGATTTTGAAAGCGTTTCCTTCAACCAATTGCTCGGACTTAAAGGCAAAACATCACCGAAAAGACTGGTAATCACTTCTTTCAGGTGAGCAATTCGCTCAATTTCCTTCAATTTAAAATTGCTGTAAGCCATAAGGTTTCAAAATTATTTCACAAAGATAAATAGCTTTGAGGTATAAGAAATGAGCCATGAGAATAATACATGAATAATTTTCAACTCATCACTCAAAGCTCACACCTCAAAGCTAAACAATTACATTATCAATCAATCGAGTTTTGCCCATGAAAGCGGCAATACACAAAGCCGTTTTTCCTATTTGAAGTTCATTAACTGGTTGCAAAGTTTCAAAATCGGATATTTCAAAATACTCTAATTTAAAACTTGGTAATGCCTTGAAATATTGACTGATAAAGATTTTTACTTCCTCCGAAGTTTTATTTTCTTTTAATAATTCAACCGCTTTTTGCAATGCCTTGTATATATGTGGTGCATCAGCACGCTGTTCGGACGAGAGATTTCTGTTGCGTGAAGACATCGCCAAACCGTCCATTTCTCGTTGCGTTGGGCAAATATTGAGAATTAAAGAGAAACTCAAATCCTTTACCAAACGATTCACCACGGCACATTGTTGTAAATCCTTTTGTCCAAAATAGGCATTATCTGGTTGCATAATATTGAACAATTTTGAAACCACAATCCCCACACCATTAAAATGCCCAGGACGAAATTGTCCTTCCATAACTCGTTCCAAATCGCCAAAATCTAATTTAATACTGGGTAATTGTGGGTACATATCTGCGGCTGTTGGAGCAAAAACTACATCACAACCAACAGATTTAAGCATCTGACAATCAGCCTCTAAAGTACGTGGATATACCGATAAATCATGGGCATTATTGAACTGCGTAGGATTAACAAAAATACTACAAACCGTCAAATCATTCTGTTTTTTAGAGGCTTCAATCAACGATAGATGCCCCGTATGTAATGCTCCCATTGTGGGAACAAAACCCATAGAATACCCCTCTCGGCGAACCGTTTTCAGAAATTCTTGTAAGGAAGAAATTGAGTTAAATATTTGCATTTTTTTAACAATTGGTGAACGGTACACGGTGAACGGTAAACGAGAATCACCCCAAAATACCTCATCAAAGATAAACGTTTTTAGATATATTCCCGTTCCCCGTTCACCTTTCCCCTTAATTTGCAATATCCGTAATTTTATTGTATTTTTGCATGATTTTTCACAATTACTTCCCGCTTTGGTTTTCTTGTGTGTGCTTTTTGCCTTAACACTTTTTAACGTCCACAAAGCCACTAACTACGACAACAATGTCTAAATTGCGTATCCTTTACGTCGCCAATGAAGTTGATCCATTTCTCAATACAACTCATGTTGCTGATTTTCTTAGAAAGTTACCCTCTGCCATGCAGGATAAAGGCTTCGATATCAGGATTTTAGTGCCAAAATTTGGCTTAATTAATGAAAGAAAAAACCGCCTCCATGAAGTAGTCAGATTGTCTGGGTTCACGGTTCCAGTTGGCGATGATGACAAACCCGTAACTATTAAGGTTGCCTCTTTACCATCGGCAAGGTTACAAGTTTATTTTATTGATAACGAAGACTCTTTCCAAAGAAAATACGTTCTATCGGACAAAGAAAATAGTTTTTATGCAGACAATGACGAAAGAGCCATATTTTTCTGCAAAGGTGCTTTGGAGACCGTAAAAAAATTAGGCTGGTCACCCGATATAGTGCATTGTAATGACTGGATGACGGCTTTAGTTCCTTTATACTTAAAAACAACTTACAGCGAAGACCCAATTTTCAAAGGTGCGAAAGTAATTACTTCCTTATTTGATAATGAATTTGCTCACAAATTTAATGCTGATGAGATTTTCGATAAAGTAAGATTAGACGGTATTGAAGACAGTATGCTTACAAGTGTTGCCTCGGCAGATTATAACGGATTTATGAAAATCGGTATTGAATATTCCGATGTTGTCATTACCACACAAGAAGAAAAAATAGAGATTTTTAACAAAATTATTGATGAATTACCTGACAAAAATGTGCGATTTATTGCAGAAAATGATATTGATGCCTACAATGTTCTCTACACAGAATTGGCAACTGCGTAATGGCATATTTGCCAGTATAACCCTTAGTTTCTTCATTACTTTAACCGCTTGCGAAGACCCCCAAGAGATTGGCTCTGAGGTGTTTGCTCAAGATATTGGAGTGCTTTACACCGACACCCTCACGGTTGATGCTTCATCGATTTTATTGGATTCCGTGGTAACAAGCGGTAGTAATACCCTTTTGGTAGGTAGCACAATCGACCCATCTTTGGGCTTAGTGAAAGCGGCTTCTTATTTTCACATGGTGCCTTTTGATACATTAAGGTCTTTCGTGGATACGGCGGGCAAAAAAAATGTTAAGTTCATTCGCTTCCCTTCAAAAGTGGATTCAATGTTCATTTTTTTACCTTACAACTCTTATGAAGGAGATACCAATCAACGTCAAACGATTAAATTGATGCAATTTGCCAACAGTGCATCCTTGGAAGTAGGCAAGCAATATTACAGCAATTCTGATGCACCCGCTTTAGGCAACACCATAATTGGTCAATTAGTCAATACGAGAATAAGACCTATCAAAAATAAAAATGTTTTATCGGGCGTGGGAAGATTTGATTCATTAAGAATCCGTATTACCGACCCTGCATTCATAAACTTCATTATTAGCCAAAGGGATTCCAGAAAAGATGATGCCTTGGTAGGAACTGAATTTAGAAGAGCAACTCGTGGTTTTGCCTTGACTTCCGAAAGTACTAACAATGCTGCACTCTTGGGCTTTGATGCCTTCAATACTGTTGTACGGATATATTACAGTTATAAATATACTTATACCTTACGCAACAAGGCCAATACCGCTGATAGTATTACGGCAACGGTTGATACAACGAAGGCCAATTTTTTACTTCCTTATGATTCGCAAAATCAGACTCCTGTGAATGTTCGATTTAACAAATTGACTACCGCAAGGACGGGGAACTTAGCTAAACTGGCGAAAGTAACGGATGCTTTGCCAGCGAAACAGGCTAATAATGAGGTGTACATCCAAAATTCAACGGGTTTGGTGGCAAAAGTAAAGTTCCCGACATTGGCAAACTTGAAAAACCGTCAAGATATTGCCATTAACAAAGCTGAATTAGTGATTGAACCCAATGTGAATCCCAATAATTTTTTCTTACCACAAGACTTAGTTTTAGTAGAAAGTACAAATGATAACCGAATACTGAGAACAACCAAAGATGGAACAGGATCTATGGGTATTGTGTCTGGGGAAAGTTCTACGGCGGTTTATCAAAGTAGAAATAATACTTATACTTTCAATATTACTAGTTCATTACAAAACGTCTTATCAGGAAGAAATAAAAGTAATGGTTGGATAATTTCACCGACTGTTTTTAGTACGAATGCTCAAGGACAGAGAGGTTTAGCATCGGGAAGAAACATTGTTAATTGGGATGCGAATCGGGCAGTTTTTGATGTCAGTAAAATAAAATTAAGGGTTTATTACACTGCTGTAAAAAAGTAGAAATTAACCATTCAATAAATTAATCAGGAGCGGAGATTCATAATACGGATTCTCCGCTTTATTTTTGTGGTAATATATTACTGACTTTTTGAAGTTAAAATGGTTGAAAAGTGGTAGAGGTTAGATAGTTGGGAGTTTGTAAAGTGAAAATATCATTGAAGCTGTTTAAAACTTTCCAATAGTTCTACGTCAATAACTTCTACAACTTCTACAACTTCTATAACTTCCATAACTTAAAAACAAATGTGCGGAATTGTCGCTTATGTTGGGCATCGTGAAGCCTACCCTCTGATTATCAAGGGATTAAAAAGATTAGAATATCGTGGATATGATAGTGCAGGGGTAGCACTATTGAACGAAGAAGGACTGAATGTCTATAAAAAGAAAGGAAAAGTAAAAGACCTCGAAGCCTCACTGACTATCGAGAATCTCCACAGTACCATCGGAATAGGACACACTCGCTGGGCAACCCACGGCGAACCCAACGACCGCAATGCTCACCCCCATTATTCAGCCACTGAAAACTTAGCAATTATTCATAACGGAATCATCGAAAATTATGATTCTATCAAAAAGAGCTTACAGAAAAAAGGTCACGTTTTTCATTCTGATACTGACTCAGAAGTGTTTATCCATTTTATTGAGGATATCCAGCAAAATACGGGGTGTCTGTTAGAAGAAGCCGTCCGCTTGGCAATGAAAGAAGTAGTAGGTGCGTATGCCATCGTGATTATGGATTCCACTAACCCAACTCAATTAATTGCGGCTCGGAAAGGTTCACCCTTAGTAATTGGAGTTGGCGAAGGAGAATTTTTCTTTGCATCTGATGCCACACCCATCATCGAATATACCAACGAAATGATTTATTTGAACGACTACGAATTAGCCGTAGTACGTGATGGAAAATTAACCGTTAAAAATGTGGATAATATCCTACAATCGCCTTATATTCAAACGATTGAAATGGAATTGGAAGCCATAGAAAAAGGGGGTTACGAGCATTTTATGTTGAAAGAAATCTTTGAACAACCTCGCTCAGTGGCAGATTGTATGCGTGGTCGAGTAAATGCTGATAGTGGTCATTTAGTCTTGGGCGGTTTGCGTGATTATATTGATAAATTAGCCAAAACCAAAAGAATCGTAATCGTGGCTTGCGGAACATCTTGGCACGCTGGATTGGTAGCGGAATATATTTTTGAAGAATTAGCCAGAATCAACGTAGAAGTAGAATACGCCTCTGAATTTCGTTACAGAAACCCTATCATCAAAGAAGGTGATTTTGTTTTTGCCATCTCACAATCGGGCGAAACGGCTGATACTTTAGCGGCAATTGAATTGGCAAAATCAAAGGGAGCAACCATTATCGGGATTTGCAATGTCGTAGGTGCATCAATTCCAAGAGCCAGCCACGCAGGAGCATACACTCACGCAGGACCTGAAATTGGCGTGGCTTCAACCAAGGCTTTCACCGCACAAGTAACGGTTTTGGCGATGATGGCAATTGCGGTGGCTCGTAAAAAAGGTACTTTGCATGAAGATACTTTCAGAAGATTATTGTTTGAATTGGAGAGAATTCCCTCAAAAATCGAAAAGGTTTTATTGACTGATGAAAAAGTAAAAGAGATTGCTGAGAAATTCAAAGATGCTCGTAACTTCATTTACTTGGGTCGTGGCTACAATTTCCCCGTAGCTTTGGAAGGGGCTTTGAAATTGAAAGAAATTTCCTATATCCACGCAGAGGGTTATCCAGCGGCAGAAATGAAACATGGTCCAATCGCTTTGATTGACGAAGAAATGCCCGTTGTGTTTATTGCCACAAAAGATAGTTCCTATGAAAAAGTGGTTTCCAATATTCAGGAAGTAAAAGCACGAAAAGGAAAAGTTATTGCCATCGTAACGGAAGGTGATAAATTAATCCCAACAATGGCAGATTATACCATCGAAATCCCCGCCATGCACGAGGCTTTGATTCCATTGGTTGCCACGATTCCTTTGCAATTATTGTCATATCACATTGCCGTTATGAGAGGTTGTAATGTGGATCAACCACGGAATTTGGCAAAATCTGTAACGGTGGAATAATTTTTTGACCACAGATTTTACGGATTAGACGGATTATTTTTAGATTATAGAGAACGACACAACTTATTAGAACGAAACCTCATAGGTTTTTAAGGATTCTGATTCTGATAAGTTATGTCCCACTCTATACTTTTAAAATCTGCGTAAATCCGTTCAATCAGTGGTCAAATCATTTATGCGAGAATTTGTATTTAAAGAATATTTGGCTATTTTTGAATAAAAATATTAATCTCATGGTACTAACAAAAGATATATTGATTTTGCCCACAACTTTGGAAGAGTTCATGATTTGGGAACCAGCAGATGGTTTTAAATACGAATGGAATGATGGCGAACTTATTAAATTTGTAGGAATGAATAGAAAACATTTTCGTATTTATGCAATACTAAATCGGCTCTTTAACTCAAAGGGCTACTGGCAAAAAGGTACATTTGTTGCTGAACAGGATGTTCAATTAAGTGGCATTCAGATGAGAAGACCCGATATTGCTTATTTCTCACTTGAACAAGAAGAGTCTATGGACAAAGGTGAAGATGAAATTCCCGAGTTTGCGATAGAAGTAATTTCGGGTAATGATAAAGCCTATGAAGTAGAAGGAAAAACGGTTGAGTATTTTAAGGCAGGGGTCAAGGTATTGTGGCTAATTTATCCAGAAAACCAAAGTGTACAGATTTATACTTCTCTGAAACAAGCCCAAATTTGTACGGATGATGATGTTTGTTCGGCTAAGCCTGTTTTAGAAGATTTTGAGATTCAAGTTAGTGATATTTTTGCATAGTTTTTCGTAAAGTAAAAGTTAAAACATAATTACAAAGCATAGATTTCAAAGAAACATTTTCTTTAAAATCTATGCTTTTTTTCGTAGTTTTAAGCAAAGAATTGGACAGTGTAAATCACTCAATCACAAATCAACAAATCACAAATTGATATGCGTTGGACTCATAAAACAAAGGAGGAATTAGTGGCTGAAATTCGGCATCTTAAAAAAGAGTTGCGGGTTTTGGAGGTCAATGAACGCAGTAGCGGTGAAAGACTTTCGGTGGCTGATGAGTTAAAAAAAACCGTTGAAAATCTCAATTTAGTGGGAATGGTGATGGAAGAAGACGGCATGATTATTTTTTGTAACGCCTTCGCTTCCAAAATGTTAGATTATGAATTCGGTGAATTAGTAGGTAAAAATTTCTTTGAAGCCTTAGTGCCTGTTGAAGAACAAGAATCTCGTTTTACTGCCTTCCAACAAGCCATGACCAAGGGCGGACTATTTGAGCAAAAAGAAAGAATAATGCTCACCAAAACTGCTCAAATTAAGATTGTTGAGTTAAATTCTACGGTTTTTAATGATGCCACCGAAGATACCAAATATCTCACAATCATCGGTGAAGATGTTACCGAACGCCGCAAAGTTGCTGAGGCTCTGGGGCGTTCAAATGCTCAGTTACAAGATATTATCAACAATACTTCCGATTTAATTCAACTCATCAGTATGTCGGGGCGGTTTCTGTATGTTAATAAAGCATGGTTGGAAATTACGGGCTATGGCTCTGACGAATTGGCAAATTTGCGTTTAAAGGACATCCTCCATCCTGACTTTGCTGAAGAGGCACTTTCAAAATTTGATAAAATAAAAAATGGTGAAAAAATCCCTGATTTTGAAGTAGTTTTCCGAAGAAAAGACGGTCGAAGATTATACCTTTCTGGTTCGGTAAACTGCCGTTATGACAAAGAAACCCCCACGGCTTTTCGTTGTATTTTTCATAACTCCACAGCCAAAGTTCGGGCAGAGCGTTCTTCTAAGTTATACGCCAGTATTGCCCAAGCAACGATTCGTTCCACAAATTTGGATGATTTATACTTCAATATTCACAAAGAATTGGGCGAAGTAATTGACGTAAAAAACTTCTTTATTGCCCAATATGATTCCGCAAAATCTTACCTTTATTTTCCATATTACATTGATGAATATTTCGATAGCCGTGTGCATTTTACAAAAAGAAAGTTAGGAAATGGACTTACCGAATACGCCATTGCTGCCAATAAACCGCTGATTCTCAGAGACGAAGAAATCTACAAATTAGCCGAAGAAAAATCTATTTATCTCTACGGCGTTGTGCCAAAAGTGATGATTTGCGTTCCTTTGCGAATTGGTAATAAAGTTACGGGTATCATTGGTTTGAAATCTTACGAACGCCAAAACAAATATGAACAACGGGATTTGGAATTATTAGATTTCATTTCGGGACAAGTTGCCCTTGCTATTGCCCGCAAACAAGCGGAAGATGCCCTTGCCCGAGAAACTGCCCGACTGACTGCCATTATCGAAGGCAGTTCACACTTGATGTGGTCGGTGAATCGAAAAATGTTATTGACTTCTTTTAATCAGGAATATGCACAACTGATTGAAAATCAGTTAAATGTACGTCCAGAACTAACTTCGAGCAATGAGAAAACGGGTTTCAGAATGGTGACTCAGACTGACAGGCGAGTGTTGGAACACAATTACAAATTAGCGTTTCGAGGTACTCAGCAACATTTTGAAGTTCAGTTAGACACCCCCGACGGCGAAGAAAAATGGGTAGAAGTTTACCTAAATCCCATCATCAATAATGGTATCATAGAAGAAGTTTCGGGTATTGGTAGAGACATTACCGACCTTAAAAAGTATCAACATGACATTGTTCAGGCAAAAGATGAAGCCGAACGTTCACTAAAAGTAAAAGAGCGTTTTTTGGCAAATATGAGTCACGAAATCCGCACACCCATGAATGGTGTGATTGGTATGATTGATTTATTGACTGACACACCGCTGAATGTCGAACAGACCGATTATGTTTTAACCATAAAAAAATCATCAGAGACATTACTTCATATTTTGAATGACATTCTGGATTTAGCAAAAATTGAGGCAGGAAAAATGGCTCTACACGAAGCCCCGCTGGTTTTTAAGGATGTTTTTGATAGATTACAGTCCTTGTTTTCGCAATTAGCAACGGCTAAAAACAACAAAATTATCTGCCAATTAGCTCCTGAATTACCCAATTTTGTAATTGCGGACGAAACCCGTTTACTCCAAATTTTATCAAACTTCACCTCAAATGCCTTAAAATTTACCGAAAATGGAACGATAAATATTAACGTTAATTTGGTAGAAAAACGGGGGAAATTCAACAGAATTAAAGTAGAAGTAAAGGATTCTGGAATTGGGATTACCGAAGAAAATCTTAAAATACTTTTTAATGCTTTCCAACAAGTTGATAATTCTACCAAAAAATCTTTCGGAGGAACAGGCTTGGGTTTGGCAATTTCCAAAGAACTTTGTTCGATGATGAAAGGTGAAGTTGGCGTAACTTCTGAATGGGGGAAAGGATCAGTTTTTTGGTTTACCGTTGAATTAAAGGAAACATTCATAAGCCCCTCGATGGCGAAAAAGGATGAACCCGAATTTAAAGTCCTCAATCATTTTGACAAATATCACCCTTATTTACTGGTTGTGGACGACAACGCCACCAACCGAAAAGTAGCGAGTGAAATCTTAAAAAAGTCTGGTTGTGAGGTCATTACGGCAGATTCTGGACAAAAAGCTATCAAATTAGTTCAGACTTCTATTCTGGACAGACCTTTCGATATTATTTTTATGGATATCCAAATGCCCGAAATGGATGGCGTTGAAACTACGGAGCATTTACGAAAACTGAACACAAAACTTCCGCCAATAATCGCCATGACTGCCTACGCCATGAAAGAAGACCGTGAACGTTTTATGGCAAACGGCATGAATGATTACGTGCCAAAACCCATCAGAGCAGAAGTCCTGGTTAGGAAAGTGGCGGAGTGGACAAGTAAGCAGGTTATAGAGAACAGAGAACAGATTATAGCAAATAGAGAACAGGTAATAGAGAACAATAAATTATCGGATAATGAATCTGTGTTAGTTAATGATGAGTTAAAAACTGATTCACCAAACCCTAACATCGAACATCGAATAACGAGCATCGAAAACTATGAGGTTCTTGATCAAGAAATCATTAAGCAATTAGCCGATAGCGTTGGTGGTGATATGAGTTTTGTAGTATCCATTTTGGAGGGTTTTGAGGAAGAAGCCACGGAGCAAATTCAAAATGCTGTTGAAGGTTACAAAATCAATAATTGCAAACAAGTGCAGGGTGAACTACATACGCTGAAAGGAAACTCAGGCACTTTGGGAGCAATGCGTCTGCACGAAATAACCAGAATTATCGAAGAAAAAGCAAAAGATTGCAATTTTCAACTATTTGATAGTGAGATAATTATATTACAAGAAGAATTTAAGAAATTCAAGAAGGAAATTTCGGAAATGAAACAATAAGAAAGAAATTCATTAGTTGATTGCTGACAGCTAATTGCTGATAGCCGAAAAGAAAAACTGTTTCGTTGTGGAGCAGTGCGCCGCCCCGCCCCACAACATACGATTGTAACATTGGCGGATTGTTCATCAAAAATTGGGACGTAATATGGCGGTATCACGCCCCATATACCACGCTCGGATGGCGGTCCGTCGTAGCCTCATGTCAGTAATTTTAGGAATAAGATTGTTGAACTAAACCCTAATGTGTGTAACAGAACAATACAACACAACCACTGACAGACTCTTTCGATGTTATAAAAATACATCATTTTCAAAAAGTAAAGGACGTTTACAGCATATAAATACTGAATTCATCGTAAAAAAACATATTAATATTCAAATTCACAAGGAAAAGTACTACTTTTTTATTTTTGACTAAAAAAAACTCATTTTTATTCAAACCCTTATTTCGAAAATACTAATTCGCATTTACCTTATATTTGTACAAATACTAACAAGACTCTCTTCTTTTTTGATAAAATTAGGTTAGTTTTTAGAAATTTTTACTTCTATTTTAAAAACTAATCCCAAACATAAATTTTCAAACGTAACAATGAAATTAACCACTCGCATTCAATTGATGCTCATGATGTTCCTGATGTTTTTTACATGGGGAGCTTGGTATGGACAAATGGGTAAATATATGTTCACAACCCTCAAAGCGTCGGGCGAGCAAATTGGTAATGCTTATGCCACTTTTTCAATTGCCTCAATCATTGCCCCTTTCTTTATGGGCATGATTGCGGATAGATTCTTTTCAGCTCAAAAAGTCATGGGCGTTTTGAATTTACTTGGTGCAGTGATTCTTTATTTCTTAATCCAGAACCAAAATCCTGAGACTTTCTTTTGGTACATTTTGGCTTATACAATGACATTTGCCCCTAATTTGGCTTTGTCAAGTTCAATTGCCATGAACCAAATGCAAGACCCTGGCAAGGAATTTCCAGCTATTCGGGTTCTTGGAACAATTGCTTGGATTGTTGTAACAAACATCATTGGTTTTTACGGAATTGGTGATAAAATTGCCATTTATCAAGTTGCCATGTTTACTTCAATTGCTTGGGGAATTTTCTCTTTTACCTTGCCCGACACACCTCCAAAAGCTACGGGTAAAGCCACATTCTCTCAGATTTTGGGAACGGATGCTTTTGTATTATTCCAAGACCGTTCATTTTTAATTTTCTTCATTTCTTCGGTATTAGTTTGTATACCCTTGGCGTTTTATTATGCCCATGCCAACTTGTCTTTAACGGAATCGAATATGACCAATGTCGAAAATAAAATGTCGCTTGGACAAGCCTCTGAGGTACTTTTCATGCTTTTAATTCCTTTTGCTTTACAAAAATTTGGCATTAAAAAAATGCTAATTGTGGGACTAATTGCTTGGATTGTCCGCTTTGTTTGTTTTGGATATGGCGATGGCATTTCGTCAGAATGGATTTTGTACTCAGCCATTATTTTACACGGTGTTTGTTATGATTTCTTTTTCGTAACAGGACAAATTTATACTGATAATAAAGCAGGAGAAAAAATCAAAAACTCAGCCCAAGGACTCATTACATTGGCAACCTATGGAATCGGAATGGGTATTGGGTCAATTCTTTCGGGTAAAGTTTTGGATAAATATAGTACCGTTGAAGGTACAATTACCAAGCACGATTGGAGTTCGGTTTGGATGATTCCTGCGGGGATTGCAGCGGTTGTTTTGGTACTGTTTGTTATTTTCTTCAAGGATAACACCATAAAGTCATAAAATTTAGGTAAAAAAGTATCAGTATTTAAGCGTAAAATCTCAGCAATAAAACAAGTTTATCTTTAATATTGTACCTTAACTAACGGAAGGCTTCGTTTCAAACGAAGTCTTCCGTTAGTTAAGGAACTGAAAAACAATAAGTAGATGTTTTTTCAATGCCCTTTTTTGCACCACTCTGCGTTGCGGAATGCCTCCCAGATTAAATCCTCATTGAGCGATGCTAAACTGCGGCGACCGTCGCACGGTTTTATCGTCTTGATTGGCACAAAAAATAACATTTAAAAATTCATCCACTTATTATTTTCCCGTTCCTAATTAATATTTCATCAAAAATAGCTCAAAGCTCGTGGCTCAAAGCTAAAATCTTAATTCAATGGCAAAAGTTTGTATTCTTGGTGGTGGTTTTATTGGGCGTTTTTACGCTGATGCTCTTCATGGGCAACGGGGGCGAGATCGTGTAGAAGTTGTGTATGCTCGTAAGGAAGAAACTGCAATTCGTTTCGCAACAGATTATTCAATTCCACATTACACTACTTCAATGGAAGAGGCAATTGCGCATCCAGAAACGGAAGTAGTGGTGATTGCTCTCCCAAATCATATTCACGAAGAGTCAATTATGCTTTGTGTGAAGCATAAAAAGCCCGTTTTATGCACAAAACCTTTGGGAAGAACTGCCGAAGAAGCCCTCAGAATTACGAAGGCTTGCGAAGAAGCAGGCGTTTTTGGTGGGTATTTGGAAGACCTTTGTTATACGCCAAAATTCTTGAAATCGCTTCAAAGCATCAAGGATGGAGCAATTGGGAGAGTGCTTTGGGCAAAATCTCGTGAAACTCATCCCGGTCCACATTCCGACTGGTTTTGGAATATCGAAATGGCGGGCGGCGGTGCAATCCTTGATTTGGGTTGTCATTGCATTGAAATCGCCAGAAATTTTATTGGTAAAGACGTTCGCCCCGTTGAAGTAATGTGTTGGGCAGATACGCAAGTGAAACCCATTGATGCCGAAGACCACGCCATCGGCTTGGTAAAATATGAAAACGGGGCAATTGGTCAATTTGAAGTTTCGTGGACATTTCGTGGCGGCATGGATTTGCGGGATGAAGTGATGGGAACTGAAGGAACAATTTGGACAAATTCATTTTTAAGAACAGGTTTTGAAATGTTCACGACGGGTAAAGGTGAAAGCGGATATGTAGCAGAAAAAGCCGAATCCGCTACGGGTTGGCTTTTTCCAGTGGGTGATGAAGCCCATGAATTGGGTTACACTCATATGTTTACGGATATGTTCAACGCCATCGAAGAAGGGCGACAACCACAGGAATCTTTTTATGATGGTTATGTGGTGAATGCCATTATTGATGCAGCGTATAAATCAGCCAAAACCAAATTATGGGAACCTGTGCAACTGCCTGAATGGCGTGGGCAAGAGGGCTTGTCAAAACCATCGGTTTATCAGGAATACGATGCCGAACATTGGTTCATCAAAGATGAACTATTACCGAATGGTGACGTTAAAATAATCTTAAAAAAGAAGGAATCAGGAGAGATTATTGAAATCGAAAAATTGAATTTAAAGTAAATTTTTATTAAAAAATAAAAGCCATGCCACCTTTGGATGACATGGCTTTTCTCACCTGTTCTGTGTGCGAGCGATTAAATCGACAGCCGCCACCGTTTCATTTTTCATTCTCGACACACAGAACAAAATATTAACATTTCTTTGGGCTATTCTGTATCTTCACTATTCTTAATTTCTGCGATTTTATCTTCATGTCCGTCTAAGCTCTGCGATTTTACAATTTGTTCAATAAGTTCTGTAAGGCGTAAATCTGATGAACGTAATTTAAAAACATTATCCATTAATCTTGCTCCTTTTAGGCTATCATATTCAGGAGCAACATTAATGATTTGCTGTCTCCAATTGCTGGGGAGGAAATTCTTACAGGCTTTTATCCTGTTTTTTAGGATTTCAGACGTTTTTTTTAAGTCGTTTGGCGGCATATATTGATAAATTATTTATATTTGTGCTTAATTTGTGCTTAACATTTTTTGTCATACACGACCTACTTAGATTTGGGACAATATTATTCTTCAAAATATGTTATTTTATTATAACACACATAAACTTTGAAAATCCCTTAGTTGAAATCATTAAATATTAATTTTGATTAGTACATGTATAATTATACAAAACTATGATTTTATGAGTATAACTCAAAATTAAATCAAATAAATTTTTCAATATTATTCGAAAAACTTATTTAGTAACGGGAATTAAATAATATCATCCATCAATACGAAGCGGAACGCCGCCCGATTATTTTTGTTCCTTTCGAGGCGGTAAAACCGCAGCTTAGCATCGCTAAATGAGGCGCTCCGACGATTCGGTTTTACCAACGAAGAACGGGGCAAAAAGAATTAGTAGTAATGGGTGGGGTCATTTAATTTGCGTTACTTAGTCAAAATTTAACTTAAAAATTATAATATTTACTATGAACCGAATTGAAGATAAAATAAGAGTATTAGTGGCGGAAAAAAGTATGACACTACTCCAGTTAGCAACTCGCTCAAAGATTACCGAGGCTACTCTCCACGCCATTTTAAATAGAAATGATGCAAAATATTCTCAATTAGTCAGACTTGCGGCTACATTAGATGTAAATGTAGCTTATTTAGTTGGGGAAACTACTATTCGTAATATGTCGGTAGTGCAAGAACCACAAACTGGTTATGTAGCGATTAAAGCAGATGAAGTGATTGATATGCAAAAACAAATAATTGATTTACAAGGAAAATTATTAGATAATAAATAATTTCTCTAAGACTTATAAAAAAGGCTAACATTCTTATGGACAGATTGTTAGCCTTTTTATTTAACGATTAAATCTATCTTTCAATCTTAATAGAGGTGTTTCAATAAAACGATACGACAATTCACAAACTAATATTGTGATTAAAACCGCTGAAGAATATAGCAACACATTGAAAGTTAAAGAAGGGAGTTGCTTACCGAAAAAATAATGAATTGAATTGACACAAAGCACAATTACGGCGGGGTGATAGATATAAACTCCGTAAGATATTTTTCCTAAATAATGGATTATCTTTTGTTCCAAATAAATAATAGATTTTTGATTTTGGGAAACATTTAGAATAAAAAAGCAGAAAAATATTCCGTAAAATTCCATATTGAAACCTGGCACATGAAAACCCGTAGAAAGCATCAAAATCAGGATTGAATAAACCAATATTTGCACATCTTTTCTGAATAAAACCTTTAATATTTTTTCTTTTTTCTCAAAAATAAGGTATGCACCTCCCCCACCGATTACCATAGTCAAAATCCTAAATTGACTAAAAAACAACTCAACGCCTTCTTGTATTTTCGTTTTTATTTCAAGAGATAAGTCGCTGATTTTGAAGATATAAAGCCATGATATTCCTAAAATAGTCAAAAAGATTGATAATAGTTTTATGAATGTTTTGATAGGGTTTTTACTTTTAATAATCCAGGGCCACAAGGCGTAAAATTGTTCCTCCACCCCTACTGACCACGTTTGAGCACACAGGTAGGGTGAGCGAAAAAACACGAATCCTAAATTGGGCAAAAAAAGCAAGAAAAAGGGCAATCTTTTGAAAAAATCTGCATCAAAATAATAATCATTTCTGAGCGGCTCATTGAAAATTGGAATGGCTGGGAAAACGAAAAAACCTAAAATGACGATGATGAAATAAAGAGGCCAAATGCGGAGGATTCTTCGGATGTAAAAATCTTTGGTAGAAATATCACCACGGCGTTGCTTTTCACTTAATAGAAGATACGTTATCAGAAAACCGCTCAAAACAAAAAACAATCCAACACCCAATTTTCCCATATTTTTGATAAAAAAATTGCCGTAATTATTTTCCAAACCCATTAAATATTTGATTTGTTCGGTATGATGAATGAGGACAGAAAAAGCAGCAATAAAACGAACTCCGTTGAGGTTGGGGAAATATACAGGCTGATGAGGTTGTTGCATTGATAAATTTAGTGAAACAAATGGTTTGCAAAATTACATCTTGTAACTTTGAATTCAAATCTTGTTAATTTGAAAATTTGGAAATTAGTGAATCTGAAAATATTATCTTGGTATAAAAATGGAAAATCAACAAATAAATAACCCGCTCCATGGGGTGAAATTAGAAATGATTTTGCATCATTTAGTGGAATATTACGGCTGGGAAACCATGGGACTTTTTATTGATATTCGGTGCTTTAAATTTGAACCCAGTATTAAATCAAGTCTGGCGTTTCTCAGAAAAACACCTTGGGCAAGAACTAAGGTCGAGGAATTATATTTGAGAAGTTTAAAAACACTTGACGGGGAACGGTAAACGGTACACGGGGAACGGTTCAATACAAGAATTTACGCACACTTTGCGGTCAAAACCGTTCCCCGTGTGTCGTTTACCGTTTACCCTTTTTAAAGAATGGCAAAAGTAAGAACATCATTTTTCTGTCAAAATTGTGGACATCAAGCCCCAAAATGGTTAGGAAAATGCCCAAGTTGTGGAGAATGGAACACATTTGTGGAAGAAGTTGTCCAAAAAGAAGAAGCCACCAAAGGCTCTTGGAAGGTATCAACATCCACTAAAATTGCAGCAAAACCACGAGCAATTCAAGAAATAAATTTTGAAGAACAACCTCGAATTTTGACAAAAGATGCTGAGCTAAACCGAGTTTTAGGCGGCGGAATTGTCTTGGGTTCGATGGTGCTGATTGGTGGTGAACCTGGCATTGGAAAATCTACGTTGATGCTCCAAATTGCGTTGATGTTGGATAATTATCGGGTTTTGTATGTGTCGGGTGAAGAATCGGAATCACAAATTAAAATGCGGGCGGAGCGTTTGGAAAATCAGAGTAAAAACTGTTTTATTTTGACGGAAACTCAAACCCAAAATATTTTCAAACAAATTGAAACGTTTGAACCCGATATTCTGATAATTGACTCCATTCAAACGCTTCAATCGACCTTTGTGGAATCGGGGGCGGGCAGTGTGTCGCAGGTGAAGGAATGTTCGGCAGAATTGATGAAATATGCGAAGGAGTCTGGCACGCCAGTGTTCATGATTGGGCATATTACAAAAGACGGTTCATTGGCTGGTCCGAAGGTTTTGGAACACATGGTTGATACGGTTTTGCAATTTGAAGGCGAACGTCATGGGGCTTATCGAATACTTCGTACTACTAAAAATCGTTTCGGAAGTACCTCAGAATTAGGGATTTATGAAATGTTAAATACAGGTTTGCGGGAAGTTTCTAATCCTTCAGAGATTCTGATTTCACAACGGGAAGAAGACTTTTCGGGCATTACCATCGGAGCAATGTTAGAAGGGAATCGTCCGCTTTTGATTGAAACGCAGTCATTGGTTTCCATCGCTACTTACGGAACGCCCCAACGAAGTTCAACGGGTTTTGATGCCAAACGGCTGAATATGTTGTTGGCGGTTTTGGAAAAAAGAGGTGGTTTCAGGTTAGGGAATCAAGATGTTTTCTTGAACATTGCGGGAGGTTTGAGAGTCGAAGACCCTGGGGTAGATTTGGCAGTATGTGCTTCTATTGTATCATCTTACGAAGATATTTCTATTCCAAGTACGGTTGCTTTTGCCGCAGAAGTGGGATTGGGTGGTGAAATCAGAGCGGTAAATCGAATTGATAATCGTATTTCGGAGGCAGAGAAATTGGGATTCAAGGAAATTTGGATTTCAAAATATAATGCCAAGGGTCTGGACTTAAATAATTATAAAATTAAAATCAGAATGGCAGCCAAATTGGAAGATGTCTTTATACAGATTTTGAGGAATCAGCCTTAGATTAAATATGAGATTGGTGGACAAATATTCGCTAAAAGGAAGTCTTCGTTCAAAACGAAGACTTCCTTAGATACCGATAAAAATACCTAACATAAAGACAAATTCCTTGCTTATGTCGTAATTGAATAATCTGTTGTAAACCTTTTGCACATTGGATTGGTCTAACATAGACTTATAAAACCCTAATTTGCTTATGAAAAGTCTATTTTTTACCTCTACATTCTTACTGTTAATTTGGTCACATCTTTCTGCCCAAAACCTTCAAATTTCTGGAAAAATTCTTGATGAAAAAAAAGAAGCTATCATTGGCGTAAATATAACGGTCTCTGATTCAGCTTCTTCACCTAAAATTCTCGCTTACGCTACTTCGGATATTGAGGGACAATTTATCCTAAAAAACTTACTTCCTCAAAAATATATTCTCAAAATCTCCTTTGTGGGTTATCAGGATTTCATCAAAAATATTGATTTGAATCTTGCAAAAGACTTTAGCCTTGACACGATTCAATTATCTCAAAACGCCACTGAATTGAATGAGGTTTTGGTGAAAGCCAAGATGGCAACTGCCATTCAAAAAGGTGATACCTTACAGTTTAATGCGGCAGCTTTTAAAGTAAATAAAGATGCCGCAGCGGGTGATTTGATGTCGAAAATCCCTGGTGTTACCAACGAAAATGGCGTTTTAAAGGCACAAGGCGAGAATGTTAGAGAAATTTTGGTGGATGGCAAAGCCTTCTTTGGCGATGATGCCGCCATTGCCTTAAAAAACCTTCCTGCCGAAATTATCGACAAAATTGAAATCTTCGATAAACGTAGCGAACAGTCGCAACTGACGGGTTTTAATGATGGAAATACCTCCAAAACCATCAATATCGTAACTCGTCCAGACAGGCGAAACGGTAAGTTTGGGCGTGCTTCTGCGGGTTATGGCACGGATGAAACGTATAGTGCCAATTTCAATTATAATCAATTCAAAGGTAATCGTCGGTTTTCGTTGTTGGGCATGAGTAATAATGTTAATCAACTCAATTTTACGAATCAAGATTTATTCAGTGTCAATACGGGAGCAAATAGTCAGCGAGGCAGGGGAAACAATACCAATGCGAATAGAAACACGACTTTTGGACCGACCAACGGCATCAATATAACCAATGCTCTGGGGTTTAACTATAATGATAATTGGGGTAAAAAAATTACGGTTAGGTCAAGTTATTTTTTCAATAAAACTAATACCGAAACTTACAGAACTTCGCAAAGACAATATTTTTTGACCAATGGCAACACGCAATTTTACAAAGACACCACTCTTGGACAAGGCATAAATTATAATCATCGGATAAATATGCGTTTGGAATATACCATTGATTCGGCAAATTCCATTGTTTTCACGCCCCAAGTAAGCTGGCAAGTGAATCAGCCGTCTTCACAAAGCCAGAGCCAAAATGTGCTTTCGGATATACTTTTAAATAAGGCTCAAAGCAGAAGTGTGTCGGATAATGATGTGGTAAATTTCAATGGTGATTTGCTTTTTAGGCATAAATTTTCTAAAAGAGGGCGTTCCATTTCTTTAACAACTACGCTTGATTTGAATAATCGTGATGGGCTTTCGTCATTGAATACACAGAATATTTTTTTTGGTATAAGACCCTCAACACAAACCGTAAATCAACGCACCAATAGTTTTACGGATAGTTATCGTTTGACGGGTAATCTGGCTTTTACCGAACCCTTGAGCAAAAATTCTATCTTGCAATTGACCTATAATGTGAGTTACAATAACAACGTCTCGTCCAGAATTGTCAATAGATTTAATATCAATAGTGAAATTTACGACCGCTTGGATTCTCTGTTGAGTAATAAATTTGACAATAATTATGTTACACAACGAGTTGGGGCGGGTTATAATTTTTATAAAACCAAAAAGTTTAGGTTAAGCAGTACCGTAGCTTTGCAAGTGGCTGATTTAGAGGGTAATCAGTTATTTCCAAAGACCAATACAGTAGGCAGAAGTTTTACGAATTTACTGCCAACTTTGCTATTTGAATATCAAATTAATGGCGAGAAAAAATTACGATTCAACTATAACACATCCACACAAGCACCTTCCATTACGCAATTACAAAACGTAATTAATAATTCAAATCCGTTGTTAATTTCTACGGGAAATCCAAATTTAGACCAAGAATATGGACATTCGTTGAGTACCCGCTACACGGTTACAAACCCCACGAAAGCATCCAGTTTCGTAGCTTTATTATCGGCAGATTATACCTTACATCCCATCGGAAATTCAATTTTTATTGCAGACCAACCCACAACTGTCGAGGGCTTTTTCTTGGGTAAGGGAGCTCAATTGATTCGCCCTGTTAATTTAGAAAATGCTTATAATATTCGTGGGTTTGTAACTTTAGGAATCCCTTTTAAACCATTAAAGAGTAATTTCAACCTCAATACTAATTTGGGTTATGTGGCATCGCCAGGTTTGATTAATAATGTTGTGAATTACAGCTACAATTCTACTATCAGTCAAGGAATTGTGGTGGGCAGTAATGTTAGCGAAAATGTTGATTTTACGCTCAGTTATACCTTCAATTTTAATAATGTAGAAAACAGTTTACGACCACAACTGAACAATAAATATTATAACCAAACGGCTTCGGTGAGGGGGAATTTTACGTTGGGTAAAGGTATGGTTATTCAAACCGATTTAACCCATCAACAATACACGGGTTTGGCGGATTCTTTCAATCAACAATTCACCCTTTGGAATATGGCTTTTGCCAAAAAGATTTTGAAAAAACAAGCAGGGGAACTCAAATTGACCGTTTTTGACTTATTGAAGCAAAATACCAGCATCGCCCGAAACATTACCGCAACTTATCTGGAAGACGTAAATTCATTGGTTTTACAACAATATTTTATGCTCTCATTCACTTATACATTACGAGCATTTGGCATGGGCGGACAACCACAACGAACACCCAGAAACAACTCAGAAGATGGAAATGACCGCCCACGTTTCAGAGAAAATGGCGGCGGTGGTTTTAGAAATAATAATTAATTTATGAGTCATGAATTTTACCTTGGCAACTTGTGTGACGTGTAAACAATAAGTTGGCGTTTTCTCTAACCATTTTGCGGTAATACTTCACATCTTTTTCGTTTAATAGCGATGCTATTGACCTCAAAAGATGTTCGTATTACCACAAAATGATGAAGACCAAATTTACCATCTCATTATTTACTCATTCCTAAATACTTTTTAACTGAAACAATACCTTAGCATAAACTGTTGAAATTACTGAATGTAATTGCTCAAATTATTTAGCAATTCGCTTTGCTTAATATGAAATCAATAAAATTAACTCGCCAATTCTCAAATGAAATGATGGATAAATTCCGTCAGATGGGTGACCCGAAAGCTGATGAAGTCATTGATGAACTCTTCAAAACCGAAGGTATCACGAGCGTGCGGGAAATGTTCAAATGGTTAAATACCTCGGAATCAACATCTTCTTTTGGAGTTATTAATGATTTTATCGGTCAAAACCAATCTCTGCCCGATTTTGCTAATAAAAAACTGATGCAACAAGGCACTCAGTTTTTTGCCAAAAACCAAAACGCCATCGGCATCATGCTGGCGTGTTATTCACTTCCGTATTGTTACGCTGGGGCAGACGGAGCGAAGGTCTTAGCCATGTCGCAACGTATTCAAACCGATACCTTGAAACGCTTGGAAGAAACGGGAGAATTTTTACAAATCGTAACCAAAGAAGAAAACTGGCACAATGGCGAAGCCGTCTGTAAAATACTGAAAGTCAGACTGATGCACGCCGCTATTCGCTTTTTTACGGAACATCACGGCAAATGGGATTTGGCATGGGGAAAACCCGTTAATCAGGAAGATATGGCAGGCACGAATGGAGCATTTTCATACATCGTTATCCGTGGAATGCGAAAGGCAGGCGATGCTCCAAGCGATGCTGATGCCGAAGCATATTTACACCTTTGGAATGTAATTTCTGTGATTATGGGCGTAGATAAAGCGTTGATTCCCGATAATTTACGAGAAGCCTTCACGATGGATAAAGCCATTGCCAAACGCCAATTCAAACCCTCAGAAGAAGGAAAAGCCTTGACAAAAGCGTTGTTAGAGACTATCGAAAAATTCATAGAAAATCCATTGTTGAAAACTTTTCCAGCTGCCCAAATGCGATTTTTGATGGGAGATTCTGTGGCGGATATTTTGGGTATTCCGCAGGTTAGTTTCGAGAAAAAATTAATTCCTTTGATTCCTACGAGCGTTTTGTTTGGGCAAGCTCCACCGAAAGAATTACGAGGATAAAATTGTAAAATTAGGAGGATGTAAATCTGCCATTTTGAGCAGTTTTCGTAGATTTATGGCATTACTTCGGTTCAGTTTCAGTAACTCAATCGTTGCTCTTGCAATTGTGGTTAATCCAACCAAATGCAAATCATCATCATTCCATTGAAAATGCTCGTGCCAAATATCCTGACGTGGATGATATAGTCTCACACTTTGTTGAGTTAGAGGGTCTATATGAAGTATTTTGTCCCGCTTATTATTATTGCAAAGTCCACAACTTCGAGCCAAATTTTCCAAGACAGTTTCACCTTTCTGGCTAACGGGAATAATGTGTTCGTAATGAAAAAAATCGGTTGAAAAATTGGAAGGTAACACACAGTATTCACAGTAATCATGCGACAATTCAAGGATAGCTCTTTGAATATTTACGGGAATATAAATTTTAGGCACGAGCAAGCGGGTTTAGACCTAATGACTGCATTACTTGTGATAAACTAACTTCTCTAATCTGAGACAATTCAATCATGTATTTTACACGTAGATTACGCAGTTTCTCTTCTTGATTCGCCAATATTTCAAACTCAGAACGCTCAGCTTCATCAATAGTCCCCATTTGCACCTGTTCGGATAATAGATGATACCTTTCTATTTGAGAAATCCCCAAAACACTGCGGTTAATTTTATATAAAAGCTGACGCTCACGCAGTTTTGTATCTTTTATTTTTTTACGAAACAACAAAGCGTTCGCCTCCCTCAAAAACCGTTCTAATTCAGTAATTGGCATTTGAGCAGCATTGCGTAAAAGACTCTGACTATCTGTGTATAAGGCTTCCATGTTGTATATTTGAAACGTTAAACAAATTTAGGTTTAATTATCCAAATGTTGAAATTTTTTCATAAAATCAAAAACAACTATGTGCGATACTTTCATTGCCCTTCCTTCCATTACTAAAAATAGAACCATAATCTTCGGTAAAAACTCTGACCGTGAACCTAACGAAGCTCAGGGAATTGTACGTTTTCCAAGAAGAAAAAATACAGAGAAAACTCTTTCCTGTACGTTCACAGAAATTTCACAAGTATCTGAATCCTATGAAGTTATCTTGTCAAAACCTTTTCAAATGTGGGGTGCAGAAATGGGCGTGAATGAGTTTGGCGTAACGATTGGGAACGAAGCCGTTTTCACGAAAATAAAGATTGATAAAACTAATCAAGGACTCACGGGGATGGACTTGCTCAGGCTTGCGTTGGAGCGTTCAAAAACTGCCGAAGAGGCTCTTGAATGTATCACTGACCTACTAAAAACCTATGGACAAGATGCTTGTGGAGGTTATGAAAACAAAGATTTTTTCTATCATAACTCGTTCATTATTGCTGATAAAAACGAAGCCTATATTCTGGAAACCGCTGGAAGTGAATGGGTTGCGAAACGAGTAAAAGATTATGGCAGTATTTCAAATGGTTTGACGATAGGCGAAGATTTTGATATGGTTTCTGAAAATGCTATCAGTTTTGCCCAAGAAAAAGGTTGGCATAAAACAGGAAGTTTCAATTTTCAAAAATCCTATTCCAACTCACTGATGTCGTGGGCGAGTGGCTGCAAAATTCGTCAAAAAATTACTTCTGAGGGAATTTCAAAGACAGGATTTACCGTAAAATATGCCATCGAATTATTGTCTTCTCATCATCTTTCTGACGATAAATTTGCCCCGCACAAAGGCACTACGGGCGAT
The DNA here is from genome assembly GCA_034519515.1 of Arcicella sp. Taxonomy (GTDB): domain Bacteria; phylum Bacteroidota; class Bacteroidia; order Cytophagales; family Spirosomataceae; genus Arcicella. The sequence continues at coordinate 60,766 of JAXHOK010000034.1, forward strand.
GTATGTATGCACGCAACGAGTACGCTCAACCCGAGCCATACGGTTGGGTCAATGATTGTTGAAATTAGAAAAGATAACCCCATAACCATTTGGTTCACAGGAACTTCCAATCCTTGCTTGTCGGTTTATAAACCTTTTTTCTTGGGTGGAAATGGAATTTTGAATGAGACTTTCCAAAATCCAGAAGCCAAATTTGACCGCAAGACCTTGTGGTGGATAGCTGAGAGATTACACCGTTTAGGGAATTTGAATTATCCAAAATTAAAGGAAATTATCAATCCAGAGAGAACCCAAATTCAAGCAGTATTTTTGGCGGAAGAAGAAAAACTAATAAATGAAAATGCCTCGCTGGAAACCCTCCAAGATTTCTCGAAAAACAGTTTTCAAACTGCCTTCAAAGCATTGATAGATTGGAACAATAAAGCTGCCAAAATCGCTTGGCGACCCACTTCTTGGAATCCATTTTACTATTTTTCGAGGAGACGGATGAATAGTAAGGTGGGGCTGTAATCCACTAATATCTAATCTTATATTTGGATTTAACTGTATATTTTTGATACATAATTCCAAAGATAAGTTTTCTTATCTGGAATTATATATATATATTTGGTAAATAATTCCAAATATATGATAGGTAGAGATTTGCAATTAAACCAGTTAAATGAGGCTTTGAACAGTTCAAAATCATCATTTATTGCTGTTACTGGCAGAAGAAGAGTAGGAAAAACATTCTTAATAGATGAAATTTACAAAAAAAATATTTGCCTAAGGATTACAGGAATTCAGGGTGAAGATTTGAAAGCACAGATTGTAAATTTTACGGAAAAAATATCTGAATATTCAAATAAGCCTATTTTTACAGTTCCCAATAATTGGCAAGAAACATTTTTGCATTTAAAAAGCTATTTAAAAATACTATCAAAGAATAAAAAGCAAGTCATTTTTTTAGATGAATTGCCATGGATGAATACCTCAAAATCTGGATTTATTCAATTGTTAGCCCATTTATGGAACGATTTTCTTTCAAAAGAATCTCATTTTATCTTGGTTGTCTGCGGCTCTTCAACTTCTTGGATAAATCAAAAGATTGTTAATGACAAAGGCGGATTTCATAATAGATTGACCCACCATATTAAACTAAGTCCTTTTACACTTTCAGAAACAAAGCAATTTTTACTATCTAAAAATATCAAGCAAACGGATTCGTCAATTTCAGAACTGTATATGGTAATGGGTGGTATTCCTTTTTACTTAGAAAATATTAAGCAGGGAGAAAGCCCGACGGTTAGCATTGAAAGAATGTGTTTCTTGGATGGAGGTATCCTTAAAAATGAATATGACAATTTATATAAAGCTATTTTTGAATCCTCAGCAAATCATGAGTCTATTGTGGAAGTATTAGCAAGTTCAAAGCAAGGATTGACAAGGGAGGAAATTATCACTAAAACGAAAATCAATTCAGTAGGAAGTTATCAAAGAGCCGTAGAAGAATTACTAATTTCTGGATTTATAGTACAAGAATATCCGTTTGGTAAGAAGAAAAGAGGCTCTATCTATCGTTTGGTAGATGAATTTTCGGTTTTCTACCATAAGTTTATCAAACAAAATCAGAAGGCTAAAATTGGTATTTGGCAGATACTTTCAAATTCGCAATCGTATAAAATCTGGTCTGGTTATGCTTTCGAATCGCTTTGTATGAAGCACATATACGAAATAAAAAAAGCAATGGGCGTGCAAAATGTCTATACCGAAACGTCTTCATATCGTCATGTAGGCAATAAAACAGAGGATGGATTTCAGCTTGATTTAATCATTGATAGAAAAGATGCAGTTATCAATCTTTGTGAATGTAAATTTTATGACTCTACTTTTGAAATCACTAAGAAATATGCAAGCCAGTTGAAATCAAGAAAATCTGCTTTTCGTACTGCTACCAATACAAAGAAGAATATTTTTATAACGCTAATTTCTAACCATCCCATCAAAGAAAATGAATATTCTTTGGAATCAGTAGATGTGAGAATCAATGTAAGTGATTTGATAAATTGAGCATATTTCATGAATTTCAATGAATTATCCGCTCATCACTGTACTATATCACGAAACAAAAATGCTTATCTTCGGTAAACTAATCATCTCATTTTAAACCATAATCTCATGCTCAAAAAAATCCTCATTGGTCTTGCAGTCTTGGCTGTTGCCTTATTTATTGGCTATCAAATTTTGTCTTCTCAGACCAAAAAAGCCAGTCCCGAAGTAAAACAATCATACACACTTGGCACTGCCAAAGTTGATTTATTTTACTGCCAACCTTCTAAAAAAGGTCGTGAAATTTTCGGAAAATTAGTGCCTTTCGGTACTGTTTGGCGGACGGGTGCTAACGAACCTACCACTTTTGAAACCGATAAAAATTTGGTAATTGATGGTAAAAAATTACCCGCTGGAAAATACTCAATCTGGACAATTCCACAGAAAGATTCTTGGACAGTTATTTTCAACAAAGAAATTCCCGACTGGGGCATAAGTTTTGGTAATGTAGCTTCCAGAAACGATAAGGAAGACGTTTTACAAGCAATTGTACCCGTAGAAGCATTGACCGCTCCACAGGAAAAACTTTCTTTGGATACCAGCAATAATGCCCTGACGATTAGTTGGGATATGGTAAAAGTAAGCGTTCCAATTGCTGTTGAGTAACCAACTTCCCCAAAGTTTAAAACTTTCGGAAAGTTCTTGTTAGAAAATTTTGAATTAAAAAATCCTGCAATATCAAATTGTAGGATTTTTTTATCGACAAACAAAATCGTAAATTTGCATTTTATTAAGATTTAAGCAAATATAATATAATGTTAAACGTATCAAATGTTTCTCTCCGTTTCGGAAAACGGGTACTTTTTGAAGATGTAAATATCAAATTTAATGAAGGTAACTGTTATGGTCTTATCGGGGCAAACGGTGCAGGTAAATCTACATTCTTGAAAATTCTTTCGGGCGAAATTGACTCACAAACGGGTTCAATATCAATGAATCCAGGCGAAAGGATGTCAATCTTGAAGCAAAATCATTTTGAATATGAGGATGTTCCCGTACTTCAAGCCGTTATTATGGGCAACAAACGTCTTTATGACATTATGATTGAGAAAGACGCTTTATATTTGAAAGAAGATTTTACCGAAGAAGATGGCAATCGTGCGGGCGACCTCGAAGCGGAGTTTGCTGAAATGAATGGCTACGAAGCTGAGTCGGAAGCGGGTTCACTGTTGAGTGGTTTGGGCATCAAAGAAGATTTGCATTATACTTTGATGAAAGATATTTCTGGGGGCGATAAAGTGAAGGTTCTATTAGCACAGGCATTGTTAGGCTCGCCCGATATTTTGTTATTGGATGAACCAACGAACAACTTAGATATCGAATCTATCCTTTGGTTAGAGAATTTTTTGATTAATTTCAAAAATACCGTTATCGTAGTTTCTCACGACAGGCACTTTTTGGATAACGTCTGCACGCACATTGCCGATTTGGACTTTGGCAAGATTCAACTTTACGGAGGTACATACACATTCTGGTATGAATCGTCTCAGTTAGCGGCCCGTCAGCGTTCAGACCAAAACAAGAAAACTGATGAAAAACGGAAAGAATTAGAAGAATTTATCCGAAGATTCTCCGCCAACGTTGCCAAATCTAAACAAGCAACTTCACGCCAAAAAATGTTGGATAAATTGCAGGTAGACGACATCAAACCATCGTCTCGCCGTTATCCATTCTTGAACTTCAAACCCGAACGTGAAGCGGGTGACCAGTTGCTTTCAGTGGAAGGACTTTCCGCCAAAAATCAAGATGGTGAATATTATTTCAAAGACCTTTCATTTACACTTTCAAAAGGTGATAAAATGGCGGTTCTTTCACGTGACTCGCTGGCTGTCAGTGCTTTATTCGATATTTTGATGGGCGAACGTAAAGCCGATGCAGGGGAATACCGTTGGGGTGTAACAACCACTCAGGCGTATTTACCTAACGATAACGCCAAATATTTTGAAGACCAATCTTTGAATTTAGTCGATTGGTTACGTCAATATTCAGTGGAAAAAGATGAGTCATTTATTCGTGGATTTTTGGGTAGAATGTTGTTCTCGGGCGATGAGGCTTTGAAAAAATGTACCGTAATTTCGGGAGGTGAAAAACAGCGTTGTATGTTTTCACGAATGATGTTGTCTGGAGCAAACGTTACTATTTTTGACGAACCCACCAACCACTTAGACTTGGAATCAATCACGGCTTTGAACAACGGAATGGTTGATTTTACGGGAACAATGCTTTTTACTTGCCATGACCACCAATTGACCGAAACCGTGGCGAATAGAATCTTAGAATTGGGACCCAAAGGATATTTGGATAAGTTGATGAACTTTGATGATTACATTACTGACGAAAAAGTGAAGGCTCAGAAGAAAGCAATTTATGCTTAGAAGCCGTTTTAAAATATCTTACGACGAACCCGATTGTCTTATTCTGACTATCAAAAATTTTACACAAGACACGTATATTCTTAAAAAAAATATGATTCCCTACTCAAAAATACAATCAGACTTTATTCAGGCTGTATTTTAACGGCTTCTTAAAAGTGACGACGGAAGTCTTCGTTTGAAACGAAGACTTCCATATAAATAATATAATCACAATTTTTAATACCTACTCACCTTCAAAGACTGCAAACCACCTTCAAATTTAATGGTAATTTTCTTGGTAGCTTTGTCATAATCGGGCGTTTCCCAATGACCATTTTTTTGAATAAATCCGTCAAAATCTTTATCGTTCAAACCACCGTCAATGTCAATTCTGCAACCAGCCGTAGTGGGAACTTGAAATTCAATATCGGTCAAACCTGATTCTACTTTCACATCCAGATTATCAACTTTATCACCCACTTTTACATCGGTTTCAGTCAAACCCGTTTTGATAGAAAGGTTTTTAACTTTATAAGCACTTAAATCAAAATCTGCTTTACCCGCTCCAAATTCAAAGTTCATATCCCAAATCACGGCAGGGTTCAGTTTCAGATTAACTTTATTGTGGTTATCATCACCCAAATCAACTTTATTTGTTTTCCCTTTCAAAGTAAATTCTACTTTTGGACTATCGGCATCTCCCGATTTTTTCAAAGAGATATTCCCAAAATTTAAAGTAGCATCAGCTTCCGCCAATTGCGAAGACGTTTCTTTAATATCAAATTCAGCCGCACCACCTTGAAATTCAAGCGTAGCACTTTTTATGGCAGCATCCATGGGCTCAGATAATTTCTGATTAGTTCCTTTGAAAGCCATATCTTCGTCATTGTCATCATTATTACCATCACTATCATTAAAGTCGAAGTTGTTTCTACCAATAGCATTTTCAACTTTATTAGAACAACTCCGAACCACAATCGTCGGAATGGCAATACATAACAATACAATCGTAACCACGGTTGAAGTCTGGCTACTTTTACCCAAAATTGCCACCAAACCCAAATAAATCAACAACAAAGGCCACAAACGAAATATTTCGTGCCAATTAACATTAAACCAATCCATTTCTTTTCCCAAGAAAAGGACACCAAGCAGAATCAAAATACCGCCAGAGAATACATTTTTAGAGTTCATGATTTTTCAGTTATCAGTAAACAGTTATCAATTAACAATAGCCAGTTATCAGTAATCAATTATAAAATGGTAAAAAATATTTTCCTAATTGTTTACTGATAACTGATAACTGCTTACTGATTACTATCAAGGTTTTTGTCTTTGAAAATAATATAACCACCTACAGCAATCAAAATGAGGGGCCAGAATTTAGCAAAATCAAACTCTGGTAACCATTCGTCTAAAAGGAAAATTGTTCCGAGGGCAATCAAAATGATACCCCAAACCTTGTTTTTGTCTTTTTTCATGTTTGTTAGTGTTTCGTTAAAGGATGAATCGGTTGTGGCGGTGGCATCCATCGAAGCCATTTGCCAAGAATGTTGTACGGGTAAAGATGCCCACAAGATAATATAAATCCAGAAGAAAATGCCATGTGTGAATATTAATCCTACGGCTAAAATTATTCTTACTACGGCTACGTCAATGCCAAAACATTCTGCTAATCCTGCTGCTACACCCCCCAATTGTCCACGTGAAGGTATGCGAAATAAGGTCTGATTCATGGTTTTATGTTGTTTAGACTGTATAAAGGTACTACTTTTTTATACATAGTACCTTGTTTTATGTCCGAAAGGTATAATGAGATTTACAAACGGCAACTAAGAACTAAATGAACGGTAATGTGGAATTAAGAATGGATTAATTTTCATTTGAGGTTTTTATTACGGTAAACGGTTTTACATAGCCTACCTATATGATTTGACTCAAAGCAAAAATGGGCTTATGAAATCATCATAAACCCATTTCTATTTTATTTCCACAAAAACCGTTCACCGTAAACAGTTTACCCTTGACCATGGATTACAATTTCGGTACTTTCGCTTTTGCTTCCTCCACTTTCTTCATTTGTATGTTTGAGTTTTCTGCCGCCGTAATTTGGTCTTTTTTGTTTTGCTCAACATCTGTCAAGAGTTTTTCTAATTCAACACGGTTTTCTTCGATTTTCTTCAAGAGCTTTTCTTTATCTCTTTTATTATCTTCAATAGCACGCACCAATTTATCACCCGTTTTGATGGTTTTAGTTTGCTTGTCTTTTACATCTTCCATTGTTTTCTCTTCTGCTCTTACACTTTCTTGAAGATTAATTATTTCCACAAAATCGTTCAAAATCTTCTCAGCGGCTGCGTATTTAGGATGTGTGGCGTTCACATAAACTTCTTCACCCAATCCCATAGAAAGAAATATTTTAGAACGACCTTTTTCATAAGTAACTCGGCTGACCAACATCACAGGGTCGCCCGAGATAGTTGGCATCGAAGCACTATTTACTTTATAAGCACCGCCTTTACCTGATTCAACTTTACCATATTTGGCCAATTCCACTTGCCAAGCCTGTTTAACGTATTTATCGTCCACCGCCACTGAAGTATAGAGACCTTCCTTGCTGGCTTTCTCTACTTCCTGCGTACCCGAGAAAACTTGAGCATTAACCGACTGAAAACCAGTCAATAACATAGCGGCTAATAATAACTTTTTCATAAAAATTTTTGAAATTAAAAGATTAGATGATAAAATGATGTGTGCAATTTATAATATTGCGATCAGATAACAAACATGAGACTGTTAAAGATTCTCAAAGTAACCATTTTGTTTAAAAATTAGCTTGCCAAATTAATCATCTTCAAAACAATATCCACTATGAATATCTCAATCCTAATTCTTGCCGCTGGCAATTCCAGTCGTTTGGGGCAACCTAAACAGTTAGTAGAATTTGAAGGACAAACTCTGATAGAGAGAATTACTCAAACGGCTTTGTCAGTTTCAGAGGAGGTTTTAGTTGTTCTTGGAGCAAATATGGGCTTGATAAAACTAAAATTATCAGTATTTTCGAACCAAATAAGTATCATTGAAAATCCAGATTGGCAACAAGGAATGGGTACATCCATAAGCGTTGGAGTGGAAAATTTAGCCCAAAAATCAGACGGAATTATAATTTTATTGTCTGACCAGCCCTTTATTTCACAAGTTCTTTTGCAAAATATGGTGCAAACTTTTGCAGAAAAAAAATATCCAATTGTGGCTTGTGATTACGGAAACCAATTGGGTGTCCCCATTCTGTTCGATAAATCTTTTTTCACAGAACTTAAAAACCTACAAGGTGAACAAGGTGCAAAAATATTTTTAAAAAAATATTCCAATAAAATTAGTTCTATTGAATTTAAAGATGGTTTTTTCGATATTGACACCCCCGAAGACCTCCAAAAATTGAAATCATTTACAAACAAATATACCGAAGAATGATCTTCGGTATATTTTGTTTCGTTCTGCAATTGGCGGTTTGCAAATGGTTACTCAGATTTTGTTTTGTTATAATAAAAAGTGGTTAAGTGTTCAAATAGTGGTTGTGAAAATGATTAATGGTCAAATATTTAGTAAACACTTACTAAAAACGTTTATAGTTTTTAGTATTACAATGCAAAGTTGTGCAAATTTTGAATAACATTAAATAGCCAATTTGGCCATTTTCTGACATAAATCAATTATTTTTGCTTACTTTCAATGCAGTCATTGCTACTAAACTATGGTAACTTTTAAAATCAGTATTATCCTTCATGCAAAATTTACCAAGCCATTCATTAGAACAATTGTATCGTAAGTGCCTGGAAGCCATAAGTAATATTTCGGGAGTTGATTCTGAAAAATCTGCGGAGAAATACTTACAAGAAATGGGTTTTTTCAATAAGGATACTACTTACTTAAATGCGGTTTATGGTATTATGAATATGTCGAACCTGTCCTTCAAATATATCGTCAATACGGATGTGGCTTTGGGAATTCCTGCTGAAAACTTTTTGCAGAAAGGATTTAGTCAATTTTTAGGGTCTATGGTACCTGATTCTAAAAATATGTCATCCATTCCTGCATTGTTCAAATTTATGACTGATTCTATCCGAGAAGCCCCCGAATCTATCAGAACAAATTTTGTTGCTTACGGCTTTGGAATGAAACATTACCGACCTGGTGGTCAGCCTTTTCATACGATGGTACAGATTTTTGGATTAGAATTTGATGACCAAGGAATCCCAACGCTTTGTTTTATTGTAGATCAAGATATTGAACATCTAATAAAATCAACGGATAATTATTTGGGAAGACTCAGTTTTAATAATGGTGAATTTGTTACTACTTTTTTTTCAAAAGAACCTGTTATGAAGAATCAAGACATTTTTACTACTCGAGAATTAGAAATTTTGAAACTTTTAATGAGGGGTTACGAATCCAAACAAATTGCCGATAAATTGTTTATCAGTTCAAATACGGTGGATAATCATCGCAAAAATATGATTCGTAAAGTTGATGCCCGAGACACTACAGCACTCATTCAGATTTCAAAACAATTAGGAATATTAAGATAAATTATTTCATTAACATTAACACACATAAACATTTTAACCTCAGATTATTTAACAAAGTCGGTTTTCTTTTCAGATACCGGCTTTTTTTGTTTTCAGTCCAATCGTTATAGATTAACTTTGTGTTTTGAAAAGGTAAACGGTCAAGGGTGAACGGTACACGGTAATTTCCGTTTGCCGTTCACTGTTTACCGTTCACCCTTAACCGTTTACCAAAAAAAGCATTGGAACATCAAACATCTCTCCCCACAGTTGAAACTGCCAAAAAATTAGGGCTTCTTGCCGAAGAATTTGATAAAATTATTGAAATCTTGGGACGTACTCCCAACTTTACTGAATTATCCATTTTTTCGGTCATGTGGTCGGAACATTGTTCATACAAAAACTCAATCGTTTGGTTGAAAACCCTTCCCAAAGATTCTCCACGAATGCTTGCCAAAGCGGGCGAAGAAAACGCTGGTGTGGTTGATTTAGGCGATGGCTTGGGCTGTGCTTTCAAGATAGAATCACACAATCACCCTTCGGCTCTTGAACCGTATCAAGGTGCAGCAACGGGTGTGGGCGGTATTAATCGTGATATTTTTACGATGGGGGCAAGACCAATTGCTCAATTGAATTCTTTACGTTTTGGAAACATTAACGCTCAGAAAACCAAGTGGTTAGTAAAGGGCGTAGTAAAAGGAATTGGTGATTATGGCAATGCCTTCGGGATTCCAACCGTGGGCGGAGAGGTTCAATTTGATGATTGTTATAACATTAATCCACTCGTCAATGCTTTTTCAGCAGGGATTTTAGAGAAAGGGAAAATGGCTTCGGCTATTTCTTATGGTGTGGGCAATCCTGTATATATCGTGGGTTCGGCAACGGGTAAAGATGGTATCGGCGGAGCAAGTTTTGCTTCGGAAGATATTACGGCAAAATCATCCGAAAAATTGCCAGCCGTGCAAGTGGGCGATCCTTTTCAAGAGAAATTATTACTGGAAGCATCGCTTGAAATTTTGGATTCGGGTTGTGTAATCGGGATTCAAGATATGGGTGCAGCAGGGATTATTTGTTCAACTTCCGAAATGTCCGCCAAAGGTGAACACGGAATGGAAATTGACCTCTCGAAAGTACCTACTCGCCAACCAAATATGAAGCCTTTTGAGATACTTTTGTCAGAGTCGCAAGAGCGTATGTTGATTGTCGTGAAGAAAGGACAAGAAGACGTTGCCAAGAAAATATTTGATAAATGGGATTTGAATTGTGAGCAAATTGGCGTGGTTACGGACTCAAAAAGGTTAAGATTTTATCAAGACGGAGAATTGGTTGCCGATGTGCCAGCCGATGATTTGGTTTTGGGCGGTGGAGCTCCCGTTTATCACCGTGAATATCGTGAACCTGCTTATTATCAAGAGTTTAAGAAATTTTCGATTGATTCAGTAGCAGATGTAAAAGCCGAAGAAATCGAAACCGTAGCGAAACATTTATTGACTCACCCCAATATTTGTTCTAAAAAATGGGTGTCGGAACAATACGATTCGACCATCGGAAGAGCCAACCGAAACACCAACGCCCCTGCCGATGCTGCCGTTGTGAAGGTGCATGGCTCGGATAAATCAATTGTGATTACGGTGGATTGTAATTCGAGATATGTAAACGCCGACCCCGAAGAAGGTTGTGCCATTGCCGTTGCCGAAGCCGCCCGAAATATCGTGTGTGCAGGTGGCGAACCCGTAGCGATTACGAACTGTTTGAACTTCGGAAATCCATACATTCCAGAGGTTTATTGGCAGTTTGTGGGAGCAATCAAAGGCATGAAAAAAGGCTGTGAAACCTTCGGAACACCCGTAACGGGCGGCAACGTGAGTTTTTATAACCAATCATCAGACGAAGGTCCTGTTTTTCCAACACCAACCATTGGAATGTTAGGAATTATGGAAAAGCCAGACAATATGATGACACTCGATTTCAAAAATGAAGGCGATTTAATTTATATGATTGGCGATTCTAAGAACGATATTGCTTCTTCGGAGTATCTTTATTCATACCGAAAAGTGAAAGCATCACCTTCGCCAGCGTTTGATTTGCAGGAAGAAAAATCGTTGCAAGAAGCTGTTGCTCAATTGATTACGAGTAAAGTGATTGAATCCGCCCATGACCTTTCAGACGGTGGTTTGTTTATCACTTTGGCAGAATCTGCAATGCCACGCCAATTGGGATTTTCAATCAAAACAGATTCAACTTTCCGTAAAGATGCCTTCTTGTTTGGCGAAGCTCAGAGCCGTGTGTTGGTTTCAGTTTCACCGTCTAAACAAGCTGATTTTGAAGAGGTTATCGGTAATTTAGCAAGTAAAGCCAACTTCTTAGGAAAAGTTACGAAGGAAAATTTTGTGATTGATTCTGACACGATTATGACTTGTGGAACGGCTATTGATTTGTTTGAAAAAACTTTGCCTGCATACATGGCGTAGGTTTACATAGAACTTCCCGAAAGTTATTTTTACTTTCGGGAAGTTCAGATAAGCGTTATTAACCTACCACCAACTCCGCCGAAAATATCCCCGTTTCAGCATTTTGTTTATAAGATTTCAAAATCCAGCCACCGCCTACTACATCATTCCCTTCATAAAAAACTGCCGCTTGTCCAGGAGCAACACCCGAAACTGATTCGTGGAAATCAACTCGCATTTTGCCATTTTCTTGACTAATGATGGCAGGTGTTCCATCGTCTTTATAGCGTACTTTCGTAATGGTTTCCAAAGGTTTTTCGATGGAAGCATATTTTGATAAGTTCAATTGACCGACCATCATTCCGTCTCTTTCAAGGTCAAAATCTCGCCCAATTACTACTTCGTTGGTCTCTTTTCTGATTTCGGTAACAAAAGCAGGATAACCCAAGGCAATCCCTAAACCTTTCCGTTGCCCAATGGTATAAAACGGATAACCTTCGTGTTTACCAATGATTTTACCGTCAGTATTGATAAAATTTCCGCCTTTTACTCTTTCCTCCAAACCTTCCACACGGCGTTTGATAAAGCCACTGTAATCATTGTCAGGCACAAAACAGATTTCGTAACTCTCAGCTTTATTGACTAAATCCATAAAACCACGTTCGGTTGCCATTTCTCGGATTTTGGTTTTGGTCAAGTGTCCCAAAGGTAATTTTGTCCGTGATAAACTTTCTTGCGAAACGCCCCAAAGCACATAACTTTGGTCTTTCCAAGTGTCAAATCCTTTTGAAATAATGTGTCTGCCGTTTTCTTCACGGATGTTAGCGTAATGTCCCGTAGCGATAAATTCACAGTCTAATTTGTCAGCACGTTTCAGCAAAGCATCCCATTTTATGTGCGTATTACACATCACACAGGGGTTTGGTGTGCGTCCTTCGATGTATTCGCCCGTGAAATAATCAATCACGGCATCACCGAATTCGTTTCTAATATCCAAAATATAATGAGGGAAACCCAATTGCACCGCCACATTGCGGGCATCGTTGATGGAATCTAAGGAACAGCAGCCCGTTTCCTTTTTTGTACCGCCCGAGGAGGCGTAATCCCATGTTTTCATCGTCATTCCAATGACTTCGTAGCCTTCTTCGTGGAGCATAACCGCCGCCACCGAACTATCAATACCGCCACTCATGGCGACTAAAATTCTTCCTTTTTTACTCATTTTATTTCAGACAAGGGTTGAATGCCCTCCGTTTTTGTTTGTGATTTAGTGACTGGTGATTACCAGTTACAGTAAATTTTGATTTCGCAAAGTTACTAAGTTTTCAGAACATAGTCAGTAGCATTTTGGTTCTGGAAGGGTTTGGAGTTAATTTTACACCAAGAAATAATAGTGCAAAATATTATTTGTAATAAATTTGTTTTAATTATTTACCAAGAAAAAACTTATGAGAAATCAGCAGGTTAATTTTAATGGACTAAATGAAGTTCAAGTTGGGCTTTTAAGAATGTTTTCTCGTCCAATGACGAAGGAACAAAGTCTAAAAATAAAAAGAGGACTTGTCAGTTTACTATCTGATGAATTAGATATTGAAGTTGAACGTGTCGTTAAAGAAAAAGGCATTACGGAAAAAGATTTTGAAGCGTTAAGAAATCAGCACCAAAGAACTCCTAAAATTAAATGAGAGTTGTAATTGATACAAACGTCCTCAGATTAACCATTAAAAAAGGTAATTTTGAGCGATTTATCTATGATGCTTTCAAATTAGAGGCATTTGAATGGATTGTCAGCACTGAAATATTAGATGAATATGAAGAGAAATTAATTGAATTTTACTCTATTCAAACGGCAGATTTAGTTTTAAGTGTTCTCGAAAATGCTCCCAATGTTATTTTTGCAGAACCCTATTTCAGATGGAATATCATTACCAAAGACCCAGACGATAACAAGTTTTCCGACCTCGGCATAAGCCTAAATGTTGATTGCTTAGTTACAAACGATAAACATTTCAACGTATTCAAGAAGTTAGATTTTCCAAAGCTGAAAATTGTGAATCCTAAACAATTTCACTCACTATTAAATTGTTAAGTAATAAAAATGTTAAAAACGCTCATAAAAGTATCATCAATTAATAATCTCTCAGACGCTCGTTATTGTGCGGGCATGGGGGTGGAAATGTTAGGTTTTTCGATGGATGAATTGCCTTTTGAAAAATTTAAAGAAATGCGTGGTTGGTTGGCTGGCGTGAAGGTAGTTGGCGAAACTGATTCGCAGGATATTTTGAAAATAATTGAATTAAACGAAACTTATCAGCCTGATTATCTACAAGTTAGTAATTTTCAAAATATTGCCGAAATACAAAAAATAGGTAAACCGTTGATTCTAAAAGTTGATTTTGCAACGGCAAATTTGCCCGCCCTTTTTCAAACTTTAAAAGGAAATGTTGAATATTTTTTATTAGAAAATTCAGATGAATTTGAGATAATTGATGATGCCGTTTTAAGCCAATTGGATGCTTGGTCGTTTCAATTTCCGATTATTTTGGGATTTGGCGTGAAAGAGTCAAACGCAAACGACATCTTGGAACAGACCCAAATATCAGGTTTTGCCCTAAGGGGTAATGACGAAATCAGACCAGGTTTTGGCGATTCCGAGGAATTGATGAACATTTTGGAAATTTTAGAGACCGATGATTAAGGTTTCGCAGGAAATCTATCATCGTTTGAATTGGTTACTTTGAAACCGAGGTACACTCCCATACCAAGTAACAGCATTGCGAAGAGAACAAAAATCATAAATAGTTAATTAAACAAGTAAGGGTATCTTTTTTATACAATTCTGACTACTTTTTCATGAAAAATTCATAATTGAATCACCCACTAATTAGTAGCAGAACAAAAACGTATCCAAAAATAAAGAAAAGTCAGATACTTCCAAATATTTTTTCGGTTATTTCTTTTAATTCTTTATCTAATGGTAAATTACTGGATAACCAGTTGATTTTCAATCCATCACGCTCCATTTTTCGGAAATACGTCATTTGTCTTTTGGCAAATTGATGAATGGCTACATTTAGGCGTTCAACCATAATTTCATAAGTCATTTCACCTGTTAAATATTGAGTGATAAACTTATATTCTAAGCCATAGAAAATCAATTTTTCGGGTGATATTCCAATATCCATCAAGGCTTTGACTTCTTCAATCATGCCATTTTCAAGGCGATGCTTCAAGCGTTTTGTGATAGATATACGGCGAGATTCAGTTTCTGGATTTAATCCAAAAATAATACATTCAGGAATTTGTGGCGTTGGGATTTTGAAATCAGGGTTTTTAGCAAGGAACTCACTTATTTCAATGGCTCGAATGGTTCTTTTTTTGGTGGATAAATCGGGGTTGAATCCTTCTCTACGAACAAGGCTGTCCGTGATACATTTTAATTCTTTTGAACTTTTTTGTAATAAATCAAGCCTCAGGTTTTCATCAATAGGAATGGCTGTAAATTCATAACCTTTCAAAACCGCTTCCAAATACATTCCAGAACCTCCACAAAGAATGGGCGTTTTTCCTCTGGCGATGATGTCGTTGTAAACTCTCAAAAAATCTTGTTGAAAAAGGTGAATATGATATTGTTCGCCAGCATCCAGAATATCAATTAAATGATACGGAATGGCTTGATTATCAACCATGTATTCGTTTAAATCTTTGCCTGTGCCAATATCCATCGACCGATAAACTTGTCGGGAATCGGCACTGATAATTTCCCCATTAATTTGATGGGCTAAGTGAACGGCTAAGTGGGTTTTTCCACTGGCAGTTGGTCCGAGGATTACGATGAGTTTTGGAAGATTCATTTGAAGATAAGAATGTTGATGTAGAAAAAGTATAAGTGTCAATTATGTATTTCATTATTACATATATTCATTGAAGTCTTCAAGAGGAGCATTAAAATCAGGCGAAAGCTTATACCGTCCTTTTGATTTTCCAAAAATTCTTAGATTCTCAACTTTCTCTATGTGTTTATGCTTGTACTCTTCTTTCAAGAAAGATGCAAAACTTCCAATTTCAAAGTTTTAGGAAGTTAATAAGGAACTGAAAAACAATAAGTAGACGTTTTTTAAATGCCCTTTTTTGCACCACTCTACGTTGCGGAATGCCGCCCAGATTAAATCCTCATTTAGCGATGCTAAACTGCGGCGACCGTCGCACGGTTTTATCGCCTTGATTGGCACAAAAAATAACATTTAAAAATTCATCCACTTATTATTTTCCCGTTCCTAAATTTCAGATAGAATTAATTTCTCAGTCATGATTCTTAAATTTTTAATACTTCAACGGTTTGATTTCAAGCTAAAACTAAATCATCTTTTTTGATAGCTTCGTATGCGGCAAGGAGTTTATCCATTACTTCAAATTTACTCTCAATAGTCATAATCACACCTGTTTTATACTCTTCTTGTTCGCTTAATGATAACGTTGAAACATAGGTATGAAGTTGTGAAGCAATGCTTTGTTTTTCCTCTTGTGAAGTAGCATTTTTTATAGCCTCTTGATATTTTTTTACTAATAATTTATCCATGATTATGCTAATTCGGTTTTAATTTGTTGGATAATGTTTCTGTAACTGATTGCTTTCTTGATAAGAAATTCAAATTTTTCATCATCGCCAAAAGGTGGATAACTCAAAATAGCGTCATCAATTTCTAACAGATACTTCTCTAATAATCGTTTCAATTCTAAACTTTCTTCGTAGTGGTTCATAAAGTAAAGATAAATATTTTTTATGATTTCTACATCAATCCATCAAGGGGACTTTAATTATTAAAATCTGCGGTTGAAAATCTGCGTTATCTGCGTGCCATCAAACCATTAGTAATCGCCAAATAGCCGATAAAAAAATTCCCAAAATAGCAAAAGGTGTGAGGACTTTCCAGGTTAAATACATCAATTGATCCACTCGCAAACGTGGGTACGTCCAGCGAATCCACATCATGATAAAGATACTAATGTAGGCTTTCAGTAATAACCAAAATGAGCCCCATAATGCTCCTGCCCACGTGTTGGGTTCGCCCGAAGTCCAGTTGGCTAATTTCAAGAAACCGATATTTGGAAAAGGTGTATTCCATCCACCAAAAAACAAAATCGCTCCCAACACGCTGACTAACAACATCATACCGTATTCAGAAAGAAACACCAAACCCCAACGCATTCCAGAATATTCAGTATGAAAACCACCCACTAATTCAGATTCGGCTTCGGGCAAATCAAAAGGAGAGCGATTACATTCTGCCAGAGAGGCGATGAAAAATATGATATAAATGGGAAAGAAAAACGGTACTCGGACGATATTCCAAGACAACATTCCACCCACATTAGTAACATCAATGTTCAAGGATTTCAAACCAAAAAGATAAGCGGTTTCAGAAGTATAAATCCCTTGTTGGAGACTGATTTCTTGCAAATTAAGCGTTTGCGAAATCATCACAACGCACATGACCGACAAGCCCAAAGGAATTTCGTAGGAAATAATTTGAGCCACCGAACGCATTGCTCCGAAAAGGGAATATTTATTATTGGAAGCCCAACCCGCCATCAGAATCCCGATGATATCAATGGAAATAATTGCCAACAGATAAAACACGCCAATATCCACCTGAGAGCCTTGCAAATACTCACTTGGACCAAGTGGCAAAACGGCAAAACCCGCAAAAACGGCAATGAAAATTAAGCACGGAGCTACTAAAAAAAGTCGTTTATTGGCTAATGCAGGCACAATATCTTCCTTTTGAAGCAATTTTAATAAATCGGCAAAGACTTGGAGCAAGCCGTATTTTCCCACCTCCATCGGACCCAAACGGTCTTGCATAAAAGCGGAGATTTTGCGTTCGGCATAAACGCCAATAACGGTATTGGCGAGGACAAGACTAAGGCAAATTATGAGGGCTATGTACATTTTAAAATTTTATGTTGAGAAAACTTACTGCAATCCCTCCTCCCGATTCGCAATTTCCCAAGCCGTATGAAAAATCAATTGCGTTCTCTTTTGTAGAATATCAAAATCTATCTTTTCTAAATCATCGGTAGATTCGTGATAATCTGGATGCAAACCACTGGTATAGAAGATGATAGGGATTTTATGAACGGCAAAATTGTAATGGTCGGAGCGATAATATAATTGCAAAGGGTCAGATTCTGAATTGTATTCATAATCAAATTTGAGGTTCATCGTTGAGGCATTTACCTTTTCGCTAAGATGATGTAACTCTTTTGAGATTCTGTCAGAACCTACCAAATACAAATAATCATGTTCTTTTTTATGTTTCCTATCTATCCGACCAATCATGTCAATGTTCAAATCACAAACGATATTTGATAATGGAATGAGCGGATTTTGTGTGTAATAATTTGACCCTAAAAGTCCTTGTTCTTCGCCCGTGAAGGCAATAAATAAAATGCTTCTTTTGGGTGGGTGTCCTTCTTTTTTTGCTTTGGCAAATGCTTTCGCAATCTCCATAATCGCCACCGTTCCAGAACCATCATCGTCTGCACCGTTGTAAATTATTCCGTTTTTTGTGCCAATATGGTCGTAATGGGCAGATATTACCACAAACTCCTCTTTTTTATCCGTTCCTTCTACCAAGCCTAAAACGTTTTCAGTTGCCATTACGCCCTTACTTTTAATATTTTCAGGGGTTGGATTAATCATCGGGCTGAATTGTCCGCCGAAGTATTCTTTTAGGTAGAACTTTTGAAAATATGAATAGATTTGGGTACTATCATTAACCCAATTGGCAACTTTCATAATTTCGTTTTCAGCAAAATGACTGGCGATGTAATGTGCCGCCATTTTTTGTTCGGGCGACCCCGTCAATCTGCCTTTCATGTTGTCGTTTGCCAATACGGAAAGGTGGTTAAAAAGAGCATTTTTTGTAATACTTTGGGCGTATTGTTTACTGAAATTCTCTTCGGAAAATGAGAAAAATATAAACGTAATGATGAGCAGAATAAATATTTTGTTCATGTATAGCGATGTATGTAAAATTTAAAATTCCCTCCAAACAAACTCCTTCACCTTCTTCTCTTCCTTTGAAAAGTTTACGCCAATACCGATACACTTTTTATTTTGATGCAAATAAGGCGTTAAATATTCCTTTTTCTCAATTTGTTCCAAAGCCTTTTCTGCCGATTCATCTAACTTGAACTCAAAGCAATAGACATACTTTTCTAATCTCACAAGGGCATCCATTCGCCCGTCTGAGGTTTGGACTTCCGAATCAATGTAGATGCCTAATAGCTTGAAAATCAGATGAATAATAGCATGATAAAAATGCTCGTTCTCCTTTTGCCAAAGGGTATAAGGAATAGATTTAAAAAGCGTATTGATGATTTGTTGGACTTTCTCAAGGTCTCCATCTTCTAAACTGGTTTTCAATTTATTAACCAAAATAGCTCCTGAATTTGATTGGTCTTGAATATAAGCATTTACTAATACATTCAAAAAAGACCTTCTGACTTCAAGATTTGGATAGTCTAATTCGTAGTAATCTTCTTCGCTTTGTTTTTTGAGTGTTAAATATCCAGTTTGAAACATTAAAGGAATTAACTCTAATTTCTCAATCCCATACGCATCCAATTCTTCTGAATATAATGTAATTCCTTCAAAATCAATATATTGCCTTTCCTTACTCAAGTTTACTAAGAATGACGGTGTGCCTGTTGCAAACCAGTAATTACGAAAAACACCATCATTTGAGAAAAAATTCAATAAGGAAAACGGATTATAAACCTTAGTTACTAAGTCCCAAGAATAACCATTATACCATTCTTTAATTTTTTCTTTATCAAATAATTCTATTTCACTACTAAAACTGACCTCTAATTCTTGCTGAGTGATTCCACAAATTCCTGCGAAATTATCATTTATAGAAAGGTCTTGAAGATTATTCAAATCAGAGAAAATACTAACCTTTGAAAACTTAGAAATACCCGTAATGAAAACCATCCGAAGATAATCATCAGCATCTTTCAAAATTGAATAAAAACCTTTGAGAATACTTTGATTTTCAAGAGCTTTTGCAGTGTCTTCCCCTAAATAATCAATAATGGGCTTATCATATTCATCTATCAGTACGACTACTTTCCCATATTTGTTAGCAACAGTTTCTATTAACTCCCTAAGCATCAAACCATTACTCTCCGATTCTAACTCAAAACCATTTTTAACGGCAAGTTTTCTTAATTCAATTTTAATAGCTTTAGAAAGCCCTAATTCCTTATGATCAATATTGCTAAATGAAATTTTGATGACTGGATTTGTTTCTTCCCAATTCCATTTATCTTTAATAAAAAGCCCTTTGAATAAATCTTTTTTGCCTTGAAATAATGCCTCTATGGTATTGACAAACAGCGACTTACCGAATCTTCGAGGGCGAGACAGAAAATAATATCCTGCTGAATTTACCAATTCATGTAAATAGGGCGTTTTATCGATATACAAGAAATTTCCTTCTCGTAATTTTTCAAAACTTTGTATGCCTATGGGGTATTTTTGGGACATTTGAATATTTATTTAAGAAACCAAAACCGCCACCATTGCCTTCTCCAAAGCCTGTTCAAAATCCGCAATCAAATCCTCCACGGCTTCTAAACCTACGGCTACTCTTACTAAACCGTCCGTGATGCCTACTTCGGCTTTTTGTTCGGCATTTAGTTTTGAGTGCGTTGTGGAAGCTGGATGCGTGATGATGGTTCGGGTATCGCCCAAATTTGGAGAAATTGAGGCAATTTTTAAGTATTTCGACATTTCGTTTACTACCTCAAAACCACCTTTTACGTCAATCGTGAGAATTGCACCGCCCATTTTCATTTGCTTTTTCGCTAATTCATATTGTGGATGAGAGGCCAAAAACGGATATTTCACCTCGTTCAACGCAGGATTTTTCTCCAATGCTAACGCTAATTTAATGGCATTATCCGAATGTTTTTCCATCCGTAACGATAACGTTTCCAGACTTTTAGACAATATCCACGCATTGAAAGGCGACATTGAAGGTCCCGTATGACGAGCAAAGAATCGGATTTCTTTTATCAAATCTTCACGTCCACACACCACGCCTCCCAACACACGTCCCTGACCGTCAATATATTTTGTGGCAGAATGAATTATCAAATCTGCACCCCAATCGGCGGGCGTTTGGATGATGGGCGTGGCGAAGCAATTATCCACTGCCAAAATCAAATTATGCTTGGCTTTTAGCTGACAAATTCCTTCCAAATCAATCAATTCCAAACCTGGATTTGAGGGACTTTCACAGAATAAAAATTTGGTATTTTCTTGAATTGCTGCTTCCCATTCCGCCAAATTATGTCCGTTTACGAAGGTACAAGTAACCCCAAATTTTGGCAAAATTTTCGTCAAAATCTGAATACACGAGCCAAAAAGGGCTTTTGAAGCCACCACGTGGTCGCCTTGTTGGAGCAACCCCGCCATTGCCGCATAATTTGCTGCCATGCCCGTGGCAAAAGCAATGCCGTCTTCGGTATTTTCGAGCATACACATTTTGTCCACGAATTCGTCCACGTTGGGATTCATGTAGCGTGAATAAATATTTCCTGCTTGTTCTTCGGCAAAAATGGCACGTCCTTCTTCGGCACTTTCAAAGGTAAAACTTGAAGTAAGATATAAGGGTACGGAATGTTCACGATTCTGAGAACGTTCCGCTTGAATTCTGATGGCTTTGGTTTGCTTTTTCATTGAATTGATGATTTATGTATTACGGACAGCCTTGTCCGCTGTTGATTAGTTTTCCACGGACAAGACTATCGAACCGTCGAACCGCCGTGCAACCTTATTTATAAAACTTTTTTAACACATAACGTATTGAAGAATAGGAGTTTAACAAGGCTGAATTAGTTTGATTCTTGTCCATCCACTCCAATTTTTCGATGTCTTCTTCGGCTTGGGGTTTCATTTTGGAATCATCTATTAAATCCATTTCATACCATTTTGTTTGTTTCAAAATGTCAATATTTTTGTAGGTATAAGTATGAAAAGTGGTACAAATCTTTTCGCCCAATTTCGCTTTTACGCCACACTCCTCTTGTACTTCACGCACGGCTGCTGATTTTGAAGATTCACCTTTGTCTAATTTTCCTTTGGGTAAATCCCACGTTTTCAAGCGGTAAATCATCAGAATTTTATCTTCCGAATTTTTCACTACGCCACCCGCCGCTTTTAAAACTTTATACTGTGATTTTATCAAATTTTCAATGGCTTCTTCGTTATCCGAAATCAAGTTAATACATTGTAAATGAGGCAATTCTGTTGTTTTGATAATCGTAAAAAGCCGTGTAATCGTGGGCGGAAGGATATTGATAATCATCACATGACCCGACAGATTTTCTGGTTTGATGGCTTCCAATTGAGCATCAATCAAATGGTCAAAGTCAGTAGTAGAAAGTTTCTGAGCCTTCTTGTGGCTGATAATTTTAAGAATAAAATCGTTGATAAAGATGGTCATATTTTCGGGATTCTACCGTAAAATTAAACTTTTTGTAATGAAACATACACGAGAGTTTCTATTTTTGCAAAAGAATTAACAAAACCACACAAATGGCACAACTTACCCTTGCTGAAAATGTGGCTTCGATGTTGCTCGAAGTCAAAGCTGTCAGACTCAATCCTGATGTCCCTTTTAAATGGGCTTCGGGTTGGAATTCGCCTATTTATTGCGACAACCGAATTACGCTTTCTCATCCCAAAGTTAGAACCGCTATCAAAAATGGCTTGGCATCTGCCGTTCAAGCCTACTGGAGCGATGTTGATATTATTGCGGGTGTTGCCACGGCAGGAATTGCTCAGGGTGCTTTGGTGGCAGATTGGTTGGAATTACCTTTTTGTTATGTCCGTCCAGAACCTAAAAAACACGGAATGGGTAATCAAATTGAAGGGGCAAATATCAAAAAAGGTCAGAAAGTAGTTTTGATTGAAGATTTAGTTTCCACGGGTGGAAGTTCTCTGAAAGCGGTTGAAGCATTGCGTGAAGCAGGGGCAAATGTCCTGGGAATGGTGGCTATTTTTACTTACGGATTTGAACTGGCTCGAAAGAATTTTGCCGATAAAAATCTCAGTTTTTACACATTGAGCGATTATGAAACTTTAATTGGCGAAGCCGCTAAAAAGAATTACATCTCTGAAAGTCAGATGATTACCTTGCAAGAATGGCGAGCTAATCCTTCGGAGTGGAGTGTTTAAAAAGTAGGTGTTAGGGGCTGGGGATAGGGTTTAGTGAGAATAGAGATTTTGCCCGGGCTTGTTGGTTATAAAACTGACAAGCCTTTTTTATATCCCAAATTTTAACTTTATTTACAGAAATATAGAGTACGACATAACTTGTCAGAATTAGAATCTTCAAAATCCTGACAGGTTTTCAAAACCTGTCAGGATTCGTTCCAATAAGTTATGTCGTTCTCCATAACTAAAACAATCCACAACATGAAAAAACAATTTTCCTTTTTAATTACCCTCCTAATTTTTACTTCCACCGCATTTGCCCAAAACATGGGAAAAGTCATGGAAGGCAAAATGGTGAAGAGTGCCATTTTGAGTAAAGATGTCAAATACACCATTTATTTACCCGCAGACTACGAAAAATCTGAACGTAATTATCCCGTTGTTTATTTGCTTCACGGTTATACGGATGATGATACGGGCTGGTTACAATTTGGCGAAATCAATCGTTTGGTGGACAAAGCAATTTCAGATGGGACAATCCCACCAATGATTATTGTGATGCCTGACGGAGGCGTGAGTTTTTATATGAATTCGTATGATGGAAAAGAAAAATATGAAGATTTCTTCGTAAAAGAATTTATGCCAACCATTGAAAAAACGTATAAAATCAAGGCTAAAAAGCAATTCAGAGGCATTGCGGGGCTTTCGATGGGCGGTTTTGGTTCGTTGAATTATGCCTTAAAATATCCTGATATGTTTACCGCCGTTGCCCCGTTGAGTGCTGCCATTTGGGATGATACAACGATTGAGGTTTTTCCAAAAGAGAATTATGACCGCACTTTGGGACAACTTTTCGGCAGAGATTTAGTAGGAAAAGACCGCCTTACAAAATCGTGGCACGAAAATTCAGCCTTAAAAATGGTGGAAACTAAATCAGCCGAGGACTTGAAAAAAGTAAGATACTGGATTGATTGCGGCGATGATGATTTCTTGACAAAAGGGAATTCTTTATTTCATATTGCTATGACTGATAAAAAAGTCCCTCACGAGTTCCGTATGCGTGAAGGCGGACATACCTGGGATTATTGGCGTTCGGGAATTATTCCAGCTTTGGAGTTTATTGGGAAAAGTTTTCATCAGTAACACGGGGGGGGGGGGGAGGAAAGGGGGACAGGGGAGGGGAATGGGGGATGGGGAACACAAAAAAAACGGAGGGATGGGGGAAGATGGGGGCAAATGGAGATGCGAGCAGACAGGAAGGAAGGGATCTAAAGGAGAAATGAGAATAAAAAAAAGAAATAATGATAAGGCTAAAATCTAAGAAAGAAAACTAAAGCAAAGAAAACAAATGAAACTGAAAAAGGAGAATAAAATAAAGAAGAAGACTTCACAAGCAAAGAAGGGAGGAATGAGGATGCGAAATGTATTAGCGGGCTATGGGAGTATCTACTAAAAATGGGCGAATATATCAGGGGAGCTATCTAATACAAGGGGAATGAGAATGGAGCTAAAATTGGGGGAGGGAATTTGATATTAGATTATACTATAAAGATAAAGATTCTAGAAAGATATGGGGCTTCTAAAAATGGGGCTAAAATATGGATGGAGATCATCTAAGACAAAGGGATATCCTATTGGAGCTCTAAAAGATATATTCCCAGATAAGCAAGCTCGAAATGTGGCAGATTCAGGGGGGGTCCAAGATATCAAACAAAAGGATCATAATACGATTCCATCCGGGGCATTCCATATCCGCCCGCCTAATAACTAACCTTATATTTTTTCCCAGGCAAAGACCTGATAAATCCTTGAAATTCAAGGTTTAGTAACAAAGATGATAGCTTGGCAACGTGAATTTGCGTTTGCCAAGCTAAATCATCAATCTGCATTTCTTGGTTTTTATGGAGCAGTGCCATCACCTGACTTTCCTCTTCAGTAAAATTAGAAAAATCTATCGCTGCGTTCTGATTATTGCTTTTCTCATGCCCTTCCATATCCCAATTTAGGGCTTCGATTATGTCTTTTACGCCCGTAAAAATTTGGGCTTTATTTTCCTTGATTAATTTATTACAACCTTCCGAAAACGATTTTCCAATCATCCCAGGCACCGCAAAAACGTCTCTGTGATAATTATTGGCATATTCTGCCGTAATTAATGCTCCGCCTTTCGTGGCAGCTTCCACCACAATCGTAACATCTGCCATCCCCGCAATGATGCGATTCCTTTGTGGAAAAAACCGTGGGTCGGGCTGAGTTCCAAAGGTTTGTTCCGTCAAAATCCCTCCAATTTCTTGCATTTGGATTGAGGTGGTTTTGTGTTGATAAGGATAAATAAAATCAACGCCACTCGCCATCACGCCAATCGTTGGAACGTTATTTTTTAAACAGGCTTTGTGAGCAATAATATCAATTCCGTAAGCCAATCCACTAATAATTAGGGAATTAAGTGGGGCTAATTCTGAAACAATCTGCTCGGTAATCACCTTACCATAATCCGTAGATTTACGTGTACCGACTATGGCAACAGTCTTGGTAACATTCAAATCAGCCTTGCCTTTGTAATACATCAGCACGGGTGAATCGTACAATTGTTTTAACCGATTGGGATAATTTTTATCGGTATAAAAAAGCAATTCAACTTCCTGTTTGTCAGCTTCTTGAATGATTTTCCAAGCGTTTTCCAACACAGATTTATCCTGTAAGTTTTGGGCAATGGTTTTGCCAATATTCGGAATTTTGAGGAGTTTGGCTACTGGCGTTTTGAAGGCTTCTTCCGCCGAACCGCAATAGCTAATCAACTGACGCACAAGGACATCGCCAATTTTGGGAATCAAGGTAAGAGCAATTTGGTATAATTTATCGTGAGTGGTTGGCATTGTGGTTTTGATGTTCGATACTCGTTTTTCGATGTTCGAGTTTGATTAACTTGAAAAAATGAAAAGTTTATTCAAAACGGAGTGTCCCAAGATAATGATCAAAATTATCATTTATTCTCCGTAATTCCTGTCTTCCCCCTCCTCACTTTCCTCCCCCAAAGAACCTCGCAAATATTCCATAAACGATTTTACTTCATTCAGTTTATCAATCACTCCCTGATTGGCATTCTTTTTTTTCTTTTTATTTTCCAAAGCCTTTTTTGCCCCTTCAATCGTATATCCTTGACTATCAACAAGTTCTACAATTTCTTGTAAATGTTTAATATCATCTTGGGTATATTTTCTATCGCCCGAACGGTCTCGTTTAGGTTCGAGTGTTGGGAATTGTTCTTCCCAAAAACGGAGCTTAGAGATGTTCATATCAAACATCTGAGCCACTTCTGAAATGGAATAATAGCGTTTAGTGAGGACTTCCATAAATTTATCACGATGGTTAAGTCATGTTCAAAACAAAGAGGCAGTAAATGAGTAAATATGGCAATTAAATTAGTCTAAATCAAGCCATTGCTGGTTTTTGATAAAGGATTTTTACTAAATTTTCAAGCAAAGGAGCTATTTCCCGAGCCAAACGTTTTTGGTCGGGGTCGGAAATATTTTGTTCGTTCACTGCCTTAATCATTAGCAGTTCAATGGGTACGCCAAGAGCATCAGCGATTTTTTTTAGCACGTTTAAATCTGGTGTGCGTTTATTGGCTTCTATCTCTGATAAATAAGAGTTAGAAATGGTTGCTTTACGAGCTAATTCGGTTTGACTCAATTCTTTTTCTCTCCGAATAGACGTTATAGCCTTGCCAATCTCAACAGAATTGGAAACTTCCATAATCAATAATGTTAAAGGGAAAGCCACTAAGGAGACAATTGCCTTCCATCAGGGTCTAACAGTTCTATTAAAGCCCGAATGGTCTCTTTGACAAAATCATCGGCTACTTTCCCAAGATTTTCCTCAAAAGATTATCGCAAATCATCAGAAATATATCTTTCTCGACAAATGAGCATACGTTTCATGAAATTTCACTTTAAAGGATTAAATACTGTATTTCAAATATAGCGAAAATATTTTATTAAATACAAATAAAATTCAAAAATTAAGAATTAATGTTTTGATAATATGTGGTTCTCTGACAGTTTTTGTGGACAAAAAGTCTCACAGAAACGCCTGCCGCAGAGTTTTTCACAGAGTTAAAAGAATTTTTTCTTCGTGTAACTCCGTGCAAAACTCAGAGAAACTCTGTGTCCATAAAAATTGTTAGACAACCTAATATGTTGTAAAAAACGTTCAAAATAACATCTATCAAAATCTTTATGTCCAAATAAGTCATCGGGTATCAGAACTATTTTTGTAAATTTGCAGACTTTTCAAAAGGCTTGAATCTTTATCAAGTCAAACCCACTATAATTTCGGAAATAAAAATCCGAAATCATAAATCCAAAATCGTACATCGAAATGACTTCCAGACAAATACGTCAGCAATTTTTAGATTTTTTCGTTTCCAAAGGACACCTTATCGTTCCTTCTGCACCGCTTGTGGCAAAAAATGACCCAACCTTGATGTTCAATAATTCGGGTATGGCACAGTTCAAGGATTTCTTTTTGGGTAATGGCACGCCGCCTTCAAAAAGAATTGCCGATACCCAAAAATGTTTACGAGTTTCTGGAAAGCATAACGATTTGGAAGATGTAGGTTTTGATACCTATCACCACACCATGTTTGAGATGTTGGGCAACTGGTCGTTTGGTGATTATTTCAAAAAAGAAGCCATTGGCGTGGTCGTGGGAGCTTTTGACGGAGGTTTATAAATTACCGAAAGATAGAATTTACGTGTCTGTTTTTGAAGGAGACGAAAAAGATGGCGTGCCTTTCGACCAAGAAGCCTGGGATATTTGGAAGTCAATGGTGGGCGAAGACCGTATTATTTTGGGTAATAAAAAAGATAATTTTTGGGAAATGGGCGATACCGGTCCGTGTGGTCCTTGTTCAGAAATCCACATTGATTTGCGTGATGCCGATGAAGTAGCGAAGACCTCTGGAAAGGATTTAGTCAATGCCGACCATCCGCAAGTGGTAGAAATTTGGAACAACGTATTTATGCAATTTGAACGCATGGCGGATGGTTCACTTGTGCCTTTGCCTTCAAAACACGTAGATACGGGTATGGGCTTCGAGCGTTTGTGCATGGCGATTCAAGGCAAACAGTCGAATTATGATACCGATGTTTTTTCAAATACGATAAAATTTATTGCCGATAAAGCAGGTAAAGTTTATGGCGAAGAGAAGTGGGCAGACATTGCATTAAGAGTAATTTCAGACCATATTCGTGCGATTGCTTTTGCCATTGCTGACGGACAATTACCATCAAACAATAAGGCTGGTTACGTGATTCGCAGGATTTTACGCCGTGCCGTTCGTTATGGATATACTTATTTGGGCTTCCGTGAGCCGTTTATGAATACCATTATTCCTTTATTGGCAGAACAATTTGACGGCGTTTTCCCAGAATTAATTGCTCAACAAGATTTCATTCAACGGGTAATTTTGGAAGAAGAAAATTCTTTTTTGAGAACTTTGGAAACGGGATTGAAACGTTTGGATGATATTATTAAGATTACGCCTAAAAATGGTTCAATTGATGGAAATACAGTTTTTGAATTATCCGATACATTCGGTTTTCCATCGGATTTAACGGCTTTGATTGCCCGTGAAAATGGGCTTTCGATTGATGAAGAAGGTTTCAAAACCGCCCTACAAGCTCAAAAAGACCGTTCTCGCAAAGATTCGTCAAAAGAAGCCACTGATTGGGTAATTGTTTCGGATGAAGATTTCGACTTTGAATTTGTGGGTTATGACGAAATGGAATGTGAGGCAAAAATCATCAAATATCGTAAGGTAAAAACCAAAACGGGCAATGAAGTGCATATTGTGTTGGATAAAACACCTTTCTACGCAGAAATGGGTGGACAAGTTGGAGACAGTGGGCTTTTGGCGTTCGGCAATCAGCAGTCGGCTACAACAATAGCAATTTCTGATACTAAGAAAGAAAATGATTTATTCATTCATATTTCTACGGATAAAAACTTTGAAGAATTTATTGAGGAGTACCAACAGCCGAAAGCCGAAAGCCGAAAGCTGAAAGCACAAATAGATATATCTCGAAGACATCGCATCACTCAAAATCATACTGCAACGCACTTGATGTTGTCTGCCATGCGGAGGGTTTTGGGGTCTCATGTTTCACAAAAAGGTTCTTTTCAGAACGAAGATGTTACTCGTTTTGACTTTGCCCATTTCTCGAAAGTTACCGATGAAGAATTGGCTCAAATTGAAACGATGGTCAATGAGAAAATTCGGGAAAATATCAAGTTAGACGAAAAACGAAACGTACCCATTCAACAAGCGATAGAGATGGGAGCAACGGCAACATTTGGTGAAAAATATGGCGATTTCGTGAGAGTAATCACCTTCGACCCAACGTTTTCGCTTGAACTTTGCGGAGGTACGCACGTACCCGCAACGGGCGAAATTGGTTTGTTCAAATTTGTGGCTGAAAGTTCAGTTTCTGCGGGTGTTCGTCGTGTAGAGGCATATACGGGCGAAAAAGCCTTGTCAGTTATCAATGAACAATTATCCGTTATTGATGAAATAAAGGAGTTATTCAAAGGACAAAATGACTTAGTAAAAGCCGTGAAAGCCTTGCAAGAAGAACGTAATGTTTTAGCGAAAAAAATTGAGGTTTTGGAAAACGAAAAACTCCAAGAAATCAAAGAAAGATTATACACCAAAATTATTTCAGTGGGTGAAGTAAACGTAATTGCCGAAGTAGTGGAAGTGCCTTCTGCCGATGCTTTGAAGCAATTGGCGTATGAATTAAAAGCAAAAATTGGTGATTTGTATTGCGTTTTAGGAGCAGAAGTAAACGGTAAACCACAATTAGCCGTTATGATTGCCGAGAATTTAATTGCATCCAGAAACCTCAACGCTGGGCAAATTATCAAAGAAATCGCCAAAGAAATCAAAGGCGGCGGCGGCGGTCAGCCCTTCTTTGCAACGGCAGGAGGAAATGACGTTTCAGGACTTAAAAATGCCGTTGAGAAGGGAAAGAGTTTTGTTTCTTAAATGTTTGAAATGACAGAATGATTTTTTAATTTTAGATGTTTATGAAAGAGAACATATTGAAGCATTTTCTATCCATTAAGGAAGAAATAATTAAAAGCCTTGACAAAGCAGTCAAAGACAAGGTATCACCTTCTGATATTGATGAATTATTGGACAGTTTTAACGAAGTAAACTCTCTAATAGAAGATGTAAAAAAATCAATGCAATCGTAAAATCTGTAAGACCATGGTAAATTTTAATTTTAACGAGTATTTTCAGAAATTAGACCAAGCAAAGGACTGGCTTGCAAAAAGTTATGTAGAAAGAGAATGGTTTTCGTATTATGACGACCTTTCAAAAGAAGAACAGAAGGAATTTAAAGAAGCCTTTAATCAATATTTGCGAGAGAAAAATAAATATTTTAAAGAGCAAATAGCCATCGGAAAACAAATGATGATTGAGGCGGGGATTCCAATTTCTTGATAACATAGTTTCTGCAAAAAGCTCTAAAATGAAACCTTTTGGGGCTTTTTGCTTGTTACACATTTGTAATAACACAAAATAAAATACCAAAACGAATACATAGATTTTGAGTCGGAGACTCAAAAATCTTTTATCTCAAACACATGATTAGAAATTATTATAATGAAAAGTGGCAAGAATTCAGTCTTGGCTACGAGTCCCAAAAACGTTACGCCATTTCCACTTATGGGCGTTTGGTGAGTTTTATCGACAAAATCAAAGACGGAGATGTTCTAAAAGGAAGTACTGCAAGTGGATACAGAACTTTCAGATATAAAATAGTTGCCAATAAAAAAGTAATTAATAAAAATTTGCTCTTGCATAGAATTATGGCGGAACAGTTTTTGCCAAAAGAAAGCGAAGAGCAAAAATTTGTAATTCATCTGGACTTTGACAAAACTAATAATCGTCTGGAAAACCTAAAATGGGCAACCAAAGAAGAATCAGAAGCTCACAATAAAAAGAACCCCGATGTTGTGCAAGCTATCGACAATATGGTCAAGGATATTCATGCAGGGAAAAGACATAAATTGAACCCTTCAAAAGTGTTGTTTATTCGGGAAAAATTGGATAATCCAAACCGTAAAACTCGTATGAAAATGTTGGCAAAACAGTTTGATGTGAGCGAAATGCAGTTGTATAGAATCAAAAGAAGAGAGAATTGGGGGCATTTGAAGGATTGATAATCTGAAATTTTATTTGGTAAAATGCGGATTTAGAATAATATTTATATACAATGAACAAATTTGCATTGTCATTAGGGAGCATACAAATTTAAACATACCCACTTCTGGTATGAACTTCCCGAAAGTAAAAATAACTTTCGGGAAGTAAATCTCTCGGTAACTTCCCGAAAGTTATTTCTACTTTCGGGAAGTTTAATGGAAGTCATGGGTACTTTATTAATTGGATGCTCCCTTACACGCCATTGAACAAATGAAGACAAGAGGTGTTCCAGAGGAAATAGCCGTAGAGCCTTCAAAAGTCGAATATGAATACGCATAAAATAAAAAATATTTAGTATTCAAAAGCCCTAAAAAAACCAAACTTTTTAGGGCTTTTTGATTGTTGTATTTTAAATGCACAAAACTCCCCCAATATCTTCCTTAAACATCAGCGAAGCCGTCCAAAAAATGAATGATTTGGGGCGGGCGAAAACGCCTTTTCTTTTCATGATTGACTATGAAATGAAACAGCCCATCGTGCTGACTTTGGAGGAACTCGAAATGAAAAATATTTTCTATAAAATCAACGAAAAGACTAATGTTGAATTCGGTAAATCTACCTATGAAAAGCCACTTTATTTAGAAAAATTCCCTATCAGTTTCTCGGAATATGAATATTCTTTCCAAATTGTCAAAAATCACTTGTTGCGGGGTGATAGTTTTTTGACGAATTTGACCAAGCCTACGCACATCAAAATTAACCTCAGTCTGCAAGAAATCTTCCAGCGAAGTCGAGCGAAATATCAGCTATATTTTCAGGATAAATTTGTATTATTTTCGCCCGAAATATTTGTTAAAATTCAAGACGGAATTATCTCTTCGCATCCGATGAAAGGCACAATTTCTATGGATATTTTGGAGGCTGAAAAGGTGATTTTATTAGACCGAAAAGAACTTGCCGAACACACTACAATTGTTGATTTAATTAGAAATGATATTAGTATGATTTCAGAAAAAGTTTGGGTTGAAAAGTTTAGGTATATCAGTAAAGTTCATACGCAC
>JAXHOK010000038.1:0-133200 GCA_034519515.1 Arcicella sp.
TTGTACTTCGTTCGATTCACGTATTGCTTGTTGCTTTTGGTTCGGCAGATTTTCAGATTTCCGAGGTGATAATTTGCGTAAACTCAAATCTACGAGTTTATTAGCGATGGAGAATAATGCTCTGGTAGCAGTGAATGGCGGTTTTTTCAATACTAAGGAGGGGGGCTGTTGATTTTATTAAGATAGATAGAAGAATTTTGGATTCAGCTTCCTATACGCCCAACAAAGAAGTCTTGACATATGGTTTATCTGCCATTACAGTGGATGATAATAAAGTTCAGATTAGTAAAAGGTGGTGGAAAATATTATTGGGAGAAATCTTTGCCTCAATCAAGTATTTTAGTGACTGGTCCTTTGTTGATTTATGACAACGAAGAGCAAGAATTAAGAAGTAAATGCGTTTAATAATAACCGCCATCCCCGCACTTGTGCTTGCATAACGAATGATGATAATTTACTATTAATTACAGTGGACGGCAGAAATGCGATGGCACAAGGCATGAATCTTCATGAATTGACCTATTTATCAAGAATGCTAAACTGCAAAAACGCTATCAATTTAGACGGTGGTGGTTCAACGGCAATGTATGTAAAAGGGCAGCCAGACCACGGTATTGTTAATCATCCCTGTGATAATAAACAGTTTGACCATTTGGGCGAAAGGTCAGTTAGTAATGTTTTTATGATTTTGAAAAAGTGATGAATGGAACGCTGAATACACAGATACTACGTAACGCAGATTTAAAAGGATTTTTTGTCTATTACCATATTTTTGTTGGCATTATTTGTAAGTAAAAATCGGTGGTATGGCTTCGAGCCGTGCCACCGATTTTATTTTGTAAATTTCTGATTTTTAATTACTTATTAAAAAAAATCATATCTCAGTATCTAAAAATCTTTCTTTTCTAACAAAATAATAATAAAGAGGAATGCCCAATAGTACAATTCCTAAACCTGGCAAAGATGAGTTGTATCTGTAAATTAAAAGCATCAAGCAGATGGTTGAGGCTGATAAAATATAGATGATTGGCAAAACAGGATAGCCGATTGCTTTGTAGGGGCGGGGGAGGTTGGGTTGCGTTTTTCGTAGTCTGAAAATGCCAATAATGGTGAGAATATAAAATATCAAAACCACAAAGATTACATAGTCTAATAATTGGTTATATTTCCCGCTCAGACACAATACTGAAGCCCAAATACATTGAATCCATAGGGCTTTTTCGGGTACTCCATTCTTGTTTAATTGTCCTAAATTTTTAAAGAAAAGCCCATCTTTTGCCATCGTGTAATAAACTCTTGCTCCCGATAGAATCACGCCATTGTTGCATCCAAAAGTAGAAATCATAAGAAAAATGGCAATGATTAATGTACCCGAATTACCAAAAATATGTTGCGAAGCCACCACGCCCACACGGTCGTTTTCGGCATGAGCAATTTCATTGAGCGGAAGTACGCTGAGGTACATCAAATTGGTGAGTGCGTAAATGACGGTTACGATAATTGTACCTAAAAAAAGGCTTCTACCGATGTTTTTGGCAGGATTTTTAATTTCCGCCGCAATGAAAGTTACGTTATTCCAAGAGTCGCTACTGAATAAACTACCCACTAAACTGATAGAAATTGCCCCCATGATGGCAAGTCCTGATGAATAGGGAACGAGGCTGTTGCCTTCCATTTTATTGACAGTAAAACCCGTGTTCCAATTGGCTTCCCAAATTTCACTTTTTGCGGCAAGGATAAATCCAAAAATGGTCATGCCAAATAAGGCGAGTAGCTTAACAACGGTGAAGGTTGTTTGAATAATTTTTCCTTCTTTTACGCCCCGAGTATGGATGTACGAAAGAAAAATAATTAAGCAAATAGACATAATTTGAGCGGCTGAAATTTGGAGAAAACCCAAATCGACAAGGATATTTTTTTCGCTAAGAAATGGAAAAATATAGGCAGCAAATTTGCTAAATGCTACGCCAACAGCAGCAATAGTTCCCGCCTGAATAACGGCAAAAAAGCTCCAACCATACAGAAAGCCCGTTAGTGGATTGAAGGCTTCTTTGAGATAGACATACTGCCCGCCCGCTTTGGGAAACATTCCGCTCAGCTCGCCGTAGCTCAATGCCGCTGCTACTGTGAGAAAGCCCGTGAGTACCCAAATGCCAATTAATGCCCCTGCCGAACCCACATTCCGAACAATATCGGCACTGACAATGAAGATGCCTGAGCCAATCATGGAGCCTGCCACAATCATTGTGGCATCAAATAATGTAAGTGAACTTTTAAAATTTGAACTTTGCGGGTCTGAATTCATGATTTATGCTGATATAATTATGGCACACGGATTAGATGGATTGGACACGGATTTAAAATATCAATTTTTAGTATTTTTTCTAATCATCAATAAAAAAATCCGTCAAATCCGTGTGGCAATTTTAGAATTTATAAAATTTCCAATTGGTTTTAAAATCCCTCTTCAAAGGCTGATTGGTCATAATTGCTCTTAATAATTCAACGGGAAGGGCATTTTCTTGTAAAATTCCATCGTGATATTGACGATAAGTCATTTGTTTTGAACCGACCATTTCATCTTTCAAAGCCCTGAATTGTAAGCCTCCGACCATGTAAGCAATTTGATATAAAGGACTATAACCACCTGTAAATGAACGTCTTACTTCACCTTCGGCATTAGCTCGTTCGTGTCCGACTCTGTCCACCAAAAAATCAATACATTGTTGCGGAGTCCATTTTCCTAAGTGATAATTCAATGAAAAAATTATTCTGGCACAGCGGTGCATTCGCCAAAATAGCATCCCAATTTTATCTTCGGGACTGCGGGGAAATTTTAAATCCCAAAGCAACATTTCCCAATAAAGAGCATTGCCTTCTACCCAAAAAGGCGTATCAAAGTGTCGATAGGTTTTGTATCTGCCCGACATAAATTGTTGAAGATGATGCCCTGCAATGAGTTCATGATGCACGGTTGCCCTCGAGAAGTGCGGATTATTTCCTCGCATACTCATCATTTTTTCATCAAAAGTCATTTCATTGGTCGGATATGACACAATGAGTGATTCACCACCCAAGAAAAACGGATTGCGTTTTTGGGCTTCGGCAGACATCATATACATTCGCCAAGTTTCTTCCGCCAATGGAGGAATCGTGAGGAGGTCGTTCTTTTTTAAAAATTCTACTGATTGATTATACAAATCCAGCATAGCTTGGGGCTGTTCGCCAGGCGGAACGAAGGCAGTTTTTACTTTTTCTTGGGCATTTTTCCAATTATCGCCAAAACCCATTTCACGGGATGCTTTTAGCAGTTCGGCATCGCACCAAGCGAATTCTTTGTTGGCAATATTGACCAAATCTTCGGGTGAATAAGGGATAAATTCAGTCTGTAATTGACGGATTAATTCTTTTCTACCAATCGGTATGCCCACAATTCCACTGCCATCATCTTGCAATACATCAGATATTATTCGTCTTGATTGCAGTAAAGAGGCGTATTCAGCCATTAGGGCGTTTAAATCGGTATAGGTTTTAGGAACCCACCACGAAAAAAGTGGGTCATAGCCATTATAAAAATCAAAATAATTTTTCAGAATCTCCTGCAAACCTTTGGCGTGATTACTGGCAAAAACTGACAAAGGTTTTTCGAGACTATCGGCTTTGCTGAATGTTTTTATTTGCAGGACGAGTTCTTTTCTGATGTTTTCTAAGACTTTGGCAACCTCCGCCCCATCGACTTTCAGACCACGGCGGCGGGGTTTTTCGAGGGCATAAATTTTTTCTTCAAACGGGAAATATTGCTTTACCTGCTCATAAGTTTTTTGTTGCTGTTGGAGTTGATATTGTTCAGATTCCAGATTGCGGTTGAACAAAATATAATCCACTTTTCCATGAATTGACATCGCCTCAAAATCCAGCTCATTCAATTGTTTTTTATAATCACCGATTAATTTGACAAGCCTTTGACGGCGTTCTGGCGAGTGGTAGTTGCTTGAATTATAGGGTATTCCATTCGTATTTGCCGTGCTGTTGGTTGCATAAAAACGCATGATACTCCCTTTATCAGCATCAAACTGTACCATCGTATTATTTACCTCGCTGGTTTGGAATAGGAGGTTATTTTTAGCTTGTTGAGCAAGGGATTTACCTGAAAATGAGAGGGAAAAAACAAAAGCTAAATACGCAATGGGTTGAGTATTTTTGAATAGTTTGAGCATTGTGGGATTGCTTTAATGATTC
Source organism: Arcicella sp. (assembly GCA_034519515.1). Lineage (GTDB taxonomy): Bacteria > Bacteroidota > Bacteroidia > Cytophagales > Spirosomataceae > Arcicella. Next base: position 4,240 of record JAXHOK010000038.1, read on the forward strand.
AGTATAGTCAAAGATAGTGATTTTGATTAAAAATGACTAATGAGGTTGTTATCTTGAAATGGTATTATATTATCCATTAAGTGTAAGAATAAATAAAAAATGGGATGATATTTTATTAAAACGAAAAAGCGTACTGAAATGGATTCAGCACGCTTTTTTATTTAGTGAATTTGGATACTTTATCTGTTGTAATACCACCCCGCACCAACGGCTTTTGTTCCCGTCCCTTTAACCAATCCTCTCACAAAAACGGTCAATACTCTTCCTGGAAAAATATTGGTGATATTTGTTGTAGAAGTAAAAGTTGAAGTTCCGCCTTTCCCATCGGAGATTCTGATGGAATATGGCGTGAAACGAGTTCCAGACGTGTAATCAGCCAAGGGGATGGAGATAAAAGTTTCCCCACCTGCTCTGAATGGCACATCTTTTATGATGCTATTTCCCGCAAGTAATAATTCAGCTGTAGTGGCGTTTGGAGAAACGTTTATTAAACGGATGAAAAAGTTATTTCCACTTGGTGCTGGTAAAACATCATTGATTACTAATGGCGTAACCGCTGGGGCTTGACCAACTGCGAAGATGGAATAAAATTTTTCATCTTCCACGTTCACCGTTCCCGAAAACAAAGGGGCTGCTGGTACAGTGGCAGTTGCTGCCACCGTTACATCAACTTTTGTGCTTCCTGCGGGCGTAAGGGCATATTCTGAATTACTTGAACTCAAAACGGGATAGCCCGCTCCATAAGCAATTGTTCCCGATGGGGCTGGCGGAATGGTGATGACGCCCGCAAATTTTTTGTCATTTACGGAAATTTCTACATTCGTTACATCCACTGCGGCATGAACAAAGCGAACTTTCGCCCCCGTTGCGGGGCTGATATTTTGGAGAATATTAGCTTCATTTCCACACGCAAACATCAACATTCCTACGCTGACGATTGCAAACGATTTATACATTATTTTTAGCATTTTTCTATTTGTTAAGGTTTGGTAAACCACATTTCGTAAGTATGATAATCAGGATTATTACCTCCCAATTTTTCTAATGAACTTCTGTTCCAAACGTATTCCGAGTTAAAACGTGGGCGTACTCTTTGCACAGGTTTGTCATTGTTATCTGGGAAAAAAGCGGTTGGAAGTGAAAAGCCCGTATAAACATCAGGACTGTATTTATGACGACGTAAATCTACCCACGTCTCCAAAGCACCGTGACCATACATTGAAATATATTTTTGCAACATAATATCGCTCAATTTCAAAGTAGCTGCTGTTTTGGGAATGGCTGTGCTGGCAAGATACCTTGTGCGATTTGTGGCAAAAGTTGCTCTATCAGCCGCAGGAACGTAGGAGTTTACAAAATCCATGCTGGCGTTTACTCCTTTATTGAAGGCATCTAATGCCATGGCTTGGTCGCCCTTTTTCAGAGCGGCTTCTGCTTTGATGAATTGCAGTTCCGAATAGGTTATAATTGGATAATCAGCCGCATCTTGGAAAACGTATTTTCCTTTTGTAATACTTGATGGAATGCTGGCGGGCTGAATACCCCAAATTGTTGGAATTCGTCTTGCGTTTCCTGCTACGTTGTTGGGGTCTCCACTGCCTGGAAACACACCACGGTAAACACCATCGGGCGATGGCGTAAACATAAAGGGCAAACGGGGGTCAATATTTTTATCGAAAACGGTTCCATCCACTAATGATAAAGCAAAAATCGTTTGGCGATAATTTGCCATATTGTTTCTTAACGCCCCAAAAAAGTTAGCATCCGTTGAACTTGATGCGTTGTGAATAACATTTAGATTATCCGCATTTGAAGCAAGGGATTTATCAACGTATTCAATCACTTTATTGGGGTCATAACTCGCTTTGTTGCTAATGTGATGAGCGTTTCGAGCCAAGATAGCATACACAAATTTTATCCATTTGTTTTTATCTCCTTTGTAAGAAGAAAAAGCATCACCCCTCAGCAAAGAGGCAGTTGATGAATTTCCGTCCGTTCTGTTGAGGGCTGCCAGAGCGTCATTGCACTCTTTTTGCACTTCTGCGTAGATTTCATCCTGCCCGTCATAATCAAAAACGTATCGGTTGGGTTCAAAGATTTGCTTCAAAATCATCTCTCCGTGATAGTCAGTGGTTGATTGCCAACTCCAGGCTTTAATTGCCAGAGCAACGCCCACATAATCCCACTTTTGTGTCTCAGTCCCATCTTTAATTATGATGTCAAGGTTTTTGCCCAGAGCAAAGTAGTGCTGTCTCCATTTTTCACCAGCGGCATCACTTCCTGCTACATACCCGTGTCTATCCCATTGGTTTCCACCACCCGAGAGTGCCCAATTTTGAATATACTGACCCACATAACGTGAATCAAATGCTTCTCCACGAACCATTGATTGCATAATTGGGGGTAATAAAACATAACCTTCTGCCACTTGTGGGTTTGCTGGGTCTTGATTAATATCAAGGTAATCTTTGCAACTGCTCAGACTCATCACTGTGAAGGTGAGCAATAGTATTTTTATTTTTTTCATGTAATTTTTCAATTAAAATCTGAGTAAAATTAAAACGTAACTCTCACACCAAAAGAGATTCCTCTTGGCACTGCCAAAGTTCCAAAATCAAAACCTGCTGCTCCCACTCCCAATGAAGTGGCGGTCGTACCGTTCACATTGGGGTCTGCTCCTTTGTAATTTGTCAATAAAAACAAATCCGTTCCCGTTACAAAAACGCTGGCGGCTTGAAACAATTTGGTTCGTTGTAATAATGCTTTGGGCAAAGTATAACTCACCGTTACATCACGCAAACGCACCCAATTAATATCACGTTCCACAAAATCAGATTCTGCAAATGAGGTGAAATAATCTGACCGAGTGAGGGGCGTAATTTGGATATTATTTTTGGTTGGAGTATCAGTTTCCTCTTTTCCGTCACGCAAAACACCGTTGAACGTTACGGGTTTTTCACGATCTAAGGTATTCTTACTCAAACCATTACGAAATAAAAAATATTCATTTCCATTAAATACATCGCCACCTTTACGTATATCCAATAAGAATGAAACTCTTATGTTTTTATAAGAAAATGTATTGGTCAAACCTACGGTAAAGTCGGGATTACGGTCACCAATTGGCAAAAAGTTTGTGTTAATAACGGGTAAACCAGACGTTGGATTGATGAGAATATCACCTTTTTTATTTCTCAAATAACTGTATCCACCAATAGCTGTTGCACTACCTATACCTCTTTGGTTGAACTCCAAATTGGCAGTTGGATAATAGGATTGTAAATTTCCCACAAAGGCACTTGCTCGGGCATTCCCCACCAGCCATGTATCAGAATTATAGTATTCAGCCACGTCGGCAGGGAGGTTTTTTACAGTAGTTGTCAGTGTGGTAAAGTTGGCAATAATGTCCCAGCCAAAACTTTTTGTTTTTACGGGCGTGCCTTTCAATTGAACTTCATACCCCGAGTTGGTAAACGTTCCACCGTTTAATAAACCTAAAATAAATCCCGTTCCGTAACTCAAACGTTGAGAAACTATTTGGTCTGAAACGGTTTTTGAGTAACGAGAAGCATCAAGCCCCAAGCGACCATTGAAAAATTGCATTTCTAAACCAAATTCAATTCCTTCGCTGCGTTCTGGTTTCAAATTTTCATTACCCCCAAAAACACCATAAGCAAACCCCCCACCCGAAGTAGTTTGTGGATTAAGTGCCGCCAATACTCTGTAAGGAGGGGCATCTTTTCCGCCTTGTGCATAAGAGGCTCTGAGTTTACCCATCGAAAGTGACGGAACAGCCTCTTTCAAAGCACCGATTTCACTGAAAACGAAACTACTACTTACCGAAGGATAAAAGAATGAATTATTGGCTTCTGGGAGGGTAGATGATATATCGTTTCGACCAGTGGCGGTGATATAGAACATATCTTTGTAGTTCAAATCTAACTTACCAATTCCACTGACAATTCGTTTTCTGGTAATGGTCAATTTGTTTCTCATCGTGGTTGGCAAGGCGTTATTGATACTGTTGAAGTCTGGAATATACAATTGTTCTCCATAAACCGAAGTTACTTCATTGCGATTATCAAATACTTCACCACCAACCATGAAAGACGTTTTAAAATCTCCAAAAGTCTTCTTTACCGTGGCTAACACGTTACCATTCAATAATTGACCATTGTCGTTATAGTTTTCGATAAATCCTCTTCCCACAATACCACGATTGGACTCTGGGTGTTGAAGATAATTACCCAAAGTTGAATAAGTATCCGCTCCAAAACGTCCAGTTACGTTCAACCATTTTGTGGGATTGAAATTTAAGGTTACGTTAGCTTGTGTACGGGTAGTACGGTCGTTGTTCTTATTCTGATTAACATTGAACAACGGGTTGTCCAATTCGTCGTTAGCACTCAACAAGCGGCGGCGAGTTCCTGCGGGAGTTAAATAATTGGTAATATCGTCATTGGCAGGATACATCAATAAACCAATATAGAAGCCAAAATTGCTTCTAATGGGCTTCACTACGGATGATTTCGTAAAGCCAAGGGTAGTTGAAATATCTAATTTAGGACTCAACTTGGCAGTTGAAGATAAACGAAGCGTTAATCTATCGTAGTTGCTGGTGGGCGTTACACCGTCTTGTGAGGTGTAACTGGTAGAAACACGATAAGTCATTTTGTCGCTTCCCCCTTCAATTCCCAAGTTATGAGTTTGCGTGCGACCTGTCTGAAAGAAGTTTTTAGTATTATCAAAAAATTGGGTATTTTCAGCATATTTGGCCCCACGATAACCAATAACATTATTATCCAAAACACCATTTACACCTCTCCCGTAAACTCGTTGAGTTTCTAAGGTACGAAAAACGTTGTCCGTTCTGAACGAATTTTCATAAGTAACTCTTGATTTTCCTTGAACGCCCTTCTTCGTGGTAATAATAATGGCACCAGCCGAGGCTTCAATACCATAAAGTGCCGCTGCTTCCAAACCTTTCAAAACCGTAACCGATTCAATGTCATTGGGGTTAAGGTCAGCCATACGGTTGGTGTAATCATTAGCACGGTTGGGTTGGTCTGTTGTTAAAGCCCCTTGCGAGAAGGTATTGTTGCTCACGGGCAGACCGTCAATGATGTACAGAGGAGAGTTACTTCCACCAATTGAACTTGCTCCACGCAACTGAATGGCAACCGATGCCCCAGGTTGCCCCGAAGTGGTGGTCATTGACAAACCTGCCACTCTGCCTTGCATACCCACCATAAAGTTTTCACGGTTGGTTTCAGCAAGCACTGCTCCCTTCACTTCGCCGACAGAATATCCCAAGCTGCGTTTTTTTTCGTTGATACCCAAGGCTGTTACCACAACTTCATCTAATGCTTGAACATCACTTGACAAAGCAACATTAACCTCAGATTGAGTACCCACTTTTACCTCTTTTCGTACAAAACCCAAAGAGGTGAAAACTAATGCAGCTCCTTGATTTACAGATACTTTGTAAGTGCCGTCTGCTGCTGTGCTTGTGCCACGAGTTGTCCCTTTCACGATGATACTAACCCCTGGCAAGGGTGTTCCATCTTCGGCGTTTGTAACCTTCCCAGTCACTTGCCTGTCTTGTGACCATCCCGTTTGAGCGAGGCACAATATGCCTACACACAGAAATAGCCATCTTAATTTGTTGAATAGTTGTTTTTTCATACTGAAAGTGGATTGTTGAATAAAATTTGAAGTATTTTGACTTGAATATTTACACTAAAATCGGAATTTTTTATCAGAATATCAAACAAAAAGCCAAAAAGGGCGAAACGATGTTCGCCCTCTGGTCATAGTATAGTTTGATTTGGAAGTGGTACTATAATATTTTAGTTTGCTGGGTCAGCAGGAGTGTTTGGGTTTGTCAGTCTTTCCTGGTCTGGGTAAGGATAATAGTTTCGAGACCGTTCTGCTAAACTTGTTGGAGGAGACGGTCTTGGCGTTGACACTGTCTTCCAACCGTAAACCCGTTAAGAATAACTCCGCACAACGTTGTTTATACACTTCGTTCAGTAAGTCATCTTTGGTTTGGCTTCCCGTGTATGCAGGAAGTCCGGCATTCACACCGAAAGCATCGCCCGCCGTTTGAGTTCTTACGGCATTAATATCAATCAACGCTGCCGCAATATTAGGAGTGGCTTTTCTAAGATTTGCTTCTGCTCCTCTAACAAACGTACTTCGTCTGGTAAATAAGCAGGAATTGGTCGGTCGATGGCATCAAAAAAACCTACTAATCTTTTCAGCTTTTCTCCACCAACCGTAATGTCAGGAGCATTCAAATAAAAACCTATGCGTTTATCAGTAGTTTCGATTAAAGAAGCTGGCAAACCAAAATTTTCACGTGGGGCATAATCCTTACTAATTTGAGCCGCAGTGAATATTGGATTCTGACTCTGGGCTGTGTAAACAAAAGATGATTTTTGTTAGATCACTGCATTGGCTGCTGTGATGGTTGCATCATAATTGCCAAGCATCATATTGTATCTGGCACGGTAAGTCTGAATGGTATTAATCAAATCAAAATCAACGCCAGTTACCCGTGTTCTAAATTCAGTGGACGGAGCAGTTGTCGAAACCAACGTTGCGGCATCATCCAACAACTTTACTGCTAATTTGAGGGCTTCCGTTCGGTCTGAAAAAGTTGATGCACCTGATTTGTCAGTTTGTAATGGCATTTTTTCAAATGAAGTTGCCAAACCACCCAAAGCCATTGCCTTGAACAAATGAGCGTGGGCAATCACTCCGCTTCTCATTCCTGCATCACTCGCCAAAGCCGTAGGGGCATTTGCAATAATGTCATCGGCAATACCCATTACCCGAAACATTCGTGACCAAACGCCCAAAATATTTCCATTAAAAGTAGGCAAAGGCTCTTCCTCCTGCTTCAATTTCAATAATATTGGTAAACGTGGTGATTCCTTTTAATTCTCGGGCGGTAGTGCCTGGGGTCAAAATTAAAGCTCCCAGACCCAATGTTGAATAATTTTGACGTAAACCAACGCTCAATGTTATCAAACCATCACGAGAAGTTAAAATTTGCCCATCAGTTGGACCGTTGGGATTTTTAATGTCCATATTACAGTTAGTCAGCATCATGGCGCTTGACATCACTAAAAGGCTGGATGTAAATATTTTTATGTTGAATTTCATATTCTTTTATTGATTAAATAATGAATCATTTTAAATTGTATAAAATGATATTTTGCTTAGAAATTAGCGGTTCAAACCAATAGAATACTGGCGTGGAATGGGAACTTCCACAAAGTCGAACCCTCTAACTGCATTTGACTGTCCCGCTGAATTGACCTCGGGTCCATATCCACTATAATTATCAAACGACAACAAGTTACGTCCTGCCAACAGTATGCGAACATTCTTTAATCCTAATATTTTTGGCGTTGCCATGTATGAAAGAGATATTTCTCTTAATTTCGCAAAAGAACCTCTTCTCAATAAAATTCTCAAAAATTCCAAAGTTTGCACTCGCACTCGTACCTTTTGGCACTTCTCCTCTCAATTCTTTTTCGTAACCCGCCAAACCACCATACAAATCACGGTCACCAACTCTGCGGGTAAAATTGAATACATCAAAACCTTGCATAGCATCTAACTGAAAACGAAAGGTGAATTTCTTGACCTCTATTTCGTTGATAAGAGAATATAATGCAGTTGGGTTTGGATTTCCAATTACTTTACTCAATATCGCTCCGCTTGGTTGTCAAGCGGCATTTCTTCCAATGGTTGATTGACCATTGGGTAATTGAGTACCTCTTTCACGTTGTGGCAAACCCGTTGGGGTAAGCAATAATGAACCGTCTGGTTTACGAGCAAAAAATGTTGAATAAAATGCTCCCAAAGAATATCCATTCACCGCCGCTACTTGTCCAAATCCACCCGCAAATGGTAAAACTCCATTTCCTTCAACACCATCAATCACGTTTTTATTTTGTGAGTAAGTAATAGTGGCTGTCCATTTCAAATCTTTACTCTGAACTGGAATAGCTCTTACTAACATTTCAAAACCATCATTTGTCATAGAACCAATATTCACAAAACGGTTATTATAACCCGTTGTTGGGGCTAAGGTACGGTTCAAGATAAGGTCTTTCACCGTTTTATTGTAGTACGTGAATTCTACTCCGATTCTATCTTTCAACAAACTAAAATCTGCTCCAATTTCCAATTCAGTTTGTCTTTCTGGTTTCACCGTAAAATTACCCAACGTTGAAGGGGCTAAATAACCATTTAATCCTGCCGTCGTTACGGGTGAATAATTGGTAAAACGGTCATACGCACCGATAGCGGTTAAATTACCAGCCTGCCCCCAGGCGGCTCTTAACTTGAAATTTGGTAAAGCGTTTCCTAAACTATTTTTCCAGAAAGATTCATTTGAGATAATATATGAACCACTTACTTTTGGATAAAACTGCCAACGATTATCAATTCCATAAACCGATGCAGCATCCCAACGACCAGCACCCGTCAAGTATAATTTATTGGCAATACCAAAAGTTTGCTGAACAAAAACACCCGCAAAAGCTCTTTCAGAACGGCTTTCGCCCGCCACAATGGTTGCACCATTATTAACGGTTTCGCCAAAAATACCTAATTGTTGAGCGTTAATTGCGGTTGTTTGAGAACGGTCGTACTGAATTGTTCCACCCACACCCGTTGTTGATTCAATGGATTCTCCAAATTTTGTTTGGTAACGAATATTCAAATCATTGTTCAATTGTAAAACGTTAGCATCCGCCCGACGTGACAAACCCGCATTATAACTTGGCGTTGTGTTCACGGGAGGAATATAGGCAGTGCCAAGTTGTGTGTAGGTATCTAAACCAAAAGTGTAATCAATACCCAATCCTGCAACTGGTAATAAATTCAACTGAACATCGCCCGTAAAACGTGACGTACTTTGTTTAAATTTAAAACGGTCAATGGCTTCTAATGGATTGGTTCTGCGAAGAACAGCCACAGGAGCAGTTGATGGGAAATACCAGTAGTTTCATTTTTTGGCGGGATTTACGAAGTTATTAGAAAAAATAAATCCAGTTAAAGCACCATAAGCCTCGTTGGTTCGCCATTGGGGATTTGTTTGAACTACTGGTATAATTACCGCCAACCGTGAGTGTTGTGCCCATTTATTGAGATTTTGTCCAACTCTCATTCTCACATTGGCTCGGTCAAAGTCAGAACCTTTGATAATTCCTTGATTTTGGAACATCGAACCAGAGAAAAAATAATTAGCGTTCTGATTACCCCCTGAAACCGACAAATACTGTTCGTTACCCATAGCTTGGCGAAAAATATCTTTTTGATAATCATAGCGAGTAACGTTGTTTGAGCTAAGTTGTGTACTGGTATTATTGAAAGGTTGTAATATTGAAGGCAAAGTTTTACGAACCTATTCTGAAATGAAGAAAACAACTCTGCTTTGTATTTTTACCTTTTTTGAGAAAAGTCTGAACTACACCATTACTGGCTCTTGAACTATAAATGGGGCGGTGGCGTACTTAATCACCTCAATCCTTTCGATATCGTTGGGGTTCAAATCACCAAAGCGGTTTGGGGTGTATTCCTCACGAATCTAATAATTCACGTGTGAATCGTTGTTTTGCAATTACACCATAATAATGTATGGAGGGTCGGAAGGACCTGCAATCATTGGTCCACGCAAACGTACACTCATCCATATGGATTTAGAGTTTTTGAGTGATCTGACCTGTTGCTGGACAGTGCTTGATCAATTGAAGTTGCCACGGAATATTGTAAATCCTTTGTTTTTAATACAGAAACGGCATTTCCTAACTGTTTTTTACTGGTTGCAACAGATGTTCCCGTAACAATTACTTCGTCAAGACTCATTCCATCTTCAATCAAAGTAACATCAACGTTCAAATCGTTGGTAGTGCCCAAAGTTATCTTCTTAGTCAAGGCAGAGAATCCAACCGAGCTAAAAACTAAATCATAACTCCCTGCTTTCGCTTTTACATTTAAACTGTAATCACCAGTAGCGTTGGCAGAGGTTCAAAAGTAGTGCCGCGCGCAAGCAGCCGTTGCTCCAATCATGGGTTGCACTGTTGGATCTGTATTTGTCCTGTGATGGTATGGTTTTTGTGCTATTGTTGTGAAAGAAACAAAAAGCACACTAAAAATTGCCAGCAAAAAAGTGGATAGTTTTTTCTTCATGGTATTTCTACAAGTGATTAAAATGTTGATTGCCTGTTTTTGCCAGATTTTATGAATCAATAATTCAGAAAAACAAGCAAATTCATGCAATTATTTAACAAAAATAATAAAGAATTTGATTCAGAATATACACAAAATTATCTAATTTTATCACAAAATTTTTTAATTACTGAGTATAACTGCTTATTGATACAGGGTTCCGTAAAGGAAAAACCGCACAAACACGCAATGATTATTACTGAGAACAGACTGATGCTCAAAAAAGAGCGACAAGCATTAATTATCAAGCAGATTAACCTTCACAATAAAGTTCTCTCGTCTGACCTTAGCACAGAACTGAATGTGTCGGAAGATACCATCAGACGTGATTTGAATGAATTAGCTTTGGAAAATAGAATTGTGAAAGTTCACGGTGGGGCTTTGTCTAAATCCTATAATTTCACCGCTACTCAACAAGAAACCTACGCTTTTGATGAGAAAAATATTATTGCTCAAAAAACGATTTCTCTTATCAAGGATGGTATGACGATTCTGTGTAGTGGAGGCACAACTATTCGTACCATTGCCAATCAATTGCCTAATAATTTGAATGTTACATTTTTTACGGTAAGTCCTTTAATTTCTCTGGAACTGGTCGAACATCCCAATACGGAAGTGATTTTATTGGGTGGCAGATTGTCTAATTCTTCTAAAATCAGCGTTGGGGGAGAGGTAGTTTCCAAAATCAATGAAATTAAGGCTGATTTATGTATTCTGGGAATTAATGGCATTGATGAAGACGGTATAAGCGATTCTGATCATGAAGTTGTACAGGTGAAAAAAGCCATGATAAAAGCCTCAAAACTATTGGTAACTCCAATGATTTCTGAAAAACTGAATTCGACCCTACGTCTGAGTGTGAGTTCGCTCGATGAAATTGATTTTCTCATTACTGAACTCTCTCCCGAAGACTCTTCTCTCCAGCATTATGCCTCACGAGTTGGTGCTATTTTGTGAATAAAAAAAGCCTTGTTTCAATTATTGAAACAAGGCTTTTTTGTAAATTGTGTTTTCAAAATAAAAATCGAAAGCAATGTATAAAAATATGAAGTATTTACTGATTTTTGCGGTCTTCACTCAATCACTCATTTACTCTTTCAGCACCAAGGCACAGCAAGACCAAATGTATATTACCTATCCATTTATGCCCTTGAACATTAATCCAGCTTATGCGGGTAGCCGTGAAGTAGTAAGTTTTACGGCAGTTTATCGGCGGCGACCATTATTAGGGGCAGTCGGTGTGGCAACCACCTCACAGCAATACTTGACCTTCGATATGCCCATCGCCCACGATAAAATGGCAATCGGTTTTCAGGCTTACAATGCCGACCAAGTTTTCGGAACAAATGTAGGAGGCGTTTATGGTAATCTGGGACTCTACGGAGATTTTGCTTACCGTATTCAATTACCCAACGATGGCAAATTAGCGGTTGGCGTACAGGTGGGCGTTACCCAAGTACCCGCAGTGTTAGGTCTGAGCGGAGGGGCAAATTTCAATTCAAGTTTGGGAGCAGGGCTTTATTATCACAATGACGATGCTTATGTAGGTGTTTCACTACTGAATTTTAATGCTGAGATTGGTTATAACCGTCCATTTTTCGCTACGGCAGGCTACGTTTTTACGATTGATGATGAGTTTAAAATTAAAACGGGGGCATTGCTCAGAAAAAATTCAAACAGTGCGGGGGGAAGTACTAACATTGACCTTAACGCAACGGCGTGGATAAACGATAAATTTGGGATTGGCGTTTGGTATCAAAACACAGGTTCGGAATTTTCAAGCACAGCTTATTTGGGGTCTTTTCAAGTACAACTAAAAAAACTTCAAATCGGATATGCCTATGATTTTTCGGGTGGCGGTAATCCATCGGGAGTAGGGGGTACGGCAAATGAAGGTTTCCATCAAATTATGTTTAAATATGAACTCGATGCAGGAAATGGAAAATCTGGGGTTTTTAAGTATTTTTGAGGATAGAGTATTTGATAATTTATCTTAATTTTAAAGGTTTGCTATGTGTTGAGTTCACAAGGAAGGCTTCGTTCGGAGCGAAGCCTTCCTTAAAAGTACGCATTTGAACAGTATTGCATCAAAAAAGCCTTTTTGAAATCATCAAAAAGGCTTTTTGGTTTTTATTCTGAGAATCGAATCATCTCATTTTATCCAACGCCGCCGTAAATTTCTGTGTATCCATTTTTTCACGGAGAGCTACATCATACGCCTTTTGTTCCACATTAAATGCCTCTTGTTTGTCTCCTAATTTCAGCAACAACTGTGCATAGGAATGAAAATTATCGGGGGTCTCAACCAACTCTAAAGAACGTTTTGCCCAATTCAATGCCTTCGTTAATTTTGCTTTGTCTTCCACCTGATCATAAAATGCTTTCACCACATCATTTAATTCATTAGAAGTTAAGCGAGCCATTGTATATTTTCCATAACGCTTCAATTCCTGATAACGAGCGGCTCCTGCACCCACTGAATCACGAATGCCCAATTTGTAGGCTTGCATAATTTTTTCATATTCCCACAAATCTTGCTTTCTGATACTTTCAATCTGAACAAACATCACATACTGGTCAAGGTATTGCTCGGCCGCCTCCGTGAATTTATTAACATCTTTCATTGCCAAATAAAAAGCTAATTTATTTTTGTCATTCACACGGTCAGCCGTATTGGGAAGTGATTTTAAGTTAGCAGCAATTGCCTGGTCAAACAAAGTCTGATTTTTACTTTTAAGAGCCTGGTCAAATACTTCATTAATACTTTCAGAAAATGCACGGTTCACTTTTTCTACCCCACCTTCAAACAAACCTTCCGCTTTTTCTCTGAATTTCATTAATATGTCAAATGCTTTCCCATCAATTTTAAAGCCGTTGCTTACAATCAAACGCAAAGTTTTATCAGCTGAATATTGGATAGGGTTTAATGACTTTACGTATTCTTCAACCAAGAATTTGTTATCAATACCACTATAAAGCGAACGTACCGCAATATATTCATATAAAAATTCAGAATCTTTTCTACCTTCATTGTATAATTTTTCCAAAGCAAAAAGGGGCTTTGCGTTAGCCTGGTTGTTCAAAACCATATCCGCCTCCTTTAATAAATCGGGAGCTTGTAATAAGCCTTCTTGTTTGTAAACTAAGTTTTCGTTGGCATCAACGAATAGGCAGGTTGGAAATGCGGTAGCACCATATCTTTTGGCAAGCGTAATACCAAAGCCTTTTTCTGCATCAATTTTATAATTGATGAATCTGGCATTAAATTTGTCACCAACGGTAGGCTGTGTAAAAGTCTTCTTGTCCATCTCTTTACAGGGACCGCACCACGTGGTGTAGATGTCCACGAAGATTAATTTCTTCTGGGCTTTGGCTTGCATCAAGACATTTTGCCAATCATCTTGACGAAAAATAATTCCTTGTGCGAAGGTCTGATTTAAAGTCAAGAAACTGATTATCAGACAGATGAGTGAAAGATAAAATCTTTTCATTTCTTTTTAATGGGTTGGATAAATTCATGAGGGCGAAGTTTTTGGCGGTAAACATCTATTTAAAACAAAGTAATTTTCAAAAAAAGTGCCAAAGTTTAATTTGGTAATGAGTTAATTTGGAAATTTGAAAATGAACTTAATTTGGAAGTTTGAAAATGTGTCAATTTGAAAGTTAGTTGATGTGGAAGTTAATTTTCAAATTAACCAATTTTTAAATTCATTTTCTCATTACAGAAAGCTCATTCTCCAGCAAACTCAAATAATCACTTTCGGACTTTTCTTGCTTCGCTAAGACTAATGCTCTCTCCATCAAACGGATGGCTTCTTTTTTGTTGTTCAAAGTAAATAAAATTCTGGAATATATTTCACTATTAAATGATTTTTCTTCTATTTCCAACGATTTTTTAATCCAAGTGGCTGCTTTTTCTAATTTTTCTCGCTCTGTGAAGCGTTCTGCTACAAAACGACTGGCTTTTTTGATTTTTTGTTGGTACTGTTCTTTCAATTCTGGCATATTTCTGAAAGCGGACATATCTTTTTTCAAAATGTAAGTGTCCATGAAAAAATCAGCCGTTGTAAAGAATTTTTCGGGTTGATTAGTTAGCATTAAATAATTCATTTTTGCTTCCGTATTCCACTCGTTGGCTTCGGCGAACGTTTTGCTCAATCTTCCATTGGTTGCCAATACATCATTCAACAATTTCTCGTTCTTTTGGTTTGCAGCTTTGTTCAGATTTTGTGAAATAATGCCCTTGATTTTACGGTAAAATTTTTCTTCACTTTTACGAGCCATTAAATAGTCAAAAGCCCGTCCTCGCAATAAAGACGCATTTTCTAAAATAAGTTGCTGAACGTTTGCAGAATTTTGCTGTTCAAGTGAGATTTTATTGAGATATTCATCCAAAACTATCCCATTATCCATCTTTTGCAAGGCTCTCACTTTCAGATAATCCAATAAAAAATTAACATCCCGTTTTCCTTTCAAATAAGCCTGTTCCAAATCATCATCTGTACCACTGATTTCGTTTCTAACTCTCACTTTTTCAGCGGCTTCCAAGAGTTTATTCGCTGGGCGAAAACCCTCCAATTTCAGAATTACATTCCATTCAGCATCCAAAAACATACTGGTTGGGTAACTCTCCAGTTCAAAATATTCTACCAAATCTCTTCCTTCGCCTTTTTCTCCATCAATTTTATAGCAAATAAAGTTTTCATTGAAGATTTTGCCCACTTGCGAATTTGTAAAAACCTCGGCATCCATTTGTTTACAAGGTCCGCACCAAGTGGTAAAAATATCTACGTAAACTAACTTTTTTTCGGATTTTGCTTTATTCAAAATACTTTCAAAACTGCCTTTTTGCCAAACAATACTTTGGGCAGAAAGGTAGGAATTTGAAAAACATATTGTTATAAAAGTTAAATATTGTCTAATTTGCATTTTCATATTTGAGTGGGTTCGGGTTAAGTACACCTAAAAAAAATATCTCCAAAATTTCTGAAATGGGATTCGTCAGATTTATGGATTTTTTCGATTAAAATTGGGCTCAATCCCAAAAATCCTAAAATCTGACGAATTCAAATTCAGACAGTGGAGCTGTTTAAATTTTTCGTTTTGATTGGAAATTGAATTCATTTTCAATCTATCAGGTTAGAGATGAAACTATTTTACAACGAAAGGAATAAGTAACGTGTAAACAATAAGTTGGCGTTTTTGTCAAGCCTTTTTGGCGTAATCCTTCCCAACTTTTTCGTTAAATAGCGTTGCTATTCGCCTCAAAAGTTAGTTGTCTTACGCCAAAATGGCTAAGACAAATTACACCAACTTATTATTTACACGTTACTAAGTTTAAATAGCTTCAATAAATTTCTTACTAATTTCATTCTAATCAACAGTGTATTACTCCAAATCTAAAACTCAAAAACAATGCCCAAGTTCCAAGATATTGACGATTTTGTTCTGAATGCAGATAGAAATTTACGTCCACTATTATCTCAAATTCGTAACACAATCATGGTTTCGCATCCACAGATACGTGAGCAAATTGCGTGGAATTCACCTTTTTTCTATTGCTTCGACCATCTTTGTTACTTATCAATTATCAAGAGAACCAAAGGCGTTGAAGTTTGTTTCGCCAAGGGATTTTACATAAGGAACTGAAAAACAATAAGTAGACGTTTTTTAAATGCCCTTTTTTGCACCACTCTACGTTGCGGAATGCCGCCCAGATTAAATCCTCATTTAGCGATGCTAAACTGCGGCGACCGTCGCACGGTTTTATCGCCTTGATTGGCACAAAAAATAACATTTAAAAATTCATCCACTTATTATTTTCCCGTTCCTAAGGAAGTAAATAACAAAGAGATAATTGAAGTGATGTGCATTATAGTTGAGTAATGAGTAAATAAATACTTGATACTTAGTAGTTGTAACGAGTAAATCAATTTTCAAGTATTTCTCATTATTCAACTACTCACTACTTAACACTAAGAAACCTTGTTTACTTTGTATTTTACCAAGAAATAAAATCTTTTGAAAGTGATATTTTGCCAGCTATATAAATTTGGCAAAATATCAGCAAAAAACAAATAAAATATGTGCTTTGTTTTGAAAGCATACCTTAACTTTGCCCTTTATAAAACATTTTTGAAAATAAAACGTATAATCATCAACGATTAACGAAAAATACTAATGGATCAATTTTCATATATTGCCAATGCTGACACAGCAGCGATTTCTGACCTCTATGAATCGTATCTAAAAGACGTAAATTCCGTAGATACAAGTTGGCAAAACTTTTTTAAAGGTTACGATTTCCATGCAGGTTGGAGTGGTTCAAATGGTTCTTCTAATGGACAGGTTAAAACAATCTCTGCTCCCGTAGATTCTTCAATGGTTCAGAAGGAAATGGCGGTGATTAGTCTTATCAAAGCCTTCCGTTCTCGGGGGCATTTGTTGGCAAAAACTAACCCTATTCGTGAACGTAAAAACCGTCAAGCCCGTCTGGATTTAAAAGATTATTCACTCTCGGATGCCGACTTAGACATCAACTTTCAAGCGGGTAATTTTTTGGGGGTTGGAGCGGTTTCTTTGCGTAAAATCTTGGAATCTCTAAATAAGATTTACACAGGCTCAATTGGTTTTGAATATTCATACATTCGTGAGCCAGAAGTGAAAGAGTGGTTGCGTTCAAAAATTGAAAAAGAAGCTCTTTCTTTTGCTCCCTCTATTGATGAAAAGAAACAGATTTTAGAGAAACTCAATGAAGCCGTAGTTTTTGAGAATTTTCTGGGAACAAAATACTTAGGTCAAAAAAGATTTGGACTGGAAGGAGGCGAAAGCACCATTCCTTCCTTAGATGCAATCATCAATCGTGCCGCTGATTTGGGAGTTCAAGAAGTGATGATTGGTATGGCTCACCGTGGTCGTTTGAACGTGTTAGCAAATATCATGCACAAGTCGTATGATGCTATTTTTGATGGTTTTGAGGGTAATATTCCAGATCAGATTCATGGTGATGGCGACGTGAAATATCATTTGGGTTATTCATCAAAACACATCACACCAGCAGGGATAGAGGTGTCAATGAAATTGGCTCCAAACCCTTCACATTTAGAAGCGGTGAATCCCTTGGTGGAAGGTTTTTGTAGAGCCAGAGCCGATGCTCATTATGAAGGAGATTACGACAAAATTCTCCCAATTTTAATTCACGGAGATGCAGCAGTAGCTGGTCAGGGAATTGTGTATGAAGTCACGCAAATGGCTAAATTGAAAGGTTATGAAGTGGGTGGGACGATTCACTTTGTCATAAATAACCAAGTAGGTTTCACTACTGATTTTGAAGATGCTCGTTCATCAATATACTGTACAGATGTTGCCAAGATTATTGATGCTCCTGTGTTTCATGTGAACGGAGACGACCCCGAGGCAGTAGTGTTTGTTTCAAAAATGGCAGCAGAGTTCCGTCAGCAATTCAATCGTGATGTGTTTATTGATATGGTATGCTATCGTAGAAACGGACATAACGAATCTGATGAACCACGTTTTACGCAACCAACTTTGTATGCAAATATTACCAATCACCTCAATCCAAGAGAGCTATATACTCAGAAATTGATTGCTCGTGGTGATATTGATGCCAAATTGGCGGCTGAAATGGATTCGGAATTTAAGAATGAATTGCAGGCTCGTTTGGATTTAATCAAACAAAAAATTCGTCCAGAATATCATCCTTTAAAATTGGATAATCGTTGGGCAGAATTGCGTTATGCACAAAACGGAGATTTTGAAAATTCTCCAAAAACGGGTATATCGAAGGAATCAATAGATAAAATTGCGGTTGCCTTATCAAAATCGCCAGTGGGTTTTAGTGCCTTGAAGCAAATTGAAAAGGTTTTATCAGAAAGAAAAGCCTATTTTGAAAATGGGTCATTAAACTGGGCAACAGCCGAAGCATTAGCGTATGGTTCATTATTATTAGAAGGGAATCCCGTGCGAGTGTCTGGGCAAGACGTGCAGAGAGGCACATTTTCGCACCGTCATGCCGTTCTGCATGATGCCAACACTAACGAATCTTATACTTCAGTAAATCATATTGAAGAAGGACAAGAACAATTACAGATTTATAATTCGTTATTATCGGAATATGCCGTATTAGGTTTTGAGTTTGGTTATGCCTTGGCAAACCCTGACACTTTGGTGATTTGGGAAGCTCAATTTGGTGATTTTGCCAACGGAGCTCAGACGATGATTGACCAATTTATTACTTCTCAAGAATCTAAATGGGGAACGATGAACGGTTTGGTGATGCAATTACCACACGGTTATGAAGGTCAAGGACCTGAACACTCAAATGCTCGTCCAGAAAGATTTTTGCAATTAGCGGCTGAGGAAAATATCATCGTTACCAATTTGACGACTCCTGCTAATATATTCCATGCTTTACGTCGTCAATTGAAATGGGAGTTCAGAAAGCCCTTGGTAACGATGTCGCCAAAGTCATTATTTCGTCATCCAAAAGTAATGTCGCCGATTGATGACTTTATAAATGGTTCATTTCAAGAGGTTTACGGAGATTCTTTTGTGGAAGCCAAGCAAGTGAAAAAGGTTTTGCTTTGCACAGGAAAGGTATATTATGATTTGTTGGAAAGACAAGTGAAAGATAATCGCAAGGACTTAGCCATCATCAGAGTTGAGCAATTACACCCTTTCCCAACGAATAAAGTCAATGCCGAAATTGCAAAATATCCAAAGGCAAAAGTTTACTGGGTACAAGAAGAACCCGAAAATATGGGTTATTGGTCATTTATCATCAGAGAATTTGGATGGAAACCATTTGAAGGCTTGGTGGCTCGTAAGAAATCAGCTTCACCAGCAACGGGTTTCTTGAAAGTACATAACGTGGAACAGGCGGAATTGATGGATAGGGCATTTGCGTAATGATTTGTGGTTGGTAAATTGACTATCAACACGTTAAACTATTAATTAACATGGTTTACGGTGATTTTTCCTTTGAAGACATAGAACAAAAGTTTGGCATTAAGAATAAGGTCAAACGGCTCTTTAATGATTTTCAGCCAATTCAACCAAGCGAAAGGCTAATTGAGGCTTTGGAAATGGCAAATGAGTTGCCCGTGAGGAGTGAAAAAGCCAAGTCTGAAACCATAGTTTTCCCGGTTTTGATTGAACTAAGAAAATTAAATAATAAGTTCTTTACGATTTATTCGGGTGATAATCTTAACGTTGATGAAGCCCAAGGTTTACGAGGCGAATGTGATTTTATATTGTCAAAAGATATTGGTTCATTCAGTATTAATTACCCAATTCTTCAAATCGTGGAAGCCAAGAAGAACGACATAGAATTGGGAATCCCTCAATGTGCCGCCCAGCTGATTGGAGCAAAGATTTTTAATGAACGAAAAGGTATTTTCTTGGATTCTATTTACGGATGTGTAACCACAGGAAATGAATGGATTTTCTTGAAGTTAGAAACTGATATTCTGATAGATACCCGAATATATTACTTAAATGAAATAGACGAAATATTATCCGTTTTTCAGCATATTATTGATTATTACAAAGCAATTTAAAATAAATATAAAGTAGATTTAGGATTATTCGTAACTCGAAAATCCAAAAACATAATTCAAAAATTAATTATGGCAATTGAAATGAAAGTTCCGCCCGTTGGCGAATCAATAACCGAAGTAACCATCGCTGCATGGAACAAAAAAGATGGCGATATGGTAAAAATGGATGAAGTTTTGTGTGAGTTAGAATCAGACAAAGCTACTTTTGAACTCCCCGCAGAGGCAGAAGGAATCTTGAAAATCGTTGCCAAAGAAGGAGAAACCTTAGCAATTGGAGCAGTTATTTGTACCATAGAGGTGAGCAATGAGCAATCAGCAGTAAGCAATGGTAATGCCCCATCATCACCCGTTGTAGAAAATGTACCCGTTACTCAAAGCTCACCGCTCGAAGCTCAAAGCCAAAAAGTTATCGAAATCAAAATCCCAGCCGTTGGCGAGTCAATCACGGAAGTAACGGTTTCTGTTTGGAGTAAAAAAGAAGGCGATGTGGTAAA
This sequence comes from Arcicella sp., assembly GCA_034519515.1. Taxonomy (GTDB): domain Bacteria; phylum Bacteroidota; class Bacteroidia; order Cytophagales; family Spirosomataceae; genus Arcicella. The sequence continues at coordinate 24,560 of JAXHOK010000038.1, forward strand.
AATGGACGAAGTTTTGTGTGAATTAGAATCAGACAAAGCCACTTTTGAACTTCCCGCAGAAGCCTCTGGAACATTGCATATCGTTGCCCAAGAAGGTACAGTTTTAGCGATTGGGGCAGTAGTTGCCACAATTACGGTCGGAGCAGGTGCCACAACACCACAACCTGTTGCCACGCAAGCACCTTCGACTCCACAATCTACTTCAATACCTTCTTCAACAGATAGTTACGCTTCGGGACACGCTTCACCAGCAGCGGCTAAGATATTGTCTGAAAAAGGTATCGAAGCAAATGCAGTACAAGGTTCAGGCGTGGGTGGACGTATCACAAAAGAAGATGCTCAGTCTGCCAGCAAACCAGTTGCAGCTGTAGCTCCTCCTACATCATCAGCAGAAGCAAAACCAGCTCAAAACTCATCGCTCATTGCTCAAAGCTCAGCCCGTTCGCAACGTAGAGAAAAGATGACTTCTTTGCGTAAAACAGTTGCCCGTAGATTAGTGGCAGTGAAAAACGAGACGGCTATGCTAACTACTTTCAACGAAGTAGATATGAAGCCAATCATGGATTTGCGTGGAAAATATAAAGATAAATTTAAAGAAAAACACGGCGTTGGCTTAGGTTTTATGTCTTTTTTCACGAAAGCCGTTTGTGTGGCTTTGAAAGAATTTCCAGCCGTGAATGCCTCAATTGATGGCGAAGAAATGGTGTTCAATGATTATTGTGATGTGTCAATTGCGGTATCGGCTCCGAAAGGATTGGTAGTACCCGTAATTCGCAATGCTGAAACCTTATCATTGGCAGGAATCGAATCAGAAGTAATGCGTCTGGCTTTGAAGGCAAGAGATAACAAATTGACTTTGGACGAAATGACGGGCGGAACATTTACCATCACAAACGGTGGTGTGTTTGGTTCGATGTTATCAACGCCTATTATCAATGCTCCTCAGTCGGCAATTCTGGGAATGCACAATATTGTTGAACGTGCCGTAGTGGTTGAAGGTCAGATAGTTATTCGTCCGATTATGTACGTGGCACTTTCTTATGACCATAGAATTATTGACGGAAAAGAATCAGTTTCTTTCTTGGTAAGAGTTAAACAGTTACTGGAAGACCCAACTCGTTTGTTGTTGGATGTTTAAATAGGGGTTAGGTTTTAGGGGTTAGGTATTAGTGTGAAAACTATCACCTAACCCCCAAAACCCAACACCTCAAAAAATATGGAAAATCAGGTTTTAAGTTTTGATGAAATAAAGAAAATGTTTCCCAATGAGTGGGTTCTTTTGGGAAATCCTGTTTATACCGATACCGATATTTTATCAGGTATTGTAATTATGCATAACAAAGACAAAGGTCATATTATTAGTAATAGACCAAATTGGTGGGATAATTTTTCTACCGCAACAACCGTATTTACAGGTATATTCCCTAAAAAACGATACCTTCTATGAGGATATACAAATTTATAACCACTGAAAATAAAGATGCAATTATTTTAGAAGATGTTTTAGTTGATAATTATAAAGTACGATTGATTGTTGATACAGGTGCTTCAAGAACTATTATTGATTATAATTCCCTGTTTATGTTGAAGTATTCTTTTGGAGATTTTTATGGACAAACAGAATTTGAAACAGCAAGTGGTACGCTCGAAGCACAATATGTAAAAATCAAAAAATTTAGTTGTTTGGGCATTGAATTGTCAAGCTTTGAGATTTGCACTTATAATTTCGCTGCTAATGGAATTTATCCAGAATATGACGGAATGTTAGGCTTAGATTTCTTCCAAAACAACAAAATCTGTATTGACTTCATAAAATCAGAAATAACAATATCATAACCCAATATTAAAACAATGAATCTAATTAAATGGGATTATTTGACCGTTTTGGCGGATATTAAGCCAACCGTTTTTGATGCTGATGGTAATAGAAAATATGGCATTGATGCAAAAATAGTAAATGATATGTTGGCAAAATTTGGAAATGATGGCTGGGAATTGGTCAATACAACTTCAATCAATTCGGAGGGTTCGACTATTCAGATTTCTTTTATTTTCAAAAAAATAGGAACTGCCAAAACCAACAGTGAATTCCGCAGAATCGGGTTTGATTTAGACGGGGATGGAGTGAATGAAATTGTGAGTAGAGGATGATAAGTAGTTGTTCGTATTTCGATGTTTGATGTTAGGAAGACATGAGGCTGATAGTCAGTAATTTATGGCAAAGCATAACGTCATATAAATAGTAATAGTTACTTGTTATAGAATGAATTAGAATAAATGGCAAATACCAAAGTAGTTAGATTCGACTGGGCGTTGAAACATTTACTTCGAGATAAATCAAATTTTGATATTCTCGAAGGTTTCCTTTCTGCCCTTTTGGAAGATGATGAAATAAAAGTATTGCAAATTTTGGAAAGTGAAGCCAATCAAGAAGACGAATCAGATAAGTTTAACCGTATAGATATTCTCATTGAAGATGGAAATAAACATAAAATCATCATTGAAATTCAGAATACTCGTGAATCTCATTATTTAGAAAGATTGTTGTTCGGCACTTCCAAAGTGATTGTGGATAATATTGGATTGGGGCAAACTTTTCAAGAGGTTGTCAAAGTAATTTCTGTAAGTGTTCTTTATTTCAATTTAGGTTCGGGAGATGATTATTTGTACTACGGAACAACGGAATTTAGAGGTTTAAATACGGGTAATCCGTTGATAGTCAAAGAGAAGGTTGAAAAGACAGAAGATTTTGAAATAAAATATAAGTTTACGGAGAAGAAAGTTTTTCCAGAATATTATTTGATTAAAGTAGATAAATATCCAAACGTTGTCAAGAAGAAAATTGACGAATGGATTTATTGGTTTAAAAATAATCAAGTTTTAGAGGGTTCAACTTCCAAAAATATTGATAAAGTAAGAGAGAAATTGGCTCGAATGAACATGACGGAAGAGCAACGAAAAGCTCATGAACGTTATGTAACAAATGCAGTTATTGAAACTGATATGTTTGAAACAGCCAGAGAAGATGGGAAATTGGAGGTGGCTCGAAATTTAGCATCGCTTGGAGTAGCGATGAATATTATCTTTCAAGCCACTGGTTTAACACAAGAAGAAATCGAAAATTTATAACAATGCAATACGACGTAATAGTAATAGGTTCAGGACCTGGTGGATATGTTGCCGCCATTCGTTCGGCTCAGTTGGGGATGAAAACCGCCCTCATCGAAAAATATAATGCTTTGGGCGGAACGTGCCTAAATGTGGGCTGTATTCCTTCAAAGGCACTTTTGGACTCTTCCGAACATTTTTATAATGCTGCTCATACGTTTTCGGAACATGGTATCGAAATTCCTGCTCCCAAAATCAACATGGAAACCATGATTGGTCGCAAGACGGGTGTGGTCAAGAAAATGAACGATGGTATTAATTATTTAATGAAAAAGAACAAAATTACGACTTATAACGGTTTGGGTTCTTTCGTTGATAAAAATACCGTAAAAGTCAGTAAAGCTGATGGTTCATCGGAGGATTTGACGGCAAAAAATATCATCATTGCAACGGGTTCAAAACCAACCGTTTTGCCTTTCATGCCTGTTGATAAAAAGAGAATTATTACTTCAACCGAAGCCTTGAATTTGCAAGAAGTGCCAAAGCATTTAATTGTAATTGGTGCTGGCGTTATTGGAGCAGAATTAGGTTCAGTTTATGCTCGTTTGGGGGCAAAGGTGAGTTTCGTAGAATTTGCTGATTCGATGATTCCAACGATGGATAAAACGATGGGGAAGGAATTGCAAAAAGCGATTAAGAAGTTAGGAGCAGAGTATTATTTTAGTCATAAAGTTACAAATGTTGTTAATAATGGCGATGATGCAACGGTTACAGCTACGAATGCAAAAGGCGAAACTGTTTCATTTACAGGCGATTATGTGCTGGTTTGCATCGGTCGTCGTCCGTTTACTGAGGGATTGAATCTTGAAGCAACGGGCGTAGCGATGGATAGAGGCAGAGTTGTGGTGGATGAACATACTATGCAAACTAATATTCCCAACATCTACGCCATCGGTGATGTAGTCCGTGGGGCAATGTTGGCTCACAAGGCAGAGGAAGAAGGCGTTTTTGTGGCTGAAACCATTGCAGGACAAAAGCCTCATATCAATTATAATTTGATTCCTGGCGTAGTTTATACGTGGCCCGAAGTAGCATCCGTTGGAAAAACTGAAGAAGAATTAAAAACCGCTGGCATTGCCTATAAAATGGGTTCATTTCCTTTCAAAGCATTGGGAAGAGCGACGGCTTCGATGGATACAGATGGTTTGGTAAAAGTTTTAGCCGATAAAACTACGGACGAAATCTTGGGCGTACATATTATTGGTGCAAGAGCCGCTGATATGATTGCGGAGGCAGTTGTGGCGATGGAATACCGTGCTTCGGCAGAAGACGTTGCTCGTATGTCGCACGCACATCCAACCTATACAGAGGCGATGAAAGAAGCGTGTTTGGCGGCTACTGAAAATCGTTCAATTCATTCTTAAAAAAGTCGTAGGTCATAAGTTTATAAGTCGTAAGTTTCTAAGTTGTAAGAATTTTGTTTCCCAACTTAGATTCTTACGATTTTTTTGTGAGTTAAACACTGCTTACGACTTAGAGCCTTATGACTAACGACTAAAAAAACTTACGACTTTTCATAAATATCTCTTTCTCAACATCTTCATCATATACACATTAATTTCCCATTGATTAGCTACGGGCATTTGTGTGTAGGGCATGGTATGTAAATAATTTGGCGGTCCAAACTCTGTAAGCATCGTGAGGGGTTGCCCTGCTTTTTTCTTCATTTCTACTACTTTATCCCACCATCCTAAATGAGTTTTTACAGCATTTTCCCACTCGGGAGCTCGTGGGTCGGTTACTTGTGGACCTTCTTCGTATCCTACTCGTGTATGGATGTGTTCAGTCCGTTCGAGGGCGGCTTGCACCATTTCGGGCTGGTCTTGGAGTAAGGTTTCGTGGACGTTGCACCAGTGCGAAATATCTAAGCGTAAGCCTCAAATCGGGGTTTTTATCAAGAAAATTTTTAGTAATATGCCCTGCAAATAACATTTTGCCACGGTGGGTTTCGTGGTAAATAGGAATGCCCGTTTTTTTAGAAACTTCCGTAGTAAAATCAATAAATGGCTTGTTTTGTTCGTAGGTAAAATAATCCTTTCCGCTGTGGCAGTTGATATACGTTGGTTTTACGATTGTCTGTCCAGTGGCTTCATTGACCATTTTTTTGAATTGTTCTAAATTTTTGAGAGGGTCTTTATCTCCACTTCCTGCCAAAAAACCTACGGCTAATTGGTGTTTTTTTAGAGCCGCAAAAAGCTCGTCTTGTTCTTGTTTGTTGGAGGACCACCATACTTCAATACCCTCATATCCTTCTTTTTTGGCCAAGGCACAAAAAGAATCGATGCTGTCTGTGTATCCCCAACTTGTTGCAAATATTTTTAGCGAAAAACCATCTGCGGGTTCAAAATTATGGGCTTTTGTTTGAGCAAAAGTTTCGATAGAAGGAAGCAAACTTACACTTGTAAGAGCAGAGGCATTGGAAATGAAATTTCTTCGGTTCATTTGTGGGGGATGATTAGTTTTGTTACGAATATAATAAGATTCACAAAGACAATAATACTCTAAAATTTGCATTTCAAGCCATTTTGGCACATATTTTTGAATTAAAATTAAATTTTCAAGACAATACTTCCGAAAAATTAAGGTGGCTTAGAAATTGAAGGATGGGAGGAGGAAGGGAAACAGGAGGAAGGGAGAAAGGTGGAAATTTCCATTTTCCTTTTCTCCCTAAATCCCTTTCTCCTGCAAGAATATGAAATATACAACCAAAACCCAAGAGGTAATCCAGCAAGCGGCTTCGATTGCCACTGCCAATGGTCAGCAAGCCATTGAAACAGGACATTTGTTGAAGGCAATTATTGAGGAAGAACCCAATACTGCCCAGTTTTTGATGAAAAAAATGGGCGTAAATCAAGGGGTTTTCTTGAGTAAATTGGAAGATTTGGTAAACGCTTATCCCAAAGTTTCGGGCGGTGGGCAACCCTATCTTGCCAACGATGCCCACGCCGCCATGACCAAAGCCGAAAGTCTGATGAAGGAATTTTCGGATGAATACATTTCCGTTGAATTGCTGATTTTGGCTCTTGCTGTGGGGAAAGATTCAGTCGCTAACTTATTGAAAGACAATGGTTTTAAAGAGAAATCAGTTAAAGAAACGATAAAAGAATTAAGAGGAAACACAGCCGTGAAAGACCAAAATGCCGAGGCAACTTATCGTTCGTTGGAACGCTACGCCATCAATTTAAACGAACTCGCCAAGACGGGAAAAATTGACCCCGTGATTGGGCGTGATGAAGAAATTAGAAGGGTTTTGCAAATTCTGTCCCGTAGAACCAAAAATAACCCGATGTTAGTCGGTGAACCTGGCGTTGGTAAAACTGCCATTGTGGAAGGTTTAGCCCAAAGAATTGTGATGGGAGACGTTCCCGAAAACCTAAAATCTAAGACCATTTACACTTTGGATTTAGGACTTTTGATTGCGGGAGCAAAATATAAAGGGGAGTTTGAAGAACGCTTAAAGGCTGTAATTAAGGAAGTTACGGATTCGGAAGGCGATATAGTTTTATTTATCGACGAAATTCATACGCTCATTGGGGCGGGTGGTGGCGAGTCGGCAATGGATGCCGCTAACTTGTTGAAACCCGCTTTGGCACGGGGAGAATTGCACGCCATTGGAGCAACGACTTTGAAGGAATATCAAAAATACATCGAAAAAGATAAAGCCTTAGAAAGACGTTTTCAAACAGTTGTGGTGGATGAACCTGACGAAACCGATGCGATTTCTATTTTACGGGGAATCAAAGAAAAATACGAATTGCACCACGGAGTCAGGATTCAAGATGATGCGGTGATTGCGGCAGTCCAGTTATCAAGTCGCTACATTTCAGACCGTTATCTGCCCGATAAAGCCATTGATTTGATGGATGAAGCAGCGGCAAAAATGCGAATGGAAATTGATTCCGTTCCCGAAGAAATTGATGACTTGAAAAGAAAAATCATGCAATTGGAAATTGAACGGGAGGCAATCAGAAGGGAAAGTAACGTTGAAAGAGAAAATATTATCAACCGTGAATTGGCAGAATTAACCGATAAAAAAACGGATTTGATGGCAAAATGGCAAGCTGAAAAAGACGTTTTGGACGGTGTGCGTAAAGAAAAGGAAAATATTGATAGACTGAAATTAGAGGCAGAACAGGCTGAACGTGCAGGAGATTATGGCAAAGTTGCCGAGATTCGTTATGGAAAATTAGTGGAAGCAGAAGCTAATTTAGCAATAGCTCAAAAATCGACGGCTGAACATGAAACGTCGAATATGTTGCAAGAAGAAGTAACGGCAGAAAATATTGCTGAAATCGTAGCGAAATGGACGGGAGTTCCCGTTTCAAAAATGATGCGAGCCGAACAAGAAAAACTCCTCCACATGGAATACGAATTGGGTTTACGGGTGGCTGGACAAAGTGAAGCCATCGAAGCCATTTCGGATGCCGTTAGGCGTTCACGGGCGGGAATGCAAGATCCAAAACGCCCAATCGGTTCGTTTATCTTCTTGGGAACTACGGGCGTGGGAAAGACCGAACTGGCAAAAGCATTAGCAGATTATTTGTTCAATGATGAGAATGCGATGGTCAGAATTGATATGTCGGAATACCAAGAACGCCATGCCGTGAGCCGCATGATTGGCTCGCCTCCTGGGTATGTGGGTTATGACGAAGGCGGACAATTGACCGAAGCAGTGCGTAGAAAACCATATTCTGTGATTCTCTTGGACGAAATCGAAAAAGCCCACCCAGACGTTTGGAACATACTTTTACAGGTGTTGGACGATGGTCGCTTAACGGATAATAAAGGACGGATTGCGAATTTTAAGAATACCATAATCATTATGACTTCCAACATTGGTAGCCACATTATTCAAGAAAAAATGGGCGAAATGGAAGGTTGGAATAATCATATCGTGATGGAAAAAGCCAAAGAAGAAGTGATGATATTATTAAAACAAGTGGTTCGTCCAGAGTTCTTGAATCGAGTGGATGAAATTGTGATGTTTGAACCTTTATCAAAAGAGAATCTTCGTCAGATTGTGCAAATTCAGTTCCGTCAAATCAAAGACCGTTTGAAGGAACAAGGCATTTTGTTGGAAGCCACCGAAGAAGCGTTAATGCACATTGCCGAAGAAGGTTACGAACCCACGATGGGAGCAAGACCGTTGAAACGTGTGATGCAGAAACGGATTTTGAATGAACTCTCGAAGAGTATTTTGGGAAATTATATCACCAAAGATTCCGTAGTGATGATGGAATTAGGAAATGATGGAAATTTAAAATTTGTGAACATTGATACCAAAACCATTTTAGATTAAATTAGAATTTTTCCGTCAATGATAAAAGCCAGTTTGTTTTCAGATTGGCTTTTTATTTAAACCATATTTCATTTTTCACAGCTCATGATTTAGTGGCTTTTTTAGAGGTATAACATTCTTAGACGCTTCCTAAATACGCTAAATGTGAAATACTCAACTGAAATTAAATTTACCTTAAATCGGGTTTAACTACGTGATTTCGTGGCTATTTTTCTATTTAATTATCTAATTTTGAAAAATGAGAGGTTCACTTTCTTTATTAACACAGCTACCTTTTTTGTATGAAAATTTTAATAATTGAGGACGAAATAAAGACTTTACAGCTCATAAAACAGGGCTTAGAAGAACACCACTGGGAAGTGGATATAGCTTATGATGGTTTGATGGGCTTCCAACTGGCAACACGCCATCAATATGTCTTGATAATTTCAGATATTATTCTTCCATTGCTCAATGGCTTGGAGTTATGTAAAAAACTGCGTGAAACTGGTGTGGATACTCCCATACTTTTGTTGACTGCCCTCGGAACGACTGATGATAAAATTATGGGTTTAGATGCAGGTGCTGATGATTACTTGGCCAAACCATTTGAATTTAAGGAATTGATGGCAAGAGTACGAGCCTTGACCCGTCGTATGGGAAGTATTGTTCACACTAATTTGTTGAAGGTGGCGGACTTAGAGATGGATTTAGATGCAAAAATTGTTATGAGAGCAGGAAAGGAAATCGCCTTAACGGCAAAAGAATTTACCTTATTAGAATATTTTATTCGGCATCAAGGCAGAGTAATTTCAAAGGTAGAATTAGCGGAAAAAATTTGGGATGTCACCTTTGATACAGGCACAAATGTGATTGAGGTTTATATGAACTTTTTACGCAAGAAAATTGATAAAGATTTTGAACCAAAGTTACTTCATACACAAATTGGAATGGGGTATGTCCTTAAAATAGTTTCCCGATGTTAAATATCCGTTCCAAACTTACCTACGAATTTATGGCGTTGGCTACGGCTATTCTGGTGTTTTTTTCCGTGGGAGTGTATTTTTTTAGTAGTTTGTATCTTGAAAAAAGATTCTATAAACGTCTGCGAGAAAGAGCTATCACCACAACTACGTTGATATTCGACCTAAACGCTGCCGATACTACTGTGATAAAATTGGTGAATGTTTCAGACCGCCAACTGCTTACAGATGAGAGCATTATGGTATATAATGAGCAACTTAAAAAAGTCGTTTTTTCCGCCAACCCCAAAAACTCTTTAATAACCATTAAAGAGCTTCTCCCCCTGATTCAAGAGAATCCCCCGACTATTTTTAAACGTATCAATCAGTATCAAGTCATTGGAGTGAAAGTTAAAAATAAATACGCCATTAACTGGGTTTTTGTCAGTGCGATTGATGTCAATGGTGGAGAGGCACTCGAAGATTTACGAAAAATCCTATTAGTGATGATTCTGGTAGGAATCCTTTTGTTGGGTATTTCTGGATGGTTTTTTGCCGATAAAGCACTCGCTCCTATGTCCGAAATTATCAAGCAGGTTAATCAGATTTTTCCCAATAATATCAAAAATCGAGTACAACACCCCAACCGCTTTGATGAAATTGGATTGTTAGTAGCCACTTTTAATCAACTTCTCGACCGCACAGAAGAAGCCTTTGTGATGCAGAAAATGTTTATTGCCAATGTTTCGCACGAATTGAAAAATCCTCTTACCAAAATCTATTCGCAAATCGAAATTACGTTGATGCAAAAACGAAAAATTGAGGACTATGAAAAAGATTTTCAGTCTTTGAAAGAAGACACTCGAACACTGATTCAGTTGACGAATACCCTTCTGAATCTGGCAAATACCGTCGTAAGCCCTGACAGCATAAATAAAACCCCTGTTAGGCTTGATGAACTACTTTGGGAGACTAAAAATCAAATTACGAAATGGCATAAAAATTACGAAATCGAACTAAATTTCAATGATTTTCCAGACGATGAAGCGTTTTTATTGGTGCTTGGAAACGAAGCCTCCTTGAAGGTTGTTTTCATGAATTTGATGGATAATGCTTGTAAATTTTCGGAGAATAATACTGCTAAAATTAGTTTTTTGGCTTCAAGTTCGCATATTACTATCCAATTTTTTAATGAAAGTGTTATTATTCCAGAAACCGACCTACCCCATATTTTTCGCCCATTTTATCGAAGCAACGCTACCGCACCAGCCATCCAAGGGCATGGCATCGGTTTGGCTATTGTTGCTCAAATTCTGCAGTTGCATCAAGCAAAAATATCTGTCATCTCCATAAAAGAAGGAATAACCTTTATCGTTGAGTTTCCAAATTTAAAAAATTTCAATATTTAAGTATCTGATTATCTGTTGATTAACTCAAAATAATGGTTGAAGCATTTGCTTTAAGCTAATTTTAATTTGTATTTAACTCCCCTTTAACCTCAATAAGGTTGCTTTGTATTGTTAAACAAAATTATTTCAAATCAATATGGAATCGAACAGCAATCAAGGAATCCTTAAAATAGCCACAGGCGTTTTAATCGGAGTTGTCGCTTTAATGAGTTATTTATTCATGGGGGCAAGAAACGAAAATTTTGAACTTCAAAAATCACTAACAACCAAAGTTGAAGAACTATCATCGACCCAGGTAAAACTTGACTCTATTTCAAGAGCGTTGGACAATAAAATTACGGAAATACAGCAACTGGGAGGGAATGTAAAAGAATTACAAGCCGTGAAAGCACAATTGGAAGCGGATAAGAAAAAGTTAAAATCAGACTTTGGCTTTTCGATGGAAAAATATGACGTAAAAATCAAGGAGTACGAAAACTTTTTGGTGGTAAAAGATGATGATATCCGAAAATTGAAAGAAGATAATCGAACGCTTTTGGCTCGCACAAAAACCCTTGAAGAGGAAAAACAACAAGTGATTACAGAGAACACTGGTTTAAAAACGGACAAAGAAGGTTTAACCCAAACCGTTGCCACGTACACAGCCCAAAATGATGATTTAAAACGTAAAGTAAACTTGGCAACTGCCATGAAAGCAGTCAATGTGCAAGTGGCTGCACTGGCTCGTAATGGTAAAGTCAGAGAAGGTGGAATCTATAAATCTTCAAAAATTGAACGGTTGAAAATTTCCTTTATCATGCCATCAAATCCAGTGGCGGAAAAAAATATGAAGGATATTTTCGTCAGAATTTTTGACCAAAACGGAGCCGTAATTAGTGAAGACTCAAAAGCAGGAATATTGCAGTATGACGGAAAAGAAATTGGATATAGCGTCAAGCAGAGTATTCCGTTTGAAAATAATGACCAAGAAGTTGAAATTATTTACGCAAAAGGCTCTGCATACAAAGCTGGAAAATATAATCTTGAATTATACGCAGAAGGCTTTAAGATTGGTAATGGAGCGTTTGAAGTAAAGTAAAACACTTTAAAATTACCGAATATCCTATCTATAATTGCTCAGAAGCCGTTTTAATGTATTTTAAAACGGCTTCATTAAGTTTAAATCCTTAAAAAAGGTATTGAGCATCCAACGTACTTTTTAGACCACAAATATGTTCCCATCAATTCATCAATATAAAAAGATAGTTAAAAATATTCTCTTAGAACTGTTTTTAATCGTTTGTTGTGGAATCAGATTGTCCTATCGTTTCTTTCGCTGTTTTCCCAAAGCATACTCTTGCCTGATTTACCTTTTTGTATCACTATCGTTTTGTTGTTATCCTATTTTTAAAAACTGGATAGCGGGTTTCATCATGATGTCACTGCCTTTTGCCTTGTTGTTGGGCTTATTGGCAAGCCTATTTTTGCTTTACAAAAAACAAAAGGTAATAGCAACCGTTGGTATCGTTTGGATTTTGTGTTCATTCCCAATTTTAAAACGCTTCGTAGGTGTCGGCAATAATGCAAATACTCCTACATCTGCCAATTCCCTGCACGTTTTGAGCTTTAATAGTGAAAGTTTTTCAAAAGTAGAAAACAGTAATTTATCTGACTTGAAAGCAGATATTGCTTGTTTTCAAGAATATTCGCCAAACAATCAAGTTGAAAAGCAGTACAATAATAAAGTTGTGAGATTAACGAAGTTTTCTGGTGGAAGGGAAGTTGGTTTAGCTCTTTTAACCAACTATCCAATCATTAAACATTACAGTAAAATTTGGACCAGGGAAAAAGCCCCGAACATAAACGGATTTATTTATGCTGACATTGTTTATGGGCGTGATACCATCAGGGTCGTTAATACGCACCTTTGGTCGATGGGTATAAGAATAAATAAGGTTTTTGATGCCTTTAAACAAGGAGAAATAAAAACGTTTTTCTTCGAGATTTCTGACACGATTCATCGCTTGAAAAATGGTTTCGACGCCCGAAACAATCAAGTCATAGAGGTTGAATCTTACGTTGTCGGAAGTAGATACCCCGTAATCATTTGTGGCGATTTCAACGAAATTCCTTTTAGTTATACCTACGGGAAACTAAGTTTGAATTTTAGCAATGCCTTTGAAGAAGCTGGCCAAGGGCTTGGTTTTACCCTCAATCGTCATCCTTATTGTGTGCGAATAGACCAACAGTTTTTTAGTTCAGACTGGCAAGCACAGTCGTGTAAAGTTGTTCCGACTGTTCAATTTTCAGACCATTTTCCCGTAGTTGCCCAATATGTTCTAAAACGAAGTCCTGCCATTCCTGCAACTATGATAGCCCAAAAATAACCTTATTGATTCTAATTTAGTTTAAATTTAGAGACCGTTTGTCTGTAAATTACCTAAGCGAAAATACTTAAGTCGGATTATCTATGAACGGTTTGTTAAACTTGTGGTCGCAACAATGGTTTAGTTGGTAGCATTTTAAGGTGATTATAAGGTTGAAAATCACATTAAAAAAAAGTATGAAAGTATCTTTGTTGCACAATTATTGAAGCTAATCCCGTTGAAAGTTTTATGACGAGAAATTGTATAAACGATGCAGTTAAACCCATTTCCAGTCACTATATACTGCAAGCCTATTCTCAGGGGCTCACTCGTTCAAGATATTGTATTATCGTAAGTTTAAAAGTATTTTCCCCAAATCAAAAAAAATGAAACACTTGCTATCAAGTATTTTGGTCGTCTCGTTGATGTTGTCATCGTGTAAGGATAAAGACAAACAAGAGAAACCAGTTGCCGAGAGTTTCCCCGTAACCTCTCCCATTAAAATTGACACCACACTCCACACTGATTATGTGGCAGAGATTAACGCTATTCAAAACGTGGAAATCAGAGCCAGAATTAAAGGGTATTTGGATAAAATATACGTGGATGAAGGCAAATATGTGCAACAAGGACAAGTATTATTTAACATCAATAATCCAGAGTTAACCGAACAAGCCATCAAAGCAGGGGCTGTTTTGCGAAGCACCATTACCGAACAAAAAGCGGCTGAAATTGAATTGGGAAACATCAAGCGTTTGGTGGAAAAAAATGTGGTTTCAAACACCGAATTGGAAGCCGCCAAAAATAAGGTTGATATGATGAAAGCAAAGGTAGAAGAAGCCCAATCCAATGAATCGTTTGCTAAAATTCAACTGACTTATACAAAAATAAAAGCACCATTCAGCGGTATTATCAACCGACTACCGAACAAAATTGGAAGTTTAATTGAAGAAGGAACATTGCTAACAAATCTGTCAAACAACAGTGAAGTCTTTGCCTATTTTGATGTTTCGGAAAAAGAATATTTGAATTATAGCTCAAATTTCAAAGATAAAACCCAGCGGTCGAATGTGGCAACGCTCATTTTGGCGAATGGCAAAGAACATCCTCAAAAAGGGCGTGTGGAAACAACCGAGGGCGAAATTGACCCCAATACGGGAAACATCGCTTTCAGAGCAAGGTTTGGTAATCCCGAAAAAATCTTGAAACACGGAGCCAGCGGACGAGTCCGCTTACTGAAAAAATACGAAAACGCCTTGATTATTCCGCAAAAGGCAACCTTTGAAATTCAAGATAGAATGTATGTTTTTGTGATTGATAATAAAAATACGGTCAAGACAAAAGCCGTGGTTTCGACCCACCGAATGCAACATTTTTTTATCATCGACAAAGGTTTAGACGAAGACGACAAGATTATTTATGAGGGTGTCCAAAACGCCAAAGACGGAATGATTGTGAAGCCTTCATTTATGCCGATGAACAGTATTTCTAAAGATTTAATGGCTGCCAAAACCGCTCAATAACCTACAAAAATATGTTTACTAATTTCATCAATAGACCAGTTTTATCTTTGGTCATTTCCATATTTATTGTGCTTTTGGGCGTTTTGGCGATGGTCGGCTTGCCCATTACGCAATATCCCGACATTGCCCCACCTGCGGTTTCTGTTACCACAAAATACACGGGGGCAAATGCGGAGGTGTGTGCCAAAGCGGTGGTGACGCCCCTGGAAAGAGCCATCAACGGGGTGCCAGGAATGTCGTACATGACCTCGGTTTCGGGTAATGACGGCACCAGTATTATTCAAGTATATTTCCAAGTAGGAACTGACCCCGATGTGGCGGCGGTGAATGTGCAGAATCGGGTAACAACGGTTTTGGATGAATTGCCCGAGGAAGTCATCAAGGCGGGTGTTTCCACTGAAAAAGAGGTTAATTCGATGTTAATGTACATCAATTTGATTAGTGATGACCCCACCGTGGATGAAAAATTCATTTATAACTTCGCTGATATCAACGTCTTAGCCGAACTCAAAAGAATTGATGGTGTGGGTTTTGTGGATATTATGGGTTCACGGGAATATGCGATGCGGGTGTGGTTGAAACCCTCTCGTTTGGATGCTTATGAGCTTTCGGCCGATGATGTTATCAAGGCTTTGAAAGAACAAAACGTGGAAGCCGCCCCTGGCAAAGTGGGTGAAAGTTCGGGTCGGCAGGCTCAATCGTTGCAGTACGTTTTGCGATATACCGGTAAAATGACTCGCAAAGAACAATACGAAAACGTGGTAGTGAAAACCACCGAAGGTGGCGAAATGTTGCGGTTGAAAGATGTGGCCGATATTGAATTTGGATCGTTGGATTATGACGTACTTTCTAAGGAAAACGGAAAACCGTCGGCAGCCATCGTGTTGAAACAACGCCCAGGCTCAAACGCCAGCGAAGTAATTGCGACTATCAAATCTCGTTTGGAATTTTTGAAATCGACCACTTTTCCCCCAGGCATGACCTACACCGTGAGTTATGACGTTTCCCGATTTTTGGATGCCTCCATTCACGAAGTTATCAAAACGCTGATTGAAGCCTTTATTTTGGTGGCATTGGTGGTGTTTTTGTTCCTGCAAGATGTTCGTTCAACGCTCATTCCCGTTTTGGCAGTCCCCGTGGCTTTGATTGGTACGTTCGCTTTTATGCAATTATTTGGTTTTTCGATTAATTTATTGACCCTTTTCGCCTTGGTTTTGGCGATTGGAATTGTGGTTGATAATGCCATTGTAGTTGTGGAGGCAGTCCATGCCAAAATGGAAGAAAAGCATCTGAACGCCCGAGAAGCCACCATCGAATCAATGGGTGAAATAAGCGGGGCAATCATCGCCATTACGCTTGTGATGTCGGCGGTGTTTATTCCCGTGGCGTTTTTGTCGGGTCCTGTGGGTGTTTTTTATCGACAATTTTCCGTAACGATGGCAATTTCGATTGTTATTTCGGGCGTAAATGCCTTAACATTAACGCCCGCTCTATGTGCATTAATGTTGAAAAATCCACATCTGGAGGGTAAAAAAGAGAATTTTATCACTCGTTTCTTCGATAAATTCAATAATGGGTATGACCGACTTTCTAATCGTTACGGAAGTTTGTTGAGAATCATCGCCAACCGTAGATTAATTACTCTGGGAATTTTACTGGCATTTTGTGTGGGAACTTGGGGCGTGGGCAGCGTTTTGCCAACCAGTTTTATCCCCACCGAAGACCAAGGAACAGTTTATGCCAACGTGACAACCCCCGTGGGAGCAACCCTTGAACGGACGGAGGAAGTGATGAATGAGATTGATAAAATTTCGCAAAAAATGACCGAAGTAGAGTCTATTTCAAGTCTTTCGGGATTCAGTATGATGACTGACGGTTCAGGGGCGTCGTTTGGCATGAGTACCATAAACCTCAAGGCTTGGGATAAACGAGAAGCAAGTGCTAATGACATCATTGAACAATTAATTGAAAAAACTAAGCACATCCAAGGGGCAGAAATTCAGTTTTTTCCGCCGCCAGCCGTGCCAGGTTTTGGAAATGCCAGTGGTTTTGAAGTACGATTATTGGACAAAACGGGGGCTGGAAACTTGCAGAGAACTGCCGAAGTTGCCGAGAAATTTATCACCGCTCTCAAAAAACGCCCCGAAATCAAAGAAGCCTTTTCGAGTTTCAATCCCAACTTTCCGCAATACATGATTCACATGGATCAAGATATGGCAGCCAAAAAGGGAATTTCGGTGGACGCCGCCATGAGCAATTTGCAGTCGTTGATTGGGAGTTTTTATGCTACTAATTTTATTTTATACGGACAAATGTATAAAGTAATGGTGCAATCCGACCCCAAATATCGTGCTTTGCCCGAAGACATTATGAAGTTACGTATCAAGAATAAACACGGTGAAATGGTACCTTATGCCATTTTCAGCAGAATTGAGCGAGTTTATGGGCCTGAACAATTAACCCGTTATAATATGTATGTATCGGCAATGCTCAACGGGGAAGCCGCCAAAGGATACAGTTCGGGTGATGCCATTCGGGCAATTCAAGAGGTTGCTAAAACTGAATTGCCCCGTGGATACGCTTATGAGTGGTCGGGTATGACTCGTGAAGAAATACTTTCGGGAAATCAAGTAATTGGCGTTTTTATAATCTGTTTATTGTTTGTTTATTTATTGCTCTCAGCTCAATATGAAAGTTTTCTGTTGCCCCTTCCCGTGATTTTATCGTTGCCAGTTGGCATATTTGGCTCTTTGTTTTTCTTGTATCTTTTTGGGTTAGAAAACAATATTTACGCCCAAGTGGCAATGGTCATGCTGATTGGATTATTAGGAAAAAATGCCATTCTGATTGTGGAGTTTGCCGTATTGCAACAAAAGCAAGGTAAAACACTACTTAAAGCCGCCATTGGTGGAGCAGTAGCCCGTTTCAGACCCATTTTAATGACCTCATTTGCCTTCATTGCGGGATTGATTCCGTTGATGTTTGCCTCGGGTGCAGGAGCAATTGGTAACAAAACTATCGGAACGGCTGCGGCGGGCGGAATGTTATTCGGAACGGTTTTCGGGGTAATTGTTATTCCAGGATTATACGTAATTTTTGCAGGGTTCAAGATAAAAAAACGAAAGAAAAAAACTACTAAAATCATTGAAGAATCGTATGTTGAAGCATAAAATATTTTATTTCATAGTCTTGGGTTTCGTAATGGGGGCTTGTAAAATCACGCAGGAGATCCCTCAAAACCGTTCGCTGTTGGCGATGCCCAGCAAGTTTACCACCAAATCAGATTCATCGGTTCTTGCCTTGCCAACGATACAGGCGTTTTTTTCAGATTCCACGTTGTTGGCGTTGATTGATACGGCTTTTGTCAATAATTTCGACCTGCAAACGGCTTTTCAAAGAATCGAAATGGCACGGGCGGGCGTTCGGTTTACGCAAGGTTTGGGCAAACCCGATTTAGCCGCCAATGCGGCAACGGGACTCAGAAAATTTGGGAATTATACCATTGATGGAGTCGGAAATTTTGATACCAGATTTTCCAATAATCTTGACGGTAAACAGCAAATTCCCAACCACGTAATTCCCGATTATTACGTGGGCGTGCAGTCGTCGTGGGAGATAGATTTGTGGGGGAAATTGAAAAGTCAAAAAACGGCAGCCGCTACAAAATTTTTAGCGAGCGAATTTGGCAAAAATCTGATAATCAGTGAGTTAGTTTCACAAATTGCCTCAAATTATTACGAATTATTGATTTTGGATAATGAATTAGATTTTCTTGAAGAGAATATTATTTTACAAGAGAAAGCCGTCGAAATCACCCGAATTTTGAAGCAATCGGGACAAGCCAATCAGTTGGGTGTAGATTTATTGAATGCTCAATTATTGAGTTCAAAAGCCCTTGAAATTGAGGTGAAACAAGAAATCATTGGAGTAGAAAGTAGGATGAATTTTTTGTTGGGAAGATACCCCCAAACCGTCAATCGTCCGAAGGTGGCATGGGCAAAAGTGATTCCCCCAAAATTGGGCGTAAGTATTCCATCAAGATTACTCGAAAACCGCCCCGACATCAAGCAAGCTGAATATGAACTTTTGGCAACCAATGCCAATTTATTCACGGCAAAAGCAGCATTTTATCCATCGTTGAGTTTGACGGGAGGGTTTGGTTTTCAGTCATTTAAGGCACTTTTACTATTAAATCCAGCCTCATTAGCTTTCAATACTTTTGGCGGACTGACGGCACCCTTAGCCAACAGGCGACAAATTATTGCCGATTTAATGGCATCAAAAGCCGACCAGAAAATGGCTTACATCAACTATCAACGAACAATCGTAAATGGTTTTACGGAGGTCTATAATCAGTTGAATTTAATTCAAAATACCAACGAAATGTACGAACTGAAAGTGGAAGAAGTGGGCGTTTTGAGGCTTTCCATAACCAACTCAGCCGAATTATTTAGGTCGGGCAGAGCTACGTATTTAGAAGTAATTACGGCACAGAAAAATGCCTTACAATCGCAGATAGAATTGATAAACTTAAAAAAACGCCAATACAACGCTGTGATTGGATTATACAAATCATTAGGTGGCGGTTGGAGAACGCAATAACCGAATAATAAGATTTTTTTGGATTAATTGAAGCTAAACCCGTTGGGTTTGGCTTTTTTTGTTAGGTTTGAGGGAGAATTTAATAGAAATACAATTTTATTCACATTTTAACACAAGATATTATGCCACGGGTAGAATTTGAAATTACCAAAGCTGGAAGTATTGAGGTTGAGAGTATTCGATTTGCTAATACTTTCATAAATCCTGATGGTGATAGTAAGTTAATTATTACTTCAACGTCATTAAAAACTGAGTCGGCTGTTGATTGTCCTACAACAAATCCCAAGCTAAAAGTAAATATTAGAACCAATGGAATCGAAGGCTTGAAATGGACTTTTAGCCTAACGATTAATGGAAAAAAGATAACTAATCCAGATCCATTAGAAATATTCATCGACGAGGATGGAAGGGGAGATTTAAGAAAAGAATTTTAACATCAAAATACCATGAAAACACTGTACATATTATTTGTAATAATAGCTATATCAAATAATTTTTCATCAAATACTTTTGCACAGGGTTTAACCCAAGATTCAAAAGGAAAAAGTTCAATCATATATCCAGGCGTAAACTTAGGACTTAACGTTCAAGAAGGTGCGATTGACTTCAATTATACACTTTTTTCAAAGAAAATCTTCCCAGATGCCATTGGCAAGGGTGAATGGATTTTTGGCGTGAATTTAAAGGGCAAAAATAACGAAGGAATCTCTAACTTATTTACTGATGGAAATTTTACTCCTCTCACAAGTGGGAGAATTATTTTTGGATATACATTTAAAGAAGGAAATAAAAAATATACCGATGATTCAAAAACTAAAAGATATCAACAACTTTTAAATGATGAAGTATTGGTATCTAAAAAAAATAGAAAGCAACACACTCGAACTCGGAAAAAGCTATTATCTATTTTTTCAAATAAATTTAATAAGATGATTGATAACTTAACAAATAAAGATTCTACCCTCACAACCTTTGATAATTCTTTATCAAGAATACCTCAAAAACTGAAAAATATTATATCTTCTAAAATTGAAAAAGTATTAAAAGGAGATATAAGTGAAAATATTAATCAGCGGATTGGAAGAAGAGTTTAAAGATAAAAAATATCTTGATGAATTATTAATATTCTCAAATGACAATATTATTTCAGAAATTAATTCATTTAATAAAAATCAATCAAATATTCAAAATCAATCGGATTTAGATATGATAAGTGGTGAGATTGATAAATTTCGTGCGGAGCATCGTTTTAGTAGAGTTACTATTTTTTCATCATTAGGTTTTAATGCAACAGGTTTTAAATACTTTGAAAAACTTGATACAACAAATCTCAGAAAAAGTTTCAGAGATATCTACGTATATTGGACCAGAATTTAAGATTGGAATTAATTACCAAATAGGAGGGAAATGGTTATTGGGATTGACATTAGCAAGATCAAGAGGTAGCAATTTTGACTATTTAAGTAAAGTAGAATATACTTCCAGAAAAACAACGTCATTTGCTAATCAGCAACTTATTAGTGAAAAAAAAACTACAGCTTACACACCTGATACAAATCCTTACCAATATCTCAATCAAACTAATCTTGAATTTGATATTGTAAGATTTAGTAAAATTGATGATAAGGGAGTATTAGCTCTTAACTTCTATTATAGAGGAAACTGGACAGACAATATAAAAATAGCTCCAAATGTTTCTAAGATAGGTATTTCTGGTTTCTTTTTTAAAACAGATGGAATATTTTTAGGGGGTGTATATTTAGAATTAAATGATTTAGAAAATAACGTTGCAACTTTTAATACAACACCCTTTGCGAAAGTTTCTAAAAGATTAAATTTTGGAGTAGTAGGAAAAGTAGCTATCAGTTCAATTTTTGGTGACCCAACTAAGTTTTAATGATATTCATTGGCAATCTTTCATTGCTCAGAAATAAAATTGTAAGGGGGGGGCCGAAAACCTGAAAGAGTAGGTGTAAATTTTATTAAATAATATAATGGAAAATTCAAAAAATACTAATGAACAAGCAGTAGAAGCATTAGAAAGTGCAATGAATTTATTAGGAGTTGACAATACAGCAGAATCAGCAGGCGGTGTGTGTGTTTGGGTAACTTCAAGTGGTCAGAGAATATGTGCTCCTATTTCTGAAAGTGATTGTTCTAAAATAAAGGGAGCTGTTTTTGTTTCAAGAGGGAAATGTTGAATACTATTACGTTTATGTTTAATAACAATTATAAACAATTCAAATCCAAGCCTAAAAAACTTGGATTTTTTCATTAACTTCCCCAACCATTTGATTATCAACCCCCTAAACACACAAAGCCATGCAAATTTAAGCAAAAAACCTACCCGATTTGAATAGCCTTATTCAAAATAATGCTGATATTGAAAATGCCTTCAAGGAAAATCCGAAGGAGGCTCTTCAAAAATTTACGGACACTTCTTTTATTCCTGATAATTGGATTTATCGAATTGTTGTTGGCTCGCTGGGTTTTGTGGTGGTTGTCATTACATTGGGAATTGTTTGGCGGGTGCGTTGAACTATTTGGTGGACAAAGGCAATTCGGGAGAAAAGGATGCTTTGCAGGTTACGAAGGTTTTGACCGATATTTTGAATGAACTGAGAATAGAACCCGTTGCCACAATCGTAGGGCTTTCGGCGGAGGGAATTGCTAAAATTAACGGTCAAATTGCCCGTGTGCGAGCCGCCAAAAATTTGCAAGCCATCATGCAGGAAGCCACGCCAACGTTGGAAGAATATATTGTCCTTTTGATTTGAAGAACCTTTTGGGCGTAGCTACTGACCATGCCAATCAGACGGCTGATGCAATTCAGTTGAAAAGTGCTAAGGAATTTTTAAGCAAAGCCAAAACAAGTATTACCATTTTAAAAAGCCTTCGGGCTGATTTGAGCGATACAAATACCGATTTAGGTAGAAAAGTTGCCGCAGTTTTCAAAGCCATCCAAAATTTTGAGGAGGCTTTTCCAGATGTCTAAATCCAAAAGGAGATAAACCGACAGATTTATCTCCTTTTGGATTTATTACCAGTTGAAACCCACTAAAATTAGTAGATAAGTACTAAAACCCAATTATTTTAAACGATTTAAGAACACTGCGAACTTTGGTTCAAATTGAGTATTCGTTTAAACTAATTCGTTACAAGTATAGAGAACGTCATAACTTGTCAGAAATAGAATTCACAAAAAAGGGGGGAGGGTTTCACAACACGTGAGGGGTTTCTTAAAAAAGTTATGTCGTTCTCTATACTTATATTCATTATTTCTGAATCCAAATTCAAATAAAAGGGTAGCTTATTAATTGGATGCTTCCTAAATTGCCTTTGCTTTTAATAAAACCATCAGACATGAATTGGAATTCTCTTTATACCAGCAAACGCCTCGGGGCTGAACATCGTTATGCAGGTGAAAATATTGACCCCATCCGCAACGCTTATCTTCGTGATTATGACCGACTTATCTTTTCTTCACCTTTCCGAAGAATGCAAAATAAGACTCAGGTTTTTCCCGTTCCTGGACCAATTTTTGTGCATAATCGACTGACGCATAGTTTGGAAGTAGCTTCGGTTGGGCGGTCTTTGGGAAAAGCAATTGGTGTAAAAATATCTCAAAAATATCCTGAAGAAGATGCCAATTTTCATGAATTTTATCGCTACGATTTACCCACTGTAATTGCCACGTCCTGCTTAGCTCACGACATTGGAAATCCGCCTTTTGGACATTCGGGAGAATCGGCTATCCGTAATTATTTTGATAATCTTTCGGGCGAAACAAAAGATACTTTAGAAGCTGAACTATCTGAAAATCAGCTAAATGACTTTTGCAAATTTGAAGGAAATGCTAATGCTTTCCGTATTTTGACCAATCCCCAAAACGGGCATCAATTGACTTATGCCACTATTGCCTCTATCGTGAAATATCCGACCGATTCGAGCAATGGATTTAATAAAAAATCGGGTTTGATTGGCACAAAAAAATCGGGCTTTTTTGATTCCGAAATTGAAACTTACCGAAAAGTAGCAACTGAACTGGACATCAGCGTTTTGGATGAACAAACCAATACTTTTGCCCGCCATCCATTTGTGTATTTGATGGAAGCCGCCGATGATATTTGTTACCGAATTATTGATTTGGAAGATGCCCATCGCCTCAGAATTTTGACGGTTCAGCAAGTAATGGATTTACTTTTACCTTTTTGGGAAAATGATGAAAAAACGTATAACTATCTGAAAAATGATAAGTTACATCGAATTTTGGACAATAACGAAAAGCTATCTTTCTTGCGGGCAATGCTTATTAATCTTTTGACCCAAAAATGTATGGAGGTTTTTATGGACAATGAAGAAGCCATTTTATCGGGACAACTAAACAAATCTTTGATTGATATTTTAGACCATCATACCACCACTTGTTTAAAAAAAGTGGATGAAATTTCGATTCGGGATATTTATAATCACAAATCAGTTATCGAAATTGAAATTGCGGGATATAACGTTATCGGAGGTTTGTTGGAAGAATTTGTAATGGCGGTTTTGCATCCTGCCAGAGATAAATCTAAGAAATTAATTCAATTAATGCCTAAGCAATTTAGCACCAATCAAGATAGTTTATACGCTAACATTCAGTCAGTTGTGGATTTTATTGCGGGAATGTCTGATTTATTTGCGGTTGATTTATACAGACGAATTAAGGGAATTACGATTCATTGATTTTTTCTCAATCCTACTGACATACTGTTGTCATTCGTCGGTGTTAATTTTAAAATAAAAACACATGACAAACACACAACAATCCTTCAAAATTGTCGGAATTAGCATCAGAACAAATAATCAAAAAGCTGCCAACGATTTAGGTAAACTTTGGAGTAAGTTTATTGGCGAAAACACGACTAAAAAGATACCAAACAAAATTTCAAACGATATTTATTCCATTTATACCGACTATGAATCTGACCACAGCGGTGATTATACCAATATCATCGGTTATAGAGTTTCTTCCTTAGAAAATATTGCGGCAGGATTAGTCAGCAAGGAAATTCCGATGAGTGATTATCAGAAATTTACTGCAAAAGGAAAATTCCCGAATTGTGTTCAAACTAAATGGGGGGAAATCTGGAATACGGAAATTGACAGACGATATACTGCTGATTTTGAAGTATATAGCGACAAATCATTGAACATGACAAACACAGAAGTTGATATTTTTATTTCGGTAAGATGAATTTGAATTACAACAATTGAATACGGATTAACCCGCTATGGAATTGGGATTAGACACGGATTTATAAATATGTTTTATAGATTACAATTCAATCCGTGCGGTTTCAGCTGCGGTCTAATCCATAAAATCCGTGTTCTATCTTTTCCTAAAACAAACTCGTTTGATAACTGCCCGTTGTTTTAGCTTCGTGTTCCAATAGCCACTTTTTTCTCCACAAATCTCCGCCATAACCCACCAAAGAACCGTTTGAACCAATCACTCTGTGGCAGGGTACGATGATGTTAAACTTGTTATTTCCGTTGGTCGTACCCACCGCTCGAATGGCTTTTTCATTGCCAATTCTCCGAGAAAGTTCCAGATAGGAAATCGTCTTTCCATAAGGAATATTCTCCAACTCCTTCCACACAACCTTCTGGAAATCAGTACCTTCGTGATTGATTTTAAGGTCAAATTCTGTTCTGTTTCCTTCAAAATATTCTGTAATTTGTTTGATGTATTCTCCAATTATTTCGGGGACGTATTCGGAAACGGCTTTGCGTGGACTTGGTTTTTTCTGAGCATCCACAAACAAAACGGAAGTCAAATAATCTTCTGTAGCTGATATTTCCAGTTCGCCCAAAGGCGAATTAATGTATTTCGTGAATATTTCCATTGGTTTGGGAAATCATAAATAAAAAGTACAGTGTTCAAGTCCCACAGGGACGTTATTTAAAAACTTGGGACTTAGTCCCAAGCTAACAAGTGATGTCCCGTTGGGACAAATTACACAGTCATTTTAACGGTAAAAGGCTCAATAATTATGGTTTTAATGTCCGTAGTGATGGTGGCATCAGGCAATGGTTTCACTTCAATCGGGATGATGTTTGAATAGCCAGTTTGGGGACATTTTTAATCCCTCACACCCACACGATATGCACCTGCTTGTATAGCTTCAAAATTGGCAGTATTGGCATTCGGAATATCTCTTTCATCCTTTTGCCATTGAAAAATGAGCCATTTGTGGTAGCCGATAAAATGGTTTTATCTCCCTGACAAAAATTGAGTTTAGCCGATTTGATTTCGGCAGAAGGTAAAGACCGAATGTTTACTTTAAATTCCTTGGAAGTTGCTGATTTTGAATAAGTTAAGTCACTAATCGAAACCGTGTAAACTCCCGAAATACCTACATCTTGTACGGCATCTTTTCCTTCGGAAGGTAGGTTTGTTCCATCTTTTTGCCACTGATAACTAACTCCTTCAACTTTTGATGTTGAAAGTTTAACTTTTTCCCCTGGACAAGCCTCCGTAATGCCCGTAATTTGTGGAGCAGTTATGCTGAAATTACTGCCACAGAATTTCATTTTACGCATTACATATTTATTATTTCGAAAACCGTTTATTGATTCCGAAGATAAGGTTATCAAATTATTTTGCCCATCAATTCCAAAATCTACAAGAAGTGAACTATTAATTTTAGGCTCATTATACTCTGCAATAACTTCATCATTTTTGTTAGAAACTACAATTCTTCCCTGATTTCTCGAACAATTAGAATATGCACTATCAGGGCAGTATATATATTTTATGTAAGTATTTCCGAAGTTATCAGTTTTAATGTCTGTCTGTAATGAATTGATTACGAAAGGTTTAGCCCAAATTATACTGCCGTCGCTGTATTTAACTTTCGTAGTAAATTGATTGCCAAAAACTTCATATTTAAAATAGACCACATCATTCACTCTCATATAATCAACCACTCCAGTCTGACTTTCAAGCCCTTGTCGCCAGCGTGTGCTACCATCAAAATTGTATAGCGATAATTTGTTACCCATAGTTTGTCTGATAATAGGGACTAAATCTGTCACACAAAACATATTTTCCTCTCCAAGTTTGAATTTAATGTCATTGCCAATGATAGGCTTAGGGAGCATACAAATTTAAACATACCCACTTCTGGTATGAACTTCCCGAAAGTAAAAATAACTTTCGGGAAGTAAATCTCTCGGTAACTTCCCGAAAGTTATTTCTACTTTCGGGAAGTTTAATGGAAGTCATGGGTACTTTATTAATTAGATGCTCCCTTACTCCATCCTAAATTAACATCATCAAATCAGGCATCATTCGTAGGAAAACAATCTCGGCTTTATCGTTCATATAAATTGAGAAAAGTCCATTATTTTTCATAGCATTCAAGCGGATTGATACATCACTTTGCCAACGCAGCGTGCAGGTAAATCGTTTACAGTAAATTTAGCCGTTTGTTTACCCGTTGAGTCAAATTTAATGTATTCGGCTTGGGTATAATTTTGGTCAGTTAAAAGCCAAAAACCTTTGTCGGGCATGGGGTAAATTCTATTGTAAATTTGCGGTTCGGTGCGTCCTATTCTTTTTCCATTTTATTCAAAATTAGTATATCCTTTTTTGAATTCCAGCATTACCTTCTAAACCAATGTAAGGGGCGGAAGAATTCACTAAAACTGTTGGTTCTTCATTTTGATATTGCCATTCTTCCTTACCATTGAGGTCATATTTGATGAATTTTTTATCAGTTGTAGCGTGCATTACACAGTCTTCCACATCAAGTGAATAGGTATTTGCAAGCTGGTGTTAAAAGTTTTGAGGTAAGTAAAATTTCTATTAAAATATAAAACCGTATCACGATTGAAGTTGTTAGAAGATGATTCTATATACAGATATTTGTTTTGTACATATCTGGGAATGACGTAGTTAGGTTTTTTACTATAATCAGTAATATCCCATAATTGACCCCCATCTCTATCTAATGCTTTGACGTTGAATACATTACTATTATTGGCTTGATTAGAGAAATCGGCTCGCATCAAAATTTTCCCTTCTGGCGAAAGCGTTATACCATTAAGATTTCAAGTATTATTGGGAGAGTAAGAAGCCGTTTTAAAATATCTTACGACAAATTCTGATTGTCTTATTCTGACTATCGAAACCATATTTTTTACACAAGATACGCTGTATATTCCTTAAAAAAATATGATTCCGCTACTCAAAAAATACAATTAGACTTTATTCAGAATATATTTTAAAACGGCTTCTAAGGGATTTCAACAATTTTCTTCTCCCAAATGAGTTTTGTGGTATTTTGGGCAAAAGCAGAAGTGGAAACTACTGAGAGTAAAAAGATAAGACGAGCATAAGTTTTCATAGTCGTTCGGAGTGTATAAAGTGGTGTTTAGTTAGCAAAAGCACTATTTTAGGCTTCTGCTGATACAGACGTAGAAACTATCCAGAATGGTTGCATGGAAAATAAAAAAAGTTACACACTTTGACAAATCTCCACCAAAACCGAATTCGTCCCTTTCGGATGAAGAAAACATACCAATTTATTATCCGCCCCTTTTTTGGGAATTTCATTCAACAATACGAATCCTTCTGATTTTAGCCTTTCCATTTCTGCCACAATATCCGAAACCTCAAAAGCAATGTGATGGATGCCTTCGCCTTTTTTCTCAATAAATTTCGCAATTGGACTATCAGGATTTGTTGCTTCCAAAAGTTCAATTTTTGTTTGACCCGTTTGAAAAAATGAAGTCATAACTCCCTCAGATTCAACACCTTCCTGTTTGTAAGGTTCAACCCCCAAGAGTTTAGTGAATAAATCGTTGGACGATTCTAAGTTTTTTACGGCAATGCCGATGTGTTCTATGTGTTGCATTTTTGAAGAATGAGAAAATTACGATATTGGTGGCACGGCTCGAAGCCGTGCCACCCGTTTTAACACAATGTTAGTTACTTTGAAGTAACCACTTGGCTAAATCCCGTGCGGCGTTGAAATTTTCAAAACTCATCGGAATTTTATGAGCGTTCACGTATTCGTTATAAAGCCAAGGGTCGCCAATGGCAAAAACTCTACCTTTTCCAACCTTAGCTACGGCGATAATTACATCGCCTTTATCCGTCAAAATGGATTGTGCAGGGGCTTTTAAGGCAAGCGTGGCTAATTCTTTGACGTAAATGGATTTTGTATTTTTGAATACTTCATTATTTACTGGAATATCCAAACGTCCTTGATCAAACTGTACACCTTGCACCATGTTACGATTTTTGGTAGTAAATTCAATACCGAATGTTTTTGACAATTGATTAAACGTAGGAATCTCGCAATTTGAGGTATCATTTGCCATCATCACTAATGTCCCCCCCGCTTTCACCCAATTATTAATTGCTTGAATATTAGCACTATTCATGTGATTTGGCTTGGCTGTTTCCTTTTTTGAATCTGGATCAACGATGATATATACATTCGCAGATTTTAAATTTTTAATGGTTGGGGCAACGGTCAAAGTGGAGATTTTTGCTCCAAAATCGTTAAAAATACTGCCAAACCATTGAAAACCAGAGTCAAAACGGTCTTCCCAAGTGTAGTGATATTTCAGTCCGTTGTCTTTGCGGTATTCATTATTGAAATAATTGTCAAGGACTACATTTTTACCTTTTCCTACTGCAAAATTATTCAACAAATCCATTTCAATACACGCCCCCATAAACGGTCCCGTTGCCTTTAAATCGTCGGTTCGGGTGGGTTCTTTTACGTAGTAATCATACGTTCCGTCACGGTATGGTGTGCCGCCCAAACCTGCTCCACCAACGGCTTTTGTTAAGTGAACATTACTTTTTGCATCAGTTTCGATAAAGTTTTTGATCAATCCATCATAGCCTTTTTGGATGGCTGGCAAATAAGAATCGCTTATATAACCCATCCTGACGGCTTTTGCCAAACCATACACAAACATCGAAGAACCCGAAGATTCAAGATAATTCCCTGCTTGACCACCCTTATCAGTTACTTGCCACCAAACGCCCGAAGCGGTATCTTGATATTTCACAATTCCTGCCGAAGTACGCTCTAAAATTGCAATCAACTCAGCACGGCGAGGGTGGTCTTTGGGAAAATAATCCAACACATCAACCAGTCCCATCATGTACCAACCCATTGCACGACTCCAAAACTCGGGAGATTTTCCCGTTTGCGGATTTGCCCATTTTTGCTGACGGCTTTCGTCCCAACCGTGATAAAGCAAACCCGTTTTTTCATCCCGTGCATAGCGTTCCATCCACACAAATTGATTGGCAATATCATCAAAATTTTCAGTTCTGCCCGTCATCAATGAATATTCAGCATAAAATGGTTCTGCCATATAAAGCCCATCCAGCCACATTTGAGTAGGATATTTGAGTTTATGCCAAAATCCACCCACTTTGTTGCGGGGT
This sequence comes from Arcicella sp., assembly GCA_034519515.1. Taxonomy (GTDB): domain Bacteria; phylum Bacteroidota; class Bacteroidia; order Cytophagales; family Spirosomataceae; genus Arcicella. Next base: position 54,306 of record JAXHOK010000038.1, read on the forward strand.
TGCACGCCTAATTGATTGTACAGTAAATCAGCCGCCAATTTATATTTCTTATCATTGAAAGTTTGATAAAGTGTCAATAATTGCCGACCCGTTGGGATATTATCCAAGTTATATTCATCAACTTTGAAAGTACGAATGTTTCCTTCGGGCGTGATGAATTTATCAATAATCTTACGCATATATTGCAAGTAACGAGCATCGCCCGAAGTACGCCAAAGCCGTTCAAAACCTGCGAAAACCACGCCCATTTCATAGTTCCAGTTGGCAGGGCGGGCTTTTTGAGCTTGTTCAGCCGTCATACCCGTCGGAATTTGTTTGTCTTGTTCCAAATGGCTGGCATATTTCATCACCACCATCGAATCGGGATAGGTTTGGATGATGGTTTCTGCCATTTTTTCGGCATAATTCCGTTGAGCCACAAGAGACTGATTGGTCAATAATAAGAAGAGGAATAGTATTTTTTTAGAATTCATTTTGAGATATTTTTTGGGGGATAAACTATCTCAGAAAGGCAATTTGGAGATTTTTTTACTCGAAAGAAAACGTACTTAATAGGGATTAGGATTTAGGTGTTGAGTATTGGGAGGTTAATGCCCTAACACCAACACCTAAATCCTAACCCCTACTTATATATCTTGTCTTTCAATAATTCTATCAACTTGATTAAAATTCAGCACCTTAATGGTCGCTTTCCCAATGTCCGATTTATCGAAAATAACTCCATTTTCTATTTCAAAATACTCATGCCAGTTATCAATTCGTGGATTGTACAGTCTTATAAATGTTCTGTTGGGTAAAAGTATAGTGTCAATATCGCTTCCTTTGGCATTATTGCAAGCAAAACAGGCACAAGCCAGATTCTCCAATTCTGTTTTACCGCCATGCTTCAAACTTATAATGTGGTCTATTTGATGTGGATAAAAAGAAATTAAATTGCTTTGAAGACAATACTCACAACAGTCATTGGCTCTTTTTATAACAGTTATCCTAAGTTTTTCGGAAATATATCTACTCATTGCGATAATTGCTTTTTAGCCCTTTTTTTAGCCATAATCATAATGTGTTCAATAAGCAGGTATCGCTCTAATTCGATATTTTCCTCTAAACTTAAAGCATCAGTTTTTTTTGTAAACCAAATCTTCAACTCTTTCTTGAAGAGTAGGGTTTGGACGATACGCCAACACTTTTTGAGGTTCTGGCGATGAAGTAATAAAGTCAATTATTTCATCAATGAGGCGATAAGTAACCATATTTTTTCTTTCTACGAAAATACTGTTTTTTCAAAATTTCACTGCTACGAAAACCAAATACTTGTTTGGAATAATCAAAACCGCTGACAAGGTGAAAACCGTTGTCGGGGTTTTGTAAATGTCAAGAATAACTCAACCCATATTGCTTCAAAACATCATCAGGAACACCCTCCCAACTATTAGGTTTATTACCTTGATAATCCATGTCTTTATGTCCCATTTCGGAAGAATAAAAGCCCGTAGCCGTTAGGTTTCGCATTAAAGAAAAGAAGTTTACCCCTTGCGAGAATTCAGGTTTTACTTTATTTGGGTAAGCAATTTCATCCACAATTTCAATCTGTTGTTTTGGGGTAATTGAAACAAAATCCTTCCCAAAAAGTCTGATTGCCGTTGAATCCATCCAACGTAAACCTCCACGCATGGGCGTTTTGAATTCGGGTTTGTCTTTGGTGATAAACTCAATGAAAGCTGGCACACCCGCTTGTGAGGCACTTCCCGAAACTTTATCGGCAGGAATAATAATATCCGAAAGCACGGTGATAGTTTTCATTTCGTGGTCGGAATAAAATTTTTCTGCCAACAATCGGGCATCCCGTTCCATTTCGTCTTTGGTTCGCCCGTAATTATATTTTGCGGTTGCTGCAACTGTCTTTGCTTTGGGTTTTGGCTTTGGATTATCTAACATTTCAGCCGCCAAAGCATCATTGCCCACCACCGCCATTCCAAGCGATGATAAGCCTATATTTTTTAAAAAATCTCTCTTTTTCATTATTTTAAAAAGTTAAAGTAGTTCAAGAAGTTAGATAGTTAAAGAGTTGTTTTTACCTCTGTTTTTGAGAATTTTCTTCCTTTTATTTCAGTTTGAGTTAAATATCCAATCAGGCTATCAGTCATTCTTATTACTTCTGAAATTTGGTCGTAAGTAATTCGAAATTCCTCATCAGTAATGTAGTTTCTGTCTAACACTCTATACAGTTGAGATTTGACTTCATTTGCTGACCCTTTGGATATTCCTAAAAATTGGATAAATTCTCTATTACCACCTCTGCCAAATCCTTCTGCAATATTGTCCATGACCGAACCACCTGCTCTTCTGATTTGACTTTTCAGGTCATAATCTTTACTAAAATCACTTCTTGAACTAAATTGAAATATTTTCTTATCAACCTCTCTCGCTTTTTGCCATGCTTTTATTTCTTCAAAACGATTAAGTGTTGCCATTTTTTGGGGAGTTTTAGTGGTTAAAAAGTTAAAGAGGTTAAAGAAGTTAAAAAGTTAACAGTGAAATAGTTTTAAAGTCTATACTTCTCTAACTTTCTAACCCCCATAACTTTTTAACTCTTTAACTTTTATAACTGATTTAACTTTTTTTGCTCGATAATAAAATTGGAAGTACGAGCTGATAGTGCCAAAATTGTCCAAGTTGCATTTTTATCACCTTGCGAAACGAATGGAGCGGCATCGGCTACGAACAAATTTTTCACATCGTGGGCTTGGCAATTACTGTTCAGTACTGATTTTTTAGGGTCATTTCCCATTCTGGCAGTTCCTACTTCGTGAATGATTTTACCTGGTTCGGCTAATCCGTAATTGGTACTGGCATCAGGTTTTTTGCCGAGGGCTTCACCACCAATTTCGTGAATGATTTGCTCGAAAGTATCTTGCATGTGCTTGGCTTGCTTGATTTCGTAATCCGACCAATTATAGTTAAAACGTAAAACGGGGATACCAAATTTATCAACGGTGTTGGGGTCGATTTCGCAATAATTATTATAATCAGGGATGGGTTCGCCACGTCCCGCCATGCCGATGTATGCTCCGTAAAATCTTCGATAATCTTCTTTTAATGAGGCTCCATAGCCTCCTGCGGCTTTTTTGATGCCTTCACGGGTAGGGTATTTTTCATTGATTCCTTCAATGCCCCAACCAAAACCGTATGCGGGCATTCCCATTCCGCCACCATATTCAATATGATAACCTCTGGGGAAATCCAGCTTTTTATTGTCCAACCACCAAGGCGTATAAACGTGCATCCCGCCCACGCCGTCTTCATTATAACGTTTTCTGTCAAATAATGCGGGAATAATAGCCGAGCGAGAAGCCCCCGTTGAGTCATTGATATATCTTCCCACAATACCGCTCGAATTCGCTAAACCATTCGGAAAGCGGCTTGATTTTGAATTTAATAACAAACGAGCCGTTTCTCCTGCACTTGCCGCCAAGATAACGATTTTGCCTCGCACGGTTTTTTCAGTCATCGTAACGGTGTCCACATACGATACGCCCGAAGCCAAGCCCGTTGTGGGGTCTGTTAATACTTCACGAGCCATCGCATACGTTATAAGGGTGCAATTTCCCGTTTTCATCGCAGGAATCATCAAGACCGAAGACGATGAAAAATCGGCATAAGCCTGACACGCTCTGTTGCATTGGTTACAGTAAAAACATTGCCCACGGTCTTTATTGATGGGTTTTGTTAGGATTGAGAGGCGAGAAGGAATCGTTGGGATTCCCAATTTTTTATTGCTTTGTTGGAGCATTAATTCATGCAAACGTGGTTTTGGCGGAGGAAGAAAATATCCATCTGGATTATTATGCATTCCTTCATTTGTACCAAAAACCCCAATGAGTTTGTCCACATAGTCATAATATGGTTTTACGTCATCGTAACCAATGGGCCAATCATCACCCAAACCATCAATGGATTTGCGTTTGAAATCATCGGGACCAAAACGGAGGGAAATCCGTCCCCAGTGGTTGGTTCGTCCACCCAACATTCTGGAACGAAACCAGTGAAATTCAGTGCCTTTTGTGGTGGTGTAGGGTTCACCATCAATTTGCCAACCGCCGTAAGCCGCATCAAAATCGCCAAAAGAACGAGTTGAGCCAGCACCACGGCGGGGCGATTCCCAAGGTGCTTTCATTTGAGTTATATACTTGGGGTCGGCAGGGTCAAAATATTGCCCTGCTTCCAATACGCACACTTTTGCACCCGCTTTGGTGAGTTCATGAGCAGCCATTCCGCCACCCGCACCTGACCCTACAATGACAACATCATAGACGGTTGAGGGCTCTTTTATTTGAAAATCAAGCATTATAAATGTGTTTTGAATTGAAATATTTTAGTACACTGTTCATAATATTCTCTGGAGAAAAATAATAAAAAAAAATAAATAGGGGGATTATAAGTTATTTCAAGTTTCGGGAAGTTCTCCAATCCAAAAACTTATTAAATCGTGTATTTAAATTGAGATAATTTTACCAATATTATACCATACGCTGAAAGGCAGTTTTTACCCTCAAATATATTGTTTTTTTTTGATTTACAATCATTACTTTTTTTTTCATTTATAATTTAATCCTAATCTCAGATATTTGCCAAATCACCTTTTGAATACTAACTTGTGAATTACTGTAAAATCAACAATAATGCTTATCAAAAAATATTTATTATCATTCGCCTTCCTTTGTCTTGCTAACTTATTATCCGCTCAGGATAATCCACGTTATTTAGCATTTTCATTAGTCAATTTGGAACATCGAAATCCGCAATTAGACGACATCAATAAAGCCGCAGATTTAGGGATGAATGCCTTTATTATCAGTATTCGCCGTGATGTGATTGTGGGTAAAAAAGTGAGTGCTACTAATCCTTGGGAACAGTACGATAATCAGATAAAAGTGGCTCGACAAAGGGGCATGAAAATCTGTTTTAGAATCGTTTTTGCCACTTGGTGTAACAACAAAACGGTAGGCGAACCTTTGGATAATAACGTAGCTACGTGTAGTGGTTTTCCAGCCTCCGAAAGAATGTTAGGGCTTGATGCTAAGGGAGTTGGCAGAGTTCATCAGCAATCTTTTGGTTATAATGGTTGTGATATTTTTGATGATTGCGGACAGATGATGACCACCAGTTTATCATCTGCCAAAACCATAAAAGATATGCAAGATTTTACGTTGGATGTACTTCAAAGATACAAACCAGTCATTGATGCAGGGGATGTGATTTATGCTTCGGCAGTTATTACGCCTGAGCAAGAATTTGGATTTCCTTTTTTTACCACAAAAGGTTTGGATGGCGTTGTGATTTCGCTTTTCGACTACTCTGCCTCCATGATTAATGGTTTTCGGGAATGGGTAAAAGTGAGATATGGGAATGATTTTTCAAGAATGAAAACCGTTTGGGGAACTTACGCTAATACATTTTCGGGGTTTAATAATATCGAACCACCCCGCCCAACGGGGGTGTTTAATTGGACGGTTTTTTTGTTGGGACAAGCGGGCAATGATTGGTATGCCTATCGACATTCTTTGCTCAAAAATTATTCGCAGGCTTTTTTGAAAACCGTAAAAAACTTTGATAACCGTCTGAAAGTGGTCAATGATTATGGTTCAATAATCGACCAGCCCACCGTTCAGCGAGGCACATTTTCGTTTAAAGATATTGGTGAGGGAACGGATGGTGTAAAAATGAACAGCTCACCTTTTCAAGACCATCGTTTTATTATGGATGTTGCTCGAACCAGCTTTGCGGACAAATGGGTAATGATGGAGGTTGAATCTTTTAGAGATAGAACCGATTTGCAAGAACAACATTTCATTGAAGCCTACACGCACGGAGCAAAATTAGTGGGTGCTTTCGCCTTTGATGTGCTTAATAATCAGGCACATAGAGAAATGTTGCAACGCATGACCGATAGATTTATTAAAGGAAATCAGCAGGTAGAAAAAATTGAAACCTGCGGTACTACGATAAGTTCAGTGTACGAATTATTGGAAGATGGAGGCTGTGCTTTTAAAAAATCTGACCCACAAAGTGATTGCCGTGCGTATCGGGATTGGGCAAATTTGAAAAAAGTGAATGGCGATAAACCCGTGAAAGTAGTTATGGATGAAAGTTTTACTACGGGTAAACCATTCAAACTATCTCAAAATGATTTATCAGCGTGTAGTTCAATTCTAAATTTTAAAGAAACATATTCCACTGATTGTCAGAGAGTTGGTGTAAAACCAAAAGCTGCTGATAATCTAAAAGGGATGATTGAAACCTCCACCTGTGATAAAATTACGGGTTGGGCATTGAACACTAATAACTTAGACGAAATTCAAGCGGTTGATATTTATGTGGACAGCGTGAAAATTGGAACTACGCAAGCTAATATTGGTAACCGCCTTGATTTGGTAACTACCTTCAACTCTAACAAAGCCAATTTCAGAGGATTTACTTTCGTACTGCCCGATTCGGCTTGGTATAAATCTGGACAAGTGAAAAGAATTTACGCTCGTTTTGCCAATACCAGCACTCTATTAGAAGACAGCGGTGACTTAAAAACGCTCGCCTGTGAAGGCACAGGTTCGGGCATTTGTGGGCAACGTTTCCGATTGATAGTTTCACCAGATTCTTTGACGAATGTTTTGACTCGGGCGGTTGATTACAAAATTGCGGTTTCATCTAATACCCGTTGGAATATCACTAAAAATGTTAATTGGCTTACTACCAGTACAGATACGGGCAGTTTTAATAATTCTTTTACCTTAAAAATTACCGCAAATCCAGACACAGGAACTCGCCGAGGCAGAGTAACTTTGACGGCTGGAAATTTGACCAAAAGCATAATTATTGCTCAAAAAGGCGTAGGACAACCATACCTGACTGTATCACCAGATTCCATCACGACCATTACTTTTGTGGGGGCAGAGTATCGAGTTGTTACAGGGTCAAACGTGCGGCTAAGACTATCCAAAAATGTAAATTGGATAACAACTGACCCCGTAACTGATATTAATAACGGTTCATTCGGTTTGCGGATTGAAGCTAATCCAGACACAGCAACTCGAAGAGGGGTTTTGACGGTATCGGGACAAGGTATTACCAAGCGTTTTTATATTATTCAGAAAGGAAAAGGGCAGTCTTGTGTGGGTTGCAATGGTTCAATTGATACCGATAAACCCTTTAACGACCCTAACGATATTGCGGGAAGAATTGCCCCAGCCACATACAGAGGTTGGGTGGAATCAGTAAACTGTTGTAGTATAAAAGGTTGGGCTTTCGACAGTCAGAATTATGATGAAAATTTAATGGTCGATATTTATCTGGATAAGCAATTGATTGGCTCTACGCCCGCCAACAAGGGGTATCGTACCGATTTAGCTTTCAATTATCAGAGCGATAAATTATTATATAAATCTTTTTGTTTCCCCATACCAAAATCAACTTTGGACTCTTTTAAAAACGGAAAAGACAAGCAATTATATGTCCGTTTTGGCGGAACGGTTACTAAATTATTCACGCCCGAACCACGTTTTTTGAACTGTAAACCTAATACCGTTTGCCCCGAAGGGTTTAATTGTGAAGAAATCGCTTACCAAGATTATTTGGAAGAAGTTTTCCCAAATCCAAGCAACGGAAAATACACTTTTAAACTTTATTCTCTGAAAAATCAAACAGCGGAATTCAAATTAGTTGATACGCAGGGATTGCTTTTGAAGAACATAAAATACGATGTTTTGGCGGGTCTGAATAATGTAGAATTGGATGCTGCGGGTGTAAAAAATGGGGTAATTCTATTGTCTATTCAGATGGAGAATGGGAATATTTTGTTTAAAAGGTTGATAAAGATTGAATAAGTAAATTGTAACTTCCCGAAAGTTTTTTTTACTTTCGGGAAGTTGAAAATTACTTGTAACTTCCCGAAAGTAGAAATAACTTTCGGGAAGCATTAAAACACATTCTCAAAGCACATTAGAAGTCTGTTCCTTAATTTTCTCCAATTCATCTTTCATATTCACCACAATTCTTTGCAAAACTACATCATTTGCTTTTGAGCCAATGGTGTTAATTTCACGACCAATTTCTTGGCAAAGGAAGTTTAATTTTTTGCCGTTTCCTTCTTTCAAAACATCCTTGAAATAGTTTAAATGAGTACGCAGACGCACTTTTTCTTCTGAAATATCATATTTTTCGATATAATAAATCAATTCTTGTTCAAAACGATTTTTATCAAACTCTTCATCGCCCAAAAGGTCAGTTACCGATTTTCTCAGACGCTCACGCACGTTAGGAATACGAGTAATGTCTTGAACTTCAACCTCCGACAAAAGCTCGCCAATTTTATCAATGTATTCGATAAATTTATGAGAAACAATATCACCCTCACGCAAACGAAACTTAGTACACTCGGCAATGGCTTGATTGACGGTTTTCAGAATCTGTTGCCATTCTGTTTCGGCTTGCTCTTCTGATACCACTTCGGTATTGAAAGCATTGGGCAACGTCAAGGCTATTTTGAATAATTCAGTAACATCTGCACCGCCAAAAGCATCGGCAGATTGTTTCAAATCTTTCATGTACGCCTGCACCAAAGGCTGATTGATATTCGTCCCCGAACTGGCTACATCGGTATAATTTGTGGTCAGGTTAAACTCAATTTTACCCCTTTCCAAAGCCTGTGTTAATAGATTTCTGATTTCTATTTCTCTGAAAGACAGGCTTTTAGGGATTCTACAATAAATATCGGTGAATTTAGAGTTTAGAGATTTTACTTCGGCAGTAACAGTCAAACTACTTGATTCAGAAGTAGCTTTTCCAAAGCCGGTCATTGATTTTAACATATCGTTGGATTTTCTATTGTTAAGGAATTGACAAATTTACGACTAAAAGACGCAACAATTAAAAATAATTCAGCAAATACTCATTGCTCACAGCTCATTACTCGCTACTTTCCTACAAACAATCATAATCTTCTGATTTTGAGCATCAGTAGTGGCAAAAAGATAAGTATTTCCACCCTCGGATATTTTCAATTTTTCCCGAATTTGCTTTACCGATAAAGGGAAGTTTCGGATGGTAATATTGGCTTTATTTTCGGACAAAAACGTAGAGATTTCTTTCTTATCCAATTTACAAACGCCCTCAATTTTAAAGATTCTCCCTTGGAAATCCGACACTAAATCAATAGAGGTGTAAAGATGGCTATGCGGGGCAATCTTCTGTAAATCAAAGTGTTGTGCAATAATTCTAAACCCTCCTGCTTTCAAAATTGCGGCATTGGGTTCGTATAAATACTGTTGTGGCAAACCTATTTTTAAGATAGCATTTCTCTCTTCTGATTTCTTAAAAGTAAAAGTATCATTCGGTAAATTAACGGCATGATATTGAGCCTCTTTTTGATAGTCTTTTTGCAGATGAAATAAAATTTCTTTCACCTCATTTCCCACCGCTACTACATAAATATTTACCACATTTTGAAGTTCCAAAACCGCCAAATTAATATCCAACATCGGTGAGGCTTTCAAGAGGATGTTATCCGTTTTAGTGAACAAAAAATCCTTAATTTCTAAAATATTAGGCTCACAATCTTGCAAACTAACCACTTTGTTTCCAGTATCGTCTCGGCGATGTGGGTCGAGGTAAATCCATGAGAAGTTTGAGGTATCGTTTTCAAGAAAATCTATTGAATTGATACTAATAAAATCTATATTTTTTACTCCTAATTGGTCAAGATTGTACGCTGTGATTTGACATAATTCTTCGCTTTGTTCCAAATAAATAGCTTTCTCAAAGTTCTGGCTCATGTATACCATATCCACGCCCATACCACCCGTGAGGTCGATTAGGGTTTCGCCTTGCACTAAACTTGCCTTAAATTTTGCGGTAATTTCAGAGGAACATTGTTCTACGGAAAGCATTTTTGGAAAGATAATATTCTCATTCTCAAACCATTCTGGGAGTTTTGTTTTAGCTTTTTGGCGTGCTTTTATTTGCCAAACCAATTCAGGAATATTGAGATTCGGATATTTTTTGGCTTGCAATAATAGCGATGTTACTTCATCATTGAGGTGCGTTTTGATGAAGGCTTTTTCGGATTGAGAAAGAGAGTTAATCGCCAACTCATTTTTGGGGTGGTTCATCCATTAGGTATTTAAATTCAATCATACTTGAATCCATGTAAGGATTATCAGACCTCATAATCAATGAGGTGTAGATACAAATTTCTTTTTCATCAGGAATTTGCATATCCATTTTCACATAACCTCTGTTTTTCATCAAAATGAACCAATCATTAAATTTTCTAAATCGAATAGCCTGTTTATTGTCTGACGAATCACAAATATAGACGGCAATATTCTTATTAGTTTTGAAGAAGTCTTCAAAAATCAATTTCAGAGTTGTTGGTATTTTTTGTCCAAAGGAGGGTTCTTTCCAGTATTATTTTCAAGAACAGCGATGATAAACTCAAAAGTATAATCTTTGTAAAAAGGCTCGCTTTCCTATAAATAACCCAATGGCACGAATTTTATTTCGTAAGTAATGTCAAAGTCTGTATCAAAAACATAGCTATTGTTTACACCTCCAACAAACTGATGCTTGTAAAATTCGTCCGTGTAGTTCATTTTAAAGTCTATTTGTTTTATTTTCTGCTCTTGATTTTCTAACAATGTCTTGCATAGCAGGATTATTTTTGTAATCCTCAACCGCTTGTTTTTGAATTAATTTCTTATTTTCAAGCATTTTATGGAGTAATGCAACTCCTCTTAATCTTGGCTGAATTTGAGTTTCCATTTTCTGAAGTATTTATAAAAAACATTTTTATACTAACAAATTTAACACTAATTGATTTATTAACAAAAGTTATACATTTTCAACAGATATATGGGATTTGCAGTAAATCGTTCATCATTCTTTCCCAAAAACACTCTCCCAAATCACCCCATAAACATCAGTAGCCAAAATCTCTTCTCTGTCTAATTTTGTATCAGAAATCAAAATTGGGTAAAATTCTTTGGGGGCATTTATTCCTCCGTGCGAGCCTTTTACTAAGTTGGCATCCAAGGGAATTACGTCCATTAAATATCTGAATCCCAATAGTTTACGAGCTAATTTATACCCTGCTCGCAATTTAATTAGGGGATTCTTCGGATTCATAAACATCTCTACGGGGTCGTAGCCTGGTTTTTTGAAAATCTCTACCAAACGGGCATAATCGGGGGCGAGTTTATCATTAAACCAAAAGTAATAAGTAAACCAACTGTCGGGTTCTGCCACAACCACCAAATCACCCGAACGCTCGTGGTTGAGGTGGTATTTTTTCTTGCCTTCTTCATCCAAAACCATCGCAATGCCTTCGGTTTTTTCCAGAATACTTTTAACTCTTGCCAACTCGCTCGCATCATTTACATACACATGAGCAATTTGGTGGTCGGCGGTGGCAAAGGCTTTGGAAGCACCGCAATCCAACAGTTCCAAACCCTGCTCCATTCGTATAGAAATCAAACCATGTTCTCGCAAAATTCGATTAATATGTATCGGACGATTTACGTTATTGATACCATATTCCGACAATAAAATTATCTTGGTATTTTGGGCTTCGTAATGTTTTACCAAACCTTCCACCAAATCATCAATTTCTTTTAATTCCTTACTAATCTTCTGAAAATCAACACCGTACTTTTGTAAACAATAATCCAGATGTGGTAAATAAATTAAAGAAAGCGTTGGGTTATGGGCTTTATCAACCCAAATTGAAGCATCGGCAATCCATTTTGAAGACTTGATGTTGGCATTGGGTCCCCAAAAACTAAATAGTGGAAATGTGCCTAATTCGGCTTGTAATTTATCCCGTAAATCTGCTGGATGCGAATAACAATCGGGTGCTTTTACGCCATCTGCGTGATATTGCGGACGAGGCGTTACCGAAAAATCAGCCGATGAATACATATTATACCACCAAAACATTTTGGAACAGGTAAAATCAGGATTTTTGCGTTTAGCGGCTTCCCAAATTTTTTCACTCAAAACCAACTTGTTGGATTGCTTCCAAAATTTTACTTCTGAGTCCTCACGGTCATACCAACCGTTGCCCACAATGCCGTGTTCATCGGGCAATTTTCCCGTCAAATAAGTGCTTTGCGAGGTCGTGGTTACGGCTGGCAAAACGGGCTTAATCAAGCTCAGGTGATGTTCTGAAAGGTATTTTTGTAAAAATGGCGTATATTCGCCAATGACACTCGTACTGAGTCCAACTATGTTAATGACTACGGTTTTTTGTAGCCCCCCGCCCCCCAATGGGGGAGTAGGACGATAATATTCATTCATATTTAATAGCCCGAAGTGGCAGTTAATTTGACGTTCTTAATTCCCCCTTCGGGGTTTAGGGGGCTATTGTTTTTATCTCTCTGATAATCGACTCATTCAAAGGCACTTGAAACTCAGTTGGCAATACGCCCCAAGTATAAGTTTCAATTTCTAAATGATTGGTAAAAGGTCTTTGTTTCTGAATATTCAAAGTCTTTATAATTTCAGATTGGGTGGAAGACAATAAATTATACTTCTCTAAAAATAATGGCACATGAAAATGTACTCGCCATTCTGAATATTTACCAACCTCAAAGGCATCCAAAGCGGGTTTTAAATCCCTGAATTTTTCAAATGAACCATCTCTTTTTTTAGCAATGACTTGGTGTAAATATGTGGGTTCGTTGTATTGGGCAATTGCTTCAAATTTTGCTAATTCGTCTTCATTAAAATCAACTTTCAAAGCAGAACTAATTTGTATTTTTCCAATACGAATATCTTGGAAGATTAATTTATCAACAACTTCTTGTGGTTCTTCATAACTTACGCCAAAATGACAAATATCAAAACATAACTGCACGTGAGTACGGATAATTTCCTGAACATCTGACTTAGAAAAACCTTTTGCCATAAAATGTTTTTCGCCCAACGGCAAAAGGAAATTATTATACCAATCAATAAATTCAGTTGAATTTTCTAAAATTCCATCGGGTTCGGGTTCAATGTCGAGATGAAGAATTTTATTAGTTTTATTATTGATAATCAACAAGTTATCAACAACTAAAAGGATATTTTGCGTAGCAATTTGGGTGGCTTTTTCTAATTCAAATTCATCTTTCCACCAAAAACGATAGGAAAGTGGCGAAGTTGAAATACCACCTTCAAGCATATCATTTGGCAGTATTTTAGCCAAAATCTCAAACATTCTGTTGGTATAATCCACTCTTTCTGCTGTAGTCCAGTCGGGAGTATGAACTTGGTCTTTTACCACCACATCATGGAATCCGCCGTAGGGAAAACCATTCATCGTGAAAATATAACAATCGTTTTCAGTTAGCCAATTTTTAAACAATTCCAAGTTTTGGGGTTCTGACAAATCAATACTGGCTTGGTTGGCAAGTCGTAGTCCAATACCCATTGAAGCATCGGGGCAAACGGCTTTTTTGATGTCAGGAATATTCTTTTTTAATTCCGAAAAATGTTCTTGCCAACCTTCGCCCGTGTGGATATTTGAGCAGTAGGAGAGGTGTCCGTATGGGGTTTGCATTCTTTTAGCTTTGAGTGATGAGGTATGAGCGAAAAGTAATAAAACGGAAGGCTTCGTTTTGAACGAAGCCTTCCGTAACTAAAATGGTTTAAATATTTTGACACCCAAATAATCAAAGTCTTTGACATTCAGCGTGTAAAGTTCACAATTATCTAAAATACAGATAGCAGCAATAAGACAATCTGGTAACTGAGGTCTTTTTCCTCGGTGGGCAAACATTAATTCTTCTGCCTTTTTGAAAACTTCTTTATCGGGAGAAATCTTACGAATGCTATTGAAGAGTTCTTTTGTTTTTCTTTCCTCCTTGACTCTCATTCCGTAGTACGTTTCCAATACGGTTATCAACGTAACATAAAGGCTTTGAAAATCAATTACATCAACTTGATTTAGGTGTTTTTCATTTTCTTTAAGTAATTCAAAAACAATATTTGTGTCTAAAACTATCTTCCGTTGTTTCTTTGCCATGCTTGTTTTCTTATTTCATCAGCGGTTAATCTTTTTACATCTTTTGCCCACACTCCTCTGAATAAATCAGACATTTTTGTGCCTTTAGGTGCTTCCCCTTCTATAAATCGACTGTCGGGAATACTGTTATCTTCTTTGGTTTTAACCTCTGAAATATTACCAGATTTTAGTGTTCTGATTACTTTTGTTAATGCCATTATCTTATATTTTGACCTTCACAAATATACAAATTCTCTTTGTAAAGTGTTAAAAATAAAATTAATTCTCATGTCTAAATTTCAAAATATCAACCGCCCTTTTTACCAATTCAAAATCAATTTCATTCACTTCAATACCTTTCCCAAGGGCTTGCAAAATGGTGATGGTCAGTTGTCCGCCCAAATGTTCACGAAATTCATTGAGTCCTTTCCAAAGGTTGATTTTATCGTTTTCAGCTAAGGCTTCGTGATAAATTTTAAAGCCCAAAATTTCAAAAGTCTTCAAAATTCTTTCGAGTTCTGTTTCTGAAATATTATTTTTCAGGAATGAATAAACCGAATCCACGGCAATTCCGATGGCTACGGCTTCTCCGTGGCGAATTTCAAAATTGGTCAAATATTCCAATTTGTGAGCCGCCCAATGTCCAAAATCCAGCGGGCGAGCCGAACCCATTTCAAAAGGATCGCCACTCGAAATATGTTGCAAATGCAATTCGGCACAACGAACGATTTGCTTCTGCATCACAGCTTCATTACGTTCTGAAAGGGCTTTTGCGTTGGACTCCAACCATTCAAAAAAGGCTAAATCTTTAATCAAAGCCACCTTAACGGCTTCCGAAACGCCCGAACGCCAATCTCTTTCTGAAAGCGTTTTCAAGAAATTAAAATCGTTCATCACCGCCACGGGGGGTGAGAACGTACCCAAAAAATTCTTTTTGTTGAAGAAATTAGTACCATTCTTCACACCTACGCCAGAGTCATTTTGCGACAAAACCGTTGTAGGAATTCTAATATGTTTTACGCCACGGTGGGCAATGGCAGAGGCATATCCAACCATATCCAAAAACGCCCCACCACCAACGGCAGCCACAAAAGAATGACGGTCGATACCGTAGTCATCAATGGCTTGAAGGGTTTTGGATAAATATTGAGGGTCATTTTTTACCTGTTCGCCACCTGCCAAAACTAAAATTTCGGAAACTAATTCGATATTATTTTGAGCAGAAAAATATTGCTTGATTTGGTCGGAAAGATGCGGATTGGTCGTAGAAACGCCTTCATCAATTAAGAAGAGGATTTTTTTACGAAAATCAGTATTACCGTATTGTTGCAAGAAATCGAGTAAAGTAGTATTTTCAGGAAAGAACAAATTTTCTGTAAAAATAATATTGTATGAAAATTGTACTTGAAAATTCTGATGAAGTATAGTCATTTTAAATGGTGTTAATCAAACATCTGTTTAACCAGTTTTTGTAAAGCCTGCCTCTTAATGGTACTGTCTTCTGATTTATCATAGAGCGTAATTAGGTAAATATCAGTTCCTTCCTCCGACTCTTTAAGAAGATAAGTTATGAGTCTGAACCCACCGCTTTTGCCTTTTCCTTTATCTTCGTTAGCAACTCTAACTTTATATAAACCGCCTCCAAGCGATTGACCTTGTCTTGGATTTTCAATTAAGTCATCCATTAAATCAGATAATTCACTTTCTAAGGATGGAAATTTCTTTTTAAATCTTTTGTACTTTGATTCAAAAAGAGGGGTTGGTACAACCTGATTAGCCATTTAATACGTCTTTTATATTTTTAGCTTTGACTTTTCCCTCTCTGATTTCTCTCACTTGTTGTAATCCTTCTTTAATTTCAGATAATAAAACTGAACTTTCTTCCTCTGTTTTTATGAGTGTTTTAAATTCCTTCCGTGTGTGTTTGGGAAGTGTTTTGTAAACTTCATAAAGTGCTAATGCTGTTGTCATTGTCCTAAAAGATTGTGTGATAATTTAAAATTTGTTTTTCAAATATCTAAATACAATACTAAGTTACTGCAAAATATTTCCCAATCCGCATTGAAATTGGTAGTAAAAGTAAAACACAAATCGCTACTTGCCAGTTTCCAGAAGCGGCTACCCAAGCGGCATCCATCACAATTAAGGATAATACTCCTGCTTTAACGGCTTTACCAATATTTTGCCCGATTGGAGAAATGATTGCCTGTATTAAAGGTTTGAAAATCAGAAATATATGCAATAAAATAAACAGAATTGTCAATTTGATATTTCCCAATGAAAAAGCTACATAACCTTGAAAAATACTGACAAGTATATACAGAAATCCTGCAAAATAGAGATGGTTTTTCTTCCCTCCGTGTACTTCACCTCGGCTAATCATCGTAATGGCAGAGATATAAATTAAGGGGACAATGCCTACCCACCACCATTCACCAACAGATTCGTTGATGATGGAGATTCCTAACAACAAATTCACACCCCGACAAAGCCCCATATTTATCGGTCCAAACAAATTATTATGTTTTCCGAATCGGTCATAAAATAGGGCTAAAATGCTGATGATTATTGCCAAAACTCCACTCATAAGGCTGACCATAAAAGCGGTCAAAATCCCGATGAATAATAGGCTGATTCCTAAAATAGTGGCATTTTGTTTGCTTACTCTTCCGCTCGGAATGGCTCTTTCGGGGCGTTCGATGGCATCTAATTCGGCATCAAAAACGTCATTAAAAACAACGCCTCCACCATATAATCCAGTGGTGGAAATTGATAATAGAATGGCATTGCCCCAAAGAAAATTATCGGTTGTAAAATGAAATCCTGCTATCGCCATCCCTGCCAAAATATCGGCAAAAGCGGTGATTAAATTGGCAGGACGCATGAGTTGTAAGTAGGGTTTCAAGAGACTTGGAGTTCTATATTTTTGAAAACTACGGAAGTCGTCCTTTTGAAGGACGACTTCCGTTTTGGATAATCTTTTAATTGGATATTTTCAAAATGCTAAGAAATTACCATTGAATTTTTATCAACTCTCGGTTGTTGCCCCCCTCTCAGAACGGTGTTTCCATTAAATTTTATACTCTGGTCAATTTCTTTCACTGTCTCAAAATCTTCTACGTTTATCTGCCCACTTTGAGCAAAGGCGGTGATGGCATTTTGGTAAGTTACCAGGCGAATATCCTCATCCGAAATCCCTCTAATTTTCATCAAAGCCGCTGTTTTGGGAACTGCCAGTGGGTCTGAAATACCCCAATCTGCGGCAGAATTGACCATTATTCTTTCTGAACCGTATTGTTTTACAATTTCCACCATTCGTTCATTCCCCATTTTGGTAAAGGGATAAATGGTGAAGGCGGCATAAAATCCTTGTTCCAGAACGCTTTTTACGGTTTCTTCATTGTTGTGATCAATAATGACCATTTGCGGGTCGATTCCATGTTCCAGTGCAATTATCATGCTGCGTTCTGTACCTCTTTTTTTATCTCGATGGGGCGTGTGAACCTGTACGGGTAGGTTGGCTTCTTTGGCTAATTCCAATTGCAAACGATAGTATTTTTCTTCGGCGGCGGTTTGGTCGTCAAAGCCAATTTCGCCAACGCCCACAACGCCTTCTTTGTACAAGTATAAAGGCAAAACCTCCATTACTTGCTCTGCGAGGGCTTCGTTATTGGCTTCTCGTGAATTTAAACCGATGGTACAGTAGTGTTTTATGCCAAATTGAGAAGAACGAAAACGCTCCCAACCGACCAATGTACTGTAATAATCCTTGAAACTGGAAAGTCCCGTGCGGGGTTGTCCCAACCAAAAAGCAGGTTCAATTAATGCTACCACGCCCGCATCTGCCAAGGCTTGGTAGTCATCCGTAGTTCGTGAAACCATGTGGATATGCGGGTCAAAGAATTTCATATCTTTGATGTAATCCATGAAGTTGATTTCCACTTGATTAGCGGTTTGTTTTTCTTCCAAAGAACCTTCAAAATGGGAAGGATTTTGAGGGATATTTTTATCTGTTTGACACATTTTTCGATTTCGGATTTTCGATTTCGGATTTTAGAAGCCGTTTTAAAATATCTTACGACAAATTCTGATTGTCTTATTCTGACTATCGAAACCATATTTTTTACACAAGATACGCTGTATATTCCTTAAAAAAAATATGATTCCGCTACTCAAAAAATACAATTAGACTTTATTCAGAATATATTTTAAAACGGCTTCTTAGAAGGGAAAAAAAAAAGGGGGAGAAATTTTAAATGGTAATTTTTGTGGCAAACAAGGGGAAAAAACCGGGGAAGGGCGCCGGAGGTTAGCAACGCAAAAGAGGGATAAATGGGGGGCATCCCGAAAGGAAGGGGGGGAAAAAAGGGGAATAAAAAAAACTTCTTTCTTTTGTTCCTTAGGCGTACAATACTCCGAAATAAGATTTTTGAAATGTAAAGCAAAATTTATTCTGTATCGGTGGCACGGCTCGAAGCCGTACCACCGATTTTTATCATTTGTATGGGAGTATTTTATAACATCTGCAAATTTACCCAAGACAAACCATTTATCTCAAAAGCTAAATTTTTCTTTTTTATAACCAATAAATCTTTCGCTCTTGGGTTATCTGATTCTTGACAAACCAATGCGGCAGCCTGTTGGTTTTGGATATTTTCTGAATCAAAAAGTTTTGTAATATCTTCTAAAATCGTGGGAGTGATGAATTTACTTACCAATCGCCAAACTTGTGGGGGAATTGTTCGGTGGGCTGCCCAGCGTTCGTGAGCAAAATCTGAGAGAATATTCGCTAAGTTTTGATTGGCTCTTTCGTCTAAACCATCAATTAAATGGATAGGTTTATCATTAAAAATACATTTCAAAACCAATTGATTCCAAGCCGATTCCGAAAAGTATTTTGCAGGATATGGATTATGAAAAGCGATGGCATCAAAAACAAGACCCATATTGGAACGAACTGCCTCTGTGGCTCGGTAAAGCCATTTTTGGGGATATTTTAGATAAGGAAGAGCCGTATAAAGTGCTACGGCTTCGTTAATTTCGGCAGTTTCAAAAAGTGTTTCGATGGTTTGGTAGTAGTCTGCTTCGGATTTATTTTGAACATTCGTCAATAACAAAACTCTCACCAATCGGTCGAGTGTCCATGTTCGGTTCAGTTGGTGTTCTGATTCGATATTCGATTTTGAAGTTCCGTATTTGGACTTTTGAGCAACCGGTTGCTCAAAAACTATTTCTACTTCTTTTTTACTAATAAATCTGGGTACGAGAACAAAGGTTTTTTGAAGGTCTTTGTTGTCTTTAATATTTTGATTATCAAGCCATTGTAATTCTTTTTCGCTGGCATTGATTTCTATGAGTTGAGCAAATAAATTATTCAAGTTCTTTGGGTTGATGATGTGCTTTGTATTATCTACAAAGATAATTACGAATTCCCTAAAAATCCGTTAAACCCGCCATATATGCCAAATTTGCCAACGCTTTCTCGTACTTACTTTTCAAGGATTCCACTTTTGTTCGCATCTCAATCAGTTTACTTTCACGAGTATTTATTAAGAAAAGTGTGCTTTCGCCTACGTCAAATTTGCGTTGCTCTGCTCTGACCATAATCTCTTGATTTTGAGTAGCTTCCGCTTGAATTTTCAATTGCCTTTCAAAGTTTCTTACCTCATTATAGGCTGCATAAACGTCATTTAGAATCTCTCTTCGGGCTAAGTTCAAATCATAGCCCGTTGATTGCTGTTTGATTCTGACTTGTTGCAATTTTCCTCTTTCTTTTCTCAAAAATAAAGGCATAGCAAATTCAAATCCCAATTTATGATTGTTGGGCGAAAAAGAGTTAGCGTAATCAATATTAGGTTTATTCACAAAACCATCAGCAATGAGGTTAAAGTTGGCATTGAAAATGGGTTTCAGCATTTCCTTTCTAAAACGTTCTTCAATCCGTAATTGGTCAATTTTTACGTTAAGTTTCTGAATTTCAGGATGTTGATTTCTTGCTTGACTAATCAAAGATTGCAAAGTGGTTTCATCTACTTTACGAATTGGAGCCAGTGGAGGTTGTGCCTCTTCGGGTAATTCTAAGGGCGTTTCGTTGGCACTCCAAAGGAAATTTGATAATGCTAAACGGGTATTCTGTAGCTCAATAATTGCTTGTTCTAATTGCACTTGGCGATCTTGAAGCGTAATATTCGCTTCCACTGAATCAATGGTTGCTTGCTCACCGACTCTGGCACGTTCACGAGTGGCGATAAAACGGGTATTTGCCAAATCATATCCTTCACGAATCAGCCCTAACTGTTGGTAAGAAAACCACCAATCCCAATAACTTTTAGTGGCATAAAAAATAGTTGAATTTATGAGTTTTTGTCGTTCAGCTTCGGCGTAGTTTTTTGCTAATCGAGCTTGTTTCAACGTATTACGGCGTGCATCAATTACCAAACCCTGCCCGATAGGAACGCTTAAACCTGCCACCATCAATTGGGTAGATTCTTCTACCTGTAATCTGTTTCCTCGATGCTGTTCATAACCCAACTTAAAATCAACACCCGACCAAGTGGGTATTTTCAACATATTATCCCAACGGTTATAATAATCATCCCCTTTAAAAGCCTTGCGGTCAAAATAGGAAGTCAATTTTGGGTCAAATGCTCCTTGGGCTTGCATAATTTCCGTTTCAGCATCACGTGGAAAAAGGTTTGCTTGTTTAACCATTGGATGATTTTTGAGGACTAAATTTTTAAAATCTTCATAGCCAAAAATGGTTTGAGCATCAATGTTAAAGGATATTAGAAGTATAAATATGATTTTTAATTTATTCATTTCTTGGATTTTATATAATCTCAAATAACTCGTTCATTCTGGTTGAAGTCTGAATTTTCAACTTATACCTGGCTTTAAACCACTTAAAGCCAAATATAACCCTTCTTTACTTTTTCTCCGCTTTCAAAGCTGCATCGGGTTCTTTGTTCAAAGTGGGTGGAAAAGCATTAAGTTGTCGCCAGATTTCATACCATACAGGCACATCATTGAGCATGACCCAGCCCACAACACCCGACCCCATCCGTAATTGCTTAGGCCACGGTTGTTCGTTTTTACTTGGCTTCGGCGAAATCAATAAACGATATTCACCCTTGGCATTATCAATTCTATCAATCACTTTTACGATTCCGCCAAAAGTTCCAACTGTGGCAGAGGGCCAACCCGAAAATACAAGCGAAGGCCAGCCCTCAAACTGAATCCTGACTTCACGTCCAGGTTCAATTAAGGGTACATCCATAGCTCTTACAAACATCTCAACTGCCATATCGGGGGCGGAAGGTTGAAGCGTACATATAGATTCACCTTCTTTGATGGTTTCTCCAATACCCATTTTTAAGGCTTTTACGACATACCCTTCTTGGGGTGCTTTTATGTAATATTGCCCTCTGCGAATGTCCACATTCGAAATTTTATTTTGTAATTGAGAAATCTCATACTCACCCGCCGCCAAAGAAGAAAACGCCGAACTCCGGTCTGATTGTGTTTTCGCAATCTTTTCGGCATAATCAGCGTCAATTGAACTCAATTCAATTCGGGCATTAATTAAATCTTGTCTGGAAATTTGTAATTTATTTTGATTTGAAATCAATTTGGCTCTCACTTCTTGCAGCTTTAACCTACGAGATTCCACCTCACTCAAAGACACCAATCCGCCATTATTAAATTGTTCCTCGCCACGGTCATACCGAATTTTAGCAATGTTCACTTGCACTTGCTCCGCTATTACATCCGTACTGTCTGCCGTAATTTTAGCAATACTTTGCTTTACTTTATTTCTGGCTTTTTGCAAACTAAATCTATTATTTTCTTTCAAGGCAATTATTTGATTATCAAGGGCTTCAATCTTTAAACGATAACTATTGATAGCATCACCTTTTGCCACTAATTGCTCTTGTAAACGTTTGGGATAATTAGGGTCAAAGTAGTCATCTTTTGTTTCCGAAACTACCAAAAGTGTATCACCTTTCTTGACTAACTGCCCCTCACGAACAAACCATTGTTCTATTCTTCCCGCAATGATATTTTGAATGTTTTGTGGACGGTCTTGTGGCTTAAAAGCCGATACATCCCCTTTTCCAGAGACGTTTTGCTGCCAGGGTAAAAATAAAACGGCAAGTCCTATAATGCCAATTGCTCCAAGCCACTGTTTCAAAATTACGGCAGACCGTGGTGTGTGCAATGTTTTGAGGGAATGAAGCTCAAATTGCTCCTCTATTTGTTTACTGACAGTATTTTTTGAGATATTTAACATACTTTGAATTTCGGGTTTTGAATTTAGAGTGCGGAATGAATAATAGTTTTGAATTCCGCACTTGAAACTCAAAACCTTACGCTCAATATCAGCCTATTATCTCTTGGAATTGGACATTTTTAATCAATTCTTGATATTTTCCATCTAACAGAATTTCCCCTTCGTTTAATACAATTACTCTATCGCAGGCTGCCATCACCATAGGGTCGTTCGAGATAGTAATGAGTGTCCAAGGATTCTTTTTGTCTGTCAGAAATGCCGCTGCATTCATTCTTTCGATTTTATGTAATTCACGGTAAATATCCGTTATCATCAATAATTTAGGCTTTTCAACCACACAACGAGCCACTGATAATTTGGCAATAAAACTTTCTGAGAATCGCTTTCCGCCCGCAATCATCTGCGTATTAAAACCTTCGGCAAGCTCTGCCACATTTTCGTGCATTCTTAGATTTTCCAAAGCCCACTTTACATCTTGGAGGGTGATTCCTGCTCGCCCCATAACGATATTATCCAATAGTGTTCCGTCAAAAACCAAGTCTAAGGCTAAGTTCCGTTCAATGGCATCCCTGATTGACGTAAGATTTACATCCCGCACCGACAAACCATTGTATGAAATAGAACCTTCAAAATCAGTAAATATTGCCGATAAAATTTTTAGTAAAGTTTCTTTTCCTGAACCGTTTGTTCCTGTTATACAAATGCTTTCATTGGGTTTGACATTAAGATTTATATCTTTCAAAACATACTTTTTCGCATCAAGATATTTGTAAGATAAATTCTGAATTTTGATGTCTAAACCATGATTTTCTTCATGAAAATTCACTTGTAAGCCCTTTTGTCTTTCCAAAGGTAAATCCGTAACGTGTCCCATTTTTTCAATGGCTGTAAGCAAATCGAAAACGGTTTCAGTTCCAGAAATAAGTTTTTCCACGGAATTAACCACCAAAACGATAATAATTTCAGAAGCTACAAACTGCCCCAATGTAATCTGGCGGTCAATGACCAATGATGTTCCCAAAATCAACAAAAGCCCCGTAATAAAAGCCTTGAAGAATACGGCATTTCCATAAAGATTCAAGAGAACTTTGTAATGTTTCTTTCGATATTTGAGATAGTTATTAACCAAATAATCCATCTTTTGCATCGGCAAATTGGTTGAACCTGCTGATTTGAAAGCATATAAAGTTCGGGCAATATCCTCCAGCCATTGAGCCACTTTGTATTTATATTTGGACTCTGCCAAACTGGTTTCCAAACCTCTGGGAGCATTATAATAAATAACTATCACTACGATTATGATGGTCAAAAAACCAAAAGCAATAAAATAAGGGTGATAAAGCGAAAGCAAAAGAATACCAAAAATGATTTGAATAACGGCAGCCGTCATATCAATCAACACTTTTGGGAGGGCTTTCTGAACGTTAATAATATCGAAAAAACGGTTCATCAATTCGGGAGCATAACTTCCCAAGATTGCCTCTGATTTCACTCGGGGAATTCGGTAAGTAAATTCAAAAGCCGCCTTTGTAAAAACCCTTCGTTGTAAGATTTCTACTAATGTTAATTGGTAAATTTGCATCACGCCCGAAACAATCACACCAATAATCACTACGCTAATTAAAACATAGACAGAACTAAACGCCAAACCGCCCGAAACCAAACCGATAATTGCCTGAATACCAAGAGGAAGGGATAAACCTAAAATCCCGACTACGATGGCATAAACATAAATATTGATAATATCTTTTCGCTCCTTACGAAGCATTCCAAACAACCTTTTCAAAGGAGTTAGATGTTCAGCAGTATTATTTTCAGTCATATCTTCAAAAGGAAAAACTGTTAAAAAGCGTATTTTACCATTTCGAGACACATCGGGATTATTTTCTACCGTTTGAGCATTATACGCACTAATTTCGGAAAGCTCAGTGACTTGATTTTCTGAAATTTTATACAAAAAAGGTTTGTTGTTTTTCAATAATCGACCCGCAATTATTGTGTTATTCCCCTGAAAAAAAACAATTGGATGATTATTATTACTTATCAATTGCTCAAATTCTGCCTCAGTGGCATAATTCTCTATCATCAACAACTCCTGCTTTCGAGTTGCTTCAATAAGACTATTGATAAAATCTACACTTTGTTTGGGTGAATAATCCTTATCGCCCGATAGTGGTGTGCGGTAAGCAAAATTATCGAAGGAAGTTCCGTAAAATTCTGTTAATTTTCTGACAATCAGGCTTAGCTGAGTAGCTTGCATAATGTAATGTTAAAGTTTTGGAGGACTCTGTATAGTAGGGTAACAAACAATATGATTTTTTGGTTTTATAATGTCTATTAGAAAAAGATTAGAAAGCGATAATTTGTCCTGAGAAGCCGTTTTAAAATATCTTACGACAAATTCTGATTGTCTTATTCTGACTATCGAAACCATATTTTTTACACAAGATACGCTGTATATTCCTTAAAAAAATATGATTCCGCTACTCAAAAAATACAATCAGACTTTATTCAGAATATATTTTAAAACGGCTTCTTACACACACCATTGTGTAAGAATTAACCATTCCGAAACCGTACTCTGAAAGATTGTTTGTAATTTTATAAATCTTATCCAAAAGCCTTTCATCAAGAACTCTGATTTTGAATCAATTTAATATGTTTTTTAGACTTTTTATTATTTTAATATACTCAATTATTTTATCGTACTCGTTTGGTTTACAGGCTTTTGATAAAATGATAGATGATACTTTATCCGTAAAGAGTATTGTTCAAAAAGCCATTGATGCTGCCCCCACACACGATAAATCTTACGGTAATTATCAAGCCGAAACTTTCATTCAAAATTCAGGAAAATGGACACGAATCCCAGGTATTTGGAAAAGCCTTTTATCAGTAGAAGGTGTGGAAGAAGGGCTAACATATCAATCTGAATCTTATGCTAAATTTGCCGTTAATCAATCCAATGATTATCATTTTGAATATCAGGCAATTCGCAATAATTATCGTGTTCAAGAAAACCCCGACAAATTAGTAAATCCCAACTTCTATAAGCCCGTTCTGGGTACGGGAGCAATCTCACCTCTTTGCCCCGAGGGATTCTATTACTATGATTATCAATTACTTAAAACTTCTGAATTGGGGGATACTAAATTATTTCATATAAAAGTCACCCCCAAGCATTTTAATGACGAAAAGGTTTTTAGTGGAACAATTACGCTAACGAGTGATGATTTTTCTTTGCAAAATATTGACCTAAATGTGAGACATATCGACATTGATTACCACATTCAAATTAAGTTTGGGCGACACCTAAATCAATGGTTTCCCGAAGAATTTAATATTAAAACAAAGGGCGAACTGATGTTCTTTGAAGGTGAATACCAGTATTTAGCAAAAGTTTGGAATTATGAGAAATTAGAGGTTGAAATGGCTAAGAAAATAGCCCGACCCAATGAAAAGTCGTTTTATGAAATAGTTAATGTTCAAGAAAGAAATTTTGAAGTTCAGCAGTTTAAGCAAGTGATGTCGGCGTTGGCAAACAACCTGCGTAATCAATGGAGTGATGCCAATATTGCTTCGGGTTTGAAGCGTTATGATAAAATAGAAATTCTGCCCGAAGCCAACAAAAAAGATACTGATTTTTGGAGTTTTTTTAAGCAAAATTCTGATTTTCAAGGATATACACCCAATTTGTCAATTTCTCCAAAAGATAAAAATACACTTCCACCACAACCTGACGAGTTTTCTACCTATCGCCAAGCCAATCAGAAATTTGGTATCGGCAGTATCCTTTTCAGCCGTTCCTATTTTTGGGGAAGCACCGAAAGAGGTTATTATCCCTATGAAATTTATTACAAATCAGTTCCGTTAGACTTCAATTTTAATACTGTGGAAGGCTTTGTTCATAATACGGGAGCGATTTTTAGGTATCGAAAAAACCGGTATGATTGGTGGGAAATTGACCCGACTTGGCGATATTCATACACCCAGAATAGATCTATGGGGATGGTGAAAGTTCGTTGGAAAACCCAGCGGGAAGATTTTAGTATTTCGGGTGGCAAGTTTGTTTCACAATATAACGTAGATACGCCAATTGCCTTTGATTTAAACTCGTTGGCAACCCTACTTTTAAAGAAAAATAACGTAAAAATCTATGAAAAAGATTTTGTCAATTTGAGTTACAACGATCGCTTCTCCAATACTTTCGGCATAAAATCTTCCCTTGAATGGGCAAGACGTTTCCCACTTGAGAATACAACGGATTATAACTGGATTAACTATATTAGTGCCGAATATTCGCCTAATTTTCCACAAAATCAAGAAATTGGCGATACCCAATTCAAAACTAATGATGCTGTAATTGCCAGTTTTCAAGTAAACTATCGCCCTTTTTTGAAAAAACAATATCGTAATAATATTCGCTCGGTTAGTTTTGCTTCGTCACCTTTAATTACGTTCAAGTACAGAGGAGCCATTCCAAAAGTGTTCAACAGTACAGTAGAGTTTCATACAATTGAATTGGGAATAACCCATAATTTTCCCATCAATATCAATACAAATTTCAACTACATTGCTCAGGCGGGAACATTCTTGAATACAAAAAATATTACCTTCGCTGATTTCAAACATTTCAACGGAAATAATAACATGATTTCAATTGGTGATGCATTAACTACGCATCGCTTGGTTGGATTTTATGATAATTATGTGTGGGGAGCCAGCAAGAAGTTAATGGATCAATATTTTTACTCCACCGATGGAGCTTATTTAGATATTATGACGATGGTAGGGCTGAGAAAATTTGCCCTTACCCGTATGATGGGCATACGAAAAATGGGAATCAGAGAGGAACTTTTTGCCAATTACTTATACACCGCCAACAACAAAGTTCATAACGTAGAATTTGGCTATGGAATAGATGGAATTGCTCGAATATTGCGAGTAGAGGCAGTTTTTGCTTATAATTCGTTGGGAATACCCTTGCCCAATAACGGCTTCAAAAACACACAATTTGGGATAAGAGTATCTCTGAACTCACGAGTGCGTGGGGGAGTTACGCCAGATTGGTGAGGTTAATATTGAAACATGATTTCCAATGTTTTACAGATTTGTTCGCAAGTAATATTTTCCAAAACTCCAATTTTTTTTATCAATCGAGAATCTTTATCAACGGCTCTCATTTGGTCTAATGCCACTTGAGCATCTTGACTTGCAAACTTACAATTTACACGGGTAGGATATGCCTTACGTGTTTGTGTGAGGGGTGCGACTAAAACAGTATTTAAAAATTTATTGGCACTATCAGGTGAAATAATAAGGCAAGGACGAGTCTTTGCGATTTCGCTCCCTTGTGTTGGGTCAAGGCTAATAAGCCATATTTCAAAACGATTTACAATCATAAATTTACAGTTTACCAAGTCCAATCTAAATCATCAAATGTGTTTTTCATACCTTCAAACATATCACCCTCGGGCTTATCACCATTGGCTATTGCTTGCTTAAATGCCTCATCCCAGCCATCACGTGGATGCTTTTTAGTCGAACGCATAACAATAGAATCTCCCAAAACTTCCATTTCTACTTCATCAATAATACCGCAAGTTGACAACATCGCTTTTGGAATTAAAACACCGTTTGAATTCCCAATTTTTCTGAGTGTTTGTATCATATTAGTTATAATTTGTTAGAACAAATGTAATAACTTTTCATTAGAACTTTTCAATTTTGTTTTTACTTCAAAGATTTTTTTGAACAATTCCTCTAATTTTCATACTTTTATATAAGGTTTGCATGAAACCAAACATCCAGCATCGAAAAACGAAAATCCAAATTACAATGGCAAAATATAATCTTACCGTAAACGGAAAAAAATACAATGTTGAAGCCGATTCTGATACGCCCCTTTTGTGGGTAATTCGTGATTATGTAGGCTTGAAAGGTACAAAATTTGGTTGTGGTATGGCTCTTTGCGGGGCTTGTACCATACACATAGACGGACAACCCGCCCGTTCGTGTTCAACGCCCATTTCGACTTTGAAAGCAGGTAACAAAATCACAACCATTGAAGGCATTTCGGTTAATACCGACCACGCCGTTCAGAAGGCTTGGATAGAAGCTCAAGTGCCGCAATGTGGTTATTGTCAGTCAGGGCAAATTATGTCGGCAGTGGCATTATTGAAAGAAAAAACCACTCCAACCGATGATGATATTGATATGGCAATGTCGGGTAATATTTGTCGTTGTGGCACATATCCACGCATTCGTCAAGCCATTCACCGTGCGGCAGAGATGATGAAAGAAGGTGGAAATTCTACGGGAAAATAGATTAACCACAAAAATTTAAGAACATGAGAACAGCCATAAGAAAAGAAGATTTCTTTTTCAAGAAATTCAAAACATATTCTGCCGCAGAGGTTATTGCTGCGGGGGGAGCAACTGAATTTGCTAAATTGACTGGACATGACCCTAAACGATTATATCATCTAAAAGGGGAGCATATTAACGATGAAGACTTAATGAATGCACTAAAAGACCTTGAACGTCAATGAATTTACTTTTTGACACAAATATAATCATTTACATTTCTCGTGATAAGTCTGAAAAGAAAGTTCTTGATTTTGTAAATCCTGCAAATCAAAATGTCCATGTCTCTTATGCTTGTATAGCAGAAGTTGAGTCAATTGCTTATCAAAATGAATGGGGCAAGCAAAAAAATAGACGTTTTGAAGAATTTTTAGATGAAGTACAAATTCTTCAAATTGATGATACTTTGTTGAAGACTTATGTTGAAATTGATTCGTTTAGCCAAAAAAGACATCGTGATTTTGACGAATACAATTTCAAAACTCCACGAAATATGGGCAAAAATGACCTTTATATCGCATCAAGTGCTTCATTATTAAATCTAACTTTAGTAACTACTGACGGAGATTTCGACCATTTGCACAATCATTTCTTGAATCTTAGAAAAATATACCCAGAAGAATTACAGAATTTAATTAGATAGAAGTAAAACCGAAGACCTAAAACACATGGCAAAGAAAAAAGAAGCCCCCAAACAAGAACTTCCCAAAGTCCATAAAGATTTGGAAGGATTTGAAATTTCGATAAATACTTTCGGAGAAATAAATCGTACCATTGATATTGAAAAAATCAATGAGTTTCTGAATAAAAACATGGACGATAAAAAATTAAGAAATAGAGAGTAGATGTTCGTTTTGCGATGTTTGATGTTCGTATCAAGAACCCCAAACATCGAAAAACGAACATCGAACATCAAAGCAAAATGATTGATAAAGAACAACTGCAAAAAATAGCTCATTTGGCAAGATTAGAAATGCCTGAATCTGCTGAAAAAGAAATGATAGATTCTTTGAATTCGGTATTGAACTGGATGAAAGAGTTGAATGAAATTAATACTGATAATGTGAAGCCATTGACACACATGAGTCTGGAAATCAATGCTTTACGTGAAGACATAGTGATTCCAAATATCAGCAGAGAACAAGGATTAAAAAATGCCCCCAAGCAAGATGGGGAATATTTTAGAGTTCCGAAAGTGATGGATTAATATTTTTTCGGTAAAAGGTGAACGGTACACGGGAAACGGTTTTGAAGATATTTTACTATCGAAAACCGTTCCCCGTGTACCGTTCACCTTTTAGCTTTACTTTTTATTTTTTCACAAAAGACAACGAGGCTGAATTCATACAAAAACGTTTTCCAGTTGGCTTGGGTCCGTCATCAAAAACGTGCCCCAAATGTGAGCCACAACGACTACACATTACTTCATCACGGGTCATTCCATGCGTGTTATCAGTGGCAATCAACACATTTTTATCGGCAATTGGAGCGTAGAATGAAGGCCAGCCCGTGCCTGATTCAAATTTTGTTTCGGAACTAAAAAGGTCTAATTTACAGCCAATACACTGATATTTTCCTTTGGTATGATTGTCATGGTATTCGCCCGTGAAAGCCCGTTCTGTTCCTTTCTGGCGTGCTACTTGATACTGTTCGGGCGTTAATTGTTTCCGCCACTCCATATCCGTTTTTGTTACCTCAAATTTACGAGGCTTATCCCCTTGTGTATATCCACTACAAGCGAAAATAATGCTGGCAAAAGCCAAAATTCCTAATAGATTTTTCATTTTTGTTGATTTTTATTTAGCACAGGCGGTGTTCCGTTCCCGTCTTACATATATACGAAATAAACCCTAAAAAAGTTTTTACAAATTTATCTGCTTGATAATCAGGACTTCGACAGCTGAATGACATAAAATAACAATATTTTTTCAATTCAGATTTGTACGGAAAGAAAGAAAACCGTAATTTTGCATCATCAATCACAAAGAGAGCTGGCAGAGTGGTCGATTGCGGCAGTCTTGAAAACTGTTGACTGTCACAGGTCCGGGGGTTCGAATCCCTCGCTCTCTACTAAAAAAGTCCATTACTGAAAAGTTTTGGGCTTTTTTTATTTCCTATTAATTCGTAATTTTATCAATAACAGATTTATTAATCCCTCAAAATCATGTGGAAAGAAAACGACAATAAATTGAAAAGAACGTTCAAGTTTAAAGATTTCTCAGAAGCTTTCGCTTTTATGACTCGTGTGGCATTATTGGCAGAGAAACAAAACCATCATCCGTGGTGGTCGAATGTTTATAATACCGTCAATATCGAACTCAATACGCACGATGCAGGTGATATTGTTACGGAGAAAGACCATGAATTAGCCAAAGCCATTGATAAGCTGATTAGTTGAAAATTGAACATTGTTTATTGAAAATTATATTGAATGAAATTATACCTCGTACCCACGCCCATTGGCAATCTTGATGATATTACGCTCAGAGCAATTAAAGTACTGCAATCGGTGGATGCTATTATGGCGGAGGACACTCGAAATACGGGTTTTTTATTAAAGCATTTAGAAATTGTTAAGCCCTTGTACGCCCACCACGCTCACAATGAGCATCACGGAGCGGCGGGCGTAGTAAAATTATTGAAAGAAGGGAAAAGTATTGCCTTGGTGTCAGATGCAGGAACCCCTGCCATTTCAGACCCCGGTTTCTTGTTGGTAAGAGAATGTTTGAAGCAGGGAATTGAAGTGGAATGTTTGCCAGGAGCAACGGCTTTTGTACCTGCCTTGGTCAATTCAGGATTACCTGCCGATAGATTTACTTTTGAAGGTTTTTTACCGCATAAAAAAGGAAGACAAACTCGACTAAAACAATTGGTAGAGGAAGAACGAACTATGATTTTATATGAATCACCGCACCGCCTTTTAAAAACGCTTGAACAGTTAGCTGAATATTTAGGTTCAGACCGTCAGGCTTGCGTTTCTCGTGAATTAACAAAAATTTTTGAAGAAAATAGACGAGGAACTTTGTCAGAAATATTAACGCATTATCAAGCAAATCTAAACACCGTGAAGGGAGAAATTGTTATTGTTGTAGGTGGAAAATTATCCTAAAAATTAACACGTTTTGAAACTATTAACCCTATGAAGAACATCAAATTACTCTTTGTAACTTTGCTAATTTCTACGGTATCTTTCGCACAAAAACTGTCGGAAAGTACCAAAGTGAGCCTCATCACTGTTGAGCCTGGCGAAGAACTCAACGATGCTTTTGGTCATACTATTTTGTGGGTTTATGACCCTGCCAATCAAATTGATAAAGCCTACAATTTTGGAGAATATGATTATAATACGGATAATTTCTACTGGAAATTTGTAAAAGGACAATTACCTTATAAAATGGGGCAGTACCCCATCAGTTTGTATCAGCAATATTATCAGAAAAATAATCGTAAAATGACTGAGCAAATCATAAGTTATTCAGTTGCTCAAAAACAGAAGATTTACGACCACTTGGAATCTACTTATAATGACCCCGCCAAGAGGAATTATATGTACAAATTCTTTTATGATAATTGTGCAACCCGTGTTCGTGATGCCATGGTGCTGGCTTGTACAGACAGTATTCATTTGGACAATATTCCTGTGATGAATGATAGTTCATACCGTCAATGGATGAATAAATGTTTGAGGCGAAAACATCATTATTGGGCCGCCGTGGGGATGAATGCGGCTTTGGGAACACCTGCTGATGAACGAGTTTTACAATATAATGCGTGTTATTTACCCGAGAATCTTCAAAAAAGTATGGCAGCCGCTAAGCGTTTGAGCAATCGTCGTATTTTTTATTTTGTGAGAAATACAAACGTTATGTATCCAACAATGCCCGTTGATGAGAAACCCTCATTTTTTCTGACCCCTTTGTTTTGGTTTATTTTAATATTACTATACACTTTATATGTAACGTACAAGAACTGGAAAAAACGACAAAAAGGTTATCTTTTCGATAAAGTATTGTTTGGAACGGTCGGTATTTTAGGTTGGGTTTTGATGTTTCTTTGGTTTGGTACCGACCATGGTGTAACAACGTATAATAAAAATTTATTATGGGCTTTTCCATTTCATTTGCCCATTATTTTCCTTCTTTCTGAAAGTAAGTTGGCTCGTAGTTTTTGGTATGGCTATTATTTTATTTTAATAGGTTTGATGGTTGCGATGTCATTATTCTTTGTGGTTCAATACTCACCCGATACTGTTCCATTGGTTTTGGCTTTGTTCGTGAGAGCCTTTTATCATTCAGGTTTCGAGCGTGAACATCGAATGACACACACAAAATTCCGCAAAATTATTAAAGGGCGACGTTTGGAAGTTATTCACCTGGAACATGAACAGACGTTGGATTAATTTTCTAAAATAGAAAAAATAGAGCGGAATTAGCACTAAATAAAACAAAAAAATCGCCTGATTATGGGCGATTTTTTTGTTTTATTTAGGTTGTTACTTAACCATTTCATCTTATGAATGTAACCTTCATTTAGCTAATTATTTTATGCCGAACACCAAAGAGAGACATCGCCTGAAACAAACATCAAACATCGGAAATCAACGCCCACAAATCCGCCTGTAATCACAATAAACACAATTTTCCACATCATCCCGCTTGGCGAAAGTGGTTTCAGGGTTGAGGAGATTTTGGACGAAAGTACTGATTTGCTGTTCCGATTCGTAGATAAAATCGTTGATGGTTTCGCCCGCATCAAACTCTACTTTTTGTTGTAAAAGTCCCGCTTCGATGTTGCGGAAGGAGTAAATTCCTCCACTTACTTCGTTTTCGTAGGGTCTTAGTTTCGTGCCGTTGATGGTTAAGCCTTTTTGCGAAATCATTTCTTTTAAAACCATGTAACGATACAACCACAACTGGCGGAATTTATCTTTGTCTTTATCCATCAAAAGCGTATCTGCAATATATTCATTGCTGATTTTCAAGTCGTTAGCTTCCACTTTTCCCGTTTTGTAATCAATCACTCGCACTTGATGCCCGTTGATTCTATCCATACGGTCAATTCGTCCTGCGATTTTTACGGTAATATTTTTACCATTTACACTTACGGGAACATCCACTTTCAAGGTCTTCTCAACATCTAATAATTCAATCGGGAAGAGTTCCGTTTTGAGTTGGTGGCTCAGGAATTTTCGTAAAACGGTTTCACCCACTTGATACAAAACATAGTTCATCCCTTCCTCTGCCCGCAAGCCCTGATTGGTTTCGGCAAAGGCTTGTTTCAAGTAGGTTTGAATATTCTTTAAAACGTTTTCCAAATCCTCCTTTTCAATAATTCCACCTTTTTCTACAAATTCTTGGTCGATGTTTTCGAGGGCTTTATGAATCCAATTTCCGAAGGTGTCCACGCCGATTTTCTCCTCAACGGTTTCTTCTTCGGCAATTTTGGCAATCCTACTAAAATAATATTTCAAACTACAATCCAAATACTGATTCATCTGTGAAGGGAAAATACCTTTCTCCGTAATTTCTTTCTCGATAAATGCCAAAATGTCTTCCGTCTTTTGGATTTCGAGTTTGGTTTCCACTACCTCCGAATCTTCGTGAACCGTAAATTTTACGGAGGGATAAGTAAGCGTAATATTTTTATTCATTTTCGCCAATTCATGCTCAATTTGCAGAATAAAGCGACTTTTTTCTCCCGCCCCGTAAGTATCACCTGGCGAAACATGAACCAAAACAATGTCTTTGGCACGTTGCAAAAGCCTAAAAAAGTGATACGCCATCACCGAATCGGCGTGGTTGTGAGTGGGTAGATTGAACTGTGGGTCGCTCAACGCATCAAAAGGAATCAACGTATTCTGTCGCTTGCCCTGTGGGAGAGTTCCCTCATTTACCGACAAAATTATTACCTGTTCAAAGTCCAAAGTACGGGTTTCCAACATACCCATAATTTGCAAACAATCATCGGTTTCCGACTCAAAAGGTATCTTGGTTTGCTTGATAAATTCATACAGAAAAGTCTTGAAACTCCGCATCGTGATGGCTTCGCCCCGTTCTTCCAAAATAGCATCCATCCGTTGCAAAATCAAATAAAACTGATAGAGATATTCCGTTTCAATAGCATCTTGATTTTCTTTGTAAACGTCTCTCAGCAAGTCGATTAGCTGATAAAAACAAGCAGTAACGTTTTTGGGTTTGTTGTTCCAATGTTTGAATAATACGGTAAATAGAGGGTCATTATCGGATAGTTCAGCCAAGTCTTTTGAACTCAAAAATACCCGATTTCGTTCGGTGATTTCACGGAGAGTTGTGCGGATGGGGTTGAAAACCTCACCCCCCAGCCCCCTCTCCGATGGAGAGGGGGAGCTTTTGATTGTAGCTTTTTCTTTATTTTTTGGGTGAGGTTGTTCATTCTCATTTTCCAAATAGTACAAAATTGTTTTGAGAACATCCATGAGATTTTCAATTATTTCCTCATTTCTAAATCTCAGTACTCTGTATCCCAACTCATTAAGCTCCTGAGTTCTGTATTCATCATATTTTGGATTATCATTTATTTGATGAATTTCACCGTCAAGTTCAATTATTATATTTTGTTTCAAGAATACGAAATCGACAATAAATAAATTAATTGAATGTTGTCTTCTAACTTTGTACCCTTTTAATTGCTTATTTCTTAGATTTTGCCAAAGAATTCCCTCCGCTTCAGTGGGGTTTTTACGATTTTCTCTCGCATAAGGCTTTAATATCTTCCATTCGTGGTATGTAGATTTTTGGTAGAATTTATGTTCTAAAATCTCACTTTCTTCACTCTGTCTTGATGGAGAAGTATTTGTTCTTTCTGTGGGTTCGGCGTTCAATTTGGGACTAATACTCCCCTCTCTATCGGAGAGGGGTTGGGGGTGAGGTTCTTGATACTTCATCAACTCCCAACGCCTCAAAAACGGATGATTCAGTACTTTTACCACCTGCCGATGAGAAAATTTGGGAATTTTCACCGTTCCACCGTCTTCTGTTTTAAATTCCACCAAATTTCGCTGCAACTCAAACAGCGAATCAATCAAAGTATAGAGCATCGAACTTTTCAAGGAAAGCCCCATCGTGATGTTAAATTCCTTCACGGATTCATCCAAAGAATTCATCACGGGAACGAGCAGATTTTCATCTCCCAAAACAATGGCGATTTGGGATTTGGGATTTGGGGCGACCCACGCTTCGGATTGTTCAGTAGAATTTACCTTCGCTAAATCACCAATTCTTTGATTACCCGAAGCCCACATTTTATGTACATGACTCGCCACCCTCGCTTGAACGCTGGCATTTGGTACACCGATAATTTGGATATTTTTCTTCCCCGTAACTAATTCATCCGTTTGCCAATTCCACTCATTGTTAAACAGCGGAGTGATACCGTTTTTTTCATCGCCATCTTTATACTTTCGTAACCAATCACCCGCTTTTTGGTCTTTGTTTTTGATGATATAATCGTCGGTATCCCATAGGGTTTCGGCAAAATATTTCCCGTTATCATTGCGTTTCAAAAGCGTTCTAATCGTCTTTTCTTCGGCATCACTGAGGGCGTTGAAGCCCACGAAATAATATTTCAGATGGCGGTCTTTTTGTAAAATATATTTATCCACATTCTCTGCCAAATCTCGATAAGCCATTCCACGATAGACTAAACCCTTCTCGTTCAGTCGATTACGAAGATTCTGATAGACTACATATATATTTTCAAATAACTTGAAATAACGGTCTGTTCGGTCAGTTTTTAGATTTCTATCTCGTTGAGATTCACCCAGTTGCATCTGCCAACGTTCTAAAGCCTTCGCTTCCGACATATAACTAAACAGAGCCTTGGCATCCACTAAATACTGGTCAATTTTATCAAAATCGTTCAATAACGTACTCGCCCACGTAACAAACCGCTCGAAGGCAACATTGGAGTCAATTTCCTTGAAAACATCAAATAATTCAAACAGTAGAGCCACCGAATCAATCTGGCGAAGCCCCGTCATTTCCAACACAAAATCATCCACCGCAAAAACATCGGGAGCTAAAAAAGGCACATCTGAAAACTTGGAAAGGGCTTGTTTGAAATACAAAGAAGAACGCCGAGAAGGCACAACCACACAGACTTTTGAGAGTTGGGCGTGGGTGTGTTGGTCGTAGATATGTTTGGCGGAACGTTCGAGGAATGTCTGCATTTTAAATGATTTGTTGAATTTTGAGTTGTTGAAGGTTAAATGGTTTGGCTAATGCCCAATCTTCAATAATTCAAACCTTGATTTCTTTAGAAGCCGTTTTAAAATATCTTACGACAAATTCTGATTGTCTTATTCTGACTATCGAAACCATATTTTTTACACAAGATACGCTGTATATTCCTTAAAAAAATATGATTCCGCTACTCAAAAAATACAATCAGACTTTATTCAGAATATATTTTAAAACGGCTTCTTAGTGTACTCTATCTCCTCTAATCTCCAGATTATTAATCACTTGTGCTTCTATTTCGAGCCATTCTGCCCAACGAGTTTTCACGTATTCGGATGAGAGATATTCTTTGGCGAGGTCTATGAAATTGACATAATGCCCAGCCTCCGAAATCATCAGTTCATGATAAAACTCTCGTAGGCTTTCATCCGAAATTTCTTGGGATAATAATCTGAAACGTTCACAACTTCGGGCTTCGATAAGGGCATTCAAAAAGAGTCTTTCGCCTAATTGTTGTTCACGAGTGCCTCCGTGTTGCATGGAGTTGTAGAGTCGATGCACGTATTCGTCTTTGCGGGGCGTTCCGAGGGCAATTTGTCGTTTATCCATTTCTTTCAGAACCATTCTGAAATGAGCCCACTCTTCCGAAACCACGGGCATCAAAACTTCCCTAAGTTTCTCTTTTTCAGGATATTGGATAATTAAAGAAATACAAGACGAAGCTGCTTTTTGCTCACAATACGCATGGTCAATTAGGATTTCATCAATGTTTTTTTCGGCAATATTTACCCAGCGTGGGTCGGTTGGAAGTTTCAAGCCCAACATCGTTTTAGTGGCATTATTTCGTTGTTCTGTTGTCATTTCACGTAGCACGGCAATTTTTGCCGTGTTTTGTATTTTTAATTAGAACGGACTGGTAGTCCGTGTTACATATTTTACTACATTTGGTACTAAACCATTCTCAAAAATACCATGAAAAAATTAATTGCTCTCTTTGTTTTCATTATTTCATTTACTGCAAAGTCACAAACCATTGATTCTCTATTTCTTACGCCCACCAATCGGGATGAATTAATCAAACAATTCATGAGTTTACCATGTGGAATTCAGAAGGCAGATAACGTGAAAACTATTTGTCAGAAGATAGAAAAATATCTAATTTCCTATAAAAACGACCCCAATTTTCCCGATGATAAATTTGCTAAAGCCGCCAATTGGCAAGCCTTAAAATCCGTAAAAATGGGTGGCTACGGAATTGGGGCAGTAATTTATGAAAATAAAACTCGCAAGATTCTGCACGCTGCTCATAACTCGCAAATGACAAAATTACGGTCTGATTTACACGGGGAAATGACGCTTTTGAACGAATTTGAAGATAATCCAAAGAACAAAAAATATCGCAATAAATACGTTTGTAAGGAAGGATTGACCGTTTTTAGTTCGGCTGAACCTTGTCCGATGTGTTTTATCAGAATTGCCACCGTGGGGGTAGATACCAAATACTGCACCGCTGGACCAGACGACGGCATGACCCAAAGAGTGCAGTGCCTGCCACCTTATTGGCGAGATTTAGCTTCCAAACACAAAACTGAAAAAGCCCAATCGTCGCCTGTGATGCAGATGATTGCCCATGTACTTTTTTATTCCTATATGCTGGACAATCGCCACGTGTAGAATCAGCACGCAGATAACGCAGATGCTTCGCAATCGGAACGCCGACCGCACAGATTTTTGCAGATTTTATCTTACTTTATACAATTGAATACTTTTGATTAAAAAAATCTGCGTAAATCCGCAACATCTGCGTTATCTGCGTGCCAAGGAGTCTAATCGAAGAGTAGCCAATGCACCCCGAAAGCCAGCACTCTGCCCATACCTGCAAAACCTGGGGCAGCGTAATATCCGTTGCCCATCAATGGGAGTCTGTGATTGGCATGGGCAAATTTGAAAAATAATCTCACCCGATTGATTCGCATATCGGCAAAAATATCTACTTGGGCATAACCTTGAATATTATACGGCTCTTGCCCTTGCGAATTTCCTTGCAAATGAAACTGTTGCGTAACGGGCATATACGCATATCCTTGATAACCAGACTGATAATTAATATCTATACCCGTTTGGATAAATAATTTCTTTTTAAATAATAAATCAACCGCAATTCTGGAATTGATGAAATAGGTGGGTGCTGGCATTATTTTATCAACACTTTCTTCTTGTAGGTTTACAAATAACTGATTGGTTGTGGATAATTTCCGCCATCTGTAATCTATCCCCAAACCGATTCGAGTAATAAAAATCTGGGAGTTATTTTGTTGAACGAAAGCATCTTTATCAAAATAAATTAAGTCTGAAATTCTATTGATTTCAATGTTTGGACGTAAATTGAGAGTCCCTAATTTTAGGTTTGTGTAGGCATAAGCGTTTAATGAAGCTACATTTGCTGCTACACTATTTCTCCAACGAAAAGCATTATTCAACATTTTTTGCTGTACTAAAGTTGGTGTTGTTGAAATATAGCTTCCCCCCACATTCAGCCATTTGCCTTGAAACTCTCCATTAACTCTGAAACTACTAAAATCTAATGAAGTCTCAACCTCCCCAAAAGCCCTCGTACTATCTTTGAAATATTGATTCAACCAAAGCCCTAAAAAACTCTCACCTTTACTTTCGGAATATTCGCCATTTGGTATTGAAGTGTCTAACGAATAATTTGAGTTGGAAAAAAAGCGCTGCCTAAAATGAGCTCGATAATTAAAACCCTTGTAAAATCCCTTTAAGCCCGTTTTTATTTCATAATTGGTATAAATATTTTCATTATAAACCGAGTCCAAAGCCAATTTTCTGAACGTTGCCGTATCGGTTGGAAACTTAACTCCTTTTGCCATTAAATCCACTTTCTGATAAGCCAAAGGATAAAAACCATTTTCCCAATTTGCCGCAAAATTTTTATCAATATATTGAACCTTACGAGTCTGAACATCAATGGTTTGATACACCTGAAAGGC
This sequence comes from Arcicella sp., assembly GCA_034519515.1. Classification (GTDB taxonomy): domain Bacteria; phylum Bacteroidota; class Bacteroidia; order Cytophagales; family Spirosomataceae; genus Arcicella. The sequence continues at coordinate 94,221 of JAXHOK010000038.1, forward strand.
TTTGTAACCCACATATTCATGGTATAAATGAAAATTGTAGGATTTATCTCGTGAAAATGCCGTCGTCAAAATGGGTCTATTCCCGTCTAACGCCAACATTTCCGTATAATCTCTACCTGTTTCCAAGACCGAACCGCCTTGGTCATTAACATTTCTATCTGCCAGATTGACGAATGCTAATAATGAATATTTTTTATTTCGAGTCTGATAATTGGAATGAATTGTAAAATCCCAGTGGCTGATGGCAGTATTATCACTCGTTGCACTTCTATCCACCAAAGTCTTATTAGCAGAAATTCTTTGCACGTTTATTCCCACGTTCCAAAGCGAATCTACGTTACGGCTCAATTCAAATTGAAGTAAATCTTGATCACCTCCACCTGGAATATAAATAATATTCGAGAAGGGCGATTTTGTATTATAGTACCTTACCTGTGAGGGTTTTATGTCGTAAAGCGTGTAGGCATCATAGCCCAAAAGAGTCCCAATTTGTTCGGGTGCTTTATAGAAAACGGGGCGAATAGCAGAGCCAATATTTCCCAAATCTTGATACAGATTTTTGTTTCTTTGGACGAAATTAAAATTATGAATTCCATCCAAAGTGGTATCAATCGTGTAAAGTCTCTTACGATTATTGACAACATCCTCCTCCAAAAAATAACGAGTTGAAGTAGGACCGTAAATCACTTTCGTAGAATCATCCAAACCGATTCTGCCAGAGGTATTTGTATTCTTATTTTGAGGATCATTTTGGGGAAAAGTACCGTTGGGATTGTTGCCCGTAGGAAACCCCGAAGTAGGAAAACCACTTCCGCTTCCGCCCTGCTGGGTAGGAAATTGGGCTTTCAACAACGAACTTGAAAACAACAACGCAAGAGTGGTAAGGATATATATTTTTACTTTCACAATACAAATTTAGGGTAAACGTAACACGGACAGCCCTGTCCGTCTAAATAAAATTTTATGCAACGGACAAGGCTGTCCGTGTTACAGTTTCAAAAATCAATCTTTGTTCTTCACTCAAAAATCCAACTTCAATCGGTAAATAAAATACAGGAATATTTTTCAGCAAATCATGATTGAGAAAAGGTTGGAATTTTACCATATCTTTCTCGGTCATTAAAACGGCGAAATCTGTTAATTCTTGCTGTTTTTGAGCATAAATCTGATTCAAATTTGCTTCATTATACTGATGATGGTCTTTAAAAATCAGGTGATTGATTACCTTGAAATTCTTTTGACAGAATGCCTCAAAAAGCTCAGGTTTGGCAATGCCCGAGATTAATAAAGTCTTTTTATTAACATCAAATTCGCTCGATTCAGAACGACAATTAATGGGTTTCCCGTATAGAATTTTGGTAAATAAAATGGGGGTATTTTGCTGTAAATAAGGTTTTAATCGGTTTTTTAAGAAATTTTGTTCGTCTATTGTCAAACTATCTGGACACTTCGTAATTACTATTAAATCCGCCCGTTTTGCCCCATGTCTTCGCTCCCGTAAACGTCCTGCAGGAAAGGGATAGTCTTTATCAAGTGGGCGGTTATAATCAATCAACAAAATATTCAAACTTGGTCTGACGGCTCGATGCTGAAAGGCATCATCCAATATAATCGCTTCTGTATCAGGCTTCTGTTTCAAAATTTGCTTAATGGCTTCGACTCGCTTTTCTCCAACAACTACTGAAATATCGCTTCCAAATTTCTGATAAAACTGCATGGGTTCATCACCAATGCTCTCAGCATTTACAGTTTCATCCGCCAGAATAAAACCCTTAGTTTTTCTTCCATATCCTCTACTCAACGTCACGATTTTATGTTTATCCTTCAATAATCGAATCAAATATTCAACCTGTGGCGATTTGCCAGTGCCTCCGACGGTAATATTCCCTACGTTAATGATGGGTATTTCAAAAGCCTTAGATTGAAATAACCCATTGTCATACAGGTAGTTACGAATATCAGTTATTAGACCGTAAAGCCATGAGAAAGGGAGAAGTATGTATTTTACCATTTATTAGGGTTTAAGTAATTGGGGATTAGATAATCGGGGATTTGGTAATTAAATGTTATATCCTAATTCCCAATCCCGAATTACCTAATCCCCAATTCCTAACACATTACCTTTTAATAAGATTTCTAAAAAAATATACTACAAAATTCATAAATCTTTCTGAATTTTAGTATATTCACACCCCTTTTAAGAAATTTTAACGTAGTTAATTTACGCTAAAATACCTTTCGCATTCCCTAACACACATAAAGTCAGTAGTTTAATGAATTAATAATATTTAAAATTCATAAGATTTTAACAAAACTTGCTTTGTCTTTACCGCCTAACCAAACGATTTTCCCCGACCATGAGTCTAAGAGCTGTCTTTACCAAATATACACTTGATTTCAAATTTGAGGCAGGAACGTCTCGGGGCGTGCTTACGCATAAGGATAGCTACTTTATCAAGATTTTTGATTCTGAAAATCCATCCGTTTTTGGTTTAGGCGAATGTTCGCCTTTGAAAGGTCTAAGTTTGGATGATCGTCCCGATTTTGATTTACAATTACTCAGTATTTGTGAAAATTTCAATACGCTCGACCTCGAAGTTTACCCTTGGAATCTCGGCATTATCCTCGACCAAGTTTTAGATAAAAAATTCCCTTCCGTAGTTTTTGGTTTTGAAACCGCCATGCTCGATTTGATGAACGGTGGCAATAGAACTGTTTTCAATAATTCTTTTGCCAAAGCCGACCGCACCCTTGATATTAACGGTTTGGTGTGGATGGGGAGCAAAAATTTTATGCTTAAACAAATTGATGAAAAACTGGAAGCGGGGTATAATACAATAAAAATGAAGGTCGGGGCGATTGATTTTGAAAAGGAATTGGAAGTGCTCTCTAACATCAGAAGTCGTCATGACGAATCGCAAATAACCCTCAGAGTGGATGCCAACGGGGCTTTTTCGGTTCATGAAGTAATTGAGAGGCTCCAGCAATTATCAGAATTTAAACTTCATTCCATCGAACAACCCATCAAACAAGGCAACGAAGATTTGATGGCGGAACTTTGCCACATTACGCCCGTACCGATTGCTTTGGACGAAGAACTCATTGGAATTCGAGAATATACCGATAAATATAAATTATTGAAAAAGATAATGCCGCAGTATATTATCTTGAAACCAACACTTTTGGGCGGTTTTCAGCAATGCCGTGAATGGATTGAAAACGCCAATCGCCTAAAAATTGGTTGGTGGATGACTTCCGCCTTGGAGTCGAACGTTGGCTTGAATGCTATTACGCAATTCACGGCTGAATTTAATAATTCTCTTCCTCAAGGACTCGGCACGGGACAGCTTTTCCACAATAATATTCCTTCTCCCCTCGAAATCTCAGCGGGTAAAATTCTTCATAATCCAAATCAAAACTGGGATTTATCGGTTTTGGAGTTTTTGGTGTAAGAAGCCGTTTTAAAATATATTCTGAATAAAGTCTGATTGTATCTTTTGAGTAGCGGAATCATATTTTTTTAAGGAATATACAGCGTATCTTGTGTAAAAAATATGGTTTCGATAGTCAGAATAAGACAATCAGAATTTGTCGTAAGATATTTTAAAACGGCTTCTAAGATAATTTTGCAACGAATACACTAATTTTTTCTTTATGCCTTTGTGGCAAATATTCCCTTAAAAGTTTGAGATTCATCTTTGTCCTTCGCAAATTTGTAGAAACATTATAACTGTAAAAAATAACCTCCATGAACATAAAAGCACTCGACCAAGAACTTCTTTCTATATTTGAAAAGCGTGTAGAACTCTCGCAGATGGGCTACGACCACAAAGATTATGACGATGTGGAAGAAGCTCTCCACGATTTGGAAGACGAATTCAACGATAAATATGGCGATTATTTAGAAAAAATACTTGAAGGAATCCACAAAGAGCACTGCCCAGAATCGGATGTATTGTTGCCGACTGCATATTTGGCAAAATCCTTCAAAATTGCCCCAGATGGTACTATTGAAGTGGGCAATAATGCTGGTGTTGAGATTGAATTGGAGGCAGACCCAGCCGCAACAGCTAAACTTTTACTCTTGCCAACGCCCGTGAGAATTGTTTTGCAGGTGGGTAAAAAGAAACAAATTATTTGGCAAGCGTAAATCCGTTACAAATAAAACGTTAATTTAACAATTCAAAACTTATTCTTATGGTAGCGATTGCACATAAAAGAGTAGTCTCAAAAAAAATAGCTTTGTCAGAACTTGTTTACGAACAAATGGATGGGAAGGATATTTATTATCGAGGTTATAAAGATGTTTTGAACGGAAAGAAAACCTTAGAAGAAATTATGTCGTGTTCAGATTTGCAGGGAGTTTTAGTATCGTTGTTGAATGGCGTTTTATTTAGTAAAATAGACCGAAAACAATGTCTTCTCTGTGGTAATGAATTTGGATTACATCTTTCTAAGAACGATAATTTGGGTATTGATTTAGCGATTTTCGATAAAAAAAATATTGACAAATTAGAAGGAAAATTCTTTACAAAAGCTCCAAAAGTTGTTATTGAAGTTGATATAAAAGCATCCATTGAAATTACAGATTATCCTGCCAAAGAAATGGATTATATCTTTGATAAATCTCAAAAATTACTGGATTTTGGGGTTGAAAAAGTCTTTTGGATTACGACAAAAACTCGTAAAATTTTCATGGCAACTCAGCATCAAAATTGGCTAATCATGGATTGGAACTCTGATATTGAAGTGATGGACGGTATTGCAATTAACGTAAAGCAAATATTAGATGATGAAGAAATAAATTATTAAGTTACTATGGTAAAATCACTAATTTTTTCATTACTATTGATCATAATTTCTCCCGAAAATTTCAAAACTCAACAGCTCAAATACGAGCGAGTCAGAGCCGCCTACGATGATAAATCGGAGGCGATTTTTGCTTTATTGAAATCTAAAAATCTTCAATCCAACAAACTGAGAGTTTTTTTTAGAGTTTTTAAGCAAGAACAAAAATTAGAGATTTGGGCAAAAAACGAAGAGGATACAACTTTCCAAATCCTTAAAATCTACGATATTGCCTCTCCCACGGGTGATCTCGGTCCCAAACGCAAACAAGGCGATATGCAAACGCCCGAAGGTTTTTATTTTATTGATAGGTTTAATCCTGTGAGTAATTTCCATTTATCATTAGGCATTAACTACCCGAATGAATCTGACAAAATTTTTGGAGAAAAAGGGAATTTAGGTGGCGATATTTTTATTCATGGCTCAACCGTAACAGTCGGTTGTATGCCCATGACAGATGATAAAATCAAGGAGATTTACATCCTTTCGGTGGAAGCCAAAAACGCTGGACAAACCCAAATTCCAGTGCATATTTTCCCGATGAATTTATCAGGAAATCGTTTTAAAAACCTTGAAAAATATGCTCAATCTGCGAATTTTTTGGATTATTGGTCAAGATTGAAAGGTGGGCAAAAGATTGATTCACAGCGGTTTATTGAATTTTGGGCAAATTTAAAAATTGGTTTTGATGCCTTTGAACAAAATCATGTTTTACCGAAGGTTTTGGTGAATAAAGATGGGGCATATAGTTTTTGAACTTTTATTTTCACCAAACTAAATTTGAGTTATATTTGTGTAAATAAAAACGACACCATGACAATCACCGTTGAAAAAATATTAGCCAGACCCGATGCTCAAATCTTAGTTGATAGAGCAGCACATCTTTTATTGAGCGAAAAACAAAAACGTCATAGTTTCCGGGAATGGCTTGACGAAGACAAAAAAGCCGAATTTATCAACGGTGAAATCATCATGCACTCGCCCGTTAAGAAGAAACATTGGGCAGCTTCGGGCAGATTAACATTCTTGTTAGAATATTATATTCTATTAAATGATTTAGGAACAATTGCGGTTGAAAAAGCCTTAATTGCTCTTACTCGAAACGATTATGAACCCGATATTTGCTTCTTTTCAAAAGAAACTGCCTCATCTTTCACTGATGACCAGATGATATTTCCAGCTCCTGACTTTGTAGTGGAGATTTTATCGAAGAGTACCGCCAAAAAAGATAAAGGTATCAAACATCAAGATTACGCAGCTCACGGTATTAAAGAATATTGGATTATTGACCCCACCCATAAAACCATTGATCAATATATTTTGATTGGTGATGAAACAGAATATTTACCTGCAAAAACTTTTACTTATTTTGAAGATATAAAAAGTTACGTAATTGAAGGTTTTGAAATACCCGTTGCTGCCATTTTTGATGATAAAATCAAAAAAGAAACTATCCAAAATTTGCTTGATAAGAATCCATAAAAAACTCCTGCCGAAATCATCGACAGGAGTTTGTACTATTAACCATTTTTATTTTTCCTAAACTAAAAATTTCCTGATTTTAACGGATTATGTGGTGGGTATAGTAAGGTACTCTTATAATCAACGAGTTACAAATAGAATAACTGCTAAGAAATCAATTTTTGAAATTTTTAATATTCTGATTTTCAACAAGTTATACTTTTAACAAGTAAGCTGTCACATAATCCTTTAGAATCAAAAATTTTTATTTAATTTTTATCACTTTCCTAACATTATCTTTTCCGTCTTGCATAAGATGGATTAAATAGGTACCCGCTGATAGATTTTCCATATTGACAATTTCTTGATTTTGCCCTGCTCGAAGATTGATTTTTAGAAGAATTTTCCCTTGCAAATCAATCAATTCCAATTCAGTTATTTTGATAGATGGAGTTTTCAATGAAACGGTAACATTAGTTTCCGCTGGATTAGAAAATACGTTGAAAGTCGTACCCGCTTCCTCTTCGGCAGACAATGGTGCTAAAACGGTAGCAGCGGCTGAGCCTCTCGCAAAGCCTTTTCCACAAAGATTACCTTTTACTGATGTCGAAGAAAAAGTAGTAGTCTCGGTCGGTTTCAATAATAAAGTTTGTGGACTCGTACTGGCAGTAATCGTTTGGTTATCAGATTTTTGGATTGTCCACGGAGCTTCACCCGTGAGCGTAAATGTGACAGGTACGGACGAATAATCATAGATACTGATATCCTTGCTCGTTACAGTTCCAACGGCCAAGGCTTTGATATTTAGCGAATCGGTTGAGGATTTTCCTACCAAAGCTGGATTGGAAGCTAACACTCTCACTTTGTAAGGGTTGCTCGATTTTAAATCTTTTGGCAACATAATTTTCAGCGGACTAATTGTGCCTGTGGCAACAATATTTTTGAAATTCTCACCCGTTTCATCGGATAGCTGAACGGTATAAACGTTGTCCTTTTCTGGATTTCCGTCGATGCCGTAAGCTACTGAAACTTCGGAATTTGCACAATTAGTTGCTTTCAAATCTGCTACTGCACTATTTAAAATCGAGGGAATAACTTTAATTTCGGGTTCGCCAATATTGTTGGTATGTAATTTTGGCATAAGCCTTAACCGTGCCGTTGTGTGGTGTTTTCACGGGGTTGCCCAAACCCACAACAAATGCGACAGCAAAAACCCGAACATTATTTGTCCAAATTTCACTGTCGCATTGTTGCTTTCGCAAGTGTTGTTGGTAGACCGGCCCGGGAACCTCCCCGGGAAGGCGCCCGAACGGGAGGCGGGAACACCCCGCCCCACCCCAGCGGAAGGACAGAAACCCCGGGGACAGGACCCCGCCCCCCCCCAACCCCAGGCCCAAGAAAGAAAAGAAAAGAGAGGAAAGGGGACCCAAGAAGAGAAAAGCCGCACAAAAGGCCAAAGAGGAAAAAAAAAAAAAAGAAAGAAAAAAAAAAACCACGAAAAGTTACCAACAACGGCTGGCTGAGATTTTTGCCTAAAATATATACCAACAAAGGCGAAAATTACATTTTTTTCAATAATTCTCGAATAGATTTAATTTGTTTACTACCAGTATTATTATCAATTATATTTCCTCTACTGTCTTTTAATTCAAAACTTTCAGAATCTAAAAGAGTAATTGCTAATACTAAAATTATTACAATTAATCTTACAAAATTATTCTGTACTATTAAAAATATAAATAAATTTGAAACTAAAAGAGAAATTGCTAATTTCAAGTAGTTTATTCTACTTCTTTCTATAGAAAATGCTGGAGTTGATAAAATGATTTTTTTTGATTGAATTAGATTTCGCACTTCCACTTTTATCCTATTGATTTTTCCATCAATCTCATAGCTACCGCTGCTACTAATCCTTACTTTACTTTTCGTATCTTCATCTAAATAAATACTAATAGGTAAAATAAAATTATTTAGGAGTTTGATGGTAATCTTTTCTTTCAACTGATTTTCCATAATTTGTAAAATTTAAAGTTTATTACACTCATTAATTCTTCTAATAGTTTCTCTATCTAATTCATCATTTTCAGCCTTCTCTCGGATTTCAAGTAACCTAATTTTACTATCAATCTCCCCAGCAATATACAATAATCCAGACGGTAGTAGTAATGTTTTCCAAGTTTCTTTGAAAAAACCTCTTACATCTACTATGTCCCAGTTTGTAAAATAAAATTGTAACCAACCACCAATTGCTGAACCTAACGCTCCCAGAGCTAATACCTTATATTCCGCAGTATAATTATCATTTATTTCTTTCTGTTTGGGATGAAAATAATTCTTATAAACATCATCAACGCATTTTTTTATGTCTGCACACGCTTTCCCATACTGGTCAATCACCGCTGAAGCCACACTTGACTGTTCAGAATTATTCACTTCGGATGGATTCCCTGCCCCACAAATAGAGGGTCCACAAGGGCCGAGCGAGTGCGGGGTTTTCACGGGGTTGCCCAAACCCACAACAAATACGACAGCAAAAACCCGAACATTATTTGTCCAAATTTTACTATCGTATTGTTGCTGTCGCAAGTGTTGTTGGACTATGCGTCCCAGAGAAAAACTCCAACAATGGCTGGCTGAGATTTTTGCTTAAAATATATACCAACAAAGGCTGAAAGATACAATGAGATTTTTACCTAAATTACATACCAACAAAGGCTAAAAATATTTAGCAAATATTGTATAAAACATTAATCCAAACATTAAAAATAATGCAACGCTACGAGTTTTATGATGAAAAAAACCAGCTAAACATAAGATAAAACCTAATACTAAATAATTATGAATACCTAATGAATCAGCTATATATTGAGTAGGTTCAGTATTTGCGAACCAACTATTTATCTTATAAAAAGGCATAACAGAATTAACCATCATTACAATTGCAATAATTCTTATATGTGTATATTCTTTTAGGAATAAAATAGGAATCAAGCTAATAGCAATAATTATTTGATATGCCTCTAATCCAAAATATTTTAAAGGCCTTTCACTTGAATATACATGATTAACCAAATAATTCCCAAGAAAAATGATTGAGAATGGAATTATATAAACTAAGAATGTAAACTTATTCTTACGGAATAATGATATGGCTTTCTCCATCATAGTTTTACTTTTAAATTATTTGCAATCTTTATTTTTATTACGGTCAAAATCAGTTCTGGCATTCGATATTTTGTGCATAGCATCATCAAATCTATTTGCCACACAAGCGGTAGCAAAAATATTTCCAATTGATGCCGCTCCAAAAAAAGCTCTAACAGCACCTATTCTGCTTGTAGTAAAGACACCTGTGCTTTTCCACCAAGTTGAAAATGCTTGAAAACTTAGTGCCCCCGACATGGCGGTAAGTACATCAGCACTAATAGCTGTCCCAAGATATGTCAGTAAGCAATCTTTTTTAGCACTTTCATAATCATGTTCAATATCCTTAAAAGCCTTAAAATAATCTAAAAAAGCTGGTGTTTGACATGGTTTAAGTAATCGATTTCCAGGATGCCAAACAGGCTCTTTACCATTTGATACCCAATCTATATCACCATATCCTAAATCGTTAGCTTCATTTATTAAATTGCTAAAATCAACACTAATACACTCCACCCCATACTGGTCAATCACCGCTGAAGCCACACTTGACTGTTCAGAATTATTCACTTCGGATGGATTCCCTGCCCCACAAATAGAGGGTCCACAAGGGTCTCCAAACTGGTCATAACCTGTTGTATTGTTGCAGATTCGTCCACATTTATTACCATATTGGTCATAACCATTAGTACAAATCACTGCACCACAAGGCTTGCCGTATTCATCTCTGCCGTGTACGCAGGTTTTACCACTACCACCACCTCCACCACCGCCGCCGCCGCCACCTCCGCCACCGCCTGTTCCCCCCCCACCACCATCATCACCAGAACAAGTAGTCGATACGCTGTTGACGGTAGTGTACATATACTGGCAATCAACCCCATTTTCTGGATATGCGGGAGAATATGAACATGAATAATAGTCGGTAGAAATAGTAGTGGTTTCACACACAACAGTACTTGCTTGGTTTTCAAAAACACAATCTCCAGTAAATGGATTACAGCACATTCCCTGACCATTAGGTAAATAACCTTCTGGGCAGCCACCGCCGCCGCCACCACCACTTTCTTCCGTAGTTATAACAATCCTAATTTCTGTTCTTATAAATCTTTCTGGATTTCCACCCCCTCCGCCACCATTTTCATTCACACATTCTCCTGTAAAAGGATTACAACACATTCCCTGTCCATTCGGTAAATATCCATCTGGACAACCTACACTATTTACAACAGGTGGCGTTTTGGGAGGTAATAATTTCTTTTCAATAGTATTTTTTGAAGTCTGCAATCCCCAATAATACACAGGATTTTTACTCCCATTCTGTAAGTAAACTTCAACCGTTCCTGCCGAAAGGGGCTTGTCAATATTGACACTCAACAATTCGCCACTGTTTTTGGCTTCGCTACTGATGGGTTGTTCCCAAGTATTGGTTAGTCGTCCACGAGTATCTCGGTGTTGTAGCCAAAGTCCTGCTTGGGGTACGCCTCTTGGGCGGTTTTTCCAAATACTTGGCAAGGTTGCCACACTTACACCCAAAGGAACAATTGGTGAAATGGCACTTTGAGCTTTGCTATCACCCGCCGTAATTGGGGTACTGTTCAATTGTGTACTTACAGCTACACCAGCAGTGGCAATGGCTATGTTTGCCCAAAATTTCTGAACATTTCCTGAACGATAACTTACGTAAAGGTTAGTGTTCAGCGTGGTGGTAGTACCCTCCTTGATTTCTATTTTTTCTAACAAAACTTGTTTGCCAGAAATCATTTTTACTTCTTTTGGGCAGTCTAAGCAACGGCTTTGAGCTTGTAAACTGTTTTGTATGAAAAGCAAAAGCAGCAAAACAGATGCTCTTACAAGATTATATAGTTTTTGTATAATTTACAAATTTTAAAGTCGAAAAGTGTTGTTTTTAGTTTAAAAATTAGTTTGTGCATTTTCAGAAGGGCTTACTCAACTTGTCAGATTTAAGTCTTCTAAGGGAAGGGTTGAGGAAATATCATCGGACTTACATCCAATCACAACTTGCATGAGTATCGCAAGAATAAAGAGTAAACTTGAGCGAATTGAAAAAACGCTCATTTTCTTGAAAATGTGTAAATTTTTCATTAGATTCAACTGGTTAATGTGAAACGATAGACTATTGCCCTTCCTGCGGTCGCCAAACTTCGGAGGGGCTTTTTATTGATATGACAAAGCTATTTTAATTTTCGCTATCACTTATGGTACTTTTAGCACCATTTTTCAACATCGTTTGAACGGAACGCATAAAAATACGCATTTGCACACGCCCTGCGATACCAATTTTATCCATGATGTTTTGTCGGTGGCGTTTGACGGTCGTCTCTTCGATATAATGCAATTCAGCTATTTCTTTGTTGGTAAAACCTTCAACAGCGAATTCTAAGATTTGTAACTCTCGGGTAGTTAAGAGATTAATGAGTATTTGAAGATTATTCAGGGTAAAATCATAGTGATTTGGCACACTGTTTGTAGGGGGGGGGAGATTTTTCATGGTGTTTGAGTTTTTAGTGTTCTATGTGTATTTTTCTCAAACTTATAATTTCATAAAACTTATTGCATATATTTTCGATGAACGTATCTATATTTCCGACAAACGTATGTATGGCATCGACAAACGACATTTTAATTGTTTTGTACAATACTCAAAAAAGATCACTAAATTATATTTCAACGCCCCCAACTATTCAAAATTAACTCCTCATTAGTTTCTTATAAAAATATCTTTCCCGACCTTTGCCAAAATTTTAACAAAAACAACAATGGCACAAGCAAAAGCGGGCGATAAAATCAGCGTCCATTATACAGGAAAATTGACCGACGGAACACTATTCGACAGTTCGACAGGACGTGAACCTTTGGAATTTGAAATCGGTTCGGGTATGGTTATCAAAGGGTTCGACGAAGGCGTTACGGGTATGAGCGTAGGCGAAAAGAAAACGGTTCATATTCCAGCGGCAGAGGCTTACGGGGACGTGAATCCCGAACATACAGCGGTTTTCAACAAAGCAGAAATCCCTTCGGATATTCCTTATGAAGTGGGTATGCAACTGAATATGCACCAAGACGGCACGGGGCAAGTGATGCCCGTAACGGTGGTAGAAGTAACCGATTTGACCATCACGCTGGACGCTAATCACCCTTTGGCAGGAAAAGATTTGATTTTTGATTTGGAATTGGTTTCAATTGGATAAATCGGTAAAGGGTGAACGGTACACGGTGAACGGATTTGAGGGCGAAAGATTAGGTTTTTTTATTCCAAATTTAAATTACCCTTCGTCAAAACCGTTCACCCTTCACCGTGTACCGTTAACCAATGTTGATAATTCCCAACTTCATTGCTTCCACGGCTATCCCTACCCGAGTTTTGACTTTGAGTTTTTGGAAAGATTGTTCACGGTAACCGTCCACGGTGCGGGGGCTGCAACACATTTTATCGGCAATTTCTGCGTAGGTCAATTCGGTACACGCCAATCGGATAAATTCCATTTCACGGTCGTTTAAGCCTAATTCTAAGAGAGGATTTTTGACTTGCTCGGGGTTAAGACTTTTCAATAATTTATCGGTAATATATTCGGTATAATAAAATCCTCTTTCCATGATGGAATCCAGAGCCGCTTTGAGTTCAGACGAACGGCAACCTTTTAATAAATAGCCTTTTGCTCCGTTGCGTAACATTCCCACAATTGCCTCCTCTTTGTCGTACATCGAAAGTGCCAAAATTTTCACTTCGGGGTAGTTATTTTTCAACCACAAAGCCGTTTCATAACCGTCCATTTCGGGCATATTGATGTCCAAAAGTACGATGTCGGGAATAAGGTTTTCTTTAAATTTTTCGGTCAATTCCAACCCATTCTCAACTTCATACATCACCTCATAATTATCCATCCGTTGAATCAAGCCCGAAAGAGCCTGAGCCACCAGAGCATGGTCATCAGCAATTACTATTTTGTGTTTCATTTTTTTAGTTGTGAGGAGTGAGCATTGAGGAGTCAGGATTAAGAAATTAGGAGAATTTTACGTGTTGTCTCATACCTCAAAGCTCATCCCTCATACCTCCAAAATCACTTCCGTTCCTTTTCCAATTTCCGAAGAAATATTACACTTTCCTCCTATCAATTCCATCCGTCTTTGTATATTGCGTAGTCCCGCACCTGACTGTGAGAGTCCTTTTTGATTAATATTTTCAAGCTCAAAACCTTTACCGTTATCATTAACCGACAAGGTAAAGGATTCGGGAAAATAATGCATCGTAACATTCAAATTCTTAGCTTTGGAGTGTTTGAGGGCATTATTTAATAATTCTTGTACGATTCTGAAAAGGATAATCTCTCGTTCGTAGCCCAATTTTCTTTTCTCTCCCAAAATCGAAATCTCCGTCTGAAAACGGCGGGTTTTGCGAATGCGTTGGAGTTCGTGCGAGATACTTTCTTCCAAACCAAAATCCTTGACAAAATCACCATCCAGACTTTTAGTCAAAGCCCGTAAGTCGCTAATGGATTGTGTAATGATTTCGTTGGTTTGTTTGATAAAGTCAAGTTCTTCGCTATCAGATTCTTCTAAAATATTCAGATTTATCTTCGCCACCGACAATAATTGTCCAATATTATCATGCAATTCCTGCCCGATGTGTTGCAGTGTTTGATTCTGAACTTCGATTTGAGATTTGAGGATTTCTTGGTCATAGGCGGTTTTTAGGGCTGCTTTTTCTTGGAGGTTTTGAGCTTGTTTTTTGTAAAAAAAAGATAGAAATAATACTGCAAAAAGAGATAAGCTAATAAAAATTAACGTTCCCAATATAACAGTAATGACTATTGGTAAATTTTCGTTTTGCATAAAATAGCTTTTATAAACATAGTGTATAAGAAAACATTGAGCAGAGGATTGATAGAATATAGTAAATCTCCCATTTTTGAATCAACTTTTCTGATAGGTGTAATTAAAGCTACAATAAAGAATGTTCCTGTCCAGAATAATAAATTGCCTATACTTATCCAAAAAATTGCTTCTTCTTTGAGGTTAATAATTTCCTTGGTGCTATACAAGTTTTTAAAGTATAATAAAGTTATTATGATTATCAATACACCTCTTAAATTAAAAATATAGTAATGCTTGTTAAAGTTGAAAATGAAGAAATAGACTAAACAAACTATCAAATACAATATTTGAGATATTATAATTCCTTTTTTTATATTAGTATCGTCAATTGTTTTCATGTAGAAATTGGAGATAAAAAAATATTCAATGGGTGCAAAAAAGATGTAAACATGCTGAAACTCACTCCCTGTGTAATTTAGATATTCTGCCAATAAATCCAATATCAATGTGAATAACAAATAAAAAGGGAGTGGTTTAATTTTATCATCAAGCCTACTGAGATAAAAAAAACCTACTACATTTGCCGATATAAGAGATAAAAAATATAATATGAGTAAAATATTGCCAATCATGAAAAATGGATTAATGCAAGAGAATAATACAAATCTAATCATTTATTCTCTCGCATATTGTAATAAAACGGCTTCTTAGCCATTTCTTGGACAACAAGCACAAACAACTTTACCTCCTTTTCTAAATTCGGCAATTTTGAATACCTGTGTTAGATTTGATGTTCTTAGTCCAGACTCTGCTTCTACAACAAGTCCTACAACAGACATTGTTAATTTGTTATTTTCATCTAAACCTGGGTAAACACGAATTCCAACACAATCTGGCTCTTTCAACATTTCCGATATAATTGCTGTTCCAAAATCGTAAAAAAAAGTATGGTCTTCATTTGGAAAGCCTAATTGACTTTTAAATGCAGTTGAAAATTTTGATACCGTTTCTTGAAGCCGAGTATCATTATCGGAAATATTACCACCAATAGGGTGAGTTGTTTGTGGGTCACAAAAGTCTGACATTTTTTTAGGGTTTAAGATAAAAATTAATAATTCATTTAACTTTCCAAACCTAAACACTAATTCCCACATTCCCAAAAAATCTTATTATTCGGTCATAATTAACTAAATGTAAGTTACTTACCCCAAAATACCGTAAAAACACGGTACACAATACCGTATTTTTACGGTATCATTTCTCTCCAAAATCCCCCAACTTTACTGTATCAAATTTATCTCTAAAAGTCAAACCCTAAGACCCATGTTATCAACTACTAATTATTTTGGAAATCCCTTTGTATTAGGAAAATACACAAAGTTATTCGCTAATGAAGTTCTCTATTTTGAGGGAGAAATAAATTACACGCACATTCACCTCAGTTCGGGCAAATCTAAGCTGCTTGCCAAAACACTACTGACCATCGAAAACTCTATTGACTCGACCGATTTTATCCGAATCAGTAGAAAACATTTGGTTAATCGGAAATTTATTGTTGATTTCGGTCGGGATTTCGTACTCCTTTCTGATAATACTATTCTGCCTGTAGCTCGCCGACGTAGAGGCGTTTTGAATTGATAATCTTTATTTTTAATTTACCCAAACCTACGAGATTTCTTGTAGGTTTTTTTGTGTTGTCTTTCCTAATCAAAACCAAATATCTAAAAAGGGTGTTAATTTTGAGAAGATAAACTAATTGCTGTTCAAATTGAAAAAAGAAGAAAAAAGCGGTCAAATATTTGACGTACAGATACTCAAACGAATTTATAGTTTCTTGAAACCTTACCGTTTGCGGTTTTGGGCTTTGGTTACGCTCATTATGGTTTCAGCTTGTGTGGTACCGCTCAATCCTCTCTTAATTCGCTATACCATAGACAATTACATCTCAACGGGCAATTATCCTAAACTCGCCCAAATGCTTTTGGTGATGATTGCCGTGTTGCTTTTGCAGGGTTTTCTCCAGTTTATTAGTGCCTTCAATGCGGGCTGGTTGGGGCAAACTGTTATCCGTGACATTCGGGTTACGTTATATGAAAAAATTCTTCATCTTCGCCTAAAATTCTTTGACGACACGCCCATTGGTCGCTTGGTTACTCGCACAGTTTCGGATATTGAAACGCTAAATGATGTTTTTTCGGAAGGATTAGCCGCCATTGCAGGGGATATTTTGCAATTGGTTCTCATCACAAGTGTAATGTTTTACACGGACTGGCGACTGACTTTGATATGCCTCTGCACTGTGCCGTTCATGGTTACATCCACTTATGTGTTCAAAGAATATATCAAAAAATCTTTCAACGAAGTACGTCTCGCCGTTGCCAATCTTAATTCATTCGTGCAGGAACATATTACAGGTATGAATATCGTTCAGATTTTTAATGCCGAGAAAGGAGAATACGATAAGTTTCTCAAAATCAACGAAGTACATCGTGAGGCCAATATAAAATCCATTTTTGCGTATTCGGTTTACTACCCTGTAGCGGATGTTATTTTGGCGGCTGGTACGGGCTTGATTGTTTGGTTTGGGTCTAAGCAAATCCTTCATCACGATATGACTTTGGGGACACTCACAGCTTTTATCATGTTTATGAATTTATTTTTCCGACCCATCCGTTTTTTGGCAGACCGTTTCAATACTTTACAGATGGGAATCGTCTCGACCGAAAGAATTATAAAACTCTTAGATTCAGATGATTACGTGGTAAATAACGGAACCGTGAAGGCTGAAAACTTGAAAGGAGATGTACGTTTTGAAAACGTTTGGTTTGCTTATAACGATGAAGAATATGTGTTGAAAGATATTTCTTTTCAAGTAAAACAAGGAGAAACCGTTGCCTTGGTGGGTGCAACTGGGGCGGGTAAATCATCAACGGTTAATCTATTGAGCCGTTTTTATGACATCAATAAAGGCAATATTTTTATAGACAATATCAATCTCCAAGAATACGATTTAGATAGTCTCCGCCGACAAATTGGGGTAGTTTTACAGGACGTATTTTTGTTTTCCGATACTATCGAAAATAATATTACACTGGGCGACAAACGCATCACCAGAGAAAAAGTCGTTGAAGCTGCCAAATTGGTTGGAGCAAACGATTTCATCGAAAGATTACCCGATGGCTATGATTATAACGTGATGGAACGTGGGGCAACTTTATCGGTAGGGCAACGTCAATTAATCTCCTTCGTTCGGGCGTTGGTGCATAATCCGAAGGTGATTGTGTTGGATGAAGCCACGTCTTCTGTTGATACTGAAACCGAAGAAATGATACAAAATGCCATATCCAAATTGATGAAAGGACGAACCGCCATCGTGATTGCTCACCGACTTTCAACCATCCAAAATGCCCATAAAATTATGGTCTTAGACAAAGGTGAAATTAAGGAATCTGGCACGCATGAAGAACTTTTGGAGAAAGACGGTTGGTATGCGGATTTACATAATATGCAGTTTTTAGCGGTAAACGGTTGATTTTCGGTACACGGCGAACGAGAAAAGGAAAACGGTTGGACTACGACAAAATAATTACTTTAAAAAAACATACAATTTTGGAAGATAACTTAACTGACTTAACCGTTCACCGTCAGTATGGGAATAGGGTGAGAGTTCGGGTCTGCGGCGTGTGCATACGGGAAGATAAAATATTACTTCTCAATCACATCGGTATCAGGGAAAATTCAGATTTTTGGTGTCCGCCTGGTGGAGGTTTAGAATTTGGTGAAACGATTGAGGAATGTTTGAAAAGAGAATTTCTGGAAGAAACAAATACTAAAATATCCGTTGGTAAATTCTTAACTGTTAATGAATTTGTGAACCCTCCACTTCATGCTATTGAATTATTTTATGAAGTAAAAATCATATCGGGCGAACCTAAAAAAGGCTTTGACCCTGAAATGGAGGAGCAGATTATTACGGATTTACGGTGGTTTAGTTTGGAGGATATTTTGGCAAAATCAGTGGGGATATTTCATTCTGTGGTGTTAAACTGTCTGAGCAACCCTGGCTGAATAGACAAAATAAACTCATAACTCCTCACTCACAACCTATCACCAAAACCTACTCCCCTTCCAACTCCTCGGGCAGACCTTCGCCACTCATAAAATACCAAGCCTTTTCTGGATATAAAATTGATTGAGCTACTTTTACTCGTCCCAAAGCACGATTTGCCACGTTTTGAAGAATAATTATGGATGAATTATCCTTGCGGTTGTGCATATAATAATTTTTAAAACCATGCCACCAACCCGTATGAAACGTCAGCCATGAACCATCATCCAAGAGTTGAAGTCGCCAACCGAAGCCGTAGTTTTTGGTAATCATATTTCTGAAAACATGAGCGGGTTGAAAAGCCTCTTCCAGCGTTTTTGTCTTCACTAATTTCTCGGAATTGAGAGCCATATCCGCCTAAAAAGATCTTCTACGGTTGAATAAACGCCTTTATCGCCTGTTGCACCGTCCAGATGGTCGAAGGGAACTTGCCAATAGCTATTTCTTCGGGGCGTATAACCCACAGCAGCCGTTGCCACTAAATCGGGCTTTGCGGGGTCATAAATAAAACTTTTCGACATTCCCGCAGGAGCAAAAGTTCTTCTGGGCATATTCTCGAAATGACATTCCCGATAATTTTTCTATGATATACGCCAACAAAACGTAAGTTAGAATTATTGTAATTAAAACGGCTGGTGTGGGATGATAATTTATCCTGAGCTTATGTTGAGCAAACAAATTTACCACTTGGTCGTTGCTCATCGGGAAACGCTTATTGACGATTCTATCCAAACAATACACATAATTTGGAATACCCGAAACGTGAGTTAAAAGGCTACGAATCGTTATTGAAGAATCATAAGGAAAATTAGGAATGTGCTTATAAACGGGATCATCATAATTGATAAGCCCTTTTTCGTGCAACTGCATAATGGCAACCGCCGTGAATTGTTTGGAAACCGAAGCTAATTGAAATTGCGTTTGGGTGGTGTTGGAATCTTTCCTAAAAAAACTGGAATAGCCAAAGGCATTTTTATAGATAATTTTGCCATGTTGTGATACTAAGACAGCTCCGTTGAATCCACTAAATTTATGGAGTTTCTTAAAAAAAGTATCTAATTTGGCAGCTTTACGGGTGGCAATTTTGGGGTCAAAAAGTTTTGAGATACTATCATTCCGAGCCGTGTTGGCACTGGTGGGTTCATCCGAAAGTTGGCGAGATTGATGCGAACATGAGAGAACGCCCATGCCTAAAATAAAACTAAAAACAACGATATACTTAGTA
This sequence comes from Arcicella sp., assembly GCA_034519515.1. Classification (GTDB taxonomy): domain Bacteria; phylum Bacteroidota; class Bacteroidia; order Cytophagales; family Spirosomataceae; genus Arcicella. The sequence continues at coordinate 113,843 of JAXHOK010000038.1, forward strand.
ATTTTCAAAAGAATCACGATTTTGATAGCGGGTTAAAATTTAGTAAGGATGTGTGGTTATTGAGCAATGAGGTATGAGCGATGAGCTAAATTTTTAATGAATCTTAATACAAAAATAACGTTTTGGATTGGAATTTTAGTCAATTTTATTTGTGAAAAATTTATCTTTTGATGTTACAAAAGGTGCAGAGTACAGTAATATTTGCAGTATCTATATGAAGCGGAGTACAAAAGGTACTCTGTACCTTAATTTTAGGGCTAATTATTTTGGTTCTATCGTGAATTTGGTAAAAATGTATGACAAAACTAAGATTAGGAATCAGGAATAAATAATTGGATGAATTTTAGTTGTTAATTTTGTTCATGTATTCAGGCTTCAATAAACAATACGATACCGAAACGGAGACCATAATGTTACTTCATTATAGTCGTTTATCCGAAAAAGAACGTCGTCACTATGCCTCTTTGGAGGTCATAAAATTAGGTTATGGCTCTAAGAGTTATATCCAAAATCTGTTTAAAATAGGTCCAAACACTCTTAAAAGAGGCATTTTGGATTTCACTGACCTTGCTATTTACCAACAAATACCGCTTGGTAAACAGCGAAGAGTTGGGGGTGGTCGCAAAAAAAATTTACAAGCCATGTCCGACTAAGACTAACCTTACTGCCTTTATTGATAGCCATAAAGCTGGCAGTCCTACTGACCCTTTGGTATTTTGGATACATTTAAAACCCCGAGAAATTGCCAGTCAATTTTATGAACAATATCAAGAAAAAGTTAATAATGGTACGGTAAAACGCTTACTCAAAGAGTTAGGATATTCTTATCGAAAAATGTCCAAGACACTTGCCACAGGTATTTATGCCAAACGAGATGAACAATTTAGAATCATAATGTATATCATTTTCGCCATGAGTTTAAAGAGTCCAATCATTAGTATGGACTGTAAGAAAAAGGAACGATTGGGCAATCTTTACCGTGATGGAAAATGCTACACTACGGGCGACATTGACGTTTTTGATCGCAGTGGCTCTTAGATTTGTATTAAATTTTTCCAGATTTTGTACTTGGAAATTATGGGAACCGTGGGGGGTGCTTTACCGTCAAGGCTGAGTTCAAGACTCATGGTCCGATTCAAAGCTCCACGGGTTACTATTGACTAAATTCATATAGAAATTTGGGAAAGACCCATGCAAGGGTAATGAATGTAAATAGCTTTTCTGGTTTTACAATTTTGAAATTGGAGGGGGGGGGGGAGGGGGGAAAGGGGGGGGGGGAGAGGAAGCATGAGGGCAATGGGGAATGGGGGGATGAGAGGAGGTGTGGGTGTAATGAGGGTGTAGATGCTTTGAGGCAATGGTTGGGTTGAAAAAATGTTTGTGTGTGTTGGGGTGTGGGTTGTTTTGGGTAAAAATAGGTTTTGTTAGTTGGTTGGTTGAGTATTGATTCGCATGAATGAATTCAATACTTGTTTCGGGTTTTGCTCCGAATTGTAGGTAATACAAAGGAGTGCGGGAGTCAGTAATAAAGCTATAAGAAAGTCAAGGCTTTGTTCCATATGGGCAATGTCTGCTATCCAACACTGCCAAGAAATCAAAGAATACTATCAACGTAAAGTTAGTGAAGGTAAAAATGAAATGCTCGTTATTAATAACGTTTGTACAAGTTAGTCCATCGTATTTTTGCCTGTATTTCTCGAAGAGAAAAATATACCGAAAATTACACAAAAGCATTTGCTGAATCATAGAAATCGAACCGTCACGATTATGACAATCTTTCCGAAGGAAAAGTAATTCCTCATGGTATCTATGATTTACAGCTAAACAAAGGCTATATTTCCATCGGTAGTAGTTCAGAAACAGCCGAATTTATTACGGATAATTTACGTTGGTGGTGGACAGAATATGGTATTCATGCCTATCCAGATGCTCAAAATATACTAATTCTATGTGATGCTGGAGGTGGAAATTCATATCGCCATCATGTATTTAAAATGAAATTACTCGAACTGACAAAGGAATTGGGCATTGATATAGTTATCGCACACTATCCACCATACAGTTCAAAATATAACCCCATTGAACATAGACTGTTTTGTCATGTTCATAATGCTATAAAAGGAGTCGTTTTTTCAAGTTATACTATTGTTAAAGAACTAAGGAATGGGTAAACAACAACTTATAACGGTTTGTATGATTCTTTTACTGATATTTAAGAGCTATTTTTCGTTAAAGAGCAGTACTATTTGCCTTAAAATACCCCTTAACTATCAAAAAAATAATTCACCCAAACCATTACAAGTTATTATTTGCCCATTCCTAAGGGAAAAAACATCAACAACCAAAGGGCTTTCTGTTGTCGTAAGGTTAAATCTTACTCATTATGAAAAAGGTATTACAATTGATAAATCTCAAATAGATACCAAAAGAATATTCTATAACAAAGCTATCCCTCAATTATCGTATAGAATAGCAGCTTAGAATTTATCCAATTATTTATTTCCCATTCCTTAGTGTATTTTATAAAAATGCTTTAGGAATATTTTACTCCAATATAGAATTATATCCTACTCCAAATTTCATTTTGAAGTTTTAGCGTTTTCTTTGTGCTATTATTGCCGATTCATTAAAAAATAGTCCAAAATGAAGCCGAAAGCTAACCGCCAATTGCTGAAAGCTATGATGTTATGAAACAAAAAATTACAGAATGGATTAAAAGGTACGGTTTGGCGGAAGTTATTTCCTTGGTTTTGACGGTTGGGGGGGCGTGGCTGACTTTTCATTTTACCCATAACAAAATCACGACCGCTCTTGTGGGGACGTGGGCTGGAAATATTGGTTACTTTGGTACTATTTTGATCGAAGATATATTGCTGGCAATCAGTCAATTAGAAGCCATTGGTAAAAAATATTCTCTCGAAACTTTTTATAAAAACGTGAGAGCATTGTTTGTAGAATTTGGCATTGCTGAGATTTTTGATACCCTGCTAATTCGCCCGACGTTGATGTATTACATTCCCATCTGGATAAATGATTTGTCTTGGGGAGTTGTCATTGCCAAATTTGCGGCAGATATTACGTTTTACGTTCCCGCCATCATTAGTTATGAATTATCGAAAAAGAAGTTGAGGAATTTTGAATGAAATGATTTGGTTTTCGGATAATTTTGCGGACACAGAGTCACACAAAGTTTTTCACAAGGTTACGCAAAAAACTCCTTTAACTCTGCGGCAGGCGTTCCTGTGAGAAACTCCGTGCGACTCTGTGACCCCAGAAATCGTCAGTGAACTAAAATCTTTAACAAATCTTTAACAAACCCGTCAATAATACTTTGACGGGTTTTGTTGTTCTAATGGGTAAATAAGCAAATTAATCCACCAAGAACATGAAAAAATATATGATTGCTGCGATGATTGTGATTTCGTCTATTTCATCAGCTATAGCTCAATACGATAATCGAGATTATGCGTATAATGACGATAGATTTTATTATGACAATGAGTTTGATTGGCATTGGGACATTAGGGTCAGAATCAGTGATGGTATTCAGCGTGGATTAATCACTCGGCGTGAGTCCGATTTGCTTTATCGCCGTTTGGAAGATTTGGAACGCAAAGAATATGCCTATCAATCTGACGGAATTTTTACAAGTTGGGAACAACAAGAAATCTGGGATGATGTGGTATATCTCAACCGAAGATTGGGCTTAGAATTATCCGATTATGACCGTAATTTCTACGGTTTTGATGTCTATGGATATGACCGTCGTGGTTATTCAAGATGGTATTATCAAGGGGGTTACGATTTTTTTAGGTTCGATAAAAGAGGTTTCGGAAGCATTAGATTAGGTTATGTTCCACGCCCCAATTATAATGGGTGGTATAGAAATCAAAATAACCGAGTCGCTCAAAGATATTGTATCGAAAGAAGGGATTATACCAGCAGAGGTAACTCTCCAAGAGGAAATGACAGAGACCGCCGAGGAATCTATAATAACCAGTATCCCAATAATTCAAACAGAGGAGGTAATGATAGAAATAGGGGTAATTATGACGGTAACAGAAATTCTCAAAATGAAAGTAGTCGGAGAGATACACCCAATAATATTCCTTATGGTGGTGTAGAAAGAAATAGGGGTAATGTAGAGCCAAATCGTATAGAAACCCCTGCCAATATTCCACAAGGAAGTAGAAGCGACAGACCCAATTTTGAATCCAATAATCGTTTAGATAATAACGGAAAGAGCGGAAATGATTGGAACGGGAATAGGGGAGGAGTAAATCGAGAACGTTCCACAGGGAGAAGAGATAATAAGTAAGCAAAAAAGCCAGTAGATTTGATTCTACTGGCTTTTTTACCGAAAATAAGTTTAGTTACTTAACCGTCAATTGTCCACGAATCTCACCACTCGGAACGGCAATCGTGTGAATATTTACATAAAATAATCCAGCTTTCAAGTCAGCCTCTTGCTCCGCAGTCAAGGCCGAGGTCGAGAAATTAAATGGACTTGTGAAAGTAGTTCCCAAATCAAGCACAACTGGACCTGCCACGCCGACAGCACCTTTGTGAATATGCCACATCGTTGGTGTTAAACCAGTATAAGTTACCTGCAAAGTCAATATTTTGGTTGAATTATTAAACTTACCCGTTACTGTACCCTGTGCCGTACTTGCCTTCAAAGCTAACTGCCCACGAATTTCACCCCCAGGGTTTTTAGCGGAATGAATGTTTACATAATTATTTCCTGCTAATAAATTGGTCTCTTGGTCGGCAGCCAAAGCAAGTGGTGTTGAATAATTAAAAGGTGTGGGGAATTTACTTGCGATGGTTGTGTTCGATGAGTTAATTAAATTAAAAATAACTGCTCCATTAACCCCAGAAGCTGCATTGTGAATATGCCAAGCCGTTGGTGTCATCCCTGCATAAGTAACATTCAAGTTCAAAATTTTAGATGTTTTGTTGTAACTACCCGTAGCTGTTCCCGTTGCGGTTGTTGTTACGGCTGGTACTTCATTAGCTCCTGCGAGCGTTGCCGAAGCCAACAGTAAATCAGCACTTGGAGCTAATGTACTGGTAACGTTTTGTTCTGGATTTACCTCTTCAGATTTACAAGCCGAAGCCAAACCAAGAGCAATAAAAAGGGCGAAAAGTTGAATTTTTCTCATGATACTTTTTAAAATCAGAATGAATGTGGATTAAAAGGTTTCTGCTTGAAACCTTTTAATGACACTTACGAGAAAAACGCTGGAATGGTTGTCATCGTTTTGAATAAATTTTCAAATATCTTCTCTGCTTATTCCCTCAACTTCCAAAATCAAGTCTTGTCCATAAGCCGAAGCGGGTGTTTGATAACCAATTTTTAAATTCCCTTCCAATACTTTTTTAGTAACATTCAAGGCAGTCAGAGCCGTCAATGTGTAGGCTTCAATCCCAAATATTCGGGCTTCTGCGGATTGCCCCTTGGCGTTGGTAACTTTGCCCCAAACACGGGTTTGGGCATTAGCCTGGGTGTTTTCATCGGGTCCGACTAAGGATTTATTTAGTCGTTTTCTGAGAAGATTTTGTACCCAATTGCTCCTTAATAACCACCCTAAATAATTTCCTGAACGGGCAAACACTACCCCCGATTTAGGCATACCCGTAAAGGTTTCAATATTAGGGATTTGGGTGGTATAAAATGCTGTAGAAATATCGCCCCAAGGAATCGCCATGCAGTGCGTCTTTATGTTATTATCAAAAGGAACATCCAGCGTTTTATGAGCAACGGGTACGGCTTTGAGCTTACCGTTTTCTCTGACGAAACCATCTTTCCCCAAACCTTCCACCATCGTTTGAGCCGTACCGTGTGAGATTCCACCATTGATATTGGTAAAAGCCAATTGTAAATGAGTGGCATCTGGCAAACGATTTTTGAGATAAAGAGCCATACAATCAGTAGGGACAACATCAAAGCCCACGCCCGACATTATCATAATTTTGGCTTTAATTGCTTGTTCGTTGAGTGCTATTCCATGCTCAAAAACTTCAACTTCGCCCGTGATGTCCAAATAATGTACGCCAGTCCGCAAACAAGCCGATTGCATTTGTTTAGCGGTTTTGGAAAATGGTCCAGCACAATGTAACACTACTTTAAAATTCTTTAAAATATTATCCAAATGTTCGGGATTGTTCAAATCTGCTGTGCAGTAATCTAAATGATGAAGATTTGCTAATGTGTTGATTTTCTGTAAATTACGACCAGCAAGTACGGGCGTAATGTCAAATTTAGCGGCGTGTTTGATGACTAAACCTGCAGTATAGCCCGTTGCACCGTATAAGAGAAATTTCATTTTGTTTTATTTTTTGTTTTGTCATTCCGACGAAGGAGGAATCTGAGTTCTAAACTTCTGAGTCTTGTTTGTTAAAAATAACAGTTCCCTCCTTCGTCGGGACGGTTCGACGCTTCGATGACAAAACGTCTGTCTCTATTCCTCAACCGCCCCGCCTTCAAAAAACTCTTTATGAAAATTCAGCAAAAATACCTCATGCGTTGCCCGTGTGATGGCGGTATATAACCAGCGAATAAAATCTTCATTGATTAATTCATCCGTCAAATATCCTTGGTCAATAAAAACGGCATTCCATTGTCCCCCTTGCGATTTGTGGGTTGTGAGGGCGTAGGCAAATTTCACTTGCAGGGCATTCAAATAAGGGTCTTTTCGGATGGCTTCGTTGCGTTCTTTTTTATTGACAATGTGGGCGTAGTCTTGGGCAACGGATTCGTAAAGGGCTTTATTTTCATCCCGAGACATTGCAGGAGTGTTTGAATAAATCGTATCCATTAATACTTTTGCTTCGATGTGGGGATGTTCGTCATAATCTAAAAGTCTGAGGGTCAGCGTGGTAAATCTGAAACCGTGCATTTCTTGAACGCCTCTCATTTTCATAATTTCCACAAAATCACCATTCGCTAAAAAGCCTGCGGGCGAATCTTCACCGAGCCAGTGATAGTTGTTTTTCACAATCATCAACAAATCACTCGTGGCAAGTTCGTCTTCTTGCCCAAAAATCCGCTGACGAATATAACGATTATATTGAACGGCTGTTTTGTTGGAACGAGTGAGAATAATGGTATTTTCACGGTCAAATTTTCGATAAGCATAATTTAATCCGTCCTCCAGTTTTTCGCCCGTCATTTTGAAAAAATCTCTAAAACCTTTGGTGATAAAACTGATGTCGTTTTTTTCAGATTTTAAGAGATTTCTTAAATTAGTAGCATTAAATAATATCCCCGAATTAGCATCCTGACGCATAACTTCGGTAAGTTCCTGCTCCAAAACGCCAATGTGAAACTGTCCTTCCAAATACTTTTTTTGCAAAGCTGGCGAGTCCAATTTGCCCACAGGAGGCAATTGGGCGGTATCTCCTACGAAAATTATCTTGTTGCCGTTATAATCAGTTTCGGGATTGGTAAAGACAAATTCCATCAAATCGGTCAATAAGCCAGCCGAACCAAAATCGGCATCATCAGAAATCATCGAGGCTTCGTCAATGATAAAAACCGTATCGGTTGCATAATTATTTTGGCGTTGAAATTCCAGATTTCCCGTAAACTGATTTGCGACTTGCCGATAGATTTTCTTATGAATCGTCAAGGCTTTTTTGTTGGAATAATTACCCATCACCTTCGCCGCCCGTCCCGTGGGAGCAAGCAAGACCGATTTTAGTCCAAATTTTGGCAAAACCTTGATAATCGTGCTGATGACGGTGGTTTTACCCGTACCCGCATATCCCCGAAGCAAAAAGCAAAGCGGACCAAAATCATCTTTATTGGTCATAAAATTATCCATTTGTCGGAATAATTCTACTTGCCCCGAAGTTGGCTCAAAGGGAAATTTTTGACGAAGAAGGAAGGAAGGAGTTGGGTTTTCGCTTGGCATTTATGGTAATTTATAGGAGTTCTGCTATGAAATTTCTGTAATCGTAATCGTCAATATTGAAATTATCGAATCCTATTTTTTGGGCTTTTAAAAAATTCTCAATAGCTCTTTTTCTAAACTTGATAATACTTTTATGATTCAACTTAAAAACTTCGATTGTCTTTTCCGCTTTTTGAATATAATAATTTCCGCTGGCTTTATTTACTAAAATTTCTGCTGTTTCAATATCAAAGAAAAAATAGTCTAATGGGTCATAATCTTCATCATCTGGTCTGATAATCAAATCACTATATTGAGCTAATTTAGATTTGTTACAACCACCACAAGCCAAGTAAAGATTCATCCATTCGTAAGCTAAAATTCTAAATTCGAGTTTACTGATAGGTTTAAAATGGTCAATCTGGACATCAGACTTAGCTCTTTCATCCAATGGATATTTATCACAATATGAACAATGTTCTGCGGTAAGAATTGATAATGCTTCAAATATTTCATTGTGGGAGCTATGCCAGTGGTGTTTATAATTAGGATTTTGACCCCTTTTTAACAAATAATCTTCTGTCCATGCTTTGGCATTATCTTCTAATATTTTTGGTTTTGATTCAGGGGTTCGATAAATTTTATACATTTTAGGCTGGTTCTTGTTTTAAGATTCTGTGAATTTGACGTATTTGCGGTGATATTAGAGACATAATTTCTTGTGGTCTTCTTTGATTTTTGAAAAATTCAATGGTTTCCTCCCATTTATGAAAATTACTGTTATCACCCTTTAGAATCTCACGAGTATATTTTCTGAAATCGACTAATTTATTTTCAATCTCAATGCCGAAACGTTCTTTTATTCCAAAAACTTCTTCTAAAATAGTATCATAACTCTCCGCATCTTCCGACAAAATAGGTTCACCATCCAACACCGCATACGCCCCATCTTTTTTCAATTTATGCACCCAAGCCCCATCCACAGAACCCACCACAAAAGGCGAGTGCGTAGAAATAAAAATCTGAGAATTTTTAAAGAGTTTCTGGACGACTGGTAAAATTTTTCGCTGCCAAGCGGGATGAAGATGCACTTCGATTTCATCGAGGAAGAGTATGAAGTTGCGGTCGAAAATGTCAGTATCATTTTCCCATTTTAATCTATCCATTCTCATTAAAAAGTCTCCGCCATGAAATCATTGATTTTAAACCGTCTGGTAGAACGTCAAAGAGTAAGTCAAACTCTTCTTTCAATTTAACATTCCAATTATCATCAATATCAAATGAGATTCGTTTTGATGTTATTTCACACAGTATTTCTTCCAGTTTTTTAAGAGACTTTTTGAATAATCTAGCCTTCTCACTATCGCCTCTCCCTTTGGAATTTAATTCCGCAGTTATAGTATTTACAATCCACTGCATTAAATTCTCTGGATTAATAGATTTATTAAAGTCTAATGAGTCTTTTAGTGGATTATCTAAGATTTGTTTGGGTCCTATAATTTGTACTTCCGAGATTCTACGATACCCCGAATACGCAAAAAAAGCGACTTTTAGTTCCGTGAGTGGTGTTTTTGTAGTACCTAAATAAAACGGAGAATATGTATTTTGGTAATCACCAATAAAAACAGGAGTGGAACTGGTAGGAAGAAAATAACCTCCGTGATAAATAAACTGTGAAGGTGGATAGTTTTCAAATTTAACTCCAAAAATACCTTGCAAATAATGACTTTTTTTATGAAAACTTGTGTGTCTATCTTGAATTAATGGCATAATTGATTCTACAAAACATTCCAAAATCGTACTCTTCCCAGTCCCATTCTCCCCCGTCAAAATATGGATTTCAGCTTTTTCTGGATCTTTCTTTTTGGGAAAGTCCATTTTCAAATGCTCAAATGCTCCTATTTTATTGATTTCAAGGCTTTCTATTCTGAAATTTTCCATATAACGTACTACGGCAATCTTTGCCGTACATTGCTTAAACTTAAATGCGTATTAAATTCTCTAATTCTAAATTACGAAAACAATTTATCAAACACACACCTTCATAGTTTTTTAAATCATTTACTCTTATTTCTCTCTCCACAATTAACTGTCTGTCAAGCAGTTGTTGTCTTTTTGTTCCTCTCAGCATGGGCGTGGAGGGCGTAAACCAATCTTTACCATCATAAAAAGCTAAATTCGCAATCGTGCAATCGGTGATGAATCCGTTTTTAGTCATAATCACTTCATCGACATCTGCATTATTCTCTAATAAATTGCTCAAAAAACCACGGTCGGCATATTTGTAATCATACTCCCAATTACCAACGTCCACGATTCTTAAATTTTTGATTTCTTTTTGAGAATATTTTATGAAATTTATGGATTCTATTTTATCACCATAAATAACTCGGCAACGAAAATCTCCTGTTTTATTCTCTTCCGAAACTTTGATTAAATCTCTTAAATCTACGTTTTGATGATTGCCAAAAAGCGACTTTCGGGCTTCATTAAAACGTTGATTATGGTAGTCAATATTTTGTAATTGACTGTCTTTGAGATATATCGTTTCTAATAATTGCATAGATTTTAACCGCATCGAAACACGAATCATTTGTTGTTATAGCCTAAATAGTCACAAAAATAGGCTACTAATTATTCTTTAAAACAAAAATGAGCCGAATAAATTGAATATTCGACTCATTTTATTTTGGATTCTGACTAATATCTTCAATCCATCAATTTATGATTTTCATTATACGCCACCGCAAAAACTATAGATTCGGCAATGATGCCTACGATGGCAGTGAACATATCGCCCAGCCAAATAAATAAGAGGGCGAACACGCAAAACAAAATGATAAGTTGTGCCGTTGAAAGGTCATTAGAATTACTGTGTGAATGAGTATTTGACATAGTAAATTAAGATTTGAGTATGAAATATGTACTAAGATATGAAAAAATATAAATTTGACAAGTTACTTTGTCTTCTTTTTTTTGCTTTTCCCTTCCTGACTTTTGCTCAATACACAGATAAATGGATTTCTTTGAAATATGAAACGGTTAGGCATAAACCTAATCATTTTTACTTTCAGAAGGTCAAAGACGAACGGAAAGATGGTAGTAAAATTGGAAATATTTATGGCGAAAATCAAACAAAAAAGCATTTGAAATTAAGTGGAGGAATTATAAAATCTGTGCAAAATTATTTCTCGAAATCTTTCATAAAATATGATACTGACTACCCTATTATTTTCAAAATTACAAACTTATCCGTCGATGAAAATTTGATAAATTCCAAGATTACGGGCAAGTGTAAAATCAAGGTTTCTTACAGCTTTCTGCGTGACACCACCGAAATAGAACTTACTGATTTTCAGACTTCTATCACTTATTACCGCACACAAGGCGATTATAATAATTATGAAACTTTAATGAGTAAAGTTATCGAAAAATCAGTGGTTTATTTTAATGAATGGATGGGCGAAAATTACGATAAAAATCCTAAGTTGATTCGTTCTTTAGCATTAGTTTTTTGGGCTGATTACGAGATTGATTCTCCCGAAAAAGGAGATACTATTTTTTGGTCGCCAAGCCGAAAAATGTCTTGGTCGGATTTTACGGGAACGATGCCAAAATCCAGCAAATATTCAGCCCAAATATTTAATAATTTTGAATATTTAGCTCCGCTAAAATTGACTGACGGCAAACTGACCATTTTGCTACAAATGAAAGTTTATATGCTAAAAAGTGGCTCTTGGACATCTTCAACTACACTTTCTGACTACAGTATTGCCCATGAACAATTGCATTTTGATATTGCAAAAGTTACGGTAGAACGCTTTAAACAGAAGGCGAAACAAATTCTAACCATTGATAATTATGATAGTGAATTGCAACTACTTTTTATCGAAATGTATCGTGAAATGAACCGCCTCCAACGGGAATATGATGAAGAAAGCAATCACAGCATCAATGTGGCAGGGCAATTGAAATGGCAGTCCCAAATTTCGGAGGAGTTGAGAAATTATGGCGTGCGGTAAAATTTGTATATTTGTAGAAACTAAAATCTTTAATACAATGAGAAGTTTTGAAACATGGGAATTTGAGCAAGTAAACGATGCTTTTGGTATGACTCAAATTTGGGAACATCCATTATTAGACCGTTGGTTAAAAGCTGAATTTCCGATTAATGAATATATTTTAGAAGAATTGGAATCGTTACGTTTACTATCCTTGCAACAAGTAGAGACATGGAACGAAGACGAATTGAAATTTACTGGCTATCAGTCCTTTGATTAATTTGGTAAAATTCGGTGGGCTTGATAAAGGGTATAAAGTATTCACACAGAGGCGATTAAGTGCCGTTGTCAATGATATTGAGATTGGAGGAGTTGTAGATTGTATGGTTTCCACGGGAAAACAAAATCCTAAACATCCATTCTTTTTCGTTCACGAGTACAAACAAGAAAGAAAACGAGAAAATGACCCGCTTGGTCAATTATTAGTTGAAATGATTGCTGCCCAAGCCAAAAATGAAACCGACCACCCAATGTATGGAGTTTATGTAACGGGGCGTTTCTGGTTTTTTACGATTGTAACGGGCGATAAATATGTTGTAAATTATGCTTTGGATATTACCCGAAAAGCTGATAATCTGCTGATTTTTAAAATGTTATTATTTGTAAAACAAGAAATTGAAGCCTATTTTAATCGTTAATATATTTTGAAAAAATTATCAATGGACGACTTAAATCGTCTTTCAGCCGAAGAGTTTAAGGAAACGGATAAATTTCCGTACATCCTAATTTTGGACGACATCCGAAGTATGAACAATATCGGTTCGGTTTTCAGAACTGCGGATGCTTTTAAAGTTGAAAAAATTTATTTGTGTGGCATTACTGCAACGCCTCCACACCGAGAAATCCAAAAAACCGCTTTGGGGGCAGATGAAACCGTGGTGTGGGAACACACACAAGATGTACTAACACTCGTGAAGGATTTGCAAAAAGATGGCTACCAAGTTGCCGCCGTTGAACAAGTAGAAAACAGCGTTTCACTATTAGATTTTCAACCACAAAAAAATGAAAAATATGCCTTTGTGTTCGGTAATGAGGTTTTTGGGGTAAATCAGTCGGTAGTTGAACAAGCAAATTTCTGCTTAGAAATTCCACAATATGGTACCAAACACTCGTTGAATATTTCGGTAACGGCTGGGGTGGTGGCATGGGATTTTATCAGTAAATTGAAAACTTAACACGAATTATTTTTTTTGTAAAAACCTTATTGATACATTCGTAGTGAAAAGATAATATTCTCTTAACATAAATAAATACAGAAATGAAATCAGAAAATAAAAGCCTTGTCAATGACCTATCGGCAGCTATTTTGAATCAATTGCATGGATTGAATGCAAAAAGTGCTAAAAAGTTAGTAAAAACCGTTGATGATACCGCCAAAGATATTGTCAAGAAGTTTGCGAAGTTGAAGAAAGAAGAAGAAAAAGAAGTAGAAAAAGAGGCGATTAAAGCCACTAAGAAGGCGGTATCGAGAGCAAATAAAATTGCAAAAGCAAAAGAGAAAGCAGCTAAAAAGGCTGAATTAGCTTCTAAAATTGCTATCGTTACGGATGATATTTTGCCAATCGCAACGCCAAAACCCGCTATATCTGCTAAAAAAGCTACTTCTAATAAGAAACCTATAGCGAAGAAATCTCCTGTAAAAAAACCAGCAACAGCACCAAGTGCCGAGTCTGCTACATTTAATGACTAAGAATTTTACCGATTATCCCATAAAAAGCGAGTTTGTCAAAAATGAAAATCATTAATGGCAAACTCGCTTTCTTTTGTAACAGTTTACGGTAAACGAGAAAAAGTGAACGGTAAACGGGAAAAGCACAAAATAAAATTATTTTTAAATCTTAAAATGAAATAATGTCAAACATCTTAGAAGCTCAACACGTTATGAAGCGATATGCCGAACATACTGCCTTAAACGATGTCAGTATTGAAGTTCCGAAAGGCTCTATTTTTGGGCTTTTGGGTCCAAACGGAGCGGGCAAAACTTCACTTATCAGAATTATCAATCAAATCACCGCTCCCGACGAAGGACAAATCATTCTGAACGGTGAACGCCTGCAGCCCAAACATATCGAAGACATCGGATATTTGCCCGAGGAGCGTGGACTTTACAAGAAAATGAAAGTCGGTGAACAACTTTTATATCTTGCCCAACTCAAAGGCATGAAAAAAGCGGAGGCTTTGGAAAAATTAAAAGTTTGGTTTGTCAAATTTGACATCAAAGACTGGTGGGATAAAAATGTGGAAGACCTCTCGAAAGGGATGCAACAAAAAACGCAATTTATCGCTACCATCGTTCACGAACCCAAATTGATTATTTTAGACGAACCATTTTCTGGTTTCGACCCCATCAATGCGAATTTGTTGAAAGATGAAATTTTGGAATTGAAAAAACGTGGCACAACCATCATTTTCTCGACCCACCGAATGGAATCCGTTGAGGAATTATGTGATAATATTGCTTTGATAAATAAGTCGAAAGTGGTGTTGTACGGAGAGAAAAAAGAAGTCAAAAATCGCTTTAAAGATAATTCTTATTCCGTTGAATATTTAGAAGGCGTTATTGCGGAAATGAAAAGCAGGCTTTTTGGCGATGATTATGCATGGAATTAAAAATGGAGCATTAGACTGAAGACACCATGAATTGCTGCGCTGGCCTTCAGTTGTTCGCTTTGCGGTAACTGGCAATTATGATGAACTGGTAACAAGAGGAGATGAAATGCTGAACGTGGGCTCTGTCGTGAACTACCCATCATTCATGAAGAAGGTGCGCCGGCGAGGTGTGGCCGTGTTGCTGGGCGGGCATCCGCCAGGCGCGGGTTTCGCTGTTCGGCATTGGCGTGCTGGCCTTCGAGGAGGATGGATCCAAGGGTCGACGCGCACGCACCCCTTCGACCCGCCGAGCACCGAACTGGACGAACTCGAGCATGGTGGCGAGGGCTTCCTTCGCGTCTTCTGTCGCCCTGCACGGGCGCTTCGGCGAGGACGGCGCTGACCACCGGGCTGCCGCTCGGCCTGGCCATTCCCTACGGCGGCGGGCGTCATGGCCTCGGCTACGTGCGCGATGACGGACAACTCGCCGTCCAGCGCATCTGGATCGCCTGGTCTCTCGACACCGGCCTGGCGCTTGGGACCTGCCCGGCGCAGTACCGACGCGCTGCTGTTCGAGCCGCTGGATTTCGCCCACATGATCGTCAGCCGTGCGCGAGGGCGTATATCGACCTCGGCACCTGATGGTCGAGCGCCGGCGAGTGCGGGCCGCCGCGCTGGCGCTGGTGGATCGATGGTCACCGTGCCCGACGAACTGTTCTTGTGGTAACGAAGTCCCGATCTGGTGCTCGGCACCGGTGCCGAAAACCGCGCCTGCCGGTACGTCGCATCTGCGCTTTCCCAGCGGCAATGCCTTTACGACTACAGCACAAGTACTTCACCGGCAACACGAAATACCTCGGCTACCTGACCTGGCCGAAGGCGAAGGTCGCCATACAGGCGCTGGTGCTCAAGACCTTCGCGCTGGACTGCCGGGCTGGGCGTGCGCCGACCGTGATGATCGACGCGAAAACCGCAGCGCGGCACTGGCGAAATCGCCTGCCCGGCGCTGACCGATGCTCGCTGATGCCGGATATCTGTTGCGAGCTTGGCCTGTCGTACGAGACCTCTGCCTGACCGTGCCGGCGGCCGTGCTCGGTGCCGCGAAGAACTGGCCAGGCCACCTGCGCTTGCGCCGCCGACCTGCCCCTGGACGTTCGACCTGATGCTGGCCGTGGTGCACGATCCGTGGTCTATCTTCGTCGGCCCTCGGCTCTTCAGGACCTTCGCGGCTCTGGAGCGCAGCTGGCACCCCGGCCTGGACCGTGCGCGCCATCCGCGTGCAGGGCGACCTGTCGCACCAGCGCGGTGAGCTGCGGGCCCAGCTCTCAAGAGTCTGCTGGCTTGCAGGGCGGCTTCCCGACGTGATCGATCCAGCGGAACGCCTTGAAGATGTTCGAGGAGTCGGTGCCGTGGTGCACCCGCTGGTGTGCAGCGTGAGTTCCCCATCGCCTGCGTGACGATTGAAGAACGCAGGCTACCGTGGCCTGGTGAAGGCGGCCAGTTCGACGGCATGATCGAGCTCGGCGAGTCGGCAGCGCCAGCCTGACGGCGACGCGGCCCGGCGCGAGCTGGCTGGACAAGGCGATCAGGCGCCCGATCTGCGCCTGTTCCAAGCGCTCCATGGCGGAAGCCGAGCGAGCTGGAACGTTCTGGTACGGCTGGAACTGGCCGACGTGGCGGCTGGCGCTGACCTGGACAGCGGCACCTGAACTGGGCGAGAACGCCGGAAGACGCTGGTCGAGCACCACCTGGTCACCGCCACGCTAGAACAGCCTTCGCCCTGCCGGGCCGCCCTGCGGTGGTCGAGTTGCGCTATCGAACGGGTATGCCTTGCGGGTGCGGGGGTGACATGGCCGGCCTCGAAACCAGCCCGACCCGCTGAAACCTGAAAACGATCGCACGAAATGCAAGGATTTGGTGATTCCAGTTGGGCATCGCCTGCCGAATCGCCTGTTGATGGTGACGAAGTCCGCGAGCCAATCGGCAACTCAGCTGGCCCGGACTGGTCTCCTCGCCCCGGACTCAAACAGGGCGTGGTGGCCGGTATCCAGCGCGCCACGTTGCAGGCATCCAGCGAGCGCCTCAAGGCCGGCTGATGTTCGACTGCCGCGGCTACCGTCTACACCAGCGCTCCCCGGCGGCCATCGCGCGGCATCAACTGTACCGCAACGGCTGGTGGCTACGCCGGACCACGAAGATCCCGGCATGGCGACGTGGCGGCCGCGCATGCGTCGAGATGCCGCGCCCGGCGCTGATCAACATCTCCTCGGCTCAACCGGCACCTGCTGGTCAACCCGCGAATTCGGCGTGATCGACGGCCAGGAGGTCAAGGAGCCGATCGGCATGGTGGCGTGGCTCAACGGCCAGGCCTGCTCATGACCGGCGCAAGGCGCAGCCGAGAACATCATCAAGTGCGTGCGCCGCTGCGGAAGCAGGTGGACCAGCTGATGCTCGCCAGCAACTGGCCAGGCGATCCTGACCGGCTTGACTACGAAGGAGCTGAGCGTGGCGCTGGTGGACATCAACCGCGCAGCACCACCGACGTGGCGATCTTTGCCGTCCAGCGCGATCCGCCACGGCGAACGTTCGATCGGCCAGCAGCCCTCTATACCAGTGACATCGCCATGGCGCTGCAGGCCTACAAGACCTACGAGCACCTCAAGAAGTGGAAGCGGCTGTACAAGCAACACCCCAGCCCGGCCGACACGCGCTGCAAGTCGACCCCGCCCTCGGCGTGCTGCGCTCGACATGACCCGCGGTGGTCGTCGCCTGGTCGAGATCTTGCTGTTCGCCGGTGCATTCGAACAAGGAGTTGTCCTGGTGCTCGTTCCTCACCGGCGAAGTGCCGTTGCCGTCCGACGGCTCTTCGGCCGACGCGCCGACCTGCAATGCCGGCACCTGGTCGCCGGCCATCGGCCGATCTACGATCGTCGGCATTTCGAGCGGCCTGGCGGCGCCGCATTTCAGGAGTGGCACAGAGGCGGGCTCAATGCAGAGCGCGCTGGACTACCGCGAAAAAACTGGTTTGTGGACGTTCTGATGGAAGCACCCCCGCCCGCGCGCTTTGCGCGACGCCCTCAAGGGGCACGGCACCAGTGGCCCGGCAAGGCGGATCCTGCGGTGTTCGCGGCTGGACCGTACGGTCACCGGGAAACTCGTGCACGACGGCGATGGCGTGCTCGAGCCGCACCTGGACGCCTGGCTGAGGCGCTACAACCGATAAACCGAATCCAGGTCTTCGGCCGAAAAACCGCCCGGACCTGGTTCGGCGGCTTTCAACGAGAAGGCGCCGACATCGAAATGGTCGAAGTCGAGTTCAACCTGGCCCCAGATCCAAGGTGGTCGGCGATCGGTGATGGCGCGGGCAGCAGCGCAACTGGACCTCGCCAGTGCTCGCAACGTGCAGGGCGTGCGGACCTATCGCCGGCACGATCCGCGAGCCTGGCGCGCCTGGCGACCCGCACCATCAGCTCGGGCGGTGGCCTGCTGGTGCGTTGCTCGGCCGAGAAGGGCCGCTGATCGACGAGCTGCGGTCGAGGACATCGACCCGCTGATCGATGGCATCCGCGCCTGCTGTTCCTCTGCCGACACCGGGTGGGCAGCACCGGCACGGCGCGGCACCGGTGATCCGCGCATGCAAGGAAATGGGCGTTCTCACCGTCGGCGTGGTCACCGACCCTTCGACCTGGAGAAGGCGGGCGCCGCACCGTCCAGCTTTCGACTACGGCCCCTGGCGAACTCGGCCATCCTCGAGTTGGCGATCATGGTGCTCGCGAGAAGCCTCGGCCGTGCTGGCGGCGCCGTTCTCGGAATGGCCGCACCCACGCCAACGACGTGCTCCGGCGGTCCGCGCTCTCCAGTCCTCGCGGTACATGCCGCGGGCGCTCGACTTCGAAGGCGTGCACTGCTGTTGATGACCGCTGCTGTGAGCCGCAGCAAAGTGAGCCCCACCACACCCAGTGGGCCGGATTCGCCGCATCGCCGCGGCCGCGGGCGGCGGCCGCTATCGAGGCGTGGTTATCCGGCGCCAGGGCGTGCTGGTGCTGGTCACGGCGAAGAGCTATCGGCTAAAGGTGAAGAAGCGTGAACGCCATTCAGGCCTGCCACTGGGCTGCCGTTTAACACCACCGGTAAGCCTGACGGCGGGTATCGCATCGACCGTGGTCTGGAAACCGGACTTATTGACCGCATGGGCGCCCGTCTTCGCTTTACGCTGCAGTGCTGCGCACTGGCACCGACAACGCCACGACCACGAACCTGGTGACGGTACGCTGCAGTGGAACGGCGAGCCCGCTCAACTGGCTTCTGATCCAGCATTGTGCCCGTATACCCGCCCAGCCGCGCAGCGCTGGCAAGGTGCTGACGCGCAGCTGGTGGCGCCAGAAGGGGAAGGTGGACGTTCTGGTCGACTTTCTCACTGGCAAAACCGGATTGGCTCAGGACGCGCTACGGCTGGCGCAGCTTTGTGGCCATTACCGGGTCGCGAAACCTACATTGAAGATGCTCACTCCGCTTCTCAATCCTGACCAGCGTGGCGCTCGGTCACGACAATTAACCCGGTCATTTGACATTTTTGCCCGATTTCGCCATTGTGTTCCGGCGCGTCGTCCCGCAACTTCAGTGGACGCGTGCTGTACATCGTGACCGCTATCAACCTTCTCGACGATCTCCGCGTGGTGGCGTCAAGATTAACTGGCTTCGTGGCCTGCGCGAGGCGGCTGAACCGCCTCTATCCGGCATCACGGCCGAAGATTTTAATTCTGATGATGCTCATCCACATCGTTTTACTACTAGCACAGCAATACATGCT
>JAXHOK010000058.1:0-24264 GCA_034519515.1 Arcicella sp.
TTTGTTGGTCTTTCAGAAAAAACAATCGTTGAATAGTTATCGCTTGATTCGATATATAATAAATTTTGAGTGGATAATGTTAATGTATCTTTCTCATTTTCTGCCGTAAAAGCTAAATCCTGATTCTTTTATTTGATTTCCTGCAAAACTGGGTTGAGGAGGTTTACTATATTGTTTCAAATAATAAATATAGTTACTAATTACAATCCCAGTGCTGGGGAAAATACCAAGAATAAAAGTATACCCAACCATACTGAAAAGACTAAAAATTTTAGCCGCCAAAGGGAATACAACATGGCTATAAATCACATTAAAAAAAGCAATTAGCGTGACGTTCAACATCACAAATAAAATCTCTCGACCAACAGTCCAGTTTTGTTCTTTGAAATAATTTGGAAAGGTTTTAGGGGGAACAAAATACAACAAAAGCATGGTAGCGGCGGTGATAACGCCATAACCCGAAAGAATCAAGATTTTATGAGGAGAGTTAAACTTATAAATATCGAACGGCTGAAAATAAATCAAAAATAACCCAATGAAGAAACCTGTCCCCAATGAGAGAAGAATTTTCCGTTTGTCAGAATCCGAATGTGGATAAGGTTGTTGGAGGATTTTTAACATACTGTAAATTTTCGGTTTGAGAGTTTTCATTGAACTGTGTCAAATTAAAGTATAATTTTTAACTTTAACAAAACGCAGGGAAAGAAAACGGCTTCTGAGAGGCATTACAGAGAGTTCTTAAATACTTTGAAGACTATCTATCAAGCTCCAAACTTAGCAACAGCAGAAGAAAATTTATAAATATTTGAAGAAAAATGGGTAAAATTATACCGCAACGGCTCGAACCGTTCCAAAGCGGTTCAAACTTAGACTAACAATTGGGCAAATATGTCCGCTTATTTTGATTACTCCCCTCCGATTCGTACAATGATTTACACAACAAACACGATTGAATCTTATCATCGAAATATTCGCAAAAGACAGGAATGCCTATTTAAAGACAAAGGCGGCTTTTACTTCGGATAATGCCTTGTTAAAATTGGCTTTTTTAAACATTCAAAACATGGAAAAATCTGGAACAAAACCGCCTTTCAATGGAAATCAAATTTATCAGAATCACTCATTACTTTTGAAGACAGAATTCAAATCCAAAAACTGGAAATTTAACTTGACACAATTTAATGAAGACTCTCAGCTAAACAATTACAAACTGTTTAGCTTTTAAATGTAATTCCATTCTCACTCAATCTTCAACCGAAACCTTCCATCCTTCAACATAATTTTATCCTTCTTATCCTGCTTTTTGTAACCGTTATATTCAGGGTCAATGTCAGAATCATAACCCGTTGCCTTGGTCACGGCTTTGTCTTCCATTTTATTGACTAATCTGCCAAAACCGCCAAAAACCGTTGCAGTGGCTTTTTCTTTCCAAAAAAAACCATCTAAGGTGGTGTTGCTGAATGTGGCGGTCAGATAACCGTCTGTGCCTTTGGTAACTTCTATGGTTTCATCATTATTTAGGGATAGTCCCGTGTGGTATTCCATGCGTGGTGAGCGAGTTTCTTCAACGTATTTGATGGCGGCAATGCCTTTATATTTTCCTAAATCTTGAACTCTTTTGAGGTTTTCTTTGGTGTCGGGTTTGTCCGCATTGACGATTAAATACATTCCAGGCTCAATGAAATCATTTTTTATCCAACTCCCAAACCATATTCTTAGGAATGGGCAAATAATAACTTGTAATGGTTTGGGTGAATTATTTTTTTGATAGTTAAGGGGTATTTTAAGGCAAATAGTACTGCTCTTTAACGAAAAATAGCTCTTAAATATCAGTAAAAGAATCATACAAACCGTTATAAGTTGTTGTTTACCCATTCCTTAATGATTTATCGGGGCTGATGGCATTGGCAGTAATCCATAAATAATTGCCAAATCTGATTCTTCGGGGGGGCGTATTATATTCCTTTCCGTCAATTTGAACAGATAAGGAATTACTGTTGGTAGCTTGTCCAAAAGTGAAATTAGCAATAAAGAGCAAGACAAAAAGAGCGATTTGGTTTTTCATGATTTTGTTGAAGGTTTTGTTTGTTTTGAGTAAATATTGCATAATCAGTTTTTAAAAATGCGGAAAGATTAATAAATGGTTGCGAAAATTTAGTAAATGGCTTGTAGCAAAACTTAATAAAACGGTGCTTTATCAATACTTTTGCAAAACCATTTTATTAAAATCTTAGATGCTCAAATTTTCCATCATTATTCCCGTCTATAATCGCCCCGAAGAAGTGGACGAATTATTACAAAGTCTTGTGAATCAAACTCATAGCAATTTTGAAGTAGTTATTATTGAAGATGGTTCAAAGCTAAAATGTGAAAACGTAGTTAAAAAATATTCCAATAATTTATCCATAAAATACTTTGATAGAGAAAACGTAGGGCAAGGATTTGCTCGAAATTTCGGCTTCTCTGCTGCCGATGGGGATTATTTTATCGTCTTCGATTCGGATGTGGTTGTACCAAAGGATTATTTAAAAATAGTCAATCAATCCCTTAGTAATCAATGGCTTGATGCTTTTGGCGGACCCGATGCGGCATCGCCAGATTTCTCTGATTTACAGAAAGCAATTAGTTATTCTATGACTTCGTTTTTCACTACGGGAGGGATAAGAGGAAAAGCAAAAGGCATTGGAAAATTTCAACCTCGAAGTTTCAATATGGGTATTTCACCCGCAACTTTTCTAAAAACGGGCGGTTTTGCCAAACGAGACATGGGCGAAGATGTAGAATTTAGTTTGAGAATGGAAAAACTAAACATGAAAGTAGGTTTAATTGCGAAGGCGTTTGTATATCACAAGCGTAGAGGTGATTTTGCAGACTTTTTCAAACAAATTTTTTCATTTGGTAGAACCCGTATTTTATTATCAAAACTTGACCCTAAAATTCTGAAAGCTGTTCATTTTTTCCCGATGATATTCACGATAGGATGCCTTTCAATTCCTGTTTGGTTTTTTATTTCAAAACCAATTTTTATTCTTTCAATAATTCTCCTTTCCATTTACATTTTATTAAATTTCGTGGACTCAACCATAAAGAATAAAAGTATAAAAGTAGGTTTGCAGAGTATTTTAGCTGTTTTTGTACAATTATTTGCCTACGGATTGGGTTTTATTAGTGAAGGTTTGAAAAGAATTATGGCACGCTGATAACGCAGATGCCTACGGCAACGCAGATTTTCGCAGATTTTTATTTTTGTAGTTGTATGCAATCTCTCACAAGTAGAGCTAATTTCAAATTAAAATAAAAAATCTGCGAAAATCTGCGTTTGAAAATCTGCGTTATCAGCGTGCCATTTTTTCCAAAATGTCCTCAAAATTTAACTTCTCTTGCTCACCCGAAAGCATATTTTTCAAAGTCAAAATTCCCGTCTGAACTTCGTCTGAACCAATGATACAAGCATAAGGAATTCGCTTTTTATCGGCGTATTCCATTTGCTTTTTAATTTTTGAAACATCTGGATAAACCTCCGCATTGATACCTGCCAAACGAGCTTTTTGTAAGAGAGGCAAAGCATATTCTAACTCACTTTTCCCGAAATGGCAGAACAATAATTTAGTTGTAACGGATTGATTATCAGGAAATAAATTCAAATCTTCCATTACATCATAAATTCTATCAACGCCAAAAGAAATTCCAACACCCGAAAGCCCAGGCACGCCGAACGTACCCGTGAGATTATCATAACGTCCTCCACCAGTGATTGACCCAATCTGAACGTCAAGGGCTTTGACTTCAAAAATTGCCCCCGTGTAATAAGAAAGCCCACGTGCGAGAGTGATGTCTAACTCAATATTATTTTCAGATAACCCAAAAGTGGATAGATACGCCCAAACCTGTTTCAGTTCTTCAATTCCTTTTTGACCCATTTCTGAATTTTGGAACAATTCTTCCAACTTCAAAAACTTCTCTTGGTTTGTGCCTGATATTTCAAAAATAGGGTCAAGTTTTGCTAAGGAATCTTCCGAAAAGCCTTTTTCGGCTAATTCTTCCAAAACTTTTTCTTTTCCAATTTTATCTAATTTATCAATTGCAACGGCTAAATTAGCTTCTTGTCCAGTTGCTCCGATAGCTTCTGAAAGTCCAGTTAAAATTTTACGATTATTGATTTTCAGAGAAAAGTTAATCCCCAATTTTTCCATTACTTCGTGAACCATCAAAACGATTTCTGCTTCGCAAAGTAAAGAATCTGTCCCCACCACATCGGCATCACATTGGTAAAATTCACGATAACGCCCTTTTTGTGGACGGTCGCCCCGCCAAACGGGTTGAATTTGGTAACGCTTAAATGGCATTGCCAAGTCGTTACGATTCATCACCACATAACGAGCAAAAGGTACGGTCAAATCGTATTTCAAGCCCTTTTCGGCAATTTTAGTGGTTAGTTTTTTATATCCTTCATCCAAATCAGGCGGTCCGATTTTCTCTGAAAAATTGCCCGAATTCAAGATTTTGAATAATAACTGGTCTCCTTCTTCGCCATATTTTCCCATCAGAGTCGAAAGGTTTTCCATGGCAGGTGTTTCGATAGGCTGAAAACCAAAATTCTCAAAAACCGAACGAATAGTATTAAATATATAATTACGGCGAACCATTTTCTCTGGTCCAAAGTCACGTGTTCCTCTTACTATACTTGGTTTACTCATGTTGTTTTCTTCAAGATTTTTTTTGCAAAAGTACGAAAGAGTAACGTTTTGATAAGGTTTTTTAGTTTTTACTTCATATTGGATGAGAATTACTGAGGTTTTGGTTAATTTTGTAGTTCAGTTCTTGTCATCCCGACTATGCGTCCCAGACGTAAGAGTGAACTGGTTAAAATTATACTTGAATTTGAGTATTCATATTCTTCCTGTGTCGGAATGACAAAAGAAAAAAATCAATCAATAAACATGAGCAAAAAAGTTTTAATAATAGGTGCGGGTGGCGTAGGAAACGTAGTGGCAAAAAAATGTGCTATGAATCCTGGTGTATTTTCAGAAGTGGTTTTAGCCAGCCGAACCAAACGTAAATGCGATGCCATTGCCGAGGAATGTGCAAAAATAGGTTTACCCACTAAGGTTGAAACCGCCCAGGTTGATGCCGATAATGTGCCAGAATTAGTGGCTTTAATCAACAAAGTAAAACCTTTTATGATTATCAATGTGGCACTTCCTTACCAAGATTTAACCATTATGGATGCCTGTTTGGAAACGGGAATTCATTACATGGACACCGCCAATTATGAGCCAAAAGACGTTGCTAAATTTGAGTATTCATGGCAATGGGCATATCAAGAGCGTTTTAAATCGGCTGGTTTGATGGCACTTTTGGGTTGCGGTTTCGACCCTGGTGTTACCCAAGTTTATACAGCTTATGCCAATAAACACCATTTTGATGAAATGCACTATTTGGATATTATCGACTGTAACGCTGGCGATCACGGAAAGGCATTTGCTACCAATTTCAACCCAGAAATTAATATTCGTGAAATTACTCAAAAAGGTAAATATTGGGAAAATGGCGAATGGGTAGAAATTGAAGCCATGTCAATCCACAAACCGATTGATTATCCAGGCATTGGACCAAAAGAATCGTATGTTTTGTATCACGAAGAATTAGAATCGTTGGTTAAAAATTTTCCAACCTTGAAAAGAGCAAGATTCTGGATGACTTTCGGGCAGCAATATATTACGCATTTGAATGTGTTGGAAAATGTGGGAATGACCTCAATTACACCCATCAAATTTCAAGGAATAGATATTGTACCTTTGGAATTTTTGAAGGCAGTTTTGCCAGAACCTGGTTCTTTGGGAGAGAATTATTCGGGTGAAACCTCAATTGGGTGTCAGATTAAAGGAATCAAAGACGGAAAGGATAAAACTTATTACGTTTGGAATAATTGCAAGCATCAAGACTGTTGGAAAGAAGTTCAGGCTCAGGGAGTTAGCTATACCACGGGTGTTCCAGCGATGATTGGAGCAATGATGATGATTACGGGCGAATGGATGCAAGCGGGTGTTTATAATTGTGAAGACATGAATCCAGACCCATTTATGGCAATGTTGAATGTTCACGGTTTGCCTTGGAATGAGGAGATTAATGGAACTTTACCACATGAGTATTAGAAATAAGTTACTAATTATTTGAATTTAAACTTTCGGAAAGTTACCTTTTACTCACTTCCCGAAAGTTTTTTTTACTTTCGGGAAGTTTTACAAGAATCAGAACTTCCCGAAAGTAAAAAAAACTTTCGGGAAGTCAAAATAAACAAAATGATAGATTTCTCAAAAATACCTTCACCTTGCTATGTCTTGGAAGATAGGCTATTACGCAAAAATTTAGAATTATTAAGATACGTTCAGAAGCAGGCGGGTATCGAAATTATTTGTGCCTTGA
This sequence comes from Arcicella sp., assembly GCA_034519515.1. Classification (GTDB taxonomy): domain Bacteria; phylum Bacteroidota; class Bacteroidia; order Cytophagales; family Spirosomataceae; genus Arcicella. The sequence goes on from JAXHOK010000058.1 coordinate 6,427, forward strand.
AGGGTTTTTCGATGTTTTCAACTTTCCCAATGGTGCGTCAATATTTGGCAGGTTCAACGGCGAGTTCCTTGAACGAAGCCCGCTTGGGTTTTGAAGAAATGGGCAGTAAAACGCACGTCTATTCGCCTGCTTATTTGGATTCAGAATTTGACGAATTATTGAAATATTCCAATCATATTTCGTTCAATTCCATTAATCAATTTAACAAATTCAAGGACAGAGCAATTGCTGGTGGGGTAAGTTGTGGACTTCGGATTAATCCGCAATACTCGGAGGTTGAGACCGATATGTATAATCCTTGCATTGCAGGTTCACGTTTGGGTATTACTCGTAATCAGTTGGGCGATACCTTGCCAGAGGGCATTGAAGGCTTGCACTCGCATACTTTGTGTGAGAACGATTCTTATACTTTGGAAAGAACACTGAAAGCAATCGAAGAGCGTTTTGGCGATTTATTGAAACAAGCTAAATGGTTAAATTTGGGCGGAGGACACTTAATTACTCGGGCAGATTACAACCCTGAACATTTGATTTCAGTTTTGAAAGGCTTAAAAACTCGTTACCCACACCTAAAAATCATCATGGAACCAGGTTCGGCAGTGGGTTGGCGAACGGGATATTTGACCTCAACAGTTTTGGATATTATTGATTCTCAGGGAATTAATGTTGCGATTTTAGATTTAAGTTTTGCGGCTCACATGCCCGATACTTTGGAAATGCCTTATAAACCAGTAATCCTAAACGCTCATCAAGAACCCGTTGCAGGAAAACCAACCTATCGTTTTGGCGGAATGACTTGTTTAGCGGGGGATTTTTACGGAGATTATTCTTTTGATGAACCTTTGCAAATTGGGGATTCAATCGTCTTTGATGATATGATTCATTACACAATGGTGAAAACTACTACTTTCAATGGAGTAAATCTGCCTTCAATTGGTATTTGGCGTGAAGATGATACTTTCGATTTGATTAAGTCTTTTGGGTATGAGAGTTTTAAGGATAGATTGAGTTAAAAACCACACAAATTCAAAAAAGAGATAATCGTTCATTTGGTTATCTCTTTTTTGTTTATCTTTAACCACAAAATCAACACTTTATCCATGAAAAAATACTTGACCCTTAGCATTTTAGCCTTTTCTATGACTTTTGCAAAAGCTCAACACGAGATGCCGTTATATTCCGCTGGTGTTCCAAATTCCAAATCTGTTCCAAACACAGAGAAATCTAAAATGGATAAAGACGGAGTTTTAAGAATTTCCGAAGTAACCGTTCCAACGCTCACGGTTTATTCACCCGCCAAGGGAACATCGAACGGAACAGCTGTAATTATCTGCCCAGGCGGAGGATATTGGATTCTGGCAGCTTCGCACGAAGGCTCAGATGTGGCAAAAGAATTTAATAAAATGGGTATAACCGCTTTTGTATTAAAATACCGAATTCCAAACGAAAATGCACAAATTGATAGAACAATTGCCCCATTGCAAGATGCTCAACAAGCTATCAGAATGATTCGGAAAGATGCCATAAAATACGGAATCAATCCTGATAGAATTGGAATTATGGGCTTTTCGGCAGGTGGGCATTTGGCGGCAACGGCTTCAACTCATTTTACAAAACCTGTCGGTGAAAATGCGGATAATACCAACGTTCGTCCCGATTTTTCTATCTTAGTTTATCCCGTAATTTCCTTCAAAGAATTTGGGCATAAAGGCTCTGCTGACCAACTGATAGGGAAAACGCCCTCGTCCGAAATGATTGAATTGTATTCCAACGAAACCCAAGTAACCAAAGAAACACCCCCCGTTTTCTTGGTTCATGCGGGGGATGATAATGCCGTTCCCGTAAAAAATTCAATTACTTATTACGAAGCCTGTCAGAAAAATGGGGTTTCTGCAAGTATGGTTATTTACCCAAAAGGCGGACACGGTTTTGGGATGAATAATAAAACTACCAAAGAGAAATGGATGAATAATGTCAAGACTTGGATGGACTCAATGGGTTGGCTTGGAAAGTAGAAATTATTTATACCTCAAATCAATATTATCGACTTCTGCAATTTTGTAGAAGCCTTTTTGTTTGAATAAGGTTTTCCAAAAGAATTTTAGATAAACGCCTGTTTTTAAGAGTATTATCTTTTGACTTTTTAATTCTGTAAAAGGATTTCTCAACTTTGAAATATTTACCAAAACTTTCCAAATAAAGAAAAATAATGCAAGCGTAACGTAATGAAAAATCAATAATAAATAAGCCCCAATTCCATATTCTTTCCGAATCCAAAGCAAATTTGAAACCTGCATCTGCGTTCCAAAACGATTGATGGGCGAAATATTAGTTCTACGGAACGGAGAAGGTTTTTCTAAATGTATGAATTTAATATCTTCAAAATAACACAATTTACCCACTTTTCGTAAGCGACTCGCCCATTCAAAATCTTCGGCATACATAAAAAAATCCTCATCCATTTGCCCTGCTTTTTCCAAAGTCTCACGGCTCAATATCATGTAAGCCCCACAGGGTAATTCAGCTTCGTTTGGGTCAGAGAATTTTGGTTGAGGCAAGAATTTATCTAAAATCTTCTCAAACCGATTAGGAACAACGTATAAAAACTTCCGAAAATCATTCCGATTTCTGTAATAATACATCGGACTCATGTCTGGATTTACTTGTAATCCCGCAATAACGGCAATATCTTTGTCTTCCTCTAACCTACTGACAGTCAGAGAAATAGTATCTTCAAAAAGTAGCGTATCGGCATTCAGTAGTAAAATATATTCTCCTTTGGCAACCTTAAATCCTGCATTGTTTCCTCTTGAAAAACCAGCATTATAACCCGTTTGTACCCACACAATATCTGAATGTGCTGATTTAATAATTTGCTCAGAATTATCCTGGGAATCATTATCAACCACAACTACTTCAAAAGAAATTTCTTGAGTAAATTTCTTAATTGAATCAATACAATTAACGGTAAGTTGAGCCGATTTATAATTGATGATGATGATGGAAACGGTCATATTTAGCTGTGAGTAATGAGCAATGAGTTTTGAGAATCGCCCCATGGTTGGGGGGCGATAAAAACTAAATTTGAATATATTGTGCGGTGCAATATACTAAAAAAGTGGTCTGATTTCAGTACAGACCACTTTTTGAATATAAACATTGAACATCAATTTCAATAATAAGTATCAGTTGCTAAATAATTCTTCACATAATCAGCAACTCCTTCTTCCAAAGTATGAAATGGACGCTCATAACCGATGGATTTAAGTTTAGACATATTAGCTTCGGTGAAATATTGATACTTATCTCTGATATCTTCGGGTGTATCAATAAATGAGATATTCTCCTCAGTATCAAGGGCTTTGAAAGTATTTTTCACTAAATCTAAGAAAGTACGAGCCTTGCCCGAACCCAAATTGTAAATACCAGAATTACGACGGTGATGCATCAAAAACACACAAACCTCCACAACATCTTTCACATATACAAAATCACGAATCTGCTCGCCATCTTTATAATCAGGATTGTGCGAACGAAACAATTTCATACCTCCCGTTTTTTGAATTTGGTTGAAAGTATGCCAAATCACCGATGCCATTCTGCCTTTATGAAATTCATTGGGTCCATAAACATTAAAGAATTTCAAACCCGCCCAAAAAAAGGGTTTTTCTTCTTGTTTCAATGCCCAAATATCAAAATCGTTTTTTGAATCACCATAAGGATTCAAGGGTTTCAACTTTGAAATCAAAGATTCATTATCATCATAACCAAATTCTCCCAAACCATAAGTTGCTGCCGAAGAAGCATAAACCAGTGGAATTTGATAATCATGGCACTTTTTCCAAATCTTCTTAGAATAATTCAGATTTAGTTTATTGAAAATATCAACATTAAATTCTGTCGTATCCGTTCTTGCACCGATGTGAAAACAAAACTCAACTTCCTGATAATTAGCATCTAACCATTCAAAAAAGTTTTCACGCTCCACTCGTTCTTGAATGTTTTTGCCAATAAGATTTTTGTTCTTCTGTTCATCAGAAAAATCATCAACGGCAATAATGTAATTAAAGTTGTCCTTGTTGAGACGTTCAATTAAGCAACTTCCAATGAAACCAGCGGCACCTGTAACAATAATCATAATGGTTGGAATAAATTGTATTTATGCGTGTTAGGTAAATATTAATAACCATCAAAATTATGATTATCTTTTGATTAAAACTATACACGATTTTCTGAAAAAATATAAATTTTCTAAGGTTTCATAGATACTTCTACTCAGATTCTAACATTGTTCACCCTTAAATACAATAAATTCAACAAGTCATGGTTTGTGTGATAATTTGGAATTATCTAAAAAAATTAAAAGCATAATTAGATTTTTTTGAGAAATCAAATTTTGTAATTTTGCGGAATCGTTGTTCGTTTTTCGATGTTCGATGTTTGGATTATCCCGTTTCTTACTCAACTCCAAGCCTCGAAAAACGAACATCAAACACCGAAAAGAAAGATTGCTATTGTTTTCCCAATTTTTCTTCCACACTTTAATCACTGAAAACAATGGTTTACGTTAGTAGAAAAGAACATTTCAATGCCGCTCACAGGCTGTATAATCCAAATTGGACGGAAGAGAAGAATCAAGAGGTTTTTGGCCCCTGCTCAAATATTAATTGGCACGGGCATAATTTTGAACTTATTGTTACGGTGAAAGGCAAACCCGACCCAGATACGGGTTTCGTGATTGATTTGAAGGTTTTGGGGGATATTGTCAAAAAAGAAATTATTGAAAAAGTTGATCATAAAAACCTCAATCTTGATGTTGATTTTATGCAAGGCAAAATGGCAAGTTGTGAGATTTTTGTGATGGAAATTTGGAATATTCTTGCTCCAAAGGTTTCGGAAGCCTCAAAAACGTCCAAGTTGCACAGTCTTCAATTATTTGAAACACAAAAAAATTTTGTTGAATACTTTGGGGAATAGATGGCGACTGAGTGATTTGGTGACTGAGTGAATTAATCTATCCAATCGCCAAAGCACTCAGTTACTAAATCACTCAGTCACAAATGAAATACTATATCATCGCAGGGGAGCGTTCGGGGGATTTGCATGGGTCAAATCTTATTAAGGGAATTCGCAAGAACGACCCCGATGCTCAGATACGGGCTTGGGGGGGGGAAATGATGCAATCTGCTGGTGCTGAAATAGTTAAGAATTATCGAGAGCTTGCTTTTATGGGTTTTTTTGAAGTTATCAAAAACCTACCTACCATTTTGGGTTTCTTTTCTTTCTGCAAAAAAGACATTCTTCAATTCAAGCCTGATGTGGTTGTCCTCATTGACTATGCAGGATTTAATATGCGAGTTGCCAAATTCGCTAAACAATCGGGTATAAAAACTTTCTATTATATATCTCCAAAAGTGTGGGCGTGGAATCAATCAAGGGCTTTGAAAATTAAGGCTTTTGTGGATAAAATGTTCGTAATTTTCCCATTTGAAAAAGATTTTTTTAAAAAGTTTGATTATGATGTTGAATATGTGGGTAATCCTCTTTTTGATGCCATTGCGGATTTTACACCCAAAGAAAATTTCAGAAAAGAATCTCGTTTAGGTCAAAAACCTATCATCGCCTTATTGCCTGGAAGCCGAAAGCAAGAAGTTGAAACGATGTTGCCCTTGATGATGTCGCAAGTTTACGAATTTCCTGATTATCAGTTTGTTATCGGGGCAGTTTCTAATTTACCCAAAGAATTATACGCTCGTTGGCAATCAATTTTTCCTGTAAAAATCGTTTTGGATGATGCTTATAATTTGCTCTCGGTGGCGGATGCGGCATTAGTTACATCGGGAACAGCAACGCTTGAAACCGCACTTTTTAATGTTCCGCAGGTGGTTTGTTATCGTGGTGGTTGGGCTGCTTACCAAGTCTATAAACGAGTAATTCGAGTTCCTTTTGTGTCGTTAGTAAACCTAATTGCAGGTCGGGAAGTGGTTAGGGAACTATTACAATATGATTTGACTAAAGAAAATCTCACAGAGGAATTATCAAAAATTACCATCAATCAAGAAACCCGAAAAGCCCAATTGGCAGCTTATGCTGAAATAAAAAATATTTTGGGCGAAGCGGGAGCATCAGAACGTGCGGGGGAATTGATGGTTTTGGCGGTAAAACGGTGAACGGTAAACAGTTTGGGAATCATGCAGTTTTGTCTGAATTTGGATTCGTCAGATTTAGGGATTTTTTGGATTAAAATAGCTGTAATCCTAAAACCTGATACGGTACGGCGTTTAACAACCCAACTATTTTTCTATCATTATTTCTCCTCTCAAATAATTGGCAATCCATTCTTTTTTCACCCCTCCAATTGTAGTATAAAAATAGGCGATAGTTCTCAAATCTTCTTCCATATCATCAGTAGGTAAAAAAGGTTGATTAATAATTACTTGCTTCTTTTCAAAATCAAATCCAATCATCACAATCGGTACATTTGCTTGTTTTGCCATGTAATAAAAGCCCGTTCTGAGCTTTGAAACAGCTTTACGAGTTCCCTCGGGGGCTAAGGCAATGTGTAAATTTTCGTATGAATTGAAAAGATTAACAACTGATTGTACCATATCATTTTTACTGAATCTCTCCACTGGAATTCCCCCCAGCCCTCTGAATAACCAGCCGAATAGCCCTTGGAAAAGTTCTGCTTTACCCAGAAAATTAATCGTTATTTTGTGGTCTAATTCAATTTTAGCTCTTACCCCTAAGCCAATAGGAAAGTCCACCCATGAAGCGTGTGGGGCAACGATGGAGATAGTTTTTTTGATATTTTTTGGAAAACTACCAACTGTTTTCCAACCGATGATTTGGAAGAAAAATTTGAAAAAATAACGTAACATTTATGTTGAATGGTTAGGATTAATAATTCATAAATGTAATTATTTCTTGATAATATAGCAATTTATTTTACAGGAATATCAACTTCCATAAAAGGGTAGGGTGTAAAGCATAGAATAAAAATAACCAGCGTAAACCAACCTAATAATTTACGCTTGAAGTCCAAAGGTTCATCAATTTCGACCTCGGGGTGATAAATTCCTAAAACTCTCCCCAATAAAAATAAGAAGGGCAAAAAACCAGAAAACCCGTGAAGTGTGGCAATTTGAGGAATGTATGAAAGTAAGAATTGAGCCACTACAACGCTCAAACTAATAATCCACGACATGGTTCGGTTATCGGGTGAAATCCTTGAAAAACAGACTCTCAGAAAGAATATATACAATAAGAGATAGGTGATAAAATCTCTTTCATCGGTAAACATTCCACCTTGCCCAATCATCTGAATTTCATGAATTGAAAATAAACCGTACCCAGCAAAAAGCACAAAGCCAATGAAGATTGCGGGGGATAAAATGTTAAAATTCTTTTTTCCTATTAAGCCATACAGAATATGTCCACCATCTAATTGACCAATCGGAAATAAGTTTAAAGCCGTGAAAAACAAAGAAATATACCCTGCCCAAAGAATGGGATAGTGCATAAGTTCAAAATTAGGGGGTAAAAGTGATTGGTCAGCGACATACGTTTTAAAAAATTTGAATAATATGTTATCTCCCAATACAATCTGTCCGTTCAAAAACTTAGGTACTCGCAAAATCTCTATTGCATAATTTGCACCATATTGCTGATATTCAGGATGAATTTTGAAAATGTAATCCAAAGATGGTAAATGTGTAAAACCGTAAAAAAGTACACCTAACGAAACAACAAAACCTGCCAAAGGTCCTGCAATACCAATATCAAAAAACTCTTTCCGTGAGCGTGTACGCCCCGTCATGCGGATAACTGCCCCCATTGTGCCAATGCTTAAACTGGTCAAAGCACTCGCCCACAAGGGAATAAAATAGGGTAACGAAGTTTTGATTTTGTAATATCTTGCCGTAAAATAATGCCCAAATTCGTGGCAGGTAAGAATCGTTAAGAAGGGAATCGAAAACTGCAAACCTTGCCAAAAATCATCTGGAAAATGAAGTTTGTAGGGTTCATCAACCAAGAGGAAAAACTTGGCAGACATGGCTTCTGCTCCTGCTAAGGTGGTGGTAATGAAAGTTGTAATAAAAAGTAAGGCTTGAATTATCTCGGTTTTGTATTTCATACGGCTTTTCGGCTGTCGACTATTGGCTCTCGGCAAGTAGCATTAGTAATTTCGATTTTATGAATTTATAATTGAGGAACTGAAAAACAATAAGTAGACGTTTTTTAAATGCCCTTTTTTGCACCACTCTACGTTGCGGAATGCCGCCCAGATTAAATCCTCATTTAGCGATGCTAAACTGCGGCGACCGTCGCACGGTTTTATCGCCTTGATTGGCACAAAAAATAACATTTAAAAATTCATCCACTTATTATTTTCCCGTTCCTAAGAATAGCGAAAGAAGGCTGACTGCCAAAAGCCGATGGCTAATAGCCTACTTAAAATAATCCAAAATGGTAAACTTATTAGGAATAATTTGTACGGTTTTGATTCCTAAATTTTCGGCAGCTTTCACATTTTCTAACATATCGTCTAAAAACAAAGTTTCTTTTGGTAGAATCATTGCTTCGTCCATCAATTGTTGATAAATGGCTTTGTTGGGTTTCGCCATGCCCATTTCATACGAAAGAAAAGCACATTCAATCAATTCTTCTTCAATAATATCCGTTCCAGTGGCTTCAATAATCATTTTTTCCACTTTTTTGAAATGAATATGATTAGTATTTGAAAGAATAAAAAGTCGATGATTTTTTGACAATCTTTTGATTAACTCAATCCGTTTAGGGTCGATGGGCAGCAATAAAGCACAAAATGCCGCATCAATTTCAGAATCGGTAGCATTGAGGAGTAAGTTACTTCTTAAAACTGCTCGGAACTGATTATCCGTAAAAAGCCCCTTTTCATAATCTGACCAAAGTTTTTGGTCAGTCATGGTGTCAGCAATCTCATCTGGAGGATAATCTTTTGAAAGTTTGGCGAGTGCTTGAAAAGTAAGTGAGAAATCAATGTCAATAATGACATTTCCTAAGTCAAAAATTATATTTTCCATATTTTTTAGGCTGTGGGCTTTCGTCAGTCTGCTATCGGCAATTTATAATAGCTAACTGCTAATTGGCTGATACCCGACTGCCGATGGCTGACTACCGAAAGCCTTATTGATATACTCCCATGTTCCCAAATTTCTCAATTCTTTGATCAATTCTTTGGGATGGGGTCAAAATCTGTAGTTCTTTTATTGTTTTTAGAATAACATTTTTAACAATTTCGATGGCTTGGTTTTGGTTCAAATGTGCTCCTCCGATTGGTTCTGGAATGATGCCATCCACCAAACCATTACCTTGCATATCGGTGGCAGTCAATTTCAATGCCTCAGCAGCTTGCTCTTTAAAATCCCACGAACGCCACAGGATTGATGAACATGATTCAGGAGAAATCACAGAATACCAAGTATTTTCTAACATTAAAACTCTATCTCCAATCGCAATTCCCAATGCTCCGCCCGATGCTCCTTCACCAATGATAATGCAAATAACGGGTACTTTGAGCATGAACATATCACGAATATTACGGGCGATGGCTTCACCTTGTCCACGTTCTTCCGCCTCTAAACCTGGAAAAGCACCAGGTGTATCAATCAACGTAACGATGGGTTTTCCAAATTTTTCAGCCATTTTCATCAATCTGAGGGCTTTTCTATAGCCTTCTGGATTGGGCATTCCAAAATTTCTTAATTGACGTTGCTTGGTATTTCGCCCTTTTTGTTGACCGATAAACATGATACTCTGGTCGCCAATTTTACCAAAACCACCAATCATTGCCTTGTCATCACCCATGGTTCTGTCGCCATGAATTTCTATAAATTCATCACACATTTGTTCGATATAATCAAGGGTGTAAGGGCGTTCGGGATGGCGAGAGAGCTGAACACGTTGCCAGCGAGTGAGATTTGCGAAGGTTTCCTTCTTGAGTTCTGCAATATTCGTTTCCAACTGAGAAACCGCCATCGAGACATCAACATTATTATCAAGAGCCAATTTTTTCATCTCAAACAATTTGGTTTCGAGGTCGGCAATGGGCTTTTCAAAATCTAACAAAGTACGCATGAGTTATTTAGTTAATAGAGAATAGTTAATAGAGAGTAGTTTTACAGCTATTATTTATCAATCCTATTCTTCGTAAATTCTTTGGTCAGTGAATGTGACGTAAAATTAGGCAATAAAGAGTTGAGTGGATAATTATTTGGTAAAAATTTGTGATAAGGTAAATTTAAAATGCTAATAGTGTGTTACTTTAAGTAGTACGGGTCTTACCCAGTGTGTTAAATAAAACTTTACGGGATAAATCCCGTGCTACATATTATATATATGCAAGACATCGAACCTTTTTATAATTGGGAAAGCCAGTATGTGGCTTCACACGACCCTCGTTCGCCTTTTTATGAGCGAACTTACAATACATCCTACTATGAACACGACATTTACGGCTACTACATTCACCCATTTTGGGATGAATTTGACTCGGAAACATTATACTGTAAAATCCTTTTTGCCGATTATGAGCAACAGTTTGTCATCATTGAAATGTTTGGTGAATGGAATGATACTTTGCATAACGATATTATGCTTTTCAAACGAAAAGTGATTGACCATTTGACCAATGAAGGCATCAATCAATTTATTTTGATTGGCGAAAATGTACTGAATTTTCATGGCACAATGGAAGACGATTATTATGCAGAATGGTTTGAGGAAGTAGAAGATGGTTGGATTGCGGCTTGCAATTTCAGAGATTTCGTACAAACCGAATGGACAAAATACCGTTTGGATTATTACCTAAATTTTGGTGGAACATTAGACGTTTTGAACTGGCGAGTGTTAGCTCCGAAACAGTTTTATGAAGTGGTTAAGGCTTTGATTGTTAGGCGGTTGAATTAGATTAATTCAGAGGATTTATACGATACTTTATAAACAGAATACGGAAGTCGTCCTTCAAAAGGACGACTTCCGTGTAAATCATCATAAATCCACAAAAAATGATTATATTTAACGGAAAACAAAGCAAAAATGTCTAAAAATCCATCCATTCATAAATACAAATCGTGGGAAGAAGTACCAACAACCAATTTAGCATATTGGTTAAGAAAAACACCCGCCGAACGCTTGGCGGCAGCAAAAGAACTTAACGCAAGAGCCAGAAAAATATACGAATCCAACCCTTTAAATAAACCACTTTATGATGGTAGACGAATATCTAAATTTCATTCGATTGCTGAACAAGAATTACGTTGAATATGTGGTTCTGGGAATAAAATAGAGGCAATACATTTTGTCAAAATTGTAAAAAGTAGTAATTTTAGACAATGAAAAATACAATACAATCACTTGATATTGAAATTGATAAACTGACTAATTCAATTGAAAATACTCTTAATGGAGAAAGGTTCGATACTGAAATTTTTAATCTTACTTCACTCAATAGTACCCAAATTATCAAAACTGACTGGCAGTTTGATTGGATTAAAGAACTTCGTGATTCAACCAAACAAGTTTATAAACTGACCACAATTCAAGAACCACAAATAATTCAGGGATTGATTAGTCTCGAAGATAAAAGCGACCATATCTTTATGCACCTTATCGAAAGTGCAAAGATTAACAAGGGTAAGGGAAAAGTATATTTGGGTATTCCTGGAAATCTGGTTGCATTTGCTTGTAAAATTGCTTTTGAAAAAGGGTATGAAGGCTTTATTGCGTCTGATGCAAAAACAGCCTTGATAGAACATTATAAAAAGACACTCGGTGCTACTCATTTTCGTGGTTTAAGGATGTTTATTGAAACACAGGCTTCACAAAAATTATTTTCACAATATTTTAATTCATAATACAATGGGATTAATAAAAGAACCAATTGATGTAGATTTTAGCACAAAGTCTGAACCTTGGACAGATGAAGAGCTAACCGATTTTAGAAAGATGATGAAAGAAATAAAGGCAAAAAATACAAAGTCTAACTTTCGTTTGAGGAAAAGTCCAAAACAGTACGCTTAAGAAACATCCTGATAACTAATTGATTATCAGGATTTTTTGTTTTTCAAAACGTTAAATCATTCCTTTTTCTCCGCCATTTTTTCAATCATATTCTTCATCGTTTCTTGAAATTTTGGCATATATTTGGTCATCATTATTTGCATAGTTTCTTGTTGGATAGCAGGAGTTTTTTCAATCATTCTCTTTCCAGTTGATGTCTTGTAAAACGCAACCAAGTCTTTTACTTCTTGATCTGAAAAATTCTTTTCATAGATACCTACCATATCATTATTCAAAAAATCGCTTGCCATTTTTTTACTTTCCTCCATAATTACTTTCATATTGTCGTCCATCATAGCCTTACTTTTAGTAGTTTGCAATGAATCTGGAACACTTTTTCTCATTTGGGATTGCATCATCGGAATAATCGAACCATACATTTTATCCATCATCTTATCTACCTCCATAAGTTTGAATAATTCTGTAAGATTTTCTTTTTTTGTCTGCGAATAGCTTGAATAGCACACGATTAAAGCTAACATTGTTGTCGAAACTATTTTTTTCATGATTTTTATTTAAAATGTGAAAATATTTGGAGTGCAAATAACTCTAAAATAATTAAGTTTACAAAACCATTCATCAAAATCCGCTTAAATTAAATGCAATCCCCAAAATTTAAAATATACTCCTCTTCCGCAGGGTCGGGCAAGACTTATACGCTTGCCAAGGAATACATCAAATTAGCCCTCAAAACTACTTCTCCGTGGTATTTTAATCATATTTTGGCAGTTACTTTTACCAAAAAAGCAGCTGGTGAAATGAAGGAACGTATCTTGAAATACCTCCGCCAATTTTCCAGTACCGATGCCAAAGATATTCAAGATTCGGAAGGGATTTTTCAGCAAATTTTATTGGAATTGCAGGAAGAAGGCGTTGAAATTAACGAGTGGGAACTTCGCAAACGTGCCAATAGTACCTTCAAACACATTATTCACGAATATGCTAATTTTTCGGTTTCCACGATTGATTCTTTTGTACAGCGAATTGTGGCGGCTTTTACGGAAGAATTGGGTTTTCCTTTCAATTTTGAGGTAAATCTGGATTCGGAAGTATTGCTGGATGCTGCTGTTGAATCACTTTTCAGCAAAGTAAATACCGAAAATTTTGAGCAAATCACAAAGGCAATCGAGAGTTTTGCCATGGAAAAAGCCATGGACGGAAAGTCTTGGAACAGACTGCCTGATGAATTAGCGGAATTTGGCAGAAGCCTTTTATCTGACCAATTTCAGAATCAAGTGGAAGCCATTGGCAATCTGCAACCCGCTGATTTTTTGATGGTTGAGCAAAATTTAAAAGAATATTGCGATTATATCGAAACCAAAATAAAGACCGTTGCCGATTATGGTTCTGAGGCGATTGAGAATGCAGAAATTGATATTGAAGATTTTTATTACAGTAAAAATGGCGTTGGGGCATATTTCCAAAAACTGCGATATACCGATGTTTTCTACAAAGCTAATTCATACATTCACAAGGCTTTGAACGATAATATGTGGTATTCCAAAACGCAAAAGCCCAATATAAAAAGTGCAATTGATGGCGTTTCGGATGAATTGAGGCTTTATTTGGAACAGATTATCCAAATTCACGAACAAGAAAAACCAAAATATTTATTGTTTAAAGAAGTTGCGAAACAATTGAAAAAATTGGCTCTACTGAGTCAATTAAAAAGAGAAATTGCTGATATTCAGAACGATACGGGACAAATTCATATCTCGGAATTTAACCGTAAAATCATGGAAATTGTCATGACCGAACCCATCCCGTTTGTCTATGAGCGTTTGGGCGAGAAATATAACCACATTCTGATTGACGAATTTCAAGATACTTCCACTTTGCAGTGGCATAATTTCCTGCCTTTGGTTGAAAATTCCTTGGCAAACGGTCATTTTAACCTTGCCGTGGGCGATGCTAAACAGTCCATTTATCGGTTCAGAGGAGGTGAAATGGAATTGATTGTTCACCTCCATAAAGACAATTTGGAGCAATTGGTAATTGGCAATGAAGACAATGATTTTTTGGTGGAAAGATACGCCAGCGTTCGCCCATATTTGAAGGCGGAGAATCTGACGACTAATTATCGAAGTGCCTCTGAAATTATTAAATTCAATAATGATTTCTTTCAGTTTATCAAGGAATCGCCTGATAATGAGGCAATTTCACCGATTTTACCAAAAGTTTACGATGAGTTTTTTGCTCAACAAATTCCGCAAAATGCCAAAATGGGCGGACACGTAGAGGTGGATTTTTTGACCGATGGACAAGAAGATGAATTAATGTGGGGACGAATCCAAGAGCTGATTGAAGAGGCGATTTTGGCAGGATATGCTTACGAAGATATAGCCATTTTATGTCGGAAAAATAAGCATTCTCGCATCGTAGCGAATTTGCTGAAGAACGAAAATATCCCCGTCATTTCCACGGATTCATTAAGTTTAGGTTTTTCGGATGCCGTGAATCTGACTACTTCTTTGATGAAAGTGGTTCAAAATCCAGAGAATGCTTTGGCAAAATATGAAGCCATTTATTTGTTTTATCGAGTAGTTTTAGAGAAAATTCCAAATACTGACGATAATCAAATTATCAAGCAAGCCATTGAATCTAAGGATATTAACAAATTTTACGGGCTGATTGAAGCCCAGGGATTTACCCTCAATGCGTTTAGGTTACAACAAATGGCATTGTATGAAATTGCTGAAAAAATTATCAATACTTTCAACCTTTTCAAACATCACAAAGAGTTAGATTTCTTATTCAGATTTTTGGATGTTCTGATTGATTTTCAGAATAAAACCAGTACGCACCTCACCGATTTTATCCAGTTTTGGGAGCAGAAGAAAAACGTGCTTTCCATCTCCACGCCCGAGGACCAAAACGCCATCACCGTTACGTCCGTACACAAGGCGAAGGGGTTGGAATTTCCCGTAGTAATTGTACCGTATTGCGACTGGTCGATGGACACCAATAATTATTCTGAAATTTGGGCGGAGTTGCCCCCAGAAGTGGAATTTAAGGCAGATTTAGCGACAAAATTGACTTATGCACCCTTGAAAGTGAGTAGTTCCCTGGCTCAAACTGTTATCGCTCCCCAGTATCACGCCGAGAAAGAAAAGACCTTTTTGGAGAGTCTCAATATGCTTTATGTGGCACTAACTCGTCCTACGGAACGGCTTTATTTGCTGGTAAAACAAGATGGTTTTCGGTTTGATAAAACGGTTGGCAATCAGTTGTACCGCTTTGTGGGTTGCCCCATTATTGAACCTGGCGAAAGGCATCTTGAAGTCATTAGTCAGGGGAATCCCAAGAAGATTTCTGAGGATAAAGAAAAGGCTAATTTGGTAATGGAAATTGATGCGATGACTTCGTCCAAAAAGAATAATGGCATCAAATTGCGGAGTTCTGCCGAAAGAGTTTTTGATATTGAAACCTTTGAAAAAAGCCGTGATTATGGTAATAAAATTCACAATACTTTTGCTAAAATCAAGACCATTTATGACGTTGATGAAGCCTTGGCGGAAGGAATTAGAGAAGGGTTAATTTCTGAAAATGAATTAAAAGAAATGAAGGTTACTTTACTGAAAATCATGCAATTAAAAGAAATTAGTCCACTTTTTGAAGTACATCCAGATACTGTAAAAAATGAGCGAGAAATCATTATGCCCAACGGCAAACCGCTTCGTCCCGACCGTGTGGTAAGGCTGAGAGACCGCATCGTGATTTTGGATTATAAAACGGGTTCAAAATCAGAATCACACGCCCGACAAGTGAAACAATATATGAATATTTATCGAGATATGGGACACCCGAAAGTGGAGGGAATTTTGTTGTATTTAGTGGGGCAAGAGGTTGTGGAGGTGTTGTAGGGATTAACTTCCCGAAAGTAGAAATAACTTTCGGGAAGTCACACAATCAAAGATTTTAAGACAAAAACAACTTAATTGACGTATGAACCAATGGATTGAATTAACAACCTCAAAACTGAACCCGATAATTAATATTTGGAAAGAAACCCAATTGATACGTTGTTGAGATTGCGTTAGTTGTTGGATTATAGGTTTGTTCAAAAATATTTTGAGCGTTTGATACGTTCTGCAAATCCAAAAACCATTCCTGCATGATGTTTTTGCCATTTCTGCGAAGCGTTATTTTGAAATCAGCTCTGAAATAATCCTTGTAACTATTTTGGTATGCCTGGTCTGTAAAATATACGACTCTCTGAGCTTTTTTAGAAGCCTCAAAATCAATTGGAGTATAGCGTTTTCCGCCTGCTGAGGTAATTTTAGTATCGAACGAAAGCACCATTTTTTTACTTACTTGAAACTCTTTTCCCGCCAATAAATTGATGGTATAATTTCCGTTAAATGCAGTATTATGCTCAATTCCGTTGCTGCCTTTATACTTGCTATCAAAAACTGATACGGTTGCCAAATAATAATAACCATCGCTAAAAGTACGCTCAATGGTCATTTCAGCCCCATAATTTCTACCCGTTCCTGTGTTTTGTAAGTCGGTTTTATCGTTTGTTCCGAAGTCTGCCCCGATGTTCAAAACTGAATAATTGGAGAGTTTTTTATCCACAGGAATGTTACTCAAACTTTGGTAGTAGGTCTCCAATTTCAAGCGAGTTTTTGCCCCTAAATTCTTTTCATAACCCAATACAATTTGGTCGCTGTGGGTCATGTCTAAGTTTCGGTTTGTTTCTGAATATGACCCATTTTCGGACTTATTATTGAAATATAATTGTAAAACCTGCAACTGACCATTTCTGCCAATTCCGAAGCTAATACTCTGATTATTAGATAGATTATAACGCAAACCCGCACGAGGTTCAAGGGAAAATGTATTATTCAAAAGTAATTGTTGATAGTAAATCCCTGCGTTAATCGTCAGTCTGTCCGAAGGGCGAGTTTGCCAGTTTCCGTAGCCTTGCAAAAAGCCTGCATCACCTTTAAAATTGCGTAGGGTTACAAATTTACTGCCTTCTGTACGGGTGCTGTCGATGTAGTTTAGATGAAATTGATTGAAGGTAATCCCCGCTACAAAACTGTTTTTGGCGTTCAATTTTTGGTTCAAAACATAAGAAAAAGCTAAGCGATTTTGGAAAGAATTATTCCGATAATCTGGACGAATGGTTACTGAACCATTTTTATCCTTCAAAACATCATCTATAATCACATTTTCTGACGAACCCGACCATGAAATTGTGGCTTTCCCAGAAGTTTTAGGCGTAAAAAAGTAAGTATTTGATAATCCAATTAAGCCCATAGAAGTCTGATAATCAATACTTTCACCTTCCCCAACGTAGAAATTTTCTTTTTGTTCATCGCTAAATTTAATTTTACTTTTTCCTCCCAATCCAAAGATAGAAAATGTACCAAAATGTTCGGTAGGGATGTTTATTTTTACCGATAAATCCTGATAAGCTGGTACGGCAGCCCCTGTGCCAAAATTTATACCTATTTGCTTGACTAAGTCCAAGATTGAATAACGATAATTGATGAGATAAGATGCTTTTGAGTTTTTGGACAAAGGTCCCTCTGCTCCCAATTCTAAGCCATTGAAGCCCACCTGACCCATAAATTCGTGTTTTTCGTTATTACCATTTCTCATTTGCAGGTCAAAAACTCCCGCCGTTGCGTTTCCGTACATCGCTGGAAATGCACCAGTCAAAAAGGCAGATTTCCCCAAGAGATTGTTATTCAGCATACTAACGGGACCACCCGTAGAACCCAACAG